>NZ_BCPT01000011.1 GCF_001544095.1 Enterococcus casseliflavus NBRC 100478 | reverse complement strand
TGCTCTTCTTTTACGTAGTCTAAATTGGCTCAGCGCCAAAAACGGGTCATCTCCGCTTTGTCTTTCAGGTTGAAGGCGATCATGTCCTCAATCAATCCTTGATCGATCGGCTCAGTCCACTTGATGCGAAAAATGTTATCCGTATGGCTGTAGCCAGCTTTTTCGATGGCATCGGCAAACTGTTCAAGACACTTGGTTTCAGGGGAGACAGAAAAATGCGGTTTTAAAACGCTGAAACCGATAATAAAGGTCTCATGGGCGGTGAACATCGGCTGATTCCACTTGATGACTGGAACGAGGTCAGGAAATTTCTTGGTAATAGCGGCAAATAAGGCACGCAGTTTTTCTTGCTTTACTGGATCTTCAATGCTGGTTAAGTAAGTTTCTAATACATCCATTGGGAGGATCTCCTTTCGTTTTAAGGAACGAGTACAGGGAATGTCGATCACTAAAAATAACGCGTGTTCGAAATCAAACATTTTGTTACTTAGAGTGTACTGTAAAGTTAGCAACTTTACAAACCTGTTGCCTTGTTTTGGGATAATGCCTTCAGGAACAAACACTGTTTGCAAAAACGAATGCTAAAAATAACTTTTTCTCTACTCCAACAAAAGCTAAACATCAGGCACATTCCCTCATTATCCTGCAAGGTTCCTTGAGATTCGCTTAACTTTTCAGAAATAACGAATGAAAAAGCAGATTATTTTCAGAGAACATTTTCAAAAAGAAATCGGTTGCATTCAACAAGAATTCTGCTAGAATATAACTTGTTCGAACAAGTTGTCGAGCGAAAGCAAAAAGAAAGGAGGAAGACTTGTGACCAAAAGGAAACCGGTAACCCAAGCAGCCAAGAAAGAATATGCAAACAAAAGTATGCGGTTTAATCGTTTTTTACTTTTTCGTTATATGACTGCGATCTTTTTCTTTGTCAATCTTTATTGGACCCTATTGAGTCTGTCTCAATGGACATGGGCTGGTTTGATTCCCATTGCCTTATTGATCGTTGATGGACTTATACTTATTGAACAAACTCAAAAATATTGGCAGCAATCGAATCGTTTACTGGTGACAAAAATCGGTTATTGGCTCCAATTCGGCGTCAATCTCATTGCAATTCTATTTATTTTGATCGGGCAGCAAGCAACGTTGATTCCTTTTATGAATCAATCGGGTAGAGTGATCTTACTTGCCTTGTTTTCTGTCGGCATGATGGCGTGTTTGTTCATTCAGCGTAAAGCGTGGTTGATCGAGCATGACCGCGACAAATATTTCACGTATTTGACTACATTTGAAACTCAAGGAGGAACAGTCAATGGATTCAGAAAATAACAAAATGTTTGCCTTCTTGGACCGCTACTTAATGGGTCCAATGGGGAAAATCTCACAATTACGGATCGTTCGTGGGGTCATGGCAGCCGGGATGGCGTCGATTCCTTTCACTATCGTAGGATCGATGTTCTTGATCGTCAGTGTTTTGCCACAAAGCTTCCCTGCATTAGAAGGTATTTGGAGTGCGTCATTCGATAAAATCCAAAATCTTTACATGTTAGGTAATACCGCAACAATGGGGATTTTAGCCCTTTACTTCTGTGTCGTGTTTGGTTACGAGTACACGAAAATCCAAGCGCAAGAAGAGAAAATCGTTCTTAGCCCAGTCAATGGAGCATTACTTTCTATGATGGCGTTCTTTATGTGCTTGCCACAATTAGTTTTTGAAGGCGGTATGGCAACACTAGTCAATGTGATTTCTGATGACCAAAAAATCATCGATGGCTGGGAAATGGCTGGCGGCGTTACTCGTTTAGGAACAACTGGGATCTTTACAGCGATCATCATGGCGATCATTGCCGTAAAAATCTATGCATTCTGTGTGAAACGCAATATTGTCATCAAAATGCCTGACACAGTGCCAACAGGAGTATCTTCCTCTTTTACGGCATTGATTCCAACGGCACTGACTTCATTAGCTGTGATCGTTATCAATGGTGCGTTAGTCGCAATGGGCACAGATATTTTCAAAGTGATTGCGATTCCGTTTAGTTTCGTGACGCAATTGACCAGTACCTGGATCGGACTGCTTGTTATCTACTTCTTCATGCATGCATTATGGATCGTCGGTATTCATGGGGCAACGATCGTGACCTCATTCTTGACGCCAATCGTGTTGTCAAATATGGTGGAAAACCAAAATGGTGCCAACATTGCCTTTGCGGGTGAATTTAACAACAGTTTCGTTACGATCGGTGGTTCAGGAGCGACGTTAGGAATGGTGATTTTCATCGCATTCTTTGCAAAATCAGCGCAGTTAAGTGCTTTAGGAAAAGCAGCGATCGTGCCATCCTTCTTCAATATCAATGAACCGATTTTGTTCGGGATGCCAGTGGTATACAACCCGTACACAGCGATCCCATTCTTCTTAGCACCAATGGCTTCAATGTCCGTTGCTTATTTTGGCATCAACTTAGGCTTTGTTAACCCACCGATTGCTCAAGTAGCGTGGCCGACCCCAATTGGATTATCTGGCTTTATTGGTTCAGGTGGTGACTGGCGTGCCTTTGTCTTAGCAATCATCTGTGCAGTCGTTGCTTTCTTGATTTGGTTCCCATTCATCAAAATGTATGATGGCAAATTATACAAGGACGAACAAGCAAACGCAACGAAGGTATAATCAATCCGTTTTTTTGATAAGCCGGCTATGAAAAATAGCTGGCTTTTTTTACGCCAAAGATGATAATAGTAGTAGAGAATCCGAAGGAAAGGAGTAGGCAAATGACGAAACTCAGTATTGAAGACTTAGCAGCAGAATTGATCAGAAAGATCGAAGCGGGTGACATTGGAAATGAGCAGGGGAAGATGCCTAGTGAACGAGAGCTTTTGGCGATTTATCCCGTTTCTCGTTATACGTTACGTCAAGCCCTCAATAAATTGAGCAAGATGGGCTGGATCTACCAGATGCAAGGCCGCGGCTCGTATATTCGCTTTCAAAATAACCAAAAACCGACCATTGAACAAGGTGATCTTGGCTTCAATGAAGACTTGACCCGGGGCGAGAAAAACATTCGAACGGTCAAAGCTTCAAAGCGACTGGTCAAAGTATCAGAGGCGCTGTTTCTTCCAAGTCAAAAACAATTTGCGAAAGATCAACACTTTATCGAAGTCCAACGGTTTCGCACGCTAGATGACAAACCCTATTTGATTGAACGCTCATATTATATACCTGAAATCGTAGGGGAGATTTCCGAAACAATGATGGAGGGTTCAATGTTTCAAGCTTTGGCAGAAGAAAAACAACTGACAGTCGCCTTCATCGACAAGTTTATCCAAAGCAAACCGCTATCACAGGAACAAGCAGCGTTTTTTCATCTAGAAGAAGGCATGCCCGCACTGATCGTACGAGACGACAGCTATCTGAGAAATGGCGAACTATTAGCCTTTTCGATGATCCATTATGATTATCGGATGGCAACCCTGTATATGCACAAAAAGATAATACTTTAAGTTATTAACAATGCAAATCATCTAAAAACGATGGCAAGCATGGTCTTTGTTCCCCTCGTTTTTTCGTGCTAGACTAAAATCATCAGCAGCTTTTAGCAACTGACACCTAAGGGGTGAGTATTTAGCGTCTAAAACGAAGGGAACAAAGAAAGGACGTGCCGCAATGGCAACAACAGCCAAAGAAACAAAAGTACATGATGTATTTGAATCGATCGCTTCCCGTTATGATCGAATGAACGGTATTATCTCCTTTCAGCTGCACAAACGGTGGCGCAAGGACACCATGAAACGAATGGCAGTACCAATGGGTGCTGAGATATTAGATTTATGCTGCGGTACCGGGGATTGGGCGTTTGCGTTGAATGAAGCGGTCGGTCCGACGGGGCAAGTGACTGGCGTCGATTTTAGCGAAGAGATGTTAACGGTTGCCAAAGAAAAGGCCCAGAAAAAGCACCAAACGCAGATTCAGTGGCACACTGGCAATGCGATGGCATTAAGCTTTCCAGACGAGCACTTTGATTATGTGACGATCGGGTTCGGGTTGAGAAATGTCGCGGATCGCCAACAAGTCTTGGCGGAGATCCATCGGGTGCTGCGCCCAGGCGGGAAAATCGTTTGTCTCGAAACATCACAGCCCACACTAATCGGCTGGCGGCAACTGTTTACTTTTTATTTTCACCATGTCATGCCGTTATTTGGCAAACTGTTCGCCAAAAGCTATCAAGAATACTCCTGGCTGCAGGAGTCTGCACGGGATTTTCCTGACAAGGAGGCATTGAAACGAGAATTTCAGGCAGCTGGCTTTGATGTGTTGCAAGTCAAAAGCTATGCAGGAGGTGCGGCGGCGATGCATCTAGGGGTCAAACCCTAAGATTACTTTCCTTTGTGCGAGAAAAAACGAAAAAATGAAAGAGACCATCGTGCCCTTTATGGCTTGATGGTCTCTTTGCGTTGAGCAATTCAGAGAGTGATTGTTATTTTTTCTTTGGATTTAAAACAATGTTGGTGTATAACCCAATAGTCACCACGTAATAAATGGCGTAGAGGGCGATAAAGATGCCAAAAGGTAG
Source organism: Enterococcus casseliflavus NBRC 100478 (assembly GCF_001544095.1). GTDB lineage: Bacteria > Bacillota > Bacilli > Lactobacillales > Enterococcaceae > Enterococcus_D > Enterococcus_D casseliflavus. The sequence goes on along the minus strand of NZ_BCPT01000011.1, from coordinate 135,412 downwards.
CCATAGGTCATGGTACGGATCGATCATCAAGGTGGTGAACATTTTTAGACCGAACAAGACATGGATCATTCCTAAGATACCAGGAACTAGGAAGAGCACGCCGATCTCTTTGCGGATCGAGCTTTTCAGTAAACGCGTGCGGGTACCGATTTTTTTCAACATCGTGTAACGTTGAATGTCGCTGTTTGCCCCTGAAAGAATTTTGAACATCAGGCAGCTAGCTAACATCGTCAAGAAGGCGATACCCAGGAAGAAGCCCATAAATTCAAAACCAGAGAAAATCCCATTATAGCTGTCGTAGGCGAAGACCCGTTGTGAGAAATTCATATCGGCGGTTTCTGAAGAATTTGCGTCTTGATTTGCTTGCGCCAAATCACGCAACGCATCGTAGCTTGCTTGGAAGTCTTTGACTTGTACCATTCGCAAGCTGGTTTCCGGTGCATTGACCGCACCAAAAGCGGTTTGATCGACGACTTGGATCTCCTTACCTCGTTGTTCTGGTAAGAGGTAGCTACGCAATTGGTCTTGGGTGGTCATATCAGAAGCTAATTGATCGCCAGTCAGCTTGTTGTAAGTGACATCGACACTCAACTGATCCATACTGGAGCTGAGCAAGTTGTTTTCGTTGAATTGTTCCTTCACGTAATAAATGGTGTCATCCGTTTCTTTCATGCTGTAGGTCACATCAAGGGTCGGGTTTAACGCATTGACTTTTTCGTCAGAGGCGTTTTGGGCATTGTTCAAATACAAGTCATAAGGGGCAACAGTTTTTGCTAGGATAGGGATCTCGTTTTTAAAGCCAAGACCAACCGTCAAGGCACCTAATGCTAGAGCAAAAAGCATCGCCACCATCGAAAGCATCTGGGTATACTCACGAATCCGAAAGCTTAATTGCGACAAGGTGAAATTGTTTAACTTTTTCAACGCGATCGTATCGTTCTTCTTTAATAGGGATAAAAGAGCGATGATCACCGAACGAAAGACAAGATATGTGCCAAGAACGATCGTGACAAGGGCGATGCCGATCCCTATCAATTGGAAGGTCATCAAATCGCTCATCATATAATAGCCGATGGCTAAGGAACAAAGACCTAAAATGGTTTGCAAGAAGAGCAAGAATGGTCGTTGTTTGACTTGTGCCGGCGTGCTTGTTTCTCGTAATAATGCTAAAATCGATTTTTTGGCAATTGCTCGTGCATTGAAGATGGCAGCAATCAAGAAGAGAACCGAGAAGAAGACGACGGTTACGATCAATGCCTCTGGACTAAATGCTGCATAATGGGTGATCTGCAAGTTTAATTGATTGACTAGCAAAGTATTGACACCACTTGCTAAGCCGATCCCTAAGATAGAGCCGACGGCGGTGGCAACGATACCTACCATAAAGGTTTCGATAAAAATCATTTGGGCGATCTTTCGTCCTTTGGCTCCTAACATCATAAACATGGCATAATCCTTTTGGCGCATCGCCATCAAGAAAGAATTGGCATATAAGATGTAGGCAAAGGTAATGATCCCTAAGAGGACCGAGCCAAAACGAAAGACGAAGACCACCATACTGATGATCGAGTTGCTTTTTAAAAAGGCTTCATTGCTCGCCATTGATTCGAACATATAAAAGATGGCTGAAGCCATGACTAAACCAGAAAAGAGGACGATATAATCCTTCAACCGAGCTTTAATCCCGGTAAGTGATAGTTTCCAAAGCATGTGTTCTTCCTCCTTATTGTTCCAAGTTTCCTAGAATGACAAGGATCTGGCGGTAAAATGCTTCGCGGCTTTGATCCTCACGTTTGACTTCTTGATGGATCTTTCCGTCCTTGATAAATAAAATACGTTGGCAATAGCTGGCAGAAAGGGGATCATGAGTGACCAATAAAATCGACACTTGGTCATTGGTATTCAAGTCGTCCATCATATTCAATAAGTCTTTCGCACTTTTTGAATCCAAGGCACCTGTCGGTTCATCCGCAAAAAGGATCGTTGGTTCCGTGATCAAGGCTCGAGCGGCTGCCACCCGTTGCTTTTGTCCACCAGAGATCGCTGCTGGATATTTGTCGAGAATATGTGTGATGGACAAGCGTTCTGCGACTCGTTTGATCCGTTGTTGGATGATCTTTGGTTTGACTCCTTGTAAAGACAAAGGCACAGCGATGTTTTCTGAAGCCGTTAAGTTTTCTAATAGATTGAAGTCTTGGAAAATAAAGCCGATTTCACGGCTGCGAAAATCTGCCAAGGCATCGCCTTTTAGTTTGGTGATATCGCTATTGTTGATGCGAATGGCACCTTTTGTCGGATGATCCAAAGTTGAAAGAATGTTTAGTAGGGTGGATTTCCCTGAACCAGAAGCCCCCATGATCCCAATGAATTCGCCTTTTTCAATATCAAAGCTGATGCCTTTTAAGGCTTCGGTTTGTTTTTCGTTGGCTTTTCCGTATACTTTGGTCAGTTCATTTGCTTGAATAATTTTTTCCATCGTTGCGTTACGCTCCTTTTAATTGGGTTAATGCTTTGTCTGGGATGTCTTTTTCTTTGACCTCTTCATAGCCAGTTACCCCTTTTTTTTCGTTCCAAGTAAGCTTCAAATAGGCTTCTTTGCGCAATGGTCGTTCTTGGAAACCATTGAAATCAAGGGTTTTGCTTTTGCCGTTCTCATCATACCCTGGCAATTCGTAATGGTATTGAGTATAGACATTCCCATTGTCATCCTTAGAAGTCGTCTTTTCACCATCTGTGGTGATTTGGACATAGTAGCTGTCGCCGCCCATGATGACGGTTTGTGCGACCTGCAATGCGCCGAACCCTATGAGAAGGAGCGCTGCAAGTCCAATCAGAAGTTTTTTCATCTATCGGTCACCTCGTTTTTTATTATGATGAAAGTATAACGCTGGTTTTCTGAAAAGTAGTGTGAAAAATCTATCAATAAACTTTCATTTTTGTCACGACAAACGAACAAAAAACGTTTCTAAAGGGTGAAGGTCACCGCTTAGAAACGTTTTTTGCGTAGGGCTTTTCAGTTGTATTTTTTGCGATACAATTCAACGATCAATTGCTCATCCTCGTACATGATGGATGCTTCGTCGATCATTAATCCTAATAGATAGTAATCTTTTTCTTCATGGATCGTTTGATGACCGCCTAACAGCTCCACATAATAATTTTCTAACGTGCTATCTCTTGGTGTGTTGAGCATGTCGATAAAATGTTCTAAATCAGAGGGCTGCTCTGGAAATTGACCTTGCACAACTGCTTTAAACCCCTCTGCTTCAAAGGCCATCTCACTTATTATCTTTTGACAGTCATGGGACAAAAAGTAGGTGACCACTTCATCGACGATTCGCCGTGCCCGTTCTTTTTCAATCATTTTCTTCTCCGCCTTCTGATTTGCTGGTATTCATCTAACAATGGTACCATTGCTGCCGCGACAAATCCACTGGAAAAGCCATTATTGTATAAGTTCAATCCTCCATGTAAATAGGTGATATTTGTGACCAAGGCTGCATGGACTACCCCAGCGATTACGCCAGCAATCGGACCATAGTACCCACTGATGGGGGCTAAACTGGTGCCGAAGATCGCTGTCAGCAATAAGCTGAAGGTCGATACGTCAGAGGTCAAACCGACCTTGGTTGCTAAAACCACCCCAATCATGACAGGCAAACTATTTCTCCAGTGATTTCCGAATGCACTGAAGCCAATTACGGTCAATATTGCGCCTAAAAGGGGACCAGATAGTTCGCCTTGTAAGAAGAAGACAAAGAACAGCATCAACATCCCCATCATCGCCATGTTCATCATCGTGACCCCAAGAGAAAAAATCGTGACATAGTCCGTCATTAATTTCCCTGACGTTTGAAAAAGCTCAGGCAAGCCTTTGAGGGATCGCTGATTTAGAAGATAACCGATAAGAAACATGGCAAGACAAAGAATGAGCAAGAACCCAGTCAGATAATAGTGATACTCCGTCGTCAACTGTTTGTTTGAATAGACTTCTAAGTCGAACAGGCGTAAAAAACTCGTGAAAAACATAGTGATGATGCCAGCAGCAAACCCGATATTATACAAAGAAAAACCTTGGTGGAATTGTAAAAATTGAGCTGCTAGAGGAGGAAGCGCCAAACCGATCAATAGACCGATGCCATAACCAAAAGCGATCCCGACGGGTAAAGGCAACCCTAAACCGAATGCTAAGTAACTGATGACCGGCGAGGCGGCACTGCCAAATAAGGCAACCAGTGAATATTGTGTAGCGGGGCGTTGCTGTATGTAAGAGTATAAATAGACACCAAGTGGAATGGGAATCGAGTTAAAGATGTTTTTTCCAAAAAAAGAAAAGCCAGATATGGTAAAAAAAGCAGCGATCATTGGTCCACTAATAATCGTTCCTTGCTTTTTCGCAAGGAGGATACTGATCAATGTCAATAAGCCACTGTTTAAAAAGGCGCTTCCAAGATTGCCGATCGCAAAATAATCAGAAATCAAATTGCTGGGGGCATTTAAGATTGCCAGCGAGCCTTGCCACAAAGCTTGAGGAGGGGAAGCAACCAAGCCAATGAGGATCAAGACGATGCTATACGCCAAAAGCAAGCGCTGGGTTAAGAGCTGTGAGATAGGTGCAAAGGGTTTCGATTTTGTTTGTAAGAAAACTCGTTTATCTGCCATAGTTTCATTGAACGCTCCTTTTTTTCATAGTATCACACCTTTTAGCGACAAAAAAGTATTTTTTGACAGTTTTAAGTAGCAGGACGACGAGAGAAATGAGAACCAAAAAAGGGAGAAAAAGAAAAATTTAAGAAAATGCGAATAAAAATAACGGCGATGTATCAAGGAGAATCGCCCTTTTTTCAATAATTTCATCAATCGGTGAAATTATTGACAGAAAGAATTTTACGAAAATTGTTATAATTTAGTTAATCTCGTTCAGATTTTCTAATAAAAAAGCCATTTTAAGATAAAAAAAACTGTTTGCTTGGTTTTTTTATTCGAAGATCGAGTGATCACTGAATCACGAGGAAGGGATTTAAATAAGGAGGAAGAGTATGAAGAAAACGAAGTTTGGCATGATTACTTTATTGGCAGCGCTTGTTTTAGGGGCTTGCGGACAAAGTAACGAAGGTGGAACAGGTTCGACAGATACACAAGAATCATCAACTGAGGCAGCTGGATTTGATATCAATGATTTGAAGCTAGCAGTTGAAAATAACGATGAAGTGATCGATGGGGGCGTCTTGGATGTTGCGGTAGTAACAGATACGCAATTCCAAGGGTTGTTTCAATGGGAGTTTTATCGGGATGCTTATGACCGTGACTTCATGTTACCAAGCCATGAATATTTGTTCCTACAAGATGAAGATTTTCGAGTTGTAAATGGTGGACCAGCTGATTTAGAATTAGATGTCGATAACAACAAAGCAACGATCACTTTGCGTGAGGATTTGAAGTGGTCTGATGGGGTCGATGTAACGGCTGAAGACGTAATCTTCTCTTATGAAGTCATCGGACATCAAGACTATGATGGCGTTCGTTACAACAATGATTTTACGAATATCGTTGGTATGGAAGAATACCACAGCGGCGATGCCGATACGATCTCAGGGATCACAGCAGTCAGCGACAAAGTCGTTGAAATCGAGTTTAAAGAAATGCATCCAGGTATGCAGCAATCCGGTGGAGCGATCTGGCATTCTGCACTAGCGAAACATGCCTTTGAAGGCATTGAAGTAGCAGATATGCCTTCAAGTGATCCCGTTCGAACCAATCCAATCGGTTTTGGCCCATACAAAATGAGTAATATCGTACCAGGTGAAACGGTGGAATATGTACCGAATGAATATTACTATGGCGATACACCGACCTTAGAAAAAATCGTGATGCGTAACGTCCCGTCTGCTTCAATCAATGAAGCATTAAATGCGAAGCAATACGATTTAGTATTAAAAATGCCAACAGATACCTTTGATACGTATCAAAACATGGATGGCTACCAAATGTTAGGTCGTCCAGAACAATCTTACACGTATCTTGGCTTTAGTTTAGGTTCATGGAATGATGAAACAAACAGTGTTGATTTTGACCCAAATGCTAAAATGGCGAACAAAGCATTGCGTCAAGCAATGGGCTACGCCATCGACAATGATGCGATCGGTGAGCGTTTCTACCACGGCTTGCGTTCAAACGCTTCAACATTGATCCCACCTGTTTATGGTACGTTGCACAACAGCGAAGCAAAAGGATACCATTTAGATATGGACAAAGCAAACCAACTTCTAGATGACGCTGGCTTCATCGATGTTGATGGCGATGGCTTCCGGGAAGATCCAGATGGCAACAAATTGACCATCAACTTTGCGTCAATGTCTGGTGGGGAAGTTGCCCAACCATTGGCGGATTACTATGTTCAACAATGGCAAGAAATCGGATTAGATGTTCAATATTCAACAGGTCGTTTGATCGATTTCCAAGCCTTCTATGACAAGTTGAAAAACGATGATCCAGATATCGATGTCTTCCAAGCTGCTTGGTCTACGGGTTCAGATCCATCACCAACCAGCTTATGGGGACCAAATTCAGCATTTAACTACACTCGTTTCGAGGCAGAGGAAAATACTGAATTGTTAGCTGCGATCGATTCAATCGATTCCTTTGATGAAGCAACACGGAAAGCTGCTTTTGATGCATGGCAAGAATATGCGATTGAAGAAGCTTTTGCGATCCCAACGTTGTATCGAAATCAAATCTTACCAATCTCTGATCGTGTCGCAAACTTTACCTGGGCATATGATGTTGATCATAACCCATGGGCAACCATCGGTGTGACTTCAGAATCTCGTTAATCGGTTAGTAAATTACACAAATGAATCGGCAGCAGCGTGTTCGTTGCTTTTGCCAAGCAAAACCAGTTAGGATTAAAACCTAACTGGTTTTTTCTTGGTCCATGTAGACGGAAGAAGCAAGTCGAATGTTGAACCCTTCATTTTGAGCGGCTGTTTCGTGGGCGGGTTGGAGTGACATTGACGAAAAAGCTGAGCTCCGTTGGAAGATCAGCTTTTTTTGTTAGTTAACATTACATAAATGTCCATTTAATAAGCGGCTAAATCGCACGATTGGTAACAGCAGCAAGCAACTGTTGGAGATCGTTTTTATGGTTCTGGTAACCGGCTTGTTCAATAACGACTAAGGTGTTTTTTAGAATCTCTTTGTTCAACTGAGCGGATTGCAAATACGAGTATATTTCCTGATACAGCACTTGATGGATTTTTAAATAAAAATAGAGAGGATTATTGGGTAGCGGTTCAGACAAGAGCAGAAACTTATTAAGTAGATAGGCATCTTTATTTTCGCTGGCAAAGGCACAGCCGTTTAAGATCACGACACTTAACAGATTTGCATAAAATGGATCATTGGCGTAGTGAAGAATTTTTTTGATCCCATGATCTAAGTAATAACTGATCGTTTCTTGGTCAAAAATAAATAACAAATTTGAGAATAAATTTAACTCAAAGCGCCCCCAGGTTTCGATATCAAACAAGTATTGCTTTACCAGTTCGACTTCTTGGGTGTAAGCTCCTTGATTCATCAGAAATGATTCACGGTTGAGCAGCAGCAATCCTTGGACATACAAAGAATAATAGAAAAAATTTTGTGTCTCAAAGTAGCGTTTTTCCAGGCTAGTCAAGTAGTCGAGAGTCAGTGTTCGCTCATAGTAACGGGTATAGAAATCTTGCACCAGCTGACGTTTCTGATCCGTGACTTCGCTGTCGATCAACAGACTGAACTCATGAACCGTGATATTCATTTTGTCTAAGTAGTCAAATAGGGTTTGTGATGAGAGGTTTGTTTTACGATTTTCGAATGAAGAAAGGGTGGTGCGTGAGGAAATACCTTCGGCAAGCTTGGCTTGCGAGATTTTGCGATCTGTGCGCAGTTTTTTGATTAAAGAGCCTTGCTGTTTCATGGGGGACCTCCTTAATTGTGACGCATTTCTGAACAATGTGATTTTAATAACATGTTATCAAATATAATAAGGTATAGCAAATAATAAAGGAGGTAGTTTTTCATGGAATTTGAACCATTCGGCCCTTGGGAAATCAACCCATTTAAAAACTAGTACTGCCTTTTCTGCGAAACCTTATCGTTGACCTTTCAATGATAAGTCTTGTGACTGTTTCCTTTATGATAGGAACAGCATATTCCTCGCTCTCTGCGGTTTTTATCGCAGGATCGAGCAACATCTTGAAGAATCGAAAGGTTATTTGATTGCTTCCCCCTCTCAAAGACACCTTTTCGTTTGTGGAAGTCATGAAGCGCATGAATCGCTAAAAGCGGTCAGTCACATTGAATGTCTGTCATGCACCAGACCTTCCCCAATTCTTTGTGATTGATCGTTTTTTGTAAAGCATCATCCTTCTAGCTATGACCGTAATGTACGAAGATTACGGTTTTTTGTGTTGTGTGCTGTTGGATAAAAAATGCCCAAGCTGTTACAGAGGATTTATACAGAAAAACCCCTCACTATCAGTAAGAAAACTACGAGCAAATAAGAGTGGAACGAAGCCGAAAACGAAAAAAGAAAAACGTTTGCAAAAAAAGTGTTGACATTTTTTCTTAGAATGAGTACTATTATCTCAACGGAACATGAGAGTGTTCTCATTACTGGATTCGTTACTGTTCGGCAGGCAAGACCAGAGGAAAAAAGTGCGTTGATTACCCAAAGTTTCCTGGGTTGTACACTTTTTTGCTTTGGTCTTCTTTTTTTGCTCCATTATTTCTAATAGCTAAAAAAAGAACCGGTTCCAAGGTAAGGTCCAGTCATTGATCAGCAAAGGAGGGGAGAAGTAAAACGCAATGAACTGCCAGCCAGGTTTGACGATAGCCTGCAGCACTGTCTGGAGCAGTCAATCACCTTGTTACTTAACGGCACGTCAGAGAAAGAAAAAAATACAAGACCTTCTGCATAGACGTCAAAGGATGTAACGTTTTTTATGGGCTATGCTGATCAAGGAGGATCGTTCGTGAAGATTATCAAGAGGATCAACAACAATGTTGTACTTTCAAAAGAAGATGAAGTTGAAGTGATCCTAATGGGAAAAGGGATCGGCTTTCAAACGAAACCGGGTGACCCGATTCCAGCTGAGCGAATCGAAAAAAAATACTATCCAGAAGATGATTTGACAGTGGAACATATGTCGAAAGTCATGACGAAGGCTGACGAAAAACAAATGGCCGTCATTTATGAAATCGTGCGTCTTTTTCGGGATAGTGTTGGAACCGATTTCAATCCAAATGTTTATTTCACACTGATGGATCATATCTTGTTTGCCATCAGTCGTCAAAAGCAAGAAATTGTTTTGACCAATCCCATGCATTGGGAAATCAAGAAAATCTATGCCAAGGAATATGCGGTCAGTGTCCAAGCGGTCGAGTTGATCCGCAAAGAGCTGTATCCCGATTTTTCACAAGAAGAAGCTGCGTTTATCACTTTGCATTTCGTCAATGCGCAAATTGAAAAAAGCGCCAATCAAAGTGCTTATGAGCACACCGAGTTGACGAACAATATTTTACGGATCGTTAAGTACAGCATGAACATCGAGTTTGATGAGAATTCTTCTTACTTCCAACGGTTCGTGACCCACATTCGCTATTATTTAATTCGACAAAGTCAAGAAAAAGAAGAGCCAGTATTGGCAAATCCAATGATTGCCTTGGCCTTCAGCAGCTATCCAAAAGAAAAAGAAACCGCAGATTCGATCAAAGAATACTTATTTGAACAAAAGGGCTGGCATGTCAACGATATGGAATTGATGTATTTGATTCTGCATATCGGTAACTTAGCCGCTCACTCAAAATTAACCTAAGAATGGAAATGGATTCGTTACAGTTCGGCTGGCAAGACCTGCACTTTCTTACAATACTAGATGAGGAAACCCGTCACTCTTTTTTTAGGGGATCTCTCATGCTTGTTTATTGTAGAAATGGCTGGTCTTTTTATTTTTATTAAATGACCAATAAAAAAGGAGCAATCAAAATGGCAAAATATACTGAATTAGCGCAAGACATTTTGGCCCACGTTGGTGGCAAAGAAAATGTCTCATCTGTAAAACACTGTGTGACTCGCTTACGGTTCCACTTAAAAGACGAAAGCAAAGCGGACACTGATTATTTGCAAAAACGTGACGGTGTCGTGACCGTCGTCAAAGCAGGCGGACAATACCAAGTCGTTATCGGCAATCATGTGCCAGATGTTTATGATGAAGTGTTGAAAGTCGGCGGATTAGCCGATGGCGGCAGTCTTGATATCGATGAAGGCGACGGGCAAAAAGGCAGCTTGTTTGACCGCTTTATCGATGTTATCTCAAGCCTGTTCCAACCGTTCTTAGGCCCATTAGCGGCAGCTGGTATCTTAAAAGGGATCACGGCGTTGCTGGCAGCAACTGGGATGGAAGCGACCAATGGTATCTATGTAGTAATGAATACTTTAGGCGATGGTTTGTTCCAATACTTACCAATGATCTTAGCCGTCACTGCAGCGAAGAAATTCAAGATGAACACCTATACAGCATTAGCGATCGCAGGTGCGATGGTCTATCCTGGCTTAGCAGAAAGTGTGGCTGAAGCGAGCAAAGTCTTCGGTCTAACCTTGACCTTGCCAGCAGGCGGCTACTTCAACAGCGTATTGCCAATTATTTTAGCGATTTTTGTCGCTTCAAAAATTGAGCAGTTTATGCGCAAAGTCACACCTGACGTAGTCAAAATGTTTGTGGTTCCGTTTGTTACGATTTTGATCACCGTGCCGTTGACCTTCTTTGTGGTAGGTCCAGTCGCAAATACAGCCTCTAGCTGGATCGGTGTTGCTTTCCAAGCAGTGTATGATTTCAGCCCAATCATTTACGGCTTTGCTTTAGGGGCATTATGGCAAGTATTAGTTATGTTTGGTCTTCACTGGGGTCTTGTGCCATTGGCGATCATGGATATGGCGCAAAATGGCTCTTCGATTATTTTGACCGCAGCAGTGCTACCATGTTTCACGCAAACGGGTGTGTTAGCAGCGATTTGGTTGAAAACGAAAGAACCAAAAGTCAAACAAGGTGCAATGCCAGCATTGATCTCATCGATCTTCGGTGTGACTGAACCTGCGATCTATGGGTACACGTTGCCAATGAAAACACCATTTATCGTTTCTTGTTTAGTTTCAGGTTTCGTCGGTATCTACTTGTCAATCTTTAACGTCACTGGTTATGCAATGGGTGGTATGGGGATCTTCTTGTATCCTGCATATATTGATCCAGCAACAGGCAGCTTCCATAGTGTGATCCACTTGGCGATCGGTACAGTGATTGCAATCGTAGCGTCATTTATCATCATGATGTTGTTGAAAGTACCAACATTGTATACAACTGTTGATTCACCAGTCGACGGTCAAGCAACACCAGCAGCGCCAGCACCAGAAGCAAAAACTGTTTCTGCCAGCGTCAAAGACGAAACAGTCAAAAGCCCAGTAACCGGTCAAGTGGTTGCTTTAGCAGATGTGGAAGACAAAGTCTTTTCTTCAGGTGCTATGGGAAAAGGGATCGCAGTTGAACCAGCGATCGGTGAAATCACTGCGCCAGCAGATGCAGAAGTCAAGATCTTGTTTCCAACAAAACATGCCATCGGTTTAGTGACAGAAGATGGAACAGAACTATTGATCCACATCGGTATGAATACGGTAGAACTTGAAGGCAATCACTTTACTGCCTACATCAACCAAGGAGACAAAGTCAAAGCTGGTCAAAAATTGATTTCTTTTGATACAGAGGCGATTCGTGCGGAAGGCTATTCCTTACTGACACCAGTCATCGTCACGAACTCTAACGACTACAGTGACATCCAAACGACACAGTCAAAAGAAGTAACAGCGCAGGACAATTTGATCGAAGTCGTAAAATAAATGCATTTAACGGCACGTCGCAGGATCAGTAAGAATGCTTTCTTGCTGATCTGCTGTGTCGATCATTAAAGAAAAAGAAAGTAGGCTAATCATGACAGAAAAACAATTTCCAAAAGGCTTTTTATGGGGCGGCGCCACTGCAGCCAACCAATTTGAAGGAGCATGGAACGAAGGCGGACGTGGTCCAGCCACATCTGATACAGCGATCGCTGTCAAACCAGAAGACCGCAAAAACATGGCAGAATTTGCTGCACCAATGACACGGGAAAAAGTTTTGTTTGCCTTAAATGACAAAGAAGGCTTGTATCCAAAACGTTGGGGGTCAGATTTTTACCATCGCTACAAAGAAGATATCGCCTTGTACGCAGAGATGGGCTTCAAAACCTTCCGCCTGTCCATCGCTTGGTCAAGAATTTTTCCAAATGGTGACGATGCTCAGCCAAATGAAGAAGGCTTGCAATTTTATGACAATGTGTTTGATGAGTGTGCGAAATACGGGATCGAACCCTTAGTGACCCTCTCTCACTACGAAACACCTATCGGGATCGCGTTGAACTATGGCGGCTGGAAAAATCGCCAAGTGATCGATTTGTTCGTCAAATACGCAGAAACCGTGTTGACCCGCTACAAAGATAAAGTCAAATACTGGTTGACCTTCAATGAAATCAATATCATGGGGATCTCTGGCTATGTTGGTGGTGCCTTGTTATCCGAAGACGGCACACAAAACCTTTCTGACATGTATCAAGCCGTGCATCATCAATTTGTGGCTTCTAGTTTAGCAACAAAATTTGCCCACGAAATCAATCCTGACATCAAAGTAGGGATGATGTTGGCACGAATGCAAGCTTACCCAGCTACACCAAATCCAGCAGATGTGATGGAAGAAATCAAGCGTGACCACGAGAATCTCTTCTTCTCTGATGTCCAAGTTCGTGGGAAGTATCCCGCATATACGAAGCGCTTCTTTAAAGAAAACGGCATCGAAGTGTCCTTCGAAGACGGCGATTTAGACATTCTTGCGCAATACCCTGTCGACTTCATGTCCTTTTCTTACTACATGAGTTCTATTGCCCGCCACAATCCTGAAGAAGGCGGCGAAGCAACTGCTGGCAATTTTTCTTTAGGGGAATCAAACCCTTACTTGGAAGCCTCTGACTGGGGGTGGCAAATCGATCCAATCGGCTTGCGTGTGACTTTGAATAACTTGTACGACCGCTACCAAGTACCGTTGTTTATCGTTGAAAACGGCTTAGGTGCCTTGGATACGGTGGAAGAGGATGGTTCAATCCATGACAGCTATCGCATCGATTATTTGAAGGCGCATATCGAACAAATGTATGAAGCGATCGAAGATGGTGTGGAATTGATGGGCTATACGCCTTGGGGTTGTACCGACTTAGTATCGGCTTCCACGTCAGAAATGTCGAAACGCTACGGCTTTGTCTATGTAGACGCAGATGATGAAGGAAACGGCAGCTTTGACCGTTCCCGCAAAGATAGTTTCTACTGGTACAAAGAAGTGATTGCCACCAATGGCGGTAGTTTGTTACAGGATTAAAAACTAAACCAAAGCGGCTCTCTTTTGTGAGCGCCGCTTTTTTTGCTGGGTTTAGAGAACAAAGAAGAAAAAGGGAATCAGCAGCTGCCATGCCAGAAAGATCAAAGAAACAGTTAACGCCCACTTCTTCATTTTTGGCTTAGGCACAACGGATTCAGGCATCAAATACACAAGGGAAAAAACTGTGAGAAAAAACAGCAGGGTCAGTGGTTGGACGACAAAGGTCAGCCAGCTCATAGGAAACGCTCCTTTCAAGAGGTTTGAAGATTCTTTGTTACGATGTGGTAATTTACAATTTTATTATATATTTAATTATTCAGGAAGGCAATGTGTTCTTGGGGATCGCAAGTGTCACAACGAAAGGAATCAGAGAGAAAGGCTTGGTATGCCGTGATCGGCGAAAAGTGATTTTTTCATCAAAGCAGACTGAATAAGAATGAGTGAGGATGAATAATAAAAAAATCCCCTCGAAAGGGGATCATGAGCCGTAATCCTTACGAAGGGGATGAAAGGAGCTACTTCATAGGTATAGATCGTCTTTGTTGTAGTCAAAAGAGTGTTCACTAAGAGGGTGTTTTGGTGCGAGTGAGGCGCAGCTGCAGTCAACGTTTTCTACTACGTAAATAAAAAATATACCCAAGCAGACTAGCAGAAATCAAGAAACCCATAAAATAAACGGTTAGTTTCATATCTGGCATGACATAGGAGTATTCTAAGATTTTACAAACAAAGAGGATCAAAGAAACAGTGATCGTTAGAGAAACCCATGTGAAACGCGGCAGTCGTTTTGTCAGGAAGACCAAACCTAACGAAAAAAAGATGACTGGTACCCAAAAGATCAAGCGAGCAAGTTGGATCATTTTATCTCTCCTCATTCTTTCTTATTTGAGTAAAAGGATAACGTAAATATTCAATTTTTTAAAATCATATCCATTGGTTGTGAAAAAAATAGTTAATAATCAGAAGGATATGTGAAGGCACGCTAATGTTTTTAGTACCGCGAATAAACAGCTTATTTTTTAGAAAACGAGTATGCTTTTTATTACTTTAGAAAGTTTCAGCACATATTACAGACACCAAACGCTGGATGATCGACAGCCACCACAGTCATCTCGATGTTTTTCTACAGACCGCAAAGGAGATGGAGGCCTTTCGTCGGGCACTGCTCGAACTGCTAGAAAAGTAGCAAAATCAACCACTGCACACAGAAACTTCACTACGATTTCCCAGCAGAATGATGAGATGCCTGGGGACGTTTTCACTACTGAGTCATGCAGCTTTTTCGTTTTACTAAGCATCTGTTTTCTTACAGATGCTTTTTTTCTGGTGAGCGTTTCGTTTCTCATTCGCTCCATCTTCCTTTACACTTTTAAGTAAGGTCATAACAAACGATGACAAATAAGAAGTAGAAATAATCAAGGAGGAAACGAGCATGTCAGAAAAAATCAACAATCCGTTAACGAAGTATTATGATGGCACATTTGAAAATCAGGTGCAAGAAGCACCGGCGATTCAAGGAAAGATGCAGCCAGTACCTGATTGCGGGGAAGAAAGCTATTCAGGTTCAGACAAATTAGCTGGACGCAAAGCATTAGTGACCGGTGGTGATTCTGGTATTGGTCGAGCAGCAGCGATCGCTTTTGCCAAAGAAGGCGCCGATGTTGCAATCAACTATCTTCCTTTTGAAGAAGAAGACGCGCAAGAAGTCAAAGCAGTCATTGAAAAAGCTGGACGCAAAGCCGTCTTGATCCCAGGAGACTTGAAAGATGAAACCTTCGCTCGTCAATTGGTTCATGAAGCAGCCAAAGAATTAGGCGGGTTAGATACGTTGGTTCTAAATGCTGGGATGCAACAAGCGGTGAAGGACATCAAAGAGTTGACTACGCAACAAATTCAAGACACCTTTACAACGAATATCATCTCGATGTATTGGACAGTCCAAGAAGCATTGGATTACTTACCAGCTGGTGGAAGCATCATCACGACCACTTCGATCCAAAGTGCGGAACCAAGCGCCCATCTTTTAGACTATGCAGCCACGAAAGGTGCCATTACATCCTTTAGTAAAGGGCTAGCTGCGCAATTAAGTGAAAAAGGCATTCGGGTCAATACCGTTGCGCCTGGTCCAATCTGGACGCCACTTCAAATTTCTGGTGGCCAACCACAATCTGCGATCCCAGAATTTGGTCAAAAAGAATTGATGAAACGTGCTGGACAACCAGTCGAATTAGCGCCAGTCTATGTTTTCCTAGCCTCTGATGAAGCAAGCTATGTAACTGGTCAAGTGTACAGTGTAACGGGTGGTAGCTTCTTCGCTTAACAATCCCTGGATAAATTTGTAGGAAAAAAGCTCGAGCAAAGATGCTCGGGCTTTTTTTTGGGATGAAAATGGAATCGGCAGCTTACTTTCCTTGTTTGGCAAACATCTTGGTCATCATCAGTTGATTGATCTTTGCAAAAACGGCTGCCCACTCTTGTTCGGCTTGCAGGTTAGACAGTAAGACTAATTTTTCGGAAAAAATCACTTCTTCATAACTATCGGTGATCAATAGATCGGCTGCTTCCATCTGGTTAACAAAAGTCACTGAAGCTTTGGAATAAATCGAATGGATCCTTGTCTCGATCATTTGCTTCGTGCGGTATTGGATCGTCGTTTGAATATAGATCGACACGGTCGGGGGTGTATTCATCTGTGTTTCTAAAAACAAGAGATGCGCAAGATAAGGCAACTGTGTCTGTTCAAAATACTCTTTATCCAAGTCAGCAAATGGATACCTTTCAACATGGGTCAGTAAAAGCTTGCAGATTGCTTCATAGGTTTTGTCTTTCGAAGGAGTGTTTTCGGTCAACAGTTGGTGTTCGAGCTGCCACACTTCCAGAAGATCGATGCCGATAATGATCGATAGATTGAAGACCAGCAGACAGCTGCTTAATAGTTTTTCAAATTCGGCGACTTCCTGACTTGGAGCAAAGGTATCGTGCCAATCTTTGATCATTGCAGTGAAAAAGCGCACAAGATCGGTATCAGAATGTTTGATCTCTTGGATGATCGCTTGATTCTTCGCTTGGGGAATCACCCCTGGCAAAAACACATGCAAAAAGAAATTTAAGTAAAGATATTCTGACTGAAGCGTCTTTTCTGAGGCATAATCGGCACTCAAAAAAAGCGATTCGAGGATTTCCTCTGGTAAAAAACAATAAAAATTCATCAATCCCATGTATTTTTCAGGGATCGCTGGCAAATATTTTTTCTGGATCGTTCGGCTGCCCACTGCTTGCCAAAATGCAGCGAGTTTATTTTTCGTCAACGGATCAAAGTGAGAAACAGCAAAGAACGCTGTAAACTCTTCGACATTTTTATGGGAAACGCTCGGCAATAGCCACAAATCAGCAGGCGCACTTTGGGTCAAGAAACTGTAGGTGAAAATACGGATATCAAGCTCTTTTCCAGCAAGAACGATGCGATTATTCAGGTCTGTTCGAATTTGGATTTGAAACTTTTCCAATAGTTGGTTGATTTTCTTGATCAACCGATACATATGCGATTGGCTGACATGCAAATCCAAACATAATTGCGTCAAGGTCATTTGCGGGCGCCCAATCAAGTAGTGGATCAAGGTATATTGTGTGGAGTTGAGCAAATAATGATACATCAATTTTGCATAGAAAGGTTTATCGTCCTCTGCTCGCTCAACAAAATACTGATTGTAATGATTTTTTGATAGAAGCAGGTGAGGGGAGAGCAGCTGCAAATCTTCATTTAAAAAATAAATATATTTTTGCAGACTTTTTTGTGGGATGTTCAAAACTTCTGACAGTTGGACCAATGTCACGCCATTGGAATTACAGACAACTTTGAAAATCTCTAATTTCTTTTCTTCTGCGGGAGAAATGAATTCTCGATACATAAGGGATTCTCCTTTTTGGCGTTTTTTTTACGCTAAATCTGTGAACCGTATGATAACCATGATGGATTATACTTATGATAGATGAGAATAGAATGAAAAAACACCAATTAAATTATTATTTTTTAAGGCTGTTTTTTTCGATTAACCTCGGTTTCTCATTAAAAAAAGTGAAGGAAGAGATGAAAATGAACAAAAAGGCAGTAATGTTAGGTTTGGTCGGAATGGGTTTAGGAATGGCGCCGACTGCCGCAGCTGCAGCAGAAGCGAATCCAACGGCTTCAATGACGAGTCAAGCAACGCTAACGATCGAGCAAGGAATCTTGTCACTGGATCAGGTGACTAATTTTAACTTCGGTACAAGCAGTATCCAAGAGATCGCTACCGATGAACAAGTGATTCAAACAACGTCGAATGAAGTGACATCGATCACAGATTACCGTGGGCCGAATCAAGCTGGCTGGCAGTTGACGGCGCAATTATCGAAAATGACGAATGCTAGTGATAACGAGCTGGCAAATGCCAAAGTCACTTTAAATGGTACAACGGCTTCTGGCGATGCAGCGCTAGTCGCGGGCACCGAATTGATGGTAGGGGCAACAGACCCAACGCTGATTGCTTCTGCTAATGGCACAACTGGCTTAGCAACCAATGACTTTAACTTTTCCAATGCTTCATTAACCGTACCGAAGCAAAATGTGAACAGCGGCACTTATAGCGGCACGATCACTTGGACATTAACGAACACGTATCAAGCAGAGTAGGAAAGAAAGGGCGACAATGAAAAAACAAATCAAGTGCTTCGTACTCATTAGTTTCTTTATCAGTTTGTGTTGCGTTACGAAAGTCACCGGTCATGCACAGACCACACGGTTCACTGTAACCCCTGAACTTCCCCAAAATCAAGTCAGTGACGTCACTTATTTCGACTTACTGGTAAATCATGAGACCGAACAGAATTTGACCGTTGCCCTTCATAACACGAGTTCGGAAACCCTTACGATACAAGCATCCGCACTGAATAGTTACACAGCTGCTAGTGGAATCATCGCTTATCAGGCAGCCGAAACAGCAGAGGATTTTGGCGGGGTGTCTTTCACGACCTTGATAAAGAAACCAAATCAAATGATTCAGCTTGCACCAAGGGAAACACGCCAAATGGTATTTCCTCTTTCAATGAATGACAAGCGTTTTACAGGTGAAATCTTAGGTGCCTTTTCTTTTGAAGAAGAACAAAAGGAGGGGCAAGAGGCGGAGGAAACAAGTCTTACGTCAACCTATAAAATCGTCCAAGGTGTCCGCCTTCGCTAGCAGTTAGATCCGCTACCTGATCCTGAACTTTCATTGATCGAAAGTGAGGCGATAGAAAAAGACGGCATCGCATCCCTAAAAAGCCGCATTGGAAATGATCAGCCAGTGGCTTTTGGGAAGATTGCTGTTAAGACTGTGATTCGTGAGCAAGACAGTGACAGCGTTGAGGGGGGATTTACAGCAGAAAGTTTTCAATTTGGCCCAAACTCTACACTGGATCTTTATAGCGCGTTTGATGAAGAAATCGTAGAGCCGGGAACCTACCACATTCAAATCGAGCTGAGTGCCCCACGTGGAACGTGGGTTTTTGAGGATAGCGTCACTGTTTCTCGCCCAGAAGCTGAATCGATCAATCGAAAAACGATCGTGGGATCAGGCTCTCTTCACAGCAACCGTTGGGTATATATTGTTGCAGTGGTCATTCTCTTGCTTATTTCCAGTCTATTGTTCCTGATGTATTTGCGACGAAAAAAATCAAAGGAAACAACAGAGCAGGAATGAGAAGGCTTCATTTAAGTACTTGATCAAACAAAGCGGAGGATGACGATGAAAAAATTTCTTACGACACGTTTTTTACTTTTCTTCTTGTTAGGTATCGCCTTATGCTATACAGGAAACGCATCTGTTGAGGCGACCGTCGTTGAGCCAGATTTTGCGACGTTGCCGATCGATGAGACCTTGATCACTACGGTGGGGCAAGCTGGTTCTCCGCAAGGATCGGATGGCTATAACTATGTTCAGATAAATGATGGGGTGACATCAAATGTTAGTGGGGGCGTTTGGTTCAACAAAGCGGTTTCTTTTACCCGATCTTTTCGTTTAGAAATGGCTTTTTGCATCGAAAATGCAGCTGCTGATAGCGATGGCTTAGCTTTTGTCATGCAAAGCAGTGGCTTAAATGCACTTGCTCAACAAGCCGGTCCAACGATTGGTGTTTGGTCGAATGTAGGGGGAACCGACCCACTGAATACCGGAGCGATTCCGCAAAGCTTTGCCATCGAATTCGATACTTACTACAATTCTGGTAGTCTGGGTCTCCATGGTGCCATAGATCGTGATGCCCCTAATAGTCATCATATCGCATGGAATTTTCCAGGTTCAAACGACGCCTATTCGACGGAAGGCTGGCTGCCGTCGTATAAAGTCGTCAACCATCTTGATTCTGTTGCGGTCACTGATATTTCCGTTAGCCAGTGGCATACGTTTACCGTTACTTTCGATCAGCCAAATCAAACCTTGCATTATTCTGTCCCAGATTTTGGGGTCGATGTCACGGTACCCGTGGATGATACGTTCAAAACGAACTTGAACTTGACCAACAATGCGCCAGTTTATTTTGGTTTTACTGGTGCTAATGGTGGAAATGTCCAAGAAAAAGCAGTGGCATTCATTGATGTCGAAGGCTTGGTCGATATGGAATTGCGTACAGGCGTATTTGAAAGTGACCCCAACAAGCTTTTGCTAGATACTGAGACAGCTCTGAGTCAACCACCAGTCGTTGATGCGCAAAAAACAATTACTTATGCCACGTATCTTTCTTATAAGGACACCAGTGATTTAACGGAGTTGGAAGCAGGCATCAAGCTGTGTTCGTTTCTTCCAGAAGGCTTTTCTTTAGTCGATGAGACAGTGTATTTCGGTGGTCCTGATTTGATGGTAAATGGTATACCAGAAGGCGGCACGCCGATTGATTTTAGCGTTGAAGCTGGTGAGTTGGTCGCGACCCTACCTGCATTAGCCAAAGGGAATGACTATCTGATCCACTATTCGATCACCTATACGGGGGCGCCGCTCAATGAGAACTTGAATCAAACAGTGCCTGTGCAAACGACCTTCCAAGGGAATGCCTTTGTATCGAGTCTCGTATCTGGCAGCCCTGAGACGCATTCCTACACAATGACCGGTGTGTTTCCGCCCACGCTGACAACGGGTGTGCCTACCTTAGCAGAAGCGAAAGAAACCCAGCAGATCGTGCGGGAAAATCGTTTGTGCTTTACCCCGATTACCATCGATGACCGCAATTCAACGCAAGCACGCTTGTATGTTACGGATTTTTTTACGGAAGCAGAGACGGTGACGGAGGCAGATTTCTCAGAAACAGCTCAGATAGAGCGTGCCACATTGGCAGATCCCTTTACATACACGTTGGAACGAGATACCGCGAATCTGGAGCCGGGAACCACTTATTATCTTGCTGCTTTTGTGATCGATGCAGAAGGAAATCAATCAGAAACCCATTATTATGGCATTGATTTTCGAGGCAGTGTACAATTTCTCAGTGCGCCGGAGTCGATCAATGGACCGACAATCAATGTAAATGAGCTCGCACGATCGATCCGAAGTGATGGCTTTGCTTATCTTCCTGTTTCGTTTGATCAAACCTCGGCACTACTGTCTATCAGCAACAGCAGTGAAGGGACTTGGCAGCTTAGTGGGCAAATGACTGATTTCTTGCAAGACCAGTAGCAGTTGGCCAAAGAAGTCCAATTCGTGATCTATGATCCGCTCGACGATCACTTGGTGGCAACAGTTACGAAAGAAGAAACGATCCTTTTTCAGCACCTTCCCGACGGCGAGGCTGATTTGACCCTTGCTTTAAATGAATACAACTGCTATTTACGATTTGTTCCTGATTTTGATTTGATTTAACCGGGGACGTATACTGGTACGGTCAATTGGCAGTTGGAGAGTACGATTGTAGACGAATAAAAAAAAACGCCAATAAGGCGTTTTTTTTTATTAAAGTTCTCAGTCGATCATTGCTAACTTTGTCGACTTTTCGCAATTTTTAAAACTAATGATAGGCCTGCTAAAGCAAAACTGCCGTATTTAACGAATTTTTCCAAGGAATCTAAAGTTTGCTGTTTTTTGCGTTTGCAGTCCGGACAGCTTTTTTCATTGCCAGTTAACTTCTTGCCGCATTTACAATGGTTCTTCATCTTTGCTCCACTCCTCGTCTCGTTTATTTTGATGACTTTCTCTACTTTAATTATACATGTAGCTGAAGGTTCTGTCTGAGATTATGCTGTCTCCGTTTTTTGTGAAGGGCAATAAGGGCTGCTGGTTGTTTGGTTCAAATCGATCGCGCTAAAAGATGAGAGCTTTGGCGGCTGATTTTTCTTATAGAAGAGAGGCAATCTCTCTAAAAAAGGAGGGAAATCTGACAAATTTCTCATTTTCAGATATTGCTGATTCGCTTTGCTTATCAGTTCAGCAAAATTTTGCTATTGTGTAGTAAGATTGAGGAATCAAAAAAAGACTTCTCCTTTTTTTCTTGATTCTATCCTTAATCTGAGAACGAAAATCACCGATAGTATGCTATATATAGGAACAGGGAGCCATCCTTGACGATGTCGAATATGGCATTTGAATGAAAGGATTGATGAAATAAGTGATTTCTTCAATAATCTATACGGACACAAAGGCTTATTTGGATAAGGTGGTCGATCAAGCACTGTTGGATTTGTTAAAATCTGATTATCCCAAAGTCTATGATCATGTACAACAATTGATTGCTAACTTTGAAGAAAAGATCCAACAAATTGATCACTCAAATTTTTGGCAATTGATGCCAGAGATTTTAGGCTATGATTCACGCTTTGTCTTGTTGAACTCGTTGCAATTGTCAGAAGACAAATTTTTGACGGAAATCGAGGTTATTCAGATGATCGAACGCGATTATCCGAATTTGAATAAAGAGTTTTGTGGCTATTCCTTAAAAGAAAAAGAGCACGAAAGCCTGATTTTCAACATCCAATAAGCAGTTCTTCTTAGGATCACTTGATAGAAAAAAACGACTAGCGCATCTAGTCGTTTTTTTTTATGGAGAAGAAGGAGAATTAAACGTGTTATTTATCATTAAAATAAAAAATATTTTGAAATTATGAATAAAATAGATTATTATTGGTATATAATCCTTTTAGTGAAAGAAAAAACAATCGTAAAATGAAGAGGATAGATAGCTTATGTCAATAGCTGCGATTGTTTTGATTAGAAAATAAGAACCAGCCTGATTGGCATGGAAAGGAGCAGTTATGGATTACTTGAGTTTTTCAAAAAAAGAGTGGGAAGTCTTAGTTTGTTTTTGGGCTGTGGATGAGCCACTATGCTGTACCGAATTTAGTGAACGCTTCGGCTTGAATCGCAACACGTCATTGTCAGTGATTCGTAAGTTAGTCAATAAAGGGATACTTGAGATCGCAAGTATCAAGATGAGTGGGTCAGTTTTGGCTCGTCGTTTCCAACCAGCCGTCACCGAATTGGAGATTTTGCAAAGTGGTTTGACGGAGGAACAAATTTTTGAACTGGTAAAAATTGCGATCAAAAAAATTGAAGACCCAGAACAATTAACTCAGTTGCGAAATGTTATTGGCGAATTGAAAACCAAAGCTTCGTAGGTCATCTGGTTTTCTTCGCTGTTTGTTAGTGAAGGTTTAAAAGATAAAAAAATGATCCACTGTGAAAACAGCGGATCATTTTTCTTGTTCTTGAAATTTTTGGACCATTTTGGTCGTCAATTCGTGGAGGACTGACAGTTCTTCCGGTTCAAGAGGCAAGAATTCAGTTACTTTGTAGGGGATCTCTAGTGCTTGTTCATGGAGTCTTTTGCCTGAATCAGTCAATGTGACCCTCAAGGAACGTTCATCGTCTTGATTTCGATTTCTTACTAGGTATCCTTTTGCTTCAAGCTTTTTTAAAACCGGTGTCAGTGTGCCAGAATCTAGACATAATTGCTTCCCCAATTCTTTGACACTGATCGCTTCATCTTCCCATAACACCAACATCACTAAATATTGGGTATAGGTCAAATTCAACGGGTCCAGTAAGTCTTTGTACTGTTTGATAATTTCTTTTGAAGCGGCGTATAGAGGAAAACACAATTGGTTTTCTAACGCTAAGACATTCATGTTTTCACCCCTTTTTCTAACATCCGCCTCTTATCATAGCTGTTTTTTCAACGAAAGTCTACTCGCTAACGGCTTTGACAGACACTTCAATGTTGCCAGCTGTAGCTTTTGAGTAAGGACATACGGTATGAGCGATTTCAAGCAATTCTTGTGTTTCCTCTGTTGATAAACCTTCGATTTGACCTTCGATCTCAACGCCTAAAACAAAGCTTGATTCACTTTCTGCATATAGGGTCACTTGTGCACTGACAGTCGAAGCACCGTCGATTCCTTTGTTGCTTTTCACTAATTCAAGGGCACTATTGAAACAAGCACTAAACCCAGCCGCAAAAAGTTGTTCTGGATTGGTGGCATTTTCAACACGTTTGCCAGGTGCAGTAATATTTAGTTCAAACGAATGATCGGGACTATGAACTTCTCCTGAACGGCCGCCAGTGTTGATCATTTTTGTCGAATACATTTTTTTCATCATTTCTTCACTCCTGATTTTTATATTTTGTACAATTAGATTGTATGAAATTTAATTGATAAATGCAAGGAATTGGTTTTCCTTTTGTGGTTTTTTTCTTAAAAAGGGGAGATCCAGGAAAAGTTTACTGTCCTCTTGGGTGAAACGTGCTATTATAGTTAGTAACACTTGTCATAGAATGAACGAATCAATTGAAACGAAAAATAACCTGCACGAAGGCAAAGAGGGTGGAAAATCATCGTAGACTACATGGAACAACGAGCGGTTGGACGTTATTTTCGATCGCTGACGGATCATTATTCCGGCTATATCCGTCTTTATGGCACCTACACAGAATATCGGGTGATTGCAGGGATTCCTGCTGAAAATGTCATGTTAGAGATTATCGGGGTTGAAAACGGTGTCTTATTGACCCGTGTTAACAATACATTATTTGAAAATGGAAGAGGGTTTTTACAATGATCATTATCCAAATTATTTTAGTTATCTTCGTATTAGTGATTCTGATTTGGCTGATCGCAAGCACTGCTGTGATCGTTCGTCAAGGGGAAGTCAAAGTTGTGGAAAGTTTTGGGAAATATGTTCGAACGTTGGAACCAGGTCTTCATTTTCTTGTTCCGATTTTATATACCGTAAGAGAAAGAGTGTCCTTGAAACAGATTCCTCTGGAGATCGAACCGCAAAGTGCAATTACGAAAGACAACGTAATCGTGCAGATCGATGAAGCAATCAAATACCACGTCACAGATGTTCGTGCCTTTGTTTACGAAAATGAAAACTCCGTTATCTCAATGATTCAAGATGCCCAATCAAACTTACGGGGGATCATCGGGAAAATGGATCTGAACGAGGTTCTAAATGGAACTGAAGAAATCAACGTGGCTCTATTTACTTCAATCAAAGACATCACTGCTGGCTATGGGTTAGCGATCGACCGGATCAATATCGGGGAAATCAAAGTTTCCCAAGAAATCATTGAATCAATGAATAAATTGATCACAGCTTCAAGAGACAAAGAATCCATGATCACAAGAGCCCAAGGGGAGAAATCTTCTTCAGTCTTAAGTGCCGAAGCCAAAGCTTCGCAAATGACGATCGACGCGCAAGCTCGGGCAGAACAAACCCAAATCGATGCAGAGGCGCGGGCAAAACGTGTACGGATCGATGCTGAGGCAGAAGCGGAACGAATCGCGAAAATCACTGAAGCTGAACGCAAACGGATTTTAGCTATCAATGAAGCAATCAAAGAAAGCCAGCTAGACGAGCGCTCCTTATCTTATCTAGGTATCGAAGCCTTTAAAGACGTGGTCAACAGCAATACCAACACGGTCATTCTGCCATCCAATATGACGGAACTAGGAAATATTCCAGTCGTCAAACAACTTTGGGAAAACGCACCATCTAAATCAGCAGAATAACTTCTAAGCGCAACAATTAAAAAAGCTCAAATGCTCCGAGAATAAACCGGCGCATTTGAGCTTTTTTATTTCGTTTTGTCCGCCGCTTGATTATCGACGATCAACAGGGCAATCATGACATAACCGATCCAACTGTCTCGAGAATACAAAATGTAGCGAGGGGACCAAGAAGCGGCATATTTCTGTTTGTACTCCCGCAATCCTTCAAAAGAATAGAAGCGAGACCCGAAGGTGTAAACGAGATAGGCGATCCGCTCTTGTAAGAAACTACTGCGGAAAGTACCAACATTGGCTAATGGTGCCATACCTAAATCGAATTGTTGGTAGCCTTGTTCTTTAAAATAATCAAACAGCTGAATAAACAAGAAATCCATCGTTCCGTTCGGGGCTTTTTCAGGATCGTGACGCATCAGATCAATGGAAGCTAAGCCTGTCTGATAGGTTGGCATAAAGGAAGCAAACGCGACGATCTCTTGTTGCTGATTACGGACGACGGCAATTGGTGCGGTACTCAGATAGGATTCTGAAAAGAATCCAAGGGAGAACCCTTTTTCTTTCCGTCCATCTAGCCAGTTGTCAGAAATTTCTTTAAGGGTGGCAAAGGTTTCGGCTGAAAAGGGTGGAGTGAGCACATCAAAGGTAAAGCCTTCTTTGGTGATCTTGTTGTTCAATGCCCGCTGTCCCTTCATTTTCTTTCCTGAGAGAGTGAAGCTAGGTAGATCCACATAGGCTTTCTCACCGAATTTGATAAAGTCATAGCCAAATTCATGCAGCAGCATCACCATTTCTTCACTACTTTCATAAAAGACTGGCAAGTAATTCCACTGATCCATCTCTGTTAGAAAGGTTTCCAGTGCCTGGGGAAAGTCTACTTGCTTCCCAGAAGGATCCCCCATGACTAAGCATTTATTATTAAAGGTCGTAAATTGAAAAAAGACCGTCGGCTCGCCGATTTCTGGATAAACGTACACTTGCTTGTCTTTTAAATAGACAAGATGGCTATCGCTATTGCCGCCATAAGTGTTCAAAACATGCTTCACTTTATCGGTGGCGGCACTGACGCCGAGTTGGTGCTTTGGTCCCATCAAGTAGCGTGCAAACAGCAGCATCGCAACTGCGACGAATAAAATCGCAACGAAACCTTGGAGCCATAATTTTTCAGAAGGGAAGAGCAAAAAATCCATCGAATGGTGTTGCGTCGGATGCCGATTGATATGGGGCATATTGTAGACCCCGATAATGACATAGAGGATCGTCAACGAACCAATCAACAAACCATCGATCGTCAGCCATTCCCAAGCGAAAACCAGTTGCTTTCGGAATAACTCGCTTTTTGAAAAAATCATGATCGCCAGTAATAATAGAAGAAACAGCATGGTCGAAAAGCGGAAACCCGCAAAAATAGCATAGCCGATCGTTGCTGCAATCAACAAAAGCGTCGGCACGTACGCGCGACTGACACGAGCAGAGATGCCGCGACCGGCAATCAAAAAGAGATAGCCGAGAAAGATACTCGGGTACTGCATCACAAAATTCAAGCGAATCGGATTGAGGTGGGCTAACCATTTGATTTGATCAAAGGCTTCTGGGATCGTGGCGGAAAGCACCAACATCGTTCCAGTCAGATAAAGCAGCAACACTTCGATCTTGTGGAACACTTCCAACAACAAGCTTTTTGGAATACCAGAAAAGCGCTGGTTGAGGGAGACACCGACATTTTTTGAGAAAAAAAGCAAACCGATCAAAAAGGGAATGATGTAATAAAACAGACGGAACAGCAAGAGCCAGGCAATGACACTTTCACGGGGAATCTGCAGTGAACCCATTCCCATGATCATCATGACATCAAAGGTTCCCAGTTCCCCGGGAATCATCGAGACGATCCCAATCACGGAAGCAGCGATGAAAAGCGGCAACAGTTGAAACACATCGACCGAGAGACCCATCAACAGACCCGTCGTAAAGAAGGCGGCAAAAACACCTAGCCATTCCAATAAGGAAGCGGCGATCAGCTGCAGACGATCGCGTCGTTGCAGCCCACCTAAGTAGGCATTTTTTTTGGAAAAACTAAGCGCATAGACGATTGGAAAATAAAGACTGCCGCCTAAAAGCCAGATCCAATACTGTTGGAGATAATCGGTCGTGGGACCGAAGAGGACGAATGCCAGCGCAGCAAGCGATAAAATCGAAAGACCAGACATCAAATAGATAAAAATCTTCGATATTGCTTGGGCAACGTCTCTGCCTTTTTTTCCTTTGCCATAAAATTCCGACCGTAACCCGATACTGATGAAACCGCCAAAGCCGATCAAATTGTTCATGGTATTGATGATCCAGCTGGTTTCTAGTAAATAACGGCGATCAGGTTTGTCCCCTAGCAAGCGATTCAAGACGATATCATATAAGACCATGGGAAAGACACACAGTAAGCCAATGACAGCCATTAAAGCCACTCGCCAAAGGGATAGCTGCGCAAACAATTGTTTTAGTTGATCAATCGAGATCGTCTTGCTTAACGAAAGCAGCTCGCCGAACACGATCACGGCGACTGCAATTAAGAAGAGGGTTTTAAACAGTGAGCGGTGGTCGCGGAGCCAAGTAAAGATTCTCATAGTTATTCACCGACCTTTTCTAAAAAAGATAAAACTTTCGTATTAAATACTTCTGGATTTTTTCGTGCAAAACTATGTCCTTGTCCTTTGACAACGATAAAATTGGACTGAGGAATACTGTTTGCAATATAAAAAGAATGGGAAAGCTTGATCGAATCACGTTTGCCGACCAAAATCAATGTCGGCACGCTGAGGTGATTCAAATCGGCTGTAGATAAACCGATTGGACGAAATAACAATCCCAAAATAGGCAGAAAGCCCCGCATGCCTTTGGAGAATGGGGAACAAAGCCAAACGATCAGATATTGCAAGACACTGCCGATTCGAGAAAAGAGCCTCACACCTCGCGGTTCCGTGTTGCCAGAGTTTAAAATCATGCAGCTGACATGCTCTGGGTAGAGATGGCAAAAGACCATCGCCAGATTGGCACCATCGCTAAATCCTAGTAAGGCGATTTTCGTTAGCTTTTCTTGCTGAATAATTGCTAAGAGATCTGTTGCCATTTTAAAAAAATCGATTTTCTTTTGCGTATTGGTGGATTTGCCATGTCCTCGACTATCGATTAAATACAGTTGATGTTTTTGACGCAAGGCATCGACCTGCTTTGAGAAATAGGCACTGCTGCCGCCATTTCCGTGCAGTAAAAAAAGAGGGCGTCCTGAACCGGTTTTCTCGTAATAGAGGATAGACCCGTCCGGTAAGGGCGCGTAACATTTTTCAACTTCCATTTTTTCACCTACTTTCTAAGAGTATACCTTGAAGTCAGGGACGATCACAAATATATCACTAGATAAAATGAGAAAAAATAACAATCTGCTCATCTTTTTTTTACCAGAAGTTCAGGAAAAGGCTTTTTTCTTTACAATGTAAAGAAAAATAATTGGTAAACATAATTAATTTGTTTTCAGAAAATTCTTTACAAATGGAGGATCGTTGTCTATAATCGAACTAACTAATTGAGAATGATTTTCATTTACGAAAGAGAGGCTAGCCAATGACCACTATAGCAGATGTTCTGATTATCGGCGGAGGACCCACTGGACTCTATGCGAGTTTTTATGCTGGATTACGTGATCTATCGGTCGTATTGTTTGAAGCACAAGCCGAATTAGGCGGGAAGATCAATTTCTATCCTGAAAAAATGGTCTGGGATGTGGGTGCATTACCGCCAACCAAGGGGAAGAAAGTCAAAGAACACTTGATTGAACAGGCCAAGTTGTTTGATCCAACGATCTATCTGAAAACGAAAATCATTTCATTGACCAAGGAAGACGACCTTTTTTATGCAGTGGATGACCAAGGGAGAACCCATGTTGGACGCACCGTTTTAGTCTGCATCGGCGGCGGTGTCGTTTCTCCGCAAAAATTGCCATGTTTCATCCATAATAATGTCGACAACTATATCCACTATCAGTTTCCTGACCAGCAAGCGATCCAAGGCAAGCATCTAGTGATCTCTGGCGGCGGTGATGCGGCAGTGGATTATGCGATCGAAGCAGTGTCTTATGGTGCCAAAGTCACCCTGTGTTACCGAGGAGAAAAATTGAAAGCTCATGAAGCACAAGTAAAGAAGATGAAAGCAGAAGGGATTCAAGTGCTGATGAATCACACCATCGATGGGGTGAATCAAGCCGAAACATTCAATATGGTTCTACGACTAAAAAACAGTGCCAACCATGAAACGATCGATTTTTTATGCGATCATCTACTGATCCAACACGGGTATGACCGTGACAGTGGCTTGTTAGATAAAGTCTCCTTTGATCTTGCACGCCATGAAGACTTTTACCTCAATTGCGAGATTCCTACAAAAACTAGCCATCCCGGTGTTTTTGCAGCTGGCGACATTCATTATTTCAAAGGCAAAGTGAATCTTTTGGCGGGAGCCTTTCAAGATGCTGCGCAAGCAGTCAACCAAATCAAACACTATTTAGAGCCGACCAGTGTCCCACAGGCGATGGTTTCATCCCACAATGAGAAATTCAGTAAAAGAAATCGCCAGTTGTTGGTGAATGAGTAGCCATGCTTCTTTGTGAAAGAAAAAGTAGAAAAAGCAGGAGTCCCTTATGGGTCCTGCTTTTTTGGTGTCCTCAGAACAGAAATTCGTTTCACTAGAAGTGAATGTTTGCCGCTCCTAAAAAATAAAATCTCTCAAATAAATGATGCAAATTGTGAAAATTTCAGCTATTATTTTCAAGTTGACTATTTGGAGGGGATGACATGAATCAAACAAGATACGCAGAATTAAAACAAGCAGAAAGAGGCGCCATCTTAAGTATCGTTGCTTACATTTTGGTTTCCATCGCCAAACTTGCCATCGGTCGTTTGGCAAACTCTGAAGGACTATGGGCAGATGGGTTGAACAATGCGACGGATATCGTAGCGTCGATCGCTGTCTTGATTGGTTTGCGTCTGGCTCAAAAGCCAGCAGATGAAGACCATAAATATGGTCATTGGAAAGCAGAAAATGTGGCGAGTCTCGTAACGTCCTTGATTATGCTGGCGGTCGGTCTGCAGGTCTTATGGTCTTCCATTCAAACGATTCTACTCGGAGAAACGCAAAGTCCCGATTTGATCGCGGCAGTCGTCGGTATCATTTCAGCTATTTTGATGTATGGCATGTATTACTATAATAAGCGATTATCCGCTCGCGTAAAAAGCTCCGCTCTGCTAGCAGCTGCTAAAGACAACCGCAGCGATGCGTGGACGAGTATTGGAACGGCGATCGCTATTTTTGCCGCTTCATTTGGTATCGGTTGGATAGACAGTTTGACTGCGATCGTGGTAGCTCTTTTGATTATCAAAACCGCCGTCGATATTTTTCGTGAGAGTGCCTTTTCACTTTCTGATGGGTTTGATGAATCGTTAGTCGTGGAGTATGAAGCGGCAATCGCTGGTTTTTCTGAAGTGAAATCTGTCAAATCGATTCGAGGAAGGATGTATGGCGCCAATGTTTTTCTCGATGTCGTCGTGACGATGGACAAATCTTTGACGGTTGAAAAGAGTCATAACGTGGCAGATGCTATTGAAGATCTCTTAGCTGATCGTTTTCAGGTGTTTGATACTGACATCCACATCGAGCCTGCTACCGAATAAATTTTCTGGCAAAACCTTGATAGGACAAGGATGTAAACCACCCGTTTCCTGTTTGTAAACTGAAAAGTTCTTACGGAACCTGCTCATTCATGGCAAACTAGAGGTAACAAAGGAAGAAAGTAGGGAGCCCTATGAATAATAAGCAGGTAGTAGAAAATGAGTTTGTTATTTCTTTAGATAAAATGGATGAAACAGAAATGATGGCACTTTGCCAACAATATATTGCGGCTATTGATGACAGTCAAGTCCTCTTCGCTTTACTGAAAAAAGTTCAAGCCTCTAAAGCAGCAGTAAGCAAATAAAAAACAAACCGGCATCTTATGCATTGATGTTCCCCTCAGCGAAAGCGAAAGGCGCATTGATCAACAGGAAAAGATGCCGGTTGTTTTTTAATTTGTTTGAGTCTTTTTAAAAACTTTTAAAGGACGTTTAATAGTGCGATTAACTCATAGACGATCAAAGAGGCTATTCCTAGAGGAACAATGCGTCGGAATATAATCTCTTTCAAGCGCTAGCCTGCTTGTCGTTCTTTTTCATAGTTAGGATCATGGGCATGCGCTTTAAATTGCTGAGGAGAACGAGAGAAGATCAAGCCATTGGTTATCGATAAAACCCAACCAATCAACGCCATGAAGAACGAAACAAAAATGATTGCCAGTAAAAGTAGTTGCAAGAGTTGCATCGTGTTGCTACCTCCTTTTCGTCACCATTTTTTCACTTCTAGTTTACCATCTTTTGAGACATTTTGGGGTCTTTGTTCCACGTGCCCTTTCTTTTTTTTCCTTATCCCTTATAATAGAGATATTTATAAACGATTTTTTGTTTCGTGCAGCAGAAAGAAGGGGTTCTTATGGCAATCACAAAAAAAATCATTCAATCACCTGAAGATTTCCAAACGTTGGATCGTTTGATCAAAGAAATCTGGCCAGAAGTGTTTACACCTATCATTGGGTCCGATCAAGTCGCGTATATGCTGGCTCATTACCAATCACCAGCAGCGATTCAAAACGAAGTCCAGCAAGGAGCAGTCTATCTTTTGTTATTAGAAGGAGACCGAGCAGTAGGATATACAGCGTATGAAGAAACGCAGCAGCAGATTTATTTAAGTAAATTGTATCTCCATCAATCCACTAGAGGCAAAGGCTATGCCAGCCAAGTCTTTGATTGGTACGAGGAGATCACCTCAGGCAAAACACTGCATTTAAACGTCAACAAACAAAACCAGCAGGCGATCGCTGTTTATGAGCATCGCGGCTTTACGCGCGTTTCTGAACGCACCGTTGCGATTGGTTCGGGGTTTGTGATGGATGATTTTATTTATGAGAAGAAGATGGTTTGAAGGCGAAGGTGCGCAGCAAGGAGAAAACTGATGGAACTCACTGCCGAGAATAAGTCATTTAGTAAGAAAGAATGGCAACTATTTCAGTACGTATTAAATCAGCAAGCAGAAGTCTGTTCGATGTCTATTCGTGAGTTGGCGGATGCAACAAAAACTAGCTCAACGACTGTTCTGCGGTTTTGTCGAAAATTTGATTGCGGAGGTTTTTCAGAATTTAAAATCAAATTGAAAAGGACGTTACAGAAACAAGGAAAGACTGATCGATTATTCAAACAAGATAAAAAAGCCCTGCACTATTTTTTTGAACGTATGGATGAATCCTTCTATCGAGAAACATTATTAACGATTGCTAAACGAATAAGCAAAACAAAACTTTTAATCTTAGCCAGTGACAGGGAATCGACACTTGCTTTGACCTATGCCCAACAAAAGTTTGCACGTTTAGATAAGATCGTGTGCGTAGAGGAAGAAACAACATCGATTAAATCCGTTTGGCGAACCTTAAGTAGCGAAGCCACGTTGCTGGTTTTTTCTAATAAAGGCGCCGATCCATTCCTTGAATCCTTGATTACTGAATGTACCACCGCTGGAATTTCGACCATTTCACTAACAAATCGTTCGACAACGTCAATTGCCAGACTTTCTGAGCGAAACTTTGCTTACTATTTTTCCGATAATCAAGCAGCTGATTCATTGTCCTCACAAATTCCAGCCATTTATTTGGTGGAACTTTTATTTGATTTAGTTACAGATTGTGAAGATCGCTGAATAAATGAAACTACCTGCGCCTATCAGAGAAGTTCTTCTGATAGGCGTATTCTTTTGGCAATTTTTTCAATTAAATAAATTGCTGGTAGTTGAGAAGTCAGTTCAATGGTTTTCTCTTTTTTTTGACTGGCTTTAAAAATGGTCTCTCTTTCGATGTAATAGGGCACCGTTAAGTCGGATAACTGGCTGATAGTTGAATCTTCGGTATTCGTGATGGCAATAATCTGACAATCTTTTTGATTTAACTTTTGTAAGTATCGAATCATTTCTTGTGTTTCCCCAGAAATCGACAAAACAATGATACCGGTTTTGCACAATATGTCTTCAGGAAACCAGTCGATAGGATAATTTGAGGGATCGTCAACTTTTAATGCCGTTTTTCCCAAGTCAGTAAAATAGAGTGCGCCATATTCCGCAATCGTTTCAGATAAGCCTGATCCAATAAATAGCACGAAGCTTTTGTTCTTAAGAATCTCTGTTGCTCGATCGATTCTTTCAGATAAAAAGGGCTGGTTTACTCGCTTCAAGAAATCAATTGTTTGGGACTCATCACTATCGGATATTTTAGATTTTACGAGAGAATCTAAGTAAAAGCGCAAATTGATCTTAAATTCGGTAAACGTATCACATTCAAATTTCTTGCAAAAACGGCTAATACTAGCAGTACTGGTATGGGTCTCTTTGGCAAGTTCTTTCATCTTCATTTTAGACACTGAAGCCAAGTTTTTTGATACAAATCGGTAAACCTCGTATTCTAGTGCAGTAAGTTCAGGATTGTAGTCAAGAAAAAGCATGATGCACCTCCGTAACAAAGTGTTTTTTTTGTGGAACAAGTGACAAGGGATGAAAACGTTCTCTATTTAGGATTATAACATTATATTGATTTTACTTCATGCTATACTTTCGTTGTTCAATAATGTAAGCGGATGCTTCGCTTAGTAATAAAGGAATTGTAGGAGGGCGACATGGAGTATAATTTTTCGAAGGACTTTTTCTGGGGTGCAGCAACGAGTGCGACACAATCAGAAGGAACGATAGCTGGAGACAATAAAGGAGAAAACATTTGGGATTATGCCTCAAAAAACTATAACCATCGGTTTTTTGAAGGAGTTACAACAGAACATACATCAAGGTTTTATCAGGAAATGGAAGCGGATTTGGATCGAATGGCGGCACTTTCTTTTAATTCTTTTCGGACTTCGATCTCTTGGTCACGTCTTATTCCCGAAGGTACAGGGGAAGTTAATCCTGAAGCTGTTGACTTTTATACCAGAATGCTTGATGGGTTAAATCAAAGAGGCATCAAACCGTTTATCAATCTTTATCACTTTGACATGCCAATGAAATTACAAGAAATCGGCGGATTTGAAAATCGTGAGGTCATCGAAGCGTATCGGGCGTATGCGAAAATTTGTTTTGATCTATTTCATGAGAAAGTTGCGTACTGGTTTACCTTTAATGAGCCGATGATTCCAGCAGAAGCCGGCTATTTGCATGACCGACACTACCCTTATGTAGTAGATTTTAAACGGGCGGCACAAGTACTTCACCATATCATCCTTGCTCACTGTGAGGCAGTTAAGGTCTTTCGACAAGGAACTTATCAAGGAAAAATCGGTATCATCATGGATGTGATCCCAGTTTACCCAAGAAGCCAGCATCCTGCCGACTTAAAAGCAGCGGAAATGGCAGACCTCTTCTATACTCGCTCCCTTAATGAAGCGATTTTAAAAGGTCGTTACCCACAGGAGTTAAGGGCTATTTTAACGCGCTACGACCAAATGCCACGAGTGGAAGAACAAGATCTTGCTTTGATTGCTGAAACAACGATTGATCTGTTAGGGATCAATTATTACCGTCCACGGCGAGTGAAAGCCAAAGAATCTTTGCCTAATCCCGAGGGAGTTTTCTCACCAGAATGGTTTTACGATGATTACGAGATGCCTGGCAGAAGAATGAATACTTCAAGGGGGATTGAGATTTATCCTCATGGCTTGTATGATATCGCTAAAAAAATCCAGTTAGAATATGGGAATATTGATTGGTTTGTTTCAGAAAATGGCATCGGGATTCAGGGAGAAGAAACATTTATCGAAGGGGGGCAAGTGCAAGACAACTACCGAATTGCTTTTTTAAAAGAGCATTTAATTGAGCTTCATCAAGCAATGATGGAGGGGAGTAACTGTCTGGGGTATCACATGTGGACATTTGTGGACTGTTGGAGTTGGCAGAATGCGTTCAAAAATCGCTATGGCTTTTATCGTCTGGATTTAGAAACGGGAGAAAAAACGATGAAAAAGTCTGGCCTATGGTTTAAAGAAGCGATTCAAAAAAATGGTTTTTCAAACGAATTTTAGGAGGGTTTTATAATGAAAGTTTTAGACTCGGTTGCAATGAAGTTATTACCGATTGCCAATGCTATTGGACAGCAGCGGCACTTGCAGGCTATTCGAAATGGGTTGATTTCTATTTTACCGCTCACGATCGTTGGCTCTTTTTTCACTATTATTTTAAATTTGCCGATTCCTGGTTATACCGAATGGGTCGCTCCTTATTTACCGGCACTTGACATTCCTTTTCGATTTACGGTGGGGTTAATGTCTCTCTATGCCTCATTTACGATTGGCTCCAACTTAGGTGCTAGTTACAAACTCGATCGGATAACAAGTGGGTTTTTATCCATGTTAGCGACGATTTTAATGGTCGTTCCGATCAATTTGGCGGAAGGCATCAGCACGACAGGA
This sequence comes from Enterococcus casseliflavus NBRC 100478, assembly GCF_001544095.1. Lineage (GTDB taxonomy): Bacteria > Bacillota > Bacilli > Lactobacillales > Enterococcaceae > Enterococcus_D > Enterococcus_D casseliflavus. The sequence goes on along the minus strand of NZ_BCPT01000011.1, from coordinate 99,356 downwards.
GATGCCGTACTTGCAGGAAGGTATTTACCCATCGCTTCCCTTGGATCCCAAGGATTATTCGGTGCGATCATTGCGGCACTAGTTTCAGTAGAGATTTATCATTTTACAAAAGCAAAAAACTTGGAAATCAAGATGCCAGAAGGCGTACCGCCTGTTGTAGGCGAATCCTTTGCGGCACTCCTACCAACCTTGCTGGTTATCTTAGTCTTTTGGATTCCGCGCCACTTTTTCGGCTTTGATTTAAATGGATTGCTGACGATCGCCATCTCTCCTTTAAAAGGTTTCTTAACAGGTAATAATTTGATAGGCGGAATCATCACACCATTTGTTATCTGCGTTTTCTGGGTATTGGGTATTCATGGCCATGCCGTTTTAGGACCCATCATTCGTCCATTTTGGGATCAAGCAATTTTAGAAAATGCGGAATTATTCCAAAACGGTATGTCTGCCTTTGATCTACCAAATCTTTTTACCGAACAATTTTATCAATGGTATGCGCAAATGGGTGGTACTGGATCAACGCTTGCATTGGTTGTTTTGTTTATGTTCTCTCGTTCAAACTATTTAAAACAATTGGGTCGTCTTTCCATTTTACCAGGGATTTTTAATATTAATGAACCGATGATCTTTGGGACGCCAATTGTGATGAATCCACTGTTGGCAATTCCGTTTATTCTTGTGCCAATCGCTAATACTATCTTAGTCTATATCGTTACCGCTTTAGATTGGATGCCTAAGATGATGGTCAAACCACCATTTTCGATTCCCGCACCTCTTGGCGCATTGATTACCTCAAATTGGAATTGGGTTGCTTGTTTGATGGTCTTCGTCTGTTTCTTCGTTTCATTAGCGATTTACTATCCATTCTTTAAAGCATTTGAGAAACTTCAAGTGGCGCAAGAGCTAGAAACAGCTAAAGAAGGTGAGTAGAATGGTTCTAGTAGTGAGTTGTTTGCTCTTGATTTTTCTGACCCATCTTCTTTTAGAAAAAAATAATGCCAAAATCACGCTGGCTTTTTGGAAACTGTTACTTGTTTCCTTACTTTTCTTACTCAGTTTGTTTTTCTTGTTGATCCGCACTCCTTTGGCACCAGTTTTCATTTTGTTACTTATTATCAATTGTACCGTCATCCAAAATCGTTTTATGTATCAGTATCGACCGAAAAGACAACGATAGGACGCTTGATGTTTACTGTAGGAAATGTTATTGCGAAAAGATTATTCTATCTACTGTTTAAAAAACTATTTACGAACCCAGATCCTCTGTGCTATTATCCTTGTATAAACATTATAATGTTATAAACTAAGGAGGCAATTATGAAAGGGTTTGTAGAATTTATAGAACAGAAGTTGATGCCGATTGCAAATAAAGTGGGGACGCAACGGCACATGGTAGCGATTCGTAAGGGGATCATCGCTACGTTACCATTAACGATCGTTGGGTCTTTCTTCACGATCTTACTGAATTTTCCCATCGAATCAGTCGCTGCGGTGATCGAACCGTATCGGGAAGTTTTGGATATTCCCTTTCGTTATACAGTCGGATTATTGGCATTGTATGCAACGTATGGGATTGCTTCATCGCTAGCCAAAAGCTACAAGCTGGATTCATTGACTGCGGGTATCTTAGCAACGATGTCCTTTCTTGTAACCGCTGCACCACCGTTGCGAGTCTTTGATTCTGTGGAAGGCATCATTGATGCGGGACGTTATATCAATGTGGCAAATTTAGGGTCAGGCTCTTTGTTTGGCGCGATCGTCACGGCGATCTTGTCCGTTGAAATCTATCGTTTCTTTATCGTAAAAAACATTACCATCAAAATGCCAGATGGCGTGCCACCAGAAGTGACGAATTCATTCATGGCGTTGATTCCTGGAGGAGCGATCCTGATATTGTTCTGGGTGATCCGTCATATGTTAGGCTTTGATATCAATGGCTTTTTAAGTAACTTGTTGATGCCGTTAAAAGACGTGCTAGCTGGTAACAGCTTGTTTGGTGGTTTATTGACTGTCTTCTTGATCTGTTTCTTCTGGGTACTGGGGATTCATGGACCAGCCATCATAGGTCCTGTCATTCGTCCATTCTGGGATATTTCCATTGCTGAAAATATGGAAGCGTTCCAAGCATCTGGTAATGCGCATGAATTGCCTAATATTTTTACGGAACAATTTTTACAATGGTTCGTCTGGATCGGTGGAGCCGGTACGACCTTGGCGTTGGTCGTTTTGTTCTTCTTCTCCAAATCAAAATACTTGAAACAATTGGGCCGTTTGTCCATCCTGCCAGGCTTATTCAATATCAATGAACCAGTGATTTTCGGTGCACCGATCGTAATGAACCCAATCTTAGGCATTCCGTTCTTGGTGGCACCGTTGATTACGACAACGATTTCTTACTTCGCGACCATTACGGGTGTCGTACCGATGATGGCTGCCAGACTTGGGTTTGCCATTCCAGCACCAATCGCCGCCTGGATGAGTACGGACTGGAGTATCGCAGCAGCGATTTTAGTGATCATCAACTTCTTTATTACACTCGCAATCTATTACCCATTCTTTAAAGTCTTTGAGAAACAGCAGATTGCCCGCGAACAAGAAGAAGAAACTGCCGCTTAAGCAAGACAAAAAAGAGTGAGGTGCAAACATGGGGATTTATGCCATTTGTTTATTTTTTGGTTGTCAAATTTGGTTAACAAAATCAGCACAAGGGAAAAAAATTCAAGAAGTGCCGTTTTGGCGGATGCTTTTGTTCGGGCTTCTTGGCGTTGCTGCAGCGATCCTACTGAGCCGTCAGTTTCCGTGGGGACCATTTTTGACGATAACGGCGACGATTGTTTGCAGTTCGCTTTTACTGACACGTTTTACTGCTTTTTATGAAGAAATGAGGATGAGATAAGTTGAAAAGACAACTAGGAGTATCGGTGTATCCCGATCACAGTGATTTTGAAACAGACAAAGCCTATCTGCAATTAGCCCATGATTATGGCTTTAGCCGCATTTTTATGAGTATGCTGGAAGTGAGTGACGGCAAAGAAAACGTGCAGAAAAAGTTTAAAGCGTTGATTGATTTTGCCAAAGGATTAGGCTATGAAACGATTTTAGACGTGGCACCAGCCATCTTTTCGGAACTAGGCATCTCCTATGATGACTTGACCTTTTTCCATGAAATAGGTGCCGATGGGATTCGTTTAGATTTAGGCTTTGACGGCAATAAAGAAGCGATGTTGACCTACAATCCCTTTGGCTTAGCTGTTGAATTGAATATGAGCAATGATGTGGCGTATTTAGACAATATTTTGACCTATCAAGCCAACATTCCTTACTTATACGGCTGCCACAATTTCTATCCGCAAGAAGGGACTGCCTTGCCCTATGATTTCTTTGAAAAATGCAGTCGTCGTTTCAAGGAAAAAGGCATTCGAACCGCCGCATTTATCTCTTCTCAAACGGGAACGATCGGACCTTGGGATATCAATGATGGCTTACCGACCTTAGAAATGCACCGGAAAATGCCTGTAGAAACAGCTGCAAAGCATTTGTTTGCCACAGGCTTGATCGACGATGTCATTATCGGAAATGCTTATGCTTCTGAAGCAGAATTGGCAGCGTTAGGAGCGATTGATCGCTACCAGACTGCATTTGCTATTGAATTTGTGCCTGAAATCAATGAAGTTGAACGCCAAATCGCCCTGGACGAGCAGCATTACCGTCGAGGCGACATCACCGATCGGATGATCCGTTCTACAGAAGTTCGTAAAAAGTATAAGAACCATGACAATCCTGTCCATGACCACGAAGGCGTCTTTCAACGAGGGGACGTTGTGATTGGCAATGATCGTTTTGGCAAGTACAAAAACGAGCTGCAAGTCGTGCTAGAGCCTCACTCAGATCCACGAAAAAATAAAATCGGTTCGATCGTCGAACAAGAGTTAGTTCTGCTGCCCTTTATCCATCCTTGGTCGAAATTCACTTTCACAGAGAGGAAGGTGTAACGAAATGTTTGATTTGATTATTCGTCAAGCCCACACGATCGATGAAGAAGTATTTGATATTGGGATTCAAGACGGCAAAATCACTGCTCTGGCACCCACGTTGCAGGAGCAGGCGAAACAAGAGCTGACCTTAGCAGAAGGGGAGTTCTTGTCAGCTGGTTGGATCGATGACCATGTCCATTGTTTCGAGGAAATGACGCTCTATTATGATTATCCAGACGAGATCGGTGTCAAACAAGGCGTCACGACCGTTATCGATGCGGGGACGACGGGCGCTGAAAATATCCATCGGTTTTATGATTTAGCCAAAGAAGCCAAAACCAATGTCTTTGCTTTAGTCAACATTTCCAAATGGGGGATCGTAGAGCAGGATGAACTTGCGGATCTGTCAAAAGTCAAAAAAGAATTGGTCAAAGAAGCACTGCAGAAGTTTCCTGACTTTATCGTCGGGATCAAAGCCCGAATGAGCAAAACGGTGATCGGCGAAAATGGCATCACGCCGTTGAAATTAGCGAAAACGATCCAAGCTGAAAATCAACCGCTGCCTTTGATGGTCCACATCGGCTCAGCACCACCGAATTTAGCAGAGATTCTCGCTGAATTGGAAACAGGCGATGTGGTGACCCATTGCTTTAACGGCAAAGCCAATGGGATTTTGGATCAAACGAACCAAACCATCAAGCCTTTCGTATTTGCTGCCTATGAAAAAGGCTTGGTCTTCGATATTGGTCATGGGACAGACAGTTTCAATTTTGACGTGGCGGAGACAGCCTTTGCCAATCAGCTGAAGGCTTCTTCCATTAGTACGGATATCTATATCCGCAATCGTACCAATGGACCAGTCTTTGATTTAGCGACGACTATGGAAAAATTAGCGGTCGTAGGGTATGATTGGCGTGAGATCATCGAGAAGGTGACCAGTGCCCCTGCGAAGCAATTTCATTTACAAAACAAAGGCGAGATCGCATTGGGATATGATGCTGATTTTACGATTTTCCGCTTTGAAGCGGGCGAAAAGGAATTGACGGATTCTAACGGCAATCGCCGAATCACGACACAACAGATCGTGCCGCAAAAAGCGGTGATAGGAGGGGAACTTTTTGACACTGAATATTGAAGAATTAGACTTGAAAGAAGTCATCAATGCTTCTGGCAAAATGACGATTCTAGGTGTCTCGAAAGTCAGCGAAAGTGTGCTTGCAGCCCAGCGCTATGGCGGGGAGCATTTCTTTGAAATGGCAGATCTAGCAGAAAAAACTGGGGCCTATTTAGCAAAATTGTTGAAAACGGAAGATGCACAGATCGTTTCTTCCGCTTCAGCGGGGATCGCCCAATCGGTGGCGGCACTCATCGGTCAAGGCGACAGCTATCATTTGTATCATCCATATAGTGAGAAAATCAGTAAGCGGGAGATCATTTTGCCCAAAGGCCACAACGTAGATTATGGCACACCAGTGGAAGTGATGGTAGCACAAGGCGGTGGGAAGGTCGTGGAAGCAGGCTATGCCAATATGTGTACACCCGAGCACATTGAACAGATGATCACGCCCGAAACAGCGGCGATTCTCTACATAAAGAGTCATCACACCGTTCAAAAAAGTATGCTGACGGTAGCAGAAACGGCCCAAGTTGCCAAGGCACACGATCTTCCATTGATCGTTGATGCGGCTGCTGAGGAAGATTTGTTTGCCTATACCCAAGCTGGTGCTGATTTAGTGATCTATTCAGGTGCCAAAGCACTGTCAGGACCGAGTGCTGGCTTAGTGATCGGCAAGCAGCCCTATGTCTCTTGGGTGCGCCTGCAATCCAAAGGGATAGGTCGAGCAATGAAAATCGGTAAAGACAATATTCTCGGATTTACCCAAGCCGTGACGGATTATCTAGCGGAGGGAACAGAATCTGGCGCTTCGATGCAAGAGCGTCTGCAACCATTTATTGCGGCAATCAATGAAATCACTGGTTTCGAAGCAAAAATCGTTCAAGACAGCGCGGGCAGAGACATTTATCGGGCGAGTGTTAAAGTGAAAGAACCAAGTGCCAAAGCAGTGATCGACGCGCTAAAAGCAGGAGAACCAGCGATTTATACCCGTGAGTACCAAGCCAATAACGGCATTATTGAATTTGATATCCGAGCAGTCAATGAACAAGAAATGGCAGTGATCACTGATCGCTTACAAGAAATTATGTTAGGAGCAACCCAAAAATGAAAACTTCACCCAATTATTTCGCTGACCGTGTCTGTCTAAATGTGTTAGCAAACTCCATCGACAATGCGAAAGCTTGTTACGAAGCAGCAGAGGGCAACATCGTCCTAGGTGTTTTATCAAAAAACTATGATAGTGACGAGGCGGCTATCGCTGACATGAAGAACTATCAAGTGGCAACAAATAATGCCCTTTCTGTAGGGCTTGGTGCTGGCGACCCCAATCAAAGTGAAATGGTCTCCCGAATTTCCGCTGTTCTTCAACCACAGCATGTTAACCAAGTGTTCACGGGAGCGGGGACCTCACGAGCTTTGCTAGGACAATCTGAAACGATCGTCAATGCCCTGGTTTCACCAACGGGAAAAGTCGGCTATGTCAATATTGCGACTGGTCCATTGAGTTCACAAACTCCAGCTGCAGAAGTCCCAGTTGAAACAGCGATCGCTTTATTAAAAGACATGGGCGCTAGTTCTATCAAGTATTTTCCAATGAAAGGGTTGGCTCATAAAGCAGAATATCAAGCGGTAGCCGAGGCTTGTGCCGCGAATGATTTTTATTTGGAACCGACCGGCGGTATCGATTTAGAAAACTTTGAAGAAATCTTGCAGATTGCTGTTGATGCAGGCGTGAAAAAAATCATTCCGCATATTTACAGCTCGATCATCGATGGAGAAACAGGGGACACACGCCCTGGAGATGTACAGACATTAGCAGAAATGACGAAAAAGGTGTTCGCAGCAGCCAAATAGGGGGGGATCAATGATGCGGATCGGTGCTTACGGTGAGGTAATGATGCGGTTGACGCCACCAGAATATCGAACGTTGGAACAGACCCACTCTTTGCGAATGGATTTTACGGGAACAGGGGTCAATCTGTTAGGCAATTTGGCGCATTTCGGCTTGACGACGTCGATGCTGACGCAGGTGCCAGCCAACCGATTAGGAGATACGGCAAAAGCCAGCTTGCGTTCCTATGGAATCCAGACGGCATTTGTTGGCAAAAAATATAGTCATATCGGCAGTTATTTCGCCGAGATCGGCTACGGCGCTCGTCCGACCTATGTGACGTATCAAAATCGCCATCATAGTTCCTTTGGCGTTTCAGGTCCAGAAGAATATGCTATCGATGGGTTTTTAGAAACGGTCGATCTCATTCATATTTGCGGGATCTCTCTTAGTTTGACTGAGAAAACTTGGCAAACAGCTTTGGCTTTGGCGAAACAGGCCCATGCCAAGCAGATTCGCGTCTGCTTTGATTTCAACTTCCGTCCAAGCTTGAATGAAGAATTAAATCGGGAGGTACTGAAACAACGGTATGAAACGATCCTACCCTATTGTGATCTAGTTTTCGGCTCTGTCCGTGACTTGGAGGAGCTCTTGGCTTATCCCTTAGAGGAAACAGAAGGCGCAGAGCTTGCGTTGATCCAATCCTTTATTGACCAGTATCAACTAGAATGGTTCTGCGGGACACGGCGTCTAGCCGTGGAAGACAAGCAGTTTATCAGCGGAAGGATCATTACGGCACAAGATACCTATGAAACGGCACCGCAGCTGCTGCAAGTGTTGGATCGGATCGGGGCAGGGGATGCCTATGCTGCTGGCGTATTATTAGGCTATGCCGAAAAATGGTCGCTCCAACGCACCGCTGATTTTGCTATCACGAATGCAGTTTTGGCTCATACGATGCTGGGAGATGTCCCCTTAACCACCAAAGAACAAGTTGAACAAGTCTTGCAGGCACCTGGGAAAGACTTGATTCGCTAGAAAAAACACTTGCGTCCTTCTCTTGATGGATGACTGTGCAAAAGTAGACCAATCGGCTGCTTGTGCGCAATCATTCACCGCTTTTAGGAGAAGGACGCAAGTGTTTTTATTGTTTTAAAAAGGTTTCTACTTTTTTCTCAGGGATCACCCACAACAATAGCACGAGACTATCCAGTGTGATGATAAACAGGGGATGGATCAGCCCGCCCAGGAGCAATGCCAGCACGTTGATAAACAACGTAAAGTAGAGTTTCTTGTATCCGCGAAACAGTTCCACGATGGCTTGATTGTCAGGATTGGCACGAACCAAGGATTTTCCAACTAGGAAATAGCTGAAATCCGTCAATAAAATGACAGCCCCGTATAGCAGCTGTGGGGCAAAAGCGACTGGATAACGACTGACCCATGACGTTACAAAAGGAAAGAGGGTCAGTGCCAGAATCAACAAATGATTCGCCCACAAGGTCCAACCGTCGATTTTAGACACTACTTGAAATAGATGATGGTGATTGTTCCAGTAGATCGCTAACATCACAAAGCTGATCAAATAAATAATAAATTGCTGTTCCACTCCTAAAAAAGAAGCAAAGGTATCGCCTTCGGGCTGGTGCAATTCCAATACTAATAAGGTCATTACGATCGCAATGACCGCATCCGTAAAGGCTTCGATTCGATTTTTTGACATGTACATCCATCCTTTTAAGTTTCTGTTTACTGGATCAGTGTACGCGATTGTCAGAAATTCGTCGAATGATTATTCTCGGGACAAAAGCCAACGTTCCAGCTATTTCGCAATTGGCCCATTGCCTAGTGCACCGAATAAAAACAAATCGATCGCTTCTGGCATCTTGTCTTCTTTTTCTGGTGAGTCCAAATGAGCCGCCATCAGTACTAACAATTGACTGGTGACAAATTCTGGGTCGACATCCGAACGGAGATTGGAATCACTGCGACGAAACAAGTCAAGAAACGGTTCTTTGTAATTTTTCCGCCAAAGCAAGTACAGTTTTTTAGAAGTGTCCTCAGAAACGGTATGCTGAATGTCGTGCATCATCATATAAAAATTGATCCGATGCCGACTTCTTAAAAAAAGAAACATGTTCAAGATTTTTTCAGAGATCGTCAAGGAAGTATCTTCAACGGTCTGATTTAGCTTTCCAGAAACCTCTTGTGCCAAAGAAACCATCACTTCATAATAGATGGCTTCTTTGCCTTTGAAGTGATAATAAAGATTGGGTTGGGTGATGCCGACGGCTTCTGCGATCTGTCTTGTAGAAGTTGCTTGATACCCCTGCTGCATAAACAGGTTCTCTGCCACTCGTAATATTTTTTCTCGCAAGTTCAAAGTCAGCCCTCCCAACGTTCCTGACGAAGCATTTTTTTCGCGGTAAACAAAAGTTGGATTTTCCGTTGTTTCGGTACCGCTGTTTTTTCAGCAAAGACTTGATAGTTGTTTTTGCGAATCACAGTCAAGATTTCCCGATAGATCAAAGCAGCTGCTAATAGAGCTTCACGGCAATCCTCATCGATTTGCGGCATCATGACAAAAGATTCTTGATAAAGCGTCTCTGCCAGTTGCGCCTCGTGTTCCCACATCTCGATAAACTGTGGGTTTTGATTACCAGCTGCTAAAGCCTCTCGCGAAAGGTTGTATTGTGCCAAGACCGTTTGCGGCAAATAGATGCGGCCTATCCGCAGATCCTCGCCAATATCACGTAAAATATTGGTGCGCTGCATCGCTTCACCCAATTTGATGGCGGGCTCTTGAATCGCAGCGGCTGCTTGCGAGAGAATCGGCAAGAGCATCAGACCTACACTGCCAGCTACGTAGTAACTATAGTCAGAAAGCTCTTTTTCAGAGGTGGGCTGCTGGAAGTCAAGGTCTTGTTTTTGCCCCACCAATAGGTCGAAAAAGGGTTGAAATTGCAGATCAAACTGTTGGAAAGAAAGGGTCAATGCCCGCCAAATGGCTTCATCAGGATCTTCTTCCTTGACGGCTTGCGGCAAGTCGATCGTATCGTCTGATACTTGTTTTTGCATTTCTTCCAAGCGTTTTTTCATGGCTTCGATCAACAATGGGTCTTGCTTTTCATCGACGGCATCGTCGGCACGTCGGCAAAAGGCGTAGACGGCATAGACGGCGCGGGCTTTGTCTTTTGGCAATTGAGAAAAGGCGGTATGAAAATTTTTCGAATGCTTTTTTATGATGGCCTCACAGTATAAAAAATCGTTGTCGTATTCATCAAAGACGCTTAATGATTTAACGGTCATCTTTTAACAACTCCTCCACAGCTAACTTGGCACTTTGCATCACGATTGGCACACCCGCTCCTGGATGCGTACTGCTGCCGCAGAAGTATAGGCCTTCTGCATAATCAAATTTATTATGGGGACGATAGTAATTGCTTTGGGCTAAGGTCGGTTTCAAGCCAAATGTCGCACCGTTGTAGGCATTGAACCGATCATTGAACGTATCTGGCGTATACATTTTTTCATACACGATGTGTTCATCAATATCCGTAAAGATCGTTTTTTCTTTTAATAATCCAATGATCTGCTGGCGGTAGCTTTGGATCGTTTCATCCGTCCATTGATCAAATTTAGATAATTCAGGTACTGGGACTAAAACATAAAGACCTTCTTGACCATCAGGTGCTAAGGAAGCATCTTTCAGGGTTGGACGATACAAGTAGAAGGAAGGATCTTCTGGCAGCTTGCCAGCCTCGAAAAGATCGTCTACATTGCGTTTGAAATCATTGGCAAAATAAATGCTGTGGAGTGCGCTATCCTCATATTTTTTGTCCAGACCTAAATAAAGCAAGAAACAAGAACAAGAGTAATCCATCGAAGCGATTTTTTGATTGGTGTATTTGCCGCGTTTTGATTCATCAGGAATCAAGCTTTCCATGGCATAAGGAAAATCAGCCGCACAAATCACGGCATCTGCGGTGATCGTTTCTCCATTGACACGAACGCCTTTGGTTTGCTTGTTTTCGATCAATAATTCATCGATCGGCGTATTGTAATGGATCGTACCGCCTAATTCTTGCAACAAACGTGCCATCCCAGTGGCTAACGTATACATGCCGCCTTTGATGAAATAGACCCCATACATCAACTCGATCATAGGGATGATCGTATAAAGGGACGGCCCTTGGTAAGGGGAGACACCGATATACAAGGTTTGAAACGCCAATGATTTGCGCAGGCGATCATCTTTGACAAATTTAGAAATGGAAGAGTAGGCGTCACTAAACGTTCGCAGCTTTAACCCTGCCCATAATGATTTGGGATTGTAAAAATCTCGCCATGTCCGAAACGACTTGGTGATGAAGGACTCTTTGGCGATCACATAGCGTTTGTAAATATCTGCTAAAAAGGCAAAATAGCCTTGAGCATCTTCTTCTGAGATCGCTTCTAGCGTTTTGGTCAATTCTACTAAGTCATTTGAGAAGGTCAGCGGTTCGTCTTGGGCAAAATACAGCTGCAGCATCGGATCGACTTTCTCCATAGGAATATAGTCATTCGGATCAACGCCAGCAAATTCAAACACTTCACGATAAATTTCAGGCATCATAACGATGGTGGGGCCCACATCAAAGGTAAAGCCGTTTTCCTTGATCTGATTCATTTTGCCCCCAGGTTGACCTTCTTTTTCGTAGAGGGTGACGTCATAGCCAAGTTTTTGCAAACGGACAGCAGCAGCTAATCCTGACACGCCCGCACCGACAACAATAATTTTTTTCATGCTTGCTCCTTCTGCGAATCATCTGATTCGGCTTCTTTTTTCGTGTGTTCTTTTTCTTCTAAAACGCCATCTTTCATGACGAGAACCCGATCACAATAATCTGTTAAACGGGTATCATGGGTCACCATAATGGTGGCTTTTTGTTTTTCTTTGGTTTCTTTTGCTAAGATTTTGACGACTTCGACGGCTTTTTTTGAATCAAGACTCGCCGTTGGTTCATCTGCCAATATGATGGTGGGATCATGATAGAGCGCTCGGGCAATAGCCACACGCTGTCTTTCACCACCAGAAAGCTCATCGGGGTATTTGTTCTGCAGCTTTTCGATCCCAAGTTGTTCAAACAATTCAGTTGCTGATTGCTCTTGGGTTTCTTTGCTGACCTTATCCACTAATTGGAGTTGCTTTTTGACCGTCAAAAAAGGGACAAGGTTGGAAGCTTGTAAAATAAAGCCGATCTTTTTGAAACGAGTTTTTGCCCGTTGCTTTTCTTTTTGTTTACTGAAGGGTTCGTCATTGATAAACACTTCGCCTTCAGAGGGGGCTTGCAGACCACCGGCGATCGTTAGAAAGGTACTTTTCCCAGAGCCAGAAGGACCGATGATGGCGACAAATTCGCCTTTTTCTACCGAAAAGTTGGTTTCTTTCAAGGCTTCAATTGTCGCGTCCCCATCTTTAAATGATTTTTTGACTTGTTTGAATTCAATGGCACTCATGTTTTTTCCTCCTATCCGATTGCTTTCAATGGGTCGATTTTTACAATCGTTCGCACCGAGAAGAAAGCACCTAGCATCGCAATCAGAATCATCATGACACTAATACTAGCAAAGAATAATAGATTGATTTGGAATGGCACTGCCGCAGGTAACACGAGAGCGGTACCGATCGTTGCCAAACCACCGATCAAAACACCCGAGGTTGCCAATAAGAACGTTTGGGCGATCACCGAAAAAGCAATGTAGCGGCTAGAAATCCCTTGAGCTTTCATGACACCAAAAATTTCTGATTTTTGCATCGTTAGCACATAGATGAAAATTCCGATAACGATGGCAGCGATCACGATCAAGAACCCGATCATAAAGCCAAAAGTCAGCACTTGCGCGTTGTAACCAGGCAATTCATTAATAAATTTGCTGATATCCGTAGCGACCAGATCATCTGGCACTTCTTTGATTTTGCCACGAGTCACGATCGCGTTGATACGGGCATTTTCAGAATCATCTTCTTTTTCAAAACGAATTTCTTGATAGGCACCGATCGACGTGTAGAGGACCGGAGCGACACTGAAGCGGGCGTTATCTGTAAAACCGACGATTTTTAATTTTTTGTCACTGCCTGCTAATTTGATGGTGTCACCAATGGAAATCCCGTATTCTTCCTCAATACTGCTGTCGGCGACCGCTTCATCATCTGAAGCAAACATCTCGCCATCGGTAATATTGGGTGCTAAAAATTGATCTGGATCAATGCCGAAAAAGGTGACATCGACTTTTTCACCGTTGTCTTCTTTGGTCAGAACTCCAGCGGTTTGCGCCAAAACTGCTTTTTCTGGTGCATCGACTTCATCATAAAGACTGCGAGGAAGCATCGACATGTTTAAATTATCATTTGCTTCTTCGGTCAACAAAATTTGATCTGCCTCCCATTTGTCGACTGCCATCCGATTATCTTGAGCCAACCCATAAGCTAACCCAGTTAAAAAAAAGACCAAATAGGCGATTAAAAACATGACCCCTGTAACTAGGGCGTAACGCAATTTGGAATGGCGTATTTCATTGATTGCCAAAAACATAACGATTCCTCCTAATATTTTATCACTTGATAAAATAAAAATACCACTTTTTTTATTTTCAGCAAACTATCTTGCTTACAAAGAGTAAATTCGGTGAAAAAAGGAAGGTTATTTAGAAGGGGCGTCTGTTGATTGAAGAAAACCACTTGCTGCCCTTTGATTTGAATAGGAGCGTAGGAGCAGCGAAGGGGCGGGGGATTTTAGTGGAGAAAGAACGTTTAGAATAACAGTAAAAGCCCTCTGATTCAGTGCAGACACAACTGCAACGCTGATTCAGAGGGTTCCTATTTGAAGTCTGGTGCTGGATCAAAGTGTCAATCGTCAGTTTCTTTGCTTGTAGCGATAACTAATGGCACGATTTTTTCAAAGGAGTGACGGAAGCTTTCAGGTTGTGCTAATTTTTGATAGATGATCGCCAAACCGTCTTGGTTTTTGCGATAATCCAACCAAACCTTCAGCTCACTTTGAGGACCGTATTTCTTTGAAATGTACTGATACGCTTCATGATGCAATTGTTCTAAATCTGTCAGCTGCTTTTTCTCATAAGCAAAAAGCAAGGTACGCTTGAGGATTCGCTCAAAATCTAAGTCGCGATCGGCTTCGGAAATAATTTTGCCATAAAGCGAGCGAGGCTCATAGGGCAGCGAGGCGCGATGATCTTCTACAGCTTCGCCGATCATTGAAATGACTGGAGGAGAGAAAAAGCGTGGCAACACAGCATCTTGTTCAACGATCTGGCGGGAATTGCTTTCGTGGTTTTTGCGGCCATAGAGCAAGCCGATATCATGGTAGGCAGCTACCGTATAGACGACATTCAGGTCAACAGGCAATGTTTCAGCAATTTCAAAACTATTTTGGATCACTTGGTGGACGTGCGCCGGGGAGTGACTGCTATCCAATTGGTTGTATTGCGGGATGATGGAGCTTTCAATATAGTGCTTTAGTTGTGGATCAATCGGTGGATCAATCTTCATTTGTCTGGTTCTCCTGCCTTTCATGTGCTAGATGAGGGGGAATTGAGCCAGTGCCAAACCGATCAATTGTTGCTAGACCTAGCGGCTGACGACAAAAGCCAAAGGGCTGTCCATCAATGGTGATTTGCTGCTTGAGCCACGGAAGGTAACTGATGGTATTGGTTGGATCGCCAGCAGCTGCTTGTTCCATTTTCTGCCATTCATTCGACGTAGAAATCGTTGCATCACCTTTCAATAAGCCGTGCCAAATCACCTGGATCTCCTTGGGACAAAGGTTTCCTGCCATTGATGACAGCCCGTTAAACCCTAGTGCGACCTTTTCCGCCAAGTCCGCTTCACCACCAGCATAAAAACGAAAATCGGCAGCCGTCTTTGTTTTTAGTTGAGGCACTCGCTCCTTCCTGCCAGCTTCTTTTAAGCCGATCACCCGAGGGTCAGCGATCAAGGTCAAGAGGCTTTCTGCAGATAAATCAAAGCCCGTGCGGCGGGGATTGTTGTATAAAATAACTGGTTTTTCGCAAGTATGGATCAATCCCTGAGCATAGAGCACAGCTTCCTTTTGGGTCAGGCAAAGATAAGGGGGAAAGCCTAAAACCACACCATCGATTCGGGGATTTTTGCTAATTGCTTCTGCCAACGCGACCGTTTCATGAAATACGATGCCAGCTAAACCGAAGAGGACTTCGAAATCGGCTGCCCAGCTGGTTTCTTGCGCTAAGGCATGTAGGAGCTGTTTTTTTTCTGTCAAGGTAAATGAGTGCTGTTCACCGGTGGAGCCGCACACCAAAACCGATTTGATCCCTTGCTTTTGCAATTGCAAGATATGAGCGATCGTCCTTTTCGTGTCAAGTCTTTCTGTATGATCAAATGCTGTTGGGACGGCAACATGCAGTGAGTGATTCAATGAAGTCATCCGATTCATCCTTTCTTGTGATACGTTTAGCCAGCGATGTTCTTCTTGCTTCTGGTGCAAGCCAAGGAAGACGAAACAACTGATTATCCACTAAGTGTAGCAAACTTCTCGTTTCAGCAAAAGGCTTAGCAAAATATTTTTCAAACGGTGGTTGCGTTTTCAAATAAAGCATGGTATTATGCAAGTAATAAAACAGGCATGTGACTGGTAATGCAGGCAGGACCTATAAAAAACATGGAAGGGATCGTTGGATTCCGTTCAATGTTTTTGTAGGTGCTGCCTGCTTTTTTCTTTGTTTGGCCAACAAAGGAAAACTAATTAAAGGAGAAGAAAATTATGAATGTAAAAGAAACGGCAACTGCCATCGTTGAGTTGATTGGCGGAAAAGAAAATATCGCACATTTGGAACATTGCTCCACACGCTTGCGCTTTACCTTAAAAGACAATAGCCTCGTACAAAAAGATGCCTTGGAAAAAGTCGATGGCGTGATTGGGGTGCGACAAAATGTCCAATGCCAAGTCATCATCGGCAATGATGTCGTCGAAGTGTATGATGAGGTTATGAACGTGTTAGGTCATGAGCTAACAGCGGATGGAGGAAGTGAAGGCAAACAAAAACAATCGTGGGGTGCGGTCCTGCTTGATTTTATTATCTCGATTTTTCAACCGTTGATTCCAGCGGTCGCTGGTGGGGGCGTCTTGAAATCCTTACTGTTACTTGCTTCTGTCACTGGATTGATGGACAATACGAGCCAGACGTATCAAATTTTGAATCTGATCGGTGGTGCACCATTGTATTTCTTACCGATTTTAGTGGCGATCACCACGGCAAATAAATTAAAGGTCAACCAATTGGTGGCGGTTTCCGCTGTCGGTGCCTTGATTTTGCCTGAACTAACGACACTATTGACAGATGGCGCAACGTTCATGGGCTTCGGTTTACAAAATATCGCCTATGCGTCACAAGTATTTCCAGCCATTTTAACGGTTTTATTTTACGCTCAAATTGAAAAGCTATTTACCCGAATCTCACCAAAACCGATCCGTATCTTCTTTGTTCCGATGATGAGCTTAGTTATTACGGTTCCAGTTGCTTTATTGATTTTAGGCCCATTAGGCTTTGAAGTCGGAACGATTTTTTCAGCAGCGATCATTTGGCTGTATGCCCATTTAGGTTGGGTGGCAACAGGGATTTTAGCAGCTGTTTTACCATTGATGGTGGTTACTGGTATGCACAAAGCCATGATTCCCTATGCTGTTTCGTCCATGAGTGAGATGGGGGCAGAGCTGTTATACTTGCCTGCCTCATTGGCACATAACATTGCAGAAGCTGGTGCTTGTTTTGCGGTGAGTGTTCGGACCAAAGACCAAAAACTTCGTTCAACCGCTGTTTCTGCAGGCATCTCCGCCCTTTTTGGCATCACCGAGCCTGCTTTGTATGGGGTGACGATCCTGCATAAACGAGTGCTTTACGGCGTGATGGCTTCCAGCCTAGTTGGTGGAGCGGTGGCTGGTTTGTTTGCCATCAAGGCCTTCGCATTAGTTGGCCCTGGTCTAGCAAGTATCACTATGTTCGTGGATGAAGCCAACCCGATGAATCTTGTGTGGGCATTGGTCACGTTAGGAGTATCCTTTGCTGTTTCTTTTGTCCTTGTCCTTTTCTTATTTAAAGACAAAGTGGTAGAAAATAAGACGACTGTTGCCGATCCCAAAGCCGAAGTATTGAGCAAACCAGTAGATGGGCAAGTGGTAGCTTTATCTGAAGTCAACGATGAAGTCTTTTCAAGCGGTATGATCGGAGAAGGGTTCGGGACCATCCCGACGTCTGGCGAATTGATCGCACCAGAAGATGGCGAGATCACGATGTTGTTTGAAACCAACCATGCGATCGGGTTAAAAACCCGTAATGGTGCAGAACTGCTCTTTCATATCGGCTTGGATACCGTCCAATTAGAAGGCAAACACTTTACCCCTTACGTAAAAGCGGGGGATCAAGTGAAACAAGGGCAACCGCTGATTCAATTTGATCTAGATGCCATCAAAGCAGCTGGTTTTGATCCAATCGTGATCTGTGTGGTCACCAATCAAGAAAACTTTACGGTCAAAACGATCGAATCAACCGATGAGCAAAGTGACCATGGTGTCCTATCGATCGCACCGCTCGTCTAAACAAATGAGCAATGCAACAAAAACAATGTAAAAAGGGGATTGAAAAAATGACTGAAACAACTTTTCCAAAGGACTTCTTATGGGGTGGCGCTATCGCCGCAAATCAAGTAGAAGGAGGTTGGAATCTTGGTGGCAAAGCCTTGTCGGTGGCAGATGTGGCGACCTACAAACCTCATGTCGATAACAAAGATTATGCAGCGCACATGAGCGTGACCGTAGAAGCCGTCAAAGAAGCGATGGCAGATCCAACAGATACCATCTATCCAAAACGGCGAGGAATCGATTTCTATCACCGCTATCCAGAAGATTTGGCTTTGTTTGCGGAGATGGGCTTTAAAGTGTTGCGATTGTCGATTGCGTGGACCCGTTTGTTCCCAACCGGGGAAGAAACGACACCCAATCAAGAAGGGATCGCTTTTTACCGCAATGTCTTTCAAGAAATGCAGCGCTTGGGGATCAAACCGATCGTAACGTTGTCTCACTATGAAATGCCGCTAGCCCTTAGCTTGAAGTACAATGGCTGGGTGGAACGCAAAGTGATCGATGACTTTGTCCGCTTTGCAACCGTCTGTTTCGAAGAATTTGGGGAGTATGTGGAATATTGGCTGACCTTTAACGAAATCGACAGTATCCATCGTCATCCTTTTACAACAGCAGGCATCATTCCAGAACAATCAGAAGCTGGCAAAGAAGAGCAAGAGGTGTATCAAGCGCTCCATCACCAATTTGTTGCCAGCTCATTAGTGACCAAAATCGCTCATGAGAAAAACCCAAACAATAAAGTTGGCTGTATGTTAACGAAGCTAATGACATATCCATTGACTTGTGATCCATTGGATGTTGAATTGACCTTAAAGAAAAACTTGGAAAATGATTTTTATGCGGACGTTCAAGTCAAAGGGGCTTATCCGCGAATGATTGAAAAAGATCTGGAAAAACGCGGCATCAAGATTGAAATGGCACCAGAAGACCGCCAAATCTTAAAAGATCACACTGTTGATTTTCTTTCCTTTAGTTATTATATGTCTATGGCTGAATCAGGTGATCCAAATGCCGAACGGACACCGGGCAATACGGTTTTAGGGGTAAAAAATCCCAAGCTGCCATCAACTGAATGGGGCTGGCAGATCGATCCTAAAGGCTTGAAAATCTCCTTGCTTTCATTGTATGATCGGTATCAAGTGCCATTAATGATCGTTGAAAATGGTATGGGCGCCGTGGATGTCCTTGAAGACGGCCAAGTGCATGATCCGTATCGGGTCGATTATTTCAAGGCACACTTCAAACAAATGAAGGAAGCCATCGATGAAGGGGTCGATTTGATTGGTTATACTTCTTGGGCACCGATCGATCTGGTCAGTGCTGGGACGTCACAAGTGACGAAACGCTATGGCTTCATTTATGTGGATGCCGATGATGAAGGAAACGGCAGTTATGACCGTTTGAAAAAAGATTCCTTCGACTGGTACAAACAAGTGATCGCCACCAATGGCGCAAGTTTGGCAGAATAAACAGTGAGGAGCGAGAGTGCATGATTTACATCAAGAAAGTCTTAAATTCAAGTGTCGTACTTGTTGATAAGGAAGGCCAAGAAATGATTGCACTTGGGAAAGGCATCGGCTATGGAAAAAAAGTCGGCGACAGCATAGCCGATACCCAGATCGATCAAGTTTTTCTGCCAATCGATGAAAAAAAATCAGGTCAGTTTGCCGATTTAGTGGATGAGATTCCGTTGTACTATTTTGAAATGACCAAAGAAATCGTCCAGCTGGCGCAAAAAATGCTGCCATATCCGCTAAATTCAACGATTTACCTCACCTTATCGGATCACTTGCACTTTGCTGTAGAACGTCAGCAAAAAGGCTTGAGTGTGACGAATCGGCTCTATTGGGAAATCAAGAATTACTATACAGATGAATTTCGAGCCGCCGAACAGGCACTACGTTTGTTGAAAGAGCAGTATCAAATTGAGCTGCCAGAAGAAGAAGCCTCCAATATCGCGTTTCATTTGATCAATGCCCAGTCGAACACCGAGGAAAATCAAGATGGGTTGAAAAAGGCCAAATTGATCGGGTTGATCGTCAATATGGTGCGCTACTCGATCCAGCAAGACGTCAACACCAATTCGATCCATTACAATCGCTTTATCACCCACGTGCGTTTCTTCGTTGACCGATTCTTTTTGGATGGTCTGCTGCAAGAAGATGATGAAGGACTATACCGTCAAATGTGGGCTCTTTATCCGAATGCTATGGAGATCGCGACAAAAGTCAAAGCCTATATCGATAAAGAATACCAAACGAAGATCCCTGTCAATGAAATCGTCTATCTAGGCGTTCATATCAATCGATTGATGAATCATTCAGCGATCAATTCCTAAGCGTCCTCATTTTAACAAACACAAAGAAGCCGTTTCCCTTTGCTGGAGAAACGGCTTCTTTGTGTTTAGTAGGCTTGCTTGTTAGGAATCACGCCTCGAACGCCGCCTTTTGGCTGCTCCACGTCGCCTTGGTAACGTGGGATCAAATGACAATGGCAATGAAAGACCGTCTGTCCAGCAGCCTCCCCGCAATTGAAGCCGATGTTGAAGCCGTCTGGTCGATAGGTTTCCAATAAATAGGCTTTGCCTTCCTGCAACAAAGCCTGCAAGTCTTGTAATTCCTCTTGGGTGAGAGCAAAATAATCCCTGCGATGCGCTTTGGGGATCAATAGCAAGTGTCCAGGGGTGACGGGGTACTTATCAGCGATCGCATAAAAGCGTTCGTTTTCAATGATCGCATGTTTTGAGACAGTACAAAAAATACAAGTCAAAATCTTTCGCTCCTTTTTCTCGGCTAGATAGCGTATCAATACTTATCTTTAGTGTACCAAAAGCTGATTTGAAATGAAACGCACGACAAAAAGCATGTCCTTGTGAGTCAATTGACAGTAAAATAAAAAAAAGTTTATAGATTCGCTTGACTTAGAGTGCACTTCAACCTGTATGCTTAGTGTAACTTAAAAAAACAGGAGGACGTAAAAATGGACTATGTAAAATTTGGCAATACAGGACTTGATGTGTCACCTTTGTGTTTAGGGACAATGGGATTTGGCGATCCCAACAGTGGGTTTCATGAGTGGGTGCTAGAAGAAGACGACAGTCGTGAAGTCATCAAAAAAGCCTTGGATCTGGGCATCAACTTTTTTGATACGGCAAATGTCTATTCTTATGGAGCGAGCGAAGAAATCGTCGGTCGAGCATTGAATGATTTTGCGCCCCGGGATGAGATCGTGGTTGCCACAAAACTATATTCTAAAATGAAACAGCGACCTAACAGTGGAGGCTTATCCCGAAAAGCGATTTTTTATCAAGTCGAACAAAGCTTAAAACGCCTGCAAATGGACTACATTGATTTGTATATCATCCATCGTTGGGATTACCACACGCCAATTGAAGAAACCATGAAGGCATTACATGATTTGGTAGTTTCTGGAAAAGTACGCTATATCGGCGCATCTGCGATGTACGCTTGGCAATTTGCCAAAGCACAAGCAGTCGCTGAAAAAAATGGCTGGACCAAATTTGTTTCGATGCAAAATCACTTGAACTTGCTTTATCGAGAAGAAGAGCGAGAAATGATGCCCTTGTGTGCCGATCAAAAAATTGCCGTGACGCCGTATAGCCCATTGGCTGCTGGACGGTTAACAAGAGATTGGGGTGCAAAGACCAAACGGTACGTAACGGATAAAACCGCCAATCAAAAGTACGACAAAGCGATGGAACAAGACCGAGAGATCGTGGCGCGGGTTGCACAGATCGCTGACAAACACCAAAGCAAACGGGCGCAAATCGCCTTGGCTTGGTTATTACAAAAAGAACAAGTGGTCGCACCAATTATCGGCGCAACAAAAGAAAGCCATTTATTAGATGCATTACCTGCCCTTGATCTAAAGCTGACTGCCGAAGAGATAGCGTATTTGGAAGAGCCATACTTGCCTCATGCAGTGGTAGGAGCGGAATAATCAGACACAGTCAAAAGTGGTTCCTTGATTAAAGAGAGAATACACCGCGAATGAGGAAGAAAAAACGCGAAACAAAGGGAGTGAAGTCATGAATATCAAAAAAGTTAGTGAATTGAGCGGTGCTTCCGCTGATACCATCCGTTATTATGAAAAAATTGGGCTGATCCCGGCAGTCAAACGCAACAAAAATGGTGTTCGTGAATTCGATGAAGATGATTTACAATGGATCATCTTTGCCAGACAAATGCGCAACGCTGGACTATCGATTGATGGGCTGAGTCATTACCTGGCTTTATTTGAAGAAGGTCGAGGGACGGTTCCTGAGCGCAAGCAGCTGTTAGCCGAACAAATTGCTGTTTTGCGGGAGAAAATCTCAGATATGACGGAAGCTGTTGAACGTTTAGAATGCAAATTGGAACATTATGACGAGCATGTTCTGCCGACTGAAGAACGACTGCGCCACCGCAAAGCCAATCTCGTCAACCAGACTTTATGACAAGCCATTTTTTCTAATCAAAGAACGAGGCTTGAATTTTTCAAAAATGAAAGGGAGCTTATGAAACGACTTGCGATTTTAGGTGCTGCTGGCACGATCGGTCAGCGATCACGGCAAAAACTTTTGGAAAGAACCAATCGACCACTCGTACTCTATGCCCGCCGTGCAACGGAGCGTTTGCATGAGATCGATGCTGCGCGTGAGACGATCATTGATGGTGACTTTCTCGATTTAGGACGACTCGTTCGGGCATTGCAAGGCTGCCAGTCGGTTTTTTTGACGGATATCCATGATCCTCGAGCAACGCTGCGGGTGATCGAGGCAATGAAATTAGCAGAGGTCAACCAATTGATCAGTGTCGCACCCGAAGAAAGACTTTGTACATCGGAGGCATTGAAGCAATTGGCAGACTTAACAGCGCCTTTTCTTGCCCCTGAAAAGCATCAGCTGCTCTTGCAGCAAAAAAATCGCTTGATGTCCTACCAATTGATTGTAGGCTCAGAGTTGGCTGTTCGCTTTGTTCATTTGCCATCAATGGAAGAATGCCTGTTACAGCCAGGGGGATGGCAAGAAGCAGTCGCAGAAGAAATGCTTGCGATGTATCACTGCTATACAGCCTAAAGCCTGTGCATTTGTGATGAAAACCAACATGCTTTCTTGAAGTTCAGAATCATTTTTTTCATGTTTTCATGAAAAAAATGGTTCTTTCTTTTGAGCTTTTTTTGATAGAATAGACAGAAGCTTTTATCCATAAAATTAGTTGCCAGATTGAAAGGAGAACGTTGATGGAATCACTTATCAAAAAAAATCTTGCTTTATTGCTTGGGGTGCTGTGGATCTGCATCGCATTAAACTTTTTCCTTTTGCCTCACAGTATTGCTTCTGCTGGTGTCGGGTCGATCGGCTACCTGATCGAAACCGGCTGGTCGATCAATCGTCATATCGTTGTCTGGGGGATTAATTTATTGATGTTGGCGTTGGCATTTTTGCTTTTAAAGCGAGAGGTCTTTGTCAATACGGTTATCGGCAGTCTGGCATTTCCCGTTCTTCTGGCGCTTTTACCAGAGATCATGCTCTTGCGTTTTTATTCCGTTTCCTTGATTTTAGGTAGTTTCTTCTTTAGCTTCGGTATTTTTTCACTTTACAAAATCGGTGCTTCCAATGGTGGGGTCACGATTCCGCCGCTGATTTTGGAAAAATACTATGGCATTCGAAAATCTAGTGGTGTCTTCTTAACCAATCTGATCATCATCTTGTTGAATCTCCTGATTTTTTCTTGGCAAGAAGCCCTCATTTCCGCTTTCTCTATCTATTTGATTGCCTTTTTCATGCGCTTCTTTATGCGGATCGAGCAAAAAACACAGGCAAAAAAAGCAGTGAACGTTCAAGAAACAGCAGAACTAGAATAAACTAGCAGAAGCAAACCATCGGTGCAACAGGTAGTGACCCCCAAGAGTTAGACGAAACGTCTGCCTTCAGGAGGTCAGTACAACATTTGCACCGATGGTTTTTTAATAGTTTCTTTTTCCCAAAACAGCAATAGCCCCCGCTAGGCAGCTGATGATCAAAAAGCAAGTTAACAACAGTGCTGGCAGCAGTTCTCCTAGTTTGATTTGGTTGGCTAAGTAGTTAGGAAATTGGCTGGAAAGGGAATAAGGGTTCCAATTTGTTAATTGGCTCCACAAACTACCTAACAGTCCGATCAGATAACAGACGCCTATAAACAACAGCCCTTGATAGATGCTTTTGGCAAAGCTGGAGCCTAGCAGCAGGATGCTGATCGCTAATAAACCAAACAGCCAATAGCTGAACAATGCGCTAGGGACTTGGGCAGCGCTAGAATCATCGAAATAGATCAAGGTATAAAAAGCACTGACACTGGCACTTAGGAGGTAGCTCAAAGACCACAGAATCGTTAAATAGCCAGCTTTGGCACAGACGATCGTCGTTTTCGGTAATCCTTTCGTAATCAGCTGAATAAAGGTCCCTTGGGCTATTTCGGCAGAGAGCGTATCGGTAAAAAGAACCACAAATACAAGCAGACCAATCGTGCCGATGTTGCTGTAAAACTGAAGGCACGCATCGATCGATGTCGGATCAGCAATCGTGATTTCAATCGATTCCGGCATCATACTGGCCATCAGATCTGGCATAATTTTGGCAGTAAAGGGAGAAAGCATACCAATCAGAGCAAACAGGATCAAGCAAATCAGTAGTTTTTTGCTGCGAAGACCACCGAGAAATTCTTTCTTTAAGAAAACAAGAAACACCTTCATTTGATCACCTCCAAATAAATCGCCTCTAAAGTCGGTTCGATCCGTTGAAAGGATTCAGGTACTATCTGTTGTTCATTGAGCAATCGCAGCAACTGCTTTCCAACATTCATGTCGGCAGTTTCGTCGATCAGTAATTGATTGTTCTTTCTTTCTGCCGCAATGCCGTGGGATGCTAACAGATTGGCAAATTTCGAATGGTCACCTTCGTTGGTAAAGACAATCCCAAAGGCGGTTTTTCGATAACGTTTTTTTAAGGAATCCATCGTTTCAAACGCCTGGATCTGACCTTTGTGCAAAATCGCAATGTAATCTGACAGTTGCTCGACATCTGCGAGAATATGGGATGAAAAAAGAACTGTCGTTTCTTCTTTGATTTTAGCCAATACATCAAGAAAGGCCTTGCGACCTAAAGGATCGAGTGCAGAGGTCGGCTCATCACAAATCAAGATAGCTGGTCGGTTGATCAATGCTTGAGCTAATCCAAGACGCTGCTTCATGCCGCGAGAAAAGCCAGCGATTTTTTGTTTCGAAGCTTCCAGGCCTACCAACGCTAAAACTTCCATCACCCGCTGAGGCTGAAAAGGTTCTTGATTGGGCTGGATCTTTCCGCAAAAAGTCAAATATTCTACAGCTGTCATAAACGAGTAAAACTGCGGTACATCTGGTAAATAGCCGATCCAGCGATTGGTCTTGGCTGAGCCGAATTGCACCACTTCGCCGCAAACGGTGATTTCGCCTTCATCAATGGGGAGCAATCCTAAAATCGCCTTCATGGTCGTTGTTTTGCCAGCACCATTTTCCCCGAAAAACCCCACAACGCTGCCCTTTGGAACCGAAAAGGTTAGGTCTTGCAGCACTTGTTTGCGCCCAAAACGCTTGGATAAATGGTTGATCTCGATCATCTTCATTGTTGGTCCTCTTTTCCGAAAGCAAAATAAAGGATAGGACCGATCAGGCTAACAAAACAGGCGATGAAAAGCCAAAGAATACGGGAGCCGAATTTAAACTGTTCTTGTTTTAAAATATCGCGAACCGCCAAGATGATCAGGACCAATTGCAAAACAATCAAGGGGATCAGTACGGGCAAATAATCAGACATATTTTCTGATATATTTAGTGAAACACTATTCATGTGAAGCCCTCCTTTGTGGCTCATTTTCTTGTTCGGACAGTTTTTGCAGCTGCTGAAATAATTCTTCAAATAGTGGTTGCTTCAGATAAGGTTCAAATAATGGTGTGAACTGCGCGATTTCGAGAAATTGTTTTTTGACATTGTCTGAGTTCCGCGGGATCTGACTACCTAATTCTAATTCGCTGATCCACTCATCGATGCTATTGAAATAATCGTCTCCTTTCAAAACGATTTCCTCAGGCGTGTCTGCTAATGTTTTCACATACAGCGTTAATGCTTGTAGCAATAAGCTTTCTTTTCCTAAAGCGGCAAAAGAAACCATTCCAGCAGATAAAAAGTTCAGTAAAGAAAGGGGATGCAGCTGGGCCAGTTGGAAGCTCTCGCTGAGTGCCAGCCCACGTGCAAAGGTTTTTTCCAGTTGCTCCTCGTCTTGTGTGAGCATTGCCAAATAATTTGTCAGTAAGCTCATAAAAAGAATCAAGTATTGATAAATCGCACTTTGCGTCACAATCTCAGCTTGCTGCAACTGATTTTTTTGCTGAAATGCGGCGGCAATCAACGGTTCGCTAGGTAAGAAAGAGAGCGTTTTCGTGCCAAGGATCGCCAAGACCTCATCGGGCTTGTTTCTCATCAGCAGACAATAGGCTTCGATTTGTTGCGCTTGTTGTGCCAACGCATTGTCACCATGCGCAATGATCCGTTGATAAAGGATTTCTGCTTCTTTCAAATAGGTAGTTTTCTTCGCTTCCATCAAGGCTTCTTCAGAGGGGTGCCCTTCTGTGCTATCTGCTACAGGGACATCTGGCAAAAGATCCCAATGATTTAAGTAAAAGGAGCCCATCTGTAACAAGAACGGGTAACAAGAGTAATACCGTTTGGTAAAACTTTGTGCCAGCGCGAGGACTTCGCTTGGTGTTTTTGTTTGAAAGGCGTCTTTTAGTAATTGATAGATTCGCTGGATCTCTTTAGGAGATAGCTGCGAGTCCAAAATCAATAATTCATCGACGCTGCAATCAAAATACGCTGCTAATAAGGGCAGCGAGGTGATATCTGGATAAGACTGGCCCGTTTCCCATTTCGAAACGGATGCTTTGGACACATTCATAAACACTGCTAATTCTTGCTGGGTAATACCTCGTTGTTTTCTTCTCCGAGCGATTTCCTCGCCAATTGGTAAGTCCATAGTGCACCTCCGATAGGTTTGTTTGGTATACTTCTATCATAAGAGGATAAGAGATGACTTACAATGGATTGCTAGTTAATTTTTGGTTGATTTAATTAACTACAAGTTGATTATAAGGCGAAGTATTCCAACTTTTGGGAAAGAGATGATCGTAAATGAGAGGTAGAAAAATGAAAGTTGTAGCAGCGATCGATTCCTTCAAAGGAAGTGCCACTTCCGCAGAACTAAATCAAGCGGTCTTAAGCGGGTTTTCAGACCAGTGGGAAACACGCAGTATCCCAATCGCTGATGGGGGAGAAGGGTCAATGGCAGCAGTCATTGCTGCGCTGGGAGGCAATTACGAAACGGTTTCAGTGACCGCTCCATTAGGCGGTAAGTTGCAAGCCCGTATGTTGATCACCAAAATCAAGGAAGAAAAAATTGCCCTGATTGAATCTGCAGAAGTGATTGGGTTGCAACTCGTGGAACCTAGTGACGAGACCACCCGCAATAGCTCTTCTTTTGGTTTAGGCCAAATGGTCTTAGCAGCTTGCAGGCAAGGTGTGAAAAAAATTTACCTGACCCTTGGCGGTAGCGGCACTTCTGATGGGGGCGTAGGCTTTTTACTTGCGCTAGGAGCAACCATTCAAAGAAACGAGCGGATGGAAAACAATCCTTTGCTGCAAGCAGAATCTCTGGCGCTCAGCCAGTTGAACCCTCTGCTTGCACAAATTGATCTATTTGCATTGGCCGATGTAATGAATCCCTATTTTGGCAATCAGGGATTTGCGCAGGTTTTTGGTCCGCAAAAAGGGGCATCCCAAGAAACGATCCAGCAGTTGGATCAGCAGGCAAAGCGTTTGGCTGAGCACATCAAGCGGACCGCGGGGATCGATCTGGAAGTCCCTGGTGCTGGTGCGGCAGGTGGGCTTGGTGGTGCTGTTCGTTTGGCAGGTGGTCAATTGGTTCCAGGATTTGCGACGATCGCTTCATTGATTGGATTTGAGGAAAAAATCAAAGAAGCAGATTTGTTGATCACGGGTGAAGGACGCATCGATGGGCAAACCGCTGGGGGAAAAGTACCCTATGGCGTCGCGTTGCTCGCCCACAAACATCAGGTACCGGTTGTTGCCATCTGCGGCTCCCGAAGCGACGATCTAGGAAAACTGCCGCAACTACTATCTGCCGTCTTTTGTATCCAGCAAGGTCCGATTTCGTTGACAGAAGCGATGGAGAAAAAGCGAACCTTAGTGAATACTCAACAGACTGCTCAAGCCATCGCTGGTTTTGTGGAGCAGTGGCAAAAAAAGACTGAATCAGACACTTCAGATAGGACTGAATAAGAAGATAACACCAAAAAACTTCGTATTGGCTACTGCCTTTTGTACGAAGTTTTTTTGGTGTTTTTCTCTGTGCTTAAGCCAAGGTAGCTTGTGCTTCAATCTCTACTTTAAAGTCAGGGGCAACCAAGCCGGCAACGATCACGAGACTCATGGCTAGTTTGTTTTCTACCAAAATAGTTTTAAACGCCGTACGGACAGCAGCTAAGTAGGCAGCATCTGTTAAAAAGACGGTCATTTTGACCACTGATGACCAGGACAGTTGATTGGCTGATAGAAGCTGTTCGATCTTTTTCAAAACGATGGTTGTTTGCTCTTGCGGGTCCTCAGGTGTGGCTCCGTCTTGCGACGTCGTTTGACCAGAAATGAAAAGAAAAGGTCCTTGAGCGATTTTTGTATCGGTATAGATTGCCATTTCTTTGGCTCCTTTCGTCTATCTTGCCTTTGGATGATGGGACAGATAGAAATTGATTGGGTGTGTCCTAGTTTACTTGATTCCACCTGCAAAAACAATCAACGGACGTGTTCAGTTGGTTGTGTGAAGCCACGTGACCAAGCCGCTCTTCCCCTTTAAGAAAAGCACTCATTTTTTTCAGGCTCCGCTGAAATTATCGCCAGAATTTTATGGTTTCAATGTCTTATACTATGTTCAGATCAAATAAATAAACAAGGAGGAAAAAAATATGAATTGGTACAAAAACACAACAGAAGAACTATTACACACGTTGCAAACAACACGGCAGGGCCTTTCCTCCGAAGAACGCAACCAGCGTTTAGCAAAGCAAGGTGAAAATAAAATTACTGAGGCAGCGCAGATCCCCACATGGAAGAAAGTCGGCAAGCACTTTACCGACTTACTGATGTTGGTCTTGATCGTCGCAGCCGTCTTAAAAGGGATTTCTGGTGATTATATCGAAAGCGGCATTATTATGGCGGTCGTCGTCATCAATGGATTCGTCGGCTACTGGCAAGAGCGCAAAGCCCAAGAATCACTGGATGGATTGAAGCAGTTCATGGGGCAAGAAGCAACGATTTATGTTCACGGCCGCAAGAAGAAAATCGCTGTTTCTTCCTTAGTAAATGGAGATTTAGTCGTTTTAGGACCAGGAGATGTTGTACCAGCAGATATGCGCTTGATCGAAACCCATGATCTTGTGATTGAAGAGTCGATTTTAACTGGCGAATCTGAGCCTGTTCAAAAAATGACCGAGCCTATTACTCAAGAAAGTACAATTGGTGACCAGCGGAACATGGCGTTTTCTGGTACCCATGTAGAAAGCGGAACTGCCAGCGGGATCGTCGTTGAAACAGGCGACGATACACAAATCGGCCAGATCAATCAAGCAATTCAGTCTGTGAAAGCGCAAGAAACCCCGTTGATCAAAAAAATGAAGCAATTGAATCACCAAATCTTTAAAGGCATTATCGGATTAGTGATTTTCTTGATCTTCTTTACTACCTTCCGCTACGGCTTTGATCTTGATCTCTTGTTCTCATCAGGTATCGCCTTAGTGGTAGCGATGATTCCTGAGGGTTTGCCAGCCGTGCTGACCATGATTTTATCGATGGGTGTCAAGGAAATGTCCGAGGAGCAAGCAATCATCAAAACGATGCCATCAGTGGAGACACTAGGTGCCATGACGGTGATTTGTTCAGACAAAACAGGAACCTTGACCAAAAATGAAATGACGGTCGTCGATGTTTTAGTTGAGTCAAACGTGGATAAAGCAACGGTGCTTGATATCATGGCAAATTGTCAAGACTTGAAGCAAGACGAAGGACAAAAGGCTGCGGATCTCGTTGGGAACCCAACCGAAAAAGCCTTGTTACAATACGCAGAATCAGCGCAGCAAACATTGCGTAAAACAGTCGATAAGATTCCTTTTAGTTCCTCTTACAAGTACATGGCAACACGCCATCAAAATCAAGAAGAGCCGAATGCCTCGGTAGTTTTTGTCAAAGGTGCGCCCGAAGTGTTGCTTGAGAAAAGCCAACTGACTTCAGATCAAAAGCAATGGTGGTTAGATGAAAGTGCAAAATTAGCAGCGAAAGGGCAGCGGCTGATCGGCTTTGCGCATCTGACGCTGTCGGCACAGGAGTCCTTGTCCCACGAAGGGCTAACCAATTTAACCTTTGTCGGGATCGCTGGTATCATTGATCCTCCGAAAGACAGTGCCATCAAAGCGGTAAAAGAGTGCTTGCAAGCGGGCATCCAAGTCAAAATGATCACAGGAGACCATGGCAAGACTGCTCAAGCCATCGGCAAGCAAATTGGCTTGAAGCACACGAATCACGTGTTGGAAGGGTTAGAAATCGATCTGCTGTCGGAGGAAGAATTGCAGCAAGCAGTCCAAAAGACAGACATCTTTGCTCGAACGACCCCTGAGCATAAATTACGGATCGTTAGTGCTTTGCAAGCGAATGACGAGATCGTCGGAATGACCGGTGATGGCGTAAACGATGCACCAGCGTTGAAAAAAGCCGATATTGGGATCGCTATGGGGATCAAAGGCAGTGAAGTAACCAAGCAAGCAGCCGATATGGTTTTGGCAGACGATAATTTTCATACGATCGCCAATGCCGTCCGAGTGGGTCGTCGAATCTACGATAATTTGAAGAAAACCATCAACTTCTTCTTACCAACTGCGGTTGCCCAAGGATTGATCGTTATTGCGGCACTCTTGTTGAACCGACCACTGCCACTGACACCTGTCCAAATTTTATGGGTAAATATGGTGACAACGATCACGCTTTCTTACGCACTCGGTTTTGAAAAGGCAAGTGCGGATGTCATGAATCGACCACCACGGCCAATCAAAGAAGGCATCTTGTCTTGGTACAGCTTGTTCCGCATCTTCTACGTCTCGCTGTTGATCATGATTCCTTCTTACGTCTTAGCGGTTCAATTTGAGGGAACGGTCCTTCAGCAAAGTATGCTACTGCAAAGTATCGTCTTTGCCCAAGCGGTCTACTTGTTGAACTGTCGTGAGCTGGTCAAGCCAGCCTTGAATCGCCAACTTTTTGCCAACCGAGCGCTATTCGTTTCTCTTTCACTGCTGATCGTATTACAGGCAGCGATTTTCCTAACCCCTCTAGGACACCAGCTTTTAGAGATCGGTTCTTTGACCTTGATGCAGCAGTTGAGTATCGCTGCTAACGGCGCACTCCTTTTCGCAGTCGTTGAGGGTGAGAAATTTATTACGAATAAGTTGCAAGGACGGCAAAAAGCCGCTCCAGTGAAGCAGTAGCGGCAGCTTGATGATTCTAGCGATAGCTTAAATAATAGGTTTGGATGAGCTCAGTCACTTGATTGAGCTCATTTTTCGTTGGTACCATCGATAAGTAAAAAACTGGAACAGATACTTCCTCTAAAGGGAAATTTGAGAGAATAAAATCAACCTCGATTTTCGCCAACGCTTCTAGTTGACCAGGCTCGATCGCCGATAAAAGGATGCGGGCACCGAGGAAGTCATTCAATTCTTGCAGGAGATAAGCTTTCCAGGCAGGCTCACCTTGGAAAACAAAATACCCTTTTGCGCGAATAGGATTGATTTGTAAAATCGTTTGTTGGATCAGTAAGGTGGTGGTTGACCATAATGGAAAACTCATTTCCGATTGACTGGCTGTTTGCTCTTCTAAAAAGTCATGGATCGTCGCTTCGATCGGTAGCGAATAGGGTTGATTTAACCGTTGGATCTCGTGAAATTCGAGCCCGAACAATTCTGAGAGCTTGGCTGACTCTTGCGATTTGATCAAAAGCAACAGTAGATTCTCAATCAGTTGTGTATCACTAGCTAAAGACAACTGCAACAAGCGGTCTAGTTTTCCAACAAAATGGGTCGTTTTCTGATAAATGGTTTGGTAGGATTCAAGGGTTGCTTGGATCGTTGCGGACCAGTCGTTATTGTAGTTCCAACTTTCTAAGAAGCAGTAGAAGCTAAAGAAGTGTTCGCTGCGTTCTAAATAAACGCCTTCTTTTTGATACAGCTGGCTTAATGGCTGTTGGAAAAGGCTATAAAGGGGATCGTCCCCCTGAAATTCAAAGGAATCGATACGGCAATTGGCTTTGATGCGAATCGTATTGATAAAAAACCAGCAGGTACCGTAGATTTGTTCCACTTCAATCTGCAGCTTGGCTTTTGCTATGCAATCCAAGAAATGAAAATAGTGGGACTCATGAATCGTATATTCCTCAAAAAAGTAATTGTTATGGGTGTATGGCAGTAACAGGCGATGAAAAAAAACACGGATGTTGATCTCACTTCCTTCAAAGCGGATCATGCGATTGGTGATCCGAATCCGCAACGAAAAATCAGTGAGACTTTTGTTTAATTTTGTCACATGTCGTCGCAAGGTCTCATAGGATGTCCCTGTTTGGCTAAGAATATCTTGCGTACGGAGTTCGCTGGAAAAAAGCAATGCTTTCATCAAAGAAACACCGATCGATTGAGGGAAAAACGTTTCCCAGAGCTGACTCATCAACAATGGCCCATCATGGGTCAGAGCAAAGCCACTACTGGTAGCTTCGATCTGCCAACCATCAGGCAATTGTTGGCGAATATAGGTTAGATCGGAAAAAACGGTTCGCTCCGTCGTATCGATCAATTTTGCTAGTTGCTTGGCAGTGATCATTTTGTGATTCGCCAGTTGTTCCAAGAGAAGGATCTGACGTAATAAATCCTTCTCCGTAATGATTTTTTTCATCATCCCATCCATGACAAAAACTTCCTTTCCGAGTCTTGAAGGTCAAAAGAGTCACATTGACTGTTTTGATGAAAGACAACTCTTTCGTGTTCTTTTTGATTTTATACGAAAAAGGCAAGTTTTGCTATTTCCAATTCACTGGATGATGTTTTTTTTATTAAAAAAGATGGGATCGACAACCTTCTGAGTAACTGTCTAAAGGAATGCGTTTGTTTTATGTGTTTTAACGGTTAGAGGTCTATCATGTGTTCGTATTTCTTCATTCGCAAATACATAGAATAACTTTCTTTCGACAATTTTATTTTTGAGGAAAAAAGACTCTTTTTGCGAGAGGCGTAGAGTTTTCGATGGAGCGCAGAATTGATGATCCATTCAATTTCGGCTTGTTCTTCCTCGGATAATTCGACTTTTTTCTCATTGGATTGAATGAGAGAGTAAGTAAATTCTAAGCAGCTCATTTTATAAATAAAGGTGGAAAAATATAATTTGTCTATGTGCATTTAATCACCCTTTCTTACATTCGGTTCAATCATATAGAAGAATATTTCAAATAACAATTCTGTTTTTTCATGATGTTATGAAAATTTTGGGAAAATGTCGATTTTTTGGCAAAATTATAGCAAAGTTTTCACTCTTTGATCTTCACGTAAGGGTTATAAAAAAACAAATATTATTTAAATAGAGTAGCAGCTATAATTAAGTACGCTGAAAGAAGTGAAGGAGATTTTTGTCCTAAAGAATGTCTTTTTATTTTGGTTAAGGCAACCCATTGTAGGTTGTTTTCTTGTATTGTCAAAAGGAGACAAAAATAGAAAATTCGCTTTTTTCTGTTGACAGATCAGCAAAAGCCACGTAATATAGCTACCAATAACTAGTAAAGACCAAACAAAAGAGAAGTATGAGGACGTTCGTCTTGCAGAGAGCTGATGGTGGTGTAAATCAGCAGATTGACGCTTCAGAAATGGACTTTTGTGTCGAAAGGCTGAAATCAGTAGGCTTTTTTCGGGATCTCCCGTTACAGAGAACGATCGTTGATAGACGATCTAGAGAACCAATTGAGGTGGCACCGTGAGTAATCGCCCTCATGCAGACGAGTTTGTTTGCATGAGGGCTTTTTTGTTTTTCTTGCCCTTCAACCAATAAAAAAATAAACGTAAAATCAAACTAAGAGAAGTACTTGAGTCTTTTTTGGTTACAGAAAGTCGGCGGTGATGAGAATCCGATACCAAGAAATCAAGGAAATGGCCTTAGCCGATCATTTTTTGAACCCTTTTTTTGGCAGTAGGAAAATGCGGGAACTCCCGTTATAGAGGAAGACCGTTGTTAGACGGTTGATAGAGAAGAAGTTGTTTTTTTAGGCAACTTTCAATTGAGGTGGTACCGCGGTCATTCGCCCTCAAGCAGACGTTTTTATGATGTTTGCTTGAGGGCTTTTTGTTTACAAAGAAAGGAGCAGCTTATGTATCGAATGGAACGAATCAACAGCGATTGTTTGACACCTGTCTCAGTGTTTTTACGGATTCAAGGGGCGCATAAATGTTTACTGGAAAGTATTCCCAGAGAAGAAGATACGGGACGCTATTCGATCCTCACCTTTGATCCTGTTCAGAAACTGACCTTTAAGGATGGTGTTTTTCAAGTGGAGGATCTTTTGGAAAAAACGGTCAACAAGTATCCCTGTCAGGACCCTTTAAAAGAAATGGAACGGTATGTAGTCAAAAAAGAAACCACCGCTTTACCGAATCTGCCGTTGCAAAGTGGGGCGATCGGGTATGCGGGCTATGATATCGCAGCTTGCTATGAAGACATTGGACAACTGCCCGCAGATGAATTGCAGGTGCCTGATATGGCCTTTTGGCTTTTTGAAACCTTTCTCGTTCTGGACCATCAAAGGGAAACCTTGACCATCATCCTTGAAAATTGCTACAGCCAAAGGGGGACCGCCGAGATGGAGCAGGTACTCCAAGCGGTGCAGCAGCAATTAAGGACACCGGTCGCAGCTGAGACCCGTGGGTTATCGAATGAAAAGCTGCATTTTATAAGTAATGTTACTCAACATGCCTATGAAACGATCGTTCGTGAGGCAAAAGCCCGAATTACGGCAGGGGATATGTTTCAAGTTGTTCCTTCCCAACGTCTGCAAGCAGCATTTACGCAAGATCCTTTTGACTATTACCGAAAACTGCGAGTGACGAATCCGTCTGCCTACCTCTATTATCTTGATTTCGATCACGGATTCAAAGTGATCGGCAGTTCACCTGAAAGCTTGATTCGGGTTCAAGGAACAACGATCACCACAAATCCAATCGCTGGTACCCGCAAACGAGGGGCAACCAAAGCAGAAGACGAAGCTTTGGCGGCGGAACTATTAGCAGATGAAAAAGAACGTGCAGAGCACCAAATGCTGATCGATCTGGGGCGCAATGATTTGGGCCGAATCGCTGAACATGGCACGGTTCATGTTCCTTTATACATGGTGATCGAGAAATACCGCTATGTCATGCATATCGTTTCGGTGGTGGCTGCCAAGCGCAGAACAGGTGTGACGGCAATGGATGCCTTGAAAGCAACCCTGCCAGCAGGCACGGTCAGCGGGGCACCAAAGATTCGTGCCATGACTCGCATCTATCAATGGGAAGCTGTTCGAAGAGGGGTCTATGCGGGAGCCGTTGGGTATTTTTCTCGAAACGATCAAGCGGATTTTGCCATCGGGATTCGAACAATGGTTTTGAAAGACGCGATCGCTTATGTCCAGGCAGGGGCGGGTGTCGTTTATGATTCTGATCCCTCATCTGAATACCACGAAACCTTACACAAAGCCAAAGCACTATTGGAGGTGTCAGCCAATGATCTTACTCGTCGATAACTATGATTCGTTTACTTACAATCTTCTCCAGCTCTGTCCAGAAGAAACAGTCGTCTTGCGAAATGATGATCCAGACCTTTTCCTTGTTGCTGAAGAAGCAGATGGCATCATTTTTTCCCCCGGACCAGGACGTCCCGCAGAGGCAGGATTCATGATTCCTTTGATCAAAACATATCACAATAGCAAGCCGCTTTTAGGGATCTGCTTAGGTCATCAAGCCATTGGAGAAGCGTTTGGTGCCAAAGTGGTCCAAGCACCAGCCATTATGCACGGCAAGCAATCGAGCCTTACGTATCAGAAAAAAGGCGTATTCCAAACCTACCTAGGAGACATGACTGTCATGCGCTATCACTCGCTGGTCATTGAGCCAGCGACCCTTCCTGCACAATTTGAGGTATTGGCTGAAACAAAAGGGATCATCATGGCGATCCAGCATCGACAAAAGCCGATCGTAGGCCTTCAATTCCACCCTGAATCAATGGGGACAAACGAAGGGGCGTTTTTTATCCAACGGTTTCTTGAACTCATTTCAGAGAAATCAGCAAAAAGCAGCAAATGAAAAAGGAGGAACATTTATGGAAGCAGTCAAAATACAGCAGCCGCAGCAAATCACCCAGCAGCTTTTTAATGGCAGTCATTTAAGTTATCAGGAGATGCGCCACTTTGCTCAAGGAATTTTAAGCGGGATGTTTTCAGAAAGTCAATTGGGGGCAGCGTTAGTTGCGATGAAGATCAACGGCATCACAGCCGCCGAATTGACCGCTTTAGCGGAAATCATGTTAGAGCATGCCGTGACCATTCCTTATGAAGGAGGAGACGCCATGGACAATTGCGGTACTGGCGGCGACCACTCCAATAGTTTTAATGTCTCCACTACGTCTGCTTTCGTGTTAGCAGCTGGGGGAATCACGATGGCAAAACACGGCAATCGCAGTATCTCTAGTCGTTCAGGCAGTGCCGATGTCTTAGCCTGCTTGGGGGTATCGATCCAAGCATCACCAGAAAAAATCGTTGAGCTATTAACGACTGTCGGCATCGCGTTTCTCTTCGCTCCCTCGTTGCATCCCGGCATGAAAGCAGTGATGAAGATACGGCAAGAATTAGCAACGCCAACGATTTTTAATCTATTAGGCCCCTTGATCAATCCTGTTCCGTTGACTACGCAACTGATTGGGACTTACGCAGGCGAGAGCTTGGCTGACACCGCTCAGGCGTTAGGCAGTCTTGGTCGGCAAAGAGCAATGGTGATCCATGGATGCAACGGAATGGATGAAGCCAATTTGGCAGGTGAAACTGCGATCAGCTTTTATCAAGGAGGAGAGGTAGCCAATTTTTCTTTGGATCCACAAGCGTACGGCTTTACGCCAGCGCCGATCGAGGCGATCGTCGGCGGGGATGCCGCTCAAAATGCGGCGATCTTAACTGCGGTGTTGAAAAATCAACCCTCCGTTTATCTAGAAACGGTGGTCTTAAATGCAGGGTTAGGTTTTTACGCTAACGGCAAAGCCGCCACGATAGCGGAAGGGTTTGCGATGGCACGGGCGTGTATCGCTTCGGGCGCCGCCTATGACAAACTGCAGGAGTTGATCCGCCAGTCAAATAGTCAATAATTACGAAAGCTGTAAGGAGGAGAATCATGGATTTTTTAGAAACGATCATCCAGAAAAAAGTTGAAGAAGTTGCCGCGATGCCACAAGAAACCGAAAAGGTCGTAGCGAAACGCCCATCATTTTATCAGCAAGTCAAGGACCGACCACAAAAGATGCACCTCATTGCTGAAATCAAGCGGGCTTCACCTTCAAAAGGAGACATTAATCAAGCGATCGACCCAGTTACGCAAGCGCAAGCTTATGAAGCCGCGGGTGTCAGCGGGATTTCCGTTTTGACCGACCAGCAATTTTTCAAAGGCTCGCTGGCAGATCTTGAAGCAGTCAGTAAGGCTGTTTCGGTGCCTATACTATGCAAAGACTTCATTATCGACAAAAAACAATTGATTCGCGCCAAGAATGCGGGTGCCAGTATCGTTTTATTGATCGTGGCTGCGTTAGAGCCAGCCCGTTTCGTCGCGCTGTATCAAGAAGCCGAAGCACTAGGGTTGGAAGTACTCGTTGAGACCCATAATGCGGCTGAATTTCAACAAGCCCAAGCATTAGGTGCCAAAATCATCGGCGTCAACAATCGTGACCTAAAAACTTTTGACGTTTCCTTGGATGTCAGTGTTGCTTTAGCACCTCAGCCGTCAGAGGCGGTTTATATCAGTGAATCTGGTATTCGAACGGCCGCAGATGTGCTGCAGCTTGCACCGTTTTATCATGGAGTCCTCGTTGGAGAAACGATGATGAGGAGCAATCGAATTGTTGAAACAGCGGCAGATTTGCAGGTGAGCCGTCGATGACCAAAGTGAAAATTTGTGGACTCACCGAACGCCTGCATGTCGAAACTGCCATCAATGCAGGAGCAGATTACCTTGGCTTTGTTTTTGCCGAAAGCCGTCGGAGAATCGATCCGACCCAAGTCCGCAAGATAACGGAGCAAGTTCCCGAAAATGTAGGAAAAGTCGGGGTTTTCGTTTCTCCAAGTGTTGAAGAAGTGCAAGCGGCAATTCAAACCGCCCAATTGACAGCGATTCAGCTCCATGGAAAGGTTCTGCCATCTTTGCAAACAGCCATTCAGAAGGGGGTTTTTGCTCATCAAAAGATCGCAGTGATCCAAGCCTTTGATGGAGAAGCAGAGACTTTAGAGCAAGATTTCCTGAGCTGCGATGCAGATTTCGGTTTATTGGACGCTCCAGTAAGAGATCACCCTTATGCTGGCGGCAACGGCCAGTCCTTTGATTGGCAAAAAGCGGCGAGAGAACCGTTGCCGTTGTCTGAGCGATTTTTTATTGCTGGCGGGTTGCACGCGGAAAATGTAGAAGAGGCGATCCAACTTTTTTGGCCTTATGCTGTCGATGTTTCTTCAGGCGTTGAAACCCAGGGCAAGAAAGACAGTCGGAAAATCGAACAATTTATTCATTTAGTAAAGGAGAAAAAAAGATGACTCAGTATCCCACAAAAGCAGGATTTTATGGTTCTTTTGGCGGACAGTTTGTGCCAGAGACATTGATGTATGCAGTCAAGCAATTGGAAACTGTCTATCGTGAAGCACAAGCGGACGCAAGTTTTCAAGCTGAATTACAGGAATATTTACAAGAGTATGTAGGAAGAGAGACCCCCCTTTATCATGCCCAGCGCTTGTCACAACACTTAGGCGGTGCCAAAATTTATCTGAAGCGAGAAGATTTGAATCATACGGGTGCCCATAAAATCAATAATGCACTTGGCCAAGTCTTATTAGCAAAACGGATGGGGAAAAAGAAAGTGGTAGCAGAGACCGGTGCTGGGCAGCATGGCGTCGCCACAGCAACTGCGGCCGCGTTGTTCGGTATGGAATGCACGATTTTTATGGGCGCGGTAGATGTTCAGCGGCAAGCACTAAACGTCTTTCGAATGGAATTGTTGGGAGCAAAAGTGGTTTCAGTCACATCAGGCAATCAGACATTGAAAGATGCTGTCAATGAAGCGCTGCGCTACTGGGTCGCAACCGTCGAGGACACTCATTACGTGATGGGTTCGGTACTCGGTCCGCATCCTTTTCCAGAGATCGTTCGAGATTTTCAAAGTGTGATTGGCAGTGAGACACGGCGGCAACTATTAGAAAAAGAAGGACAACTACCAACGACAGTCGTTGCTTGTGTTGGCGGCGGCAGCAATGCGATGGGAATGTTTTACCCTTTCATCAACGATCAAACCGTTCGTTTGATTGGCGTTGAAGCAGCTGGAAAAGGCGTGGATACTACCGAGCATGCGGCGACTTTGACGAAAGGCAGTATCGGTATTTTACATGGTACCAAAATGCATTTGCTGCAAGACGATGATGGGCAAGTGATTGAACCCTATTCGATTTCAGCTGGTTTGGATTACCCAGGGGTCGGTCCCGAGCATTCTTATTTGAAGGAAATTGCGCGTGCGGAGTATTTCGCGGTCACTGATGAAGAAGCTGTTGACGCCTTTTATCTCTTGTCTCAAATCGAAGGCATTATTCCCGCTTTGGAAAGTGCTCATGCCGTTGCCTATGCTTTAAAGTTAGCGCCAACGATGACAGCAGAAGAACGCTTAGTGATCTGTTTGTCTGGGCGAGGGGACAAAGATGTTCAACAAATCAAAGATCGGAAAGGGGAAGCGAAATGACCAGCAAAACATTGACGATGAAACTAAAGGAGTGCCAAAAACAAGGCAAGCCGTTGTTTGTACCTTATATCATGGCGGGTGCCAACGGACTGGAACGCCTGCCAGCAGAAATCGAACTGTTGACGACACATGGCGCAGCCGCCATTGAAATCGGCGTGCCCTTTTCAGACCCAGTCGCAGATGGAGCGGTCATCCAAGCAGCTGGAATGCAGGCATTAGCCAATGGCACCACTTTAAAAAAGATCATTGCTGCGCTGCAAACGATCCATTCTGAGGTTCCACTGGTATTGATGGGGTATGCCAATTCATTCTTTCATTATGGGATTGAACAGTTAGCAAATGAGTTAAAAACGACAAATGTGAAAGGGTTGATTATTCCAGATTTGCCTTTTGAACATCGATCGCTAGTAACGCCTACGTTTGATGCGGCGGATCTCGCGCTGCTCACACTGGTCTCTTTGACCAGTCCCCCAGACAGAATTCAGACGCTGATCGAAGAAGCGGAAGGATTCGTTTATGCTGTGACAGTGAACGGTGTCACTGGAGAAGATCGCCAATACAACGAACAGCTGGATCAGCATTTGCAAGCCATTTCGGAAAAAAGTCCGATTCCTGTACTAGCTGGTTTCGGGGTCTCGACCCACGCAGACGTGCAGCGCTTTGCCCGAGTGTGCGGTGGGGTAGTGATCGGTTCAAAAATCGTAGCAGCCTTACAGAACGAGCCACTGCCTAAAGTCAGTGAGCTGTTAGCAGAACTTGTCGGTATTTCATAGAAAATCAAGGTGAAGGAAAGAACCCGAGTTGGGTTCTTTTTTTTATGAGAAAACTAGTATTCGAGATACTGATGGGCTGCTATGGAAAAAGAACACGCTGTGTGAAGAGGAAAAAAGGCTGATGGAAGATCAGCCTAAATTGTTGTGATTATGCCAGTGTATCGGTGTCGATGGTGACTGTCTCGCAAAAATGCCCTCTGCCCCCAACATAAACACGTTGGATTTCCTTTCGCGAGGACGTAGCTAGTTTGACAAAGATTTCAGAAGGTTCACCTAAATTGCTGCCTTGTTCAAAGCGATACACTTCTTTTTCAAGGGAACATTTTTGATGCAAGAAGCAAGCCAAAGCGGCATTGGAAGTACCTGTGGCAGATTCTTCATTGATGTCAAACAATGGGGCAAAGTTACGGCAAACGATTCGTTCTTTTTCCATTGCATATAAGTGCATGCCAACTACTTGTTGCAGCGCACTTACTTTTTTTATTTCCTCAAAATCAGGTACAATATGCTGCAACTGGGCCGTTGTTTTGATTGGAACAAGGATATCCTTTAATCCAGTAGAAACGATTTGAATAGGAATTTGATCGTTGATAGCATTGGTATCGAAACAGTCAGCTAATTGTTCTAATGAAAGGACATCTGAAAACAGCGGTTTGTTCTGTTCCATGAAAATGACACCGTCTTTGATGGTGATCGACAAACGTCCGGCGTTGGTGTCGATGCGATACTGTGGCTTGGAAAGTTTGTTCAAATATGACAATAGAGCAAAGGAAGCAATTGTTGCATGTCCGCATAAGTCAACTTCTTCTTTTGGTGTAAAATAGTCAAATCGGAAATCGGCCTCCGGGGATTTCGATAAAAAAGCTGTTTCTGAAAAGCCTAACTCTTTTGCGATGGCTAACTTTTGTTGTGGTGTAAGGGGCTGTTCCAGCAAAACGACTCCAGCCTTGTTGCCACCTGTTTGATTTTTACTAAACCCGCTTGCGATATATACCGTTATCTCCATAGGACACCTGCTTTCTTTATTCTTGTCAAGCATAGCATAATTTTTGCAGGGGGAGGATAAGAAAAAGGATTGGTTGAGCGTGTTATACTGAAGGTACGACAGAGGAGGGACTTCATGAAGAGAGGGAAAGTAATTGTAGTCAGTGGTGTTACAGCGTCCGGCAAAACGACATTGGTTCGTGAATTGAGTAGATTGGCAGATGGAATAGTGATCTCCTTTGATGATTATAGTATTGATGCATTGCCCTCAGCACCATCTTTTGATTGTTTTTACAAGATGCCCGCGCAGCGATCAATCAATATGACATCAGTCTGCTACTAAAAGATCTGAAGAGAGCGATGAGCATTCAACCAATCATTTTTGTGGACTTTCCCTTCGGATATGAGCACCAAGATTTGCGTCAGTTGATCAATACGGTGGTTTATTTGAAAACACCACTAGATATTGCTTTTGCTCGTCAGATTAAACGGGATTGTACGAACGAATCAAAAGAAGCGATTTTGACTTGGGCAGATACTTATCTTTCCTATGCAAGGGAGCTATTTGTTTTACACGAACAGATCATTGCTGAAACAGCCGACTATGTACTGGATGGTGCTCTACCAGCTGATCAGCTAGCAGAACAAGTAAAGTATTATCAAGTATTTTAAGAAGCGCGTTTAAGCAAGATTTAGTCTACTGAGTTTTGTTTAATCTCCCTTACTATCTGTTTCAAAGGTCAAAAATGCCGCTGCTTCCTCTAAAGAGAGCGCTGCTCCATTGAATGTGGGCCACGCATTGATACCGTCACATTTTTTTCTCGGAATCAAGTGAAGGTGAAAGTGAGGGACTGATTGACCCGCTGCTTGATTTGCTGCGCTTAGCAAATTAATCCCATCAAATCCTAAGCGAGTGACACAATGATCTGCTATTTTTTGAACCGTTTGAATGAGGTGAGCAAGAAGAACGGGGTCGCAGTCTAAAATACTGGTGTAATGTTTTTTAGGAATAACCAGCATATGATAATCCACGTCTTTGGCATGATCAAGGAAGGCGCAAACACTGTCATCTTCATAGATTACATGGCTTTTTATTTTTCCAGAGACGATACGGCAAAAAGGACATTCTTCCATCAAAATTCCTCCTATGGAATAAATTTTGTTAGTTGTGTTCGAGAAGTATAATATCTAAAAACGTGAAGCTACTGGATTATGGGAAACCATAAACGAGCTTTGCAATTAAGCCACTCTTTGAGAGGATAATATCATATTTATTTAGCAGTTAAAACTATATGTGATAATTAATGATGTTTTAGATAATTAGTTAATAGGTTGTTTGCAAAAGAAAAGCACCGTGCTGCTGATTTGTGGTAAAAGTGACGTTTGAAAAAAGTGGCTTTTAAAAAATTTGTCAAAAAAAATCGCTAGGAATCAAGATTCCTAACGATCTGGTAGCGCTATGCTCGATAATATAACGTTCCAGGAGGGATTCGAACCCCCGACCGTTCGCTTAGAAGGCGAATGCTCTATCCGGCTGAGCTACTGGAACAAATAAATTTCAGCGAATGCTCACTTCGCCTAAGCTGTTGAAATCAATCAGCAACAAATAACATTATAGAAAAAGGGCGCAGCAATGTCAATCTCTTTTCGCCCTTTTCTTATTTTTTCTTTGAAAAAAGGAAGCGCAGCTGCTCTCAACCTTTCTCAGGTTCCTCAAGGATTACGCTATCTGCTTCTTTCGTAATGAGAATCACACCATCTCCTAAAGGGACGAGGGTGGAGGTCAGCTGAGGATGGTTCATCACGGTATCCAAGAAAAGATTCAACTTGCGATGGATCGCTCGCTGGTTGCGAGGGATGTCTTCGATGGGTTGCAGAATCGTTCCAGCTTGGAACACGTCATCCACCATCAACACGCCGCCTTTGCGTAACAGACGTAGACATTCTGGCAAAAATTCAATGTATTTCGATTTGGCACTGTCCATGAAGATAAAATCATAAGGCCCACTCAATGTAGGCAGGACATCTGCCGCTTGTCCTTCTAAAAGCGTGATTTTGTCTTCATTTCCTAAGCGAGCATAGGTTTCTTTGGCTTTGCGGATCATGACGTCAAAGCGATCGATCGTTGTGACATGCCCCTCTTTCACACATTGCGCCATCAAGCTTGAAGAAAAACCGATCGCTGTGCCGATCTCAAGGATTTCTTTTGGCTGAAGCTGTCCCAATAAAAACTGCAAAAAGACCACAGTTTCATGTGGGATGATTGGCACTTCTTTATCATGAG
Source organism: Enterococcus casseliflavus NBRC 100478 (assembly GCF_001544095.1). Classification (GTDB taxonomy): domain Bacteria; phylum Bacillota; class Bacilli; order Lactobacillales; family Enterococcaceae; genus Enterococcus_D; species Enterococcus_D casseliflavus. The sequence continues at coordinate 55,555 of NZ_BCPT01000011.1, read as the reverse complement.
CGGCTTGCTCGATTTCACCAAGTTCGCCGGGTAATTGTTTTTGTTTTTCACGCATAAACGCCACTAGTTCTGGTTTGACTACTGGACGATGCATCATTTCGTTGCGCATCTTCATCCTCCTCATTTATCGCTGCCCCTTATTATACGAATAACTCACCTTAAGTTCAATCTTTTCGAGTCTTTGGAACAACAAAAAAACCAGTCATACGACTGGCAGGATAAAGGGGTGAAAAATATTTTTGGGATATTTCTATCATAACGGTGTTATGTGGAGGTTTGGTTAAAATCCTGTGAAGATCTCGTCAGGTTCTGCTTAAATTTTCATCAAGGAAGAAAAGCAACCCATCATCAAGGCGAAAACGAACTTTTTATCGAAATATTCAGAAAATTCAGGGAAAAGTGTTGACAGAGGAACCTGCTGTTTGGTATCTTCATAACAAGATAAAAAAAGTGATAGGTGACGACGATGGATAAACGATTGAAACAAACAGCTGCATTTTTATTATTATTATCGTAAGGACTCTTTTTCTATGACCCGCCTTTTTAAGGCATCATTTGAAGAGTCCTATTCGCATTGCATGAAGGAAACCCTTTATGGAGTGCTTTTTTTATACCATTTTTTCAATTTGTTTGAATGAGGTCGCGCCAAGCGTGCCCCTACCACTGCCAAGGAGGAAATAGTGATGAGAAAAATCCAGTTTTTTGACACCACATTGAGAGACGGTGAACAGACGCCGGGAGTCAACTTCAATACGAAAGAGAAGGTTCAACTGGCGCTGCAATTAGAAAAATGGGGTATCGATACGATCGAAGCAGGCTTTCCGATTGCATCAGAAGGAGATTTTCAAGCAGTCCAAGCGATTGCTGGGGCGGTGACGAAAATGACCGTTGCAGGACTTGCCCGTTGTCAGAAAAAAGACATTGATCGTGCCTATGAAGCTCTTCATCAAGCCGTCGATCCCCAGATCCATGTCTTTCTAGCAACGAGTGAGGTGCATCGCCAGTACAAGCTGAATATGACGAAAGCAGAAGTACTTGCTTCCATCAAAGAACATGTGGCTTATGCCCGTGAACGCTTTGAAAAAGTTCAATTTTCGCCAGAAGATGCCACCCGCACCGATAAGGCCTTCTTGCTTGAGGCGGTTCAAACAGCGATTGATGCCGGCGCGACGATCATCAATGTGCCCGATACAGTAGGGTTTACTAATCCTACGGAATATGGTGCGCTTTTTGCCTATTTGATCGCCAATATCAAGAGTGAGCAGCCGATCATTTTTTCTTCCCATTGTCATGATGACTTGGGAATGGCGACAGCCAATGCGATGGCAGCTATCGAAAATGGTGCTGATCGGGTGGAAGGAACGATCAACGGGATCGGCGAACGAGCGGGCAATACCGCATTAGAAGAAGTGGCGCTGGCGTTGCATATTCGCAATGATTTCTATCAGGCTACCTCCAACATCAAGTTAAACGAAACAAAACGCACCAGCGATCTGGTGGCACGTTTGTCTGGGATCACGGTACCGAAAAACAAAGCGATCGTCGGCGGCAATGCCTATGCTCATGAATCTGGGATTCATCAAGATGGCGTCTTGAAAAATCCTGAAACTTACGAAATCATTACCCCGCAACTGGTAGGCGTACAAACCAACTCACTGCCCCTTGGCAAACTTTCTGGCCGCCATGCGTTTGTCGATAAAATGCAGCAGCTGGGCTACCAGTTTGACCAAGAAGAAACCAATGAATTGTTTAAACGCTTCAAAGAGTTGGCAGATAAGAAAAAGCAAGTGACCGAACAAGATTTGCTGGCTTTGGTGGCTGACCAGGGCCGCAGCCAAGAAGATGGCTGCGAGTTGGACGCCGTTCAGCTACAATATGTGTCCAATGGCCATCAAGGAGCGGTGGTTTCTATCATCAAAGATGAGGAAAAACAAGTGGCATCAGCTATCGGTGCCGGCAGTATCCAAGCTATCTACAACTCGATCGATCAGATTTTCCAGCAGCAGCCGAAGTTGTTGAACTATGAGATCACTGCCTTGACCAGTGGGGAAGATGCGCAAGCGGAAGTGCACGTGGTTATTGAATGCCAGGAAACCAATGAAAAAATCAGCGGGATCGGCTTAGACTTTGATGTCTTGCAGGCGTCAGCCAAAGCCTATGTACAGGCTAGCGCAGCTCTAAAGAATCGAGGTGTCCTTGTTTGAAAAAGATCGTGGTTTTAGCAGGAGATGGCATCGGACCAGAAATTATGGCCAGTGCGCTTGCGGTATTAAAAGCGGCTTGTCAAGACCATCTCCAACGCTTTCATTTTGACCAGCGGCCATTTGGTGGTGCGGCGCTGGCACTTACTGGAGAGCCATTGCCGCAAGAAACACTACAAGCTTGCCAGCAGGCGGATGCGATCCTTTTAGGAGCCATTGGTGATCCAGTTTGGGAAAACGCACCGATAACACCCGAGAAAGGACTTTTGAATTTGCGTCAAGCGTTAGGGCTATACGCCAATATTCGACCCATCAAAGTAGTTGATGCGGTGATTGCTTTGTCTCCCATTAAAGAAGCGATCCTTCGGGGGACAGATTTTGTCATCGTTCGTGAGTTGACTGGCGGTATCTATTTTGGCGAAAAAGCAGAAAAACCTGAAGAAGCCTACGACATCAATCATTATCATCAAGCAGAGATTCGACGGATTTTGCGTAAAGCTTTTGAGATCGCCCGCACGCGGAAGAAGCGGGTTCTCTCTGTCGATAAAGCAAATGTGTTGGCGACTAGCCGACTTTGGCGCCGATTAGCGGAAGAAACGGCACAGGAATTCCCAGATTGTCAGTTGACTCATCAATATGTTGATTCCGCCGCTATGAAAATCATCCAAAATCCCAAAGACTTTGATGTAATCGTGACAGAAAATCTCTTTGGCGACATTTTAAGTGATGAAGCCTCGGTTTTGCCAGGGTCATTAGGGGTGCTGCCTAGCGCAAGTCATGGCGCAGAAGGGGTTTCTTTATATGAACCGATTCATGGCTCTGCACCTGATATCGCTGGGCAAAATTGCGCCAATCCGGTTTCCATGATTTTATCTGTCGTCATGATGCTAAGAGAGTCCTTTCAAGAGGAAGAGCTGGCGGATACCATCGAAAGTGCTTGTTACGAGGTAATGAATGCGGGAATCTTGACCCGTGATCTAGGTGGTACAGCAACGACAACTGCCTTTACAGAAGCGGTTATTGCACAGTTAGGAGTGAGCAATTATGGGGAAAACGCTGTTTGATAAACTATGGGATCGGCATGTCATCACAGGAGAAGAAGGGCAAGCGCAGCTGCTTTATGTCGATCTGCATATGATCCATGAAGTGACGACACCGCAAGCCTTCGAAGGATTACGGCAAGCGGGACGGGCAGTCCGCTGTCCCGAAAAAACCTTCGCAACGATGGATCACAACGTGCCTACCAAAGATATTTTTACCATCACTGATCTGGTTGCAAAAAAGCAAATGGACACGTTACGTAAAAACTGTCGAGATTTTGGGATCGAATTGTGTGACAATGGCTCTGCCAACCAAGGAATCGTCCACATGGTTGGCCCAGAAGTTGGCTTGACCCAACCAGGGAAAACGATCGTTTGCGGGGATTCCCACACTGCCACCCATGGTGCTTTCGGTGCGATCGCGTTTGGGATCGGTACGAGTGAAGTAGAGCATGTCTTTGCGACACAGACGATTTGGCAGACAAAACCGAAACGCATGGGAGTTGAGATTACCGGTCACCTGCAGCCGGGAGTGTACGCTAAAGATATTATTTTGGCATTGATCGCGACCCATGGCACTGATTTTGGTGGTGGCTATGCCGTAGAATTCTTTGGCGAAACGATCCGTAGCCTGACGATGGAAGAACGCATGACCATTTGCAATATGTCGATCGAAGGTGGGGCGAAAATGGGCTTGATCGCCCCTGATGAAACGACCTTTACTTATGTGAAGGATCGACGCTTTGCGCCACAAGCGTTTGCCAGTGCGGTGGCTGATTGGCAAAGCCTTTATACCGATGAAGATGCCAACTATGATGCCCTGATCACCCTAGACGCAACAACCTTAGAACCCTATATCACTTGGGGAACCAATCCAGAAATGGGGGTACCAGTCAGCGAAGCGTTTCCTGAAGTGCGGGATCACAATGATCAGCAAGCCTATGAATATATGGCGTTGCAACCTGGACAGACAGCTGCTGATATCCCCATTGAATACATTTTTATTGGATCGTGTACCAATGGTCGTTTGTCTGATCTGCAAGAGGCAGCGGCGATTTTGAAAGGTCAGACTATCAAAGAAGGGGTCACTGGTATTATCGTTCCTGGTTCACGCCCTGTTCGTAAAGCAGCGGAAGCGATCGGTTTAGACAAAGTCTTTATTGACGCTGGTTTTGAATGGCGGGAGCCTGGCTGTTCCATGTGCTTAGGAATGAATCCTGATAAAGTACCAGAAGGCGTCCACTGTGCCTCCACATCAAACCGCAATTTTGTTGGACGGCAAGGGAAAAACGCGCGGACGCACCTCTGTAGTCCAGCGATGGCGGCAGCAGCTGCGATTCATGGGCGCTTTGTCGATGTACGAGAAGTGGTTGGAGGTGTTGGTTAATGGAAGCTTTTACGCAATTTGAAGGTACGACGCTGCCTTTGATGAATGACAATATCGATACCGATCAAATCCTACCGAAAAATTATTTGAAACGCGTTGAAAAAACGGGTTTTGGCGAATTTTTATTTGACGATTGGCGCTATTTGCCGCAACGCAAGCCTAATCCAGCATTTATCTTGAATGATCCAGCATATCAGACCGCTCAAGTCCTCGTCACTGGTGATAATTTTGGTTCTGGCTCTTCTCGAGAGCACGCGGCATGGGCGCTGTTGGATTACGGCTTTAAAGCCGTGATTGCTGGCAGCTTCGGTGATATTTTCTATATGAATGCCACCAAAAACGGGCTGCTGCCCATCGAGCTGCCATTGGATGTTCGCCAAAGGATCGCCTCGCTGCCTGCTTCTGAAAAAATCAGCATCGACTTGCCGAGGCAATGTGTGATCATTGCTGGGGAGGAGCATTTCTTTGCAATCGATGCTACCTGGAAACACAAATTGATCCACGGTCTCGATGAGATCAGTATCACGTTGCAGGAAGAGGCGAAAATCACCGCCTATGAGCAGACGATTCCAGCGTATTGGCAGTAGGGCTAGGGGACTGGTCGTTATTCGTCGGCTGGTATTTGTGAGAGGATGTTTCTTAACCCTCGCCAATCGGCTTCGATTTGCGGAGTCAACGTTCGATTGTAAAAGATCGCAGCGGGATGATACATCGGCACGATCAAATATTCTTTTTCCGACCATTGATAGCCATCTTTTGTTGGATTGCTTTCTTGTATTTTGGAACGGATCACTTCGCCATGGTGATCTTTGATATAATAGGCGTTGCCTAATAATCGCTGCAGTCCGATATTGCCAACAGTTGCAATGACAGGCGGATCTACAACGGACAACTCGTAGTCAAGCAGCGGTGCGTGTAGCAAGACTTCTTTTTTTGTAGGTGTCCGATTGGGATGGACGATCTCATGGGCACCGCTGCGTTTGTTGATTCGTTCTTTGACGGAATATGGGCGGCTGCGGACAGCGCTGGTGATGTAGACATCCTCACGGGTCAAACCGGCTAAAGCCAACGATTTCATCAATTCTTTTCCTGCTTGTCCGCTAAAAGGAATAAAATTTTCGATTTCGGTTCGACCAGGGGCTTCCCCAACTATCATCAATTTGGGCTGCAGCGGTCCTTGACCGGGAACAAATCCTTCCAACGGATAACTGCGGGATGCCTGTTGAACGGCAGTGGCTAATTCTTTGGGGTATTGCATGAAAACTCCTCCAATTCTGTTTCACTTGTGCTCTTTCTTCTATAGTAATAGAAAACAAAAAATGCACAAAAGGAAATGACTAGTAGCAAAAGAATTCTGTCTTTTCCTTAATTAGTGATTGACTTTAGGAAAACATTTTGATAAAGTTAATCTGTTGTAATTGTGGACTCCACAGCTACAACCGCACAGAACAAGTAGTAAGTACGAAAGTCACTTGGGATGGCGAGTCTAAGTATATTATAAGGAGGTGCTGTAGAGCATGTACGCAATTATCAAAACTGGTGGGAAACAAGTAAAAGTTGAAGTGGGTCAAGCAATCTACGTTGAAAAATTAGACGTTGAAGCTGGACAAAAGGTTACTTTTGATGAAGTTATCTTAGTAGGTGGCGAATCAACAAAAGTGGGTGCCCCAATCGTTGCAGGAGCAACTGTTGAAGGGACTGTTGAAAAACACGGCAAACAAAAGAAAGTCGTAACTTTCAAATACAAACCTAAAAAACATTCACACCGTAAACAAGGTCACCGTCAACCTTACACAAAAGTTGTTATTAACGCGATCAACGCTTAATTCTTACGAAAAGCAGGGTAACGAATATGATCAAAGGGACATTCAAACGAAATGACTCTGGTCGGATTGTTTCTTTTGAACTAGCTGGACACGCACAAGCAGGAGAATACGGCAAAGACATCGTCTGTGCTGCAGCATCCGCTTTAGCGATCAGTGCAGTCAATGGGATCGATGCTTTGGCTGGTGTTGCGCCAAAAGTTGAAGCAGATAACGAAAATGGTGGGTACTTATTAGTCACACTGCCTTCTCGTTTGACCCAAGAGCAGTCGAATATCGCACAAATTCTTTTAGAAAATTTGTTGATCGGCTTGCAATCAGTTCAAGAAGAGTACAACGATTATATCCAAATCAAAACTACTAAAGAAAACTAGGAGGTGCATCTCATGTTGATGAAAATGAATTTGCAATTCTTCGCTCACAAAAAAGGTGGGGGTTCTACTTCTAACGGACGTGACTCTCAATCAAAACGTTTAGGTGCGAAACGTGCTGACGGTCAAACCGTTTCAGGCGGATCAATCCTTTATCGCCAACGCGGTACTAAAATTTACCCAGGGGTAAACGTAGGTATCGGTGGAGATGATACATTGTTTGCAAAAGTTGATGGCGTTGTTCGTTTCGAACGTAAAGGCCGCGACAAAAAACAAGTATCTGTTTATCCAGTAGCGCAAGAAGCATAAGAAAATGACATCCAGATTACGTAAAAGTAACCTGGGTGTTTTTTTATACACCAATGAAACCGTTTTAACTAAATGGTTATTTGTAATGGCTTAGATAAGGAGCGAAGCAATGATTCAGTTAAAAGAAATCACGAAAGAAAACTATCGTGCGTGCATGAATTTGAAGACAACGAAGGAGCAAGAAGACTTTGTTGCGCCCAATTGGTACTCAATGTTAGAGGCGATCTATGAGGAACCTCGTCAGGCATTTGCCCTATACAATGGTGAGGAAATGGTCGGCTTTATGCTATTTAGTTTTTACGAGGCGGATGAGGATTATCCAAAAGCTTCGTGGTGGATCGAGCGGTTTATGATCGCAGAAAAATTCCAAAATCAAGGGTTAGGCACTCAGGCGTTTCTTGCTGGGTTAGATTGGTTCAAAACCCATATCCAAGCGCAAGAATTAAGGATCTCCGCTGTGGATGGCAACGAGATCGCAACGAAGCTTTACGAACGCAATGGCTTTGTTTTGACGGGTGAAATGATTGAGAACGAGCATGTACTCTTGTTGCAGCTGCCAACGGATCAAGGGTAAATGACTCTTTTTACAGTAAGAGAATGAGGTCAAAAGCAGAGGTTCTTAAGGGAATCCTCTGCTTTTTTTGTATTGTTTCGTAAAAAAAAGTGTGCGGTCATCTTCTGGTTAGACGTTTCAAGAAAATTTGTGCACTCGGGGTAAGAATGACGAGTATGTCCATGCTTTGTTGTTCACAAAGTTCCTTTTGCTGTTAACAGAATCTTTACACGTTGACAACACAAACCTTATATTCATTTGATACTCTGAGGAAGTAGAACAAATGGAAAGAAACTTTCGAAAAACGTTGATTATTGAGAATGTGCTCACGAATGATTTCAGTCAAAACACGAACATTGTCAAAAAAGAAAACGTTCGTAATTCGAAAAAGATTGTTTTTAATTCGGTAGTTTTTTATAATCAAAAAGGAAAGTTCGGAATTCCATGAGTTCGATTTTTTATATGAAAAGGAGAAAAAGTGATGAAAGTTTGGAAGAAAACGGCAATGTTTGGTTTAGGTTTGGTGGCAGCAGTTACGCTGGCTGCATGTGGCTCAGGTGGAGCAAGTACTGACTCGGCGGCTGAGGAAGCAGGATATGTACCAGAAAAGTTGACCGTTCAATTTGTCCCATCACAAGCAGCAGAAACATTAGAAGCAAAAGCAAAACCACTTGAGCAATTGTTAAGTGATGAATTGGGGATTCCAGTTACAGTGAGTGTTTCCACTGACTACAATACAATCGTCGAAGCAATGGCTTCGAAACAAGTAGATGTCGGCTTTTTACCGCCGAATGCCTATGTTTTAGCAAATGAGCAAAGCAATGTAAAGGTGTTATTGCAAGCACAGCGTTATGGCATCAAGCAGCCTGGTGGCGAATCAACGGATGAATTGGTTGATAGCTATCGTTCAATGATCGTCGTAAAAAGCGGCAGCGATATCAAAGAGTTGGGCGATTTAAAAGGCAAAACGATTGCCACGCAAGATGTTACTTCTTCTGCCGGTTATGTTTGGCCAGTAGCAGAAATGAAAAAAGCAGGCATCGATATCAATACGGATGTGACGACTGTTCAAGTCAAAGGCCATGACCAAGCGGTCTTATCAGTCTTGAATGGCGACGTTGATGCGGCGTTCGTTTTTGAAGATGCCCGTAACACGGTCAAAAATGATTACCCAGAAATCATGGATGAGGTAGAACCAATGTACTTTACCGAACCGATTCCGAACGATACGATCAGTGTTCGCAGCGATATGAGTGAAGAGTGGGACAAAAAAATCCAAGATGCCTTTATCGCGATCGGAAAAGATGAAGAAGGAAAACAAATCATCTCTGATATTTACTCTCATGAAGGATACGTTGTTTCACAAGACAGCAATTTCGACATCGTAAGAGAGTATGCGGAACAAGTCGGACAATAATTAATAGATGAATAGATCGGGAGGGTACCGGTAGTTGAGGTACCCTTTTCGAATGGACAGCAATTTTTACCTAATGGAAAGAAAGTAGGAGAATCATGGCTCTAGAGAACGAAACGATTATTTCATTTCAGAATGTGACCAAGCAATACCCAAATGGGGTGTTGGGGTTGAAGGACTTGAACATCGATATCAAAAAAGGGGAATTTGTCATCGTAGTGGGCTTATCCGGTGCAGGTAAATCGACGATGCTGCGCTCCATCAATCGACTGCACGAGATCACGAGTGGCGAGATTTTAATCGATAACAAGTCGATCACAAAAGCAAAAGGAAGAGAGCTGCGCTTGATTCGTCGAGACATTGGCATGATTTTCCAAAGCTTCAATTTGGTGAAACGTTCGAGTGTCTTGCGAAACGTCTTAACGGGGCGGGTGGCTTATCATCCCACGATCAAAATGCTGCTGGGTCTGTTTCCGCAAGCGGACAAAGAGTTGGCATATCAATCACTGCAGCGGGTCAATTTAGCAGAAAAAGTCTATACCCGAGCCGATGAATTGTCTGGCGGTCAGCAGCAGCGGGTTTCGATTGCCCGGGCGTTGACGCAAGAACCGAAGATTATTTTAGCGGATGAACCAGTTGCTTCATTGGATCCGTTAACCACTGAAAAAGTCATGAATGACTTAAAACGGATCAATCAAGATCTGGGGATCACCATCGTAGTCAATTTACATTCTGTCCAATTAGCTAGAGAATACGGCACGCGGATCATCGGGTTGCGAGACGGAGGCTTGGTTTTTGATGGCCCTGTCAGTGAAGCGACCGATCAGCGATTGAAACAGATTTATGGCAGCGAGATCATGGAAGAGCAGGAAGGGGCGGGACAATGACGACAAATACGTTGCCGAAACGCAGCGGACTATGGAAAAATGTTCTTTGGCTCGTCATTTTTTTAGTGGTATTGTTCGTTAGCGGCTCTATTTCAGGTGTTGATTTGGCACGGTTCTTTAGCAATAGCAGTCAAATGAATGTCATCTTACAAAAGATGGCTCATCCTGATTGGGCATATGCCAAAATCATTGTTGAGCCGATTTTGCAAACGATACAAATGGCGATCATCGGCACAACCTTTGGTGCACTGGCGGCCTTTCCGTTTTCACTTTTAGCAGCACGAAATATCATGACCAATCATTGGATCAGTGGTTGTTTCCGTTTTGTTTTGAATATCATTCGGACGGTACCCGATTTGATGCTGGCGGCTTTATTTGTTGCCATTGTCGGAATTGGTCCCGTTGCAGGGGTGATCTCCATCTCTGTGTTTTCTTTTGGGATGATCACCAAATTGTTTTATGAATCGATTGAAACGATTGATGAAGGGCCGATCGAAGCGATCACGGCTTCTGGAGGATCGAAGTTTGATATCATCCGCTATGCAGTCGTACCGCAAGTCATGAGTCATTTTCTTAGTTACTTGCTTTATGCCTTTGAGATCAATGTGCGGGCATCGACGATTCTTGGGTATATCGGCGCAGGCGGAATCGGTGTTTTCTTACAACGATCTTTAAGCCAATTTCGATATGACCAAACGTCGATCATCGTCTTAGTGATTTTTGCAGTTGTTTTGGTGATTGATACCATTAGTAATAGATTAAGGGAGCGATTATTATGATGTTGCCAGCAGAACCGAAAAAGAAAAAAATACGGAATTGGCTGATCGCAGTAGTCGTTATCCTCCTTTATATCTGGGCTTTTGCTGGCGTGCCTTTTGCTGGCGTTAAAGAAAATGTCGGTCAAATTGTCGGCTCGATCTTTTATGGCCTGATCCATCCTGATTGGGGCTATGTTTATACCGGTGATGGCGAAGATTTGATCAGTCTGATGATCGAAACCGTCGCGATTGCCTTTGTTGGGACCTTTTTGTCATCGATTTTAAGTATTCCTTTTGCCTTTTGGGCGGCGCGCAGCAAAAACAGCCCTCGCTGGTTATCGGGATTTGGGAAAATCGTGCTGACGGCGATTCGAACGTTTCCAGAAATCGTCTTAGCCATCATGTTTATCAAAACGGTAGGTCCGGGCTCCTTTGCTGGTGTCTTGGCGGTCAGTGTCCATTCCATTGGGATGCTGGCAAAGCTTTACAGCGAAGCGATCGAAAACATGGACCATGGTCCCTCGGAATCCGTCATTAGTGCGGGAGGAAGCCGCTGGGATGTATTAGGCTTTGCGACATTGCCGCAACTGATCCCAGAATTTCTTTCTTTTACCTTGTATCGATTTGAACTGGCTGTCCGTTCAGCTTCGATCTTAGGGATCGTAGGGGCAGGTGGGATCGGTACACCGATGATCTTTGCCATCAATGCGCGTTCATGGAGCCGTGTAGGGATCATTTTATTAGGGATCGTGGTGACGGTCACGATCATTGATTTTATTTCTGGGCGTTTGCGTAAACGATTGGTTTAATAAAATGAAGTGAGTACTCGAAAAAAACACAGTCTGATTAGGCTGTGCTTTTTTTGTAGGGGATAGGCGGAGGTCGTTTAAGACAGGTTTCGTGAAACTTGTTATACTGGATTCATAGAAAATGAACCCAAACAAGGAGGCTGTTTTATGAAAGCATTATTGATCGTCAATCCAAGCTCTGGTGGGGAACAGGCCCAAGAATATGAGCAGCTGGCAGAAGAAAAGTTGCGGGAAGCTTTTTCAGAAGTCGTGGTCAAACATACAGAAAAAGAAGGAGATGCCACACGTTTTGCCTCTGAAGCGGTAGCAGAATTTGACAGTGTCTTTGCAATGGGCGGTGATGGTACCGTCAATGAAGCGGTCAATGGCTTAGCTCCTCATGACAAACGACCAAATTTCGGTTTCTTCCCGCTGGGCACAGTAAATGATTTAGCCAGAGCATTAGCGATTCCACTAGATCCTAAGGAAGCCATCGAATCATTTGCAGTGGATCACACCCGCAAAATCGATATTGGTCAGGTCAATCAAGACTATTTTACCAATGTGGTGGCGATCGGTATGATTCCAGCAGCGATCAACAACGTAGAGGTCGAAGAAAAAACCAAGCTGGGAAAAATGGCCTATTTTGTTTCTGGTCTGCGGGAAGTGCGGAAAAATGAAAGTCATCCGTTTGAAGTGACCGCCGAAAATAATGGCGAAAAAACGACAATCGCTGTGGAAAGCAGTACGATGATCGTTGGGTCATCCAATACGATCGGCGGTTTCGAATCTCTTTTGCCTAAAGCGAGTACCGATGACGGCAAATTGCATCTGATCTACTTGAAGGATACGAATCTTTGGGAGACCGTCAAAAGTGTCCCAGAGCTTCTCAAAGGGGTGACGGAATCAAATGATGTTCTTGGCTATCAAACCTTTGATAAAGCTGCGATTCGTTTGACGGATGGGGCAACGATCGAAACAAATGTCGATGGTGATCCAGGACCTGAATTGCCAATCACAGTAGCGGTACTGCCACAACATCTTACCGTGTATTGCGGAGCTGAAAAAGCCCGCTAAATCATTTATAACTAGGAAACGATCCGTCAAAAGCGGATTGTTTTTTTTGTTCAGAAAGAGTATACTGGGAAAAAATTTACTGAAAGAAGGGATTCTATGACGATACGTTCTGCCACGATTGCAGATGCCCAAGCCTTGACAGCAATCTATGCTTATTATGTAGAAAATACACCGATTACCTTTGAAACGGAGGTGCCATCGGTTCAAGAATTCGCGGAACGCATCGCCAAGACCTTGAAACGCTACCCATATCTCGTTGCAGAAGAGGCTGGTGAAATCGTCGGTTATGCCTATGCGTCAGCCTATAAAGAACGGGCTGCGTACGATTGGACCGTTGAAGTAACCGTTTATTTAGCACCGGATGCCAAAGCAAAAGGGCTCGGCACCGCTCTTTATCAAGCGCTTGAAGAAAAATTAAAAGCGCAAAACGTAGTCAATCTGACTGCCTGCATTACAGGAGGCAATCAACAAAGCGAGGCTTTTCATGAGAAGCTTGGGTATCGGAAAGTTGCTGATTTTGCGCAGGTCGGCTATAAGTTCAATCAATGGCACGATGTGATTTGGATGCAAAAAGAACTGCAATGGTTTCCTGAGAAGGTACCAGCGTTCATTCCCAATGAAAAAGCCTAACGCATCCTGACTTTTGAATATCTTTTTTTGGCAAAATGCTTTATGCTGAGAGTAGCATGTGATAGGACGTTCTATTGCTCTTTCGAACAAAGTATTTTGCTTTTTCTGTGCGGAAAAAAAGTTGCTTTTTTATAGAAAAATGAGTAAAGTATTCAAGTGGAAAAAACAAGGAGGCGAAGCTGTTGGGCAAGCGAATCGAACGGATTTATCAATATATCGTCGAAAATACGATGAGCGGCTTAGGGGAAAAGAAAGGGTTGTCTACTTCAGAAGTTGCCGATCATTTAGCCATTCAGCGCAGTAATGCCAGTAAGGATTTAAATAAGCTTGTCAAAGAAGGGCGCGTCGAAAAAAGCGACTCGCGGCCTGTTCGCTACTGGGCGGCAGGGGTCGATCCCAGCAGTAGGGAAAAGTATGTGCCAAGTTACAAAGAAAGTCGCCCGCAAAGAGAAAAAGCCTTCCCTCAACGGGTACAAGGAAAACCCTCTGACCGAGATATTTTTGCGACGATCATCGGTGCCAACGGAAGTATGAAAAATGCCGTTGAGCAGGCGAAAGCAGCGATCTTGTATCCGCCAAAAGGGCTAAACTGCTTGATCACAGGGCCTACTGGTTCTGGGAAAACCTATTTTGCCCATGCAATGTTTCAGTTTGCCAAAAGCAATCAAGTAATTGCCGATGACAAAGAATTGATCGTCTTTAACTGTGCCGACTATGCAAATAACCCAGAGCTTTTGATGAGCCATTTGTTTGGTTATGTACGGGGGGCCTTTACGGGTGCCGATCAAGAGAAGATCGGTATTATTGATCAAGCGGATGAGAGTATGTTGTTTCTCGATGAGATCCATCGATTACCGCCAGAAGGGCAAGAAATGATTTTTTACTTTATGGACCATGGAACGTTTAGTCGTTTAGGGGAAACGGGCAAAAATCATCAAGCGAATGTCCGAATCGTTGGAGCGACTACCGAAGACCCCAACTCAACGCTATTAGATACCTTTACCCGACGCATTCCTATCAATATTCAACTGCCCTTCTTTGAGAAACGACCCGCATCAGAAAAAGTCGATCTCGTTCGGGTGTTAGTCGGGCAAGAGGCGTCCCGTATTCAGCGGACGATCACCTTGACAGAAGATGTAGTCAAAGCGTTGATCGGCAGTGTCAGTTTTGGGAATATCGGTCAATTGAAATCCAATGTCCAGCTCGTCTGTGCTCGGGGCTTTTTGAATCATATGCAACAAGATGAGATTGAGATCGATTTGATCGATTTGCCAGAAGGGATTCGTTCTGGATTGATCGTTTTGGGGAATCGCCGCAATGAGCTGGCGGAGCTTTCTAAGATCCTTGAACCGAAGATCAGCATTCAACCGAATCAAAACTTAAACAATATTCAATCAGATTCCTATGAATTGCCTTACAATCTCTACGATATCATCGGGGATAAAGCAGCCTTATTAAAAGCAGATGGTTTGGATCAAGAAGCAATCAATCATTTTATTTCAACCGATATCAATGTTCATTTGAAATCTTTTTATAAAGATCACGGCTTCTCTTTTAATTCTGTCAATAAACTAAGTGAATTTGTCGATCAGAAAGTGATCAGTGTAACAAATCAAATTTATGAGATGGTTCGGAAACGGTTAAATTACGATTTCCAGCAAAACTTTATTTACGCGATGAGTTTGCATATCAGTTCTTTTTTGAAAAAGATCCATTTGGGAGAAGAACGGCAAACCAACGACAACATTCGTCAAATGGTGGCGGATTACCCCCAAGAGTTCGAAGTTGCCAAAGAAGTCCGCGACTTCATCGGCGACAGCTTTCACGTGGCGATTCCTGAAAGTGAATCCTATTACTTGGCAGTTCTATTGGTTTCACTGCGTACGACACATTCCTCTGGGAAAATTGGTGTCGTTGTGGCAGCTCACGGCAACAGTACGGCTAGTAGTATGGTACAAGTAGTCAAGCAGCTGTTGGAAGTCGATCAAGTGACAGCGGTGGACATGCCATTAGATATGCCACCGGCTGTGGCGTTGAAAAAAATCGTGGATAGTGTACGAGCAGTCAATGACGGCAGTGGGGTGATCCTCTTAGTCGATATGGGATCCTTAGCGACCTTTAATAATGAAATCCAGCGAGAAACGGGTGTGGCTGTTCGAACAGTCGATATGGTGACTACCTCCATCGTCCTTGAGACGGTCCGTAAAGCATCAGTGATCGGCACGGACCTCGATCAGCTCTATGATTCATTACGGAAGTTCCGCGGATACGGAGCGGTCACTGTGGAAGAACCAGTGACACAAAACCACCACCCTAAAGCGATTCTAGCGGTCTGCGCTTCGGGAAAAGGGACAGCGCAGCGCATCAAAGAATTGATCCAAAGCTCATTGTCAAAACGCCAAAATCAAAATGTTGACGTAGTGACCTTATCGGTGGCGGATCTGAGAACGGACTTGGATCAGATTCAACAGCGCTACCGGCTGATTGCCGCAACGGGGATCATTGATCCGCATATCGATGCACCGTTTATTTCATTAGAACGTTTTATCGACCAAGATGTTGATCTTTTGTTGGATGATATCTTATTGGAAAACGATTTGAGTTTTGAAGATGAAGTGCAGCTAGATGATCGGCAGGCAAAGGAAATCTGTGTTCGGTATTTAGAGGAAAACTTTACCTATATCAATGCGAAAAAAGTGGTAGAGCCGTTGTGGAAATTTGGCGAAGAGATCATTCACGATTTGGATTTGGTAGGGGCGCAGCAAGGCTTTCAGATCAATTTTGTGATGCATGGCGCAGGTATGCTGGAGCGGATCTTATTGCGTCAACCATTGACTGTTTCTGAAATTGATTTAGCAGCGATGGAGGAGAATCCTCTTTACGGCCAATTGCATGTGCATGTCCAATCATTTTCGCGCTTGATGAATATCGAAGTGCCGAAGACAGAAGAGTATTACCTGCTGGAGCTGATCAAAAACCATCACGAAAAAGAAATGTATTTTTAAATCCTGCAAATAATACAGATACACTAAAAAAGATACAGTATTTTTTAGTGTATCTTTTTTAGTGTATTGTCCGAATGCTGATTCTTAAGGTTTTTTCAAGAATAGTGTATCGAAAAAAACTTGGCACGCTTCTTGCTTCTATATAAGTGGATACAGGAGGTGATTGAAAAAAGAACAGATCCTCAATATGAAAAGCGGATCGATGGATGTAGGAGGCTTGCACAATGGGAATGGATATACGTCTTGCCCGAATCGACGATCGGTTGATTCATGGTCAGGTCGCCACAGCTTGGTCGAAAATGACTGGTATCAATCGAATCATCGTGGTCAGTGATGAGGTCGCAAATGACCAATTACGGAAGTTTCTCTTGAAAGAAGCTGCTCCACCAGGAATCAAATCCAATGTGGTGACAGTAGCAAAAATGCTTGAGGTGGCGCATAACACATTATTTAATACGCAAAAAGTCATGTTATTATTTACCAACCCTCAAGATGTCGTGACTCTGGTCAAAGGAGGCATTGACATTCGTTCCGTCAATATCGGCGGCATGAGCTTTTCAATGGGAAAACGGATGATCACTAATTTCGTGTCAGTCAATGATCAAGATCTTGCTTCGCTGCTTTATTTGCAAAATCAAGGCATAGAAGTAGAGATACGCAAAGTTCCAGCTGATCGTAAAATCTTTTTGAAGGATATTTTGGAAAAAGAAGGTAGTCACCCTTAATTTTTTCGATGTTGTTTTTTCTTTCGTATTCGTGTCACATTTTTCAATTTTGATATAGGAGGTAAAAAGATGGTAGGAATTATCCTAGCAAGTCATGGAGAATTTGCTAACGGCATTTTGCAATCTGGTTCAATGATCTTCGGCGAACAAGAAAATGTTAAAGCTGTTACATTGATGCCAAGTGAAGGTCCAGATGACATCAAGGCAAAAATGCAAGAAGCAATTGCTACATTTGACGATCAAGAAGAAGTATTATTCTTAGTTGATCTTTGGGGTGGTACTCCTTTCAACCAAGCAAACAGCTTGTTTGAAGATCACAAAGACAAATGGGCAATCGTTGCTGGTATGAATTTACCAATGGTGATCGAAGCCTATGCTTCACGTTTTTCAATGAACACTGCGCATGAAATCGCTGCGCACATCGTTGAAACAGCTAAAGAAGGGGTTAAGGTCAAACCAGAAGAGCTTGAACCAGAAGAAGCGACAGCACCAAAAGCTGTGCAAGACGATCAACCTAAAGGATCACTTCCTCCGGGAACTGTTCTAGGCGATGGCAAAATCAAAATCGTGCTTGCGCGTGTGGATTCTCGTTTGCTACATGGTCAAGTCGCTACAGCTTGGACAAAATCAGTTAATCCATCTCGGATCATCGTTGTTTCTGATGCAGTTGCAAAAGATGATTTGCGTAAAAAACTGATCGAACAAGCAGCTCCTCCAGGAGTAAAAGCGAACGTCATTCCAGTGGACAAAATGATCGAAGTTTCTAAAGACCCTCGTTTCGGGAATACGAAAGCTTTACTATTATTTGAAAACCCACAAGATGTATTGCGTGCAGTTGAAGGCGGCGTTGACATCACTGAAGTGAACGTTGGTTCAATGGCTCACTCTGTTGGGAAAGTTGTTGTAAGTAAAGTATTGTCGATGGGTACGGACGATGTGAAGACATTTGAAGATCTAAAAGGACGCGGCATCAAATTCGATGTACGTAAAGTGCCAAATGACTCTCGAGACAACATGGACGAAATCTTACGCAAAGCCAAAAATGAATTGGCGAATAAATAGAAACGTATTCAACTAAATAGGAGGTCTATCATGACTATTATATCTATGGTATTAGTAGTACTCGTTGCCTTTTTAGCTGGTATGGAAGGAATCTTGGATGAATTCCAATTCCATCAACCACTAGTCGCGTGTACTTTGATCGGTTTAGTGACCGGTAATTTGGAAGCATGTATCATTTTGGGCGGATCATTACAAATGATCGCACTTGGATGGGCAAATATCGGTGCCGCTGTTGCACCTGATGCTGCATTGGCGTCTGTTGCATCTGCAATTATTTTAGTTTTAGGTGGACAAGGAACTGCTGGTGTTGATACAGCGATTGCCGTTGCGATCCCTCTAGCTGTTGCTGGTTTGTTCTTGACAATGATCGTTCGTACATTAGCTGTGCCAATCGTTCACTTTATGGATGCTGCTGCTGAAGAAGGCAACATTCGTAAAATCGAAATGTGGCATGTGATCGCTGTATGTATGCAAGGGGTTCGTATTGCGATTCCTGCAGCTGCATTGTTGGCAATTCCTGCTGCAACTGTTCAAAACTTCTTAGAATCAATGCCTGCATGGTTAACTGATGGTATGGCTATCGGTGGTGGTATGGTCGTTGCCGTTGGTTATGCAATGGTTATCAACATGATGGCAACTCGTGAAGTATGGCCATTCTTCATTATCGGTTTCGTTATCGCAGCTATTTCTCAATTGACATTGATCGCTATCGGTGCTTTGGCAGTAGCAATCGCATTGATCTACTTGAACCTAACTAAAATGGGCGGATCATCAAATGGAGGCGGCGGCAGCAACACTGGCGACCCTCTAGGCGATATCTTGAATGACTATTAGAATCGAAGGAGGAGAAAAAAATGGCAGAAAAAATTCAATTAAATAAAAAAGATCGTTTAGCCGTAGCATGGCGCTCTACCTTCATTCAAGGTTCATGGAACTATGAACGTATGCAAAATGGTGGTTGGGCATTCTCAATGATTCCAGCAATCAAAAAATTATACAAAACAAAAGAAGACCGTGCCGCTGCATTGAAGCGTCACTTAGAATTCTTTAACACTCACCCATATATCGCATCGCCAATCTTAGGGGTAACATTAGCCTTAGAAGAAGAACGTGCCAATGGCGCGCCTGTCGATGACGTAGCGATCCAAGGGGTAAAAGTTGGGATGATGGGTCCTTTAGCCGGTGTCGGTGACCCTGTGTTCTGGTTTACTGTACGTCCGATGTTAGGTGCTCTAGGTGCTTCTCTTGCTTTAGCTGGAAACATCTTAGGTCCAATCATCTTCTTCGTTGCATGGAACATCATCCGTTGGGCATTTATGTGGTACACACAAGAATTCGGCTATCGTGCTGGTTCAAAAATCACTGATGACCTTTCAGGCGGATTGTTGCAAGATGTAACAAAAGGTGCTTCAATTTTAGGGATGTTCGTATTAGGGTCACTCGTTCAGCGTTGGGTATCGATCTCATTTGC
Organism: Enterococcus casseliflavus NBRC 100478; assembly: GCF_001544095.1. Classification (GTDB taxonomy): domain Bacteria; phylum Bacillota; class Bacilli; order Lactobacillales; family Enterococcaceae; genus Enterococcus_D; species Enterococcus_D casseliflavus. The sequence goes on along the minus strand of NZ_BCPT01000011.1, from coordinate 36,054 downwards.
GCCAGTTGTCTCAAGCGTACCGCTTGATGAAGGTGCTTATGTCGATTGGGCGAACTTGCCTTCTGGCTCTGCTGGTTTGCAACAAGCCTTCCAACAAGTTGCTGAAGGCCGTGCGTTGACTGATACAAAAGTAACAACATTGCAAAACAACTTGGATCAATTGATTCCTGGTCTAGCTGCACTATTGCTTACTTTATTATGTATGTGGTTATTGAAGAAAAAAGTTTCTCCAATCATCATTATTATCGGTCTATTCTTAGTCGGTATCGGTGGACACTTGATCGGATTGTTATAATCTTTTCAATGAAAGGTGCTTGGGGCAACCCAAGTACCTTTTTATTTATTCGCCAAACCTGCTGCAAACACGTATAATAAGACAATAAGACGATATAGAATGGAGTAAGCGCAAATGGTACAATCTCTTAATACAAAAGTGGATTTGACGATCGATGCTACGTCTTTTTTAGGGATCAATGAGTACGGCAAAATCATGATCGGCGATAAAGCCTTTGAGTTTTACAATGACCGTGACAAACGCAAGTTTATTCAGATCCCATGGGAAGATGTCGACTATGTGATCGCTTCGGTCATGTTCAAAGGCCGTTGGATACCACGCTATGCGATCCGCACCAAAAAGAATGGCACGTATACCTTCTCCTCAAAAGAACCAAAAAAAGTCTTGCGAGCGATTCGTGAATACGTCGATCCAGACCATATGGTGCATTCATTAGGCTTTTTTGATGTATTGAAACGAGCCTTCACTCGCAGAAAATAACAAGAGAGCATATATTTTTCCAATTGATTCTCAATATGGTACCCTTTTTATAAGAAAGTTTAGGAGGGGTTAGTATGCACTTTTTATGGACATTGATCGTAGGAGCGGTCATCGGTTCAATCGGTGGTGCCATTGCAGGCGAAAAACGCGGTTGTATTTTTGATATCGTTGCAGGACTTGTAGGCGCATCGATTGGTCAAGGCCTTTTTGGCACTTGGGGACCGCAAGTAGCAGGAATGGCTATCGTGCCTGCGATTATTGGCGCGGTCATTTTCGTGGCAGTCGTATCGTTCTTTTTGGGACGTAAAAGATAATTATCAAAAAAGCAATTCATTGATTGAATTGCTTTTTTTTGTGCACGGAAGCCATCATTTAGAAGAGAACAACGAAAGATCACACGGCAGTCTTTTTAAAGTACTCTATCGTTTATTCATATTGCTTGATTTTTTAGAAAACTTTTCGCTTGCTTTCCGCTTTTTCTGGAAGTTTGTTATAATACTATCGTATAGAACAAGAAAGTAGGGAACGATACATGTTAAGAGTTGAAAAATTACGTGAAGCAATGAGAAAAGATTCGATTGATGGGTTCTTGATCACCAGCCCATACAATTTGCGTTACTTGACAAACTTTACTGGGACAACTGGTTTAGCAGTCATTACGTTGGACAAAGCTTTTTTTGTAACAGATTTCCGCTATACAGAGCAAGCAGCTGCCCAAGCTCAAGGTTTTGAGATCGTAAAAAATAGCGGACCGATTTTTGAAGAAGTTGCAACCATCTGCCAAAAGGAAGAAATCAATGTCTTAGCTTTTGAAGAAAGTTTCGTCAGCTTTGCCGAATACTCCGTCTTAGAAGACTTGATCGAGGAATCATCCCTTGCCCCTGTATCGGGGATGATCGAGGCTTTGCGGGAAGTCAAAGATGAGGAAGAGATCGCATTGATCCAACAAGCTTGCCATATCGCCGATCAAGGATTCGAACATATTTTGAAAATGGTCCGCCCAGGAATGACAGAAATCGAAGTGGCGAATCAGTTAGATTTCTTTATGCGTTCATTAGGTGCCACAAGCGTATCTTTTGAAACGATCGTTGCTAGTGGGCTGCGTTCAGCAATGCCCCATGGGGTTGCCAGTGAAAAAGTGATCGAACAAGGCGATCTGATCACGTTAGACTTTGGCTGTTACTATCAAGGCTATGTGTCTGATATGACTAGAACCTTTGCAGTAGGAGATCCTGGCGATAAATTGAAGGAAATCTATCAAATCGTACTTGAAGCGCAAGAAAAAGTCTTGGCCGCAGCAAAACCTGGAATGACCGGAATTGAACTAGATGCGATCGCTCGGGATCACATTGCTTCCTTTGGCTACGGAGATGCCTTTGGTCATTCAACAGGCCATGGGATTGGTTTAGAGATCCACGAAGGACCAAATGTATCCTTCCGCGCTGATAAAGCATTTGTTGTCGGAAACGTCATTACAGATGAACCAGGGATCTATCTTCCAGGAATTGGCGGCGTTCGTATCGAAGATGATCTTTTGATCACAGAAACTGGCAATAAAGTGTTGACACATTCACCGAAAGAATTGATCATTCTCTGATTCATCGACCTTGTTTTTCAGAAAATTCATTGAGAATAGTGGGTTATTATAGATTCTCAGTGCAGAAAATGATAAACTTAGAGCGAGAAGAAACACTGTGCCATGGATGTTATTGATTGAATCAAGCGTTGGTTTGCTTCAAACGGAAAAAACGAGCGGTTTTTTTACAAACAATACGGTACAGCTGTTTAGAATGGAGGCAAAAACGTATGAATGAAGATAAAAACCTTGTATTAAATGCAAGTCCTGAATTAGGCGAGATCGTCATCGCACCAGAAGTGATCGAGATCATTATTGGGATCGCTGCTTCTAAAGTGGAAGGTGTCTATGGGATGCGAGGAACACTGGCAAACAGTGTCACTGAATTATTGGGTCGCGCAGCTCATGGCAAAGGGGTCTACTTAACGATCGATGAAACAGGGATCAAAGTGGATATCTACTGCTATATCACTTATGGGATGTCAGTGCCTAAAGTGGCAATGGAGATCCAAGAACGGGTCAAACAGCAAGTCTTATTTATGACAGATGTACAACTGGCTGAAGTAAATGTTCATGTTGTGGCAGTCGTGCCAGAAAAAGTAGATTTACCAGACATCGAAGAATTATTTGGAAACGACGAGGAAGAAAATGAGTAAAGAATTATCACGGCATGAAATACGGAAAATGGCGTTACAAGCTTTATTTCCACTAGACTTTAATAAAGATTTAACGAAACAAGATGCCATCATGCATGCCATCGAGTTGGAACACCATGAATTGATCGATGAAGAACAAGAGCATTTTGTGCCTGTTTATTTAGATCAATTAGTGGCAGGTGTCTGTCATTACAAAGAAGCCTTGGATGAAGTCATTCAAAATCATTTAAAAGCTGGTTGGAAAATCCAGCGTTTAGCAAAAATGGACGTGACGATTTTACGAATTGCTTTGTATGAAATGATCTATGTGGATAATGTGCCGAATCGTGTGGCTTTGAATGAAGCGATCGAGTTAGCGAAAACCTTTAGTGACGATCAGTCCAGAAAGTTTGTCAACGGTATTTTATCAACAGTCAATCAAGAGCTAGAAACAAAAACCAACCAAGTAAGTGAGTAATTTTCAACCCTAACACGATCGATCAAAAGAGATCAGCTTTTTTTCGATCGAGTCAGAAACCGAACGATTTATGAGCAACCGCCTTGTTTTGACGGTCCTGCTTGATCGTTCGGTTTTTTTGCACGCACTTTGTCGGTTTACCCTCGTTTTTTCCGAAAAAAGGGAGCCTTAGACGGTGTTTTTCTTTTCAGAAAATGCTATGATAGAAAACATGAAGAAGCATATCGACAAACGATTGGTGCGTTTCTTTTTACAAAATAAGTCCGTATAATCAGGTTGGAGGAGTTGTCAGAATGGGTACATTAATCAATGGAAAAGAATTGGCTGAAAAAATGCAAGCAGCGTTTCTTTCAGAGACAGCAACACTAAAAGAGCAGGGTGTGACACCGGGATTAGTTGTTTTGCTTGTTGGAGAAGACAAAGCGAGTCAGACTTATGTGAAAAATAAAGAACTAGCTGCGGCGAAAATCGGTATCAATTCCCGTGTTGCCCGCTACCCTGAATCCATTACTGAGGCAGAATTATTAGCAGAAATCGAACAGTTCAATAACGATGATGCCTTTCATGGAATTTTGGTTCAACTTCCTTTGCCAAAACATATCAATGAAGAAAAAGTACTGTTAGCCATCAAACCAGAAAAAGATGTCGACGGCTTTCATCCAATCAATTTAGGAAAATTATTCGCAGGTGTACCTGACCGAATTCCTTGTACCCCTTATGGCATTATGAAAATGTTTGCTGCGTATGGGATCGAATTGGAAGGAAAAAATGCCTTAGTGATCGGTCGCAGCAACATTGTCGGAAAACCAATGGCGCACTTACTCTTGGGGGCAAATGCCACCGTGACTATTGCTCATTCAAAAACCAAAAATCTGCCCGAGTTGGCAAAACAAGCGGACATTTTAGTCGTGGCGATCGGCCGCGGTCATTTTGTCACAAAAGACTTCGTAAAAGAAGGGGCTGTGGTGATTGATGTTGGGATGAATCGTGATGCCAACGGCAAGTTGATCGGCGATGTGAAATTTGATGAAGTCGAACCGATCGCTAGCTATATCACACCGGTACCTAGAGGTGTAGGTCCAATGACGATCACGATGTTGATGGCCCAAACGATCGAGGCAGCAAAGGAGACAATGAAAAACTAAATGGCGCAAGAATATTTAACGGTAACCGCATTAACAAAATATATCAAGCGTAAGTTTGACGTCGATCCGTATCTAGAACGGGTTTATTTGACGGGGGAGATCTCCAATTTTCGTCGTCGCCCCAATCACCAATACTTTAGTTTGAAGGATGATGGTGCAAAGATTTCGACCGTCATGTTCAAAGGCGCTTTTGACAAGCTGCGCTTTCAACCAGAAGAGGGCATGAAAGTCATGGCGGTTGGGCGTATCACTCTGTATGAGGCAAGCGGAAATTACCAGATGGTGATCGATCATATGGAACCAGACGGTGTCGGCGCTCTTTATCAAGCCTACGAACAATTAAAGCAGAAATTAGCAGCAGAAGGTTTATTTTCTGCACCGAAGCAGTCCTTGCCGAAATACCCGAAACGCATCGCGGTTTTGACCAGTCCTAGTGGAGCGGTGATCAGAGATATCATCACGACGACACAGCGGCGTTATCCCATTGCTCAGATCGTTTTGTATCCAACCGTGGTACAAGGCAATAAAGCTGCGGATGATGTGGTGAAAAATATCCAACGAGTCGAAGCCGATGGGACCTTTGATACTATGATCATCGGACGTGGGGGTGGATCGATCGAGGACCTCTGGCCTTTCAATGAAGAACGAGTGGCAAGAGCCATTTTTGATGCAAAAACCCCCATTATTTCTTCAGTGGGGCATGAAACCGATACGACGATTGCCGATTTAGTGGCGGATGTACGGGCGGCAACTCCGACCGCCGCTGCCGAATTAGCGGTGCCAGTGCTGTCGGAGGAGATTTTGCGGATCGAAGAAAGACAAGCCCGATTAGAGCAAGCATTTATGCATCAGATCCAGTACAAACAAGAACGCTATCAGCGAGTGATTGGATCGTATGTTTTTCGACAACCAGAGCGCTTGTATGAGGCACAGTCCATCAAACTCGATCAGTTGCAGCAGCGGATGCAGCAAGGCTTGCAAACCTTGCTTTATGACAAGGATCGCCAGGCACAGCAATTGATTTCACGGTTGGCCCAACAACAACCAAAAGCGCGATTACAAGCCAGCAATCAAGAGGTCAGCTATCTTTCTCAACGCTTAACGAAAGCCATGAAAGATATTTATGCAGCAAAAGAAAATCAATTTGCAAATGCAGTCCAATCCCTTGATTTGTTAAGCCCACTAAAAATCATGGGACGCGGCTACAGCTATACCACGAAAAATGAGCAGTTGATCAAATCGATTGATGCGATCGAGCCAGAAGATCAGCTGACGATCCATTACCAAGATGGCCAAACACTGGTCGAAGTTATTAGTACAGAAGGAGTTAATCATGGCAAATCCAACATTTGAAGAATCATTACAAGAATTAGAACAAATCGTAACCCGTTTGGAACAAGGCGATGTTCCATTGGAAGAAGCGTTAGATGCTTTTCAAAAAGGCATGGTTTTGAGCAAGCAATGCAAGGACACCTTGAGTAAAGCGGAAAAATCCTTAACAAAAATGATGACTGAATCCAATGAAGAAGTCCCCTTTGAAGAGGAAAGCCAATGAGTGCTTTGAAGGAATTTACGAAAGAACACGCCCCATTGATCGAAGAAGTTATGGAACGTTTTGTCAAAGAACACACTTCTGATCAACGACTATTTGAAAGCATGCAGTATTCGATCCAAGCTGGCGGCAAACGCATTCGCCCGCTTTTATTGGCAGCAACAGTCGCCGCTTTTCACAAACCCGTCAATACCGCGGTGTACCAGTGTGCAGCAGCCCTAGAAATGGTGCATACGTATTCGCTGATCCATGATGATCTGCCAGCAATGGACAACGATGATCTGCGTCGAGGCAAACCCACCAACCATAAGGTTTTTGGTGAAGCTTTAGCGATTTTAGCTGGAGATGGTCTTTTGACGGCTGCGTTTCAATTAGTCGCTATGGCGGAAATCGAAGCCAATCAAAAAGTCTTGCTGCTGCAGCAGTTGAGTAAAGCAGCGGGCACGCAAGGGATGGTCGCCGGCCAAGCAGCTGATATTCAAGGGGAGAACCAAGCCCTTCGTCTTGAGGAGCTCATGTCAATCCATGAACGAAAGACTGGAGAATTGATCCGCTTTGCGGTGATTGCTGGTGGTGTCTTAGCCGACCAGACGGAAGAGGTTCTGCATGAATTGGATCGCTTTGCCCAGCATATTGGGTTAGCCTTTCAAATTCGCGACGATCTGTTAGATGCCACTAGTACGACCGAAGAGCTAGGCAAAGTTGTCCGCCGAGATGACGAGTTGGCGAAAAGTACCTATCCTGCTTTACTTGGCTTAGCAGGCGCGCAGCAAGCCTTGACAGAAGAATTAGGCAAGGCTAAAGCAATTCTGGCGCAATTAACTCAATATGGTCAATTTACGCCAGATGTTTTGTTGGCATTTGTGGAACGATTTGAGATTCGAGGGAACGCATGAAGAAAGAACGAGTAGATGTTTTAGCTGTCCAGCAAGGCCTCTTTGAGACCCGCGAGCAAGCCAAACGAGGAGTGATGGCTGGATTGGTGTACAAAGAAAAAAACAATGAGCGCTTAGATAAGCCTGGAGAAAAAATTGCCGCAGATACACTGCTGCAGATCAAAGGGAAGAAGCTGCCGTATGTTTCTCGTGGTGGTCTCAAGTTAGAAAAAGCACTCAAAGTTTTTGATTTTGACGTAACCGATAAAATCATGTTAGATATCGGCGCTTCCACCGGTGGCTTTACTGATGCGGCGTTGCAAAATGGCGCCAAAAAAAGCTATGCACTGGATGTCGGTTACAATCAGTTAGCATGGAAGCTGCGGCAAGATGAGCGAGTGATCGTAATGGAACGGGTCAACTTCCGTTATGCAAAACCAACAGACTTCCTGGATGGTCTTCCTGAAGCTGCTACGATCGATGTTTCTTTTATTTCACTTAAACTGATCTTACCTCCCCTTTATGATATTTTGGTAACAGATGGCGAAGTGATGGCGCTGATCAAACCACAATTTGAAGCGGGCAAAGAAGCGGTCGGAAAAAATGGGATCGTTCGTGACACCAAAACCCATGAACGAGTGTTGGAGGAAGTACTGGCATTCGCTAAGAAAACAAAATTCGATGTATTAAACCTAAGTTTTTCACCAATCACTGGTGGCGAAGGGAATATCGAGTTTATCGTACATTTAAAGAAAAGCCTGCAAGAAGGCACCGCAGCAGGGATCGACATCCCGAAAGTTGTTGCATCAGCACATGAGACCTTTCATCAACCAAAATAAAGAATGGAAGAGAGTGGACATTTTACTTGTCGGCTCTCTTTCTTTCTTGCGCAAAATAGGATAAAATTAGTAGGAATTCATTCAGGAGGAACAAGAGATGAGAAAAAAAGAACGGCATCGCTTGATTACACGATTGTTAAGTGAACAAGATATTCAGAAACAAGAAGATTTTGTCGAGTTGTTAAAAGATCGCGGCGTCTCAGTCACACAAGCAACCATATCAAGGGATATCAAGGAATTGAAGTTAGTGAAAGTTCCTTCCCAAAAAGGCGGCTATCGCTATAGTATTCCACAAGAGACAACGGAAGACGTGAGTGGTAAACTAGATAAAATCCTAAAAACGGCGTTTGTTTCTGTCGATCGAATGGACAAATTTGTGATCCTGCGCACACTGCCTGGCAATGCTTCGGCTTTGGCGAATTTGATCGATAAGCGTTATGCCAAAGAGTTATTTGGCACGCTAAACGATGATGACAACGTCTTGATGATTACCAGAACAGAAGCAGATACCGAGAACCTATTCAAGGATTTCCAACGTTACGTATAAAAGAGGAGGCAAGGGATGCTTTTAGAATTGTCGATCCAAAATTTTGCGATTATCTCCAACCTGCACCTGTCTTTTCATGAGGGGATGACGGCTCTAACAGGTGAAACCGGTGCTGGGAAATCAATCATTATCGATGCGATGGGCTTACTAGCTGGTGGCAGAGGGTCCAGTGACTATTTGCGTCAAGGCACAGAAAAATGCCGTTTGGAAGGGATTTTTGAATGGCCGAATCAGCAAGAGTTCAAAGAGTTGACCGCAGATCTGGGTATTGATGAAGAGGAAATTCTGATCGTACAACGAGATATCTCTCAATCGGGGAAAAATATTTGTCGTGTCAATGGTCGAACCGTTACCTTGTCGGTTTTGCGTCAAATCGGTTTATTCTTAGTCGATATCCAAGGACAAAATGAGCATCAGGAGCTGCTGCAGCCAGAAAAACATTTGGCGTTGATGGATGGTTTTGGAGATGATGCCTTTAAAGCGGAACTTGCAAGTTACCGTCAAGCCTATCAAGCCTATCGCTCCTTAGAAAAGCATGTGCGGACCATCCAAGAAAATGAGCAGCTCTATGTGCAGCGAATGGATATGCTGCGTTTTCAACAAGAAGAGATCGCCCAAGCGGAATTGATGGAAAATGAAGAAGAGCAGCTGATCGATGAACGAGAAAAACTGACCAATTATCAAAAAATCGTGGATGCTCTCGGGCAAAGCTATGGCGCTCTATCTGCCGAAGAGGTCAATAGCCTAGATGGGGTCAGTGTGGCATTATCAGAAATCCAGTCGATCGCCCATCTTGATCCTGCGTATGAAAAAATCAGTGAAGCGATCCAAAGTGCATACTACCTGCTACAGGATGCAGCCACTGATATTTCTCGGCAAGTCGACAATCTTGAATTAGATGAAGGTCGTCTAGAAGAAGTCATTTCACGACTAGAAACGATTCGTCAATTGAAGCGCAAATACGGGGAGTCAATTCCTGTGATTCTTGCTTATTATGATGAGATTAGTAAAGAAATCAGCGAGTCTGCCTATACGGAAGGTCAGTTGGAACAATTAGAAGAAGAGCTTGCCCAAAAAGCTGAAGCAGTTTGGCAGCTGGCGGAAGCCTTGCACGTCAAACGACGTGAATTGGCTCATCGTTTAGAAAAAGAAATCGTTCAAGAGTTAAAAGAGCTGTATATGGAGCACGCGCAATTTGAAGTGCGGTTTGCATCTGGCTCAAAACAATTAAGCAGCAGCGGCTTTGATACCGTGGAGTTTTATTTGACCACCAACCCCGGTGAAGGCATGAAACCGTTAGTGCGAGTTGCTTCTGGAGGAGAGCTTTCCCGGATCTTATTAGCGCTTAAATCGATTTTCTCCCGCAAGCAAGGAATCACTAGTATTGTCTTTGATGAGGTGGATACTGGGGTCAGTGGCCGAGTAGCTCAGGCGATCGCCGAAAAAATCGCCAAGATCGCTGCGAATTCGCAAGTCTTGTGTATCACCCACTTGCCGCAAGTAGCGGCTGTGGCGGACAATCAATATTTTATCGAAAAAGCAATTCAAGAAGGTCGGACAGAAACCCATGTCCGTAAATTATCAGAAGAAGAACGAGTGGCTGAGATCGCCCGTATGCTCTCAGGTGCAGAAATCACCGATTTAACGATCGAACATGCACGAGAACTATTGGCGCTGGCTCACCGATAAAAATTGGAAACACTTATAAAAAGATTCAGGAGATGATGGACCCGCAAGTTTCGTCTGCCATCCTTTCCTGATCTTCTTTTTTGCAGGAGGATATGATGAGAAAAAGAACAAAAGTTTTGATCGGTGTATTGATCACCGTTGTTATTTTAACTATTGCCGGTTGGGTCGGTTGGCAACAACTGCATTACCCAGCAGTGGATGCTGCAGTTACAGCTGCGAAAGAGGCAGATGATGAGGGAAATGTCCTCTATTTTGCTGGAGATGAAGAAAAGCCTTTGGTTATTTTCTATCCTGGTGCTCTTGTCGATGCGGAAAGCTATAGTGTATGGGCAGCAGGTTTAGCGGAAAAAGGCTATCCTGTAGCGATCGTTAAAATGCCCTTTAACATGGCTGTTTTAGCAGGCAATCGTGCAGAAGAGGTCTTGAAAGAAATTCCCCATAGCTCCTATGTCATTGGCGGTCATTCATTAGGTGGCGTCATGGCAAGCCGTTTTGCAGCGAATCAGTTGGCTGAAAACGACAACGAGTTAAAAGGCGTCTTTTTCTTTGCTAGTTACCCAGATGAAAAAGGATCCTTAGCTGATCAATCGATTGCTGTGTTGTCACTCTCAGGCAGTCAAGACCAAGTAGTGAATCAAGAAAATTGGCAGGCTGCCCGCAGCCTCCTTCCAGAAACTACGACGTTCCAAACGATCGAAGGCGGCAATCATGCTGGCTTTGGTAGCTATGGGTTACAAAAAGGAGAAGCAGCAGCGGATCTACCAAATGAAGCACAGCAAGAAGCCATCATTGAGCAGATGGCGACATGGTTAAGTGAATTAGAATAAAAAAAGACGGCAGAAGATGCATAGGAATGCTTCTTTCTGCCGTTTCGATTCAACAGACATTTTGGGGAAATGTTGATGAAATCGTGAAAACGCTGAACATAACAACATATTGTACTTGATTGGGGAAGCAAGTACAATATGTTGTTCTTTTTAAAATACGTTTCCTCTCACAGTATAGCACAGCATACCTTCTGGATGCACGTAATTTAATTAAGAAATCTTGTCATTTTATTTACAAAATAGTTATTTTCTAAAAGAAAAAAAGCGTTTTAAATAAAGGGACAGACTAAGCTCAAGAAAAAAAAGCAAATAATAATTTTCATTGATTTCAACTAATGGTAAAATGAAAATAATTGATTTTTACAATCAATGACTTTCGAAAGTACAAGGAGCGTTATGATGAAAAAATTAAAACTTCTAAGTCCTATCATCGGATTGGTTATTTTACTCTCAGGATGTGCAAGCTGGGCAGATCGAGGAGAATCGATCACAGCAGTCGGGTCTTCTGCCTTGCAGCCACTCGTAGAAACCGTTGCGGAAGAATTTCAAAACTCAAATCCTGGGCGATTTATCAATGTCCAAGGAGGCGGGAGCGGCACTGGGTTAAGTCAAGTCCAAGCAGGCGCAGTCGATATTGGGAATTCTGATTTGTTTGCAGAAGAAAAGCCAGGGATCGATGCGGATGCACTCGTTGACCACCGAGTGGCAACGGTGGGTATCACACCGATCGTCAACAAAGGCGTTGGGATCACGGATATTTCAACAGAGGACTTAAAAAATATCTTCTTAGGAAAGATTACCAATTGGCGTGAAGTTGGCGGAAATGATCTGCCCATCGTTTTGTTGAATCGGGCGACTGGAAGCGGCACGAGAAGTACGTTTGAAAAATGGATCATGGATGGCGAAACAGCGATTCCTTCCCAAGAGCAAGATTCTAGTGGGATGGTCCGTTCGATTGTTTCAGATACACCAGGCGCCATCAGTTATGTTGCATTTTCTTATGTGACAGATGAAGTCAACGTCCTTTCGATTGATGGGGTTCAACCAACGATTGAAAATGTAACGACCAATGATTGGAAAGTTTGGGCTTACGAGCATATGTATACAAAAGGAGAACCAACGGGATTGACCGCTGAATTTCTCGAATATATGCTTTCTGATGAAGTACAAGAGCATATCGTCGGGGATTTGGGTTATATTCCAATTTCCATCATGCAGGTGGAAAGAGATTGGGAAGGCAACATTGTCGAATAATCTTTACACAAAATTTACACAAGCTTTAACAGAAATTGATGTTGAACCGATAAACTAATGGTTATGAGTTTAGTTTGATTTTTGAGGAGGAACCCTCGTGGAAAATGTAAAAGAAGTGTTAACAAAAAAATCCAAGCGCGCAAGAATGGAACAAAGAGGAAAGCTGGTTAGCTTTCTATGTATTGCGTTGATTGTATTGGTTGTGATCTCCATTTTTTATTTCGTTGCTAGCCGTGGATTAGCGACATTCTTTGTAGACAAAGTCAATGTTTTCGACTTTTTGTTTGGTACGCAATGGAATCCAAGTGCTGTTGGTCCTGATGGCCAACCATTAGTAGGTGCTTTACCGATGATCCTTGGTTCGTTCTTCGTAACCTTCCTATCAGCGATCGTCGCAACACCATTTGCGATCGGTGCAGCAGTCTTTATGGTGGAGATCTCCCCTCGTAACGGAGAGAAGATTTTGCAGCCCGTCATCGAACTATTAGTCGGTATTCCTTCTGTAGTTTATGGTTTTATCGGTTTGTCTGTCATTGTACCAGCAGTCCGTTCTGTTTTTGGCGGTACAGGGTTTGGGATCTTGGCGGGGACCTTTGTCCTATTTATCATGATTTTGCCGACAGTGACTACGATGACTGTCGATGCGTTACGGGCAGTCCCTCGGCACTACCGTGAGGCATCCTTAGCTTTAGGTGCAACACGCTGGCAAACGATCTATAAAGTTGTTTTACGAGCAGCTGTCCCTGGGATTTTAACGGCGGTTGTTTTCGGAATGGCTCGCGCATTTGGGGAAGCATTGGCGATCCAAATGGTTATCGGTAATGCGGCATTGATGCCGACGAGCTTAGTGACACCTGCATCAACATTGACATCGATCTTAACCATGGGTATTGGGAATACGATCATGGGAACAGTCCAAAACAACGTTCTATGGTCATTAGCCTTGATTCTCTTATTGATGTCCTTACTATTTAACATTGTCATTCGCTTTATTGGGAAGAAAGGAGCATTGAAATAATGAATGCAAAACGTTCAGATAAAATTGCTACCGGCGTCTTGTATGCTGTTGCTGGAGTCATTGTTTTGATTTTGGCTTCCTTACTATTGTACATTTTGGTACGTGGTATTCCCCATATCAATTGGGAGTTTCTGACTTCTTCTTCAAAAGCGTATCAAGAAGGTGGCGGGATCGGCATCCAATTGTTCAATTCCCTATACTTGCTTTTAGTGACAATGATCATTAGTTTTCCGATTTCTTTAGGAGCAGGGATCTACTTATCAGAATATGCGAAGAAAAACTGGTTGACGGATATCATTCGGACATCGATCGAAATCTTGAGTTCACTGCCTTCTGTGGTTGTCGGTCTCTTTGGTTTCTTAGTCTTTGTTATCCAGTTTGGTTATGGCTTTTCGATCATTTCAGGTGCCTTGGCATTGACTTTCTTCAATTTGCCACTATTGACTAGAAATGTGGAAGAATCTCTACAAGCGATTCATTATACGCAGCGTGAAGCGGGCTTGTCTTTAGGCTTATCCCGTTGGGAAACTGTCACACGCATCATTGTTCCAGAAGCAACACCAGGAATTTTGACTGGGGTCATTCTAAGTTCTGGTCGGATTTTTGGTGAAGCGGCAGCGCTGATCTACACTGCAGGACAAAGTGCACCGGCCCTTGATTTTACAAACTGGAATCCATTGAGTGTTTCCAGCCCGATCGGTCTTTTCCGACAAGCGGAGACGCTGGCAGTCCATATTTGGAAAATCAATACAGAAGGTACGATGCCTGATGGCGCTCAAGTTTCAGCCGGGGCTTCGGCGGTATTGATCATTGCCGTCTTGCTATTTAACTTTGGCGCCCGTGCAGCTGGCAAACGGTTGTACAAGAAAATGACGTCAGCATAAGGAGAATGACAGTATGAACGATTACAATTGGGACGATCGAAATATCATTACCTTCGATAAACCAGAAGATGTGGCGCTTTATACCACTGACTTGCATGTATGGTATGGATCAAATGAAGCCATCAAAGGCATTGATCTACAATTTGAAAAAAATAAAATCACCGCATTGATCGGACCTTCCGGTTGCGGTAAATCAACGTATCTGCGTTCTTTGAATCGAATGAATGATGGGATCGCAAACACGAGAGTCACAGGAAACATCATGTATAAAGGAGTCGACGTCAATACAAAAGAAGTCGATGTCTTCGAAATGCGCAAGCGTATCGGCATGGTTTTCCAACGACCAAACCCTTTCAGTAAATCGATCTATGACAACATCGCCTTTGCTTTGCGACGTCATGGAGAAAGAAACAAAAAGAAATTGGATGAAGCAGTCGAAACCAGCTTGAAACAAGCCGCACTTTGGGATCAAGTAAAGGACAGCTTAGACAAAAGTGCTTTAGCATTGTCCGGTGGACAGCAGCAACGTCTGTGTATCGCTCGAGCAATTGCGATGAAACCAGATATTTTGCTTCTAGATGAACCAGCTAGTGCCCTTGATCCAATCTCAACAGGGACAGTGGAAGAAACTCTTATCAACTTGAAAAACGACTATTCAATCATCATCGTGACCCATAATATGCAGCAAGCTGCTCGGATCAGCGATTATACTGCCTTTTTCTACTTAGGAAATGCGATCGAGTACGATGAGACCCGTAAGATATTTACTCGTCCAAAAATTAAAGCAACAGAAGATTACGTATCCGGTCATTTTGGCTGAGCCGATTCGATCAGTAAACGGAGGCAAAACAATGGCAGAAGAAATTATTACATCGAAAGATCTGCATTTATACTACGGAAAAAAAGAAGCATTAAAAGGAATCGACCTTTCCATCAAAAAAGGCGAGATCACTGCAATGATCGGACCTTCAGGTTGTGGGAAATCGACCTACTTGCGTTCTCTTAATCGAATGAATGATTTGATCCCTGGTGTGACAATTACAGGAAGTGTTGTCTATAAAGGGAAAGACATTTATAGTCCAAAGCAAGACATCGTTGATTTGCGCAAAGAAATCGGGATGGTTTTTCAACAACCGAATCCTTTTCCCTTTTCAATTTACGAAAATGTGATTTATGGGTTAAAATTAAAAGGAGTCACGGACAAGGAGATTCTTGATAAGACGGTAGAAGAAAGCCTGAAAGCAGCTTCTGTCTGGGAAGATGTCAAAGACAAACTTCACCAAAGTGCGCTTTCTTTATCAGGTGGACAACAGCAGCGGGTTTGTATCGCTCGGGTATTGGCTGTCGATCCAGAAATCATTTTGCTGGATGAACCAACCAGTGCGTTAGACCCCATTTCATCAGGGAAAATCGAGAATACCCTTCTAGCACTGAAAGAACGCTACACCATGATCATCGTGACTCACAACATGTCACAAGCTTCAAGAATCTCAGATAAAACCGCGTTCTTTTTGGACGGCAACTTGATCGAGTTCAATGACACGAAAAAAGTGTTCCTAAGCCCAAGCAAAAAAGAAACAGAAGATTATATCTCAGGAAGATTTGGTTAGGAGGAAAAGGGATGTTGCGTACACAATTTGAAGAAGAATTATTAAATTTACACAATCAATTTTATGAAATGGGGATGCTAGTCAGCAGTGCCATTCATAAATCTGTGCGAGCATATGTCAGACATGACAAAGAAATTGCGCAGGAAGTAATTGAAAATGATTTGGCGATCAACAATATGGAAGTTCGTTTAGAAAAAAAGAGCTTTGAGATGATTGCTTTGCAACAACCAGTAACGACCGATCTACGAATGATCATTACCGTGATGAAAGCCAGCTCT
Source organism: Enterococcus casseliflavus NBRC 100478 (assembly GCF_001544095.1). Lineage (GTDB taxonomy): Bacteria > Bacillota > Bacilli > Lactobacillales > Enterococcaceae > Enterococcus_D > Enterococcus_D casseliflavus. The sequence goes on along the minus strand of NZ_BCPT01000011.1, from coordinate 20,072 downwards.
GACTTGGAGCGGATGGGGGACCATGCGGTATCCATCGCGAAGTCAACGATTCGGGTCAAAGGCGAAACGCGGATTGCCGAAATCGAAAAAGAAATCTCAGATATGTCGGATTACGTCAAAAAAATGGTTGATAATGTCTTAGTGGCGTATGTAAAAACCGATCAAGATGATGCTCGCATGATCGCTCAAATGGACGATCGGGTCAATGAATATTACAAAGACATTTATTACAAAACGATCGAGAGTATGAAAGAAAATCCAGAAACAGTTGTCAGCGGGACCGATTATTTATCCGTTGCTCAATACTTGGAACGAATCGGTGACTACGTAACGAATATTTGTGAATGGATCGTGTATCTTGCTACTGGGAAAATCAGTGAATTGAATACAAACCGTACGGAAATGATTTAAGAAACCAGCTTGGGTTCTTGATCACATATCTCTTTTAAAAGAGATGGGATGGACCGTCGAAAGCAGTTGTCCTTTAAGGAGTAACTTCTTTCGGCGGTCTTTTTGATTTGAAAGAATCGCTTCAATCGATGACGTGAATAGGATAGGCAGAATAGAAAATGGCTCCTCCATAAAGATGGCCAATGGAAATCGATTCTATCGTCCCTGAAATTTACTAGTTGAGCCGTCTATTCTTTTCGTCGCCGACCTGCAGTGAAAGGAGCAATCACTCATTTACTCTAGCGGCCTATTCCTTAAGAGTTCTACTAGCTGAAACTTTTGTTTCTATTGGTTATTCGTGGTACTGTTAATAATAGGAAGATCGTTTTGAGCCTAGAGGAATGAAGAAAAAGTGTCGGTTTTGCTTGCCAATCTGCAGATTGAGAAAAACTTGGTACTTAAGACCTATGACACTTTTGCAAAAACAGGGCATAATAGGTTCGTAAGCTAAACTTGCAATCACACATTTGCTGAAGGAGGCAATTTCCATGAACGAAAGAGAACGTATATTGGATCTAGTAAAAAAAGGTGTGCTTTCTACAGAAGAAGCCTTAGATTTACTAGAAGGTATGGCAAAAGCCAAAGACGAAAAACAAATTAACAAAGCTGCTGCTGAGGTAACCGCGGATAAGAATGCGACAAGCCCATTTGATGATACTGAAAACGACGATGAGATGTTCACGTTTGATGGCGAAGAAAAACTTCGTCAAAACGAAGCGCAAGACAAAGAAAATCTTGAAAAGATTCTTGATGGCTTAGCAACGGAAGCCAACCAAGCATCTGCTGAGTTGGACGAAATCAATGCTGAAATTCTTGGCGTCAAAGAAGAATTAAAAGAAGCACAAGAAGCTCTGATGCAACTGAACACCAAAGAAGAGTTGGATCAATTGTCAGAAGAGGAATTGGCAACACGTCACGAAACAGAAGCGACCATCACTGGCTTAGAAGAAACCTTAGATGGTTTATCTGAAGAAAAAGCAGAATTGGAAGCTAAACTAAAAAATATTCGCAAAGACCAATGGTCTCAAACAAAAGAAAAAATTTCTCAAAAATTAGATATTCCAGAAGATTGGAAAGAGCAAGCGACCGATACTATCAATCAAGTAAGTGAAAAAATGGTCGATGCCAGCACACACTTCGGACACTTCTTGAAGAAAACAGTTCGGGCAGTGACAGAGTCAGTCAATGACAACATGGAATGGAAAGACATCAACTTGAAAGTTCCTGGTGTTGCAGCGACAAAATTTGAGCACACATTCAGCTATGACGAAACGGCAGCGACATTGATCGATGTGAAATTAGCCAACGGCAATGTTTCCTTCCAATTATGGGATGAACCAGGTGTCAAAGTAGATGCCAAAATCAAACTATATGGTAAAATGGATGCGGCGGAGCCTTTCGATGCTTTTGAAGCAAGAAGCCAAATCAATGTCGATGATGAACGCATCTCTTTCCAAATTCCCAACAAACGCATTCGTGCCGATCTCGTTTTCTACTTGCCAAAACGTACCTATGATCATGTGGCAGTGAAATTGCTGAACGGCAATGTCACATTCAATGAATTGGATGCGAAAGATGTCTATACAAAATCAACAAATGGCAATATCGATTTCCGCAAAGTAAACGCATCGATGTTAGAGATTGAAGGCGTGAATGGAACGATCACTGTTCAAGAGGGTGAGATTTTAGATGCCATTATCGAAACGGTGAACGGCGACGTTACGTTGACAGCAACGCCACAAAACACCGGCATTTCTTTAGTTAACGGCAATATCCGTGTGACCTACAAAGAAGAAACGGTCCAAAAATTAAACGCCAGCTCTGTAAATGGGAATGTCAAAGTAGCATTACCGACAGGAATCGGTTTTGAAGGGATCGCAAAAACAAGTTTAGGTAGCATCAACAATCGTTTAAGCGAGATGGAAGTTGTGCGTGAGAAAAAAGAACGCCTAAACCAACTATTGCAATTCCGTCGGGTTGCCGATAAAGTCGCTCAAATCGATCTATCCACAACAACAGGAAATGTCTTTATCAAAGATACAGACAAATAAGAATCGCTGGGTTTACACTCATTAAAGAAAAGAAGGAAGGTGTAGATAAATGAACAAAAAATTAACAAAATCAGCCAATAACGTTGTCATTACAGGTACTCTAGGGGGGCTGGCAGAATACTTGCGAATTGATCCAACCATCGTTCGCGTGATCTATGTCTTTCTATCTTTAGTGACTGCTGCGTTTCCTGGAATCACTTTATATATCATCATGGCGGTCTTGATTCCTTCTGGTCGCAAGAGTACCTCAGGATATGGCCACGACAATCACTACTACAAGCAAAACAAATACAATGAAGCAAATCGTCCCCGTAAAGAAGCGGAAAAGGTGGAGGATGAGGACTGGAGTGACTTCTAGTGTCTTATTTTCAACGGCTTATCATGAATACATTGACGTTTGTCACATTGGCGGTTCTATTACCAAATATGATCCATGTTCAAAGCATTATGACTGCAGTGATCGCCAGTTTCGTACTGTCGATCCTGAATGCTTTGATTAAACCAATTCTGATCGTCATTTCATTTCCATTGACTTTACTGACGCTTGGTTTCTTCACTTTTGTGATCAATGCGCTCATGCTGAATTTGACTTCATATTTTGTTGGGTCAGCCAACTTCGGCTTCTCCTCGTTTGGGGCAGCGCTATTAGTGGCACTGATCATGTCAGTGATCAATATGATCGTGACCGAACACCATATCGAAAAATATTCTCGTTAAAAAGACGTTTCACGTTTTCTCCCACTAGCTATGAAGCTAGTGGAGAAACGGAAACGTCTTTTTTTAGTTTAACTGTTCTTCTTTGATAGTAGCAAGGTACGTATCTACTGCCTGTAACGTCTCATCAAGCGCCCCTTTTTCAAAAGGTGAACGCAAATGAGCAAGAGACAGGATCTCAAGGAATGTTTTCGTGCCGCCGACTTCGCAGATGGCCAAATAATCTTGCCAAGCGGTTTCGTCTTTTGCCACGATGAATCGATACCAGAATTGGAATGCACACACTTGCGCCAATGTATAATCGATATAATAGAAAGGTGATTCAAAAATATGCCCTTGTCTAAACCAATACAAGCCACGATCAAGGTCAGGATATTCTGAATAATCCCGTTCTGGGCAATATTGGCGCTCTAATTCCCGCCAACGGGCTTTGCGCTGTGCTGGTGACCACTCAGGATGCTCATAAACGTCTTGTTGGAAGTGATCCACTAAAACGCCATAAGGCAAAAATTGCAGGCTGCTAGCAAGATGCGCAAATTTGTATTTTTCTGTTTCTTCTTCAAAAAAAGCATCCATCCATGGCCAGGCGATAAACTCCATCGACATTGAATGGATCTCGCAAGACTCATAATTGGGAAAGAGAATTTCCGGTTCTTTGATCCAACGAGAGCGAAAAGCTTGAAACGCGTGGCCAGCTTCGTGGGTCAAAACATCGACATCGCCAGAAGTGCCGTTAAAGTTGGCAAAGATAAATGGCGATTGATAGTCTTGGATAAACGTACAATAGCCGCCAGATTGTTTGCCTTTTTTGCTTAGTAGATCAAGTAGGTCATGCTCGACCATAAAATCAAAAAATTCGCCAGTTTCAGGGGATAGTTCCTGATACATCACACGGGCTTTTTCCACTAGTTCTTCAGGAGTTCCTTTAGGCTCTGCGTTACCACTAGGATAAACAAGCGGCAGGTCGGTAAAGGTTGCCTGAGTCAATTGATTACGCTGCGCCTGTCTTTGGTAAAGTTTTTGGGTAATTGGGACGACTTTTTCTAAAATTTCCCGACGATAGGTCTCGATCATTGAACGATTATAGTCCCAACGATTCATTTGGGTATCCGCAAAGGCAACATAATTTTCAAAGCCGAGCTTGTGGGCGATCTCGGTACGAACCTTGACCATCTCGTCATAAATTTGATCAAAACGGTCTTCATTTTCCGTGAAGAAAGCCGTTTGTTTTTCAAACGCTTCTTTTCGAACACCGCGATCTTTGTTTTCGGTAAATGGTCGCAGTTGTGCGAGGGTATAGGTTTCTCCTTGGAAGTCGATTTGGGCAGAAGCGACCAATTTGCTGTAATCAGAAGCCAATTGGTTTTCTTTTTGAAATAATTCGATCAAGGCCTCATCAAAAAGCTTCACACGGCTTTCGGCAAATAAAAAAAGTGTTTCTGGATATTCGGCTTTTAATTCATCTAAGACAGGTGAAGCCAGGAGTGCTTGATAGAATTGAAAATCCAGAGCTTCAAAATGAGGTTGGTATTCATTCCAAAAGGTGTCTTCTGCTTCATAAAAGGCATCGTTAGTATCGATCGAATAGCGGATCGAAGCCAAGTTCATTGCGGTATCGATCGTTCCTCTTAGTTCGTTCAAAGCATCAAGGGCTTGCTTCGCCTCCGAGAAGGTATCGGCTGACTGAAGGTTTGCTAATGCTTTTTTGAATGTTTCTTGATAAACTGGAAAATCAGGGCGTTGATACTTGTATGCTGAAAATTTCATTAAAAATCCCTCCTTAGTAAAATAATAACACAAACGAAAAAGAATGAGGACTTCTATTGGCGAAGGTAGTAACTTTACTGATAGAATGATAAAATAGAACCAGAGTGTCGTTTACAAGAAACAGCGGCAAGAATCATTGAGAAAAGAGGGAAAACCTATGGCAGAAACCGTCAAAGTCAGCGAGCTGGCGGAGGCTTTAAATTTAGAGATAGTTGAAGGAACTGAAAACAGTTTAGAAAGAGAAATCATTACCGGCGATATTTCCCGACCTGGTTTGGAATTGACGGGTTATTTTAATTACTATTCCCATGATCGTCTGCAATTATTCGGCAGCAAAGAGATCACCTTTGCGGAACGAATGATGCCAGAAGAACGCTTGATGGTGATGCGCAAAATGTGTGCCGAGGATACCCCAGGGTTTATCGTTTCTCGCGGCTTGGAAGTACCAGCAGAAATGATTCAAGCCTGCAAAGAACATGAGATTACGATTCTACGTTCGCCCATCTCAACGTCACGTCTGCAAGGAGAGCTTTCTAGTTTCCTCGATGGGCGCTTAGCCACAAGAACCAGTGTCCATGGGGTATTAGTGGATGTCTATGGGCTAGGTGTTTTGATTCAAGGCGATAGCGGAATTGGGAAAAGCGAAACAGCCTTAGAGTTAATCAAACGTGGGCATCGGTTGATCGCTGACGATCGGGTGGATGTGTATAAGCAAGATGAATTGACTTTGGTAGGGGAACCGCCGAAAATCTTGCAGCACTTGATCGAGATCCGCGGGATCGGGATCATCGATGTCATGAATCTTTTTGGTGCCAGTGCCGTACGAGGGTATATGCAGGTTCAAGTAGCGGTGTATTTAGAAGCTTGGGCGAAAGACAAAAAGTATGATCGACTAGGAACCGATGATACGACGGTTGAAATTGGTGGCGTCGATGTACCACAAATCAAGATCCCGGTAAAAACTGGTCGAAATGTTGCGATCATTATCGAAGTCGCTGCCATGAATTTCCGAGCGAAAACGATGGGCTACGATGCAACGAAGACCTTTGAAAATCGATTGACGCAATTGATCGAAGAAAATTCTGGAAACTAGAGAGGATAAGATAGATGTTAGGTTTAGTAAATCGAGTCGCATTTGAACTATTTGGTTTGCCGATTTATTGGTATGCGATCATTATCGTATCAGGCGTGATCATTGCTATGTGGTTAAGCACGAGAGAGGCGGTTCGTGTCGGGCTCAAGCCAGATGATGTGACTGATTTTATGTTAATTGGATTGCCAGTAGCGATCATTGGTGCGCGGCTTTATTATATTCTGTTTGACTTGCAATACTACATTGATGACCCAAGTCAAATTTTCAATATTCGCTCTGGTGGGATCGCGATCTACGGCGCACTGATCGCCGGGGGGATCTGGCTATACTTTTTCTGCCAACGAAATTTTATTTCTCCCTGGACCTTCTTAGACATCGCCGCACCAAGTGTCTTATTGGCACAAGGCATCGGGCGTTGGGGCAACTTTATGAACCATGAAGCATTTGGCGCTGAAGTCAGCCGCTCCTTCTTAGAAAGTTTGTATATACCGAAATTTATTATCGATAATATGTATATTGATGAAGCGTATCGGCAGCCGACTTTTCTTTATGAATCGGTTTGGAACGTGATTGGATTTATCGTTTTGATCTTCTTGCGTAAGAAAACTGGGTTATTAAAAGAAGGCGAAGTCTTCTTGAGCTACTTGATTTGGTATGGATTCGGGCGCTTCTTTATTGAAGGAATGCGTACCGATAGTTTATACTTATTTGGTGGAATCCGTGTGTCACAGGCACTTTCCGCTTTATTGTTCTTCGGAGCGATCGCTTTAATGATCTGGCGCAGGAAAAAACAAGCGTTAAAGGATTACAACCGCAGCTTTGGTAAGAACCAAGCGATTATCTAAACAGTTATTTTATCGAAATTATGGTAAAATGATGAAGTGCATGAATTTGCGAAAAGGATAGAGGAGGTTTCCATAGTGAAACAGAAAATCGCCGTCTTAGGTCCCGGATCATGGGGGACTGCTTTGGCACAAGTCTTGTCTGAAAATGGACATGAAGTGACTATTTGGGGGAACAATCCCGCCCAAATCGATGAAATCAATACGTATCATACGAATCGGCATTATTTGCCAGATCTGAAGCTTCCTGAAAATATTCTAGGTTGTAAAGATTTAGAAGAGGCGATCCAAGGGGCAGATGCCGTCTTGTTTGTCGTACCAACCAAAGCGATTCGTGCCGTGGCACAAGAATTCACTAAGAAAACAACTTGCAAGCCAGTCATTATCCATGCCTCAAAAGGGTTAGAACAAGGCAGTCATAAACGAATCTCAGAAGTACTTGCCGAAGAGATCCCAGCTGATAAACGGCAAGAAATCGTTGTTTTGTCAGGACCATCTCATGCTGAAGAAGTCGCTGTCCATGATATCACGACGATCACGGCAGCTTCAGAAAATGAAGCGGCTGCTAAGTATGTACAAGAGCTATTTATGAATGATTACTTTAGAATCTACACGAATAACGATGTGATCGGTGTCGAAACTGGCGCCGCTTTGAAGAACATCATCGCCATTGGTGCCGGTGCTATCGCAGGACTGGGCTTTGGGGATGATGCGAAGGCTGCGATCATGACCCGTGGGTTAGCGGAAATCAGTCGTCTTGGTGTGGCAATGGGTGCCAATCCTTTAACCTTTATCGGATTGAGTGGGGTTGGCGATTTGATCGTCACTTGTACCAGTGTCCATTCGCGGAATTGGCGTGCAGGAAACCTATTAGGAAAAGGCCATAGCTTAGATGAAGTATTAGACAATATGGGGATGATCGTTGAAGGAGTTTCAACCACAAAAGCTGCCCGCGAATTAGCAGAAGCTTTGTCGGTGGAAATGCCAATCACAGAAACGATTTATTCGGTCTTGTATGAAGGCAAAGACATCAAGCAAGCAGCTAAAGATATTATGCTGCGAGACGGCAAAGAAGAAAACGAATTTTCGGTAGATCAATCATTATGATTAAAGGAGCGAGTCACATGAATGTTAAAAAAGCAGTTATCCCAGCAGCTGGTCTAGGTACCCGATTTTTACCAGCTACAAAGGCAATGGCAAAAGAAATGTTGCCGATCGTTGACAAACCAACGATCCAGTTTATCGTGGAAGAAGCTTTACAATCAGGGATCGAAGATATTTTGATCGTCACAGGGAAAGCAAAGCGTCCAATCGAAGACCATTTCGATGCCAATTTAGAATTAGAGATGAATCTAAAAGAAAAAGGCAAGACGGAGCTTTTGAAATTAGTGGAAGAAACAACTGACGTAAATCTTCACTTCATTCGCCAATCTCATCCAAAAGGATTAGGTCATGCCGTATTACAGGCTCGGGCATTTGTCGGAAATGAACCGTTTGTAGTTATGCTAGGTGATGACTTGATGGAAGATCAAGTACCGTTGACGAAACAGTTGATCGATAATTATGAAAAAACGCATGCATCAACGATCGCTGTCATGGATGTTCCTCATGAAGATACATCAAAATACGGGATCATTGATCCTGGTATGGAAGTTGAAAAAGGCTTGTTCAATGTCAAAAACTTTGTTGAAAAACCAGCGCCAGAAAATGCGCCAAGTGATTTAGCAATTATTGGCCGCTACTTGCTGACCCCTGAAATTTTTGATATTTTAGCCAATCAAGAACCAGGTGCTGGTGGTGAGATCCAATTGACGGATGCCATCGACACATTAAACAAAACTCAACGCGTCTTTGCTCATCAATTTACCGGCAAGCGTTACGATGTTGGAGACAAATTCGGTTTCTTAAAAACAAGTATCGAGTATGGTCTAGTGCACCCTGAAGTCAAAGACAGCTTGAAAGAGTATTTGATCGAGTTAGGAAAAGAACTAGCTCCGGCTCAAAAAGAAGTCAAAGAAGCACCGAAAGCGTCAAAAAAATAACAAAAACTCCTAAACAAGGCGATTTCTGATGAAATTGCTTTGTTTTTTTATTATTTCTCGTTGAAAGCGGATAATTTTCTTAAAAATGCAGTCTTTTATTTGTAGAAAGTGCAGTGAAATGCTATTCTTAATATAAGTAAATGGGGAAAGGAGCCATTCTATGTCAGGAGGAGAACTAGCTGCATTGATTGCTGCGATTGCATTTGTCGTATTGGTCATTTTCGTCGTTCGTTTGTTGATGCAAGTCAGCAAGACAATGACCAAAGTAGACAAAACGGTCGAAGAAGCAAACACAACCATCCGTGTCATTACCAAAGACGTTGATATTCTCTCAAAAGAGGTTGAAGGTCTATTGGTAAAAACGAATGAGCTTTTACAAGATGTGAACGGAAAAGTCGCAACCATCGATCCTTTGTTCACAGCAGTTGCAGATCTAAGTACCAGTGTTTCAGAACTAAATGTTTCTGGAAAAAATTTAATTACGCGCGTGGGTAGTCTTGGCCGGACCACTGCCAAAGCAACGGTAGCTGGAAAAGTCGGTCAAACAGCCATGAAATTTTTCAAAGACAAAAATAACCAAAAATAAAAGGAGGACTTTCAATGAGTAAAAAAGGCGGATTTTTATTAGGAGCAATCATCGGAGGAACAGCGGCAGCAGCAGCAGCACTTTTGTTGGCGCCAGAATCTGGTAAAACATTAAGAAATAAATTAGCAAAACAAGCAGACGATTTATTAGATAAAGCATCTGATTATGGTGATTTAGCCAAAGAAAGAAGTACGGATCTTGTCGATATTGCTAAAGATAAAGCGGCAAAACTAAGCGAGCAAGCATCTGACTTTACCGGTTCTTTAACAGCGAAAGTCGATGACTTAAAAGAAACAGCAGCTGGTTCATCCGAAGAAACCGTTGAAGAGTTAAAGAAACAAGCAGGTGATCTATCAGAACGCTTCAAAAAATCAGCGAGCGATGTGAAAGAAACAGCGAAAGATGCCAAAGAAGATGCAGATGATACAGTCCAAGATATCATTATTGATGCAAAATCTTCTGCAGCGGATATGAAACAAACCGTCAAAGAAGGGGCACAAGAAGCAAAACCTGTAGTTGAAGAAGCCAAAAAAGACGGTCAAGCAGCCGCAGCTGATTTGAAAAAAGAAGCTGGAAAAGCAGCGGATGATGCCAAAAAAACAGCGAAAGCAGAAACAAAAGAAGCTAAAGCTGACTTGGAAGATGCCAAAGAAGAATTAAAAGACACATTAGAAAAAAACAACCCAGAAGCATAAGTAAGGATAAAACTTGATTGCTTTAAAAGATAAAAACGTTCGCCAATTAAATCGGCGAACGTTTTTTTGTGATTTCAGTAGTTATTCGTTTGATGCTTGGGCGATTTCCCAATCGCAAAGTTGGTAGATCCAATCCTGCAGGTGACTGAATGAAAAACCAATTTCCTCAGCGAGCTCCACATTGATCGAATAAGCAGGTGTACCATTGTAAGAGCCTTGATCGCCTGTTTCTGAAAAGAGCGGGGAAAGACCGGTTTTTTTCGATACGTATTGCAGCACTTCTTCTAAAGAAATCGTACCTTTTGACGCACCATTGATGGGTCCTGTGAATGAGCTAGTACCTAGAAACGCTAAAAATTCACCAGCCTCTTGGGCATCCACAAAGCCCATTTGATGCGTTAGATTATCGACAGCCATTGGCTTTTGCTTTATCAGATGGTCAATGTAAAAGGTAAAACGTTTTGTGTAATCATCTGCACCGATCACATAAGGAAAGCGGACAAAAACGGATGGGATCTGACTGTATTTTTGGGTCAGGATCTCTTCCACGGTTCGCTTGCCTTGTGCATAATCGACCTCCTCAGAGCTGACCAGTCTGAAGGGTTCTTTAGCAGGGTCAAAATCCGCTTCACTCAAATCGAAGTGTAATTCATGATACGCAGACATTGAGCTAGTAACGATGTAGCGCTTCGGTGTGACATGACGCAGTAGAATCTCAATGTCGTTGGAAGTATAAGCAATATTGTCGTAAATGACATCATAGGTTTCTTTTGTTAATGCCGTTTTGATACTTTCTTCCTCCATACGATCGAAGATGATTCTGTTGACTTGATCGCCAAAGGAATCTTTCGTGTTCCCTCGAGTAGCGATCGTCACGTCCAATCCTTGATCAATTAGTGATTGGACCAAATATTTACCGAAAAAACGCGTGCCGCCTAAAACCAACACTTTTTTACTCATAAGAACACTCCTTTTCATGTAATTCCAACATGTTGTGCCGTTTTATTAGAAAATCAAGATAAAACCAACAATTCTTTTGCTGTTTTGGTAAAAGGTACACAGCCATCTGCTGTGACATACACACAGTCTTCAATGCGGACACCGACCTGATCTGGTAAATAAATGCCCGGTTCGATAGAGAAGCACATGCCTTCTTCAATCACTAAATCATTGCCAGTGATCAAAGAGGGGAACTCATGAACCGTGGTCCCGATGCCGTGACCTAGACGATGGTTAAAGTAGTCGCCGTAGCCGTAGCCAGTAATCACATCACGAGCAATCTTGTCTAATTCTCCAGCGGTAATCCCAGGTTTGACCGCTGCTTGCGCTGCTAGTTCAGCTTCAAGAACGATGTCATAAATTTTTCTTTGTAAGGCAGTCGGTTCTTTATAGGCAACCGTTCTGGTTGCATCACTGCAGTATTCTTTCCAAACGACCCCTAGGTCAAACAAGACGAGTTCATTGGCAGTCACTTTGCGGTCACCAGGTACGCCATGAGGACTTGCTGCATTGGCACCAGCTAATACGGTCGTATCGAAGGACATATGGGAAACCCCACGTTTTTTCAACTCGTACTCAATTTCTGCCACGATTGCCATTTCGCTGACGCCTTCTTTGATGGCAGCAAACCCAATCTCAAAAGCAACATCTGCCCAGTTGCCAGCTTCTAGCAAGGTGTCGATCTCAGCAGCCGTTTTAGTTAACTGCATTTTTTGAATGACCGGAGTCACATCTAAAGAAAAATCGGTCTGTGGCAAAAACCGTTTCAATGCTTCATAGCGCTCGACGGAAAGGTCATTTTTTTCTAGTGCCAAGGAAGAAACTTGGTAACGAGAGGTCAATTCCTGACAGATTTTCGCCCAAGGGTCTTCGCTATCGAGATAACCGATAATGTCAAAAGGCCAGCCGCTATTTTTTGCTTCTTCTACTTCCAGAGCTGGTGTGAAAAGAAAGGGATCTTTTCCAGGTGCGACAACCAAAGCAAGGACCCGTTCATGAGGTTCACTTTTAAAACCTGAAAAATAAGCGATCGTTGCTGGATTAGAAATATAGGCAACATCTGCGCCATTGGTTTTCAACCAGCCATTTAACTCATTGATTTTTTTATCATTCATTTGAAAAAACCTTCTTTCAAGTATTCTTTTTCTATTTTATCATGCTTTCGAAGAGAATAGGGGCGGGGAAAGTAGGAAATTGCTAAGTTTTCATGAAAACAAAATTAAAACGGTTGCAAATACGGAAAAAATTTGCTATCCTAACAAAGAAATGTAAATAAGATTTTCTGAAAATAGAATAAGGGAGATATATCATGGAAAAACAAACAATTACGATTTATGATGTTGCACGGGAAGCGAATGTATCGATGGCAACTGTTTCACGGGTAGTCAACGGAAATCCAAATGTAAAACCAGCAACTCGTAAGAAAGTGCTGGAAGTGATCGACCGCTTGGATTATCGTCCAAACGCAGTTGCTCGAGGGTTAGCAAGTAAAAAGACCACGACTGTTGGTGTCATCATTCCTGATGTCAGCAATATGTTCTTCTCATCACTTGCTCGTGGGATCGATGATGTAGCGACCATGTATAAATACAATATCATCTTAGCCAACTCTGATGGCGATACTATGAAAGAAGTCAACGTTTTGAACAACTTGTTAGCAAAACAAGTGGACGGCGTTATCTTCATGGGTCATCGCATCACGGATGAAATTCGCGGGGAATTCTCTCGCTCAAAAACACCAGTCGTTTTAGCTGGTTCGATCGATCCTGATGAACAAGTAGGAAGTGTCAATATCGATTACACAGCAGCTGCCAAAGATGCTGTTTCATTATTGGCGAAAAACAATCAAAAAATCGCTTTTGTCAGCGGTGCTTTGATCGATCCAATCAATGGCCAAAACCGCTTGAAAGGCTATAAAGAAGCCTTGAAAGAAAACAACCTTGAATATTCTGAAGGGTTGATCTTTGAATCACCATACAGCTTTAAAGAAGGCTTAGCCTTAGTTGATCGCATCATCAACAGTGGTGCGACAGCAGCTTATGTCACAGACGATGAGTTAGCCATCGGCGTCTTAGATGGTTTGTTAGACAAAGGTGTTAAAGTTCCTGAAGATTTCGAGATCATCACCAGCAACAATTCATTATTGGCTGAAGCCGCTCGTCCACGCTTATCAAGTGTGACGCAACCATTGTATGATATGGGTGCCGTTGCGATGCGTCTATTGACAAAAATGATGAACAAAGAAGATGTAGAACAAAAAACGATCGTCTTGCCTTACGGTATTTCAGAAAAAAGTTCTACGAAATAAGCAGCGATTTGATCAAACGATCAGTGGAACAACGCCTTGTTGTTCCACTTTTTGCTTCAACGATCGTTCGTGTGAGGAGAAAATCTATGGATTTTCTCCTCACACTTTTTTTTTGCATAAAAAAACTGATCAGCACAAGGCTGATCAGTCATCATTATTGTTGGTATTTTGTTGATTATTGTCTTGCTGTTCCTCATCGTCATCTTCATCATTTGCCGTAGGTGTAACATTGTTGGATCCGTTATTCGATGATGTATTCGACGAACGATTGGTTGAACGGCTAGAAGATGCTTTTTTCCAATAGTCAGCATAGTTTGTATCTGAACCACCGAGTCCAAATTTGAAATCGACCGTATCTGGTCCGCCAGTGGCCCAATACGAAGTAACGGTACTGCTTGGATTCGTATAGGTTCGATTATCGACTCGCACGGTTCCTCCTGGTTGGGTACCAGTAAACTTGGAAACTTGAGCTTTTTTGACATCACTAGAAAGTTCAAACTTCTGATTCACACCAAAGACTTCTTGGTTTGTTTGATAAATACGATTGATCAAGTAAGCCATATAGTTAGCTGTCCGAGTTCCTGCAGCGCTATCGGTCCCTTTATTGTCATCTCGACCTGACCAGCTGCTGATGGTGATCGATGGGGTGGAGACGACTAGCCAAGAGTCCGACCAGTTGTTGGTGGAACCAGTTTTTCCGACCCAATCGGCATTTCCGAGGTTCCAATCCAATCCGCTGATAACCGATTTAAAGGAACTGGTTTTTTGCTCATCGATGACACTACGCATCATGTCGGTCATGATGGAAGCCGTCGCTTCTGAAAAGACTTGGACAGGTTTGGCTTCATGCTGGTAAAGCACTTCGCCTTCATTGTCTTTGATTGATTCGATGATATAGCCTTGCTGATAAACACCATTATTGGCAAATGTTTGGAAGCCATTCGTTTGATTCAAGACTGTGACATCTGTAACCCCTAATGGCGCTGATTCATACGCCCAGCTATTGTCTTCGGGATAGCCCATTTTGCTTAAATAATTTGTGTAGGCATAAAAATGATCGCCTTCTTTTTCCCAAAGATCTTGGAAAATATTTGTCGCTGCGATATTACTGGAAACCTCCAATGATTCACGAATCGACATAAAAGTATTGGTTCCACGGTTTGTGGCATTGACGATCGGCTCACCGGCGTTTTCTCCTGTTCGCCATTTTGCAGCATAATCAGAAACCATTGATTCAGAGCCCATCAAGCCACTTTCGATTGCCGGTCCGTAAACCAGCATGGGTTTGATACTTGAACCAGCTTGGCGTTTGGCATCAAAGGCATGGTTGAATTGATTGTCAGCATAGTTACGACCGCCAATAAAGCCTAGTACTTTCCCAGTGGCGTTGTCCATCATGACATTGCCGACTTCGATGGTGGAGTCACCCCAGTTGTCTAGCATATAGCCGTATTTGTCGACGGCATCTTGCATCGCATTATAAATATCTTTATCGATCGTTGATGTGACGGTATAGCCACCATTAACAAGTTTTTGCTGCGCCAATTCGAAGTATTTTTGATAGGTTTCCTCTTTGGCGTATTCTTCGTCACTGACATCATCTTCATCTGCCAGCTGTTTGGCAATAATGTCTTTTGCTTCATTTAACACAGTGTAATAAAGGAAGCTTTGATCCGTTTGTTCAATGGCTTCTTGTTTTTTGAAGTCTTGCTTCAAGTCATAATTAAGCGCCTCTTCGTATTCCTCTTTCGTAATATCGTGGTTACGATACATACTGAAGAGCACGAAGTCTTTCCGTTCTAAGCCAGCGGTCAAGTTTTCCTTGATCTCACCCGTATTTGTATAAGGGCTGTAGACGATCGGGCTTTGTGGCAGACCCGCAATAAAGGCTGCTTGTGGTAAAGATAGGTCAGCTGCGTTGACGCCAAAAATTCCTTGCGCCGCTTCTTGCACACCTGCGATATTTTGCCCTTTATTGTTCCGACCGAAAGGGGAGATGTTTAGATACATGGTGACGATCTCATCTTTATCGAAAAATTTCTCCACTTCCATGGCTAATAAAATCTCATTGGCTTTGCGTTTGAAGGTCGTTTCACTGGAAAGGATTTGTTGTTTTACCAGCTGCTGGGTCAAAGTGGAACCCCCGCTGCCGCCAATGCCTGTCGCTTCTGATAATAATGCCCGCACGACTGCTTTTGGTACGACCCCATTATGAATATTAAAATATTCGTCCTCTGTTGCGATGATCGCTTTTTTCAAATAATCTGAAATTTGATCGGAATTAACCGATGTTCGCATTAGATCCGAGCGAATCGTTGCGATTTTGCTGCCATCAGCGTATGCGAGTTGAGAAGTCTCTGTGATGTCGGTCAATTCTTTTTGTAACTCATCTTTAGAAGGAGCTGCGGTATCTTCCACAAGAAAAGCAAAGTAGCCGGCACCGATCCCTAAGGCTAAAGAACCGCCTAGCACCAGCAAAGAAATAGCAACTAAGAACAAGGCATGTAAAACCCTAAGACTGATGTTGAAATAGAACCAGCCTCTATTTTTGTTTTCTGTATTCTTTTGATTTTTCGTTTTCTGGGACAAAAAGAGTCACCTCAATAAATTAGAATAGATTCCGTGTAATTATAGCAAAAAACAAGGCGCTTGGGTAGCACCCTATCTGTTATCGAAAGAAGTGTGGGAGAAAATGTCAGTTGGTGTTTGTATTGAACCAGCGATAATAAAGGAAAATGAACGGATTTGCCTAAAAGTTTCTTTTTTGGTAAAGGACTTTGAGAGAAAGACTTTTCATTGACCTCTTTTTCAGTTAAGATGAACAATGAAGCAATTATTAGGAGGAGAAAGAATGAGTACAGACTTTTTTGAAGAGCTAAAGCAACGCGGATTAGTTCATCAGACCACAGACGAAGCAGCCTTGACCAAACAATTAAATGAAGAGTCTGTGAAACTATATATCGGCTTTGATCCTACCGCAGATAGCCTGCATATTGGTCATTTATTGCCTATTTTGATGTTGCGCCGTTTCCAACAAAACGGACATGTGCCGATCGCATTAGTAGGTGGCGGTACAGGAATGATCGGTGACCCATCCTTTAAAGATCAAGAACGTCAATTAAACACACTAGATACCGTTCTAGAATGGTCACAAAGTATCAAGAGCCAATTATCTCGCTTCATTGATTTTGATGACCAAGAAAATCCTGCCATCATTGCCAATAACTATGAGTGGCTAGGGGAATTGAAACTGATTGATTTCTTGCGTGACACTGGGAAAAACTTTACGATCAATTACATGATGAGCAAAGAAAGTGTCAAACGTCGGATCGAAACTGGGATCTCCTACACGGAATTTGCATACCAGCTATTACAAGCCTATGACTTTTTGAATCTTTACGACAACCACGGTTGCTTGTTGCAATTAGGCGGTAGCGATCAATGGGGGAATATCACCTCTGGGATCGAATTGTTACGTCGTGAGCGTGAAGTCCAAGGGTTCGGTTTGACTATGCCATTGATCACAAAAGCAGATGGAACGAAATTTGGGAAAACAGAAGGCAATGCGGTTTGGCTAGATGCCAAGAAAACGACGCCTTACGAGTTCTACCAATTCTGGATCAATACGGATGATCGTGATGCAGTCAAATTCTTGAAATATTTCACCTTCTTATCATTAGAAGAAATCGCTGCGATCGAAGCAGAGTTTAACGCTGCACCAGAATCTCGAGCAGCACAAAAAGCTTTGGCAAAAGAAGTCACTACTTTGGTTCATGGGGCAGAGGCTTATGAACAAGCCTTACGCATCTCAGCAAGTTTATTCAGTGGCAATATCAAAGAATTGAACGCTGAAGAGATCGAACAAGGCTTCAAAGGGGTGCCAAGCCATCAGGTAACAGCAGATGATTCTTTGAACATCGTTGAAGTGTTGACGACTGCTAAAATCGAACCATCAAAACGTCAAGCAAGAGAAGACGTTCAAAATGGTGCCATCTACATCAATGGGGAACGCGTCCAAGACCTAACGTACGAGCTCCAAGCAAGTGATCGGATCGGTGGAAAATACGTCGTGATTCGTCGTGGCAAGAAAAAATATTTCTTATTAACATTTTAATCGCAAAAAGCGAACCGCCTTGTTGGTTCGCTTTTTTCAAATTTTTGTAGAGGAAGGGTTTTTGTTGGAATGGGAAATATAGTGTTGAATGCCGCCGGTTTATTTGCCATGATCTTCTTAGGGTATTTTCTTAAGCGGCTAAATGTCCTTTCAAAAGCGGATGGCTCGATCTTATCCAAAATTATTTTGAATGTGACGTTACCGGCAGCAATCATTTTGAATTTAGCTTCAATGCAAGTACAAGTCAGTGCGCTTAGTTTGATTGTGATTGCGTTGATCATTACGATCGTCCAGATCCTCTTCGCATTTTTCTTGACCAAAAAAGAATCGAACACGCTGCAGCAGTTTGCGATGTACTGCGGTTCAGGCTTTAATATCGGCAATTTTGCGATTCCTTTTGCCCAAAGCTTTTATCCTTTAGGGATTCCGCTGATTTCGCTGTTTGATATGGGGAACAGTATCATGTTGGCAGGGGGAACGACGATTTTCATCGAATTCTTGATTGGAAAGCGGACGACGTTTGAACCAGGGAAAATCTTTTTGAATCTCCTGCGTTCGCCAACGTTTACTATTTATCTAGTGATGCTGATTATCCGCAGTGCGGATTGGAGGATTCCCGAAGCGGCATTGGCGCTTGTCCAACCAATCGGGATCGCAAATACGTTTTTGTCCATGTTTATGATTGGCTTATTTTTGGATTTCCGCTTACCGAAGCACACCACCCAAACAGTGATCAAAATTTTAAGCTTGCGGTACGGACTGGCATTCGTGCTGTTCGCAGCTTTCTATGTTTTACCAATCCCAGTTTTATTAAAGCCAGTTCTTTGTTTGTTAGTGTTTGCTCCAATTCCTTTATTCGGTGTCATTAATTCCGTGATTGCTGGAATGGAGGAAGAAGCAGTGGGGTTCGTTTCTTCCATTAGCTTTTTGATAAGTATGCCGCTAATGACGGGTGTCCTGATGTTATTTGGACTCGCTTGATAAAAAAATACGGCAATGAGCAAAATAATCGCTTTACAAGGCGCTTTTATCGATAATAGAGAAGACTAGATTTAGGAGGAAAACAAAAATGTTGATTGGTTCACACGTTTCAATGAGCGGCAAAAAAATGCTTTTAGGAGCAGCAGAAGAGGCAGCTAGCTATCAAGCTACTACGTTTATGATCTATACCGGAGCTCCGCAAAACACGCGGCGCAAACCGATCGAAGAGATGCAGATCGCAGATGGACAAGATTTTATGACGGAAAAAGGAATTTCGAATATCGTCGTCCATGCCCCTTACATCATTAATTTAGGCAATACCATCAAACCAGAAAACTTTGGCTTTGCTGTTTCGTTCTTACAAGAAGAAATCCAACGAGCCCAAGCTTTAGGTGCAACTCAAATCACATTGCACCCCGGTGCCCATGTCGGTGCAGGACCAGAAGCTGGGATCAAGCAGATCATTAAAGGCTTGAACGAGGTCCTTGAAAAAAATCAAACTGCCCAGATCGCATTAGAAACAATGGCAGGTAAAGGCACCGAGATTGGTCGCAGCTTTGAAGAATTGGCAGCAATTATCGATGGTGTCACCTTAAATGAAAAATTATCCGTTACACTAGATACTTGTCACACGAACGATGCTGGCTACAATGTCAAAGAAGACTTTGACGGCGTGTTAAACGAGTTTGACAAAATCATCGGGTTGGATCGCTTGAAGGTCATCCATGTCAATGATTCAAAAAATCCACAGGGCAGCCACAAAGACCGACATGCGAATATTGGTTTTGGCACAATCGGCTTCGAAGCCTTGAATAAGATCGTTCATCATGAGCAATTATCAGCGTTACCGAAAATTTTGGAAACACCCTATGTCGGCGAAGACAAAAAGAATAAAAAAGCCCCTTATGGCTATGAAATCGCGATGCTGCGGGAAAAGACCTTTGATCCTGAGCTATTGACGAAAATCATGGCGGGTGCTTAAACGGTTCATTTAACCATGAACCAGCTTATTATTGGAGGAAGAAAAATGGAGTTTCAGTTGCTGATCGATGCCGCGAAACAAAAACTGGGATTCAGACAGCTCTCTCAATTTGCAGAAGCAGGGAGTGTCGCGGCAGCTCTGGCTACTGCAGATGGACAGATTTATACAGGGATCTGTATCGATACCAGCTGTTCTATGGGTTTTTGCGCCGAACAGGCTGCGGCTGCGCAAATGATCACCGATGGTCAGTAGCGGGTGTTACTGATGGTTGCAATCAATTCGGCAGGTGAGCCGATCCCACCTTGTGGTCGTTGCCGTGAATTCATCAGCCAGCTGGATCCTGCCAACCATAACACGCAGGTCATGATCGCAGCAGGAAAAATCATGACGCTAGAAGAGCTGTTGCCTGTTGATTGGAAAGCATCAAAATAAAAAGAGTCCTCTTAGT
>NZ_BCPT01000010.1 GCF_001544095.1 Enterococcus casseliflavus NBRC 100478 | reverse complement strand
ATATCGTTGTTTGATTCCTGATCTGATAGTTAACACAATAGTTAATTCCCTCGTTTTTTGTCTTTATTTATAAAAAATATTTATTTTAATATGAATACTGGAAAAATAATTGTGTTTTTGGTAATCTAAAGAGAGGAAGTTCTAGTTTTTTTATACACGATTAAATAACTATCGTTTTTTGAAGAGCCGCTAAATTAGGTCAGCATGTATAAAAAAGATATGAACATAGATATTGTCTTTCAACTATGCTTTTACATATAACAAAATGGTTGGCATCAAAAAAGCGGCAAAGGCAGACGGGTTCTCTTATCTTTGTTATTGACAAAAGAAGTGCAAAGATTGTTTTCAATTGAATCAAAAATGAAAGTTCATCATCGGAAACGGAGTTGAATCGATACTCAATGTTCAAGTTATTTGGAAGTAAGGCAGGTATTATAGCCGAAACTGATTGTGGTTCGATGGGTGACTCCTAAACATAGGCGCATTGCTTTAAGAATTTGTGGAACGGTCCTTTGGCAGCATCTTATAGGTACACAAAGGATATGGATGATTTTTTCCGATCCCTGCGAATGTTTGACAGTGCTTTGTCGGTTCTTCATTCAGTGTGCAGGCTTTTTTCGTAGGCTTAAATCAATGGTTTTAGTGCTTCTAACCGAGGAATCACTTTTTCTTTAGCCGCTCTTTTCTGTCTTTCAACGGGCTATGATTCACAAGAGCCCTTCTGAGTAGATAAGTATACTAAATTTATTATACAGATCCATCCTGAAATTTTAATCAGGTTATGGTGTGTAATAAGTTGAATATAATAGCATTACAAAAAAGGAGAGTACGGAATGAAAAAATTTAATGGTAAGATTGTTAAAACGTTGGCATTACTAGCAACAATTTTTACGGCTGGTGCGTTATCAAATCAAGTTTCAGCATCAGAAGAAACAGCATCCCCTATTTCCGCAAGCGTATGGGTTGCCAGAACACCCGAACAAATCAAAGCTGATATTACTGGGAATGAATATACGATTGTTTGGGGTGATACACTTAGCGCCATCAGTAAAGCGACAAATATTACGATCGAACGTCTAGCACAATGGAATAATATTTACAATATTGACTTGATTTATGCTGGCAACAAATTAGTGTTTGATGGAAATGTGGTTTCTCTAAAGGATGCAGAGGGTAATACGATTAGTCAAGCAGTGATTCAAGATACTGACAAAATTGATCCGACCAAACCAATTGGGGGAGGAAGCAATACAAATCCTGGAAACAGTAATAATGGATCAAATGTCTCTACAAAACCGACACCTCCAGCAACAGATAACGGATCAGGAGACGGATCAACAAAACCAACGCCACCTGCAACAGATAATGGATCAGGAGAGGACTCCACAAAGCCAACACCACCAGCAACGGATAATGGTTCAGGTGGAGATAATGGTTCCACTAATCCACCAGCTGATCGAGAGTTTGAAGTGACAGTCGTTGCAGAAAATGAAGAAATTACACGCCTCCGTGTCGGACCATTCTTAACTACCGATGAAGTGGCGGCATGGCTGCTTGAAAACTATGTTGGCTTAGTTTCAGACCTACAAATCTATCTAGAAGGAAACTATATCTATATTGAGTTCAATATTCCGACACCTGATAATGGAGGCGCGACTGACCGTGAAATTGTAGTTGAAGTTGTCTATGAGAATTCATATTATACTCGTCTACGTGTCGGACCATTCCTAAGTAACGAGGAAGCTACTGCTTGGAAGCATGAAAATTATCCAGAAGTAGTTAAGGGGCATGAAGTTCATTTTGTAGGTGATTATATCTATATTGAATTTGTTGTATTTAATAAAGACGAAGACGACAAAGATGTAGACGGCGGAGATAACGGTTCCGGTGGCGGAGATACAGATGTAGATGGCGGTGAAAACGGTTCTGGTGGCGGTGACACAGATACCGATGGCGGCGAAGACGGCTCTGGTGGCGGAGATACAGATACCGATGGTGGAGACAATGGCTCTGGTGGCGGAGATACAGATGTAGACGGTGGCGAAGACGGCTCTGGTGGCGGTGACACAGATACCGATGGTGGCGAAGATGGTTCTGGTGGCGGTGATACAGATGTAGATGGCGG
The DNA here is from genome assembly GCF_001544095.1 of Enterococcus casseliflavus NBRC 100478. GTDB lineage: Bacteria > Bacillota > Bacilli > Lactobacillales > Enterococcaceae > Enterococcus_D > Enterococcus_D casseliflavus. Next base: position 142,159 of record NZ_BCPT01000010.1, on the reverse strand, counting down.
CGAAGATGGCTCTGGCGATGGCGAAACAGATGTGAATATTCCAGTCAATCTGGGCAATAGCGGCATTTTTGCAGCTACTAGTGCAGAAGCGAGTGCAAGTGCATATTCTTTATGGGGTGAAGGGAAGTTTTTAGAGTTTACACGCTTTGTTATTCGGCCAGCGCTAAATGCAAATGGAGATCCAATTGGTTTTACAGTTGATTTTTACTAAATAAAAAAAGTTAAGTTGATTCTTTGATGTTTCATATAAATTAAGAAGAATACAACTTAAAACTAATAAAAACCAGTCAGAAACTGCCTCTGACTGGTTTTTATTTGAAGAAATCATGAGAGATACGTTATCGTCCTGCTTTATGGTTCGCTTCACTAGCAATCTATTATATCCAGTACTTTTTATCTGCAGGAAGTATCGTGAGCCTTTCTTATATCTTCTTATCCTTCAAAAGCAGCGATCTCAATCGTTTGTTTTGTTTCTTCCACCTTGAGACCCGTTCGGGCTTCCCACCATTGTTTCATTTCTTTTTCATACGTGGTAGGAAAACGTTGGATCAAGGTCAATAACGGTACGCCTTGAATCGAGGCGTAGGGAAAGTTTAAAACCAGATTGTACTTCAGTTCCGACAGGAGGCTATAATATTGAAACATCATAAAGTTCATTTCATTCTTATCCTCCAGCAGGAGTACTTTCGGAGCGCGATCCAGCATAAAACCCAAGCTGCGCATCATGAACAATACGCCATCTAGATGGCTGGATTCGATCGTGGGTGCCGTTTTCAACAAATCGATATGCAGATCCAAAGCATCAAGCAGTTCTTTCTTTAATGAAAGGTAGGGCGGTGTTGATTGTTCCATGATAGTTCCTCCTTTTAATGGAAAAGACGTTTCCAAAATGACGTTTTCTCTGGTTGTTCCTGCTCTTTATCCGATGGAGCGGCAGCTGCAGGGAATTTTTTTTCGATATCGATGACGTCTTCATTGACGGCTTCTTTCCCAGCAATCAGCAAGCCGATACTGTCTGGACCAGCATCTTGGGCATCGGAGACGATCCGAAATTCCATCTGTTGTTTGGTCAGTAAAGTGATGTAATCGGTCTGGATCGATTCTGGCAATTTTCCGTTAAGTAGCACGAGCGCTCCTTGATAATCTGGTAAGGCGTTCAAGAGCGTTTTCTGGTTGTCCTTCTTCTTCATTTCTGTTACTGTCATACTAAGATAACACCGTTCACGAAACGTGCCTAAATACTTGCGCTGTTCATCTGGGTTGACGCGAGGCGTCCCATACATTCCTGTATCAAGGCGTTTTTCTAATTCGTCTGACATTGAAGTATCCTCCTCAAAGCGTTTACTTATGCTTATTATAGCATATCCAGCAAATAGCAAAAGAGGGGTGCGATCGTGAGAGAGTATTGACAGAAAGTAGGGATCCTATGACAACAAAAGAACGACATTTGCTATTGTTAGCAGAAAATCAACGGTTGGAGACACCGAGGCTGCTCTTGCGTCCTGTTTCCTTGGCAGATGCAGCGGACATGTTTGCCTATGCAAATGATGAAGAAACGACGACCTTCGTCTTTGCTAGACATGGGTCGGTTGAAGAAACAAAACTGCGTATTGCCGAGTATTTTGTTGCTGCACCCTTAGGAAAATTTGCGATCGAAGAAAAAGACTCAGGCAAAATGATCGGGACCATCGATTTGCGGGTAGAATCAGAAAAAGAGATCGCTGAACTCGGTTATACATTAAGTCGCGATTATTGGGGGCAAGGGATCATGCCAGAAGCGGCAATGGCATTGCTGCATTTCGGTTTTGAAACACTCGAATTGATTCGAATTTTTGCTCGACATGATGCCCGAAATCCCAAGTCTGGACGGGTCATGGAGAAAATTGGGATGAAATTGGAAGCAACGATCCCAGCTGCCCGCAAATCGGGTGAAGAAATCATCGATGAAGTCACGCGCGGCATCACCCTGGAGGAATGGAAAAAACGTATCATGTAAAGGAGGGCTCTCGTCATGGAACTGACCATTGAGCCAGCAGCAATTGAAAAAATAACCCCTTATGTGCAGCCAGATGATCGTCTCTATTTGGATTTTGAAGACGGCGTCGGTCCGTTTCCTGCAACGGAGATCACCTGCCGTTTGGACATCCATTTTCGCCTGATCATCGTGCCGCAAAGCTATCCAGAAGAAGGATTGGCGATCTACGACACCCCTTTAACGACACCCTTAGGCACGATTTGGTTGAAGCAAGGGGCTCAGGTGTATTTAGAAGAACAGACTCGGATGCAGGTGGAACCGACCTATCAACGGTTGCAATTGGTGGGAAATAGCGGGATCTTAGCTAACGATGTCCAATTGTTACGGATCGAAAAGCAGACGGCGGGCCGCTGAGATGGGCACGCTGGCGGTTATTAGCGACTTGCACGTCGATATCAACCAATTACTCGATCCCCATCTGCAGCTGATCGCTGATTATTTGCAGCAAAATCAGGTGACCCATCTGCATCTGGCAGGAGATGTGGCGAATAAAAAACAACGGCTATTAGACGTGGTCGCATTTTTTCAAAGTCGACAGGTGCCAACGACCTTTCACTGGGGCAATCATGAAATGGTGGACTTGACGGAACAAGAGATCGAGGCTTTCGATGATCCCGCCTTTCTTAATTTTCAGACGTATCGCTTATCAGAAAAAACACAGCTGTTGGGAATCAATGGCTGGTATGACTACCAATATTCTGATCTGACCAGTGAAGGTGAGATCTTGCGGCTGAAAAATTTGTTTTGGTATGACCGCATGATTCAACGAAAGGGATCGGATAAGGAGATCAGCCAAGCCATCAATGAGCGTTTAGCGGAAACATTGGCCCATTTGCCGCAAGACCAAGAAATTCTTCTTTCTACGCATTTTGTGCCCCAAGAAGCGTTTATTGTGCGGCAGACCGGCAAGTACGCCCGCTGGAACCACCTAAATGCGTTTTTGGGGTCGCCTGATTTTGGCGCAGTGATCGATCAGTACGCCAATGTGCGGGCAGTCGTCTTTGGGCATACCCATCGACGCTTTGAGAAAAAAGAACTTGCGGGAACCAGCTACTATTGCCGTCCCTTCGGCTACTATTATGAATGGCAGTTGACCCGACGCTTCGTTTTGGAAAATCACTTAGCAGAAGCATATTCTCCAACGAAAGTTCGGACGCTGCTGCGAAACCATCATGAGGCATTTGAGGACTATAAAACGGCGCATCTTTTAGAGGAATTGGCGCAAGCGATCACGCTGCTGCCGTATTAGCGCAGCAAACGAGTTCTGCTTGTTTTCGTAATTGATTTTCCAAGCAATTTAAACCATTAGAAGAAACACACAAAGGAGAAAAATCATGACATTTGAAGAAATCTTACCAGAATTAAAAGCCGGTAAAAAAATCATTCGTGAAGGTTGGGGCGGCTTTGAACTTTATGTGACATTCGTTGAAGGCGAAGTGTACGACAATGCCCCAGTCACCCCTTACTTTTTGATCAAAACAGCGGATGAGGGATTCTCGAGTTTCGCACCGACTGTTTGCGACATTCTTGCGGAAGATTGGAAAATCGTGGAATGACGGCAGCGTGGATCGATGACAAAACGATTGTGTTTGTCACAGGGGCTGCTTCAGGCATCGGCAAAGCGCAAGCAGAGGCGTTTCTTGCAGAAGGCGCTCAAGTATTTGGTGTTGACTGCCAATCGTTTCCCGATTCGCTTTTAGCCCAGCCCCGCTTTTTCGGCACATGTTGTGACTTAGCGGTGAAAGAAAATTGTCTTGCAGCGGTCCAAGCTTGTGTGACGCACTTTGGCGGTATCACAGTCTTGTTAAATACAGCAGGAAAGCTTGACGGCTATCATACGATCGCTGAGACGACGTCAATGGAGTGGGAGGAGATATTTCAAACCAATGTCTCCAGCATGTTTTATTTAACGAAAGAAATTTTGCCGCTGATGCAAGCCAATGGCGGCGGAACGATCATCAATATGGCGTCCATCGCTGGAATGGTCGCAGGTGGGGGCGGGATCGCCTATACAACCGCAAAACACGCGATCGTCGGGTTTACCAAACAGTTGGCATTGGATGTTGCAGATCAAGGGATCTCGGTGAAGGGCATCGCGCCAGGTGCGATTCAAACGCCGATGAATGCGGCTGATTTTGCCGGTGACGGAAAAATGGCGCAATGGGTAGCAGAAGAGACGCCAGTCAAGCGTTGGGCGCAACCAGAAGAAGTTGCAGCACTGACCCTTTTTCTTGCCAGTCCGCAAGCTAGTTACTTGCAGGGGGCGATCGTGCCCATCGACGGTGGTTGGACCTTGAAATAACTAGCCTGAACCCATTAGAGGAGGACGCCAATGAAGGGACAAGCGATCCAGAACTTGTTTGCAAAAAATCGTGAATGTCGACAACTGCTTACGATCATTGAAGCGCTGCAGCTGTCGGATTGCTGGCTGTGTGCTGGGTACCTGCGGAATTATTTATGGGGGTTTCTCAGTGGAAAAATAGCGGAGGTGCCGCTGACCGATATTGATGTCGTGTTTTATGATCCGACTGTAAGCATAGAAGAAACAGCAGCGATCGAAGCGCAACTGCGCCGCTCGTTTCCCGAATTTCCTTGGGAGGTTCGTAACCAAGCGTTGATGCACCAGCACAATTTTGCCGAGGAGCCGCCTTATACAAGTACCTTCGATGCTTTAACGAAGTTTCCAGAGCGTTGCACAGCGGTAGCGGCACGAATGAATCAAGGCAAGCTTGAATTGATGGCGCCTTTTGGTTGGCAGGATATTTGCAGTTTTCGGGTGCGTCCAACACCGCATTTTGCCCAAAATGAACAGTATCTTGCGGTTTATCGACAACGCCAAGCGATGAAGCAGTGGCAGAAAATTTGGCCGCAGCTCTCGATTGAAGAGGGGAAGAAATAAAAAAGAACACTCGCGTGATGCGGCGATTTCCAGAAGTTAGACGAAAAAGCTAACTGATGGGAATCGCTACATATGACGCGAGTGTTTTTTATTAACGTAAAGCCAATGGTTGCGCCAAGCGGTTTCTTAAAAAGATACCTAGATAAGCTGCGGCAACGGCTTTGATGATCCCAGGGATAATAAACAGAACAAAACCACCGTTAAAGGCAGCCGGCCATGCCATGCCCGTGCTCCATTTCAGCCATAATGTACCAAACAACAAAGTTGCCAGCGCACCGACAATATTGCCGATCACTGCTCCTGTGTAGCGAAACGCTGTTTTTTCTACGATCAATCCAGTAAGCAATCCATTAAAGAGGAAGCCGACTAAATAGCCACCAGTTGGTCCTAACAAAACACCGACACCGCTGGAAAAACCAGCGAAAACGGGCAAACCAATCAATCCTAACAGCAAGTAGATGATGATCGCCATCGTTCCAGTTCGCGTGCCGAGGAAAGTCACCGCCAACCCGATCGCAAAGGTTTGTCCTGTCAATGGGATCAAACCTAATGGAATCGTCAGTTGGGAAAGACCAGCAATAATGATCGCAAATAAAGCGGCATGGATTTGTTCACGTAATGATAATTTCATCGAATCCTTCTCTCTAATAATAATTTCGTTAACCTAAAAATAAATTATTTGGTTAACGAAATTATAAACGGTGGTTTACCAAAAGTAAAGAAGAATCTTGTTTTTTTAGTGTCCTTTTTTTAAAAGGACAATCAAGTTCTTTGAGGAGAGGAAAGGGGCGATCTCTTCCAGCTCATCTGTTGAGAAGGGCAGTGCTTGAACGAGCCGGCAGATCGTTGCTTCTGTTAGAAACGGCAGCAGTTCTTCGATTTCATCATAAGCCAAGCGTTCTGCTGCGGTAACGTTTGGCTGTTCCAGGGCGGTCAGCAGGAGTTCATCCAGATACGGCGCAGGTAAAAAGGGCAGCAGTTCTTCAATCTCAGAAAAGCGGAAGTCAGGAGTTTCAAGCCAGCCTTTGATTTCTTCCGCCAAAAAGTTGGGGGGTAAAAAGGGCGCCGCCTCTTCCCAAAAAGCCATGGAATAGTGCTTGCCTTTCAGGAGCTCTTCTACTTGGGGCTTTTTCAAAAACGGCAGGAGTTCTTCCAGTACCTCTTCTGGGATATTCTCGGCACCATTTAGCAGGTGCTGCAAGTCTGCGCTGGTCAAATGAGGTGCTAGCCTAGGCAATAAGTCTAGATCTAAAGAAGTTTCTTGAAACGGTTCTTCTTGAATCAACGCTGACAATTCTTGCGGTTTGATCAGCGGAGCTAGTTCGGCGATTTCTTCTGGCTGTGCGGTTCCCGCTTGATAATGTTGCACCGCAGCTGCTGGCTTTCCTAACAGCTCATCGATGGATAGGTCTAAAATCGCTGCTAGCTGCGGCAATTTTTCAATGTCCGGCAGTGAGTTACCCCGCTCCCAATTACTGACCGCCTGATAGCTGACAAGTAACTGGTCGGCCAAGTTGCTTTGGGTCAGGTTTTTTTCTTTGCATTTGGCAGCGATCTGCTGACCGATTGTTCTCATGTTGAATTCACTCATAAATGAATTCCCCCTTTTATGCTCTAAGTATAGTTTCTCAAAAGGTGAAAACGCAATCAAGCTGTGATTGAGCAGGCAAATGCCGACACAATCACAGCTTGAGTTTACGAATGGATCAACTGAAGGAGGTGTTCACCAAACGCTTGTGTCGTTAAACAGACCGCTTCTGGCATCAACTGCGCGAAGTCAGCAGTGACGTGTTGACTTTGCAAGGCTTGTTCAATGGCTTGTGTTAGGATTTGGGCTGCTTCTGGCCAGTTCAAATGTTCTAATAGCATGCACGCTGACAACAGCAGTGAACAGGGATTGGCTTTGCCAAGTCCTGCGATATCCGGTGCTGTTCCGTGGGTAGCTTCAAAGATGGCTGCCCCAGTAGCGTAGTTGATATTGGCACCGGGGGCGATCCCGATGCCGCCGACTTGTGCAGCAAGTGCATCAGAAATGTAGTCGCCGTTCAAATTACAAGTGGCAATGACGTCGAATTTTTCTGGATACAAAAGGATCTGTTGTAAAAAGTTGTCTGCGATCACGTCGTTAACAACGATTTTCCCAGCCGCTTTTGCCGAGGCAAGGGCGGCTTCGGCTGCCTTTGAGCCGTTTTCTGCTTTGATTTTGTTGTATTGATTCATTGTAAAACACTGGTCGGCGTATGCGGTCTCTGCAAGCTGATAGCCCCAGTTTTTAAAGCCGCCTTCTGTAAATTTCATGATATTGCCTTTATGCACCAGTGTCACCGTGGGCCGCTTTTGAGCGATCGCATACTCAATGGCAGCAGCGATCAAGCGCTGACTGCCTTCTAAAGAGATCGGCTTGATGCCGATAGCGGCAGTTTTAGGAAAACGAATCGCCTTGACAGCAAAGTCTGCTTGCAGTGTCCGGATCAGACGCTGCGTTGCGTCGTCGTCTTTGGCAAATTCGATGCCAGCATAAACATCTTCAGTATTTTCTCGAAAGATCACCATATCGGTTTTTTCTGGCTGCTTTAAAGGCGAAGGGACCCCTGTAAAATAGCGAACAGGTCTGACACAGGCGTAAAGATCCAGCGTTTGCCGCAAGGTGACATTCAATGAGCGAAAGCCCTCGCCAATTGGGGTAGTCAACGGTCCTTTTAAGGCGTATTGTTGAGCCTTGATCGTATCGATGGTTGCTTGCGGCAGCCATTCCCCCGTCTGTTCAAAGGCGGCTTCTCCAGCTAAAACTTCCAGCCATTCGATGCGGCGTTGATTGTCATAGGCTTTATTTACAGCGGCATCAATCACAGGTTGCGCAGCCTGCCAAATCTCGGCACCGATGCCGTCTCCTGCAATGTAAGGAATGGTGATCGTCGTTGCTTCATGGGTTGTTTGGTTAGGCATGGGCAGTTCCTCCTAATTCAGCTTTTTTTCGAATGACCATCGGTAAAATTCCTTGATGCTTCCAATAGCGAATATCTGCAGGGGCATCAAAGCGCAGGCGGGTCATAAAGGAGACAGTCCCTCCGTCAATCCGTTGCGCAGTGACTTCGATCAGCTGCTTGACCACTGGCTCTTCTGGCAAAGCGATCGAGAATGTTTCGCTGCCGTCCAAATCAAACGATGCGGCACTTTCACCAGCAAGATATTCAAGCGGAATGATCCCCATCATGACCAAGTTGCTGCGATGGATTCGTTCGAAGCTTTCTGCTAAGACGACTTTAACGCCTAACAATTGTGTTCCTTTGGCGGCCCAGTCGCGAGAAGAACCCATGCCATAATCTTTACCAGCTAAAATGATACAGCTTTGACCAGCTTTTTGGTAATTCATAGCTGCGTCAAATATCGACAGGGTTTCCCCAGTTGGAAAATAATGCGTGACACTGCCAGTACTGCCAGGCACTAGCTGGTTTTGCAGACGGATGTTGCCGAAAGTCCCCCGCATCATAATCTGATGATTGCCGCGCCGCGAACCAAAGGAGTTGAATTCACGATACGGAACTTCTTTTTCTTGTAAAAATTTTCCGGCTGCAGAATCCATACTGATGCTGCCAGCAGGAGAAATATGGTCAGTGGTGACGGAATCACCCAATTTTGCCAAGACTTTCAGATCAGCTAAGACATCTGGTTTAGGCAACTCTTTGGTCAATGTTTCAAAGTAGGGCGGATGAGCGATGTAAGTGGATTGCTCCTCCCATTCATAACATGCGCTCGTGGTGGTTTCGATCGTATTCCAGCGTTCATTGGCATCAAAAAGATGCTCATAGGCAGCGCGAAATGCTTCTGGTCCGACGTACTCTTGAACGTAAGCATTGACTTCTTCATTGCTAGGCCAAATATCAGACAAATACACCGGCTCGTCATTGACGATAGCTAACGGTTCTTTTGTGAGATCTTTGCGAATGCTGCCAGCGATGGCATAGGCAACAACTAATGGCGGTGAAGCCAAATAATTGGCTTTGATCTGTGGATGGATTCTTCCTTCAAAATTTCGATTGCCTGATAGAACCGATGCCACCAGTAGATTTTCTGCCTCAATTGCTTCAGCGACCTGCGCTTCTAAAGGACCTGAATTTCCGATACAGGTGGTACAACCGTAACCCACCAAATAAAAGCCGAGTTGCTCTAAATACGGCAGCAAACCACTGTTTTGCAAATAGGTGGTCACGATCTGGGAGCCAGGTGCAAGGGAGGTTTTGACCGTACGAGAGACGGTCAGACCTTTTTCAATGGCTTTTTTAGCCAATAAGCCTGCCGAGAGCATGACGAAGGGATTGCTCGTATTCGTACAGCTAGTGATCGCCGCCAAGACGATATCGCCGGTCACTAATTTGTCAGGTGCAGCATCTGGCCAGGTAACGCTGGCTGCTTTTTGCCATTCGTCCTCTGAAAGACCAAAGCCCTTGGGACCGACGGCAGCCGTGACTGATTGTTCAAAATCCTGACGGACTGCTGGAAGCAAAATCCGATCTTGCGGGCGTTTGGGGCCCGCTAATGCCGGCTGAACTTCTGCTAGATCAATGGTGATCGTCTTAGTATAGGTCGGCACGGTCGTTTCATCATAAAAGAAATGGTTGGCTTTGGCGTAAGCGGTAACGAGTTCGATCAACTCGCTGGAGCGCCCGGTCGTTGCCAAGTAGTTCAAGGTCTCTTGATCGATCGGACAAAAACCGCAAGTGGCACCATATTCAGGGGCCATGTTCGCTAATGTCGCCCGATCGGCTAAGCTCAAATGACCATAGCCCGGGCCAAAGTATTCGACAAATTTTCCGACCACTTTTTCGATCCGCAGCACTTCGGTTACTTTTAGTGCTAAATCGGTAGCTGTGGTACCTGCAGGCATCTCGTTGATAAATTTCACCCCGATGACTTCAGGTGTAGGAAAGAAAGAAGGTTCGCCAAGAATCGCAGCTTCCGCTTCAATACCGCCAACCCCCCAACCGAGGACCCCCAAACCGTTGATCATCGTGGTGTGAGAATCGGTTCCTTGCAATGTATCAGGAAACAGCAGATGTTGGTCTTCGTATGTTTTTTGCAAGATCACATCAGACAATGATTCGATGTTGACTTGATGAATGATCCCTGTTTCAGGCGGAACGACTTCGAAATTGTCGAAAGAACCTTGTGCCCATTTCAAGAATTGATAGCGTTCTGCGTTGCGTTCAAATTCCCGCTCCGTATTAAAAGCGATCGCCCCAGGCGTACCGGCTTGATCGACTTGCACAGAGTGGTCGACGACGAGTGTGACGGGGATCTCAGGATTGATGTCTTCTGCGGCACCGCCTAAAGCGACCATCGCATCCCGCATGGCAGCCAGATCAACGACTGCAGGCACCCCAGTAAAGTCTTGCAAGACGACCCGCTCTGGTTTGAATGGCACGACACCGGTAGGGCTTTCTGCCTGCCAATTCGCTAAAAATGGTAAATAATCCTCTGTAATTTCCTCGTCTTGATGACGAGCAACACTTTCCAATAAAACTCGAATGGAGTAGGGCAAGCGAGATAAATCAGCCCCTAAGTCTTGGGTGATTTTCGCTAAGTCAATATACGTGTATTGCGTGTCATTGACGGTGAGTTGAGTTTGCCACTTCATAAGAATCCTCCTTTTTACGAAGATAATCGTACTTATTAGGAATAATTATACGTTGATAATTTAAAAAATCAATTAAATTTATGAAAAATATTTCATTTTCTAAACATCGTGCTATAATGTGTGAAAGTTTGTTAAAAAGCAACGATTTTATAGGATGACTATTTTAACGATATTTGTATACGGTTAAATAACATTATAGTCGATAGTTTGTAGAAAGATTGGAGGTAACATCACCGTGGAAAGATTAGAAAAGAAAGAGAAATTGTCCTATCTTGCATCGCAATGTCAGAAATACAATTTGATAGATATGAATCTTTATTCAGAATATGATGTAAAGCGTGGACTGAGGGATTTAAATGGCACGGGGGTCTTAGCAGGTCTTACGACGATCTCCACCATTTATCCAGAAAAAATCATTGCCGGCAAGCCAGTTGAAGCTTGTGGCGAGCTGCGTTATCGCGGAATTGACATCAATGAGTTAGTAGCAGGGTTCGTCAATGAAAAACGTTTTGGTTTTGAAGAAATTGCATATTTATTACTTTTCGGCGAACTGCCAAACAAAACAGAACTTGCGGCATTTCATTGCCTATTAGCAGAAAAACGTACTTTGCCGACCAATTTTGTTCGTGACGTCATTATGAAAGCACCTTCTTCTGATATCATGAATAGTTTATCTCGCAGTATCTTGACACTGGCAAGTTATGATCCGCAAGCAGATGACATCAGCATTGAAAATGTGTTGGAACAAAGTCTGATGCTGATCAGTGTCTTTCCACTCTTGGCAATCTACGGCTATCATGCCTACAATCATTACAATCAAGGGGAGAGCATGTACATCCACCGCCCGACCGAAGAGTTGAGTACAGCTGAAACGATTTTGACTATGCTGCGTCCAACGAAAGAATATAGCTTCCAAGAAGCCCAAACATTGGATATGGCACTTGTTTTGCATATGGAACATGGCGGCGGGAATAATTCGACCTTTACGACACGAGTCGTTACCTCCAGTGGGACGGATACCTATTCAACGATTGCTGCAGCGCTAGGTTCTTTGAAAGGACCTAAACACGGTGGCGCCAATATCAAAGTGACGGAAATGATGGGAGATTTGAAGCGCAACGTTGCTGATATTACCGATGAACAGGTCATCCGCACTTATTTGGAAGCAGTCCTAGATAAAGAAGCATTTGACCGTAAAGGATTGATTTATGGCATGGGCCACGCGGTTTACAGCGACAACGACCCCCGTGCGGCGATCTTTAAAAATTATGTAGCCAAACTGGCACAAGAAAAAGGATCAGAAGCTTGGCAAGAATATCAATTGTATACGATGGTCGAACGCATTGCTCCTCAAGTCATCAATGAAAAGCGCAAAATCTACAAAGGAGTCAGTGCCAATATCGACTTTTTCAGCGGGTTTGTTTATAACATGTTGGATCTACCAGAAGAACTGTATACACCAATGTTTGCTATTGCACGGATCGTTGGTTGGTCCGCCCATCGGATCGAAGAGCTGGTCAACGCACAAAAAATCATGCGTCCCGCCTACAAAGAAGTGTCAAACGATCGGGAATATATCGATATAGAGTCAAGATAGATCAAAACAGCAGGGAGGAAGCTCGCTGCTGTTTTTGTTTTGGACACTCGAAAAGAGAAGGATTGAGCCGTTTTTTGCGTATTTTTACTAGAGAGCAAATGAATGGCTTGGATCATTCATTCGTTAGAAAAATCAAGTTTTTCTCGTTTTTCATATAGGAATGCAAAAATTGATTACAAAGTTTCTTGCATTTTTTGTATGATAGAGGGAGGAATAAAGGAGGAAAGTTCACGAATGAAAATAAAAAAATGGATGGCAATTGCCATTATTACCAGTCAATTTTCAACAATGCTGCCAGTATCGGCTGCGGCATCTGTTTTGACGAACGAGTCTACTGCAGGTCAAAATACAGCTGAGTCAACGGTTCCGGGAGTGAACGGGCCAACCATGGGCTTGGTCCCTGAAGATGCCGCAACGGTACCAGGAGAAAACGGCGAAGTAGTTCCAGGAGAGTCAACACCTGCTCCTGAACAGCCAACACCAGAACCTTTGCCAGAACCAGAACCAACCCCGACACCCGAACCAACACCAGAACCAGAAGAGCCGACACCAAATCCTGATCCTGAGCCGAATCCAGAACCAGAACCAGAACCAACACCTGAGCCGGCGCCAGAACCAGAAGAACCAGCACCAAATCCAGCACCAAATCCAGAACCAGAACCAGAGACAACACCAAATCCAGAGCCAGAATCAACACCAAGCCAGCCTTCGCCTGACATCAAAGAAGTACCGAATGTACCAGAGTTGACGGTAACGCCGCCGCAAGAAGATGAGCCAGCAAAATTTGAAGTCACGCCAGTCAAAGAAACGTGGGACTTTATTATGGAGATTGGAGAAGATGCTCGTAAAGTTGGACAAGAAGAAGATCTTTACGCATCGGTCATGATTGCCCAAGCGATTTTAGAGTCTGGCAGCGGAAGAAGCCGTCTGAGCCAGGAGCCTTTTTATAACTTATTTGGTATTAAGGGACTTTATGAAGGGAATGGGATTTCCTTCCAAACGCAAGAAGACGATGGTTCTGGTAATTTATACACAGTTCATGCCACTTTTCGCCAATATGACAGCATCGAATCTTCTTTGAAAGATTATGCGAAATTGTTGAAAGAAGGATTGGACCACAATCCGAATTTTTATAAAGGTGTTTGGAAATCAGAAACAGAATCTTATGAAGATGCTACGGAATATCTGACCGGACGTTATGCATCAGATACACAATACAATGAGAAGTTGAATGCGCTGATTGAAGCGTATGCCCTGACGAGTTATGACAAAGAGAAACCAGAATTACCGACAGGCAGCGAAAAGATGATCTATCCTGTCAGCAATCCAGTTGTCTCCTCTGTCTTTGGTCCGCGAGGCAATGGGTTTCATCGTGGAGTGGACTTCGCCGCACCACAAGGAACGCCAATCATGGCTAGTCTTTCAGGAACAGTGATCCGCTCAGAATATCATTCTTCATGGGGAAATTATGTTGCCATCGAGCACAAAGATGGGCTGACGACATTGTATGCCCACAATCATCGCAATTTAGTGGAAGTCGGTCAAACGGTCGAACAAGGCGAGGTGATTGCTTCTATGGGAAGTACGGGGAACAGTACAGGCCCGCACTTGCATTTTGAAGTCAGTCTTTCACCAAGTTTAGCGCGACACCAACTGATTGATCCGTTGGAAGTTTTGTCAAAATAACACGAAAAAAAGAGAGCGTTGTAGATGCTTTCTTTTTTTTTGTCAAGAAAAACGAATCATTTCAGGAAAATTATGCTTTGAGATTTTTTTAGCGCATTCATTTTATCTTGCACGATAAATTTATTCCGAAAACAAGTGTTTTTCTTTGTAAAAAAAACAAAAAGAATTTATGCTAGAAAGGTAGGGAAAAAAATTCCCAAGAGGAATGTCCACTTTAGACAAGGTCGTGTATGCGACTTTGCGATGTCTCTAGTATCCTTTCTTATTTAACCAAGGAGTGTGAAAAATGACTGACGATCAGCAAACAACGAATGTGTCTAATGAAGCAGCGCAAGCAAGTCCACTGTCCTTTGAAGAGAAAGTCATTGAAACAATTGTTGGTGTCGCTTTGCAGTCAATTGATGGCTTGATTAGTGTAAATGGCAGATTTCTTTCAGATATGACCGAAAACCTTGAAGAACAGCCGCAAGTCGCTTCTGGCATTGATGTGGAAGTTGGCAAAGAAGAGGTTGCAGTTGATTTGGAAGTAATCGTGGCTTACGGCAAAGATATCCCCAAACTCTTTGCGCAAGTCCAAGAGGTGGTCTTAGAAGAAATTAGCCGCTTGACTTCTTTGAAAGTCAAAGAGATCAATATTCGAATCGCCGATATCGTCAAACAGGAAACGATCGATCAAATCGAAGGTTGAGCACCAAACAAAAAATCGAAGTACATCAAAGAGAAAGGAAGAATGAACAAATGATATCACTATATACAACACCCAGCTGTACGTCATGTCGTAAAGCCCGTGCATGGTTGACCGAAAATGAACTACCATTTAAAGAGAGAAACATTTTTAGCGATCCATTAAATAGTGATGAACTAATGGAGATTCTTTCTTTAACGAAAAATGGAACGGAAGACATTATATCTACTCGTTCGAAAGTGTACCAAAAGCTAGACATTGATTTAGAAGAGTTGAAGCTAGAAGAGCTGCTTTCATTGATCGAAAAATACCCGAACTTATTGAAACGACCAATTATCTTAGATGAGAACAAGCTCCAAGTGGGGTACAATGAAGAAGACATTCGTAAATTCGTGCCACGAAACTTACGAAAGATCATTTTCAAACGTCGCCAAACAGAGCTGCTCATGTTTAATTATCGCCAAAAGCAAGAAGAAGGCGAATCTGTTGCGAACTTTATCTAAAATAGGAACAAAACCGGCAAATGAATACAGCGATGTATCATTGTCGGTTTTTTTGTATTTTTTTAAGGTTCTTCTTAAAGGGATCCGTAAATCCGTTGAGTCCACAAAAAAACACGATTCCCAAAAGGAATCGTGTCGGTTGAAATCTTAAAGTTTTTGGTTGTAGAATTCAACGACTAGTGCTTCGTCAACTTCTGCAGACAATTCATCACGCTCAGGTAAACGAGTTAATGAACCTTCTAATTTTTCGCTATCAAAGCTTACAAATGACGCGCGGCCAGCTGTTGCTTCAACTGCTTCTTTGATTGTTGAGATGTTTTGTGATTTTTCACGAACGCTGATGACTTGTCCAACTTCAACGTGGTATGAAGGGATATCAACGCGTTTGCCATCAACTAAAACGTGACCGTGGTTTACTAATTGACGTGCTTGACGACGAGTAGTTGCTAAACCTAGACGGTAAACAACGTTATCTAAGCGTTGTTCTAGCAAGATCATGAAGTTAACACCGTGTTTACCTTCTTTGATTTTGCTTGCTTTGATAAACAATGTACGGAATTGACGTTCGTTCATGCCATACATATGACGCAATTTTTGTTTTTCAGTTAATTGCATGCCGTATTCTGATTTTTTGCCACGGCTGTTTGGTCCGTGTTGACCTGGAGCGTAAGGGCGACGTGCCAATTCTTTTCCAGTTTCTGATAAAGAAATTCCTAAACGACGAGAAATTTTCCATGATGGTCCTGTATAACGAGACATAATTTAGTTCCTCCAATAAAATAGTTTGGAGTAAAATAATCCGTTGAAAAATTCACATTCGTGCAGTTCGTTCTTCAATCTTCACCTTTGCAGCCGCGGTTACGCAATTGCACCCGAGGGGCAACGAACTGGTGACGAGCTGTTATTTTCCTGCTGCATTATTTTACACAAGGAATAGTATACGACAAACTAGGGGCAAAAGTCAAGATGGAGCCGGCTTTGGATTTGATGAAAACAAAGCTTGAAATTTTTCATTAATTACTTATATTTTCAAATATCTCTTTACAAATCAGCATTTCGTCATTAGAATATGGAAGTATTGTGCAAATTATAACGAAGTAAAATTTTTCATAAAAGGAGTAGAAAAATGAATCCAGTATCCCCATTATTTGAGAAGATCGATTCATCCATAGAAAAGAAAATCGATTTGATCAAGAGTAGTTATTTGCGTTACGCTGTACGTGCGATGATGGCTTGTTTATTCTTGACCCTCGGAACAGCTATTGCTTTTGCGATCGCTATGAAAGGTGAATCAATGGTTCACGGGTTAGGAAAAATTTTGTATGCATTTATGTTTAGCTGGTCTTTAGTCATGATTCTTTATATGAACGCAGAATTAGGAACATCGAATATGTTGTATATGACTGTTGGGGTTTACCGTAAACGTCTAAGTATTCCTTTGGCATTGAAAATTTTGCTTACGTGTGTCTTGTTCAACTTGATCGGCGGGGTGATCTTCGGCTCGATCGTTGCGCTAACGGGACCTTTTCAAGGGCTGACCGCAGACAACTTTATGCTGACCTCGATCACTGCAAAATTAGAAAAATCCACTATCCAAATTTTAGTGGAAGCGATGTTCGCTAATATCGTGGTAAACACAGCCGTGTTGGTAAGCATGCGGATGAAAGACGATGCTGGAAAAGTCGCAGCAATCATTTTCATCATCTTCATCTTTGCTTTCTTAGGCTTCGAACACGTCATCGCTAACTTCCCAGCGTTTACCTTAGCTTTCTGGGCTTCAGGCGGACATTTGGCAGGCATGACTGCCGGCAGTGTGATCCATAATTTAGTTTTTGCC
This sequence comes from Enterococcus casseliflavus NBRC 100478, assembly GCF_001544095.1. Taxonomy (GTDB): domain Bacteria; phylum Bacillota; class Bacilli; order Lactobacillales; family Enterococcaceae; genus Enterococcus_D; species Enterococcus_D casseliflavus. The sequence continues at coordinate 125,282 of NZ_BCPT01000010.1, read as the reverse complement.
TTTATTGGTAATTATATCGGCGGTGGCTTGGTCATGGGACTTGGCTATGCATGGTTGAACAACTCAAAATCGACCTATGTCGACTAATCAGAACCTACAAAAAGAAGCAGCGATGCTTCTTTTTTTCTTTTCTCTAACATTTCTCTAGGAAGAAGCTATCATCCCTTAACGGAGCGTTGAAATCAGCGGTCATTTGTGTTAAGAATAAGTATGCACGGTTTTTCTTGCTGTTTTTTGTAAAAATGACCGCAACCAAGACCAAAATCTTAGTTACTTCTTAATAGAAAGCGAGCCTTAACCTTTTATGAATCGGAAATTCTTTGCCTTTGATATTGATGGAACCTTGCTTGACTCGAACAAACAGCCACTAGACAGTACGCTAAAAGCCCTTGACCTTCTGCGAGATGCTGGCCATTTCGTGACCGTTGCCACTGGGCGCAGTCGTTTTCACGCCCAAGACATTATTCGTTCGTTGTCCTTTGATAATTACATTTTATGTAATGGGGCAGCCGCCTTTCTTTCGCATCAGCAGGTGTATAAAAATTTGCTCGATGAAACGCAATTGGCTGCTTTCGTGGCAGAAGCCCAAGAGCTTGGGATCGATACGGCCTTTGTCGGGATGGATACAGCGAAACGAGCGTCTTCGTTGGATATTGCTAAAATGGAAGCAGCGATGCATTCCTTTGGTGCCCAACTTCCTGAGTTGGACATGGACTTTCCTGAAGAAAAAGAAGTCTATCAAGCATTGGCTTTTTACGGAAAAGAGTATGAGCATTTCTTTGACGAGAAATACAGCAAACTGCGTTTTGTACGTTGGCATGAAAACAGTGTGGATGTCGTTCCAAAAGAAGGCTCCAAAGCAGCAACGATCCTGTGTGTCGCAGAACAATTAGGGATAGCGCAAGAAGATGTGATCTGTTTTGGTGATGGCCAAAACGATCGTGAAATGCTGACTGCCGCAGGTGTCGGTGTGGCAATGGGCAATGCGGTCCCTGAGATCCAACAAGTCGCAGATATGGTGACCGCTAGCAATGATGAAGATGGCATCTGGTTAGCCTTGAAAGAATTACAACTGATTTAAAAAGGAATCCTTTAGACATAGCACAGTCGATTTGCGGCACCTGTGCTATGTTTTTTTGTTTTTTTCTCGGTCGCAAAGAAAATAAATTGGTACAATAGAAAAAAGGGGGAATGCAGCAAATGAAAATCGCATTGATTGCTCATGATCGAAAAAAGGATGTAATGGTAAAATTAGTGACTGCCTATCGAGAAATTTTAGCGCAGCATGAACTTTTCGCAACAGGAACTACGGGGAAGAGGATCGAAGAAGCAACCCAGTTGCCTGTCCACCGCTACAAATCAGGGCCGCTGGGAGGAGACCAGCAAATTGGCGCCATGATTTCGCAAGATGACTTGGACATGGTGATCTTTTTGCGCGATCCTTTAGCCGCACAACCCCATGAACCAGATGTAACGGCATTGATTCGCTTGTCAGACGTGTACGAGATTCCTTTAGCCACCAATATGGGAACGGCAGAGATCTTGCTGCGCGGGTTAGCAGCTGGCTTTGCTGATTTTCGACAAGTGATCCACGAAACGGACAATCGTCCCCTGTCGTTATAAAGATAGTAGAAGAATTGAAGAAAAAGGACGTGCAGAATTGAAAGCAATCTTAAAGGATTTTTTGACCTATGCAAAAATGAATACTCGCTCGGATGCCACGAGTCAGACCATCCCAACGACGCAGGGACAAGTTGAGTTGGCTCTTTTATTGAAAGATCAGTTGATCGAGATGGGATTAGCGGATGTTGCTTACTATGAAAAGAATAGTTTTGTGATCGGACGTCTACCTGGTAATCCTGAAAAAACGGCGATTGGCTTTATTGCCCATGTAGATACGGCAGATTTCGAAGCTGAAAATATTCAACCGCAGATCCATGAAAATTACGATGGCAAGGATGTTTGTTTAAATAAAGAAAAAGCCATTTATATGACAACTGCTGAATTTCCTAATCTCAAAGACTATGTCGGCGAAACGTTGATCACAACGGATGGAACGACCCTGCTGGGTGCAGATGATAAAGCTGGTATCGCAGAGATCATTGATGCGCTGCGGATCTTACAAACGATGGATGCGCATAAGCGTGGCGATGTCTGGGTCGCTTTTGGTCCTGACGAAGAGATCGGGACTGGCGCTGATCGCTTTGATGCGGCGGATTTTCCAATAGCATTTGCTTACACGATGGACAGTGGTCGCGTGGGCCATATGGAATATGAAACCTTTAATGCGGCTCGTATCGATATAACGATCGACGGTACGAGTGTGCATCCTGGGACTGCCTATGGTCGTTTGGTCAACGCCTTGAAAATCGCGCATCAAATCGATGATGCCTTACCAGCAGAGGAAGTTCCTGAACGCACCCGCGGGTATGAAGGCTTCTACCTGCTGCACAATTTGACGGGACATATTGGTCGAGCAGAAGTTTCTTATATCATTCGTGATCACGATCATACGCTTTTTGAACAGCGAAAAGCCAACATCGTAGGGATCATTGATGAACTGAACACAGCCTATGGGCAAGAACGTATCACCTATACGCTGTATGATCAATATTACAATATGGGGGATTTGATCAAGAAAGATCCCCGCAGTATCGAAGCTGCCCGAGCAGGGATGCAAGCGATTGGCGTGACGCCGATCGAAGCACCGTTTCGTGGCGGGACCGACGGATCGAAAATCACCTATAAAGGGATCCCAACACCGAACTTATTTGTCGGCGGTGAAAACTTCCATGGCCAGTATGAATTTATTACCGTGGAAGCGATGGAAAAAGCCCGTGATTTGATCGTGGCGATCGTAGAACATGTAGGACAAGAGGACACCACTGTTTCCTAAGAGAATTAAGCGACACGCTAGACTGATGCGAAAGAGTCTAGCGTGTTTTTTTGTTCTGCTGCAGGGAAGAACCGCAAGTGAAAGAACCTTTTTTTTCTGGACCAAAACCCTTATAATAGAAAAGAAGCTAAAAGAGAAGAGGAAAAATGTGTGCGGGTATTATTCATTGGAGATGTAGTTGGTTCATTAGGAAGAGAAACGATCACGGAGTACCTTCCAAAATTAAAAAAGGCGTATCGGCCACAGGTGACGATCGCAAACGGCGAGAATGCGGCGGCGGGTCGTGGGATCACTGGTAAAATCTATAAGAAATTTTTGCAAGATGGTGTCGATGTCGTGACACTAGGCAATCATACATGGGACAACCGTGACATTTTTGAATTTATTGGCGATGCGAAGAAAATGATTCGTCCAGCCAATTTTCCAGAGGGAACACCGGGCGTCGGCATGGTATTTGTGAAAGTCAACACCATTGAATTAGCGGTAATCAACATGCAAGCTCGCTCGTTCATGGTAGACCTTGATGATCCGTTTCGCAAAATGGATGAACTGGTTGCGATTGCCCGCAAACGTACACCGTTTATCTTTGTGGATTTTCATGGGGAGACCACCAGCGAAAAACAAGCGATGGGCTGGTATTTGGATGGCCGTGTTTCGGCAGTCGTCGGCACGCATACCCACGTCCAGACCAATGATGCGCGGATTTTGCCCCAAGGAACGGCTTATTTGTCAGATGTCGGCATGACTGGTCCTTATGATGGGATCTTGGGGATGAAACGCGAACCAGTCATTGAAAAATTTTTGACGGCGTTGCCGCAACGGTTTGAAGTGATTGAAAAAGGCCGCAGTATTTTGTCGGCTTGCTTGCTTGAGATTGATGAAGCCACTGGTAAAGCAAAATCGATCCGTCCGATCCAAATCAGTGAAGATCGCCCATTTACAGAATAGGAGAAGCATGGAAGAGCAATTAGCCAAGGAACCACACGTTGCCCAAGAGCTGGCTGCTTTGCAAAGGCTCTTGTCTGATCATCCGATCGTTCAAGAATTTCAAGAAATTCAAGCACGAGCCTTGCAAAACCAAGGGCTATTGGAGCTGGAAGAAGCGCTGAAGCAAGCGCAAAAAGAAATCGTTCAATTTGAGCATTATGAGAAACCCGAAGCAAAAAAAGCTGCCGAGCAGCGTTATGCGTCATTGACAAACGAATACGAGCAGCATCCTTTAGTGGTTGCTTATCGCCAAGCGTTACTGCAAGCAGATGAATTGCTGCAATATGTCACGACGGAGATCCAAAAGAAAATGAATAAAGCCATCGAGGAGGATGAAACCAATGCCTCAAAAAACTAAAAATACCCCGATGATGGAACAGTATTTAAGCATCAAGGCTCAGTACCAAGATGCTTTTTTATTCTATCGTTTAGGGGATTTCTATGAATTATTTAATGAGGATGCTGTCAAGGCAGCACAAATTTTAGAACTGACGTTAACCAGCCGCAACAAAAATGCGGAGGAACCGATCCCTATGTGTGGGGTGCCTTACCACGCTGCCAGCAATTACATCGACACCTTGATCGAGCAAGGCTACAAAGTAGCGATTTGTGAGCAAGTGGAAGATCCAAAAACCACCAAAGGAATGGTCAAACGCGAAGTCGTTCAACTGATCACGCCGGGAACGGTGATGGACAGCAAAGGCCTATCCGCCAAAGAAAACAACTTTTTGACAGCTGTTTTGCAGCAAGGGGAGCGTTTTGGCTTTGCCTATGTCGATCTAAGTACCGGTGAATTAAAAGCAGCGCAATTGGAAGATGAAGAAGCTGTCGTCAATGAGGCCGCCGCTCTGCAAACGAAAGAAGTCGTTTTGTGCAGCGAGATCCCTGAGTCATTGCAAACAACACTGACCAATCGCTTGAATGTCGTGTTTTCTAAGCAAGAAACGTTGGAAGAAAATGCCGAATTTCAATTTTTAACAGAACCTCTCTCCCAAGAGTTAGAAAAAGTAGTCACAGGGAAGTTGCTAAGTTATTTGGCGATCACCCAAAAACGCAGTTTAGCGCATATTCAACAAGCCGTGGAATATCAGCCCGATCATTCCTTGAAAATGGATCATTATTCCAAATTCAACTTAGAATTGACGCAGTCGATTCGAACTGGCAAAAAACAAGGGACTCTTTTGTGGTTGTTGGACGAGACAAAAACCGCAATGGGTGGCCGTTTGTTAAAGCAATGGTTAGACCGTCCCTTGATCCAGCCAAAGAAAATCACTGCCCGCCAAGAAATGGTCCAATCGTTACTGGACAGTTTCTTTGAGCGAGCAGATCTGCAAGAAGCGTTGACGAAAGTCTATGACATGGAACGCTTAGTCGGACGGGTCGCCTTCGGAAATGTCAATGGCCGCGATTTGCTGCAGTTGAAATCTTCTTTGGAGCAAGTGCCTTTGATCGCGCAATTGCTGCAAGGCATCAACCGTGGCGAGTGGAATGACTTGCTGCTGGAATTAACGCCCTTAGATGATTTGGTTGCACTGATCGAAGCTGCGATCGATGAAGATGCCCCGTTACAGATCACGGAAGGCAACATTATAAAAGACGGGTTCCATCAACAATTAGATGAATACCGTACAGCGATGCGTAACGGCAAGCAATGGCTGGCGGAATTAGAAGCCAACGAACGCCAAGCGACGGGAGTCAAAAACCTGAAAGTTGGGTTCAACCGCGTCTTTGGCTATTACATTGAGATCACGAAAGCCAATCTAGTGAATTTAGATACCTCTCGCTACGAGCGCAAGCAAACGTTAGCCAATGCGGAACGGTTTATTTCCCCCGAGTTGAAAAAACTGGAGACTTTGATTTTAGAAGCCGAAGAGAAATCGGTGGATTTGGAATACCGCCTGTTTCTTGACGTCCGTGAAGAAGTGAAAAAGAGTATCACCCGTCTACAAAAGTTAGCCAAAGCCGTCAGTGCGGTCGATGTCTTACAAAGTTTCGCCACAGTTTCGGAACGCTACCAATACGTGCGGCCGACAGTAGCGAAAAAACGAGCGGTATCGATCATCGACGGCCGTCATCCTGTAGTGGAAAAAGTCCTTGGTCACCAAGAGTACATTCCGAATAGTATCGTGATGGATGAAGAAACAGAGATCTTGTTGATCACAGGCCCAAATATGTCTGGGAAAAGTACGTACATGCGGCAGTTTGCCTTGCTAGTCATTATGGCGCAGATCGGCTGTTTCGTACCCGCACAATCTGCAGAGATGCCGATTTTTGATCGGATCTTTACTCGCATCGGTGCCAGCGATGACCTGATCGCCGGTCAAAGCACGTTTATGGTGGAGATGATGGAAGCCAACCAAGCGCTGCGTCATGCAACGCCTAACAGCTTGATTTTGTTTGATGAGTTAGGGCGTGGGACTGCGACCTATGATGGGATGGCATTGGCACAAGCCATCATTGAATATATCCACAAAGAAGTTCATGCCAAAACACTTTTCTCCACCCATTATCATGAGCTGACGGTTTTAGATGAGGAATTGGCGCACTTGCGCAATGTCCATGTTGGTGCCGTTGAAAAAGAAGGCGAAGTCGTCTTCTTGCATAAGATGATGGAAGGGCCCGCAGATAAAAGCTATGGGATCCATGTAGCCAAAATTGCTGGACTGCCAAGTGCACTCTTACAGCGCGCAGCCACGATCTTAAAAGCGCTGGAAGAACATGAACCGACGGTACAGCCAAAACCCGTCGTCGAAGAAAGTCAGCAGTTGTCGTTGTTTAGTGAAGTATCTACGGAAGAAATCGGCGTCATCGATCAATTGAAGAAATTGAATCTGTTGGAAATGACCCCGATGGATGCTCTGAATACATTGTACGAGCTGCAAAAACGAATTTAGAAAGAAGGTCAGCAGATGGGAAAGATCCAAGAGTTATCCGAACGTCTGGCGAACCAAATCGCGGCAGGAGAAGTCGTTGAGCGACCGGCTTCTGTCGTCAAAGAATTAGTTGAAAACGCCGTGGATGCCGGCAGTACCCAAATCGATATTTTTATTGAAGAAGCGGGCTTGCGTAAAATCCAAGTCATCGATAATGGCGAAGGAATTGCAGAAGAGGATGTCTTGACTGCCTTTAAACGCCACGCCACCAGTAAAATCCACAATCGGGATGACTTGTTTCGAATACGTACCCTCGGGTTTCGCGGGGAAGCTTTGCCTAGTATCGCTTCGGTTTCAATCCTCTCGATTGAAACGGCAGTCAAAGGCGCCCAACAAGGCTCCTTTATGCGCTTAAAAGGCGGCGCTGTTGAAGAGCATCTGCCTGCCAACTTGCGGCAAGGAACCAAGATCACTGTGGAAAACCTCTTTTACAATACACCGGCACGTTTGAAATATGTCAAGACGCTGCAAACGGAACTAGCGAACATCGGCGATATCGTCAATCGGATCGCCCTGAGCCACCCAGAAGTGGCTTTTCGTCTCGTTCATGAAGGCAATAAGATGTTGAGCACCACTGGAAGTGGGCAGTTAAAACAAACCATCGCAGGGATCTACGGGGTGGAAACCGCCAAAAAAATGATCGCGATCGATACTGAGGACCTCGACTTTAAAGTCACTGGCTTTGTGTCACTGCCAGAAGTCACCCGAGCCAGCCGCAACTATTTATCCACGATCATCAATGGTCGTTATATTCGCAACTTCGCTTTGAATAAAGCGATCGTTGCTGGTTACGGATCAAAATTGATGGTCGGTCGTTTTCCATTAGCTGTCCTTGAAATCAAAATGGACCCCTTATTAGTCGATGTCAACGTTCATCCGACTAAGCAAGAAGTTCGTTTGTCAAAAGAAGAAGAATTGACCAAGCTAATCAGTAAAGCCATCAATGAGGCGCTGCGGGAAATCAATTTGATTCCTAACGCGGCTGACAATCTGCGTTTTAAGAAAAAAGTTGCCGATCAGCCAAAAGTCCAGCAGCTTGGCTTGGAACTGGAGTCAGCAGGAAATTCGACTTCTGGGTTGTCTTATAATCGCGAAACAGGGAAATTTGAGGTGCAGGGCAACACTTATCAACAGACTGTGGATAACTCTGTGGAAAAACCTGTGGAGGAAGGTGGAAAACTTCCAGAAATGCCACAGGAATCTAGCGACAACCTGTTGGAAGAAACCGAGGAAACCTTTCGCAGTTTGGAAGAGACGCTGCCAAATAAGCCTGTCCGAAAACCATTTGTGGAAGGCCAGACGGAAACAAAAGCGTCGCTGCCAGAAGCGCCAGTCTTTCTCCCAGATGAGACGCCAGAGCTTACGGCGCAAGATCTGCAAAGTCAAGCGACTCTGCATCCTGAAATGCATGGGGATGACCGCAACTACCTAAAAACGGTCGAACGGTTGCTGGAAGAAGAACCAGCGAAGGAGCGTTTTCCCCAATTGGATTATTTTGGGCAGATGCATGGGACCTATTTGTTTGCCCAAAGCGAGGCGGGGCTATATATCGTCGACCAGCATGCGGCGCAAGAACGAATCAAATACGAGTATTACCGCGAAAAAATCGGCGAAGTGACCAATGACCTGCAAGAATTGTTGGTGCCGATCGTTTTGGATTATCCCAACAGCGATGCACTGCAATTACAAGAACAAAGCGACAAGCTGGCAGAAGTCGGGATCCATCTGGAATCTTTTGGGACCAATAGTTTCATCGTCCGAGCGCACCCGACGTGGTACCCTAGCGGTGAAGAAGAAGCCATCATCCGCGAAATGATCGATATGTTATTGACGACAGGAAGTGTCAGTGTCAAAAAGTTTCGTGAAGCAACCGCGATCATGATGAGCTGCAAACGATCCATCAAAGCCAATCACTATTTGAATGAAGCACAAGCTAGGATCTTGTTGCAAGATTTAGCGAAATGCGAGAATCCCTTCAACTGTCCCCATGGTCGTCCGGTGCTGATCCATTTCACCAACAGCGACATGGAGCGGATGTTCAAACGGATTCAAGATCCTCATCGAGCAAGGAGTGGCATGGAATGATTATTTTGGCTTCACAGTCGCCGCGGCGCAAAGAATTATTAGCGGAGTTAGTCTCGGAATTTGCGGTCATACCAGCAGATATCGACGAGTCGGTCCGACCAAACGAAGCTGCGATCCCTTATGTCCAACGGATGGCAGCAGAAAAAGCGGCGGCTATTGCGCAAACCTATCCTGAAGATCTGGTGATCGCAAGCGATACGACGGTCGTGGTGGGTGAAGAAATCTTAGGAAAGCCAGTCGACCGTAAAGATGCTCGGTCGATGTTGCGAAAAATGAGCGGACGTACCCATTGGGTGCATACCGCCGTCGTTTTGCAAAAAGGCAAACAGCAACGCCAAGCAGTGGTTTCGACGGAAGTTGTGTTTCGTCCTTTGACGGATCAAGAGATCGACAAGTATCTTGCCTTAGATGAGTACCAAGACAAAGCGGGCGCCTATGGGATCCAAGGGGCAGCCAAAATATTTGTCTCATCGATAAACGGCGATTTTTATACGATCGTAGGATTTCCTGTCGCTGCGGTCTATCAGTTGTTGCAAGAGTTTACGGAGGAGGAATAAGGATGGATGTTTCTGGTAGTTGTCTTTGCGGCAAAGTCACGATCAACTTGACGGGAGTTGCGAAAGAAATCACGGTTTGTCATTGTAGTCTCTGCCAGAAATTTCATGGCGGACCGATGTTTGCTCTTGCGCCATGCGCTGAGGACCAGATAGCTCTTCAAGGAGCGAAGTGGCTGCGACGTTACGATTCTTCTGAGTGGGCACAGCGAGGATTCTGCAGTCAATGCGGCTCGAGCCTGTTCTTTTACCTCAAAGAAGCACACACCTATTTTTTTGCGGCTGGGTTGTTTGGCAACTTGCCAGAAGCTGTCTTAACCGAAGAAATCTATACAAAAGACCAACCGCATTTCTACCACTTTGCGGAACCAACGACTCGTTGGCAAAAGCTGCAAAACCCTTAAACAATTTGAGCAAGTCATTTTACATTCGCTAAGAAAAAAGGCATGATAGAGCATACAGGATGAGTCTAGAGGAAAAGCAGGTGAAAAAATGACAGATAAAAAAGAATTAAAAGAAAAATTGTCGCCGATCGAATATGCGGTGACCCAAGAAAATGCAACCGAACGCCCCTTTACTGGCGAGTATGATGATTTTTATGAAAAAGGGATCTATGTTGATATCGTCAACGGAGAACCATTGTTTGCTTCTACTGATAAATATGACGCAGGTTGTGGCTGGCCGTCCTTTTCGAAACCGATCAGTCGCCAAGATATTCAAGAAAAAGCCGATTTTTCTCACGGCATGCATCGGGTAGAAGTCCGCAGCAAAGAAGCTGACTCTCATTTAGGACATGTTTTTTCAGACGGTCCTCAGGACAAAGGCGGTTTGCGCTATTGTATCAACTCGGCAGCATTGAAGTTCATCCCTTTAGCAGAAATGGATGAAAAAGGCTATGGCGAATTCAAATCACTCGTTGAGTAAGTATTAGGAACTGTGTGCGAAAAAAAGACGCAGCAGCATGTCTCGTTTGAAAAAATGCGACTGAAACAACGGTTTTTCCTCCGTTTGTTTCCTGCTAAGCCTTTTCCTTCGTTCACAGTCCTTTTTTTGCCCTCTCGTCTGTGCTACAATAAAGGGAACATATGTACAGAAAGGAAAGCACATGTACGAATATATCATAGGAAAAGTAACGGATATCTTTCCGGCGTATATCGTCGTTGAGACCCATGGCATCGGCTATCAGATCGCTTTTGGCAATCCGTATTCATTTAGCGGCAAGTTGAACCAAGAAGTAAAAATCTATCTGCACCAAGTGATTCGTGAAGATGCTCATAGTCTCTACGGCTTTGCCACGATCGAAGGCAAGCAGTTGTTTTTAAAATTGATCAGTGTCTCAGGTATTGGACCAAAGAGTGCGTTAGCAATCATGGCCAATGAAGACCATACAGGGTTGATCACGGCAGTCGAAAATGGGGACGTCAATTATTTGACTAAGTTCCCAGGTGTCGGTAAAAAGACGGCGCAGCAAATGATCCTAGACTTGAAAGGCAAAGTGGCTGAACTGGTTGGAGAAGAAGCGATCGTTCCTCTAAGCGTAGCAACGACTGCTTTAGATGAAGCGATGGAAGCCTTGAAAGCATTGGGTTATAGCGAAAAAGAAGTCAAGAAAGCCGAAAAACAATTAGCGGCGAATACCACAAAATCGACGGATGAGTACTTGCGGGAAGCTCTCCGATTGATGATGAAAAAGTAAGGAGCAAGTAGACGATGGATGAACGAATTGTTTCGCCAGAAAGCACAGAACAAGAAGAGATCATCGAAAAATCCTTGCGTCCGCAAACCCTTGCCCAATATATCGGACAAGACAAAGTCAAGCAGGAGCTTTCGATTTATATCCAAGCGGCGAAAAATCGAGAAGAAGCGTTGGATCATGTCCTCTTATATGGTCCGCCAGGCTTAGGGAAAACAACGATGGCAATGGTGATCGCCAACGAGATGCAGGTCCAAATCAAGACGACCAGCGGTCCTGCGATCGAAAAACCAGGGGATTTGATTGCGATCTTGAATGAGCTGCAGCCAGGGGATGTTCTGTTTATCGATGAGATCCATCGCTTGCCTCGTGTCGCCGAAGAAATGCTTTATTCGGCAATGGAAGATTTTTATGTAGATATCATGGTGGGGCAAGGGACAACGGCTCACCCAGTTCATTTTCCACTCCCGCCATTTACCTTAGTCGGCGCAACGACGCGGGCGGGGATGCTCTCGGCGCCACTACGGGATCGCTTCGGGATCATTTCTCATATGCAATTTTATGAAGACCATGATTTAAAAGAGATCGTGCAGCGGACTGCGTCGATCTTTGAAACGGATATCGTGGAAGAAGGGGCGATCGAAATCGCCCGCCGGTCCCGAGGCACTCCACGGATTGCCAACCGGTTGCTTAAACGAGTTCGCGATTATGCGCAAGTGCAAGCAGATGGATTGATCGATCGCACCGTTGCTGACCAGGCATTGGCGCTTTTGGCAGTCGATCATGCTGGCTTGGATTATATCGATCAGAAATTGATCCGCACGATGATCGAATTGTACCAAGGCGGCCCGGTGGGATTAAGTACGATCGCTGTCAATATCGGGGAAGAAACCGAAACAGTGGAAGATATGTACGAACCGTTTTTGATCCAAAAAGGATTTTTGAAACGCACCTCGCGTGGGCGGATCGCAACGCCGTTAGCCTATGACCATTTTGGTTATCCGCAAAGAAGTGAATAGAACGAAGCAGCAATCAGCGATGGTTGCTGCTTTTTTGTGCTTTTGGTGAAACGTTTCTTTTTATTTTTTAATGATTTCTGTGAATTAATCGATGTTGAAAAAATACAATATTTGTGAAATTTGATTAAAAGGAAATGTTTGTAAAAATGATTTCGTCTGAAAAAGCAGATATGAAAGCTTTTTTATTTGTGAGGAACCCAACGAAATTTGTGAAAAAAGAAAAGCTGAAAAAAATAATTGGAAAGGCTTGCATTTTCGATTGGCAGCGGATATAATCTTTTTGTAGAAACGTTTCACCAAAATGTGGAGATATAGGTAGTGTTGCGAGGATAGAAAGAAGGAGATTTTGTTTATGAGTAAACTGCAAAAGTTTTATAGTCAACGGCAGCTTCACTGGATGGTTTTTCCCGGCGTGGCATTTATGATCGTATTTAATTATATTCCGATCTACGGAATTATAATCGCTTTCAAAAACTATACAGTGATTGACACGATTTCATCAGCACCATGGGTCGGGTTAGAGAATTTCCGTATCATTATGAATGACAGTTTTTTCTGGGAAGCGGTTAGAAATACGTTAGCCATCAGCTTATTGAAATTAGGTTTAGGTTTTGCGATCCCGATTGTGTTAGCCATTATGATTTTTGAAATGCAAGATGGCCGCTTGAAGAAATTTATTCAAACGGTTTCATACATTCCCCATTTTTTCTCATGGATCGTGCTAGGTGGGATGATGATTTCTTGGCTGTCAACGAACGGCTTTATCAACCAAGTGCTGATGTCGGTAGGATTGATGGACAAAGGGGTCAATCATCTATTGGATCCAAGCAAATATTGGTGGATCGCGGTCCTTTCTGATCTATGGAAAGAAGTCGGCTGGGGAACGATCCTTTACTTGGCAGGTATGTCGCGGATCGATCCAACGTTTTATGAAGCCGCACGAATCGATGGTGCCAGCAAGCTAAGACAGATTCGTTCGATCACATTGCCATTACTGACACCGATCATCTCCTTAAACTTGATTCTGAATGTGAGCGGTATCTTAGGGTCAAACCTAGATCAAACATTAGTTTTAATGAATTCACAGAACCAAAACCGTTCAGAAGTCATCAACTCCTTCGTTTATAAAATGGGGTTGACGCAAGGTGATTTCTCTTATGCAACTGCTGTCGGCTTGGGGATCGCGGTCATTTCCGTCATCTTATTGGTGATCACGGATCGAGTGACCCGCAAGTTGAACAACGGCAATTCAGTTATCTTATAGGAGGAAAAAACATGATCAAAAGAAAAGCAAAAGAAAACACGTGGTTTTACTTCTTCAATACCGTGATCTTGATTTTATTCTCATTGATGATCATCGTACCGATTTGGAATATCTTGGTTTCCTCCGTGTCTTCTAGTTCTGGATTAGCGGGCAACGGCCTCGTGTTATGGCCCAAAGACTTTACCTGGGAAAACTATCGGAAAGTTTTTTCCGACGCAAGTATCCCCCGTGCCTTCTTGATCTCAGTGTTAAAAACGGTTCTTGGGGCTGCGACCCATACCTTGTTTTGTGCGATCGTGGCTTACGGATTGAGTAAATCACGCTTGGTCGGCCGCAACATCTATACAACGATGGGGGTCATCACCATGTACTTCAGTGGTGGGATGATTCCAACGTACTTGCTGATTCGCTCGCTAGGATTACTGGATTCTTTCTGGGTCTACATTATTCCAGCCTTGTTCAGCTACTATGATGTCGTAATTTTAATGAACTTTTTCCGTGAGATTCCGCCTTCACTCGAAGAATCTGCGAAGATCGACGGTGCAAGTGAATTCCAAATCTTCTATAAAATCTTCTTACCATTAACGAAACCGGCCTTGGCAACCATCATCTTGTTCAACGGGGTTGGCCAATGGAACGATTTTATGACGACAAAACTGTATATCACAAAAGAGTATCTCTATCCGCTGCAAATGAAGATTTATGAAATCATCGTCCAATCCAACTTGAGTACGATGACTGAAAGCGGTAGTACCGACTTTATCGTCCAAGCAACGACCCGTGGGGTTCAGTTGGCTACGATCGTCATCACGACAGTGCCAATTTTAATTATATATCCATTGCTTCAAAAACACTTTATCGGCGGTATGATGGCCGGTGCAGTAAAAGAATAGAAAGAGGGATAGACATGAAAAAAGTAGTAGGCGGTTTATTGGCAGCATCAGCATTACTCAGCTTAGCAGCATGTGGCGGCAGCTCAGACAATGCCAGCAGTTCGGATTTTTCTATCAAAGATCGGTATGAGTTAGATGAAAAGACACCAGCATGGAAACTCGATACCAAAGAAGAACCAACCAAGATCACATGGTACATCAATTCAGACTGGACAGCTTTGCCATTTGGTGAAGATGTGACGACAGCCCAAATCAAAAAAGATTTGAACATTGATATTGAATTTATTTCAGGGGATGATTCAAAATTAAACGCTTTGATTTCAAGTGGTGATATGCCTGATATCGTGACGTTGATGGATAAAACCAGCCAAGCAGCCACAAAAGCTGATAGTTGGGCATACTCATTGAACGATTTAGCGGAACAATACGATCCGTATTTGATGAATGTCGTGACCGAAGATACCTTCAAATGGTTTGCTTTAGATGATGGCAAAACTTATGGCTATCCAAACTATTCCAACACAGCAGCAGACTACGAAAGCGGCAATATTCCCGTCAACGACAACTTTGTGATCCGTGAAGATGTCTATGAAGCATTAGGCAAACCAGATGTTTCGACGCCAGAAAACTATGTGAAAGTCATGAAAGAAATCAGCGAGAAATTCCCTGATTTGACACCAATGGGCTTCACAACGATCGGCGAAACAGCAGGACCATTCTTAGATAAATTGCAAGATTTCTTAGGTGTTCCATTAGAAGATGAAGATGGTGCGTTCTACGACCGTAATTTAGATGAAGAATATATCTCATGGTTGAAAACCTTCAATCAAGTGTATCGTGACGGCAACATCAGTGATGACAGCTTTACCGATGACGGTCCAACCTATGATGAAAAAGTAAAACAAGGGGACTATGCAACGATCTTAGTCGCAGGAACGAGCGGACAAGGTGGGAACTTCACTGAATTCATGAAAAACTCTGACACACGCTACATCGCAATCGATGGCCCTGCCAGCACGTCTGGTCGTGAAGCAACCTTGAACCAAACAGGAATTTCTGGCTGGTTGATCAACTACATCACAAAAGATGCGGCGGATCCAGCAAAGGTAACCCAACTCTTCACGTACTTGATCGATGAACCAGGACAAATTTTGACAAAATTCGGCGTTGAAGGCGTGACGTATGAATACAACGATGAAGGCAAAATCGATTACTTGCCAGAAATCAAAGAAATGGAACAAACCGACAACGAAGGCTACAACAAAAAATATGGTATCAGCCGTTTCAACTACTTTAACAATGACCGTGTCAATGCACTGAAAGTCAAAACCGAAAATGCGTTGACTCAAATGCAAGAGTGGGGCGAAGGCAAATTGTATCCACACTTTGTGATCGAAAATACGGATCCAGATGCTGGAACTGCTGAAGCACGTTCAAACACAGCCATCAAAACCAAAATCAACAGCACGATCATCTCATTGATCCGTTCAAAAGATGAAGGAACATTTGACAGCACACTAACCGACTTTGAAAGCTTCTTAGATTCAAACAACTGGGATGCAATCAAAGACATTAAAACTGAAAAAATGGCCGAAAACCGCGAACGACTAAAATAACCCCCATAGGAGAGGAAAGGAAGCCAAAAAAAAGACCTTTCCTCTCCTTTGCTTTGAAACACAGGATTTGCGCGTACTTTGCGCAAAATCTGATGTTTCAAAGTACTAGGCGACTGCAGGGAGCGTAGTGTCCATACAAAGAATCACTGCGATTGGCTCACGTAGTGAGACATGCAAGCTGCACTTAGTGTGTTTTGCTTAGTGCAACTGTAGGCGAAGCGAAAGCGGAGACGAGCAGATGATGAAAAGTACTAGGCGACCTCAGGGAGCGTAGTGTCCATACAAAGAATCACTGCGATTGGCTCACGTAGTGAGACATGCAAGCTGCAAGCTGCAACCCAGAAAACTGTACGTTGAGAAACGACCCAAATTCACAAGAAGGCAAGAAACAAGTTTACGTAGCACCCGCAGCACAAATCAGCAAGTTTTGATTGGAGGATCATAATGAATCGACTATTTTCTTATGAAGGATGGTACTATCGGGTCTTTGCTTTTTTAGCAGATATGATCATTGTTAGTTTTCTCTTTATGATTCCAGCAATGACGCTGATTCTCGCAGGACCAGCATTGATCGCGCTGTATCAGACGATCGATCAATTGTACAAGGAACGGGATGTCCCGATTTGGCAGCGATACAAGCAAGCATTCTTAAGCAACCTCAAACGTGGGCTCTTCTTAGAAGGTCTTGTTATTGCGTATGTCGCAGTCTTTGCTGGGTTGATCTATTCCTTGATGATGATTACACCTTACTTTGGCGTTTTAGCCGTGATCCTCGTTAGCTTGGCTGCGCTGTATCTCGTCGTGTTCGTTCTCTTGTACAGCTTGTTTGCCCAATCATTGCAAGAAACAGCAAAAGAAACGGCCTATGCGGTTCTTAGCAGTACGGCGAATGCGATCATTTTATTGGTGGTCCCCATTCTTGTCTTTGTATTGTGCAGCAAAGTGAACCTATTCTTATTTGTTTGTTTAGGGATCTCAGGCTCAGCCTTTGTCCAAGTGTTGTTTTTCAATAAAGTATTAGCGAAGGGGGAAGAGACAAATGACTGAATCCACAGCGACGGATCGATCCTATTTTTGGGCTTCGGTCCAACAAGAACTTGACGCCCTTCCGCTAGCCTTTGAAAGAACCAAACAAGCGCCTTTGCTGAAAGGGATCGATTGTTTTACGATTTCTTTTCAAAGTCTTGGTAATGAAACGATCTATGGGCATCTGCTGCTGCCAGAACAAGCGGCAGATTGTCCAATCGTGATTGATTTTTTAGGCTATATGAATCATGTGCAAGAACCGTTCCAATTTGCTCATTGGTTATTGATCGGCTGCGGCTGTCTTGTCATCGACAATCGCGGACAAGGGGGACGCACGCAAGATCAGGTTCCCTATGAAACCACGCAGCATGAAGCACCTTTTGGACGCGGCATCTTGAAAAAAGAAGATTTTTATATGAAGCGATTGGTCGCAGATAGTTTGCGCACACTAGAAGTCCTTCAACAGATACCGGAAATCGATCCGCAGCGCATTATTTTAAGAGGCGGCTCACAAGGAGGCGGCATCGCCTTATTGGTCAACGCATTAACGAACGTCCCGATTTTTGCGACGTTTGCCGATGTGCCAAGCCACTCCAATCTTGTCCATCGGATCGAACAAAAAACAGGAAGTTACCAGGTGATTCAAGAGTATATCGAACAATTTCCAGAAACGCGGGAAACGATCTATCAAGTCATGAGTTATTTTGATTTGAAGTATTTTGCTCATCAGATAACTGGTCCTGTTTATACATCGGTCGGCAGTGCTGATCCCATCTGTCCCATGGAAGATTTCTTCGTTTCCTATAAAAAGATTCCTGGACCGAAAGAATTGCGTATTTACTTAAATAAAGGGCATGGCGGCGGCGAAGCGAAACAAATCCGACGTGAGATGCAGCAAATCACAAAATTACTCAAAGGAAATGAATGCAGATGAAAGCAGCAACCTATAATCTACGAGTCGATACCGACTATGACCAAGAATGGCAATGGCACTATCGATCGGAGGCGGTCTGCTCCTTGATCGATTACTACGACTGGGATGTTCTGGCGATCCAAGAAGCTCGTCCCAGCCAATTTGCAGATTTAGCAAAGTTAGCGCAGTATGCTTCCGTCACGGCTGAACGTGACGGTGATGGCTTAGGTGAAGGCATCGGACTGTATTATCAAAAAGAGGCTTTCGAGTTATTAGCTTCAGGTTCGTTTTGGTTGTCATTGACACCGACTGAACCAAGTATTCATCCAGAAGCTGCGTATTCACGCTTATGTGTTTGGGCAGTCTTGCAGGAAAAAAAGAATCCGCCGTTTCTTGCTATCACGACTCATTTAGATAATATTTCAGAAATGGCTCGTTTTGAAGGGATGAAAGTGATCCTTGAGCAGCTGGCAGATCAGATCGAACGCTATCCTGTATTGCTGATGGGCGACTTGAATGCGGAGCCAACGGAGCGGGTGCATCGGTACTTAGAGCAGCATTTTCAAAATGCCAAAGAACATGGACAGAAGCCCCATCATGGGCCAAAAGGCTCCTATCAAAATTTTATTTATACGTTACCATGGCAAGAACTAGAAGAAATTGATTATATCTATACGAAAGGCTTCACGGTGGTCAAAACCGCCTGTCTAACGGATTCTTGTGATCGTCGTTTTCCCTCCGATCATTTCCCTTTAGAAGCAGAAGTCCAATTTGAAGAAAGCAAAGGATGAATAAAAATGGAACAGCAGAAATTAACCGAACTACTTTTAGAAATGACCTTAGATGAAAAAATCGATCAGTTGCTGCAACTGGCAGCGGCTTTTTATTCAGATAAAGCAGAAGAGAAAACAGGTCCGATGGGCGACTTAGGACTGACACAAGAAAACATCAACAATGCGGGAACAACGCTAGGTGTTTCTGGTGCAAAAGAAGCGATCCGCGTCCAAAAAGAGTATATCGCCAATAACCGCTTGAATATCCCGACGATATTGATGGCGGACATCATTCACGGCTTTCGGACGATTTTCCCGATTCCATTAGGATTAGGTAGTTCATGGGATTTGGCAGCAGCGGAGAAAATGGCGGAAGTATCTGCCAAAGAAGCAGCTGTTTCTGGCTTGCATGTGACCTTTTCACCGATGGTGGACTTAGTAAGAGACCCACGCTGGGGCCGTGTCATGGAATCGACGGGGGAAGATCCTTACTTGAACAGTCGCTTCGCTGAAGCCTTTGTCAAAGGCTATCAAGGGGATGATCTGCGAACGGATTTCAACCGCGTGGCTGCTTGCGTCAAACATTTTGCGGCTTACGGTGCGGCTATCGGTGGTCGCGATTACAACACGGTCAATATGTCAGAACGCCAACTGCGAGAAAGTTATTTGCCAGGCTATAAAGCAGCCCTTGATGCTGGTGCCAAGCTGGTGATGACCTCCTTTAATACGGTAGACGGCATTCCAGCAACGGCCAATCGCTGGCTTTTCCGCGATGTTTTGCGAGAAGAATTCGGGTTTGAAGGCGTTGTGATCTCTGACTGGGCAGCAATCAAAGAAGTGATCGCTCATGGCGCAGCGGAGGATGAAAAACATGCCGCTGAACTAGCCATCAAAGCTGGGGTCGATATCGAGATGATGACGACTTGCTACACCGATAACTTGAAAGAGTTGATCGCAGAAGGCACCGTTGAGGAAGCCTTAGTCGATGAAGCGGTGCTAAGAATCTTGACCTTAAAAAATGAGCTGGGGCTATTTGAAAATCCATACCGCGGCGCTGATGAAGCCGCTGAAGCAGCCACTGTTTTGTCTCAAGAACACCGAGAGATCGCCAGCGATATCGCAAAGAAATCAATGGTGTTGTTGAAAAATGAAGGTGTCCTGCCGTTGCAGAAAACCGAAAAAGTCGCGATCGTGGGCCCAGGTGCTCACTCCCGTGATCTATTAGGTGCTTGGTCTTGGCAAGGGAAACAAGAAGAAGTAGTGACATTAGTGGAGGGTGCCCAAGCCTTGGGTGCGGATCTGTTGATCGGTCAAGAGCCCTTTGATTATTTTGCACCGTCTGAAACGGCGATCCAAGAAGCAATCGAATTAGTGAAGGAAGCCGATAAAGTGGTCTTAGCACTAGGAGAGCAGGAATGGATGAGCGGCGAAGCTGCCAGCCGCAGCGACATTCGTTTGCCGCAAGCCCAATTGTCCTTGGTTGAAACCTTAAAAGAATACAACGAGCAATTGATCGTAACTCTTTATAACGGTCGTCCTCTTGATTTGCAAGGTGTGGATGCAGCCAAAGCGATCGTCGAGGCTTGGTTCCCTGGAACCGAAGGCGGAAACGCACTTGCTCAGATCCTGTGGGGAGAATACAATCCAAGCGGTCGCTTGAGCATGTCATTCCCAGAAACCGTTGGACAAGTTCCTGTGTATTACAACGTTGACAATACCGGTCGTCCTTATGAAAGTGCACCGGATGAAAAATATGTCTCGAAATATTTGGATGTCTCCAATTATGCCAAATATCCATTTGGGTTTGGCTTGAGTTATAGCCCAGTTGCGTATTCTGCGGTGACGTTGGATCAGCCGACTATGACCAAAGATCAAACGGTCACGGCTTCCATCACTGTTACGAACCAAGGAACAGCAGCGGTCTGGGAAACGGTCCAATGCTACATTCGCGATTTAGTCGGTGAAGTGGTTCGCCCAGTGAAAGAACTGAAAGGCTTTAAGAAAATTTGGCTAGAGGCTGGCGAATCAGCAACCGTTCAATTTGAGATCACGGAAGAACTGCTGCGCTATGTCCACAGCAACCAACAATTAAGCAGTGATCCAGGGAAATTCCACATCATGATTGGTGGGAACAGCCGAGACACCCAACAAACAACCCTGCAATTAGTTAGGTAAGATAGGAAGGTTTCTATGACGAAAAAAATAGTGATGAATAACGCAAATACGACCGTGACGTTTTTACCAAACGGTGATTTATATGAGATCCAAAGTCACGGTGTGATGATCAATCAGTTGAACGGAAATGCGCTAGATGGTAGTTTGAATCAAATCTATCTACGTCTGCGTGAGGCGGGGGAGTTGTCCTTTATTCCCTTGATCGGTTCAAATGCTAACAGTGCCTTTGCCTACTCAGACAAACAGCTGACTTGGACTGGGACGTACCAGTCCATCGATTACCGAGTTGATTTCCAATTGGCACAAGATTGCTGGTTCTGGCGGGTTCAATTGAGTGGTTCTGGGGAAGCGGAACTAGTTTACGGACAAGATCTTGGTAATGCCGCCAAAGGTGCTGTTCAATCCAATGAAGCCTATGTTTCGCAATATATCGACCATCATGTTAGCCATGATAAGGGTCGCATCGTGCTTTCTTCGCGCCAAAATCAACCACAAAATGGTCAATTTCCATTAGTGGAACAGGGCAGCTTCCAAGCCTTAAAAGGCTTCTCGACGGATGGCTATCAATTTTTCGGTCGCAGCTACAAAGAAACGAATCAACCAGCTGCACTTAGCCAAGAAACGTTAGCCAATGAAGTGTATCAATACGAATTTGCCTATACGGCACTGCAAACGCAATGGTTGACGGTAAGTGAGACGCCTACAGAAATCGTTTTTTACGCAGCGGTCAAAGCCAATCAAGCGACGGCAGTCAATGAACCGCAGTTTGCACTTGAAACGCTGAAAGAAACGTATCAAGCCTTGTCCTTTGACTCGTTGCAAGCAACGGCGCAGCCACGAAAAAACTTCGGTCGACCGCTCACAGGGCTGACATTTTCCACAGAAGAAATCAACGAGCGGTTCCCGCAGCAAGAAGCAGTGGAAATCGTTGACGAACAGCTTTATTCCTTTTTTACCCCTGACTATCACCATGTCGTGTTGAAGGAAAAAGAAGCACAGATGGAACGCTCCCATGGGCATATTTTGATGAGCGGACAAGAGTTGATCGTCGATCAACCCATTTTGAGCACGACTGTTTACATGACGGGGATGTTTAACTCCCAAATCGTATTAGGCAATACGAACATGAATAAATTGTTGAGTAATAGCCGCAACTCATTGAATCTGTTCAAACGTTCTGGTCAGCGGATCTATCTGAAAGACGGCGATCAATGGCGGATTTTAACGATGCCATCTGCTTTTGAAATGGGCTTGAATTCGGCGACGTGGTACTACAAAACAGCGGATGATGTCATTCAAGTAACGACCTTCACGAAAGCAAACGGACGCACGATCGCAACCACCATCACCAGTGAAGCAGGACGTGCCTACACCTGGGCCATCACTAATCAATTTGTGATGGGGATCGATGAAGCCGCACCGACTGCTGCTGTTACGCAAGACCAACAATTGCTCACCATCAAAGGAACAGCGGATTCACCGATTGCGGAAACTTATCCAGAATTGACGTATTATCTCCATGCAGCTCAGCCTTTTGAACTGACCGATGAAGCAATCTTCAATGTGGCCGCTGCTGATAGCACGACCGTATTGACCTTTGCAGAACAGGCGACGGTTTCCTTCGTGATCCAAGGCACACTGACTGGTGAACCCTTTGTTTCCGAAACGTTAGATCGCCAGCAAGAAGACACTGCCTATACGGCCTTTGTCGATGATTTGTTGAATCAGTTTGAATTGAAACATTCGCAGGCGGACGTTACATCCTTCAATCACTTGGCACGTTGGTACACCCACAATATGCTTGTTCATTACCTGTCTCCTCATGGTCTTGAACAGTACGGTGGTGCTGCTTGGGGGACTCGAGACGTTTCCCAAGGACCGACTGAGTATTTCTTAGCACTTAATCGTCCTGAAATGGTGGCGTCCATCATCGAGCATTTGTTTGAAAATCAATTTGCAGATGACGGCAACTGGCCACAATGGTTTATGTTTGACCGCTATGAGAAACAAAAAGCCGATGAGAGCCACGGAGATGTGATCGTCTGGCCAATGAAAGTCGTTAGTGACTATCTCGAAAAAACCAAAGATTTCGCGATTTTGGAAAAAGAACTGCCTTATACGGATCGCGGAACCTTCCTGAAAACCAAGACCAAAGCTTCGTTGTTTGATCATTTGAAAAAAGAAGTGGCGTATATCGAAGCGAACTTCTTGGAAGGAACGTACCTGTCTTGTTATGGCGATGGCGATTGGGATGACACCTTGCAGCCAAATAACAGTAAGTTGAAGAAACAAATGGCCAGCAGCTGGACCGTTGCCTTGACCTATGAAGTATTGAAAAAATTAGCCAGCCAGTTGCAGGCATTTGACCCAGAGTATGCCAAACATTTAACAGAACTGTCTAAGGGCATCAAACACGACTTTGAAAAATACATGTTAGCTGATGGCACTTTGCCAGGATTTGTCTATATGGAAGATAGCGAGCACGTGGAACTGATGGTCCATCCGACTGACAAGAAAACTGGTATCCAATACCGCTTGCTGCCGATGCAACAAAGCATGATCGGTGAGCTGTTATCTCCCGAACAAGCCGATCATCATGTGGCGATCATCAAGGAGCATTTGCAATTTCCAGATGGGGTGCGCTTGATGAATCGTCCAGCGACTTATGCGGGTGGTGTCAGCACCAATTTCAAGCGAGCAGAACAAGCAGCCAACTTTGGACGAGAAATCGGTTTGCAGTACGTTCACGCCCACATCCGCTTTACCGAAGCGATGGCGAAATTAGGTCGAGAAGAAGAGACTTGGCAAGCGCTTGGGGTCATCAATCCGATCCAGATCGCTCAACGGGTCGAAAACGCGGAGATCCGTCAAGCAAACGCGTATTTCAGCAGTTCTGATGGCGATTTCAAAACAAGGGTTGAAGCCCAAGAAAATTTTGGTAAACTTAAGGAGGCAGCAGTCGGCGTCAAAGGCGGCTGGCGCATCTATTCTAGTGGTCCAGGGATCTATATGAATCAGTTGATCAGCAATGTGTTAGGCATTCGTACCTTTGTTGATCACGTTGAACTTGATCCCGTCTTGCCAGCGGAGCTAGCAGGATTGACACTGACGTATCGACTCTTTGATCGGCCGGTCGAAATCGTCTATCATTCGGCAAGTACGCCGAAAGTATTGATCAACGGGGAAGAAATGTCCACTGAGTTTGCGGAAAATCGCTACCGTCAAGGTGCGCTTGTCCTGAAGAAAGCAGCACTTTGCGCCAAATTAAACGAAAACCAAACCAATACGATCGATATTTATCGTTAAGAAAGGAGAAGCCATGGTAGGAATCAAAGATATTGCCCAAAAAGCGGGTGTCTCCATATCCACCGTTTCGTATGCATTGAATGGCAGTCCAAAAGTGACCGAGGAAACCCGCGCGCGGATTCAAGCGATCGCAAACGAATTGAACTATGTTCCGAACATGGCTGCTCGCACACTGAAACGCAGACAAACCAACATCATCGGTGTTTATCTCGCCGATTATGCCGGAAGTTTTTATGGGGAATTGCTAGATGGCATCAAGAAAGGGCTGGAACTTTTCGGCTATGAAATGATCGTCTGCAGCGGCAAGAAGTCACACTTGTTTATTCCTGAGCGGATGGTGGACGGTGCCATCATTTTGGATTGGACGTTTCCAGCAAAGGAAATCGAGCAATACGCCCAACGAGGGCATCAAATCGTCGTGTTAGACCGTGTCTTGTCTCATGAAAACATCCATCAAGTCTTGTTAGACAATAAAGGAGGGGCTGCGCTGGCGATCGATCGCTTGATCGCTGGACAAAGCCAAAAAGTCTTCCTCTTAGCAGGGCCAGAAAAAGGCTACGACAGTCGGGAGCGCTTGGAAGCCAGTACGAAAGAATTGACGCGCTTTGGTATTCCTTATGAAGTCATTCCTGGTGACTTCACGGAACCTTCTGGTTATCGAGCGGCAAAACAGCTCTTAGCAAATGATCCCCAGTTTCCCATTGATATCTTTGCCTTCAATGATGAAATGGCGATCGGGGTCTACAAATATGTCCGCGAGACCGACTATCGCATCGGAAAAGAGATCCGCATCATCGGGTTTGATAACACGGAATTAGGCGCTTTTGTGCAGCCGCGCTTAGCGACGATCTCCTATTCGAAACATCGATGGGGCATGGTGGCAGCTGAGAAAATCGTACAATCGATCCAAGGGGAACCAGTGGCGGACGAGCATATTTATACCACTTTTGTGGATGGCGGATCATTTATTTAATTGATCCATTAAAGGAAAAATAGTTGAAAAAGGAATGGTGAAATGGGGAGGATTTTATCTTACAGAACATACCAAAGCAATTGATGGAGAAAGAACTATTGAAAGAAGTAAACCAATTCAAAAGTTCCAGATGGATGTTAATGAGATCGCCGAAACTTTAAATCAGGCAACACTCAAGAACAAATCAGTAGCTATCTAAATTGAAGCGCATGATCGAGATGGGAATTACTTTCCTGATATAGTTGGCCATATTTAGGGGACATGATGAACTAGAAATATATGCTGGTGGTAATAAGGTTGGCTATGATAAAATTAGGAATATTAAAATAGCTAACATAACCAAGTGGTCGGACAAAAGTAACCTCTTATAAAAAGTACTCACAAATTATTAAATTATATTAGCGATAATTATTTAAAGCTAGCTTTCTGATATAATAGTTTGTAAAGGAGTGCTAAGATGATCAACTTTTTAAAAGGTTTAAAAATAAGAATCCTATATATATATTCAATGATTTCGCTACTTATAGGTGTCTATTTAAGTGTAAATTGGATTCCTGTAAGCGTTGAAGGACTAAGCAAATCCCAAAAACAGGAGCTTTTAAGAGAAGGATCAATCAACTGGGAACTTGGTGTAGTTTTTAAGGTATTAGCCCTGATACTTTTCTTGGGTGCACTAGTAAAATCCATTATATATATCTTAAACAAAAAGAGATAAGCGTAAAGCTCATCTCTTTTTATACTATCTAGAAACTTCGTGGATCACTTCGATTTTATAAGGAATGATAAAGCCTGCTCTTTGCATTGCATAACAATAATTGTTTCCAAATCCCACCTCGAAGTTGCCATCATAACCATTTAGCTCCCATTTGAAATCAAATATATCCGTAACCTTTACTTGAGTCCAATAATTTCCATTGGCTTGTTTCTTATAAGTTACTGTGTAACTAACTCCACGTAATGCTGTGTGAAGTTGGCCGCTTAGAAATGTATAACTTCCTGAGAAAGAACCAGATTTTTTACCTGTAGAAAATGCTTCTTTTTTAAGTCTAGAATAATAAGCGGTCATTAACTCCTCGCCGTCTACAGTCTTTGCCCAGCTATCGTTTTTATTAACATATGTCGAAGGTTTCCATGTTGGATTCCAATAGTAATTCTCAGCAGAAATAATGGCGTGCTTCATATAAGCAGCAGTCTGATTGTGACCTTTTTTCTTAACCATTGATATACCTTTATTGTATGCAGCAATTGCAGCCGCATAAACTGGATTTGCAGGAGTTACCGAGGATCTAGCACCTATCTTAGACTTTGGTTCAACATAAAAAGGATCAACTGATTCGGCAACGTCCGCTTTATACTCTTCCAACAATGCATCTTGTTCGGCATCATAGGAATTTAAAACTGTTAAACTCTCATTTAAAGATGCGTTGAACTCTTCAGCACTATCAGAATCTTCAAACATTCTAATTACACCATCAATATAATCTCTATTAGACTCTTCATTGGATATTGCCTCATTAATTAATGATTGATTAGTTTCATCTATCTCAAAACCATTCTCATCTGCATAACCATTTATTTGACCAAAACTTAAAACTGATATACCAAAAACTACACTAATTAAAAGCTTCTTCATTGTTTTAATCTCCTTTTTCATTATTATTTTACTAAAAAATTTAATATATCATACTATAATATATAAAAAATATTTTAAGTTATATTTATAACCTAACAATTTTGTAATATGTAGGAAAGGATGAAAATTTAACAAAGTTGAATACAATAATATGCAAGTAAATCTTCGTTCTTTGCGGCACAAACTTGATTTTCAATGCATAATATTCGTTATACTGTATTATTAAAAAACGAATATAATAGGATATTTATGAAAAAGTATAAAAATATTAGGGTTTATCTTGTTGGTTATAATTGGATTTGTAGGGGCTATTTTCTATCTGTAGATCCAGCTAAAGACTTCTATGGTGATTGGTATGGTGTTGCTAACGAGGGGAAGGAGAGTTTTCTTTTAGAATAGATTAAGAAAAAAATAATCGATTATGGAAATGATGATTATAATTCACCTGGTTTTCTTTACACAGTGAAAAAGTCTGGAAATGGATTTTATATTGAAGTGTCTGATGATGAGCTAAAAAATATTTTTCCCGAATTAATAAACTTTAAGTATAAAAACAATATGACATTTTTCCTGAATGATGATGAAGAATCAATTGAGTACTTTGTGGCTATAGATGGTTTTTTGAATAATGTAAAACTACATAAAACATCCTTTGAAGATTCGTATAACAAAACCGAAGAGTCAACCTCACAAAGTCTAATAGCAAGTGAAACAGAAACTTCTTACAGTTCTTTGCTTAATGAAACTCATTCATCAGAAACGACATCATCAATTGATTCTCCAAAAGTATCAGATCTAAGTGAAAAAATTGATTCATTTATTGCGAATTATACGTCAATTCCACCAGATTAGATTATGGAAAAGGAACTTGATGGAATTACAATAAGAGCAACAAACTTTACTGCAACAAATGAAGCCGAGGCATCATCTATTCAGTATCATTTGCTAATGGAGAGGCAACATCTTGCAACGATGTATACGCACAAGTCATTGGAGAATAATAGCTATTTTCAATAGAGGCTAATATGCAAAAAGATAAATCTGAGCAGGATGAAACTCATTCTAGCTCAGATTTTTTTGAATATTATTTTCCTTGTTTTGTATTCATATTTGATAGAATCATTCATACCACTTATCGTCCTCTTAGTTTGTTTATTTTGTCGTGATTTAATCATATTAGAGAACGATATTTTTTTTTAATACCGAAAATGAAAATGAGGCTGAAGAATCAATTTTGACTCATCAGTCCCATAAATTATAGAGCGTTTCTTGCGGCTTTCTTTTATGGGCTTTTGTCACAGTCTCTTTTTTGCGTTATTTCAAAAATAACTTTACTTATTTTATCAAAATCAGTAATTTATAAAAAAAATAATAATTTTTATTTTGTTATTTTATATGCAATGGAATTTTTAAATAACGTTTTTTATTCATTTTTGATTATAACATTATCATTATCTACAGTCAGAAGATAGGAAGCGTTCTTTTAACTTATTATTTTAGGTCGTTAGAAAAGAGTTTTGTGCTGCTGAATTTTGTCAAATATTCTAACTTTTTATTTATTTTTCTCATTCTAATTTAATTATGAGTGTTGATTTATCCCTCGTTTTTTGTATGATTTATGAAAGAGAAAAGCAGTTTTTTGAAAAGAATCGATGATTCATCCTGATAATTTGCGCTTTTTTTCAATCGATGAGTAACAGATAGCTCTAAGATGTGGAAGTTACAAAAATCGGAATTATGAAAAATCAATTATAATCATAATTTTGAATGGAAGAAAAAAAGAATTATAATTCTCTTTCGCCAACTCGCTAAACTAAGAGTTGTAACACAGGGCGTGCACTGCGCGATACGTTTATTTTTTTAAGATAGGAGGGATAAAGTGAAACGGTTTTTAACAACTTTACTTGTTTTTCTACTAACATCAGGTCCGTGTTTTTCATATGCAATGGTAGTGGCACAAGCCGAAAGTGTTACAAAAACAAGTGAAGAACAAAGTATGTCTTCTTCTGACCCTGTCGTTTCATCGATCGACAGTCTGGAAGAGACGAACGAAACTGAAGTGCAAGCATCTAGTGAACCTGCTTCGACAGATTCGTCTACAGGAGCCACTGACACAGCTTCATCTAAAACAGAAGCTTCATCGGAAGCTGCAGAAGAAGTACAGGTGACCTTTCTGACAGACACGGAGCATCTATTTGCTACCGGGGAAACCCGCACTAAGATCAGCAAAAACAAAGGGGAAGCACTAAAAGAAAGTGAGTTGCCAGTTTTTGAAGATGATACTGCTTTTGAAGGCTGGTCGTTAGATGGCACGGTCTATACAAGTCAAGCGTTGACCGAATTGATTCTCACGGAGAACCAAACCTTGACTGCTGTTTTTAAACCGACGGTTAAGGCAAGAGCGGCGGACATCTCGTTGGCAGAGCAATCGATCAAAGAGATCATTGCAGAAGCCGATAAAACGAAAGTGATCGCTGTACCAAGCCCAGCTGGAGATGGATCAGCATATGCGGAATACACCAATAGTGCTGAAGGCATTCGTCAAGCGTTGTTTGATATGTATCAAAACGGCAATGGCCAAGAATTTGCTTTGTATGTTGGCTCGGGTGGATCGCTATCACTGCCAACGAATCTGACTTCAAAGACGATTCCAGCCACAGTCGATAATACGAACATGACTTTTTATGCGCTACAAGGAAAAGTCAGCCGCTTGATCATCACAGGGCATAGTGATGATCCCATCACAGATGCAACAACGTTGACCACTGGGAGTCGCACGGTTGCACTTGGCGCGGACATTTACTTCGGTTCTGATGTAGTGATTCGAAACCTCAACTATAGTGGTACGAGGATGTACATGAATGGGTATAGCCTTTCATTGAACGGTGGGTCCACCGGGAATGGTCTTGCGATTTATGGGGGAAGCAACAATGGCGACCTTTCGGGAAACCCAACGATCACATTGAATGCGACAGGTTCAGGAACTTGGAATATTTATGGAGGGAATCAAAACGGTGGTACATTGACCGGGAATACAGCGATTGTCGTAAATAATACAGTAGGTAATATCAGTACGATCGCTGGAGGTGCCAATATCGGTACGATTGATGGGAATACCAGTGTCACGATCAATCGTTTGAATGGGACCTTAAGTAATTATTATGGGGGCGGTGTCGGAACCACTACTTCAAATACAGCCAATGTTACTGGTAATGTCGCAACAGTCTTTCAAACAACGAACACCAATTTCCGTTTAGGAACCTACTATGGCGGTGTTCAATACGGCAACATTGGTGGAACAGTCAACAATACTCTCACAGGAGTGGGTGGTTGGACCGGCACAGGATTGAATTATTATGGTGGTTCCAGAGAAGGAAATATTGGACTGACACGAGAGCAACCGGCCATTACGAACCAAGTAGACACTAGCGCCTATTCTACAGGAGCGGCCTATTTTATTGGCGCCAATCGAACCAATGGAACGATTACTGGGAGTATTAAAAATACGATTAAAGCAGGAGACTACAATCAAGGGTCTTTCAATCGTGTCGATGGTGGAGCAGGAATGGACGTGAGTGTTACCAGTCTACAAACTGGATCCGATAGTGTGTATGACGCGATGACACCTGATGATCGTCGGGCTTACGCTGAAACCACAGCTCGCTTTAAGGTATACGGAGATATTACGACGAAAATCCTAGAAGGCTGTGTCAGTTATGGGGGAGACAACTTATCCTATACGCGGGCAGCTGGGTACGGCGGTTTTATTGATGGCAACACAACTGTTGAAGTAGGGGTATTAAATGATTCCCGAACGGTTGGTGGTCCTGGATTTGTCTATAGTTATGGAGGACGGTCCTATAAAAATGGTGTGGCCTATTCAAACAGCTTGAATTCACGTGCGAATGGTGTCGGAACGTTTGATATCGTAGGCGGAGGCGGTACCAATGGTGTACAAGCAACCAATCTTTATATTTATGGGGATACAAAAACAGTCTTAAACAATGTAGTTGCTCGTTGGACCTATGGCGGTGGCTTTTCAGGGATCATCGAAGGAAACACGTCAAACATCTTGAATGGTGGGATCGTTGATACGTTAGAAGGTGCAGGATATACCGGGAAACGTGTATTCGGTGATTCACATGCTGAAGTAAATTACGGTCAAGTTGACTGGTTTCTCAGTGGTGGTGGTTGGGGTGATGCCAAAATTACAGGGGACGTTTCAGTCACTGTTCATGATGGTATCATCAATGCCTCAATGGGTGCCTCGTATGGGTATTTTTCAGGACACACGATCAATGGTAATTCTGATAATCGAATTTACGGCGGAGATTTTTCTGGAACACCTCGGACAGGTCCAAGTGCTTTTTCCGGGGGAATCACGAATGCAGGATCGCTGATAGGGGATGCACAATTAACAATCGATTTAAGAAACTATGATGGAGAATTCAAGCTTCCTTCTGGAACGAACATCTCAGGCGGTAATCCGTTTAACAGTACAAATATCGTTGGGACCGACAGCTCCAATACGATTACATTGAACATTTACACAAAGCCGGGGTCAGATGCGCTGAATGGGGCAACGATCTATGGTGATGGCGGACGGACTGCTAGCAATACGAGAAGCGGCAAAATTTATATGAATATCCAGGCGGAAGGATCAAGTATCGGGAATTTATACACCACGTATTATTCCAATATTTCTTCCAATCAAATTTTAAGAGATGTCGAGATGCGACTTCAAGGAGCCAAAAGTATCAATGGGATCTCAGGCGGAAACGCGTCAGATAACTTTACGAACACGATCGTAGCCAACAGCAGTAATCAAGTGAAGATGAACTTTGGTGAAAATGTCGATGGGACAGCTTCTTATCAAACCGACCCGATCGCTGTGACAGGTCTGGGGATCGTCAACTTTACCGAATTGAATGTGACAAACGGCATCAAGCTGATGGCCAATGGGGGAGACATCAAAAATGGCCGTTCAGCGACTGCTGCCAATCACGCAACGACCTATCATCAGTTCGGTGACATCCATCTTTCCAAAGATACTGGTATCGGGATTTCTTCCGCAATGAATTTGATTTCAGGAGCGAAGTTAACGGTAGAAGACAAAGGGACGATCGAGTCGCCGCCGGGAACGGGGCGAATCAATCTTTCAGATTTCGCTACACCAGATACGGACAAAGATCACTTAACGTGGCTGAAAACGACGACCAATGATGCAGGTTCTCGAGTCAACAGTCAAGGAACGTGGTTTGGTGCGGTTAGTGCCTATCAAGTACTGACCATAAATCCAACTGCTGCTAATGCTGCAGCAATCACGCCAATCAATTTCAGCGGGATCGAAAAAGCGACTGGGAAAACCTTCATCGGGGACAACGATGTGACCAATGCAGCCAACGGGTACGGTATTGCAATACCAGGTTCGATCATTAACTACGAAGTCGAAACACCCGGAGTCGCGAATGGGATCGGTGCCATTAGTCACAATGTAACGGCAGTCAAAGAGAACAATACGCCGTTGACTTTGCAAGCATGGGGAACTGAGCAGGCGGGGACACAGGTGCAAAAAGGGCGTTTATTGATTCCCTACACGGTAGCGGAATTGCCAACATTGACGTTCACACCAGAAACCCAAACGTCCGGTTCATGGGTCTATGGGGGTCAAATCAAATCCAGCAAGCTGGATAGCACGGATCAGCAGTTGACGGAACAACCAGATTCAGAGCCAGTTGATTGGACGAGTCCTGATGGGGAGTATAGTTACGATATCAGTGTCCGCTACTCAAATAAGGCGGAAGTCCAAGCCCGCAATGTGATCCTTACAGAACAAGAGGCACAATCGCTGACCAAAGAACAAGCTGTGACTTATCTCGAAGCTAGTGGGCGTCCTTTCTTTAAGGATACGCTGACAGATGAGGTCTTAGCTGCGATTCAAGAACCGTTAGAAACAGCGGTCTATCGCAAACAAGCGATCACTTTTTCCGTAGGGGAAAACGATCAGAATCAGGCAGAAACTACCGTGAATCTGGTGGTGGTCAAAAATGAAAGTGTCATTTCTGACGACCGACAATTTGCCATCTATGCAAAAGATGTCCGTTTGACCTTACCGGAAGCAACGGCACTGACAGATGAAGCCGCTTTGGCAGACTATACCCAAGCAACCACGATTTTTGCAGATAATCGGGCAAATGTACCACCGACTGTCGATCCGCAAGCTTTTGCCGCGATCCAGCAAGCAACGGAAGCTGAGCTGTTGAAAAATGTGTCAACGGCTTACCATTATGAAGCAGGCAGTCAACGGGCAGAAAAAGTCGTCAATGTCGCAGTTGCCGGCGAGCTTATTTTAAGCAGTGTGCCAACAGACTTTGATTTTGGGCAGCAGAAAGTTGCCACAGAAACACAAGATTATTGGCCAACGATCACAGGCGAGCTAGCAGTGAAAGATACGAGAGGGTCCGAACGGAGTCCATGGCGCTTGACGGTCAAAGAGCAACAGCCATTAACGGATGGGACAGATCAATTAACCGATGTCTTCCGCTTTGTGACAAACGGTCAAGAACAGATGATAACCAGTGGGGAAATGATCATCGAGGAAACGGAATTGACAGAAAATGGCACATACGTCGTGAATCAGCACTGGGGCGAAAGTCAGAATGAAGGAATCAAGCTTACCGTTCCAGTCGAACAGCAAAAAGTCGGGGACTATCAAGGAACCTTGAGCTGGCAGCTAGTTTCGGCACCTGGCAACCCATAAAGGCAGGAAAATAAATGAAAAAAATCATGATCGGTATTATTGCTGGCTGTCTATTAATGTTTCCTCAGCTCGTTTCAGCAGCCGAAGCAGGTGCCTATGACAGCAATGGCATTACTTCCTTTTTCGGTGTCTATGAAGAACCAGTTGAGGAGCCAGAAGAGCCCGTAAAAGAACATCCAGGGAATAAACAAGTAAATCAAAAAGGCAACAACATTCTGCCGGCAACAGGGTCGGATCACTTTAATAGCTATCAAAGCAGTGGTCTTGTCGTTTTGTTGGCAGCAGGAATCATTTTAATCAAAAGGAGAACAAAAAATGAAAAAACTTTTCTTGACGGCAGGCATTCTATTGATGAGCACTGCTCTGTTACCAACAACCGTTAATGCCGCTGAATACACCTCAAATGGAGCAATCACTTTTGAAGCGGACCCGAATCCAACCAATCCAGTTGATCCGACCGATCCAGAAAAACCGGTGGATCCCGTCGATCCAACCGATCCAGATGGACCAAACCCTGGAACAGCTGGACCATTATCGATCGATTTTGCTTCAAGCTTTCAATTTGGCAACCAATTGATCACTTCCGAAACAAAAGATTATTACGCACAGCTGCAAGAGTTCACAGCTGGCGCTGCTGGACCAAACTATGTGCAAGTAACAGATAAACGAGGAACGCAAGAAGGCTGGTCATTGAGCGTTGTGCAAAACGGACAATTCAAAACGGCTGATGACGAAGAACTAGTCGGGGCTTCATTATCGATCGCCTCAGGTGCAGCAACTTCGGTCACCGATATGCAGTATGCACCAACGGTTACGGCAAGTCATACCTTTGTACCCGATAGTGAAATCACATTGGTCAACGCACCTGTCGGAAAAGGAATGGGCACTTGGATCTACAAGTTTGGGAACGATGCAACGGAAGGGTCAACGGCAGTAAAATTAAATGTACCAGGCAGTTCCGTAAAATTAGCGAAAGAGTATCGGACGACATTGACTTGGAATTTAAAGAATGTCCCTGAAAGCAATTAAAATCACTGATTTTCAGTAAAACAGATAAAGGAGTGTCAAATAGAAATGAAAAAAACAGCATGGGTCTTTTTAAGTCTTGCCGTATTGGCAGCAGCGAGTGCAGCAACTGAGGTTTCAGCAGCTGAAGCGGCTTCTTACACCTCAAATGGGGCGGTTGATTTTATTCCAAATACCGATCCGACGAACCCAGTCAATCCAGAAAATCCAGATCCAGAAAACCCAGTCAATCCTGTGGATCCAACCGATCCAGATGGACCAAACCCTGGAACGAATGGACCATTATCGATCGATTATGCCTCTAGCTTAGATTTTGGTGTCAATAAAATCTCCAATAAAAACGAAGTCTATTATGCACGAGCACAAGGGTATTTGAATGACGATGACACAGTTTCTACATTAAAAACTGCCAATTATGTTCAAGTAACGGATAATCGCGGTAGTAATGCTGGTTGGCGGTTGTCTGTGAAGCAAAATGGTCAATTCAAAAACGAATCGACGTTGAATCAAGAATTGACTGGTTCTGTCATTACCCTAACAAGTCCTGCCGTTAAATCAAATGCGATCGGCGTTACTGCTCCAGTGGCAGAAGCGACGATCACATTGGATGCAGCAGGTGCTGAATCAGTGGTGATGACCGCAGCAAATCAAACGGGTGCTGGAACATGGGTCAACGCTTGGGGAAGCGTTGAGACGGTCACTGAAATAGATAAGGATGGCCAAGAAGTACAAGCAGATGTTACCAAAGCAGTCGCACTTTCTGTACCCGGCAGCACACCAAAAGATGCCGTTAGCTACACGACTACACTAACTTGGGTATTATCAGATACACCAGGAACGGAAGGATAAGGAGTATAGACATGAAAAAAACACTAGCATTTCTCTCAGTATTAGGGCTAAGCTTCGCTGCTCCTGTGCTGGCACAAGCAGCGGACAGCGCAGAATACAATTCAAACGGACAGATCACTTTTGAACCAAATACAGACCCAACCAATCCAATCAGTCCAACAGACCCAGATCCAGAAAATCCGATCAAACCAGTTGACCCAACGGACCCAGATGGACCAAATCCAGGAACCAACGGACCGTTATCGATTGATTTTGCTTCAAGCCTTTACTTTGGTACGCAAAAAATCACCTCAAAAACAGAGATCTACCATGCGGAAACCCAAAAATACGTAGATTCAGCAAATGTGAATCAAGAAGGACCAAATTTTGTCCAAGTGACAGACAATCGGGGAACAGAGAGCGGTTGGACATTGAATGTTCGCCAAAATGGTCAGTTCAAAACAGCAGAAGATCAAGAATTGACCGCCGCGCAAATTCGCTTGACGAAGGGAACTGTAGTAACACCTTCCTTGTCACCAAAACCATCAAATGTGAGTTCAACGATCACATTGAATCCAAATGGTGCCCAATCCTTAGTGATGAGTGCCCAAGATGGCGAAGGGGCAGGGACCTATCTAATGAGCTGGGGCGATAGTTTAGCTGCAGCTATGGATAGCATTGAGTTGGAAGTTCCAGGCTCAACGACAAAATATGCCAGCCAATACAACACTACGTTTACTTGGTTACTGACAGACACACCAACAAACCCATAAGTACCAGCTTTCTCCTTGAACCCTTTCGTGGTTTAAGGAGAATACATAGAAAGAAGGGACATCCATCATGAAAAAAATCAACCAGCTTTTGGCGCTCCTATTCGCAAGTATTTTCTTTTTTGTACCAACGATAGGAACCGCTTCTGAATTTAACTTTGCCGTCAATCCCGTAATTCCAGAAAATCAAATCGATAAAGAAAAAACTTATTTTGACTTGAAAATGGCGCCGGGTGCGGTACAAACCGTTGAAGTTCAATTGCGTAATGACACCGATCAAGAGGTCGTCATCGCGCCAGTGATCGCTTCAGCTACCACAAACTTAAACGGAGTCGTGGAATATGGCGAAAATGACATCGAAGCGGACGAAACCTTGCCTTATGATATGGCTGATTTGATTGAAGTGGATGAAGAGATCACGATCCCCAAACAATCCCAAATCACCTTGCCCTTAAAGATCACCATGCCTTCAGAATCCTTTGAAGGGGTCATCGCAGGCGGATTGACCTTAAAAGAGACGACAGAGGAAGCCGATACTGCTGACAGTGAAGAAGAGCAAGGGTTAGCTATCAAGAATGAGTATGCCTATGTCGTTGCGATTTTACTGCGACAAAACACAACAGAAGTTTCACCGGATCTAAAACTGCTGGATGTTGGACCAGGTCAAGTCAACGCCCGAAGTACTATCAATGTCACTCTTCAAAATCCTGAAGCAGCTTACTTGAATTCATTACGCCTGATCAATGAAGTGAAGAAAAAAGGTGATAGCGACGTCATGTATTCTTCGGATACCTCACGAATGCAAATGGCACCTAATTCCAACTTCTCGTACCCAATCTCTTTAGAAGGACAACGTTTAGAAGCAGGGACCTACGTGTTGACTTCCGTTGCTTATGGTGGAAAAAGCGATGAAGGGCAATACAAAATTGAAAATGAAGAAGGCGAAGAAGAAAGCTATCTCTATAAATGGACCTTCGAAAAAGAATTTACAGTGACTGGAGAGGTCGCACGTGATCTTAATAAGAAGGATGTGACGATCGAAACAGATTACACATGGCTTTATTTCTTGATCGGCGGACTGTTGCTACTACTCGCCTTGCTGCTGCTTTTATGGTACCGACGAAAGAAAAAAAATGAAACGGATGAAGCGTGAGCACTTTGAGAAATGCTTGATCGATGGGTTGATCATCGTAGGTATTCTTTTGCTGGCACTGCCTTTTCTAAAAGAAAGCATCGTCAGTTGGCAATTACGCACCACGCAATTGACGATAGCCACGCAGCTGCCGGCAACGATCCCAGAAGAAGAAACGATCCAAATGCCAGCTCTGTCAGATGTATTGGCGCCTCAGCCGACAACGATCACTGGGTACGGCTTTGTCGCAATCGAGGCGATCGATTTCCAGCAGCCGCTGTTGGTGGGACTAACGAATCAACAGCTGCTGAGAGGCGGCGTCGTGATGTTTCCCGAACGTTCGTTGAAAAATAGCAATTTTGTCGTTTTAGGGCATCATCTTGGGAGACAAAGTTTGTTATTTGGTCAATTGCTAGAAGCACAGGTGGGGATGGAAGTATCAGTGACCTATCTCGAGGAGAGTCAACAGTATATCATCACGGATAAAAAAATCGTAGACGAGTCGGACTTGTCGGTGCTAGAGGAAGAACAGACACCAAAATTGACCTTGATCACTTGTCCTACGCCTACTCGAACAGAAGAACGGTACGTGCTGACAGCAATTCCTGCTGAGCAGGCAACTGCCGATCACCCACAAAAACCAGCGGCGACAATCAGCACGCCGAAAGCAGCAAAAGTGATGGTTGAAAAACAAGAAACGGTATGGAAACAACAATCAATGAAAAATTGGTTTCTTTTATTTGTTATTTTATTTATAATTAGTGGATGTCTGCTGGGCGCCCATAAGTTGTTGGACCGTTCAGCGTCGTAGAAACATCATCAGAAGATGCGCTGATGATAAGGAGGGTGAATAAAATGAAACGCAGATTTGGCTTTGTCATTGGTGCGTGCATGATTATCGGAATGATCGATCTTGTTACAGAACAAGTCGTTTTTGCGACCATTTATAATCCGCTGGACCCCTCAGAAGAAATCGTCCCGACGGACCCACCAGAAGAAATACCAGAAAAAGTGGAGGAACCGCCAACTGAAATGGAAGAATCCAAAGAACAACCCGCGCCTGAACCAGAAACCGTTCCGAAAAAAGAGCCGGAGCGATCCTCACTGTCAGAAAGCAGTTTTTTGGAAAAGCAAAAACATTTTGCCCAACGAGTCATGCTGGAGGATGTCTTTGCGCCGGATCGTTTGAACGTCGATCTAGCACTGCCAGGAAATAATACAGATGGTGATGGCGATGATAAGCCTTCTTATCTTGCCAGCTTGTGCTACTTATTTTCAGGAAACGTCCTTTATGGCCAAAAAAACAATGGAGGCTTGAAAACGCATGTTTGTGACATTTTTGAATAAGGCGGACAAACGAAAATTGGTGATGCTGCAATATTTGGAAAACGCAGTCGCTCTTTCGGAAACGAAGGAAACATTGATGGATCAATTGACCATGTCAGAATTTTTGATCAACAAAACCGTTCAAGAATTGAATCTTGATTTTTATGAACTCGGATTGAATGAGGAATTTGAGATCGTGACCGATGGGACGGTCATTAAACTGAATGCCTCGGGGCTGGCAACTTCCGATACACTGCTGACCTATTATTTGGATCAAGCGTTGAAATTTTCCATGTTGAAAGAATGTTTTTTTGAGCAATTGTCTTCTTTATACGAATTTGCCACCAATCACTATTTAAGCCATAATCCCGTCTATAAAGAATTTAAACAGTTCAAACTGATCTTGAAAGAATATGATATTGAAGTGACGAAAGAATTTCAGCTGGTTGGGGAGGAAAGTGAGATCAGGGAATTTATTTTTCTCTTTTTTATGAAGGAATACTATCTGAATCATTCGCCTTTTCCAAAAGAAATCCTAGAAAAAGAAAAGACCTTTGATCGTTTTAATGAAAGCACCTGGCTTAAACCAGAACAGTCTGCTCGCATGCGGATTCGCAAGAAACATTATCTAGGAATCGTTTTGGCACGGATGACGAATGGTCATTACCTGCAAAACAGCGTGGAAAATGATTTAGTCTTGCCCAAACATCTCGTGATCATTGAGGAATTGAAACGCTGGCTGCAGGAGATTTTGACGATCACCGATCAAGAAGTGCTAGAGCGTGAAGCTCGAGATATTTTGCGCTTTTTGATCGTTGAGGGCTGGCTGATCGACAACAATAGCTACATCGATCAAGAACAAACCTATATCCAACAATTAAACGAGCATTTTATTCAAGCCGTCCAACAGCAGTTTTCCTTAACCGCAGATACGTTGGCACTTCTTCATGCTGAAACGACAACGATCCATTATCAGCTCTTGTCGTTTTCCTTTAGTTCTCGCTATGAATACCAATATATGGATGTGACGTATTTTCTTGAAACCTATCCAGAATATGCTGCCTTTTGCCGTAACTATCTGGAAGAAAGCCGCAACCGGCCGATCTTATGGAACAATAAAGAGTTTTTGTTTTTCAGGTACCTGATTCTGTTGATTTCCACGATTCCGCTAAAAGAGATTTTGGTTCCCTTGTATGTCTGCGTGGACTTTTCATTTGGCGATTCCTACAATCAGATGATCCAAAAGAATATCGAAAAAATCCTCGATTTAAATGTCCAATTCCAAAGTTACCCAGATGATCATACGCATCTGATTCTTTCAAACTTACCCTTTTATGGTGCATTGGGGATCGACCATATCTTATGGCTGGCACCACCTAGACCCATCGACTGGGCCAATTTCACTGAAAAAGTCAGTGTGATTCGAAGAGAACAGTTTCAAACCAAACTGGCACAATGAGCAACCCGCCGTTTAACTATCGAAAGCAACGTCTGCCTCAAATGGAGGCAGGCGTTTTTTGTAGAAACCTGTCCTATTTAAAAAGCGCCCAGGAATCTATTGCTCTGATGAAGGTTTCGGGGAAGGTCTGTGAAAAAGGACCATTTGATAGGATTTTTTTTTGCAGGAAAATTTGGTATGATAGAAAGAGAAGAAAAAGAGGTGCCCTATGATGGATGGGAAACAAACGAAGGCTGTGATTGGCCAGACATTGATCACCCTTTGTGAGACCAAAGAAGTGAATAAAATCAGCGTACAGGAGATCGCCGAAAAGGCGCAAGTCAATCGGCAGACGTTTTACTACCATTTTCCTGATAAAAAAGCTTTGATCCAATGGATCTATCGGCAAGATGCCCTGATTTTTTTGACGACAGAAGATGTCTCCCTTGATAACTGGGAAGAAGCCGCCTTGCGCATGCTGAAAGCAATGAAACAAGCGCCGGCCTTTTACCGCAAATCACTGGCTTATGACCGCGAAATCTTAATGAACGGATTTCTACAGATCACAGAACCGCTTTTTCAGCGCTTGTTCTTGGAGGTCGATCAAGAGCAGCAATTGACGAAACAAGACATTCTATTTTATAGCCGGTTCTTTTCCTACGGCTGCGGAGGCATTTTGGAAAATTGGATTCACAACGACTTTCCAGAGACCCCTTTAGAGATTGCAACGCAATTGTTTCGTTTGGCGAAGGATGTGGAATTTTTTGGCCACCAAATCTATGAAAAAGAGGAGCAGTGAGCGATGACGAAAGTTTTATTTGTTTGTTTAGGTAATATTTGCCGTTCCCCCATGGCAGAAGCTATTTATAAAGCAGAAATAGCAAAACGCAAATTGGATTGGCAGATCGATTCGGCAGCGACCAGCTCATGGGAAGTCGGACATTCTGCTCATCCCGGAACCAAAAAAAGATTGCGTCAAGCAGGCTTATCCAGCGAGGGACTCATTTCACGGCAGATCACAGAAGCAGACTTTGCCAAATTTGACTGGATCATCGGCATGGATCAAAGCAATGTTGAAACACTTCAAGCGCTGGCACCTGCCGATACCAACGCAAAGATTCGTTCGTATTTGAGTGTTGTTCCTGGTAAAGAAAACGCGGAAGTACCAGATCCTTATTATACAGGAGATTTCGAAGAGACCTATCAACTGCTGCAAGAAGGAATTCCTTTTTGGCTAGAGGTTATTTCTTCTGAAAAATAAGGCGTGTTCGCTTGTATTTTACCAAAAATTTGCTAAAATAGAACCATTGAAATGCGAACGTATGTGTGGTTTTTATAAACTGCTGCAACGCGCAGAAAGGAATGTCCAATGGAAAAGAAACCATCGCCCATCAAACAATTGGGCAAACTCATTGTGATGACATCCACAACGTTGCTGGATACCTTTTTCAGTGATGATGCTGACAAGAAGAATCAGTCTGAAAAAGTCAAAGAAATCCAGCGAACGCTGCAAGAGGCAGCCGCTGCCAAGCACCTGGTCGTGCTGCAAGTAAAAACAGAGAAATTGGGTGGTTTTGAAACCGTTACCGGCTGGATCGTCGGCAAAACGGTAGCAAAAGAACAAGTTGTCTTGAAATTACAAAGCGACCGTCAGCAGCTGCGGATTATTCCCCTGCATCATGTGCTGAAAGTTAGCACCTTGAATACAAAACCTGGCTTGTAGACAAGCCTGTGCATAGCAAAAAAAAACCGCTGCGTCATTAGACACAGCGGTTTTTTTATTGCTGGTTAAGCGTGCTTGTTTTTGACTTCTGCGAGTCGCCAAGCGGTCATCACAGCGATCAGTTCGTAAGGGATCGGCTGTGCAAAAGGAAACTGAACCGCCCCTTTACTGGTTTTGTAGGGTTGTAGGTCTTCTTGGAAGGCCGTGATCGCAGAAGGCGTGGGATAAAAGCCAAGATGCTGTTTGGCGCAGGCAAAATGCACGATAGTTTCTCCCTGATGATAGGTAGGCATTTGATAACTGATTTTTTCAACCGCTTCAGGTAAAACGGCTTTGATGGTTTGACGGACCTTTCTTAAAATCGCTTGTCGTTCTGCTGGAGCTGTTGCAATGTATTGGTCAACTGTCGTAATGGCTTTTGTCATAGGACACCTCCTGGCTTTAGTATACGGCAAACCCCGTAAGAAAAAAAGGAGCCTGTCAGTGGGTAGCTGACAGGCAAGGAGTAAAAATGAAAAGTGTTAGTTAGGGTTGTTTGTTGGGTTATGTATACTATACTGTCCAAATATGAATTTTTTGTGGAGAAAAGATTGGAAAGTGTTTAAGTTTGCTGGCTGCGAAAAGAAGCAAAAAAAGACCCGTCGGTGGGTGGCCGACGGGAAGGAGTTAAAAATGAAAAAGTGTTAGTTAGGGTTGTTTGTTGGTATACATAGAGTATACGAGATAAATATGAATATTTTGTGACAAATCTTTTCGGAAGTTCTTAAGAAACCGTAACGGTTTGATTACAGAGAAAGGTTCTTTTCATCAAAACGGTTTTTCAAGGTACGATACAAATCAATGTATTGCCGATCATCTGCCGCATAATCCCAAATATAACTCATTTTTTCTGGTTTGAGTTTTTTCATCAACTGATTGGAACTAACAATGACATCATAGTTTTCTTGCTGGTTTAGATCATAAGGTTCTGCTGCTACGAAGGTCAAGTCATGTAAGAATTGATTCAATCCTTGAACGACTAAGAAATTGTCTTCTAACGCAACCCCTACCCGTAAACGATTCGAATAACGGATTTGATCATAAAACGGCAGCAGAGCGTGAGTATACATCGTTGCCATCTGCTCTTGGTTTTCATCGTTGATATAGTCCACCGCGGATTCTTCGCGATAACTCGTTAAGAATTCATCGATTTTTTGCTGCAGCTGCTCTTCAGCAGACCCGCGATTGATCGATGGCGTCAGCAAGCGATAGATATTTGGAAACGGCTGACGGAAAACGTAGTTGCCGAAAGTCACATTGATTAAATTACCCACGACCAATGGCTCATCTAACAGGCCAGGTTGTGAAGCAAAGAAGGTTGCTTTCATCTCTGCTAACAAGTCTGCGACTAATGGATAAACTGGGTTTTGTTTGCTTGAAAAGAATTGCAAGGTTTGTTGCAACGCTTCTTCTTCAGGACTCAAATAGAATGGGAAGATTTGCGCCATCAAATAAATAAACCCTGATTCGCCTTTTAATTGTTTGTCTGTCATTGAAACTTCAGGATCAACGACTTGTGTCAAACGCTCAAAATCGAAATATGGATTATTTTTCATTAGGAAATTGTACCGCTTGTCGTATTTGGCAAAATTTCCTTTTTTGATTCGTAAAAGAATCAAGGCGGCGAAATACTTCAACTCTAATCGGCCAAGATAAGAATGAGTCATTGGGAAGTACTCCGTGAATCGATCCACCATTTTTTCTGTCTCACTCTCAGCGATCGCAAATGGCCATTCTATTCCACGAGTACCTAACCAAATGATATTGAATAGGGAGAGCCGCACAAGACGCTCATCGCCCACCAAGTTTGATTCAGTGTACGTAAAGCGAAGCTGAAATTGCTTCAAATGTTTTTTTAGATGTTCAAATTTGCGAGACACCGTTGAACGACTGACATCGTATTTTGCACAAAAATCCGTGATCGTAGGATGGTCTTCATTCAGCATGTAAAGAACATATAAGAACGGAACGCTTTTATTCAATAAATAGAAGCGGTATTCATCGATCGTTACCGCGATATTCTGAGGCTGTAATTTACCGCCACGACCGAGTATCGACATATGATCCGGAGTTAACTCAGTTAGATCTTGGTCGATCTCAGTCAACTCTATAAAAGCTTGTTGGTAGCTTAACTCCATTTCCTTTGCCAATTGTGCGATTGGGTGGCTAGGGTTTTGCAGAGTCAGCATACGCCGGAATATTTTAAATTTAATTAATGTTTGCGGGTCCATCATAAGTTCTTCATAAAACATAGGTATCCTCCTTTGTGGCTCTATTGTATCTTTTTTTTACGAAACTGTCAGTCTTTTTAATCAAAAAAATAGCCTACCCTTTAAAAAAAGGTAGGTTATTTTCATCTTTTTAACTAATTTAGGCTGAAACAGGGTCTTTTTTGAACCACGACCATAGCAAACCGATCAAAAATCCGATCGCAGCCGGTACGACCCACCCCATCCCGATTTGGAAGAAGGGCAGATAATCTGATGCAAAAGACAAGATTCCTTGCACGAAAGCGTTGTTGGTAATCAGTGCAGGACTTGCATTTAAACCGTCGATGATTGCAGCGATCAATGTGAAGTATGTCGTCATTCGGTAGACACTGGCACGATGATGAAACAAGGGACTGATGATCGCCAACAAAATCAACGTGATCGCCAGTGGATAGATAAACATCAAGACTGGAATAGAAAACTCGATGATATTGGTCAAGCCGACATTGGCGAAGATCGCTGGCAAGATACTTGTCAAAGCGATAAAGAACCCGTAGCTTTGCTTGGGAAACAATCCAGCAAAGGTTTCGGAAAAAGCCGTGATCAAACCAATGGCAGTTTTTAAACAAGCGGAGATAACGATCAAAGCCAACAGCAGACTGCCGACAGTGCCAAGGTAATGGTTGGCGATTTGTGCTAAAGCGA
Source organism: Enterococcus casseliflavus NBRC 100478 (assembly GCF_001544095.1). Lineage (GTDB taxonomy): Bacteria > Bacillota > Bacilli > Lactobacillales > Enterococcaceae > Enterococcus_D > Enterococcus_D casseliflavus. The sequence continues at coordinate 80,586 of NZ_BCPT01000010.1, read as the reverse complement.
TCCCCCCGTTTTCGCTGATAGGAAATTGCCCTAGACTTTTGGTTCCCATATAAGAAAGTAAGGTATAGATGATCCCCATCAACACGATGCTGACAGAACCAGAAAGGATCGTGTCTTTTGCGACCGTCGTAGGTTTTTCAACCCCCATATTGCGAATCGTCGAGACGATGATGATCCCGAAGGCTAAAGATGCCAGCGCATCAAGGGTATTGTAACCGTTGGTGAAACCAGTAAAGAATGCATCGCTTTGATAGCTAGGATAGATCGGCGCATCGCTGATGGTTCCTAGAGGTTGCCAAAAAGCAAAAAACAGCAAAACGCCTAGTAAGACCAGAAATAATGGATTCAAAAATTTCCCTACATAATCTAAGATTTTGCTTGGTTTACGAGAAAACCACCAGGCAGCGCCAAAGAAGAGGGCAGAAAACAACGCCAATAACCAAGTTTGCATGTCAGATGAAACATGGGGAGCGATCCCGATCTCATAAGAAGTGGTAGCCAAACGGGGCAAAGCAAAGAACGGCCCGATCACTAAATAAAGCAAAATCGTAAAAATAAGTGCGTAGCGTCGATTGATTCGAGAAGCTAATTCAAAAACACCGCTGCTCTGGGAAACCCCAATGGCGATCACCCCTAAAAACGGTAAGCCGATCCCTGTTACTAAAAAGCCAAGATTGGCCAAGCCGACATTCGCACCGGCTTCTTGTCCCATGTGGACTGGGAAAATCAGATTTCCCGCACCAAAGAAAAGACCAAAAAGCATTGATCCAACATACATATAATCCTTAAACTGTAACTTTTTTTCCATAAATGAAAGCTCCTATAATTCCTTAGTTTTAAAAAAAATAACAAAGTTTCTAACAAATAGCAATGGTTTTTTGTGATTTTTTGATAAATTCTGACAATTGTCGTTTAGAGAATAAAAAAACACTTAGCATTAAATTCTTCCAAGCGTACTGAAAAAGGACGAAAAAGCTCGGAAGAAGATCGCTAAGTGTTTCAAGACAGAAAATTAATTCAACACACGGGAAAGGAATTCTTTGGTGCGCTGTTCTTTTGGATGAATAAAGATATCTTCAGGTGTCCCTTGTTCGGCAATGACACCTTGATCCATAAAGATGACCCGATCAGATACTTCTTTGGCAAAGCCCATTTCGTGGGTAACGATCACCATCGTCAAGCCAGTATGAGCTAACGTATTCATGGTCTTCAACACTTCACCGACCATTTCTGGATCCAGTGCAGAAGTCGGCTCATCAAACAACATGACATCTGGATTCATCGATAAGGCACGGGCAATGGCTACCCGTTGTTTTTGTCCGCCTGAAAGCTGGGAAGGCTTGGCGTTGGCATATTGAGCCATACCGACTTGCTCCAGATTTTCTTTGGCAGTCGCTTCTGCTTCTTTGCGATCACGTTTCAAAACAGTGACTTGTCCCGTCACGCAGTTTTCTAATACATTCATATTGTTGAATAGGTTAAAGGATTGGAAAACCATTCCTAGATGCGTACGGTATTTCGGCAAGTCATAGCCTTTTTCCAGCACATTTTCACCTAAGTAGATGATTTGCCCACTGGTTGGTTTTTCTAACAAGTTGATGCAGCGAAGAAGTGTGGATTTTCCTGAACCAGAAGAACCGATGATCGTGACAACTTCTCCTTTATTAACAGACAAACTGATGTCTTTTAAGACTTCGTTGTCGCCAAAACTCTTTTTTAAATGGTCAATTTCAATGATTGCTGACATGTTCTTCCTCCTTATTCGTTCGGGTTGATGTCTTCTAATTTGACATACGCACTGGGACCATCCATTTTGCGTTCAACAAAGCGCAAGATCTGGGTGGCACTGATGGTCAAGACTAAGTAGATCACACCGATGATCGCAAATGTTTGGAAGTATTGGAAGTTCGTTCCAGCGGCTGACGTACCTTGGAAGAAGAGGTCCGCAACACTGATGACACTTAAGACAGCAGTATCTTTGATATTGATAATGATCTCATTTCCGGTAGCTGGTAAAATATTGCGCATTACTTGCGGCAACACGACTTTGATCATGGTTTGCCAATGGGTCATTCCGATGGCTTGAGCTGCTTCAAATTGACCGTCATCTACAGCAAAAATCCCTCCACGAACGATTTCAGACATGTAGGCACCCGTATTGATAGAAACGATCAGCACAGCTGCCAGCGTGCGATTCATGGAGACACCAAAGGCTAGAGCTGTTCCGTAGAAAATAACCATTGCCTGAACCATCATTGGGGTACCGCGGAAAACTTCGATATAGATGGTCAGCAGGCCGTTGACGATTCGTTGGAAGAAACGTCCTACTGGATTTTCTGAAAGCGGCAGTGTCCGGAAGATACCGACTAAAAGACCGATGATCAATCCGATGATCGTTGAAAGGATCGCGATGAATAAGGTCAAGCCAGCGCCTCGTAAAAAGAGCATGCCGTAATCATCAATGATTTTTTTGAAATCAGCGATCAGACCTTGATCCGCCGTTTCTCCGCTGGCATCTGCAGGCTGATCTAAGACTGCTTGATCCATCAGGGAAACCCGTTCTTCTTCAGAGATTCCTGCAAGGATCTCATTGACTTTTTCAACATCGGGATCGCCTTTGCGCATCCCGACTGCTACTTGGACGTCTTCTGGATTGGTTTCAAAACCGGCCCCTTCATCGAACTCGACCATCTTCAGATCAGGATTTGCCCCGACGGCAGTGACGCCTTCTGGACGTTCGCTGACGTAACCGTCAATGATGCCCGAAGCTAAAGCAACGCGCATGGAGGAGAAGTCCCGCATGGCTTGTTCTTTTTGGACCTCAGGGATTTGATCAATGACCGTATAATGGAAGGTATTCAGCTGAGCAGTGATTTTTGCCCCCGAAAGATCGGCGAGGCTTTTGGCATCGGCGAATGCCCCATCTTTACGTACTACGACCACCAAGTCGGATTCATAGTAAGGATCGGTAAAATCAATTTGCTCGCGGCGTTCGGCCGTTGGTGACATACCAGCGATGACGGCATCGATAGTCCCCGCCTGTAATGCTGGCGGCAGACCGTCCCATTGGGTTTTAACGATCACTAATTCCTTGCCTAAACCTTCAGCGATTCGTTTGGCGATCTGGACATCGTAACCGCCGGCAAACGCAGAGCCTTCTTCCCCGGAAATCGGCACGGCACCATTGGCGTCCGTCGTTTGCGTCCAGTTGAAGGGGGCATAGCCTGCCTCCATACCGACACGGAATTGTTCCGCAGGCGTTTGGTCATCCGCTTGCACGGTTAGGGGCAGCTGAATGAGGGTTAGACAGAGGGCGAAGACCGCCCAGATCCAATTATTTTTTTTCATTTTATCTCTTTCCTTTCACGAGTTGGACAAGCAGGTAAGGATGAAAAAGCAAAAAAACAGCCGTACTCCATGATTGGAAAACGGCTGTTGACAGGTCATCGTCGACAAACCTTTCACAAAACATAGCGCAACTTAGACAAGCTAAGACAGTCCGCAAATTGTTCATTTGCGGCCCAACAAAATCGATTCAAGCAAAACCGATCTTGTTTCGGCGATGTTCCCTAGCTCTGCTGTAAACGTGTTGCTTCACTCAGCAGGATTAATGAACCTCGCGACCTCTACCTAAATGTTAAAGGGTACTCGTATTTAATTTGATTCTTCTCAGAGTTTAGAAGAAAAGCACCCAAATGTCAATTCTTTTTAACAAAAAAACGACCATTTCCCTATTTTTATCAAAGAGAAAGCGGATCGTTTTTACGAGTGTCTATTGGAACCCTTAAGCGACTTTCGCTTTTGGTTCACGGCCTAAAACAGCTTGGATGACTGTCAAGCCAAGCAATAAGCCAAGTGCTAGATAGATGAGGCTTGAGTATTGTGTAACGCCCCAATCTTGTCCTAAGGTACGGTAAACCACAAGGACGATGGCTTGAATGATTGCTGTGATGACATTTAAAAAGCCAAATGCCCATAAATTGCCATTTTCTTTACGTGCTAAATAGAAGATAGAGAAATATAAGCTGACTGCCAACCAACCGAAACTGATAATGATCATTGCCCAATAAATAATAGCTGCTACCAATGTATTTCACCTCACTTTGATTCGTGACTAGTTTACCACGTTTTTTGTTCCTTGTCATGAAGGAATCTCTTTCTTTGTGAGGCAAAAAACAAAGAGCAAAAGCTGCAGCAAAATGATCGTCTTCTATATTTATTGCTAGAGGGGTTGCTGCCAAAGAGAGATTTTCTTCGAAAGGTGCATTTTCAGCTGTGTATAATAGAAATAAGTTGTTTTTTGCAAAAGAATACGAGTTAAGAATCAATTAATAATTAGTTAATAGCTGATTTAGATCTGCTTGCTAGAATGATCACAGAAGCAAGCAAGGAGGAAGTAGAAATGGAAAATGTTCTTAAAATCAAAGGATTAAACAAGCGTTACGGCAAACAGCTGGCGCTGCATGATGTCGATCTAACGATCGCCAAAGGAGATATTTATGGATTGGTAGGGAGAAATGGTGCTGGGAAGACGACCTTACTAAAAGCGATCGTGCAGTTGATCCAACCCACCAGTGGCAGTCTGCAGTTGTTTGGTGTTGAAGGCGGCAAAGCGTACATCCAGATGCTGAAACGGGTCGGTAATGTGATTGAGACCCCAGTCGCATACGACCAATTGACCGCAGAACAAAATTTGAACTATTATTGCAAAATCAGCGGAGTGGTGGAACCTGATGCCGTTAGTAAAGCACTGGCGTTTGTTGGTTTGACCAATGTCGGCAACAAGAAATACCGTGATTTTTCTTTAGGGATGAAACAAAAATTGGGCTTAGCGATTGCTTTATTGAATCAGCCAGATTTTCTAATTTTAGATGAACCGATCAATGGCTTGGATCCTGTCGCGATCGTTGAATTTCGAGAGCTGCTTTTACGATTGAATCAAGAACGCGGCATGACGATTTTGATCTCCAGCCATATTTTAGAAGAGCTGTACTTAGTGGCTACACGCTTTGGGGTCATTAGTAAGGGGCGTCTGATCAAAGAGATGACCAAACACGAATTCGATCTGATGGCGAAACGGTTTATTCAATTAGAAGTCGATGATGTAGCCACAGCTAGCCGCTTACTGGACAGTCAACTGATTTCTGAATATAAAGTTGTCAGTGACCACAAGATCCACATCTACCAAGAAAATGTATTGATTCGTGATCTAATCCGTCAATTGGTTTATGAAGGGATCGCTATCGACCAGATTTCTTTTGAAGGGGAAAACCTAGAGTCGTATTTCAAAGAGTTAGTGACAAGTGAAGGGGGAAATTAAGATGTTGAATTTTATTCGAGCAGATTTGTATCGTTTATCTAAAAGTAAAAGTTTTTGGATCACAGAAGGAATTATTTTATTGTTGGTGATTTTAGCGGTTGTTTCAAATGGTGACGTGGGAGTCACCCTGGGAGATAGTACGCAAACCACAGGCAGCCTTGCCGAAATGACGGGCTTTCTTGCGATCCAGACCAGCCTGTCTTCCATGCTATTGTATTATTCACTGCCGTTAGTGATGCAAGTTTTAGGGAGTGAGTACACGAAAGGGACGATGAAGAATATCATTACCGTCGGTGTTTCTAAACCCGCCTATCTCTTTGGAAAATTCTTGGTGTATGCGTTGGTACTTGTCTTGCAAATTTTGGCTATTTGCTTAGTGAGCTTTGTTGCGGGAACGATCATTGGCGGTACCGGCTTTGAAGACATCTCTCAGCTAGAAAACTTAGTGTATTATTTCGCTGGCTTTGTATTGATCTTACTGGCTACCTCATCTTTTGCCTTGTTGGTGTTGTATTTGACCAAAAATACAGCAGTCAGCGTGTTGGCGACGATCTTTATTCCGATGGGCTTTGCGATTGCACGTTTTTCTTTGCCAACCTGGAAATTCTTAGAATACTTGGATTTCCAAGGCGGATTAGAGATGGTGACTATGACCACTTTCAAAACGTGGGAAATGGTTCAACCAATTTTTGTTGGGAGTCTGATTAGTTTGTTGCTTTGTCTTTTGGCTGCACATCTGGTGTTTAAGAGACAAGAATTATAAAGAAAAGAAAAACGTCCAACAGGACCGACCGCAAAAGGTCAGACTGTTGGGCGTTTTTGTCCGTGTAGCCAGTGTTTAATGGGACTTAGCAGACTGCTGCCAAGACAAAGTCAAACGAAACGTCTCTTCGGTTGTATCCAGTTGAATCTCGCCAGCTAATGCATGAGTCAATGCCGCGATGATATACAGACCAAGTCCAGCTTGCTGTTTGTGCCGTGAAAGGTCTTCCGTATAAAAGCGGTGAGTCAATTTTTCTGGATGCTGGATCGGTGTCCTCAGCTGATTTTCCTGTTGGAAAACGATGCGATCTCCTTGTTGTTTCAAGCGGATCGTTCCCGTTTCATTGCCATGTTCCAGCAGATTACCAAGGACATTTTGAAAAATACGCTGCCAACTTTTTTTATCTGAAATGATCATGATATTGGGTTGGATCGCAACCGTCAGTGATAAATGGTTTTCCTCAAAAGAAGGATAGAGCTGGAGCAGTTCCTCCTCCAGCAAACGAGAAAGATCGAATTCTTCTAAGGTCAAAGCCAGTTGATTGTCTTTGAGGCACTGATAGGTCAATAACTGTTCCAGATGATTTTCGACTTTTTCTAGGTTACTGCTGACTTTTTCCAACAGCTGCAGCTGTTGGTTGTTGAGGGTCGTATCGGCTTGCAGCAGTTGTGTGTAGCCGCTGGCGACCGTTAAAGGTGTGCGCAAGTCGTGAGAGATATTTTGAATGGCTTGTTCCAATTGCTGGTTTTCTTGCAGCATTTGATAGTGTTGCTGCTTATTTTTTCTAAGTATCTGATTGTTTAACAAGGCGATCGCTTTTAAAGCGGGCACTCGGGTCTGCAAATGGATCTCTTGATTTGTTTCGATTTCGCTGATTCTTGCTAATTGTTGGTGGTACTTTTTCAGATCATACAGTAAAAATAGCCAGTAACCGATCAATAAAGCAACGATCAAGGCAGCGAAAAACTGAAGTATATGCATGGGGTTCCTCCTTTTTAAGCTAGCTTGATGCCGATGCCCCAGACAGTATCGATATACGCTTCCTCTGGATCGAGTGTTTTGATTTTGCTGCGTAAATGGCTGATATGGACATTGATCGTGTTTTCTTCACCGTAATAGGGTTCTTGCCAAACAGCTTCATAGAGCATTTCTTTCGTATAAACTTTTTTGGGGTTGGCTAAGAGCAGGGAAAAAATCTCAAACTCCTTTTTCTTCAACTGAACCGTTGCTTCTCCTCGTTGCAGCTGAAACGAGTCAGGCAACAGTTGAATGTTTTTATACGAGAGGCTGCTGGCAACAGGAGGGGCTTGTTTATTTGTGCGCAACTGAACAATGATACGGGCTTTTAATTCTTCGACATTGAAGGGTTTGGTCAAGTAATCATTGGCACCCGCCAGCAAAAGGGTGGAAACATCGGCTGGTTCATCTAAGGCAGTCAAGATAATGACGGGGACCGTGGAGGTTTGGCGAATCTCTTGCAAGACTTGTGTCCCATCTTTACCAGGGAGCATTCGATCTAGCAAAATCAAGTCGAAAGCATCTTGCTGAAAAAGTAGCAGACCTTCCGTGCCTGAATAGGCTTGCTGGACAGTATAGTCAGCTGCTAAAATAGTAGCCAACATTTCGCTGATCTCATTGTTGTCTTCGATAATCAAAATTTTCATTTGGTTTTCCCATTCTCCTTGCATTTATTTCATCTATTATAAGCAATTCCGCACGAAAAAGCATTAGTTGCTTTTAAAAAAGAAAATGGCTGATTTTTCGCAAAAACGGTTCTTTTTCGGTTAGAATAAGAGAAAAGCCATAAAGGAAGTTAGAACGATGAAGGTATCTATTGAGCAAGCAATCGCAGCGGTCACCGCCGCACCATCCGTGACCTTTTTGACGGGGGCTGGTGTTTCGACCCCATCTGGCATTCCTGATTACCGTTCCTTAAAAGGGGTCTATCAAGGAGTGGCACAACCAGAGTATTTGTTAAGTCATGACTGTTTAGAAAACGAACCGGAAACATTTTATCAGTTCGTTAAGCACCTCTACCATCCTCAAGCACAGCCTAATATCATTCATCAAAAAATGGCTGAGCTGCAAGCGAAGAAAACCGTCTGGGTCGTTTCGCAAAACATCGATGGCTTGCATGAAAAAGCAGGCAGTCACCAAAGAATCGATTTTCACGGCTCTTTGTACAACTGTTATTGCCGAAAATGCGGCAATCAGGTACCTTGGCAAGCGTATTTGCAAGATTGGCACCATGCAGGGTGCGACGGTCAGATTCGGCCAGCGATCGTGCTTTACGGGGAAGGATTTACTGATGAAACCATTGAAGGAGCCATTCAAGCCGTTGCTCAAGCCAACCTGACGGTGGTCGTGGGGACTTCGCTGCAAGTCTATCCTTTTGCAGGGTTAGTCGATTACAGCCAGCAGGTGTTGGTCATCAATAAGGAACCATTGGCGATCCCGAATGAATATGGCATGTTGACCGCAGCAGCCGAAACGTTTTTCCAGAAAATTGAATGAAGGAGTTTATGATATGACACAACGTACCGAAAAAGAGAAAATGATTGCTGGCGAATTGTACTTTTCCCCAGATCCAGAATTGGTGGCAGATCGAAAATATGCCCGTGAACAAATGAACCTGATCAACCAAGAAACTGATACAAAAATCAAAGAGCAGTTACTAAAAGAAACTTTCGGCTCTGTGACTGGTCGAATCTATATCGAACCGAATGTCCGCTTTGATTATGGCTACAATATTTCTGTCGGCAAAAACTTCTATGCTAACTACGACTGTGTGCTATTAGATGTTTGCCCGATTACCTTTGGCGACAATTGTATGCTGGCACCCAATGTTCGGTTGTTTACGGCGACTCATCCATTACATCCGGTCAAACGAAATAGCGGCTTAGAATTAGGGGCACCGATCGTGATTGGCGATAACGCGTGGATCGGTGGCGCGGCCACGATTTTGCCAGGGGTCCGCTTAGGCAACAATGTCGTGGTAGGCGCTGGCAGTGTCGTTACCAAATCATTCCCCGACAATGTCGTGCTGGCGGGAAATCCAGCACGGGTCATCAAGACGATCGACTTAGAAGAAGAAAACAACCAGCAAGATCCCTTGGCTGTTCAGCGGGCAGCGATCGATGACATTGATTGGCAACTCACGCATCTTTTGGAAAAACGTATGAGCACGGTCAACGAAATCGTACAATTGAAGAAAAGCAGTCAATTGCCAGTATTAGATGAAAATCGTGAAGAGAAAGTGCTGGAAAACATTCGGCAGGCGATTTCTAATCAAGCCTATGAAGAAACGATTTTGGCTATGTTTCAATCAATTATGAACCACTCAAAAACCTATCAAGAGAATCAATTGGAGGAATGAGTATGGATGGAGGAACACGTCGAGAAAACATTTTAGCGGCATTGAAGCAAGCGGACAAAGCGATCAGTGCCAGCAAACTGGCAGAATCCCTCGGAGTCAGCCGTCAAATCATCGTTGGGGATATTGCCTTATTGCGAGCAGCTGGTGAAGCGATTGTGGCTACGGCTCGCGGCTATCGTCTGCAAGCGCTGTTGGATGAGGCAGGACATGTAAGTAAGCTAGCAGTGCAGCATCGACCTGAACAAACGGAAGAAGAATTGCGCATCTTTGTCGCTTGTGGTGTGGAAGTGGTCGATGTCATCGTTGAGCATGAGATCTATGGAGAGATCACTGGCAATTTGCAGATTCAAACAGACCAAGACGTGACTGATTTCATCAACAAAACCAAACATGCAGCAGCCCGCTTGCTCTCAGATTTAACCAATGGGGTACACTTGCATACGTTGCGCTACACCGATCCTGCGGCTCTGGAAAAAGCCAAACAACAGTTAGCAGAAAAAGGCATGCTCTATCAAAATTGAGGCGTAAACCATTCTGGCAAGGACGCTTTGCGGAAGTCTTGGCAAATCCTCAGATGAAAAAATTGTGATTTTTTGTTGACAAGGCGTTCATTTTCCAGTAAAGTACTCTTCAACAAGAATAATGAATCTGTTGAGAAGGAAAGTAACCGCGGATACTTCAAAGAGAGACTCTGGTTGGTGGAAAGAGTCAAGTCAGAAGCGATGAAAAATGGCCTTGGAGGATTGATTGTCGATAAGTAGGCAATCACGGATACGCACTACCGTTACAAAGTGCACCAATCTCTAGCACGACTAGACGTTGGGTTGAGGGAAGGGAAACCTTCTAAACAAAAGGTGGTAACACGAGTATTCGTCCTTTTACTAGCAAACGCTGGTAAAAGGACTTTTTTTATACCCAAAATCAAATAGCACCACACACGAAGAATTGGTAAGTACAAAAGCACGTTTTTTCAACAGAGAGCTTCGGTAGCTGAAAAGAAGCATCAAACGACTTTTAGAAAATGGCCAAGGAGTGATTCGTTCCGAGCAGTAGTTTGCAAGGCGACGACGGTAGCGACCGTTATCTGGCTAGAGTATGATCGTACTCGAAAAGGAGCTGTATGTGAGTGCAGCTTAAACTGAGGTGGTAACACGCAAAAAGGCGTCCTCAAACAAGTCACAGGTGACTTGTTTGAGGATGCCTTTTTTTATTGAAAAAGACAAGAACTAGGGGGAAGACGATGATTTCATTAAAAGACATATCAGTAACATTCAATCAACCAAAGAAACCCGCGATCCAAGCGGTCAAAAACGTATCGATCGAGATCGACAAAGGGGACGTTTACGGCATCGTGGGCTACTCAGGCGCCGGGAAAAGTACACTCGTCCGTGTGATCAACTTATTGCAGCGCCCAAGTAGCGGCAGCGTCGTCGTCAATGGTACCGAGCTGACCACGCTTTCTGCGAAAGCCCTGCGAGAAAAACGGAAAACGATCGGAATGATCTTTCAGCACTTCAACTTGATGGACAGCCGCAATGTTTTTGATAACGTGGATTTCTCCTTAAAATATGGGGGACGGTCCAAACAGGAACGTCATCAAAAAGTAACCGAGCTGTTAGCATTGGTGGGATTGGAAGAAAAAGCCCAAGCGTATCCTAGCCAACTATCTGGAGGACAAAAACAGCGGGTCGCGATTGCCAGAGCGTTAGCGAATGATCCAGAGATCTTGCTTTGTGATGAAGCAACCAGCGCCCTTGATCCGAAAACGACCTTACAGATATTGGCTTTGTTGAAAAAATTAAATCGAACCCTCGGCTTGACTATCGTGATCATTACTCATGAGATGCAAGTCGTCAAAGAAATCTGCAACAAAGTGGCAGTGATGGAAGACGGCGAAGTCATCGAGCAAGGTTCAAGCGTTCAGATTTTCAGTCAACCAGAAAAACCATTGACCAAAGATTTCATCCGAACGGCGACGCACATCGACCAAGCCTTAGAAACGATCCTTGGCAGTTCGAAGTTTTCTTCCTTGGCACCAAATGAATGGCTGGTGGAGCTGTCCTACGTTGGCGATCAAACCAATGAACCACTGATCGCCCAATTGTACAGCCGCTACAAAGTGACCACCAATATTCTTTACGGCAACGTGGAGATCTTGCAAGAAGTGCCGATCGGCAGCTTAGTCGTTAGCTTATCTGGCGAATATCATCAGCGTAAACATGCCTTAGAATACTTGAAGGCTCAAGGAGTTTACACCAATATTTTAAAAGAAAATCATGCAGAACCATTAAACAATGTGATTAAAGGAGGATTTTAGATGGCTGCCTTATTAGAAAGATATTTTCCCAATGTTGTTGCGATCCAAGATGAATTTGTGACAGCAACGATCCAAACCTTGTATATGGTTTTTTGGACCTCTTTGATTGCGGGCATCTTAGGTATCTTGTTAGGGATCGTCTTGGTAGTAACTCGACCGAATGGGATTTTAGAAAATCGACCGCTCTTTGAATTTCTCGATAAAGTCATCAATGTGGTCCGCTCGATCCCCTTTATTATCTTATTGACGTTACTAGGAACCTTTACCCGATTCCTTGTTGGAACGACCATCGGCGAAACAGCAGCATTGGTTCCTCTGATTGCTGGGATCATTCCTTTCTTTGCTCGGCAGATCGAGATCGCCTTGCTAGAAGTTGACCCTGGTGTCGTAGAAGCAGCTGAAGCGATGGGCACCAGTCCTTTCGGTATCATTTTTCGGGTCTATTTACCAGAAGGCGTGGCGGGAATCATTCGGGTCTCTGCGTTGACCGTGATCAATGTGATCGGATTGACCGCTATGGCAGGAGCAGTTGGCGCTGGCGGTTTAGGCAACTTAGCCATCACCCGCGGGTACAACCGATTCCAGACCGATGTCACGATCATGGCGACCTTGATCATCTTAGTATTCGTTTTTATCAGTCAATTTGTCAGCAACCTACTCATTAAACGAGTATCACACTGACCACTACTTACGTACAAATAAAAAAACAAGCAAGTCTATGGAGGAAGCAAAAATGAAAAAAATCGTACAATCAATCGTCTTAGGGGCAGCATTATTATTTATTACAGGATGCGGAAACAATGGCAGTGCCGCAGCCAATGACCAAGAAGAAGTGACGGTGAAATTAGGGGTGATCGGGGCGGACACCGACGTTTGGGATGATGTCAAGGATCGTTTGAAAGACGAAGGCATCAATTTAGAATATGTCCAATTCTCTGATTACAATCAACCCAATGCAGCTTTAGCTGATGGTTCCATCGACCTTAATTCATTCCAACACCAATTTTTCTTGGACAACTATAATGAAGAATTTGGTACTGATCTCGTATCGATCGGCAATACAGTCAATGCGCCATTAGGCATTTATTCCGACAAAGTGACGGATGTCAACGATTTGGCGGAAGGAGCTAAAGTTGCGATCCCTAATGATGTGACCAATGGTGGTCGGGCATTGCTTTTGTTACAATCAGCTGGATTGATCAAAGTGGATGAAGCAGCCGGACAAACACCAACGGTCGCGGATATTACAGAAAACCGTTTGAACTTAGAAATTTCAGAACTTGATGCAGCGCAAACCGCCCGGGCACTTTCGGATGTCGATGTTTCGGTCATCAATAGCGGTATGGCGGTGGATGCAGGATTTGTACCAACCGAAGATGCGATCTTTTTAGAGCCTGTTGATGAAACGGCCCGTCCTTACGTCAACATCATTGCCGCCCGTAAAGAAGAGGAAGACAATGAAGTTTACCAAAAAGTGGTCGCTGCTTACCAAACAGAGGATACGAAAAAAGTCATCGAGGAAACGTCAAAAGGATCAAGCGTTCCTGCTTGGGAAACCTTTGGGGCAAAATAAGCACCATGTAATTTGATAAAAAAACTGAAAAAGCATGTATAAAAAGGAGAGATTTGATTATGACAACAGCAACTATTACGAAAGCAGCCATCAAACCATTTATCCAAGAGCGTTTAGCCGCTTATCAAGCCTTGGCATTAGATATCCACAATCACCCAGAAGTCAGCAACTATGAGTTTTATTCAGCCGATGCCCTGATCGCCCAATTAGAAAAAGAAGGCTTTGCTGTTAAAAAGGATGTGGCAGGCCATCGCACCGGCTTTGATGCCCGCTATGTCAGTGGGAAACCGGGTCCGACGATTGCCTTTTTAGCCGAGTATGATGCGTTACCTGGCATCGGTCATGCCTGCGGACACAATCTCTTCGGGACTTATTCCGTCTTAGCTGCCAGTGCTCTGCAACCTTTCATCGATGAGCTAGGCGGGGAGATTCGAGTCTATGGGACGCCAGGAGAAGAAGGTGGAGAAAATGGTTCCGCTAAAGGCAGTTTTGTCCGTGAAGGGTTCTTCGATGATGTCGATGCCGCTCTTTGTGTCCATCCAGCCCATCGCTATGGCAAAACGACGGCTTCATTAGCCAATGATCCAGTGGATATCAAGTTCTATGGTCGGGCTTCCCATGCGGCAGCTGCACCAGAAAAAGGCATCAACGCGTTAGAAGCATTGCTGCAAGTCTTTAACGGGATCAATGGGTTGCGCCTGCATTTACCAAAAGATGTCAATATTCATGGTGTGATCACCGATGGCGGCGTGGCAGCCAATGTCGTGCCAGAATATGCAGCCGGTCGTTTTTATTTACGAGCTGCCAATCGAGCAACCTTGAATGATGTCTACGAGAAAGTCGAAAACATCGTAAAAGGAGCCGCTTTAGCTACGGGAGCGACCTATGAATTTGGTTTGTTCCAAAACTCCGTCGACGATGTGATCGTGACACCAAGTTTTGATGAGATCTTCTTCGCCCATGCCCAAGAAGCGGGCGTACCTGCCGATGAGATCGATACGGAAGCCAAAACAAGCCTTGGTTCGTCTGATGTCGGCAATGTCAGCCAAGTGATTCCAACGATCCAACCCACTGTTTCGATTTCAGATGATTACATTGCGGGGCATTCGGAAGAATTCAAAGCCGCTGCCAAGAGTGAAAAAGGCTTGCAATCGATCGCCATCGCGGCGGAACTTTTAGCGCTGACGGCATTAGACCTTTTTGAGCAGCCAGCGTTATTAGAAAAAATCAAAGCCGATCATCAAGAAAGCCTAGCGAAAGGCAATTAATGCCAAAACCGTGAAGGAAGATAGTCAATAGTATAGAAAAAAAGTCTCTGCCGCAAAATGTCGGTAGAGACTTTTTAGTTAGTCGATGACTAAAATGCCTTCTTTCAATGAAAAAGGATTTTGTTGATTGATATGATCGTAGAACATGACCCCGTTCAAATGATCGATCTCATGCTGAACGACGATCGCAGGATAGTTCTTCAAACGAACTTTTTTCTTTTTGCCGTTGATGTCGTAATAGCTGATCGTGATCCGGGCATGGCGTACCACGTAGCCAGGGACTTCACGGTCAACGGACAGACAGCCTTCGCCTTCACCCAAACAAGCTTCTTGCACGGAATGACTTAAAATTTTGGGATTGTATAGAACATCTTTAAAATCAGGTTCTGTTTTTTCTGGGTCGCTGCTAGGGACGAGGACCGCTGTGATTCGTTTTGAAATATCTAATTGAGGAGCTGCTAGACCAACGCCGCCTCTTAATTCAAGTTCTTCTGCCTTGACTGGGTCTTGGCTATTTTCTAAAAAGGTCATCATTTCTTTTCCTAGTGCGATATCTTCTTCGCTCAAAGGAAAAGGTACTTCTTTTGCTACTTCACGCAAGGTTGGATTGCCTTCGCGAATAATATCATCCATTGTAATCATTGATGATGTGATTCCTCCTACTATGTAAAAATGACGAAAGCAAGTTTCGTTCCTAATAAAGTGTACCATAAGTGTAGAAAGAAGGGCATAAGAAAGTTTAAACGGTAAAGCTTTCTTATTAAATGAAACGATATTTCTATATTAATGATTTAATTATGAAATATAGTTGCGAACGGGAAAAGAATCAGTTATAATGCTTTTATAGAAAACGGTATCACGAAAGTGACCCATCAAGGAGGCAAAGAGATGTTCGGCTTTTCTGTATTTATGAACGAAGACTTGACGGCAGCAGAACTTGAGCAGATGACTGCGATGGCATCAGGCTTTAAAGGGATTTTCACCTCCATGCACATACCAGAAGATGATCGCAGTACTTATCGGCAGCGTTTGACGGACTTGGGAGGTTTCGCAAAAGACCATCAGCTGTCTTTAATGGTAGATATTTCTGGAAACGCATTAGCAGAAGCGGGCTTTTCCATCGACAATCTGGCGGAACTAAGGGAGATCGGTGTCACTGGTTTACGAATGGATTATGCGATCGACAATCAGCAAATCGCAGCTTTTTCAAAAGAAATGACCATCAGTTTGAATGCCAGTACATTAACGGAAAAAGACATTCGAGAGCTGCAGGCGTATGGAGCCGATTTTACTCGATTGGAAGCTTGGCACAATTATTACCCTCGACCAGAAACGGGACTGGATGCTGACTGGTTTCAGGAGAAGAACCGCTGGTTGAAAGCACAAGGCTTTTTTGTCCAAGCCTTTGTTCCAGGAGATGCCAAGAAACGCGGGCCGTTATTTCAAGGATTACCCACACTGGAAAGACACCGCAACTGGTCGCCGTTTGCCGCAGCGATCGACTTGTTGGCTACCGGTTCAGTTGATGCTGTTTACATTGGTGATGGGATGGTTTCTGCAAAAAGTGCGCAGCAGTTTGCGACGTATCTGCAAGAAGCGCGGATCGTTTTGCGGGTCAAAGATCTTGGTTCCACTTACTTTGAACACGTCTTAGGGAATCACCAAAATCGTTACGATGAAGCTCGGGATGTCTTGCGCAGCGCCGATGCCCGTTTCAATGCCATTCCAGAAGTCACACCTGAACTTAGTCAAGAGCGGCCAGTGGGGGCTGTGACGATCGATAACCAAGAGTACTTGCGCTATATGGGAGAGATCCAAGTGTGCAAACGACCTTTGCCGGCAGACCCAAAAGTCAACCTCGCCGCTCAGGTGATACCAGCCGATCTGCCGTTGATCCAACAAATCAAAGCAGGGATGCGATTTAAATTAGAAAGAGATGATTCCGATGAATAAAATCAATTTAGACAAATTAACGACCGAACGACGCAATAGTGAAACGAGCAATTTAGATGAAATGACGATTTTAGAAGCGTGTCAAAAAATGAACCAAGAAGATCAAAAAGTTGCCTATGCGGTGGAAAAAGAAATTCCTAGTATTGAAAAAGTCATTGAACAAACTATCGCTGCTTTTAAAAAAGGCGGACGCTTGATTTATCTTGGCGCTGGTACGAGTGGTCGATTAGGCGTCTTGGATGCGGCCGAATGTGTCCCAACCTTTGGGGTATCACCAGAGATGGTGGTTGGTCTGATCGCCGGTGGTAAAGAAGCGATGACGGTCGCTGTCGAAGGAGCAGAAGACTCCTTAACGCTAGGCAAACAAGACCTTATCGATTTGAAGTTGAACCAAAATGATATGGTGATCGGGATCGCTGCCAGTGGCAGAACCCCTTACGTGATCGGGGCGCTTGACTATGCCAATGAGCTCGGTGCCACAACGGCTACGATCGCTTGTAATAAAGATGCGGAGATCTCTCAGCATGCCAGCTTTCCAATCGAGGTCGATTGTGGACCAGAATTTCTTACAGGTTCGACTCGTTTGAAATCAGGGACTGCCCAAAAATTGATTTTGAATATGATTTCGACGTTATCGATGGTAGGGATCGGCAAAGTCTACAATAATTTGATGGTCGACGTGAAAGCGACCAACGAAAAATTGGTGGAACGCTCAAAACGGATCATCATGCAGGCGACTGAAGCTGATTACGAAACAGCCGCCGCGGCATTTGAAGAAGCAGATCAGAATGTCAAATTGGCGATCGTGATGCTGTTGACTGATAGTACGAAAGACGAAGCACAAGCAAAACTTGCCACGGCACAAGGGTTTGTCAAAACGGCGTTAGGAGGAGAAAAGTAATGGCAAAAGAAACACTGACGGTAGAAGAGTTAGCGGAGAAGATTTTTCAAGAAGCCGGCGGAATGGACAACGTAGAAACAGTCAATCACTGTATGACTCGCGTACGAATGACCGTCCGCGACCACGACAAGGTCGATCAACAAGGGTTAAAAGAGATTCCCGGTGTGATGGGTGTGGTCAATGATGAGCAGCTGCAAGTCATTATCGGACCAGGGAAAGTCAACAAAGTAGCCAATGCAATGGTGGCAAAAGCTGGTGTTGATTTAGGGCAAGAGATCCCACAGCAAAAATCAGGCAAAGAGGCGTTATCAGAAAAAACGGCAGAGATGAAAGCAGCCCAAAAAGCCAAACAAAAATCATCACCATTAAAGTCGCTGCTGAAAGATATTTCTAATATCTTTGTTCCAATGATTCCAGCCTTCGTTGGTGCAGGACTCGTCGCAGGGATCGCTTCTGTCCTGACCAATATGATCACGGCTGGCCGATTAGATGGAGATACTTGGAATTATTATGTCATGATTTTAAACGTCCTCAGAAATGGGATGTTCACCTATTTAGCGATCTTTACTGGGGTCAATGCAGCGCAGGTCTTTAAAGCCAATCCAACCCTTGGTGGCGTGATCGGTTCGATCATCTTGCTGACAGGTATGAACCCAGAAGCCCCGATCCAAAACTTGTTCACTGGCGAAGCTTTAGCTGCCAACCAAGGAGGGATCATCGGTGTGATCTTCGCTGTATGGCTTTTGGCGAAATTAGAGGCAGTGCTGCATCGAGTGATTCCTGAAGCAATCGATATTATCGTGACCCCGACGTTGTGTTTGCTGATCATCGGTTTGACGGAGATTTTCTTGATCATGCCATTGGCAGGTCTGATCTCTGACAGCTTAGTCGGTTCGATCACTTGGGTCTTGAACGTGGGCGGTGCTTTCTCCGGGTTTGTCTTAGGGGCGGCCTTCCTACCAATGGTCATGTTTGGTTTGCATCAAATTTTGACCCCGATCCACATTCAAATGATCGAAGCAACAGGCAGCACGCAATTATTACCGATCTTAGCCATGGCTGGTGCTGGTCAAGTCGGTGCAGCTTTAGCCTTATGGGTACGACTACGTAAAGACAAAGAGCTTTCTGAAATGATCAAAGGTGCATTGCCAGTTGGGATCTTAGGCATCGGCGAACCATTGATCTATGGAGTGACGTTGCCATTAGGTCGACCATTTATCACTGCTTGTATTGGTGGTGGGATCGGTGGTGCGGTCATTGGCGCTTTGACAAATATCGGCGCAACGGCGATTGGACCATCAGGGCTAGCTTTGATCCCCTTGATTGCCAACGGCCGTTGGATGGGCTATATTTTCGGCTTGTTAGCAGGCTATGCTGGCGGCTTCGTTGCCACCTACTTCTTTGGGATTCCGAAAGATCGCTTAGAAGCATTCAAAGAAAGCGAGGCAGAAGAAGCAAAACCAGCTGCAACCGTTACTGTGCAACCGCAACCAAAACAAACGAGAGAAACGGCTGCAAAGGAAACGACAGCAACTCCATCAAAAGAACCGATCGATACCCCTTTATACGCAGTAGCCACAGGCACGACAAAAGCGATCAGTGCATCAAGTGATCCGGTATTTTCGCAAAAAATGATGGGCGACGGGTATTTCGTCTTGCCAGACAATGGTGCGATCTTTGCACCAGCAGCAGGAACCGTCACGACGATTTTTCCCACGAAACATGCATTGGGAATCAAGACTGCCAGCGGGCTAGAGATTCTGCTGCACATGGGTGTTGACACCGTCGAATTGCAAGGAGCACCTTTTGAGATCCTGGTGGAGGAAGGCCAAGCCGTGACACCAGCTACCCAAGTTGCCCAAGTCGATTTGGCGCAGTTGACGGCTAAAGGCAAAGCTTCTGAGATGCTCGTGATCATCACCAATATGGAGCAAGTAGCCAATGTCGAAGGGTTACCAGGAACAGAAACAAAAGCGGGTCAAGCCGTCATGCATGTGGCAACGATAAAATAATGTTAAAACCTCTATCGGATAAAGATAGAGGTTTTTTAAGAAGTTACTAAATAGATTGCGAAAAATTTTCCTTTATGTTACAGTTTCGTTACAAAGGGAGTGATCCCATTCGAGGAGGCAATGAGGATGAAAAAAATAATTTGGTTCGGACTAATGACGCTAGCTTTTTCACCACTGATGGTTCATGCAGATGAAACAGCTACGAGTGAAAGTGGCAATCAGGCTACCGTTAGCGAGACGCTTTCATCAGAGGAGCAATCAGGAACGGATCAGACACAAGCTGCTGTCCAAGAAAGTACAGTAGAAAATCAAGAGACGGATCAATCCGCTGCTTCAGAAACTACGACTACCGAGAATCAAGAACCAGTCGATTCCGAAGCTGTTATTGCCTCGATCCAAGCAGAGACGGGGACGCAAGATGTCAGTGAGATCAACACGTTAGCCGATGAACCTAGTTCGCTGCGTAGCGCCTTAACCCAAGGAATCACTGAAGGAAGTGTGACCGCATTTACCCAAGAACAGTTGGACCAGTTGACAGATGAAGAATTGACCAATGGCAATCGTCTGGCGCTACGTTATTCCAGTGATGCGATGGGCTTTGATATTGCTTACTTAGCAAAAATCATCGGTGCCTTGTTTGTCGATCAGACGTTATCCTGGGAAGCCATTGAGCCGCAATTGGCTTTTGATGCAAATAGCTACGCCAGTTTTGCTGACTTGATTCCTGTTGTGGATCAGCTGCAGGAATATTTACGGGTCGTCTATCCAGCAGACGGAGTCTTTTTACATTTGAATCAAGCCGTTTCCAACGAATGGATGATCTCAATTTTGACCAATTTAAATCAGATGGAACAAGAGATGCAAGTCGATCCAGGTGCCTTTGTCCCAGGACGGATCTCTTATATCATTCAAGCGGCAAATGATTCCATGTATCTGCCTACAGGCACGCAAACGAGTACGACTGAAGAAGCGACCGCAACATCGACGAGTGCTCAAGAAACAGCGACAACGACTTCTTCGAAAGAGGCCAACGCTACTGCCGATGGTGAAAAAACATTACCTAAAACCAATGAAGCGCCAAGCTATACCTTACTGATCGCAGGTGTTATCCTGCTGCTGATTGTTTTCTTGATTCTATGGCGCCGCAAGAAAAAATGATTGTTATTTATAATCGTCAGAATGAAAAAATAGCAACCTTCGTTTTCCATCAGGGAAACGAAGGTTTTTTGTTTTCAGAAATTTCATTGGTTATTTCTTTTCAAATAACGCCCTTTATAAAAAGACCAGAATCGATTCCTTCATAAAAAAGTCAAATTTAAATTCTTGCATTCTCTGGTGAGGGGTGTATAATGACACAGTGTCATATGACAACGTGTCATATCGAGAGCTGTGATTTATTTTAAATTAGAAAGGAGTTGCTTGTGATGCCGACCGATACATTTTTTCACTTGCCGCCAGAAAAACAAAAGCGCATCTTAAATGCGGCGAAAAAAGAATTCTCAAGACTGCCGCTGAAAGACGCCTCAATCGCCAACATCATCAAAGATGCCGAGATTCCTCGCGGGAGTTTTTACCAATACTTCGAAAACAAAGAAGATCTTTATTACTATTATTTCCATACGTTGAAAAAAAATAGTCAGCGAGATCTGCTGAAATCGATCCAACATGAAAACGGGGATCTGTTTGCGGGGTTCGAATGGTACTTTTCACGGATGATCGCCGAGGTTTTCAAAGGCAAAAACGCAAACTTTTACCGCAATTTATTTATGAGTATGGATTATCGTTCCTTCCATAAAGTCGTGCCAGAGATGCAGCACAAGATGCATCAAGAAAACAAAGCCGATCGGCAGAAGCAGCAAGCCATCTTTTTGTCAGAGGTCGACAAAGATTTATTGAAAGTCAAAGACGACCATGAGTTGAAAATGCTGATCCAGCTGCTGATGCATACCGTCTTTTCGACGATTGCCGAAGCCTATCGCCAATCAGCGTTTGATCCAGACTATGATCCTGCCGAAGCGATCGCTGATTTCAACAGTAAAGTCCGCTGGTTAAGAGAGGGCGCAAAAAAAGAAAGAGGGGAAACCTATGATTAAGCTGATAAAACGCGTATCCGTCATTTCCATAATCATGGCAGTGGTGTTTATGGTGATCCAAGTCGTTTCTGATTTGTATCTACCGACATTGACTTCCAATATTATCAACAATGGGGTGGCGACAGGCGACATTGATTACATTTGGAAAACCGGCTTTTACATGATCGGCTTTTCATTGATCAGTATCATCGCCGCTTTAGGAAATACGTATTTCGCAACAAGAGAATCACAAAAATTAGGACAAAAACTACGTTCGGACATTTACCAAAAAGTTGAGAATTTTTCTTCTCGATCTTTTGATAAATTCGGGACCGCATCATTGATTACAAGAACCACCAACGACGTCAACCAAATTCAAATGGTGACGCAAATGTTTTTACGTATGATGATCAATGCACCGATCACACTGATTGGGGCGAGTTTCTTGGCCTATCAAAAAGATGCCCAATTAACAAGAATCTTTTTAGTCGTTATTCCTATCATGCTAGTATTGGTCGGCGGTATTATGTATTTTGCCGTTCCTTTATTCAAAAGTATGCAAAAGAAAACCGACCGTTTGAACTTAGTCTTTCGTGAAGGCTTGACGGGGGTCCGCGTTATTCGGGCATTTGACAAGACGGATTATGAAGCGAATCGCTTTGATGAAGCCAACAAAGATTACACCCACACCGCGATTAAAGTAAACACCATCGTGGCATTGATGATGCCATTGATGACGTTGATCATGAGTGGGACGAACATTGCCATCACATGGTTTGGGGGTCATTATATTGCCGAAATGACCTTAGAAGTCGGAAACTTGATTGCGTTTATGACCTATGCAATGCAAATTTTGATCAGCTTTATGATGCTGTCCATGATCTTCGTGATGGTGCCAAGAGCCCAAGCATCAGCTGATCGGATCAACGAAGTCTTAAATGAAGAAGATGAAATTCTCGATCCAAAAACACCAGCGACATTGAGCTTACAAGGGGACCAAGCAACCTTGGCCTTTGACCATGTGGCGTATCGCTACCAAGGCGCTGAGAAATTGGCGTTGGAAGATATCGATTTTCAAGCAAAATCTGGTGATTTTGTTGCCATCATCGGTGGGACGGGCTCAGGGAAAACGACCTTAGTCAATCTCTTGCCTCGTTTGTACGATGTGGAGTCTGGTGCAATCAAAATCAACGGGGTCAATATTGCAGAAGTCACCCAGCACAATCTACGAGAAGTCGTGGGCTTTGTTCCGCAAAAAGCGGTACTGTTTTCTGGTACCATTCGTGAAAATATGAAATACGGAAAACCCGATGCATCAGATGAAGAAATCTGGCAAGCCTTAGAGATCGCCCAAGCCAAAGATTTTGTCTCCGAACTGGCAGATGGCTTAGATAGCCGTGTAGAACAAGGCGGCGGCAACTTCTCTGGTGGACAACGTCAACGTTTAGCGATCGCTCGTGCGTTAGTGAAACAAGCAGATGTCTATGTCTTTGATGATTCCTTCTCCGCACTGGACTTCAAAACCGATGCCAACTTACGAGCAGCGCTGAAACGCGACATGCAAGACAGCATTATGGTCGTGGTTGCCCAACGGGTCAGCACCGTCATGGATGCCGATACGATCTTAGTATTGGATGAAGGAAAACTCGTAGGAAAAGGGACCCATGAATCATTAATGGCAGACAATGAAACCTACCAAGAAATCGTTTCTTCACAATTGAGAGAGGAGGATCTTGCATGAGTGAAAAGAAAACAACAACACAACACCGTGGCGGACCAATGGGCGGCGGTCCAGGCCGTAACATCGGTGCCAAAGGACCAAAACCAAAAAACTTTTGGGGGACGGTCAAACGGCTTTTCGGGTACATGTCGAAACGCTCCATCGCTATCATCGCCGTCTTCGTTTTAGCGATCGCAGCCGTGATCTTCCAAATACAAACACCGAAAATTTTAGGGGAAGCGACCACTGAAATTTTTAAAGGTGTCATGATCGGTGCGCAGCAGATGCAAGCCGGCCAACAGGTAACAGAATTTCCTATCGATTTTGAGAAAGTTGGTCAAATCATTTTGATCGCGATCGGCATGTATGTGATTTCAGCCGTCTTCAACTTTCTACAACAGTTTATTATGACCCGTGTCTCGCAACGGACGGTTTATGAGCTGCGTCGTGACTTAGATGAAAAAATGAACCGCTTGCCGATCTCTTACTATGATACTCACTCAAATGGGGATATCATGTCACGGGCGATCAATGATATGGATAATATTGCAAGTACCCTGCAACAAAACTTGACCCAATTTATTACGAGTGTCGTGACCTTTATCGGGGTTTTGTGGATGATGCTGACGATCAGTTGGCAACTGACTTTGGTTGCTTTAGCAACGGTTCCTTTAAGCTTGATCGTCGTGATGATCGTCGCACCAAAATCGCAAAAATTCTTTGCGGCACAACAAAAAAGTTTAGGATTGCTCAATGACCAAGTCGAAGAAACTTACGGCGGTCATACCGTTGTCAAAACCTTCAACCATGAAGCCGCCGATCAAGTCGTTTTTGAAGAAGAAAATGACCGTCTGTATTCCGCTGGTTGGAAAGCCCAATTTATATCAGCGATCATTATGCCCTTGATGAACTTCATTAAAAACTTAGGCTATGTCTTCGTGGCTGTCCTTGGTGGGATCAAAGTGGCGAATGGGAACATGACGTTAGGGGATGTGCAAGCATTCTTGCAATACACCAATCAATTCTCTCAACCGATCACTCAAATCGCTAGCTTGCTAAACACCATCCAATCAACCGTTGCATCTGCCGAACGGGTCTTTGAAGTCTTGGATGAAGAAGAAATGACTGATGAGCCTTCTGGATTGCCAGTGGAAGACAGTGAATACAAAGTTCGTTTCGATCATGTTCAATTTGGTTATGCCCCAGACAAATTATTGATGACCGATTTTAATCTGGATGTCAAAGCTGGTGAGATGGTGGCTATCGTAGGACCTACCGGCGCTGGGAAAACCACGCTGATCAATCTCTTGGAACGTTTTTATGATGTTTCTGGCGGTAGCATTCGTTACGATGGCAAAGATACCCGAGACTTGACTCGTGATGAGTTGCGTAGTAATATCTCGATGGTGCTGCAAGATACGTGGTTGTTTACTGGTTCCATCTATGACAACATTCATTATGGAAATGAAAAAGCGACCAAAGAGCAAGTGATCGCTGCGGCGAAAGCTGCCCATGTGGATGATTTTGTTCGCAAATTGCCAGAAGGCTATGATACGGTCTTGAATGAAGAAGCCAGCAACATCTCCCAAGGTCAACGTCAGCTGATCACGATCGCCCGCGCCTTCTTAGCGGATCCCGACGTTTTGATTTTGGATGAAGCAACTTCTAGTGTCGATACGCGGACGGAAATCTTGATCCAAAAAGCAATGGGTCGTTTGTTAGAAAATCGGACCAGCTTTGTGGTTGCTCACCGTCTCTCTACGATTCGTGATGCTGACAATATTATCGTGATGAATCACGGGTCCATTGTTGAGACTGGAAATCATGAGGAATTGATGGCACAAAACGGTTTCTATGCAGACCTGTATAACAGTCAATTTTCAGAAGAAGTGGCGTGATCCACTGTTTGTAATGAAAGAAATTCTTCCCCAAATGATTATAAACAGACCGCCAAAGGTTGACTGAAAGAAAGCAGTGATTGTCACTGCTTTCTTTTTTTTATGAGTTTTTATCGCTTTATTTTAAATATTTATTGCAATTAACTGGATTAAAATGTATATTAATACATAATTTCGAATGATCCAAGACAAGGAGTGAACCCAATGAGTCATCTTTTTCCTAATTACAGCCGTTTACCCATCGATATCCAGCAAGGCAACGGCAGCTATGTGGTAGATTCGCAAGGCAACCAATATTTAGATTTAACAAGCGGCATCGGGGTCGTTAATCTCGGTTATGGGCATCCCAAAGTGCAAGCCGCATTGATGACACAAGCAGAGCAGATTTGGCATGTGCCGAATTTGTATGACAGCCAGTTGCAAGAAGAAGTTGCCCAAAAGCTGACCCAAAATCAAAAGAGCGCTTCAGACGAGCCGTATCTGGCTTATTTTTGCAATAGTGGCGCTGAGGCGAACGAAGCTGCTTTAAAGCTGGCTCGCAAAGCGACTGGCCGCAGCAAAGTCATTAGTTTTGAACAATCTTTCCATGGTCGGACCTTTGGGGCGATGTCTTTGACTGGGCAAAGTAGTATCCATGATGGGTTTGGACCGTTAGTACCAGAGATGGTGTATGTACCCTTTAATGACCTTGAGGCATTGCAAGCCGTTTTAGATGAGCAGACGGCAGCCGTGTTTTTAGAATTGATCCAAGGCGAAGGCGGTGTGATCCCTGCTGAGGTGGCGTGGGTCCAAGCGGTGGGAGCCCTTTGTCAGGAGTTGGGGGTACTACTGGTGGTGGATGAGATCCAAACCGGGATGGGACGGACAGGAACACTGTTTGCTTTTGAAGGATATGGCATTGAACCTGATCTTTTTACCGTAGCAAAAGGGCTTGGTAACGGGATCCCTGTCGGAGCGATGCTAGGCAAAAGCCATTTGCAAACGGCTTTTGGACCCGGTAGTCACGGTTCGACCTTTGGTGGCAATAAATTAGCGATGGCCGCTGCTAGTGCCGTTTGCAGTGTGTTGCAAGAAGGGGACATTCAAGTCAATGTTCAATTGCGCCAGCAGCAGTTTCTCGACGGATTGCAAGGACTATCTAAGGTGCAGGCGATTCGTGGGAAAGGATTGATGATCGGTATCGAATTAGCCGATTCGGAAAGCTTGCAATCCGTGTTGACCCAACTGCGGAACCAAGGCCTCCTCGCATTAAAAGCGGGAACCAAGGTTTTGCGCTTGCTGCCGCCTTTAACGATCTCGCAAGAGGAAACGACAGCAGCCTTGGCGATTTTGCAAGCTGTCTTAGCATAATTGCATAAAAATAGATTTTTCGGGCTTTTTTTCTTATAAAAACCGAATAATAGCGAATTTATTTTGAATAGTTTTATAAATAATCATTGACAAAGCGATGGGAGTTTCTTATAATCTTAAGTAAATTCTTTTGAGGAGTGACGTGTTTGAAGGCAGCAATCGTTGGTGTAACAGGGTATACCGGAATTGAATTGATTCGTTTGATCCAGCAACATCCCCAATTGGAGGTGGGCACCTTGCATAGTCATTCTATGCATGAAAATTCATCAGTTTTGTATCCTCATTTAATTGGACTGACAGAGCGGCTGATCGAACCTTTTGATGCAGAAAAAATCCAAAAGGAAAATCAACTCGTGTTTTTTGCGACTCCTGCTGGAATCAGCAAAGAACTCGCAGCGACTCTTGTCGCAAATGACTTTCCAGTGATTGACCTTTCTGGTGATCTGCGATTGAAGGATCGGGATAGCTATCAAAAATGGTATCACCAAGAAGCTGCACCTGCCGAGTTGTTGGCACAAGCGACCTATTCGCTGCCTGAGTTTGCAACGACTCCTGGCAATTTGATCGCCAATCCAGGCTGTTATGCGACTGCTGCCATTTTAGCTGCTGCGCCGTTGGTTCAGCAAAAACTATTCAGCGGTACGTTGATTTTTGATGGCAAGTCGGGTTTGTCGGGTGCTGGTAAGAAATTGACGGACAGCAGTCACTTTGCAACCGCTGCGGATAACATGACGATGTATAAGCCAAATCAGCATCAGCATATTCCTGAGATCATGCAGCAGTTTCAGCAATGGGATCAGGCAATGCCGCCGATCCAATTTTCTACCAGCTTACTGCCTGTCAAAAGAGGGATCTTTATGACGCTTTATGCGCCTATCAAAGACGCGATTTCGCAAGAGGACATCTATGAGCAGTACGTAAAAACGTATCAAGACCATCCGTTTGTCCGAGTGCAACCGTTAGGAAAGCTGCCCGAGCTGCGGCAAGTGACGGGAACGAATTTTTGTGACATTGGCATATGTTTCAATCCGCTGACCCAAGTGTTGACCGTTGTCGCAGTGATCGATAATTTAGGCAAAGGGGCTGCTGGCCAAGCGATCCAAAACTTCAATCGATGGGCAAAGATACCAGAAACGACTGGTCTTATGCAAGCACCGTTATATCCATAAAATAGCCAACAGACGCGTGAGGATACTCGTGTCAGCCAGTGGACAATCCGCAAAAAGGTGGCAGTAGGAGGAAAGAAAATGAAAGAAATCGAAGGAACGATCGCAACCCCCAAAGGTTTTTTTGCCGACGGTCTGCATTGCGGTCTGAAGAAAGAGAAAGTCGATCTTGGTTGGATCGTCTCTGAAGTGCCAGCCAGTGCTGCGGCAGTCTTTACCACCAATCAAGTACAAGCGGCACCCATTCTCGTTACAAAGGAAAAAATGCAAGCAGGCACCTTGCAAGGCGTGATCGTCAATGCGGGCAATGCCAATGCTTGTACCGGGGAGCAAGGTTTAAAAGATGCACAAGAGATGGCAGAATTGGCAGCAGCCCAGCTGCATACGAGTCCCGAAGCCTTTGCGGTAGCCTCCACCGGGATCATTGGTAAGAGCTTACCGATGGAAAAAATCACTGCAGGGATTCAGCAACTAAACAGGCAAGGGGATGCCCACCGATTTCAAAGAGCGATTTTGACGACGGATCTGACTGAAAAAAGCAGTGTCATCCAATCAACGATCGCTGACAAAACGGTGACTGTTGCGGGCTGTGCCAAAGGGTCTGGTATGATCCATCCCAATATGGCTACGATGCTGGCCTTTGTTACGACGGATGCGGCGATCGCTCCAGCACTCTTGCAAGCACTGCTGAAAGAATTAACCGACGTTACCTTCAATCAAATCACGGTCGATGGCGATACATCCACCAATGATATGGTGTTAGTTTTAGCCAACGGGTTAGCCAAAAATCCAACGATCGAAGCTGACACGCCAGCTTATCATGAGTTTAAAGGGATGCTCAAAGCAGTTCTGACCGCACTAGCCAAAGCAGTTGCAAAGGACGGAGAAGGCGCCAGCAAATTGATCGAAGCTTACACGAGTGGAGCTGTGACCGATGAAGCAGCCCGAATGATCAGCAAAACCATCGTCGGTTCGCCACTGGTCAAAACAGCCCTCTTCGGCAAAGACCCGAACTGGGGGCGTATCTTATGTGCAGTGGGCTATAGTGGGCAGCCGATCGATCCAGCAACGGTATCGATTGCATTAGCCGACATTCCCGTCTTTGTCCAAGGGACACCGGTAGCTTTTGACGAAACCATCATGCAAGAACAGTTGGCGGAAAATGAAGTCAAAGTCGCTGTCGAGCTGAAAGAAGGGGCAGGTGTTGGCACCGCTTGGGGCTGTGATCTGACGTATGACTATGTGAAAATCAACGCACTATATCATACCTGAAAGAAATCAGGTACTAGACAAAAAGGAGCGAGTAGATGAAAACGATCGTAGTAAAAATCGGCGGTGTCGCCTCAGACAATTTAACCCCGTCATTCTTTGAGACTATAGCAGATTGGCAAGCTGCGGGCAAAAAAGTAGTCATCGTCCATGGCGGCGGTCACTACATCTCAGAAATGATGGAGAAAATGGCGTTGACAGTCACGATCAAAGACGGCCTGCGGGTGACCGACCCCCAGACGCTTGAAGTAACTAGAATGGTCCTTTTGGGACAAGTTCAACCGCTGATCACGACCGCTTTCCAGCAAGCTGGGTTCCATGCCGTAGGACTGAATGCTGGCTGTGATCAACTGATTCAAGGAGAAGTCATTAATGAAGAAAAATTAGGACAGGTGGGGAAGGTTCAACAAATCAACGCTGCTTTCCTGAAGCTCTTGACAGAGAAAAAACATGTCCCGATCCTGGCACCGCTAGGAATTACCCCAGAGGGGAAATGGCTGAACATCAATGCCGATGAAGTAGCGTGTCAGGTTGCTGCTAGTTTACAAGCCGAAAAACTATATTTGTTGACGGATGTCCCTGGGATCAAGCAAGAAAGCCAGTGGTTATCAGCTGTTTCTTTTGAAGAGATCCCCCGTTTGATCACCGAAGAAGTAGTCACAGGCGGCATGCTGCCAAAACTAAAAAGTGCGCAGAAAGCCTTGAAAGCAGGGGTAGCTGCCGTTTGTATCACCGATCGAATCGATCGTTTAGGAACCCAGATCCTCGCGGCAAGTCCAGCCGCAGCTGTCTGTAGCTGAAGTCATTAGCAACACCCAAATGCCTCTTCTCTACTCATAAAAATGCAAAATTCTGACTTTTCTTTGCTTTTCTTCTTATTTTCTCTAAAAAAAGAATAAAATAGGTAGGGATTTCATTTGCTAGAATTTCGTTTTATCAGTACAATGAGTACATATGTAAGTAGGGGGAGAAACAATGACAGATTTCTTATTGGGGAGCAGTACGAAGTTGCTGACTGTTGCAATCCGGGTAAAAGACCGCGATCAAGCGATTGCCTTTTATCGGGATGTACTTGGTTTTGAGTTGAAAAGAGAAGAAAATGAATTGGCCATCTTTGGTCTAAAAGGATTAGATAGAGAAGTTTTATGGTTGGAAGAAAGCCCGCGTGCCAACGATCACTTCGGCGAGATCAAAAAAATGCAGCGCATCGTCTTAGCCGTATCCTCATTAGAAGAAGCGGCAACTATCGCGAGCAATGCCCAACAAAAAGCGATTGCTTTCGAAGAAGCTCGTTATGAAGCGAATCAATTAGGCTTTATTATAGCTGATCCAGAAGGGAACAAAATTGAAGTCTTATTTACAGCACCCGCAGGAACTGCGGTACCAAAAGACGAAGCAGAATTGATCAAAGCGGCACCTGCAAAAGCGGCTGGCTTATCAAAAGAAGCTCATTTTGGCAAGCTGTATTTAAACGTCAGTGATCTAGCCAAAGAGCAGCTTTTCTTAGAAGAAAGCTTAGGCTTGAAAACAAAAGAAGCCGAAACGAAGGAATTTATCCTCAATGATGGTGACTTCCAAGTCGGCTTGACTGAAGCACAAGGTGGTACGATCGATTTGCCGACCCATGAGGTGCTTGGCTTAGACTTCTTGAAAATCTCCATCAGTCAAGAAGATATCGATACATTGGAAAAGCACTTGTCTGAGAAGAACCAAGAGTTCTTCATCGACAAAAAACGGAAGTTGTTGACGACCTACGATGCGATCGGTATCGAATGGTGGTTTATCGTTAAAAAATAAATCTAAATAGATAAGAAAAAACATCGGAAACTCTTTTGAGTAGTCGATGTTTTTTGATGACTAAGAAACCAAGCAAGCGAATCGACTAGCTGATCGAGTCGGATAGTTGGAGGAAAAAAGGGGATAACGAGTTTTGTTTGCTGCTAAAAAGTGCTAAAGTTAGAAGCAAGACAAGCCTGAAAGGAGCGAGTATGGAGCGATGACAATGTACCCAAAAACAGAACAGCTCATTCAAGAAAAAATGCCGACCGTTTTCCCAGGAGCGGTGCTGCGTTTTATCGCTGGTGAAACCCAAGAGACCCATGTATTCGGACAGGCAGCGCTTCTTCCGAAAAACGAACCTATGACGAAAGATCATTTGTTTGATTTAGCCTCATTGACGAAAGTCGTTTGTACAACGAGTGTTCTGTTAAAATTGTGGGATCAAGGAAAAATCGAGATGGAGGCGCCGCTTACTCGTTGGCTGCCAGCGTTTAAAGACGATCGGGTAACGATCAAGCACTTGCTGACGCATACGGCAGCCATCAACACGTGGATTCCTCATCGAGACCAGTTGGATGCTGCTGCCTTGCGCAAGGCGTATTTGCAGCTTGAAAGCAGTGATACGATCGGTCAAACGGTCAACTATACGGATACTGGGACGATTTTACTGGGCTTTTTATTGGAGGAGCTGTATCAAAAACCAGTGACCGAGATTTTTCAAGAAGAAGTCTTGACGCCTTTAGGCATGAAGAACAGCGGCTTTCCGCCTTTTCCTCCCTCACAGCTGCCAATGATCGTTCCTACCCAGCAGCAGCCAGACGGCAGCATCCTTAGAGGAATCACCCACGATCCTAAGGCACGGGTGTTGGGAAACCATGCCGGCAACGCAGGGTTGTTTTCTACCTTGGATGACTTGACGCTTTTCGTTCAACTGTTACTGGCAAATGGTCAGCAGCAAGGAGCGCTGTTTTTCTCAGAAAAAGTCATGCAGGCGCTGGCTCAGAGGCAGACGCCTGAAAGCACAAAGCCTCGCACCTATGGTTGGGACTTGTTAGGTGCACCGTATCAATTATTTCATACAGGCTATACAGGCACGTTTCTCGCAGTAGATATCCCTAACAAAAAAGCGTTTATTTTCTTATCGAATCGGGTCCATCCAGTGGATCATCGAGAAAGCTATTTGGGTCATCGTGACGAAATCCTGCAATGTTACTTAAAAGAAACTGCCGAATAAGCGGATTCATGCTATAATATGCACGAACAACTAGAGAGGGGAACAATTATGGAACCATTGTTTATGAAACCTGTTTTTCAAGAAAAAATTTGGGGCGGCAGTCGCCTGCATTCTGTTTTTGGTTTTGATTTACCGAGCGACAAGATCGGTGAAGATTGGGCGATCAGTGCGCATCCTCATGGGGTGAGCGTCATTGAAAATGGTCCGTTTAAAGGCAAAACATTGGCGGATCTTTGGCAAGACCATCAAGAACTATTTGGTCATTCAGACGAACCAGTCTTTCCATTATTAATTAAAATTTTAGACGCGGAAGATGATCTATCCGTTCAAGTCCATCCTGATGACACGTATGGTTTAGCCCATGAAGGGGAATTAGGGAAAACGGAATGCTGGTACATCATTGATGCCGAACCAGGTGCGGAAATCATTTATGGCCACCATGCACAAACCAAAGAAGAACTTGCGGAAATGATCGAAGCGGGTCGTTGGGATGATTTGTTAACAAAAGTCCCTGTGAAAAAAGGCGATTTCTTCTATGTGCCAAGTGGAACGATCCATGCCATTGGAAAAGGGATCATGATCTTGGAAACCCAGCAGAGTTCGGATACGACTTATCGGGTGTACGACTATGATCGTACCGATGATCAAGGACAAACTCGGGAGCTGCATATCCAACAATCGATCGATGTGACGACGATTCCTGCACGGACGCCAGAATTATCGATCCGTGAGGTTAAACAAGGACAATCAGCAGTCGTTACCTATCTTGAAACGCCATTTTTCAATGTGTATGAGTGGGAAGTACGTGGAAAATTATCGTTGGCACAAAAGGCCGATTATACCTTGATGACCGTGATCGATGGGTATGGGCATTTGATGATCGACGGTCATTCCTATGAACTAAAAATGGGCACGAGCTGCATTTTGCCAAACCCGATCAAGAAATGGGAATTGGTTGGTGAATTGACTGTCATTGCCTCTGAACCTGGAAAAAAATAAAACGATCAGTAAGTGACGTGAGCCGCACAAGCAAAACAGCACACGTTCCTGATTTTTCGTAAGGCTGAACTCATTCAGCTGCCTGTCATCATTGGCGATTTTTCCGCTTTTGACTGACAGGTTTTTTCGTATGGACACTCACGATAGACGTCTGAGGAAGATTTGTTATAATGGCAGTAATGAAGGATAGGTGAAAAGAATGGTTTACTTAGATCATGCAGCAACGACACCGCTGCATCCAGAAGTGATCAAAGTGATGAGTGAAACGATGCAGACATTTTTTGGCAATCCATCAAGCATTCATCATTATGGTCGAGACGCCCACACCCAATTAGAATTGGCTCGTCAAGCGATCGCTCAGCAGCTAGGAGTCAAAGAACATGAGATCATTTTTAATAGTGGTGGTACCGAAAGTGATAATACAGCAATCATCGGTACAGCCCTTAGCAAACAAGCACAAGGCAAACATATCATTACGACCCAGATCGAACATCCGGCGGTCATTGAGAGTATGCGCTATTTAGAAGGCTTAGGCTTTGAGGTGACCTATTTGCCCGTAGATCAAAAGGGGCAATTGGCCGTCAGTGAAGTTGAGGCTGCCTTACGTCCCGATACGATTTTAGTATCCATAATGACGGCAAACAATGAAACGGGCAATTTGCTGCCGATTGCAGAAATTGGGGCCCTTTTACGGGAACATCCCGCCGTGTTTCATACCGATGCCGTGCAAGCTTATGGCAAGATCCCGCTTGAAATCAATGAAAACAGTATTGATCTTCTAAGCATTTCTGCTCACAAAATCAACGGACCAAAAGGGATCGGCTTTTTGTATAAACGAGATGGCTTGTCGCTGCCTGCGCTGCTCCATGGCGGCGAGCAAGAAGAAAAACGGCGAGCAGGGACGGAAAACTTAGCAGCCATCATGGGAATGGCCAAAGCAGCTTCTTTGCATACCCCCGAAGCGCAGCAAGCAGCGGCGGAACAATATCAAACGTTTGCCGATGTACTGATGGAGACCTTAGCAGCACAAGGCGTCGATGTTCAGTTGAATGGTGATCCAGCACACAAATTGCCGCATATTTTGAATCTGCGTTTCCCAGGTGTCAGCAGTGACTTGCTGCTGATGAAATTGGACTTAAAAGGGGCTGCGATCTCGACAGGCAGCGCTTGTACGGCGGGCAATGTGGAGCCCTCCCATGTGCTCGAAGCGATGGTGGGCAAAGAGCATCCAGCTATCCGGGAATCGGTCAGAGTCAGCTTTGGCTATGGCAACACATTGGCGGAAATCGAAGCATTTGCTCAGCTATTAGCAGAAACTGTCTTAGCAACGAAAAAGTAGGAGAACGGCTAGCAATCTCGCTGAAAACTATTTATAATGAAAGAAATGATGTTAAAGAGGTGAAGAACATGGCATTTGAAACAACAGCAACCGTTTTAGGCGCAGCAACCCAATACCGCATTGCTCCTGAAGCAAAAAAATATACGTTGCGGGACAATGGCTTTACAGAAACGAACGGCGGCAACTTCCAATTGATTCGCGGCCTTGAAGCAACACCCCAAAGCAAAGAAGGCTTTAAATTAAAAATCACTGTTGCAAAAGATCTGCAAACCTTCAAGATGTCCATCACGACAGCCAATGGGTTAAAAGCAGTCAACATTTTCAAAGATGAACAGCACAAAATGCTGCAAGAAAAATTTTACTTTTTAATGGATGGTTTTATCAGCCGCGGGTTGTTTGTCAAAGCGTAAGCTTTTGTCAAAAGTAGCTATATCATTCAAAGGGCAAGAAGTGTGTCACTCCGCCAAGCAGGCATGGGATTGATACACTTCTTTTGTATCTTTGGCGGTTTCTTTTTATACTATAGAAAACAAACCCAAGGTGTTCGCAGGAACAGGATGAGTTAAGACGAGAAAGAGGGAATCAAGATGAAACGAACCTTAAACAAGCAATCAGTGCTAGCCGTCGGCATGGGGACTTGGCATATGGGGGATGACCCAGCCAAGGAAAAAGCCGAGATCGATGCGTTGCAAGCGGGCATCAAAGCTGGAGCGGCTGTCATCGATACCGCAGAAATGTACGGCGAGGGAAACGCAGAAACGCTAGTTGGCAAGGCGATCCAGCCCTTTACACGAGGGGATCTTTATTTGATTTCAAAAGTCTATCCCTGGAATGCCTCCTCAGATGAATTGCCGAAAGCTTTAGACCGCAGCTTAACGCGTTTAGGCACCGACTATCTTGATCTGTATCTGCTCCACTGGCGAGGAGATGTGCCGTTAGCAGAAACAGTTGACGCACTAGAAGCTGCCAAAGCCTCTGGAAAAATTCGCGCATGGGGCGTCTCTAATTTTGACGTGGCAGATATGGAGGAGCTGTTGCGGTTAGAAAACGGCGATCAATGTGCCGCCAACCAAGTACTCTATAATTTAGGTGCCCGGGGGATCGAATACGATCTTTTGCCTTGGCAGGCAGAGGCTGAGATTCCTGTGATTGCCTACTCACCCATTGCTCAAGGCGATCGGCTAGGACACCACTTCAAAAATGATGAAGTGTTGAAAGAGCTGGCAGAAGCCAAAGGCTGCACGATCTTTCAGCTGCTTTTGGCATGGACCCTTCGACAACCCCACGTCTTAGCGATCCCCCAAACCAGTGACTCGCTGCATATGCTGCAGAACATTGAAGCTTGCAAAATCGTTTTTTCCAAAAGCGAATTGGCAGCAATCGATGCGCGGTTTCCTGCACCGACGAAAAAGCAGCCGCTAGCGATGATTTAAAGACGCTGGTCACAGAAAAAGCATCAAGGTAAGGAGCGACTATGAAATTTTTTACGTCTGATACCCACTATTTTCATGCAGCCTTGCTCGGGGACAATGACTTTGCCCCACGCCCCTTTGAGACAGTGACGCAAATGCATGAAACGATGATCGCCAGCTGGAATGAGGTCGTTGCGGATAAAGATGTCGTCTATCATTTAGGGGATGTCGCGATGCACCCTGATTACGAAGCGGGCTTTCCAGAAATTGCTGCGCTGTTAGCACAGCTGCAGGGCAAAATCGTTTTTATCAAAGGCAATCATGATACCAGAGCTTTCTTTGCGTACTTGCGCAAGCATGATCCTGGTTGTTTGGGAGCCGAAAAGTATGCGTTTGAAGATGTCGGTGTCTTGCTGAAGTTTGCTCATCAGCAATTTATACTGACCCATTATCCTATGCTGCTGGGGATCACCAAAAACAGCCGCAATCTGCATGGGCACATTCATCATCACAGTGTACCGATCGCTGAGAATCTCAACGTAGGAGTCGATGCACCAGAATTGGCGTTTCTGCCACAGCCGCGTCCTTTTGGTCGGCCAGTTTCCGAAAATGAACTGGCGGTGTTGTATCATGCAAAACAACAAGAACTTACTAAGCTGGCTCGTTAACAGATAACAAAAAAAGCAAGCGTCCAAACAGATTTGGGCGGCTTGCTTTTTTTGTGATGACTTTGACAGCAAGCTTTGATTAAGGAAATTTTTTTGATAAAAATAAACTTTATATGTAAAAAATAATCGATTCCAAGAGTTATTATTTGATGGATATTTAAGAAATGTGTATGCTTTAAGTAGAAAGCAGTAAAGGAGGTTGCCAATGCGTAAGATTTCTAAAGTGATTTTTATCATCGGATTGCTTTTACTCTTACTTGTCTTTTATTTTGGGATCATCGCCAATCAGCAAGCGGCTTCATTGCCTGTTTACTTGATTCCTTTGGATGAATATCCTTGGGTCGGATCTTCCATGAGTATGCTGCTCTTTTGGTTATCTGTTGGCTTTGCCATTTTTACCGTGATCGCGCTCTTTGTCGTTTTG
This sequence comes from Enterococcus casseliflavus NBRC 100478, assembly GCF_001544095.1. Taxonomy (GTDB): domain Bacteria; phylum Bacillota; class Bacilli; order Lactobacillales; family Enterococcaceae; genus Enterococcus_D; species Enterococcus_D casseliflavus. The sequence continues at coordinate 43,773 of NZ_BCPT01000010.1, read as the reverse complement.
TTTTATCCAAAACGTTCGGACCGCTTGATCATTTCCCATAAGACAGGCGATTTAGTGATTCAGAAGAAGGCGTTAGAGCATTTTGTGCTTGAACGGGTGAAACAAGCAGATTTCATCCATCAGCCATCCGTAAAAATCAAAATCGTCAAGAATAAAGTATCCGTAAAAATCGATGGAGAAATGAAACAAACAGCAGCCATCCCGCAAAAACAAGAAGCATTGGTTGGTGAGATCAGCAGCAGTCTGCAGCAGCTTTTCGGTATCGAAAGCAATATCCAAACGGAAGTTGTCTTAAAAGATACGCAAGAAACGCCAGCAGCCCATGACCAGCCACGTGTAGTTTAGGAGGAACAGGTATGAGTGAATGGTTCTACCACTATAAGATCCCGCTTATCTTTGCAGGTTTCGGTTTGATCCTAGCGATCCTGTTTCTAACGATCGGCTTTTTGAAAACCATACTGCTGGTGCTGTTTACGGCACTAGGTATGTATCTGGGATTTTATCTCAAAGAAGTCGGATTCTTTGAACAATTTCAAAGACCGCGCCGTTAACTTTGGTAACATTATTAGTTTAATTTATATCAAGATTATAGTAGGAGGAATGTACGATGGAAAACCAAACAAAACCAACAACAGGTGTTAAAGGAGAATTAACTTACGAAGATAAAGTGATTCAAAAAATCGTAGGCATTGCATTAGAATCTGTAGACGGACTCTTAACAGTCGATGGCGGTTTCTTCTCAAATATTGCAGGTAAATTAGTCAACACCGATGATGTGACTTCAGGGATCAACGTTGAAGTTGGGAAAAAACAAGTGGCAGTCGATCTTGATATCGTTGCAGAATACGGCAGCGACATGACCACGATCTACGACCAAATCAAAGAGGTTGTTTCAACACAAGTCAACAAAATGACGAATTTAGACGTCATCGAAGTAAACGTGAACGTAGCAGATGTCAAAACACGTGAACAATTCGAAAAAGACTCTGAAACAGTTCAAGACAAAGTAAGCAGTGCGGCAGAAACAACTGGTGACTTTGCGTCAAAACAAACACGTAAAGCCAAAGGTGCCTTCAACCGAACAACGACGCGTATTCAAGAAAACAACGAACCACGCGTTCAATAATAGTAAGATAAGCAAAAGACTAGCTTCGGCTAGTCTTTTTTTGTCGCAAAAATGGCGTGTTTTTGCAGCTTCAGCCGATCAGAACATCAAAGCCAAAAGCTCCAATAATGGATTCCTTCTGCTTGAAAGACATCGTTAGGATAGCTTTTCTCATAATGGGCTTTTTCGGGGGAATCATTAGGATCGAATACTTGAATCGCTCCTTCTTTGTTCAAAGCCAATACCATGATATGTCCTGAGGTCGTAAAGGTTCCTGCTTGAACCGAGACCACAACGGGGATGCCTTGTGTCATTTTCTCATAGGCAGCCGCAAAGGAACTTCCTAAATCGGCAAATTGGTAACCAAAAGCTTCGGCAAACTGAGGAAAGATTTGCCAACTCGTTCCTTGTTTGGGAAGATAAAATTGATCGCCAGCCCACTTTAATAGTTTGTCAGGATTCGACGGATGATCCGTCCAAAAAGAATCGATCATCGCTAAAGAAGCAATAGCGCACCCGTTTGCTGCAAACGTATTTTGCGTTTCTCCATATCCATATGTGTCATTGCCCCAGCGTTGATCGGCTTGTACAATCAATGGCACTTGCTGCGTGTCTGCCATCGCTTGTTGAATCGCTTGATTGGCTTGGTGAGTGAACTCTTTTGAGACAAGCGCTGTCTGATCAAACGCAGCATCCCTGACCTGATCAATCACGTAATGAATGACAAAAATACCACCGATGAGAAAAAGTAGTAGCGCAAGGCTCTTTCTTTTCTTTCCGTCGTTTCTCCTAGTTTTCGATATCCCTGTGTGTGATCTCATGAAATGCCCCTCCTCTTAAAGTAGTATCTAAAAGAAGTATAGTCTTTTTCTGATAGCGGCATTTCTACATTTCCTGAAGAATTCCATACGATTTTATGACAAACGACCGTTTAAAAGGTAAAATGCGGCTTCTTAGCATTCACTTATCTAGTTGTCTTTGAACAATGGGAGTCGTTTGGATGGCTGTCGATAAGATACACAAAAAGCAGCGCTTCTTCTATTGGGCTGAATGGGGGAAGAACGGACAGCAGGTATCCTCCAGATGACTTTTCTAAAAATGATTTTGCCCCTAGTGTTTTATTACGCCAAGAACATCAGTAATAGGAAGACGGCTGCGGATCTGATGAAAGAAGAACTTATCTAGTAAAAAGGAATTTATAAGAAAAGACAGCAAACAGTGAACTTTTTTGTGTTTTGTTGTATAATGCAAATTACTGAAAAGTTGCGACCTTCAAATCGTAGATGATTTCAGAATCTATAATTGAAATGATGGTGAAACGATCATGTCTAACGAAAACACCCGTGTGGTGGTTGGAATGAGTGGCGGGGTAGACTCGTCAGTAACAGCACTTTTGCTGAAAGAACAAGGGTATGATGTTGTCGGGATCTTTATGAAAAATTGGGATGATACCGATGAAAACGGTGTTTGTACCGCAACAGAAGACTACAAAGACGTAGCCAAAGTGGCTGCGCAAATCGGGATTCCTTATTATTCAGTGAATTTCGAAAAAGAATATTGGGACCGTGTATTTGAATATTTTCTTGCAGAATACCGTGCCGGACGGACACCAAATCCAGATGTCATGTGTAACAAGGAAATCAAGTTCAAAGCCTTTTTGGATTATGCGATGGATCTTGGTGCCGATTATGTAGCAACTGGCCATTATGCGCAAGTGACCGTTGATGAAAACGGCGTGACCCATATGTTGCGAGGCGTGGATAACAACAAAGATCAAACGTATTTCTTAAGCCAATTGTCACAAGAACAATTGAGCAAAACCATGTTCCCACTAGGCGGCATGGAAAAATCAGAAGTACGAGCGATCGCTGAACGGGCAGGACTAGCAACAGCCAAGAAAAAAGATTCCACGGGTGTCTGCTTTATCGGAGAAAAGAATTTCAAACAATTTTTGAGTAATTACTTGCCAGCGAAAAAAGGCAATATGGTTACATTAGATGGCGAAGTCAAAGGACAACACGATGGCTTGATGTACTACACCATCGGACAACGTCAAGGCTTAGGCATTGGCGGCGGCGGTGCCACTCAAGAACCATGGTTTGTCGTAGGCAAAGACTTAGCGACCAACACTTTGTATGTGGGACAAGGATTCCATCACCCCGCATTGTATGCAGATCGCTTGGAAGCAAGCCAAATCCACTTTACTACAGAACAAGACCGCGGCACGGAATTTTCATGCACAGCAAAATTCCGCTACCGTCAACAAGATGTACCAGTAACGGTGCGTCTATTAGATGGAGATCGAGCAGAAGTGATTTTTGACGAACCAGTCCGCGCCATCACTCCTGGACAAGCAGTCGTTTTTTATGACGGGATGGAATGCTTGGGCGGCGGTTTGATCGATGCAGCCTACAAAGAAGCCAAAGAATTACAATATGTTTAACCACTAACACAATCAGTCCTAGCTAAGACCACTGAACCAATCAGTTGCACTTAGCTAGGGCTTTTTTTATTTGTACCAACGAATGTTTTGCGTAATCAAGAGAACCAAAAAAAGGGTAGCCGATTATTCTTTGATCTTGAAAAGGTGGATCTGTTCGCTAAATGTAGCGACTTGTGCAGGATCAATCGTACCGTTTGTTTTCGAAAGCGCATTAGACATGCCACAAGCCATAGAATAGGTCAATGCTTGTTCCATTGGATATTGTTTATTCAATGCAACAGCCATGCCACCAACAGTTGAATCGCCACAGCCAGTCGTATTAACGACGGCGATTTTAGGAATCTCAATCTTATAAAAAGTCGACTGATGTTTAACGATTGCCCCATCGCCGCCTTGAGATACCATGACAGTGTCGATTCCTTCGAAAAGAGTGCTCTCTAAGACAGAGAAAATATCTTGAGATGAATACAATTTTTGACCTATTAGTTCTTCTAATTCCTGTTGATTCGGTTTAATAAAATTCGGACGAGCATTCGTTTGAGTCAAACAATTTTTTAGTTGTTCACCAGCTATATCCATGAGGATTGGTACCTGCTCACCTAATGTCTTACGGATGAATTGAAGCAATTGATCGTGAAAATGCCCATTATCAGAATTTACTGATCCAGAAATACAGACGACCGTGATGGGATGTTGTTCAATTAATGCTGCAAGGTGTTGGTAAAAAAGTTGTTCGTTTTTCTCCGATAGATAAAGTCCTTTTTCTACTAGCTCTGTATGGGTGTTACCGTCATGCATGATCGTGATCGCATTGCGAGAATTACCATCGATGGTTAGGAAATCCAATACATAACGTTCTTCGGCTAGTAAAGAATCAAGGATCGTTTTGCCTACAGGTCCACCTAAAATACCTGTCAATAAAACGTCTTCCCCAGATTGTGCGATGACTCTGCCAGCATTGATACCTTTTCCCCCAATTGATGTATGTGGGTTATCTACCCGATTTACTTGATCTAATTTCAACGAAGGAACCAAATAGTTGTAGTCCATGGAAGGGTTCATTGTGATGGTTAAAATCATTTTTGTTCCTCCTTGAGGATCTCTGTAAAGGAGCGATAATACTCAAAAGTAGTCTCAGAAAGTTTATCATCAGTGATCAAATAGTCGATATCTGAAAGTGAGTAAAAGGTGTAAACGTCGGAGCGATTAAACTTGGAACTATCCGCAACGATGCATTTTTTACGGGAATGCTTGAAAGCGACTCGTTGAATCGAACCTTCAACAAGATTCGCAGTGGTGATATTATTTTCAAAGATCCCATTTGTAGCAGCAAAAGCGATATCGATATTTAAATTTTCAAAACTCTTCTCTGCCGTTTCCCCATAAAATTCTTCCGTCGTGCGGGAAAATTCTCCGCCTGTCAATAAGACACGATAGTCTGTGTTGTAAATCAAATAATTAAAAGCAAGCAAACTATTTGTGATCACGAATAAGTTTGCTTTTTTTAGTTCAGGTAAAGCGTGAAGCATCGTAGTTCCAGCACCGATATAGATAGTATCGTTGTCTGAAATGATACTGTTCATCACTTTTCCAATGAATTTTTTTTCAGCAACATTCGTATCGATTTTTTCTTGAGTAGAAAGCTCGTGTTCGATTTTTTCGAGTTTTTGGGCGCCACCATAGATTTTTACCAATAAAGATTGATTCGCTAACTCTGTAATATCTCTACGAATGGTCATATCGGAAACGTCTAATGTTTTGGCTATTTCTGCAATGGATAAGTAATCGTGCTGATTCACTAGCGCTAGAATTTTTTCTTGCCGTTCTTTCTTTAACATAGTTTCACCTCTGGTTGATTAACGATTTTTTTAAGTTTCTTTTTCAACTGTCTTCTTTATACATTAATTAATAGCATTTACTTTTGGAAAAAGCAAGGATAAATGTTCATCTTTGTTAAAGTTTGATAATTTTATGTATCGGTAAAAGTAACCAGTTTGGAAAAAATACGAAAAGAAAGCGTTGACAAGAAAAATTAACTATTGTATATTTACATTATAAAACACATTATAACAAAGTTTAACAATGTTTATCATTAAAGTTGAACAAGGAGGAAGAATAGGTGGGCTATACGAGCATGTTTGATGAAAGGCTGATTTTTCTCGACGTGGAAGGAGAGGAGTTGAAAGAACTATTTGAAGAGATAGCCAAACGATTACAGGAACAAGGTTTTGTGAATGAACAGTATGTAGAAGGATTACTAGCAAGAGAACAAGCCTTTCCAACTGGGCTGATTACACAGTATTTGAATATTGGCTTGCCTCATTCAGAACCAGCGTATGTCGAAAAGCCTTTTATAGCGATCGTGCGTCTGAAAAACGAGGTGAAGATGAAGCAAATGGGTGACAGTCAAGAAATGCAGGTCAAGAATCTCTTTTTTCTAGGGATCAAAGAACCAAAAGAGCAAGTCGGCTTACTGCAATCGTTAATGGCATTATTTATGGATGAAGGATTTGTAAAGGCATTCATTGGGACACAAGAAGTACAGGCAATTTATCAATTAGTTACACAGTATACAAAATAAAATTTTTGGAGGGATTCAAGATGAAAAGAAGATTGATCGTAGCATGTGGAAGTGGCGTTGCAACAAGTCAAACGATCGCAAGTAAAATTGCTGGGATGCTTGAAGATGACGGGATCGATTTCCCCGTTGAAGCAGTTGATTACAAGTCTATCCAAAACGAATTGCCGTCGACAGGAATTTATGTGTATGTTGCACAGCCAGATGATGAAGTATTGGAAAAAGCGGCTGAGCTAGGTGTACACGTTTTTGCTGGAATTCCGTTTCTTACAGGTATGGGTATGGATACGATTTATGAAGAAATCAAAGAATTGATTGGCTAGCACAAAACATCCTATCAAAAGAAAGAAGTGAAAAAAATGCAAGTATTTCAAGACATTATCAATTATATTTTAGGTTTAGGTTCCGCTATTTTTGTGCCGCTAATCATTTTAATCCTAGGCTTGGTTGCAGGGATGAAATTCAAAAAAGCCTTTATGTCTGCGATCACGTTAGGTATTGCTTTTACTGGGATGTCGATGGTCATCGGCTTTATGTCAAATGCAGTTAGTCCAGCTTCCGAAGCATTGGCGAAAAATACTGGCTTGAACTTGCCTGCGCTAGATTTAGGTTGGACAGGAGCAGCAAGTATCACCTGGTCATGGTCTTATGCATTTGTTTTCTTTGCCGTCGTTCTTGGTGTGAATTTTGTCATGTTGATTTTGAACTGGACCAAGACGTTGAATGTTGATATGTGGAATGTATGGGGCAAAGCGCTGACTGCCTATCTAGTCTACTTTATCAGTGGGAGTTTACTTGCTGGGTTTATCACCGCCGTCGTACAGGTTATCTTGGAACTTAAGATGGGGGATATGTTCCAACGCCACATTGAGGACTTGACTGGTATTCCTTTAGTAACAGTGACCCACTTGATGAATATTTCAGCAGTACTTTTATTACCGATCAATGTGATTATGGATAAAATTCCTTTCTTTAATCGACGTGCCGATACCAAAGCCTTAAAAAAGAAAATCGGCATCTTCTCTGAAAATTCGGTGATGGGCTTTCTCATAGGCTTAGGCTTGGGGTTAGCCGCAGCCTATGGCGTGTCAGGTTCATTGAATTTAGCTATTCAAATCGCGACGGCAATGGCTTTGTTCCCAATGATCTCAAAAATGTTTATGCAGTCCCTTTCACCACTTGCTGATGCAATGTCGGAAATGATGAAAAAACGCTTTAAAGATCGGGAAGTTTACATTGGGTTAGATTGGCCTGTATTAGCTGGTCGCTCTGAGATTTGGGTCACTGCTATCTTGTTGGTACCTGTATTTATTGGCTATGCCATCATCTTGCCAGGAAATGCTGTGTTGCCTTTAGCAGGAATCATTAACTATTCGATCGCAGTAGGTGGATTATTGCTTACCGGCGGAAACTTGGTTCGTATGCTGATCATGGGGGTTATTTCGATGCCAATCTATCTATATGCAGCTACGTATTTGACGCCGATCTTAACGGGCTTAGCAGATCGAACCGGCGCAGTAGAAGGAATACAAAAAGGGCAGCAAATCACTTGGTCTTCGATCGAAGGACCAGAATTTCGAATTTTATTTGCAGAAGCGTTTAAAGGAAATATCTTGGGTATCGTCGGTTCCGTTGTGTTTATCGCAATGTTTGTCTGGTTGTATAAATATATGAGTAAGGTAAAGGTACCAAGTCAAAGATATGAAGAACAAGGGACCCAATCGACGCAAGTGCGTGCGACGAATGGCTAATATTTTCAAAAAGGAAAGGGCGACAGGAATGGGAAAGAGCGAAAAAATAAAATGGCAATTGCTTCTTTTTCTAGCAATTGGCTGCTATCTCTTAGCTTTGGTGACACAACAGTACCTATTTAATGTCGTAGCGATTGGTCTAGCAGTCTGTGTGTATAAATATGGCAGTCCAGTACTTTTTAAAGAATACGATGAACGGAAAAAGAAAAAAGAGGAAGAAGCAGCAAAAGTAAGAGAAGCTGTTCAAACAATCTTACGCAACAAAACGTTTGAAAAATAAAAAAGGTGGTCTTGAATATGTCAGATGGACGGATGATTTTTGAAAGAGAACGGGAAGATTTAGCACGAATCGTAAAGTTGATTTTTACCAGGAAGAATACAAATGTTGCAGGCGGTAATTTTTCTTTTAAAACAACCGATGAAACTGGAAAAGAATACATTATTATGACACCAACTATGATGTCAGAAGCCTATTTAGGAGAAGTCTCACCAGCCCAGATTTTAGTCGTTGAGCCTCATACGAGAAAGGTGATTGATGGGGTAGGTCAGCTGACACGAGAAATCAACTTACACGAAGCGGTTTATGATACGAATCCAGCGATAAAAGCAGTCTTACATGCCCATTCTCCTCACTCGATGTTTTGGGCAACCGCCGGATTGGATATGCCTAACTTAACGGAAGCTACCCAAAAAATTGGCTATATTCCTGTACTAGACTTTGAACCTAATTGCTCACCAGAATTAGCAGAATTAGTTTCTGATTATATGAAAAAAGAACAACTCGCCTTACCGAATATGTTGCTCCTCAACAGTCATGGGGTACTGATCAGTGCGCCAGGAGCATCTGGCATCGAAGCAATCCATAAAGCTTTGCAAATACTAGATACCACGGAATGGAATGCGGAAATTGCCTATAAGCAAACGATTTTCCAATCTTTAGGCTTGTTAGATGGTTTTTACTCCAAAGGGAGACAAGTAGGAACCCTTGAAGACTTGAAAAAACATACACCGATTTATAATAAAGAAGAAATTTTTGCTGGTGGTGATTAGCCAGCAAGTAATCATCTTTTTCGATTGATTAAAATCCAAGAACATTCGTTTACGAGTTCTTGGATTTTATTTTTTTATTCAAATTATGCTATAATTTAGATAGAAAATGAATGTTTTTGATGCATTGGCATTTTTAAAAGAAAGGAGGAGGAGCATGAATCGTACCAAAGCCAATCTCATGAAATGGGGGCTTGTCGTTAGTGTCGTAGGGGTGGTGATGCTTCATCAGACTCAGGTCATTTCAAGCCAAATCAACCATCTTGCCTTAGCCGTACTATGGGGTTTAGCCGGGTATTTGCTTGTTTTTAAAAAGTTCTACTTTTTGTCCTCTCAAATTGCGGGGCATTCCGATCAGTATAATCAAGCAGAAGTCAAGTGGGGCAAAATTGCGGGAGTGGTCGCCTTCTGTATTGCGCTGATCAATTTGATTTTGGTCTTTGTGTGAGTGCGACGGAAAAAAGCCACCAAAAGAAATCTTTGGCGGAAAATGGTTTACTTTGCTCATGATCGATCATCAAATTCGGCTTGGTGTGCTTGAAAAAAGCGGTAATACTGCTGGACACTGGCTAACTGGGTCCACTTCCGAACATCGACGGGCGTTTGATCCAAATCATAGATTTTGGCTTCCTTTAAAGATAAAACGAAAGGACTATGGGTAGCAATAATGAATTGACACTGTTCATAGCGGACAAAATCTTCCAGTAACTGCACCAGTTCCAGTTGACGCTCAGCAGAAAGAGAATTTTCTGGTTCATCTAATAAGTAAAGGCTGTTGGGACGAATCTTTTCTTGAAAGAAGCGAAAGGCACTTTCGCCATTGGAATATTCTCGGACATTGTCGATCAAGTGCTTACGGGTGAATTTAGACTGTGTGTTGGATAGTGCAAGATTGATTTTCTTCAATTCATGGTAATCGTCAAAACCCGTGAAACGAAAGTCTGCATACTTTGCTTGGTAGTATTCTTGGAATACTTCTTCTCGGAGATGATCGATCCCTTGATTCAAGTTTCGAATAGCCAGCATGTAATCAAAGACATCATCGCTGGTCAAAAGTACTTTTTCTTGCGGTTCGTCGATGCTGCCAGTAGTACAGTAGGCTAAGTAGTCCTCAAAAAAATTCGAGCGATTATACGCAGCAAAGCGCTGCGCGTGGATCTTTTCGGCAATCACGTTCAATGCGGTGGTTTTGCCAGAACCATTGCCGCCATATAAGATCGTGACCGGTTCAAAATCGATCTGCTGAAAAAGGCGGGCACTGAGAATCTGAAAAGGGTAGTAAGAATCATAAACGGTTCGTTTGATGGAAAGGAAAAAATCAAACTCGGTCTCTTGATCGGGAAAAGTGATTTGTTCGAGATACATGGGGCACCTCCTGGCAATTTCATGGTTGTCATTATTGTAGCATATCCATCGCAGTCAAATTTTTTTTACGAGGTTAAAATAAATCTTGTTTGATATTTTTTTAATCTTTTGATGTTATATTCACAACAGGAAACATCTGTGCTAGACTATAGGGGCATAGAAATGATGTAATCTTAAACAACCGATAAATCGTACAAAAAAAAACGAGGGTTTAATGAATTTTTAAAGCAATGTTTAAATGCTGAAACTTATTCCTTGCAAGTTTAAGTAAAAGTGACTAATATGAGGAAGGAATCGTGAAAGGAGCAATGGAATGTATCAAGTAGTAGTCATGTATGGGGACAATGAACCGTGGTGGTTTTTTGAGGGATGGCAGTCAGATATTCAAGAGGCGTTCACATTTGCAACTTTCAGCGAGGCGCAGTCATTTTATGAACAAAAATGGCAAGAAATCAGAGAAGAGTATTCGTACATAAATGCAAAATCAAACTTTATGACGGCTTTTTGGAATGAAGAAGACGAACGCTGGTGCGAAGAATGCGACGATTACCTCCAACAATATATTGGACTGGCATTGCTCAAAGAATATCAGCAAGTCGTCGATGAAAGCAGGAAAGATTTTTATGAAACAACTAATTCTAGCGGAAAAGCCAAGCGTTGCCAAAGACCTCAGCAAAGTTTTGGGCTGTGAGCAAAAACATAAAAATTATTACGAAGGACCCAAGGCGATCGTTACTTGGGCCCTTGGTCATTTATTGGGCTTGAAAATGCCTGAAGATTTAAACAAAGACTGGGCATCATGGCAGATGGAAACGTTACCGATGATCCCTAAGTCCATCGGGATCAAGCCGTTACCAAAAACCGGTCATCAACTAAAAGCCATCAAACAACTGGCTCAAAGAAAAGATGTCGGGGAAGTCGTGATCGCTACCGATGCGGGAAGAGAAGGGGAGCTAGTCGCTCGCTGGATTTTGGAGTGGGTTCGTTTTGACAAACCAGTCAAACGTTTGTGGATTTCTTCGCAAACCCCTAAAGCCATCAAAGAAGGCTTTGCAAAATTGCAGTCAGCCAAGCACTACGACAATCTTTACTACTCCGCCCTTGCGCGGGCAAAAGCCGACTGGCTGGTAGGGTTGAATGTCACCCGGGCATTGACGGTCAAATATCAAGACAATCTTAGTGCGGGTCGGGTCCAAACCCCTACCTTAGCTTTGGTGCGCAGTCAGGAAATGCAGATCGAGAGTTTCCGTCCGCAAACCTATCATGTGATTACCCTAAACGTAGGCGATGCCAAGGCCCGCCTGCAGCAAAAAAATCCCTATCAACTAAAAGAACGCAGCGACGCCGAAGCATTGGTCAAGCAAATGAGTCAACAAAATGGTCGCGTGACAGCGATCGAAGAAAAGGTCAAAACAGAAAGTGCGCCATTGCCTTATGATTTGACCGAGATCCAACGAGAAGCCAATCAGCGTTATGGATTTTCAGCCAAGAAGACCTTGTCGCTTGTTCAAAGCTTGTATGAAACCCATAAAATCGTCACTTACCCAAGGACGGATTCCAAGTATTTGACCAATGATATGAAGGCAACCATGAAGGAACGCCTGCAGGCAGTTGCGGATTTTGCCCCAGAAGTCAAAGGATACTTGAAAAATGGCGGACAAGTGGTGCAGCAAGCTGTCTTCAATGATAAAAAAGTTACCGATCACCATGCCCTATTGCCAACGGAACAGCGGGCACGTTATGAAAAATTAACTACCGATGAACAACGGATCTATCAAATGATCGTTAGTCGTTTCTTAATGCTCTTTGCGAAACCCCATAAAAAGCAGCAGCAGAAAGTGACCGTGACCTTTGGTTCAGAAACCTTTGTATTCAACCGCAATACCGTGTTAGAAGCGGGATGGAAAACGACTTCTGAAGAAGAAACCAGTGATGTGGCTTGGCAAAAAGGCAGTACCGTCAAGCCTGAGTTTACCATCCAGAAAGAGTTGACTACACCACCGAAACCGTTGAATGAAGGAACTCTTTTAGGCAAAATGGAAAAACACAGTCTTGGTACGCCGGCAACCCGTGCGGAGATCATTGAAAAGCTGATCAAATCTGAGCTGATGGAGCGGACCCCAAGCGGCTTGCAAGTATCGCCAAAAGGCAAGCAGCTGTTAGTCTTAGTCAATCCATCCTTGGTGACACCAGAATTGACGGAAAAATGGGAGAAGGAACTGGAAGCCATTGCGAAAGGCACCTATTCTGCCCAAACCTTCCTCGCACAAATCGAAGCAGACACAAAACAACTGGTCAAAGAAATCAAGCAAAGCGAAAGCAAGTACCAAGATTTCTCATTGACCCAAAAACGGTGTCCCGAATGCGGCGAACCCTTGCGGGAGAAAAATACCCGTGATGGCAAGATCTATGTTTGCTCCAGTGGGACCTGCAAGTACCGTCGTCGGAAAGACCCGAAAGTTTCAAACCGACGCTGCCCGCAATGCCACCGAAAGATGGAGATCATCGAAGGCAAAAACGGCGCCTATTTCCGCTGTAAATTCGATGGGACCACCGAAAAAATGGCGGATAAAAAGGAACGCAGCAAAAAGCTGTCGAAACACGAAGAACGCCGCTTGATGAACAAAATCAATCAAGAAGAACCGCAAGAAAGCCCATTAGCAGCTGCTTTAAAAGCTGCTATGGAGAAGAAATAACTGCATGAGGCAGAAAATGAAAAAGAGTGAGGACGATTTTGCTGTCCCTCACTCTTTTTTTGCATCCCTTCACTCATTTAGGCATTTTTTTGACGGTATTCTTTCGGTGAGATTTTTTCTTTCTTCTTGAACAAAAAGGAAAAATAATTTGGGTCATTGTAGCCAACATCAAAGGCGATCTCAGATAGCCGTAGATTGGTCGTTAACAGCAGTTCCTTAGCTAAGGTCAACCGTTGCTCGGTCAAGTATTCGATAAACGTAGAATCAGTGGCTTGCGAGAAGATGGTGCTGAAATGTGCTGGACTCAAATGAACTTTTTCAGCAACTACATTTAAGGAAATATTGGGATCAGAAAAGTGCTCACTGATAAAGGCTTTGGCTTGATTGATGACGCTTTGATATTTCGCCATTGCAGGATTGATGGGTTGTTGGGTCAATAATGGCAACAGTTCTGCCAGAGTCGTTTGATAGTTCTCTGGCTCATGGGTCAATGCCGCTAGATAGTCTAAGTCATGGGCGTGTTGAACGATCTGGGGCAGCGAATGACTGTCTTTTTTCTTCAACAATGCCAGCAGTTCGACTAAGACGAACAAACGGTACATTTGCGTTCGCTCAACGGTTCCTTGAGGCGCCATCAATTCAGCGATCAGCTCAGGGATCGTCTGTTTCCCAGCATTTGCCAGCCGTGAAGCAAGGTCGGTTTTGAAAGGATTGGTGGGGGACAGTTCCCCTTCGCGAATGTCGTCTTCATAGCTGATGATTTTTTCCTTGCGGATGCTGCCATAGGTTTTTAGCATATCACGAGCTTTCTGATAAGAAAGAGAGATACCCGAGAAGCGATCTGCTACCGGTCCGATCGCCACTGCTACTTCTTCCCCAGAACCATGAACGAGGCTTTGAGCGATCTGATAGGCTTTTTCTAAAACTTGTTCTCGGTCATGGTCAAAAAGCAAAAACTTGATGAAGCGGCTGGACACACTGGAGAACAAGACGGCATCATCTTGTTCATAGGCTTTGGTCAGCTGCTGGCTAAAGCGAGTGTAGTCAGAAAAGCTTTGATTGAAGGGGGTTTTTGCTAATAGCACACAAAACTGTTTACCTGAAAAGCGCCGGCCCAGTTCCTCTGCTTGCAAAAAGGCTTCTGAGATCGTGATCTTTTGTTTAAAGAGGTGATTCAGAAAGTGATTCTTTTTGATTTCCATTTCGAATAAATCGTCTTCTTTGGATAATTGCTGATGAGTGGCTTGTTGTTCATCTAAGTGTTGAACGACGGTTTTGATGGCTTGTTCTAATTCTTCGTTTTTGATGGGCTTGAGCAAGTAATCGTCTGCTTGCAGCTGCAGTGCCGTTTTTGCATAGTCAAAATCATCAAAGCCGCTAACGAAAATAATGCGAACTTGCGGCAATAATTTCTTGGCTTCTTTCGCAAAGACCAAGCCGTCCATAAACGGCATTTTGATATCACTGATAATAATATCAGGACGCAGATCAAGGATCGAAGCCAGCGCCAATTCGCCATCTGCGGCTTCATCGCTATAAACGATCGGGTATTGTTTGGCGAGAGTCATGATTTGGTGGCGCAAACTATCGCGAATCAGATGTTCATCTTCAACTATGAACACTTTGTACATGGTTGGGTTCCTCCCTTTTTGGTACTGTGACGTTAATCGTGGTGCCTTCTTGGTATTGACTGTGGATCGTCAGTTGCGCTTCGCTGCCGTAGTTCAGCTGGAGACGGCGATAGACGTTATATAGGCCATAGCCGCTCTCAGAGGCGGGATCAGTGGTTTCTTTAAGGTTACGACGAATCTCCTGCAAACGCTCAGGGTCGATCCCAACGCCGTTGTCACTGATGGTCATTTGAATCTGGTGAGGCAATTCTGACACTGTGATTCGAATCATGCCGACACGACGGACAAACTTGGTGCCATGATATACGGCGTTTTCAACAAGGGGCTGCAGGACCATTTTCAAAACCTGTAGTTCTGGACTGACGGTTTGATCTTCAATGGTGTAAGACAGCATCCTACCATAGCGGATCTGCAAAATCTTCAAGTAATCATCCACATGCCGCAATTCTTTTTCCAGCGGAATCCAGTCTTGCCCTTTGCTTAAGGAGATGCGGAAAAAATCTGACAGCGCATAAGTCATTTCGGTTGCTTGCTCGTAACGGGCAGCTTCAATCAAAGAAACGATCGCATCTAAACTATTATAGATGAAATGTGGAGTGATCTGGGCTTGTAAGACCCGCACCTCACTTTGGGCTAAGTGATACTGCTTCAAGGCATTTTCTTCCAAGAGCCGAGTCAAGTCATCTGCCATCCGATTCAAGCTACTCGTCAGAGTCCGCAGCTCTGGGGTTTCGGGCAGTTCTGCTCGGTAGCTCAAATGTCCTTGGGATAGTTCATTGGAAAGGTCTAACAACCGATCCAGCGGGTATTGCAGATTGTCACGAACAAAGCGGCGGTTTTTATTGATGATCGCAAAGATGATCAAAAGCAACACGACCTGAAAAAGGATTAGCAGCAACACGGATTGGACCAGTTCGTGATTGGTTTGGCTGGCTAAGCTGATCTCTACCCCGACAAACTGCTGCAAAATATCGGATAGCAAATCGATCACCGAATCCACTTGGATCATGACGTATTGGTTTTGTTCCACCGGTTCATCGTTGAGAATATTATCGATCAACTGTTGCTGATAGGTTTCTAAAGAATCGAGCGTCCGAAAGGCGACTGCTAAAATATTGAGCTCTTTGGCAGTGCTGGTATTTTCTTGAATGTGCTGCAGATCGCTCCTTAGTTCATCGATCACATTGGTTTCTTGGACTTGTGCGACGGTTTTTTGACCAAAGACTAAATCCCACATTTCTTCCAAGACAATGGCATCGACTTTTTCCGATAATTGATTGGCTTCTTCAATATTGTTGATGGTGTTTTGGTAAATAAAAATCTGCCGCGAGTAAAAGACACTGCTTACTACGAGGGGGATAAAGGCGACGAGGATCATCAGTTTGTTGGTCTGCTGGAAGATGCCCTTGATACTTTTTGTTTTCATCTTCATCTCCTCAATAATTTCTTGGTGGAATCTGATCAAAGTCCATATCACTGGAAAAAACTGTTTCATGGACATAGATTTCACGAGGAATGGCATCGGCGCCGCGAGCCAAGTAGCGCGAGATGGCATTTTTGACGAACACACCAGCATCTGGGTTGCATTCAACGACACAATTGACGATCCCTTGCTTCAATTTGTCGATCATTTCTTTTTGGGCATCGATCGATACGATCACCAAATCCTTCCCTGGCTCAATATCGGTTTTTTCGAGGGCTTCAAGAGCGCCAAGAGTCATCTCGTCATTGTGACTGAACAAGACATCGATCTGCTCCATTTTGCCTTCTGCGATGTATTGTTCAATGACTTCTTTGCCTTTGCGGCGAATGAAGTCACCATTTAGCTCATCTTTGACTTGGATCGTTACATTGTTGTGGGCATAATCACGCTTGATGGTTTCTCGGAACCCTTCTGAGCGCAAATACGTCGGAGAAGTAGCATCCAGTCCCGTCAATTCTAAAACATTGATCGTTTCATTTTGATGTTCTTTATAATAATTGCTGACGTAGAGACCTGCACGATTGCCCTCGGCTTTGAAGCTTGGCCCGATATGAGTCAGAAACAAGGAGGGATCGCTGACGTTGACATGACGGTCCACCACGAAAACGGGAATCCCCGCTTGCGCAGCTTCTTCCAAAATCGGTTCCCAATTGTTTTCCTGAATCGGGGTAAAGACGATGGCATCGACTTGATACACGATAAAACTGCGGATATCTTGAATCTGACGTTCTTGATTCATATAGCCGTTACGATAGAGCACTTCATAGCCTTCCTTCTCTAATTCAGTGCGAATCGATTCGGTGTGGCGCTTGCGCCAGCTGCTTTCTGTTCCCGATTGAGAAAAACCGATCACGATACTTTCTTCCGATGTTTCAGCGGTCGTTTCTTTGACTGCTTGGCAACCAGCCAAGAAAGACAAACACAACCAAACGAGTAACCCAATTTTTATATTCCTCATTTTTTTCACCTCTATGGTCTATTCTACTAAAAAATACGGAAGCGCTTTACACAAAATATCAAATCAAATAAAAACCAAGGGAATCTTAAAAAATCCAAGATTACGAAAAGAAATGGGGGCAACTGAGTCGTTTTTTCTCAAGAAATCCAAGAAACCTCGAAAAAATCTAAATGTAAGCGATTCCTTAACTGGCTATACTGAGAATGTAAGAAAAAGACATGGAGGGATCACAATGAAAGGTACTTTTGGTAAATTGGTCGTCCTAGCATCCACCTTATTGGTTGGCGGATTGTTAGCAGCTTGTGGGAATGGATCAGACAGCGGGGCAAACGGTGACGGAGACAAAGGATTTGTTGGGATCGCGATGCCGACCAAATCGGCAGAACGGTGGATCGCAGATGGCGACAACATGGTAGAAGAATTAGAGAAGCTCGGCTATAAAACTGACCTGCAATATGGAGAAGACAAAGTAGAAAACCAAGTGGCACAAATTGAGAATATGATCACCAAAGGCGTTGATACTTTAGTGATCGCCTCGATCGATGGTTCGGCACTGACAGACGTGTTGGAAAAAGCCCATAACGAAGATATCACAGTCATCGCCTATGACCGTTTACTGATGAACTCGGAATACGTCGATTATTATGCCACCTTTGATAATTTTGGAGTCGGCGTGCTGCAAGCGTCTTATATTGAAGACAAATTGGGTCTCAAAGACGGTGAAGGACCATTTAACATTGAATTATTCGGCGGCTCTCCAGATGATAACAATGCACTGATCAATTATAATGGGGTCCTTTCGGTCTTCCAACAATACTTTGACAGCGGACAGCTAGTCGTTCCTTCTGGTCAAACCAACTTCAACCAAATCGCTACTTTGCGTTGGGATGGTTCAACTGCGCAAGCTCGGATGGACAACTTGTTGAGTGCCAACTATACGGATCAAACATTGGATGCCGTTCTTTCACCTTATGATCCAATCAGCCTAGGAATCATTTCATCGCTTAAAGGCGTTGGCTATGGTTCTTCCGATAAACCACTACCTGTGATTACCGGTCAAGATGCGACGGTGGCAGGGGTGAAATCGATCATCGCGGGCGAACAGACCCAAACGATTTTCAAAGATACACGGGTGTTGGCGAAAAACACGATCGAAATGATCGAAGCCATCACCAATGGCGAGGAAGTGCCAGTCAATGATACGGAAACCTATGACAATGGCGTCAAAGTCGTACCAACCTACTTGTCAAATCCCGTTTCTGTGGATAGCGACAACTACAAAGAAGAACTGATCGATACCGATTACTATACAGAAGAAGAGCTAGGCATTTAAGCAAGAAGCGCTGATCCAGCGAGAAAAGATACATGGTTTCCCCGAAAGCAGTAGGGAAGAACGAATCATCCCCACTATTCGTTCTTTCCGCTTTTCTTACAAAGGCAGCGCACCACTTTTACATAAAAAGGAAAAGGGTGAAAGAACATGGCAGATAATATTTTGATGATGAAAGGCATCGTCAAAGAGTTTTCAGGGGTTCGCGCCCTTGATAACGTCAACCTCTCGATCGAGCGAGGAGAGATCCACGCACTGTGTGGAGAAAATGGCGCTGGCAAGTCCACGCTGATGAATGTCTTAAGCGGACTCTATCCTTACGGCAGCTATGACGGAGAGATCTATTATGAAGGGGAGTTATGCAAGTTCAAAGATTTGCGGGACAGTGAGGACAAAGGAATCGTTATTATTCATCAAGAGTTAGCATTAAGTCCTTACCTGTCGATCAAAGAAAATATCTTTCTAGGAAACGAACAAGCCAAACACGGCATCATTGATTGGGATCTGACCGAAAAGAAAACAGACAACCTCTTAAAGATCGTTGGCTTGAAATTAGACCCTAATACGCTGGTTTCACAAATCGGTGTCGGGCATCAACAGCTGGTGGAAATTGCCAAAGCATTTTCAAAATCCGTCCGATTGTTGATTTTAGATGAGCCAACCGCGGCGTTGAATGAAGAAGAAAGTGCCAATCTGTTAGAGCTGATCAAAGAGTTCCGCAACCAAGGGATCACCTCGATCATCATCTCTCACAAGTTGAATGAAATCGTCAATGTGGCGGATCGCATCACGATTTTACGTGACGGGCAAACGATCGAGACGCTGAGTGGTGCCGAAATCTCTGAAGAGCGCATCATTCGCGGCATGGTTGGGCGAGATTTGACCAATCGCTACCCAGAGCGGAACCCCACTATTGGTGAACCGTTTTTTGAAGTCAAAAATTGGACGGTCCATCATCCAATCGACCATACCCGTGTGGTGAATGAGAATTTGAACTTGATGATCCGCAAAGGAGAGATCATCGGCATCGCCGGTTTGATGGGTGCGGGACGGACAGAGTTTGCCATGAGTGTCTTCGGTCATTCCTACGGCAGTTCGATTTCGGGGGAAGTCTATAAAGACGGCCAACCGATTTCTGTCAAAGACGTGCCAACCGCCATCAAAAATGGGTTAGCCTATGTGTCGGAAGATCGAAAAGCGCTGGGCTTGAATCTGCTGATGGATATTCGCGAGAATACCACCATTGCTAGTCTTGCCAAAATCAGCCGCCAAGGGGTCATCGATAAAGAAAAAGAAGTCACGATGGCCGAAGAATTCCGCAAAAAAATGCGGACGAAAACCAATTCGATCTATCAAAACGTCGGCAGCTTGAGCGGCGGGAATCAGCAAAAAGTCGTTTTGGCAAAATGGCTGATGACCACACCAGACATCTTATTTTTAGATGAACCGACCCGTGGGATCGATGTCGGGGCGAAATACGAAATCTATACGATCATCGAAGAGATGGCAGCAGCTGGCAAAGCCATTTGCATCATCTCCTCGGAGCTGCCAGAACTATTAGGCATGTGTGACCGAATCTATACGATGAATGAAGGCCGCTTCACTGGCGAGGTCCTGCGGGAAGAGGCGGATCAAGAACGATTGATGAATCTAATGACATTAGAAGAGAGTGGGGTTTGAGATGGAAACAACCAATAAATTAAAAAAAGAACGCAGCCATTCGCTGAAAGAAAAGGCACTGGAAATCTTTAGCAAATACAGTATGATCATTATCTTAGCAGTGCTGCTGGTGGCCTTTCAGCTCATGACCGACGGGATTTTCTGGCGGCCGCTGAATATCACCAACCTCGTGTTGCAAAACAGTCATATTCTCGTTTTGGCAGCTGGTATGCTTTTGGTCGTCTTGTTAGGACACGTTGATTTATCCGTAGGGTCCGTGATGGCGTTTGTCGGTGCGATTGCAGGCGTCTTAATGGTCAATAACGGCATCAGTCCTTGGCTGGCAGTGCCTCTTTGCTTACTGATGGGCGCAGTGATCGGTGCTTGGCAAGGCTTCTGGGTCGCGTATGTCGGTATCCCAGCATTTATCGTGACCTTGTCTGGTTTACTGATGTTTCGAGGACTGACCCAAGTCGTCTTAGGGGGTCAATCATTGGCGCCGTTTCCCAAGGCATTCCAACAAATTTCTACTGGGTATTTGCCAGATATTGCAGGCGGTCAGATCCATTTACTTTCCATGATTTTAGGTGTAGGGATCACGGGCATCCTGATTTTAGGCCAATGGCGAACCCGTGAGCGTCGCAAAAAAAATCTTTTTGAAGTGGAATCAATGGCAGCCTTTGCCTTTAAAGCCGTCTTTACTGCGGTCATATTTCTCGGCGCTACCTATATCTTTGCCTCTTATCAAGGGTATCCGATCATTTTGATCGTCTTAGGGGTGATCGTGGCTGCTTATGGCTTTTTGACTAACAAAACCGTTGCTGGTCGTCAAATCTATGCAACAGGCGGCAACAAAAAAGCAGCGGAACTTTCTGGGATCAAGACGAAGAAAATCACCTTCTGGGTCTTCGTGAACATGGGGATGATGGCAGCTTTGGCGGGCTTGGTTTTAGCCGCTCGGTTGAACGCAGCCACCCCGCAAGCAGGAACGTCAATGGAATTAGATGCAATGGCCGCAGTGTATTTCGGCGGGGCTTCCACATCAGGTGGTATTGGTACTGTGATGGGTGCGATCGTTGGTGGGCTCGTGATGGGTGTCTTAAACAATGGGATGTCGATCTTAGGAGTCGGTGTCGATTGGCAGCAAGCCATCAAAGGGTTGATTTTGCTGCTGGCCGTCGTGTTGGATATCTACAATAAGAAAAAGAAAATATCGTAGGAGGGCCTGTTTATGGAGGAACAAGCACAAAAGACGATTTTATTGATTTGTACCGCAGGTATCACTACGGGTCTATTAGTGAAAAATATGCAGCGAGTTGCAGATGAAAAAGGATTAGCCGTGCATATCTATTCGGCACCAGCCATCATTGCTGAACAGATCCTGCAGCAGCAGACTGTCGATGCCTTGCTGATCGGTCCGCAGTCGAAGTACGAAGTCAATCGATTGAAAGACTTTCTCATGGTCAAAGCGGTGCCTTATAAATTGATCAAAGAAACAGATTACGAGTTGTTAGATGGCGAAGCTGTCCTTGCAGACAGCCTGACCCTCTTGCAAAACGATCGCTAACCAGCAGCTTGGCAAAAAGCTAGGTGGTCAGCAGTTGAATAGGCTCCCCAGAGTAGTGCTTGTCATCCCCCACAAGCACTACTCTTTTTGTGGTGCTTTTCTGCCTACACTAGCCAAGAAAGCCCCTCTTAAGCAGCAATGCGTGGCAAGCCCGTTGGTTCGTTTTCTCGTGTTTAGGACATCGCATCATAGACAAACAAAAGAGAAGTTGAGGGGGAAGAGGACGAAGCTGACACCACGCGTATGCTGTCTAAAGGCAAGTGATGGGTGAGTGTTTCACGTACTTAAAGCATCGTGGCTGTGGGCGGTAGGAGGGGGGAAATGAGCT
Organism: Enterococcus casseliflavus NBRC 100478; assembly: GCF_001544095.1. Taxonomy (GTDB): domain Bacteria; phylum Bacillota; class Bacilli; order Lactobacillales; family Enterococcaceae; genus Enterococcus_D; species Enterococcus_D casseliflavus. The sequence continues at coordinate 21,832 of NZ_BCPT01000010.1, read as the reverse complement.
GATTACACCGCTTCTGGTTTCTCGTTCGTAACTAAGCGTTTCGTAGGAAACACAACGAAACCCAAAAACAGACAGTCTGCTGACTGTCTGTTTTTAGGGGATACAAATAAGGAATAAAAGTGGATATTAGTTAAATGCGACTGCCTAGGGGGCAAATCCGAGAACAGTGCATGGTAACTACAAATTAAGGAAGTGTGATGACATTTTCTGAATCTTTGTCGAAGAAGTGTGCTTTGTTGATGTTGAAAGCCAAATCAACCGTTTCACCTGGACGGTGGAAGTCACGAGCATCAACTTTCGAGATAAATTCAGTCGCACCTACGCGTGTATAAAGCATCGTTTCTGCACCTAATAATTCAGATACGACTACTTCGGCACGTACAGTTGCTTCAGGAGAAGCTTCCAATGCGATTTGTTCACTGTGAATATCTTCTGGACGAATACCAAAGACTAATTGTTTGCCTTCGTACCCTTTTTCCACAAGAATCTTGTTCTTGCCTTCAGGAATACGTAAGTTCAAGCTTTGTCCATCAGAGATCATACCGTTTTTCAACGTAACATTGAAGAAGTTCATTGCTGGTGAACCGATAAAACCGGCAACGAAAATGTTTTTCGGTGTGTTGTAGACTTCTTTTGGTGAACCGATTTGTTGAATGAAGCCATCTTTCATGATAACGATTCGGTCAGCCATGGTCATCGCTTCTGTTTGGTCATGGGTTACATAGATCGTCGTTGTTTCTAAACGTTGGTGTAATTTTGCGATTTCCGCACGCATGGCAACCCGCAATTTCGCATCTAAGTTTGACAACGGCTCATCCATCAAGAAGACTTTGGCATCACGGACGATGGCACGGCCTAGGGCAACCCGTTGACGCTGACCACCTGAAAGGGCAGCTGGTTTACGATCTAAGTATTCTGTCAATCCTAAGATCTCAGCGGCATTTTCTACCCGTTTTTTAATTTCTTCTTTGTCGTATTTACGCAATTTCAAACCAAATGCCATGTTGTTGAAAACAGTCATATGGGGATACAATGCGTAGTTCTGGAAAACCATCGCGATGTCACGGTCTTTTGGTGCCACATCGTTCATTACTTTTCCACCGATGCTCAATTCGCCTTCAGAAATATCTTCTAAACCAGCGATCATTCGAAGCGTTGTTGATTTTCCGCAACCAGAAGGTCCAACGAAAACGATGAATTCGCGATCTGCGATATCTAAATTAAAATCAGTTACCGAATACGCATCATTATTATCATATTTTTTGTGGATATTTTTTAAGGCCATTTCTACCATTGGGATTACCTCTTTCCATTTAGTTTACATGAACATCATAAATGAAAACGCTTCGAAGGTGCAACGGAAACATGCACAAGAAAAAAACGTTTTCTTGTGCATGTTGTTTAATTGCTCTGATGGGTGAACTGATCGATCAATAAATAGCAAAGCAGCAGATCATCCATATTTTTTAAATTTAAACGTGTCAGTGTTTGAAACTTATCGATCTTATATAGGAGAGAATTCCGATGCATGAACAGTTCTTTGGCTGTGGAGCTTGCATTGCCTTGATTGCGCCACAGGGATTGAATGATCGTTTCGGTCTCTTCTTCAAACCAATCTAGATACAAGGTACGAAACAAGGAAATATACTCGGAAAAGCCGTTGCGAAAAAGAGAGAAGACCACTTTGGGCAGATCCATACTTTTACTGGTGGTTTTCGTTTTTAACTCATTTTTGAACAGGCTAGACTCACTTGCCCATAAGGTAGTGAAATCGTGGCGCGGATGATGGAAGGGACCGACGAACAGCTGAGAAAAGCAGTCGAAATCCATATCCAAAGCGACGAATAAGCCGTCGAGATCTTCGATGGGCAAATTGGCACCATCTTGTTTTTCTACGATCACTGCATGGTCTTCGGTGAGGAAAAAAAGATCCACCACGCTAGGGAGCATTTGCTGGATCTCTGCGAGCCATTCGGATTGCAAAGAGTCGATGGTTCGGGTGAAATGAACTTGCAGCAGGCGAATCCACTCTGGCTCTTGAACGGGCTGATGTTCAAATAAAATCGGATACCATGGATGGTTTCGGTTATCGATTTCTGGTTGCAAAGAGCCGTTTCCCAGTTGGATCAGCAATTTTTCACTGTCACTTAATTGGTCAGTTGGCAGCCAAATATATTTTTTGCCGAAGGCGATGGATTCGATATCCTTCGTTGTGGCAACTTTGTCATGCAACGTTGCCTGAGGGAAACGTGCTTTGATGTCATTAAAAGAAAAAATGAGAAAGACCTCCTTTGAGATACTCTACGTATTCTTCATTTAGTATAGCATGTTCTAAAAAAACCGTTCAAAATTTTCCCAGGAAAAAAGCACAGCTCTTCACCGAAAGCTCTGTCTTCTCATGGTAGGAGGGCGGCTTTTTTCTCCGAAGCGATTGCTTCTATAATCCTAACAGTTGTTTTTTCTTGAATGCAAATTCTTCTTCAGTCAAAACTCCTTCGTCGACCAACACTTTTAGTTCACGTAGTTCAGCAATGAGCGCTTCCGTCGGCTTCGCAGCTGGCGGCGATGGGTTCGTTAACGGGACCGACCGCTCCCGAGGGAAGTTGGTGAGGTAGCGCTGTATGATCCGAGCAATCACCAGGTCTTTTTCGGCAAAGCAAAGGGAGTGATTCGGTTCCATTCGTCTGAAGGAATGGGTTTCTCTGATCGCTCCGCCGCCAATATACAATTCTAAAAAGCCATTGCCTTTCCAAAGACCTGATTCAGCAACTTCTTTCAAATTGACACTGGTGATTTGGGGAATCTGCAGAACCTGTTTCGCTTTCTTCTTGTAATCGATGATTGTGAGGGTATCTTCTGAAACGACCCAAGCATCACGATAATGATAGGAAAGTAATTTGATTTTTCCAGCCTCTTCATCCACGTAACTTTTGGCTGATTGCCCACCAAGTGCTGCCAAATGATCCGTTAAAAACTCATAGGCTTTTTGGGCATCGATTCGATTGGTGAAATAGAGCAATTGAGAATTACCTGGTACCTGCAGTCGGAGGTAGTCCATTAAGAGACCTTTGCCTATATGTAATTCCACATCGGCAATTTTTGCCATGGGGATCTTTTCATCTGGGATTTTTGGATGGGTGTTGTTTATCCAGACGCCTTTTTTCGTAATGAGCCAACGACAGCTGGCATCATGTCTGCGATTTTCTCGATATTTTTTTGAATACAAAATAATGGGTTCCTCGTAGGTTTCATTAGATGTTCTCGTCAAAATACTTACCTCCTTAAACGTAATAAGCAACATTTTATTCAATTATACAACAAATAGTGTTTTGATTCGTTTTATTCTGATGAAAATAAGGGGAATTTATCATTTGCCTTCTTTTCGTTAGGTTTTTTTAGAAAAAAAACCATAGCAGCAATTGACACGGAAGCGGTTTCTTGGTATCTTAGATGTACGGACAACTTTTGAAAGATGGGATTAAAATGGCGAATAAGTACGAACAACTTGCGGATATCTTAAGAGAGAAGATCCGCTTAGGCACCTATCAAGAAGGCGATGCGATCCCTTCAGAAGCAACCTTACAGGAAGAATTTCATTATAGCCGTCACACGGTACGCCAAGCGATCGCTGTTTTGGTCAATGAAGGCTATTTAAGAAAAGAACGGGGCTCAGGCACCTACGTTTCAAAACCTGAGACTGTCAATCATAAAAACCGCAAAACGATTGGGATCATCATGACCTATTTGTCTGATTATATTTTCCCTTCGATCATGCGCGGCGTAGAGCAGACATTGCGGGAGCAAGGCTATTCACTGCTTTTAGGCTCAACCAACAATGACCATGAGCAAGAAAGAGCGTGCTTGCAGCAAATGATGGATCAAGGGGTAGACGGGTTGATCGTTGAGCCAACGAAGAGCAGCCAGTACAACCCAAATCTTGCTTATTATGTCGCCCTCCAAGAAGCCGGGATTCCTCTCGTCATGATCAATGCCTATTATGAAGAACTAGACTTGCCGCATATTTGTGTCAACGATACACGTTCTGGTTTTTTAGCAACCAATTATTTATTAGAACAACAGCATCAGCAGTTGATGATGATCACGAAAATCGATGACTTACAAGGGAAATATCGGATGAAAGGGTTTGTCAAAGCCTTGACCCAAGCCAAGCGGACGTTTGCAGCAGAAGACGTCTTGACGTATACGACCGAGACGAAAGAAGCCGTTATTGAACAAGCGATCCAGCGCTTGACGGCTGCCGATAATCAAGTCACAGGCATCGTTTGTTACAACGATGAGATCGCGCATCGCTTGATTCAAGCATTGACGGCTGCTGGGAAGAACGTTCCTACTGATTTTTCGATCGTGGGTAACGATGACTCGCCTCTTAGCACCTTGTCCACACCGACGATCACCACACTGACTCACCCGAAAGAAGCGATGGGGGAATTGGCGGCAGAATGGATCACTACAGGTAAGGCAACAGAAGCGCAACGCTTTTATTTTGAACCGGAGCTGATCGTTCGCGGTTCAGTCAATAACCAAAAAGGAGAATAAGAAGATGACGCAACAAGTAAGGCAAGCAATTATTGACGGGCGCACGTCTCTTGGGATCGAGCTAGGCTCGACACGGATCAAAGCTGTCTTGATCGATGAGCAGTTTCAGACGATCGCTTCAGGTAGCTTTGAATGGGAAAATCAATTGGAGCAAGGGATTTGGACCTACTCACTAGAGGCGATTTGGCAAGGACTGCAAGCCAGCTACCAAGAGTTGGCGCACAACATCCAACAGCAATTCGAGGTACCTTTGACGACGATCGGCAGTATCGGTTTTTCTGCAATGATGCACGGCTATATGGCTTTTGATCAGCAAGGCACGCTGTTGGTACCTTTTCGGACATGGCGCAATGCGATCACGGAAGAAGCAGAAAAAGCCTTGACGGCATTGTTCCAATACAACATCCCGCAGCGTTGGAGTATCGCGCATTTGTATCAAGCGATTTTGAATCAAGAAGCCCACGTCCCAGAGGTTGCTTTTTTCACTACCTTAGCCGGCTATGTCCATTGGCAGCTGACAGGGGAAAAAGTTATCGGAATCGGCGATGCATCAGGGATGTTCCCAATCGACAGTACGACAAAAAACTATGATGCGAATATGCTGCAGCAATTTGATGCACAAATCAGCAGTCAGGGGTATCCTTGGCAGATCAAAGACCTTTTGCCGCAAGTGTTGACAGCAGGCGAACCAGCCGGCACATTGACGGCAGAAGGGGCAAAAAAACTCGACCCAACTGGTACTTTGCAAGCTGGCATCCCGTTATGTCCGCCAGAAGGCGATGCGGGCACTGGCATGGTTGCCACGAATAGTGTGGCACAGCGAAGCGGGAATGTTTCAGCCGGGACGTCTGCTTTTGCCATGATCGTCTTAGAAGAACCCTTAACTAAAGTGTATCCAGAGATCGATTTGGTCACGACGCCTTCTGGTGATTTGGTGGGGATGGTCCATACGAATAACTGTACCTCGGAGATCAATGCATGGGTCAAACTTTTCCGCGAATTTGCCGACGCAGCTGGAATGAAACTCTCCACGGAAGAATTGTTTACGACCTTATTCAACGAAGCATTGAAAGGGGATTCAGACTGTGGCGGGATGCTTTCTTATGGCTATTATTCTGGTGAAAATATCACTAAGATCCCTGAAGGACGGCCGCTTTTCGTCCGATCGCCAGAGAGTTCTTTTACTTTAGCAAATTTCATGCGCTTACATCTGTTTAGTGCCTTTGGTGCGATGAAGATCGGGATGAAGATTCTGGAAGCCGAAGACGTCGCTATTGATCGAATCGTTGGTCACGGTGGGATCTTCAAAACGCCAGAAGTTGCCCAACGTGTCTTGGCAGCTGTCATGGAAGCCCCAGTCACGGTCATGGAAACGGCTGGTGAAGGCGGCGCCTGGGGGATCGCCCTTTTAGCAGCGTACCTTCGCCGTCATACGCCAGAACAATCCTTGGCAGCATTCTTAGCAGATCAAGTGTTTAAAAATGACCACGGCGTGACCTTAGCCCCGACAGAAGCCGACATTCAGGGGTTTACCGTCTTTACCCAACGTTACCAAGCAGGGTTGCCGATCGAGCAAGCGGCAATCGATGCGTTGATTTAAAAAGAAAGAAGGGAATTTTGTGTTAGAAGGATTAAAAGAAAAAGTCTTTCAGGCCAATTTGGCATTGCCTAAGCAAGGATTGATCAAATACACATGGGGCAATGTGTCAGCAGTGGATCGCCAACAGCAATTGTTTGTCATCAAACCTAGCGGTGTTGACTATGAAACCATGCAAGCCAGTGATATGGTGGTTTGTGATTTTGAGGGCAACGTAGTGGAAGGAGCGAAAAATCCTTCCTCCGATACGCCAACGCATGCCGTTTTATACAAAGCATTTCCAGAAATTGGTGGAATCGTCCATACCCATTCTACATGGGCGACGAGCTGGGCTCAGGCAGGACTTGATCTGCCAGCGATGGGCACGACCCATGCCGATACGTTTTATGGGGCTGTCCCATGTGCCCGCTTTTTGACGCAAACCGAGATCGATGAAGGTTATGAAGCACAAACAGGACAGGTGATCGTCGAAACCTTTAAGGAACGCGGCATCACGCCAGAAGAAATTCCTGGTGTCTTGCTTCACGGTCATGGACCGTTTACCTGGGGCAAAACGGCGGATGCGGCGGTGATGAACGCAGTGGTCTTAGAAGAAGTTGCTAAGATGAATTTTATCACGCGTCAGCTGAACAGTTACGCACCCGAATTGCCGCAGCGGGTCTTAGACAAACATTATTTACGCAAACATGGAGAAAATGCCTATTACGGGCAAAAAATAACGAAAAAGGAGCAAGTAGAATGTTAGAAATCGGGAAAAAAGAATTTTGGTTCGTCGTAGGATCACAGCACTTATACGGAGAAGTAGCATTACAAGAAGTACGGGACCATGCAGAAGAAATGGTCAAAAGCTTAAATGACAGCTCAAAGCTGCCTTATCCAGTCGTTTTACAAGAACTCGCTGTTACTGCCGATACGATTACGAAAATCATGAAAGAAGTCAACTATCGGGATGAAGTCGCTGGGGTGATCACCTGGATGCATACCTTCTCACCAGCAAAAATGTGGATTCGCGGCACGAAATTATTACAAAAACCATTGCTGCACCTTGCCACTCAATACAATGAACAAATTCCATGGGAAACCATCGATATGGACTTTATGAACTTGAACCAAGCGGCTCATGGTGACCGAGAATATGGATTTATCAATGCCCGTTTGAAAAAGCAAAACAAAATCGTTGTCGGCTATTGGAAAAATGAAGCCATCCAAAAAGAAATCGCTGCTTGGATGGACGTGGCAGTCGGCTACAATGAAAGCTTCCAAATCAAAGTCGCTCGTTTTGGCGACAACATGCGTAACGTTGGGGTGACCGAAGGCGATAAAGTCGAAGCACAGATCCAATTTGGCTGGACCGTTGATTATTTTGGGATCGGCGATTTGGTTCAAGTCGTCGATGCGGTGACTGACGAAGAAGTCGATGCACTCTTTGAAGAATACAGCCAGCTGTATGATTTCGATTATGGCGATTACGACAAAGAAGAATGGGCACGTCATGTCAAAGCCCAAGCCAAACAAGAAATCGGTCTGCGCCGCTTCCTTGAAGCAGGCGGCTATACGGCATTTACCACGAACTTTGAAGACCTATATGGTATGCAGCAGTTGCCTGGTTTAGCTGTACAACGTTTGATGGCAGAAGGCTATGGGTTTGCTGGTGAAGGGGACTGGAAAACCGCCGCTATTGACCGCTTGATGAAAATCATGGCCCACAATAAAGCGACTGGCTTTATGGAAGACTATACCTATGAGCTGACACCAGGAAAAGAAGCCATCTTGCAATCCCACATGATGGAAGTCGATCCAGTATTAGCAGTCAACAAACCAAAAATCGTGGTTTCGCCATTGTCGATGGGGGATCGTGAAGACCCAGCCCGACTCGTCTTTGACGGCCAAGGCGGCGAAGGTGTCGTGGTTTCGATGGCAGACTTTGGCACCCACTACAAATTATTGATCAATGAAGTCGATGCCTTTGAGCCAACTGAAGAAGCACCAAAACTACCGGTTGCACGAGTAATGTGGACACCAAAACCAAACTTCCACGATGGGGTCAAACAGTGGATCGAAACAGGCGGTGGCCATCACACCGTTGTCTCACTTGTCCTAAATTCTGATCAGATCGAAACATGGGCGAAGCTTGTGGGATTAGAATACGTAACGATCAAATAAGTACCCAATCACAAAAGAAACCGTTGGCGATGGTCGGCGGTTTCTTTGCGTTTTTCTTAAGCTTTCTTGCCTTCTATCTGCAAAGTGCGGATAAGCAGACCCCTGAAAGCACCAGCAATCAGCAAAATTGACTTTTAAATATAGGGGGCATAGACTTTTATGTAAGAGTGGAACAATGGACTAAAAGGAGGAGCACAATGAAGACAACCTACGATACACCAGAGTATTACCAGAAAATGAACGCTTGGTGGCGAGCAGCCAACTACCTTTCCGTTGGTCAGATTTATTTGAAAGATAATCCCTTATTGCGCCGCCCCATCGAAGAAAAAGATTTGAAAGTGAATCCGATTGGTCACTGGGGAACGATCGCAGGGCAAAATTTTATTTACACCCATCTCAATCGCGTCATCAATAAGTACGACTTAAACATGTTTTATATCGAAGGACCAGGCCATGGCGGACAAGTCATGGTTGCGAATGCTTATTTAGACGGCAGCTACAGCGAGATCTATCCAAAAGCCACCCAAGACGAAGCAGGGATGAAACATCTATTCAAAACCTTCTCTTTCCCAGGTGGGATCGCTTCTCATGCGGCACCTGAAACGCCAGGTTCGATCCATGAAGGCGGCGAGCTAGGCTATTCCATCGCCCACGCTACCGGAGCTATTTTAGACAATCCCGATGTCATTGCAGCAGTAGTGGTCGGTGATGGCGAAGCCGAAACTGGACCATTAGCGGGCGGCTGGTTTTCAAATACCTTTATCAATCCAGTCAATGATGGCGCAATTTTGCCTATCTTGCATTTGAATGGCGCCAAGATTGCCAATCCAACGATTTTGGCTCGTAAAAGTGATCAAGATCTCACGAAATATTTTGAAGGTATGGGTTGGACCCCTTATTTCGTAGAAGGGGACGATCCAGAAGCCGTTCATCCGCAATTGGCACAGAAAATGGATCAAGCCATCGAACAGATCCACGCGATCCAAGCAGAAGCCCGCAAAGGTTCTGCGGAAGAAGCCGCTATGCCTCATTGGCCTGTTTTGATCGTTCGCACACCGAAAGGCTGGACTGGACCGAAAGTCTGGGATGGCGAGCCGATTGAAGGGGGCTTCCGTGCCCACCAAGTACCGATCCCTGTCAATGCGAAACATATGGAACACGTGGATGCTTTGACGGATTGGCTGCAGTCATATCGTCCAGAAGAGCTTTTTGACGAAAACGGCCGCATCAAAGCTGAGATTCAAGAATTGGCACCAAAAGGAGAGCAGCGGATGGCGGTCAACCCAATCACCAATGGGGGGATCGATCCGCAACCGCTACGCTTGCCAGATTGGCAAGCACATGCCATTGCGATCGAGACACCAGGGGAAACGACTGCCCAAGATATGATGGTCTTTGGGAAATTTGCCCGTGACATCATCAAAGAAAATCCCGACAACTTCCGCATCTTTGGCCCAGATGAAGCCAAATCCAATCGGTTGAACCATGTGTTTGAAGTCACGGACCGCCAATGGTTGGAGCCAAAACATCCTGATTATGATGAATGGCTGTCTTCAGTGGGCCGTGTGATTGATTCACAATTATCAGAACATCAAGCAGAAGGCTTCTTGGAAGGCTATGTGCTGACGGGTCGTCATGGCTTCTTTGCCAGCTACGAGTCATTCTTAAGAGTCGTTGATTCTATGATCACGCAACACTTCAAATGGTTACGAAAAGCCCATGATCTTGACTGGCGCAACCCGTACCCCTCATTGAATTTGATTGCTTCATCAACGGTCTTCCAACAAGACCATAATGGGTACACCCACCAAGATCCAGGGATCATGACCCATATTGCAGAGAAAAAAGCCGACTTTGTGCGGGTCTACTTGCCAGCCGATGCCAATAGCTTGATGGCTGTCATGGCAGAAACACTCGCTTCTGAAGAAAAGATCAATCTAGTAGTCTCTTCAAAACACCCACGTCCGCAGTTTTACTCGGCGGATGAAGCGAAAGTGCTTGTCAAAGATGGCTTGAAAGTCATCGACTGGGCATCGACAGATGAAGGACAAGAACCCGATATTGTGATCGCAGCTGCTGGGACGGAACCGAATTTGGAAGCTTTAGCTGCTGTTTCGTTGCTGATTGAAGCCTTCCCAGAGTTGAAAGTCCGCTTCATCAATGTGGTCGATCTATTGAAATTGCGTCGTCCAGAAGTCGATCCTCGTGGGTTGAGCGATGAAGCATTCGAAGCCTACTTTACGAAAGACAAACCGATCGTGTTTGCTTTCCACGGGTATGAAGGACTGATTCGCGACATCTTCTTTGGCCGTCGCAACCAACAGCTTCATATTCATGGGTACCGAGAAAATGGCGACATCACGACACCGTTTGATATGCGGATCCTTTCTGAATTGGATCGCTTCCACTTAGCCAAAGACGCCGCCGAATGGGTCTATGGAGAAAAAGCAGCGGACTTTGCCAAAAAAATGGCAAACACCGTTGCGTATCACCATGACTTTATTCGAGAAAACGGCTATGATATCGCTGAAGTCGAAGAGTGGGAATGGAAACCATTGCGTTGATTTATTCTCCACAACGCCAACGTAAGACAGTTTAAGAACAAAAAAAGCACAAAAGAAACAAAACGATCCGCAACAGGGTCGGGACACCTTACTAAGGTAGCCCGACCGACTGTCTGCGGATCGTTTTTTTTAAAAGACGTCGAAACCGTAGTTTTTGATATGCTGCTTCAACAAGGCGAGATAGTCCAAGGCCATCTCGCTCAGTTCCATTTTCTTGTGTTTGAGGTAACCTAGGGTCATCGCATCATCGACTTCCAAAGGGATCGCAACGATTTTTTCATCATTCAGCTCACTGCTGATGATCCCAGAGCTGATGGTATAGCCGTTGAGACCCACCATCAAATTGAAGATCGTGGCACGATCGCTGATGCGGATGTGTTTTTTGCGCTGTAAAGTGCTTAAGATCTCTTCAGAAAAGTAGAAGGAATTGGTTTCCCCTTGTTCGTACGACAGATAGGTATATGGTTCCAAATCAGCTAATGTGATGCTTTTTTTCTGAGTCAGGGGATTTTCTCGGCCGATGAAGACGTGGGGTTTGGCTTCAAATAAAGGAATGAATTGCAGGTCTTTTTCGTGGATCAAACGGGTCAAGACTGTCGTGTTGAAATCATTCAGATAAATGACCCCCAATTCGCTCTTAAACGTCTGGATATCATCCAGCACATTTTGTGTCTGGGTCTCTCGCAAGGTGAATTGAAATTCATCTTCCCCTAACTGTTTGACCAGCTCCACGAAGGCGTGGACGACGAAGGCATAGTGTTGTGCGGAAACACTGAAAACATGCTTGCGATGGCTGTCTTTGCGAAAGCGTTCGTCCAAGAGATTGACTTGGTCTAAAACATTTCGAGCATAGTTGAGAAAGGAACGGCCATCATCGGTCAAGGTCACCCCTAATTTACTGCGGTAAAATAGCTGCAGATCATACTCTTTTTCCAACTCTTTCATGGCTTGAGAGAGGGAGGGCTGACTGATGAAAAGCTGTTTAGCGGCTTCATTGAAAGAGCCAGTTTCTACGATTTTTTCCAAATATTCAAGCTGCTGGATACGCATGGGATACAACCACCTTTTTATGTTATAGGTATTGCCTATGGAATATATAAGTTTATAAGTATTATCTATAGTATAAGATGTTTGCTAGAATAAATCTAACAATTTTGAAAACTTTGTATAGGAGGAATGGATATGGCAACAGACAAATTTCAGCTTGTGGGGTCATTGTTACGACCACAAGATTTATTGGACTACAAAAATCAAATCGAGCATCGGGAGGATATCCGCTACCCGTTTTATGATGCGTTTCCTGGCTACCAAGAAACGGAAGCAAAAGCGATCGCTGACATCATTGCAGCGCAAAAAGAACACGGCATTACAGTCATCACAGACGGCGAACACGGCCGCTCGATGTGGCACCTGGATTTTCTCTGGGGATTAAAAGGCGTTGAGCGCTATATCTCCGATCATGGGTATGCCTTTGAAGATTTGGACGGTGGACATTTTGAGACACGTAAAGACATCGGCATCCGAATCACAGAACCATTATCTGGCAAAAACCATCATTACTTGACGTTATTTAAAGAAACCAAACGCCAAGCTGGCGACCTGCCAGTCAAAATCACCGTCTGGGGGGCTGCCCACGCCTTTACCGAGCTGACTGTCTTTAACGACCTCGTTGGTGAAGGTCAGGTGTATCCAACGAAAGAAGCCTTGCGGGAAGGGCTGCTTAACGCCTACAAGGAATTCTTGCAGGAATACCGAGAAGCCGGTGGTGAGATCGTTCAGTTCGATGATTGTTTATGGGAATTATTCGCCGAAGACAATGACAAGAGCTTCTTCACCCAAGGCAATGACGGCTTAGAAGCGTTAGCCGATGAATTCGTGGCGATCAACAACGAAGTCGCTGAATACGCCCACGAATTAGGATTAAAAGTCTGGACCCACAATTGTCGCGGCAATTACCAAAGCCGCGCGGCAGCCAGCGGTACTTACAAAGCGATCGCCGAAAAATTCTTGCGTGATCAGCATTATGACCGCTTTTTCCTAGAGTGGGACGATGACCGTGCCGGTGATATCTCGGCTTTAGAAGCGCTGAAAGATCGTCCAGAAGTGGAAGTTGTCTTAGGCTTATTATCCAGCAAAACCGCCACATTAGACGATGAAGAGCGAGTGATCGCTTTATTAGACAAAGCCAGCCAAATCATTCCTAAGGAGCGGCTTTATCTTTCTCATCAATGCGGCTTTGCCTCTTGTGACTGCGGCAATGAGCTTTCGACTGAGCAGCAATGGGCAAAAATCAAGCAAGGGCAAGCCTTAGCTGAAGCGTACTTCGGTTAAGCAGCTGCGTCTTCTTTTCCCTAAATCTTCCCCTCGAAACCGGTGCATGCGACAAAGTTTCGAAAATTTCAGAAAAAATGTTTGACATTTTCTTTAAGAGCGAGTAAAGTAAGACACAACTTAATGAAACAGACATCGAAAAGAAGAGTAGCAAGGCTTGCTGTTTGAAGAGAGTCTCTGGTTGGTGCAAAGAGATAACGCATGGTTGTGAAACACATCTTGGAGTCGTTTTTCCGAAAGAAAAGTAGGAGAGACCGGGTTTGCCCGTTACAGCAGCAGTCATTGATTGATGACTTTCTGAGTTCAGTTGCTGTGAAGCACTGATAAACAAAGGTGGAACCGCGTTGATAACGTCCTTTAGCTGTAATGGCTAGGGGACGTTTTTTTTCTCTTTTTTTGCATCTCACCGAAAACCGAAAGTGGAAGGATCACAAGGACTGCACGAGGCCTTTTCCTGTGAAGGAAAGGCAAATTGAGGTGGAACCACGTATCAAGCGTCCTCTGGCAAATGCCAGTGTGCGCTTTTTTTGTTTTTCTTTTTTAGAAAAATGAAACTTGCCAGTTGCCCCTCACCAGCCAAAGCCCAGCGTCACATAAGCGTCGGAGCAAACCGTCGCGAAGCTGTATCGCTGCCAATCGAAATTGAAACCTATCAAGGAGGAAGTCACCATGTTTGAGTATTTAGTCAATGTTATGCCCCAACTAATTTCAGGAACTGGAATCACCGTTAAATTGTTCGCACTGACCTTAATCGGGTCCATTCCCTTAGGCATCTTGTTGGCCTTTGTTTTAGCCAGTCGCCTGCGTATTTTGAAATTGATCGTGCAAGTCTACGTTTGGTTGATGCGAGGAACGCCTTTATTGCTACAGCTGATCTTCGTATTCTACGGTCTGCCGATCTTAGGGATCGTCTTTGACCGCTTTGAAGCAGCCTTGATCGCCTTTATTATCAATTACGCTGCTTATTTTGCCGAGATTTTCCGTGGAGGGATCCAATCGATTCCAGCCGGACAATACGAAGCCGCGAAAGTCTTGCGTTTGTCCCCGATCCAAACGATCCAAAAAATTATCATCCCACAAGTCGTCAAGATCACCCTGCCATCTGTCGGCAATGAAGTCATCAATCTTGTCAAAGACACATCCCTCGTTTACATCTTAGGATTGTCAGACGTGATGCGAATCGGGAAAATCGCCATGGAGCGAGACAGTACCTTGCTTCCGTTAGTTGGGGTCGGCTTGATTTACTTGGTGATGACAGGCGTCTTTACGTTATTGTTAAAACAAATCGAGACCAAACTGGACTATTACCGTTAGGAGGAACCACATATGTTAGAACTAAAACAAGTATCAAAGTCATTTGGCGCTAAAAAAGTCATCGATCAGCTAGACTTGACGATCGAAGACGGCAGTATCTTAGCGGTGGTCGGTCCTTCCGGTGGCGGGAAAACCACCTTGCTTCGGACACTGGCTGGTTTAGAAACGATCGATTCTGGAAGCTTTTTGCTGGATGGCAAAGCCTTTGATCCCACCGACACAAAAGAACAAGAACAAGTCGTCGGTGTCGTCTTCCAAGACTTCCAATTGTTTCCGCACTTGTCAGTTTTTGAAAACATCACTTTGGCGCCAAAAATGGTGCTAAAACAAGACAAGGCCGCGTATACAGCAAAAGCCGAACAGTTGGCAGAAAAACTAGGATTAAGTGACCTACTAGCCCAATATCCCTTCCAATTGTCCGGGGGGCAGCGGCAACGGGTGGCTATCGCACGAGCGATGGCGATGAATCCCAAAGTGTTGGCCTATGACGAGCCTACCAGCGCCTTAGATCCAGGCTTGAGACAGCAAGTCGAACAGCTGATCTTGGATCTGAAAAAAGAAGGAGTGACCCAGATCGTGGTGACCCATGATTTGGTTTTTGCCGAAAATATCGGTGATCAATTATTAAAAGTAGCAGGAGAATAAGGGGGAGAATAAAATGAAAAAATTACTATTGATGGGAATCGCAGCAGCAAGTGTATTTTTATTAGGGGCGTGTGGCAGCAGCAATGACACCACAACAAGTGCCGCTGACAAAGAAGAAGTGATCGTCGGCCTAGACGATACCTTCGTACCGATGGGCTTTAAAGACGACCAAGGCAACATCGTTGGGTTTGATGTGGATTTAGCCACAGCGATTTTGGATCTAACAGGAACCAAAGTCAAATTTCAACCAATCGATTGGTCCATGAAAGAAACCGAACTAAGCAATGGCACCATCGATATGATCTGGAACGGGTATACCAAAACCGCAGCTCGTGAAGAAAAAGTATTGTTTACAGATACTTATATGGAAAACAAACAAGTCTTAGTCACAGCGAAAGCCAGCGGCATTACTAGCTTTGATGATATGGAGGGCAAAGTCTTAGGTGCCCAAGAAGGTTCTTCTGGTTATGAGACCTTCAACAACCAACCGGAAGTTCTGAAGGATCTCGTAGACGGCAATGACGCAACCTTGTATGCCAGCTTTAATGAAGCCTTTATCGATCTAGAAAACGGTCGGATCGACGGTCTTTTGATCGACCGCGTCTACGCAGAATATTATTTGACTCAAACAGGCAAAACCGATGACTTCAACGAAATCGAAAGCCCCTTTGAAGCAGAAGATTTTGCTGTAGGTGTGCGTAAAGACGATCAAGCCATGGCAGATAAAATCAATGATGGCTTGAAAGAATTGCAAGACAATGGCACCTTTGCTGAAATCTCTGAAAAGTGGTTTGGCGAAGATGTCACACCAAACTAAAACAAGTCAACAAGATACACTGGCTGCTTAGCAGCTGGTGTTTTTTTATACATTCATTTCTTTTGCGTATTTAAGGAAAGAAGGAACGATTGAAGTATATACTTGTGTATACATATACGTGCTCATGTTATAATGATCGATAGTAAGGAAAATCCGATAAAGAGGGGGGAGCCGAGTGGAACATTATAAAGAGACCGCTCATTTGATTAAGTGGGGCAACGGACAGGGGGTTCGCTTGTCTAAGAAAATGATTCGGAAATTGGATCTCCAGGTAGGTTCTGAACTAGAAATGGAACTGGCAGAAGAAGTCAATGGCAAAAAACAGTTAGTTATTACAGAAAAGCAGTCAGTAGGAGAGTTGTCCCCAGAGGAGAAACTTCGTTTAGTCGATTCTTTGCAAGGCATTTTAGCAGATTCATTTGAAACACCTGACGTTGTGGACATCAAAAAAGTAAGAAACGAACGGCGTAGGAAAAAATATCTGGGAGAATAAAATAAGCATGACTAAATACAAAGCCAAACGAGTCGTGATTGACACCAATGTGATCCTTGACTATTTATTAGGAAGAGGGTCTAAAAGCCATCAAGAAGCCATCAAACAGATATACAACAGTTCCATTTATGGACTTTGCGAGGGCGTGATTACGGCAAGTACCTTAACGGATCTTTTCTATATTCTCGATGGAGCAGCAGGAGTCGATGCTCGGAGGGAAGTCAAAAAACTGATCCAAGTGCATACCGTCTTAACCGTTACGGAAGCAGATTGCCTTCAGGCGCTTGATTCAACAATGATAGATTTTGAGGATGCTGTTTTAGCAGCTTGTGCGAAGCGAAATCAAATCGACAGTCTAGTAACGACCAATACAGATGATTTTGAATCATCGGGACTGATTGTCTATACAGTCGCTGAATTTGTGCAGCAGCTAAAAAGAGGATGATCACTGCTATATCTGGCAGACATCCTCTTTTTTCCTTAAATTCCAACAGCTAACCAAAATTTCTCACAGGAAAACTTTTGTTCGCCTTCTTTTTTCGTTATAATAGGGAAAGATGAAAAGAGGGATAGAAATGGCGCAAAAAAAACGCGCAAAGAAACGCAAAACAAAAAAACAACAAAAACAGCAAGAGAAATTAATGCTGGTCGGCGTCGGCCTGCTCTTTGTCTTGTTTTCGATATTTGGCTTTTTCCATTTAGGTTTTTTAGGAACCTTGATTGCCAACGGATTTCGGATCGTTGGCGGAAACACGTACCAATTTTTGAGTGTTGCCCTAGCCGCTTATGGTGTCTGGTTAGCGATCAAAACGACCGATGCTCGCTTTAAGAGTATTCGACGAGTGATTGGCTGTGTATTGGTGTATTTTGGTTTACTGATCATCCTCCATGCGCAAATCTTTAGTAATGTGGTGGGAGAACAAGCCAATATCTTCCAAACGACGTGGATGACGCTGTTAGGCGATATTCGGCGCAGCCAAGTGACCCAAAATGTCGGGGGCGGAATGATTGGCGCCATGCTCTATGGGGCGACCTATTTTCTTGTTTCCCAGATCGGCAGCTACATCATCGCTGTTTTACTCATACTGATTGGGGCGTTCTTGTTCAGCCAAATGAGCAGCCACGAGTTAGTCGAGCACCTGCAAGCAGCTGGTGACAAGCTGCAGCGGTTGTTAGAAGGCTCTCCAGAAAAGCAAGCCGAACGAGAAGCCCGCAAAGCGGAACGAGCAGCAGAGAAACAAGCTGCGAAAGAAGCCAAAAAAGAAGCCGAACGAGCAGCAGTCATGGCAGAGATCAAAGAAAAGAATCAAGTCCGACCAATGACAGAAGACGAAAAATCAGCAAAAGAACAGCAGATGCAAGCACCAGCTGATTTTGAACCAGAGCAGTTGAGCTTTGTACCCATCGACCACTTCCAGGAATTGCCGCAAGCGGCGGGACCAGAAGCCGCTCAAGCACCACATCCAGCAGGAAACAAACCAGGACCAAGCAAAAAGGTCAATGAAGACGGGGAGATCCTTGATGATGATGGTGAAGTATTGGAATTTGAGATTTCGGAAGAAGCTGAAAATCGTGATTATGAATTGCCTTCAGCGCAATTACTCGATTCGATCCCTTCAACGGATCAAAGCAGCGAGTACAAAAGGATCGAACAAAATATCGGTGTCTTAGAAACTACCTTCCAAAGCTTCGGTGTTGACGCAAAAGTCGTCAAAGCCAGCTTAGGACCAGCAGTAACCAAATTCGAAGTTCAACCAGCAGTAGGGGTCAAAGTCAGCAAAATCGTCGGGTTGACCGACGATATCGCCTTGGCTTTAGCTGCCAAAGATGTGCGGATGGAAGCGCCGATCCCAGGGAAATCATTGATTGGGATCGAAGTTCCAAACAGTGCAGTCAGCATGGTTTCATTCCGAGAAGTGATCGAAGCTCAACCGGATCATCCAGATAAACTATTAGAAGTACCTTTAGGACGCGATATTTCTGGCCGTGTCCAAACGGCAGACTTAACGAAAATGCCCCATCTCTTGATTGCCGGATCGACCGGGAGCGGGAAGTCCGTAGCCATCAACGGCATCATCACCAGTATTTTGATGCGGGCAAAACCCCATGAAGTCAAACTGATGATGATCGACCCGAAAATGGTTGAATTAAATGTTTATAATGGGATTCCCCATCTCTTGACACCTGTCGTGACAAATCCCCGCAAAGCGGCGCAAGCGTTGCAAAAAGTGGTCAAGGAAATGGAAGAGCGCTACGAAAAATTTGCGGCAACTGGGGTCCGAAACATTACTGGCTACAACGATTTAGTGATCAATAAGAATTTAGAAGACGGCGAAAATCGTCCGATCTTGCCATTCATTGTAGTGATCGTCGATGAGTTAGCCGACTTGATGATGGTTGCCAGCAACGAAGTCGAAGATGCCATCATTCGTTTGGCGCAAATGGCACGGGCAGCAGGTATCCATATGATACTAGCAACGCAACGACCAAGTGTGGATGTCATTACAGGGATCATCAAAGCCAATGTTCCATCACGGATGGCCTTTGCGGTTTCCAGCGGTGTCGATTCGCGGACCATCATTGATGGGAACGGAGCCGAAAAACTGCTGGGACGCGGCGACATGCTGTATCTGCCGATGGGTGAGAACAAACCGATTCGGGTCCAAGGGGCCTTTATCTCCGACCAAGAAGTCGAACGAGTGGTTGAATTCGTGACCGATCAGCAAGAAGCCAATTATGAAGAAAAAATGATGGTCACTGAGGAAGAAACGAGTACCGGCAGCAGCGGACAACCGCAAGATGAGCTATTCGAAGATGCCAAAGCCCTTGTGGTGGAAATGCAGACCGCCAGCGTTTCTCTCTTGCAGCGACGTTTTCGCATCGGCTATAACCGAGCGGCTCGGTTAGTGGATGAATTAGAAGATCAAGGTGTCGTTGGCCCTTCTGAAGGCAGCAAGCCGCGGAAAGTCTTGATCGAGCCGCAACCAGAAGACATTCCTACCTTTGATGAATAAGGAGAACAAGACCAATCCAATGAGAGAAAGGCGAGATAGCAATGAAACGCAAACACATTCTTTACCGTGATGTTGCCGATAAGCTCAAAGAAGACATCATGTCGGGTCGCTACCCGATTGGTTCATTTTTACCGACGGAAACAGAATTGGAAGCCACCTTCAATGTCAGCAAGATCACTGTCCGCAAAGCCATCGAATTGTTAGCGGCAGATGAGTATGTGGAAAAACGCAGCGGACGTGGGACGACGGTTTTAAGCAATCGCCCTTATAACAAGCTGTCAAAAGGCACGACGTTTAGCCAATTGCTTGAAAAGACTGGCAAGGAATACACGAAGAAAAACCTCAGCTATGAATTAGTCGAACTTGCGCCTGAGCACCCCGCGTATTCTTTGATGGGCAAAGAAGTCATGCGTTTACGTCGCATGTATTATTTTGACCACCAACCCTTTATTTACTATGAGTACCATTTGCCAAAGCAGCTAAAGGGTACCTCCATCGAGGTCTTTGAAGAAAAATCATTGTATCGCCTATTGGATGAACATCGAATGATCATCGATCGCTTTCAAGATGCGTTCGTGGCAACGACCTTGACCGAAGAGCAACAGAAGTTTATGATCACGCCAGAGGTCGCTGCCTTGAAACGAACCCGTTATTCGTATGATCTACAAGGAGAAGTGGTAGAATATACAGAAGGGATCTATAACACCGCCTTGCATCCGTATATGATCGAGTTTGAAGCCTAGTCATTGATTAGGCTTTTTTAGCAAAAAGTGGTACCAAAATCAGAAGTGGAGCGTGAAATCTATGAGAAAAATCGCCTTTTTAGGAGCCGGTAACATGGCAAAAGCCATCATCAACGGCTTGATTGCAGCAAACCTGTATGAACCAGCAGAGATCTTGGTTTATAACCATCGCTACGAGCCGACTTTGGCACAATTAGAAAAAGAAACCGGAATCACTGGGACAACTAAGCTAGCAGATGTCACCGAAAAAGCGGAGATCCTCGTCTTAGCAGTCAAACCTTTTGTCTTTCCCAGCTTGCTTGCTGATTTAAAAGAGGGCTTGACCAAGGAGCATTTGCTAGTATCTATTGCTGCGGGTGTGACGATCGCGCAAATGGAAGAAATCATCGGTGCGCACAAAATCGTGCGGGTCATGCCAAATACCCCTGCACTGGTGGGGGAAGGGATGTCTTCTATCAGTCCCAACGGTCAAGTGACGGAAGCCGAAGCCAACGAAGTCAAACAGCTTTTTGAAAGCCTGGGCAAAGCCGAGCAAGTACCAGAAAGCATGATCGATGCAGTCATTGGTGTCAGCGGTTCTTCACCAGCCTACACGTATTTGTTCATTGAAGCTTTGGCAGATGGAGCAGTGGCAGAAGGAATGCCGCGTCCGATGGCGTATGAATTTGCTGCTCAAGCGGTATTAGGCGCAGCGAAGATGGTATTAGAGACGAAGGAACACCCAGGCGTCTTAAAGGATCGTGTCAGCTCGCCAGGGGGCACAACGATCCAAGCAGTCAAAACCTTAGAGGAAAATGGCTTTCGGGCGGCTGTCATCAAAGCAGTGCAAGCAGCTGCTGACAAAAGTCGGAAGATGTCTTGATCCCCAGTGAGTGAGGAAAAAATCTTAGCAAAACGAAGGAGCGTTTATGAAAGAACTTTTGATTTTTGATTTTGATGGATTGTTAGTCGATACCGAAAGAGTCTATTTTGATGGGTGGTTGGCGCTATTTAAAAAGTATGAGCTTCCGATTACAGCCGCTGATATTTTTGGTTGGCGTGGTCAAAGTTGGCAACAGACTGCCACTAAATTAGCCGACCTCGTAGGCGGTCAGCAGCGGGTGCAGGAATTACGAGCAGAACGGGAAGTCTATATTGCCCAGCAAATAACCGATGGCACCTTCAAAACCAAACCCTATGCGAAAGAAACCATCGCCTTGGCTCGTGAGAAAGGCTTCCAAACGGCATTAGCCACCTCGACGATGAAAAAAAGAGCCTCTGAATTGTTGACGCATTTCGATTTGTTGCAGGCCTTTGACTATCAGACCTTTGGCGATGACGTCTCCGCCCATAAGCCTGATCCAGCACCGTACTTGCTGACTTTAGAAAAAGCGCAAGTCGCAGCAGAAAAAGCTTTAGTCATGGAAGATTCTCTTGTGGGAGCAACAGCCGCGACACGTGCGGGCATCGATGTCGTGCTGATTCCCGATCAAAGCTTTGATCAAGTCTATTCCCCAGAGGAAAAAGCAGATCTTCAGTTATATGGCGAAGCTACCTCATTGAAGTATGTGTATGATTTATTGGCAAAGGATCAACTGAAATAATACCTAAAAAA
>NZ_BCPT01000009.1 GCF_001544095.1 Enterococcus casseliflavus NBRC 100478 | reverse complement strand
CTCTAATAAGAGAAAACAAGCAAGAGTAATGAGCTTCTTTTAGGCTGGAGAGTTGTCCGAGTGGCCGAAGGAGCATGATTGGAAATCATGTAGATGGCTATCGCTGTCTCAAGGGTTCGAATCCCTTACTCTCCGTTTTAAACTTAGGTCCGTTGGTCAAGTGGTTAAGACACCGCCCTTTCACGGCGGTAACACGGGTTCGAATCCCGTACGGATCATTACAATTTAATGAACAACCTTCGGGGGTTTAGCTCAGCTGGGAGAGCATCTGCCTTACAAGCAGAGGGTCAGCGGTTCGATCCCGTTAACCCCCATTACGGTTTGGTAGTTCAGTTGGTTAGAATGCCTGCCTGTCACGCAGGAGGTCGCGGGTTCGAGTCCCGTCCAGACCGTTTCATTATTTTTGTAAAACTTATATTTTCTTATATGGCTCGGTAGCTCAGTTGGTAGAGCAATGGATTGAAGCTCCATGTGTCGGCAGTTCGATTCTGTCCCGCGCCACCATGGAGGAGTAGCGAAGTGGCTAAACGCGACGGACTGTAAATCCGTTCCTTAGGGTTCAGTGGTTCGAATCCACTCTCCTCCATTCATAGGGGCATAGTTTAAAGGTAGAACAGCGGTCTCCAAAACCGTTAGTGTGGGTTCAATTCCTGCTGCCCCTGCCATTATATATTTCAACAGTTTCTTATCACGGCGGGTGTGGCGAAGTGGTTAACGCACCGGATTGTGGCTCCGGCATTCGTGGGTTCGATTCCCATCACTCGCCCTTTCATTTTTGGGGTATAGCCAAGCGGTAAGGCAACGGACTTTGACTCCGTCATGCGTTGGTTCGAATCCAGCTACCCCAGTACAATCTTCACTTGATTGTAGATTGCAACAATAGTATAATGGCGGTATAGCCAAGTGGTAAGGCAGAGGTCTGCAAAACCTTCATCACCGGTTCAAATCCGGTTACCGCCTTAGTACTAATACTAACCTTTCAACATGCCGGCGTGGCGGAATTGGCAGACGCGCTGGACTCAAAATCCAGTGCCCGTTGAGGGCGTGCCGGTTCGACCCCGGCCGCCGGTATCATTGATGTATCAGTCTTTTATAAGATTGATACATTTTTTTTGTTTATAAAAGTCTACAAATACGATTTTGAAGGACCACTCGTATAGCAAAGATTTTTTTATTTTGTTACTATTGAAAGCCTTTCTTTAATCTTGTATAGTTTTTACATGAATAGCTGCAAGGAACAGGAAAGAGGGGGATCAAATTGAAATGGTATGAGAATAGAATCAAATCAGCGATAGATGGGACAAATCCAATGGTGATCAAAGAATTGTCTGGCAGTTTTGCTGTTTATGGCGATGTCCAATTTCTTCCCGGATACTGTGTATTATTACCTAAAAGAGAGGTGGCTTCTTTAAATGATCTAGATTTAAGCGAGCGACAGATTTTCTTAACTGATATGACTCTTTTAGGAGATGCTATAATACAAGCTTGTTCTCCATTGAGAATCAATTATGAACTATTGGGAAATACTGATAACTTTCTTCATGCACATTTGTTTCCCCGTTATGAATGGGAAACCGACGAAACGAAAAAAATGCCTGTTTGGTTGTACGACAAATCCCATTGGACTAATCCAGAGTATCACTATTCAGAAAAAAGAGATGGAGAGCGAAGACAAAAGATAGCCTCTTATTTAGAAAATGCCTATCGCTAGTCTAATGACTCTCCCTGAATCTAGTAACGTCTATTAAAGAACCTCCATGAAGCGATCGCTTCATGGAGGTTCTTTTTCCTTAGATCAATCAACATACTTAAGAACTGCGACTTCTTTTGGTTTCAGAACTACCAACTGTCTGGTTTCTTTGGTTAGAAGGTCTGCTCCAGGGGCTTTCAGCTTCACTTTGGTTGTCTGCTCCGTATGGTTTAAGAGAAAGACGAGTGTATAGCCAGCACCTTTGCGACAGGTAACGGAGACCTCAGTAGGAGCAGCCAAGAAGTGCTGGGCATGAGTCGCTAATTTATGATTTTCCAGAATGGTCGCTAAAAATGTAGTTAGCCCTTCAAGAGACAATTCTGTTCCCACGTAATACGCATACCCATCGTCGATCTGATTCATAGTAATGGCTGGCTTATCGGACAAATAACCGGATTGGAAGGTTGCCAAAGCTTTCGCACCATTTAGATGAATGACTTCCTCCCATAGAGAATTGTCGTACCGACGACCTTGGAAGTCAATTTGGTGATGGGTAGCTGCTTTCATTGGGTAAAACTCTTCTACAATGATCCCTAAGGTGTCCCTAAACAGTCCTGGATAGCCCCCAAGATAGACTTGGTCATATTCATTGACGATCCCACTAAAGAAATTCGTCAAGAAGATGCCGCCTTGTCGCACGTAATCATTGATTTTCTTACCGAAGGCTTCTGGTGCTGAATAGAGATTTGGGGCAATCACTAAAGGATAGCCGTCTAGGGATTCGGAAGGATGGACAAAGTCTACGCTCAGATTTAACGCCCTTAGCGCGGCATACAGGCTGCGTAACTGATGAATGTACTTTAAGGTGCTTGGTTTGGCATCCAATTCCAGCGCCCACCAATTTTCCCAGTCAAAGACAACCACGACATCAGCCAAGAAGCGCGTCCCAACGATATCCGACAGTTGCGAAAATTCGTTGCCTAATTGCGCACATTCACGAAAGATACGGCTTGAATGAGGATCTCCATGAGGCACCATCGCACTATGAAATTTTTCCGCACCGCCACGAGACTGCCGCCATTGGAAGAACATGATGCCATCAGCGCCATGAGCGAGCGCTTCATAACTCCAAAGACGCAGCTGGTTGGGTGTCTTGGCACCATTGATTTGCCGCCAATTAACGGCGCTGGTGGCTTGTTCCATGATCAAAAAAGGTTTTTTCTTTAAACTACGAGTTAGATCGTTAGCAAGAAATTGCGGGTAAGGGATCTTTTCAAAGGGATTCGGGTACGAATTCCAGCTGACTACATCCATTTCGGGTGCCCATTTAAACCCATCCACGTATTTGTGCAAGCCCATAAGATTGGTCATGTAAGGGATGCCTTGTGAATATTTTGCGATCGCCGCCTTTTCGAGTTGATAGAGCTCCAGATTCATGTCGGAAAGAAAACGGCGATAGTCTAACTGCTGTGCAGGATTTTTGAAGGTCGGCATCGCTTCAGGTAGAAAAATTTCGTCCCAGCTACCATAGGATTGACTCCAAAACTTGGTTGACCAAGCATCATTCAATCCAGCGATGGTCTGATATTTCTCTGCTAACCATGTCTGAAATCTTTTCCGACAATGATCGCAATAACACTCGTGGATGTGACAGGTATATTCGTTATTGATATGCCACATGACTAGCCCTGGATGATTGGCATAACGGTTTGCGACTGCTTCTGACAAATCGGTGGCATATTGACGATAGATAGGGGAAGTCGGACAGTAGTGCTGGCGCGACCCATGAACCAGTCGATTGCCATGAATGGTCACAGGCAGCATCTCAGGGTGTTTTTGAACAAGCCAAGCGGGAGGCGAAGCCGTTCCATTGGCTAGGTCGATCATGATATTGTTTTCATATAAAAGATCCATCAACCAGTCCAGAAAGTCAAAATCATAGGTGGATTCATCTGGCTGCAGATTGACCCAGCCAAAAATATTGATGCTTACATAGTTCACACCTGCTTCTTTCATTAAGCGCATATCTTCAAGAATGACTTCTTTAGACCATTGTTCAGGATTGTAGTCGGCACCATAGTAAAGTTGACGTTGCGTTTTCATGAAATCGCTCCTTTATAGACGTTTCTTTATCATCAAGATACTTGAATCATAGCAAATATTTATCTATTTGATAGCGGTATCATTTGAAAATCATGAAATGATCCAAAAAAACAAAGATAGTTCAATCTGGTTTCGCAGCTAGGTCTATCGTCCATCAGTTCTTTTGCCTTGCTGTTTTTTTAACAAAAATATACAATTGAAAAAGGCGGTAAATTAAAGTATCTAGAATTTATATTCTTAGATAGTTGTTTTTTTAACGGAGGTTTCTTTTTGCTGAAATGCATATTTATAACTATATGATCCAAAAAAACTTTGAGTCACGAGTAGAAAAAACACGATGAGTTAGAGAAATGAATAATTATGTGATGAGGAATCATAAAAAATGAATGACATAAGTTATTCAACAAAATTGCCAAGAAGGAGAGACAAGTTCATGAACCAGCCAATTCAGATTTTTTCTGAGATTGCCCCTTTAAAACGGGTGCTGCTGCATCGTCCAGGCGCAGAATTAGAAAACTTGATGCCGGATTATCTTGATCGATTGTTGTTTGATGATATTCCTTTTTTAACCCAAGCGCAAAAAGAACATGATTTTTTTGCGGATACGTTAAGAAGCAAAGGGGTGGAAGTCCTTTATTTGGAGGATCTAGCTGCTGAAACATTGACAACAACTGGTGCCAAAGAGGCCTTTTTAGAAGACTATTTAAATGAAACAACGATCCTTGATGAAGAGATTCGCAACGAAGTGCGCAACTTTTTCCTGTCGATTAAAGACAATCGCGCCTTTATCGATCATACGATGGCGGGCTTGAAAAAAAGTGAGGTAGAAATTTCAAAAGCCAGTAACTTAACTTCAATCGTTGAAACAGAATATCCTTTCTTGATCGATCCAATGCCAAACTTGTATTTCACGCGAGATCCGTTTGCGACGATTGGTCACAGTGTTTCCTTGAATCGAATGTATTCTGCAACGAGAAGACGGGAAACCCTCTACGGAAAACAAATTTTTACGCACCATCCGATGTTTGCCCGCAATGAGACGAACTTTTTGTATCATCGGGACGAAACGACGCGGATGGAAGGCGGGGATCAGCTGATTTTATCAGATAAAATCGTGGCGATCGGGATCTCTCAACGAACAGAAGTTGCCTCAATTGAAAAAATTGCCGAAACGATTTTTGCCACAGAA
This sequence comes from Enterococcus casseliflavus NBRC 100478, assembly GCF_001544095.1. GTDB lineage: Bacteria > Bacillota > Bacilli > Lactobacillales > Enterococcaceae > Enterococcus_D > Enterococcus_D casseliflavus. The sequence goes on along the minus strand of NZ_BCPT01000009.1, from coordinate 140,393 downwards.
CCGAGTTTCGAACATATCTTGGCATTTAATATCGGCGAGGAACGAAAATTTATGCATTTAGATACGGTCTTCACGATGGTGGATCATGATAAGTTCACGATCCATCCAGAAATCGAGGGAGAACTTTCGCTGTATTCAATCACTAAACACAAGGACGGTGTGCGAGTATATGAGGAAAAAGATACGTTGGAAAACATTCTTTGCCGTTATTTAGATTTGCCTGAAGTACACTTGATCCGCTGTGGTGGTGACGATTTAGCAGCGGCAGCTAGAGAGCAATGGAATGATGGGTCTAATACCTTGGCGATTGCACCTGGAGAAGTTGTGGTCTATGACCGCAACACCATTACCAATGGGCTGTTAAAAGAGGCAGGAGTCATTTTGAATGAAATCTCGGGCAGCGAATTGGTTCGCGGACGCGGGGGCCCCCGCTGTATGAGTATGCCGTTTATACGTGAGTAGGTCGATGCTTTGTTATTTTAAATACTTGTCTTTTCTTTAGAAGCATTTAAGTTAAGAAAAAGACGAGAAAAAACTAAAAGAAAGATTTGAAACATCATTTTGTTTCTAATCTTTCTTTTTTGTCATCATTTAACCCCCTAATAAAATGAAAAGGATTTCTTTTTGTGAAAATGTGTAATTTTTGTGACTTTTATATGTAAAGACTATAAAAAAACGCTAGGAACCTTGTTCTATCGCAAAATTTATGTTACGGTTATATTAGAAAACGGAAATAGGTGAAGGTATTTGCCACTTATTGATTTTTGACACCCTACGATCAGCGAATGCCATATGCTTGATTTGTAGTGGTTTTTTTTGCGGAAAAAAAGTGAAAGCAGGTGAGAAAATGACAGTAGATGCCATTCGATTATTACAAGAAGCAGAGCAATTTGCGGAAAATAAAAATAAAGAAGCAGAAGCAGAAAAAAAACAATTGGCACAAGCAAGAGAAGAACGGTTGAAGGCGTTTAAAAAAGAGTTGGCAGAAAAAGAAGCCCAACAAAAAGAAGCAATCAACCAAAAAATCGCAGCTGAGTTGGTACAGTCTAAGGAACCACTCTTGGCTAAGACCAAAGCAGAAGTGGAAACACTGCGAACGATCCCTAATGAATTGAAAGAAGAAGCATTAGCAATAATAATAAATAAGGTTGTGACATAAATGGCAATTGCAAAAATGCAAAAGTTCAGTCTGTTGACCTTTTACGATCAGAAAGAAGCTGTTTTAGAGCAGCTGCAAGACTTTCAAGGCGTAGAACTGCTTTCTTCGGAAAAATATTATGATTCTGAAGAAACGACGGGTGTTTTGACACCGGTTCGCGAGGAACAGTCTGAAGAAGAAATGGAGAACCAGTTTGGTCAAGTCAACTGGAGCTTAAATTTTTTAGAAGAATATGTACCCAAAAAAGGAATGCTGGCACAACTGCGGCAACCAATCAAAAAATATACCCTTCAAGAATTGGCTGAAACAGCCCACACCTATCCTTGGCAAGAATTATGCCAAACCCTTCGTAAACAAGACAAACGTCTTCGCTTGATTGATCAAGAAAAACGCGATGTATTAGCACAAGAAGCAGAACTGTCGATCTGGAAGTATTTCAAAGAACGACCAGCTGTTTTAAAAGAATTAAAAAAATCAGGTGGCTTGTTAGGATCGATTCCTACTTCTGAAATGGCTGACTTTACGACCAACAGTGAAAAGCTGCCGCTTGTCTATGTCGAAACCATTTATCAATCACAAACGACAACTTACTTATTAGTACTTTTCCATAAAGATGTAAAAGAAAAAGTAACTACTCTTCTAAAGAAAGCAGCCTTCGAGCAATACATCTACCCTTATGAGGGCATTCCAGAAGAAGATCTGCAAACGATGAAAGAAAAATCCCAGCGTCTAATTGATGAAGAAAAAGAAATCAAAGCTTCTCTTGGTGCGATGACAAAAGAGCAAGAAACCTTGCGGATCGTTGCCGAGTATTTAGATGGAGCGATCACCCGCTTAAAAAGCAGTAAAATGCTTTTGCGTTCGACTCATGCGGTCTCGATTTCTGGCTGGGTTCCTGTTGATGGGGCGGCCGAATTAGAAAAACGTATCAAAAAAGGGACCACGGATAACTATTACCTCGAATACCAAGAAGTGACGGAAAAAGAGCTGGCTGATGTGCCGATTTTATTAGAAAACGCACGTTGGATCAAGCCTTTTGAAGGACTTGTTCGGATGTACAGCTTGCCGCAATATGACGAGTTAGATCCGACACCATTTATGGCGCCTTTTTACATGGTGGCATTCGGGATGATGGTTGCCGATTTTGGCTATGGATTGCTCTTGTTTCTGGCGACATTTCTGGGGAAAAAGCTGTTCCACCTCAGCAAAGGGCTGGAACAAAATTTGACCCTCTTTCAGTTGTGCTCGATCCCTACGATTATTTGGGGCTTGATCTATGGCAACTTCTTCGGATTTGAATTCTCCTTCCAGCTGTTGTCTGCCCAGGATGATGTCAATCAGATCTTAGTCTTATCCGTGATCTTTGGGTACATTCAGATCATGTTTGGCTTGGCGCTGAAATTCTATATTTTATGGAAGAAAAAAGATCAGAAACTGGCTGCGATGTTCCAAGCCGGTTCGTGGATCGTCTTTTTGATCAGTGTCGTTTTTGTCGCTGCAGGAATGCTGCTTTTCCCTGACACCCCGTTACAAACGATTGGGATCGTAATGATCGCTGCCAGTCTTTTAGCAGTGGCAATCGGAGGCAGTTTAGAAGGAAAAACGTTGGCAGGAAAAATCGGTTCTGGATTGTACGGATTGATGGATGTGACCAATTATGTTGGTGACTTGATCAGTTACACCCGTCTGATGGCGTTAGGGGTTGCCGGCGGAAGTATCGCCTCAGCCTTCAACTTGATCATTAGCTACTTGCCGCCAGCAGCCCGGTTCACCGTCGGTATCTTATTATTTGTGGCGCTACATGGCCTGAATATTTTCTTAAGTTACCTTAGTGCGTATGTTCATGGTATCCGCTTGCAGTATTTAGAGTATTTCGGAAAATTCTTTACGGGGGGCGGACGTGCCTTTGACCCGTTCAAATCAAATGAAAATTATGTAGAGATCATCTCAGAAGAAAAGTTACAGGAGGATAATAATGGAAAATTGGATTAGTTTCTTTTACGAAAATGGTGGAATTGTTTTTGCAGCTTTAGGTGTAGCGACCGCAACGATTTGTGGTGGTATCGGATCAACGATCGGTGTGGGGATGACCAGTGAAGCAGCATCAGGCTTGATCTCAGAGCAACCAGAGAAATTCGGGCAAGCGTTGATTTTGGAATTGCTTTCTAGTACCCAGGGGCTATACGGCTTTGTAATCTCCTTTATGATTTTTGGTCAGATCAGTGGTTCGATCTCATTCGATCGCGGGTTGTATTTGTTTATCGCTTCATTGCCGATCGCGTTAACAGCAATTATCGCCGGTAAGTGGCAAGGACGTGCCGCAAGTGCTGCGATGCAGATTTTAGCAAAAAAACCAGAACATGTGACCAAAGGAATTATCTTGGTAGCGATGATGGAAACGTATTGTATTTTAGGGTTCGTGATTTCCTTCTTGCTTGTCTTGAATTAAGAGGAGGGAAAAGTGAATGTCTGATATTACACGTTTAACTGACAAAATAACCGCTGATGCGGAAAAGAAATACCAGCTTCAAATCAAAGAAGCACAAAAAGAAAGTGAAAACCAAGAAAATTTAAAACGAGCACAGTTAGAAAAAGAGCTTAATGAACGGTTAGCTTTTTATGAAAAAGAAAAACGTGCGGCGATGTATTTGGAAATCTCAGATGTGCATATCCAATCAAGAAACAAGGTCTTGGCAGCAAAGCAGTCCGTCTTAGATGAGCTGTTTTCTGAGGCTCTGACCCGTTTGAACACGATGGATCAGGCAGCATTTTATACGTTTATCGCGAAAGGCTTGGCGAATGCACGGTTAACTGGTGAGGTCGAGTTGCTTTTAGGCGAGAAGTCCCGTCATTTCGTTGATGAGGAATTCCTTACTAAGTTGCAAGCATCGGTCCCAGAGGTTCAGCTGAAACTGGTAAATAAAACGATCCCTCGCAAGGGTGGCTTTTTGTTGCGACAAGAAGCAATTGAGTTGAATTTTACCTTTGATGCGCTACTAGAAGCCAACAAAGAAGAGTTAAGCAATACGTTACTGCAATTGATTTTTGAACAGTAAGCAGGTGCAAACAGATGAATGACATCAAATATAATACGTTGAATACGAGAATTCGGACGTATGAATCGCAATTATTCGATCGTAGTCGCTATGAGCGAATGCTCTCAGCTGCCAGCGCAGAGGAAATCTATGGGATGCTGCAAGAAACGGTTTATGGTGACTTCATCAATGAAGATGATCGTGTACACGATTTTGAACAAGTCCTGATGGCTGAGTTGAAACGGGTATACGAAACGATGTATCAGTTGACACCAGAAAAAGCGATCGTTGATTTCTTTGCTTTGAAATATGACTATCAAAATCTGAAAGTTTTAGTAAAAGCGGCATATATGCAAGAAGATTTTTCGGCGTATCTCGTCCCAATCGGCACCCAGCCACTTTCCGTCCTTAAAGATCTGGTCAAGACCAGAAAAAGTACTCAGGTCGCGCAAGAGATGGTTGCCTGTGTGGAAGAAGTCTTTTCTTATATTGAGAACTATCATGAAGTCCAGTCCATCGATATCATCTTTGACAACCATTATTGGGAGCAATTATGGACGATCGGTAAAGAATACCAAGACGAGTTGCTGCAAAGCTTGATTCGCCGTCAAATCGATATCTTCAATATTTCAACAACGTTGCGCAGTTACGCGATGAAACGCAAGCGCGGCTTTATCAGCGCAGTTTTAGCCGACCATGGGAATTTACCTGCAAGTGAGTTGTTAGCAGAGATCACGACTTCTCTTGAGGCGTTTGTGGCATACTTGCAAGGAACCCCTTATAAAGAGCTGATCAATCATAGTTATGAAGAGTTGGTAGAAAAGAAGACCTTGAATACCTTTGATATACGCAAAGACAATTTTCTAATGGCGAAGCTCAAAGAACAAAAAATCGTGCCTTTTGGGCCGTCAGCATTGGCAGGGTATCTGTATGCCAAGGAAATTGAAAGCAAGAACTTGCGTATTCTCTTGATTGGTAAAATCAATAAGGTGCCAGAAGAGATTTTAAGAAGTCGGGTGCGTGATAGTTATGCATAAAAAAATAGCAATGATGGGTGGTAAGAACTCGATCTTGCCTTTCAAAGGGCTGGGGATCGATATCTTTCCAGTCAGCGATTTGGATGAAGCCGCCCAACAATTAGAAGAGATGGCTGAAGCGTATGGTGTGATCTTTTTGACCGAGCGGTTGATCGAACAATTAGAACCGATCGTTCGTCGTTACGAAGAAGTACCGACACCAGCGATCATTCCGATTCCAAGTAGTACGGGTAGTTTAGGGATCGGTATGGCACGCATTCAGCAAAATGTGGAAAAAGCGGTAGGAATGAATATATTAGATTCATAACAGACAAGTCAGCCAGCTAGGAGGAATAAATGTGGCATTTGGCACAATTGAAAAAGTATCGGGACCACTGGTCACCGCCTCAGGATTAAGTGGCGCAAAAATCCACGAAATCTGCAAAGTCAGTGACAAGGGCCTTATCGGTGAGATCATTGAGATCAAAAAAGGGCTGGTTTCGATCCAAGTATACGAAGAAACAGCGGGAATCGGACCAGGCGAGCCCGTGGAAACGACAGGCGCACCATTGTCTGTCGAACTAGCACCAGGTTTGTTGACTCAGATGTTTGATGGGATCCAACGACCATTAGATACATTTATGTCGCAAACAGAGAGTGATTTTTTGGAGCGGGGGGTCACCATCGATCCACTGAATCGCCAAAAGAAATGGACCTTCGTCCCACAAGTACAAGTCGGCGATACTGTACAAGCCGGTGATATTTTAGGTTCAGTACAAGAAACGTCGGTGATCGAGCATAAGATCATGGTGCCACCAAACTATGAAGGAACCGTCAAAGAAATCATGGTGGGAAATTTTGCGATTACTGAAGTCATCTGTGTTCTAGAAACCATCGATGGGGAAAAATCCTTGACGATGGTACAGAAATGGCCGGTTCGTCAACCACGTCCCGTTACTGCTAAATTAAATCCAGGCGACCCGCTAGTCACTGGACAGCGAGTTATCGACACCTATTTTCCAGTGGCAAAAGGCGGCTCAGCTGCTGTTCCTGGACCTTTTGGTGCTGGAAAAACAGTCGTTCAGCATCAGATCGCTAAATGGTCAGATGTGGATATCGTGGTCTATGTCGGTTGCGGTGAGCGGGGCAACGAAATGCGGGATGTCATGAACGAATTTCCTGAGTTGATCGATCCGAATACCGGCAAGTCGATCATGGAACGTACGGTATTGATCGCCAATACGTCGAATATGCCAGTTGCTGCTCGGGAAGCCTCGATCTATACAGGAATCACGATCGCGGAATATTACCGTGACATGGGCTATAGTGTTGCCATCATGGCAGATTCAACTTCTCGTTGGGCAGAAGCGCTGCGGGAAATGAGTGGACGCTTGCAAGAGATCCCAGGAGATGAAGGCTATCCGGCTTACCTTGGAAGTCGAATTGCGGAATACTATGAGCGAGCAGGGCGTTTCCATTCATTAGGCACGCAGCCTCGGGAAGGAAGCATTACCGCAATTGGTGCGGTTTCACCTGCTGGTGGAGACATCTCAGAACCAGTCACACAAAATACCTTACGAATCGTGAAAGTCTTCTGGGCATTGGATAGCATGCTGGCGCAAAAACGTCATTTTCCCTCCATCAACTGGATGAATTCCTATTCCCTTTACGAAGATCAAATCAATTCTTATTTGGATCAATTATTAGGCGATCGCTGGTCGGAGCTAGTCAATGAATCAATGGCGATTCTCCAAGAGGAAAGCCGTTTAGAAGAAATCGTTCAGCTTGTAGGGATGGATTCTCTTTCCCAGAAAGACCGCTTGACGATGATGACTGCCCGTTCTTTAAGACAAGACTACTTGCAGCAAAACGCCTTTGATGACGTTGACACGTATACATCTCGTAATAAGCAGTTCAAAATGTTGGAGAATATTCTTTACTTTAATGAACAAGCCCAACGTGCACTGCAGCTAGGTGCTTACTTAGATGAGATCACCAAAGGAACGGTTGATCTGCGTGAGCGCATCGCCCGCAGCAAATACATTCCTGAAGAAGAATTGACCCGCTTGGATACGATCAAGCATGACATCAAAGAAATGTTACAACGAATCATTGAAACTGGAGGTGTTCATTGATGTTAAAAGAATATCGTACAGTTTCCGAAATCGCCGGCCCCTTAATGGTGGTCGAAAATGTTCGAGGCGTGAAATTCGACGAACTCGTTGAGGTCCGCATGGACACAGGCGAGATCCGTCAAGGACAAGTACTGGAAGTCAGTGATGACAATGCTGTTGTCCAAGTCTTTGAAGGTACCAGTAATTTGAGTGCAGAAGAAAGCAAAGCAAGGTTTCTAGGGACTGGTTTGACCCTAGGGGTTTCTCTAGATATGATGGGTCGGGTGTTTGACGGTTTAGGAAAACCAAAAGATAATGGCCCGAGAATCTTGCCAGAAAAACGCATCGATGTAAACGGTGAAGCCATCAATCCGATGGCGCGGGACTTCCCAGATGAATTTATCCAAACGGGGATCTCAACCATCGATCATTTAAATACATTAGTTCGTGGACAAAAACTACCAATCTTTTCTGCGTCTGGTTTGCCTCATAAAGAGATCGCTGCTCAAATCGCACGACAAGCAACAGTACCTAGCCAAGAAGGCAATTTCGCGATCGTCTTCGCAGCAATTGGGATCCCTTTTGAAGAAGCTGAATTTTTCGTGGATGAATTCCGCAAAACCGGTGCGTTAGATCGTTCTGTTTTATTTATGAACCTTGCCAATGATCCAGCAATCGAACGGATCGCTACCCCTAAGATGGCATTGACCGCAGCAGAATATTTGGCTTTTGAAAAAGGCATGCACGTCTTAGTGATCATGACCGATATGACGAACTATTGCGAGGCATTGCGAGAAATCTCCGCTGCCCGCCGAGAAGTTCCAGGACGTCGCGGCTATCCAGGGTATCTATACACCAATTTAGCGACGCTGTATGAACGGGCAGGACGTTTGATGGGCAAAGAAGGCTCGGTCACACAGATTCCAATTTTAACGATGCCAGATGGCGATAAAACCCACCCGATTCCTGATTTGACCGGCTATATTACGGAAGGACAAATCATTTTGTCGCGGGACCTTTACAAGCGCAATATCAACCCGCCAGTGGATATTTTACCAAGTCTTTCGCGGTTGAAGGACAAAGGAACGGGAGAAGGTAAGACCCGTGCCGATCATGCGGCAACGATGAATCAAATCTATGCCGCCTATTCTGATGGGAAAGCTGCCAAAGAGCTATCGATCGTTTTAGGGGAGTCTGCCTTATCTGACCTTGATAAAAAGTACGCGCGCTTTGCTGATCTTTTCGAAAAAGAGTACGTCAATCAAGGATTTGAAACCAATCGGACGATTGAAGAAACGTTAGATTTAGGCTGGAAGCTATTAGCTACCTTGCCAAAACAAGAGTTGAGCCGTATCAAAGAAGAATTTATCGACGCCTATTACCCAACGGACGAGGATGTGAGTTCTTAATGGCGATCTTAAATGTCAATCCGACGCGGATGGAACTAAGTCGTTTGAAAAAACGGCTGACGACGGCAACCCGTGGTCACAAATTATTGAAAGACAAGCAAGATGAGCTGGTGCGCCAGTTCATTCAGCTAGTAAAGAAAAATCAGGAACTTCGTAAAAAGATGGAGACCGCATTGCAAGCAGGAATGGAAGAGTATGTGCTAGCTTCTAGTAGTATTCCCGATGTCGTTTTGCAAGAAGCCTTTATGATCCCTTTGAATAAAGTGACCTTAGATGTGCAAAGCCGAACCATCATGAATATGGATGTGCCAGTGTTGAACCCTGTTTACGAAGAAGAAAGCTCGGATGATGATTTTTCCTACGGTTTTGTGAGTACCACCAGTGAGCTGGATCTCTCGTTGTCCCATCTGGATCAAATGCTGCCAGTGATGCTGCAGTTGGCCGAGATCGAGAAAACCTGTCAACTGATGGCCAATGAGATCGAACGGACGAGGCGAAGAGTCAATGCGTTAGAGTATATGACGATTCCCAAGCTGACAGAAACCATTCAATACATCGAAAGCAATCTGGCAGAAGACGAACGAGCAACATTGACTCGCTTGATGAAGGTAACGGACATCATTGCAGAAAACGAAGCGAAGTAAGGCTTTTGCAAGCAGTGTGATTACAGCAAAAGGCACGTAGAAAGGAGATTCTTTCTACGTGCCTTTTTTGCTTGTTAAGAGCGTAAGAGCAGTTGGTCATCTTTCAACTCAGCACCACTATTTTGATGGAACATTTCCATCAATTCAGGGACCGTCAAATGCTGCTTTTGCTCACCGGCAATGTCTACGACGATCTTGCCTTGATGAAGCATGATCAGGCGATTGCCATAACGAATGGCATCTTCCATGTCATGAGTGACCATGAAAGCCGTCAACTGTTGGGACCGAATCAACTGATCGGTCAATGCCATGACCGTCAATGAGGTCTTAGGATCAAGGGCCGCGGTATGTTCATCTAATAAAATCAATTTAGGCTGCTGCAACGTCGCCATCAAGAGGGTGATAGCTTGCCGCTGTCCGCCTGATAGCAAACCGATCTCAGCAGAAAGGCGATTTTCTAAGCCTAAGTTTAAGCTGGCTAACTTTTCTTGGAAAAACGCGCGGTTTTTCGCTTTGACGCCTGTCGCAACTCCGCGGACTTGGCCGCGTTTGTAAGCCAATGCTAAATTTTCTTCGACGGTCAAACGAACCGCGGTCCCCATACGTGGATCTTGAAAGACTCGACTAATATCTTTTGACCGTTTGGTCACGGATAAACGGGTAATGTCTTTCCCATCTAAGGTGATTTTTCCTTGTTCTGTTGGGATCGTTCCTGCGATACTGTTTAAGAGGGTCGATTTTCCAGCACCATTCCCACCGATGATCGTAATAAAATCACCGGCATTCATCGTCAGGTCAATGCCTCGCAAGACATGGTTTTCATTGATCGTTCCTTTTTCGAAGGTTTGGTGTAGATTCTCGATTGTTAAGACTGAAGTCATTAGGATTGGCCTCCTTTGGTTTTTGGCAGCATCTTTTTAAGTCCTAGTTTTGAACGAAGCTGCGGTAAGGAGAGGCAGATGACTAAGACGATTGCAGATGCCAATTTGATATCGTTGGCCTCGACATTGAATTCGAATACGACGGCCAAGATAAAGCGATAAACGATTGCCCCGATCACGATGGTGATCAATCGCAAAAGCAAAGATTTATTGGCAAATAAAACTTCTGCAATAATGATCGATGCTAAACCGATCACGATCGTACCGATCCCTGAGTTCAAATCAGCGAAGCCATTGTTTTGGGCTAAGAGGGCACCAGAGAGGGCGATACAGCCGTTAGAGATCATATAGCCGATAATCTTCATGTTATCAGTGTTGATGCCGTTGGCCTCGCTCATAGCTAAATTGTCGCCCGTCGCTCGCAACGCTAAGCCGATCTCTGTACGGAAAAAGAGGAACAAGCACAAAATGACGATTGCCGCGAAGAGAAAGCCTGCAAGAATCACGGCATTGTTTTTGGTCAGTCCCATGGCTTGAAATTGGGTGAAGACCGTGTCTTGTCCCAGCAAGGCGATGTTGGGAGCACCCATCACACGATTTGTGATGGAATACAGTCCAGTCATCGTGATGATCCCCGCCAATAAGGCAGGGATTTTTAGTTTTGTGTGGAGCAGACCAGATACTAAGCCGGCTACCATGCCGCCGCCAAAGCCCATCAGACTCGCTAAAATAGGCGAGAGACCATTCGTAATACTGATTGCTGCGATCCCAGCGCCTAAGGGGAAACTCCCTTCTGCAGTTAAATCAGCGATATCTAAAATACGGAAGGTTAAAAATACACCAATCGCCAGCAATGCCCAAAGGATCCCTTGAGAGGTGGCAGATTGTAGTAAGAGCAAGAATGTGTCGACTAAATTCATATGATTTCCTCAAATCTAAGTTAGTATGGTTATTCTGGTGCAGTGATGCTGGCAGGATCAATCCCTAAAGCAGCAGCCATCTCTTCATTGACGACTAACTCTAAATTATCCGCTGTTTCAACGGGCGTCGTTGCTGGCTCTGCATCGCCATCCAAAATTTTCGCTGCTAGTTTCCCTGTTTGAATGCCAAGGGATTTATAATCAATACCGTAAGTTGCTAGGGCACCATCATCGACTTGTTCTACGGAACCAGCGACGATCGGTGTTTTGGTTTCTTTGGCGACTTCGCCGACGATTGCAGCAGCAGAGGCAAAGGTATTATCTGTTGGGACATAAATGCCGTCAACATCTTTTGCAAGGCTGGTGGTTACTTGTTGCACATCATTGGTTGTATTGGCGGTCAATACTTTTACATCAACGCCCGCAGCTTTTAAGGCTTCTTCTGCCAAGTCAGCTTGGATTTTTGAATTGGCTTCACCTGCGTTATACATAATGCCGATCGTTTTGGCATCAGGCACGATGCTTAACAGCAAGTTGATCTGTTGCTCAATCGGTACCATGTCTGAAGTACCGGTGATGTTGCGACCAGGTTCTTCATTTGAATCGGCCAATTTCGCTCCAACTAAGTCAGTGACTGCGGTAACTACGATTGGGGTATCGGTCGTTTCATTTGCTAAAGATACAGCAGCAGGGGTGGCAATGCCTAATAAAAGATCTGGTGAGGCATTCACTAGGCGTTCGCTCATACTTTTTAAATTGTCTTGACTGTTTTGCGCATTTTGGTATTCGATCGTTAGGTTTTCACCTTCCGTGTAGCCCGCTTCTGCTAAGCCTTCTTTGAATCCTTCGTAGGCTGCATTCAAGGAGCCGTGTTCCACGAGTTGTAAAACACCGACTGTTTTTGTTCCATCGTTTTCCTCCGAAGCATTGTTTGATTCGCCACAAGCTGCTAATGCCAGCAAGGAAGCCGTAAGTAACCCAGTTGTGATCCATTTTTTCATTTTCATTGTAACTCCTCCTATAAACGTTTCTTTTTTAATTGGGGTTTACCTGAACAAAAAAATCCATTCAGACAATCGTCTAAATGGATTCGATCCTATACCAAGCGTAAACGTATATTGGCAACCATTTAGAAGATTTTCTACATGGCTGCAAGTTCAAGTTAAAATGCTTTAGCCATCATAGATACAAACAAAACTCGTTTTTGGTTTGCATCCATAATGTGATATGAATACAAACTATCTAAAGTAGCTAAAGTAAAAGGTATTCAGTTGTGGGGATACGGTCGTGTTTAACATAAAAAGTTCCTCCAAACTTGAATTGATTTTAGTATAGACAAAAAAAAGCGGACTGTCAAATGTTTTTCCTGAATTATCTGAAAATTTTTGAATAACACGCAGAAAATGTTTGGAAAACAACTTTTGTTTCAATTATTTTCAAAGAAAGAAAAAAACTTTGTTCCTTCAAGCTTTTTAGCTAAAAAAGAAGCAAAGTTTTTTTCAGGGTCATTCGTTTTCTTCTTTATAATAACGAATGGTATTTTTGATTTCACGAATACTATAAAGCAGATCATCTTCGAAGGATTGATCTTGATCGATATCGATCGTCTCGTTGAACATCGCTTCGTATTCAGGGATCGTTAGCTTTTGACGGTCATCGAGCAACGCTTGGTGTGCCGCTTGCGCCAACTGTTTTTCATAGCCAGGTACCAACAAGCCGCTGAAAAATTCAGCAACCGCTCCTGATCCGTAGCTAAATAATCCGATTCGATCATTTGCTTGCAGGCTAGAGGAATTTTCCAATAAAGAGATCAAGCCCAGATACAGTGAACCAGTATACAAGTTGCCGGTACGACGGCTGTAAACGATCGATTCTTCATAGCGGGCCATCAGGCGTTTTTGTTCTGTTTCTTCTTCTTCGGCAAAAACAGCCAACAAGGCTTTTTTACCCATTTTTGTATAAGGGATATGGAAGCTCAAAGCCGCATAATCTTTTGCTGTCCGCTGATTTTTTTCGCAATGGGCTTGCCAAACTTGTTTGAAAGAATCGATATAAACGGCATTTGACAAATGACCATCTACCATTGGATATTGATGTCCTACTGGACGCCAAAAATCATAAATATCTTGCGTCAACATCAAATTATCATTTTCAAGCTGCAAAATTGCTGGATCCGCCGAGATCAACATAGCAACAGCTCCCACACCTTGAGTCGGCTCGCCACCAGAAGCTAAGCCATAACGGGCGATATCTGAAGCCACGACCAAAACTTTGCTTTGTGGATTGGCTTGTACATGGGCTTTGGCAAATTGTAAGCCCGCCGTTGCGCCGTAACACGCCTCTTTGATTTCAAAGGACCGTGCAAATGGCTGGATACCTAATAGGCGATGCAAAACCACTGCCGAAGCTTTTGATTCATCGATGCCAGATTCTGTTCCGACGATCACCATATCAATTGCTTGTAAATCTTCTTTCGTAAGGATATCTTTTGCCGCGTGCATGGCAAAGGTGACGATATCTTGTGTTTTTTTATTGACCGCCATTTGATCTTGACCGATCCCGATCGTAAATTTATTCGGGTCTACCTCTCGGGCGTGAGCTAGATCAACCATATCTATAAAATAGGGGGGGACAAAGAAATTTATTTTATCAATACCAACGTTCATTCCGTCGCTCCTTTATGTTCTACATACTTAGTAGGCTACACGTTCTAAGGTATCATATTTTTTGAAAAAAATGAAAAAGAATTGATTAGAATTTAAACTTTATTAAAGAAAGTAGAAAAGGGTGCGACAACCGAATGTGGGGTATTCTTTTTTGGAGGATTTAATGATATATTTCAAGAGGAGGTGACGTACGTGGAAGAAGTTGTCATTATCGACGCACTAAGAACGCCAATTGGCAAATACCATGGGTCATTAAAAGAATATTCAGCAGTAGAATTAGGAACAGTTGCTGCAAAAGCCTTGTTGGCAAGAAACCAACAAGCAAAAGAACATATCGCACAAGTGATTATCGGAAATGTGCTACAAGCAGGCAGTGGTCAAAATCCAGGACGCCAAGTTTCCTTGCAAAGTGGGCTTTCCTCAGATATTCCAGCCTCAACGATCAACGAAGTATGTGGTTCGGGAATGAAAGCGATTCTAATGGGGATGGAGCAAATTCAATTGAACAAGGCATCCGTCGTATTGACTGGTGGGATTGAAAGTATGACGAATGCGCCGCTCTTTAGTTATTATAACAAGGCGGAAGATCAGTATTCAGCTCCGGTGTCAACAATGATGCATGACGGATTAACAGATGCATTCAGTAGCAAGCCAATGGGACTGACGGCTGAGACGGTAGCAGAAAGATACGGGATCACTCGCAAAGAGCAAGATGAGTTTGCCTACCACTCACAAATGAAAGCTGCCAAAGCGCAAGCAGCAAAGAAATTTGATCAAGAGATCGTGCCGTTGACTGAAAAATCAGGAACCGTTTTACAGGACGAAGGCATTCGCGCCGCTACGACAGTCGAAAAATTAGCTGAATTAAAAACAGTTTTCAAAAAAGACGGTACGGTGACTGCTGGGAACGCCTCAACCATCAATGATGGGGCGGCCATGGTCTTGATCGCGTCAAAAAGCTATTGTGAAGAGCATCAGATTCCTTATCTGGCAGTGATCAAAGAGATCGTCGAAGTTGGCTTTGCCCCAGAGATCATGGGAATCTCACCGATCAAAGCAATCGATACGTTACTGAAAAAGCAAGCACTGACGATTGAAGATATCGGTATTTTTGAGATCAATGAAGCCTTTGCAGCTTCTTCGATCGTAGTAGAACGTGAACTTGGTTTGGATCCGAAGAAAGTCAACCGTTACGGCGGGGGCATTTCACTGGGACATGCCATTGGAGCGACCGGCGCTCGGATCGCAACGACCGTCGCTTATCAGCTAAAAGACACCCAAGAGCGCTACGGAATCGCCTCTTTGTGTGTCGGCGGCGGATTAGGGCTAGCGATGCTGTTAGAAAATCCTTCGGCGACAGCAAGTCAAACGAATTTTGATGAAGAGTCGGCATCACAAAAAACAGAAAAAAAAAAGTTCTACGCCCTCGCGCCTAATGAACGATTAGCCTTTCTTGAAGCACAAGGAGCGATCACAGCAGCAGAATCCTTGGTTTTTCAAGAAATGACACTAAACAAGGAAACTGCTAATCACTTGATCGAAAACCAAATCAGTGAAGTAGAGATCCCGTTAGGCGTAGGGCTGAACCTGCAAGTGAATGGCAAAGCATACAATGTCCCGTTAGCCACAGAAGAACCCTCGGTGATCGCAGCGATGAGCAATGGAGCAAAAATGGCTGGGCCCATTACGACGACCAGTCAAGAACGTTTGCTTCGAGGCCAGATCGTCTTTATGGATGTTCAGGATCCGGAAGCGATTTTGGCAAAAGTTGAATCCGAGCAAGCAACGATCTTTGCAGTGGCGAATGAGACGTATCCTTCCATCGTGAAACGCGGCGGTGGATTGCGAAGAGTGATCGGTCGGAACTTCTCGCCAGCAGAATCTGACTTAGCAACCGCTTATGTGTCGATCGATTTAATGGTTGATGTCAAAGATGCGATGGGCGCCAATATCATCAATTCGATTTTAGAAGGAGTGGCAGAGCTTTTTCGCAAATGGTTCCCAGAAGTAGAAATTCTCTTTAGTATTTTAAGCAATCTCGCTACGGAATCGTTAGTAACAGCCACTTGCTCGGTGCCTTTTGACAAATTGAGCAAGAACGGGAATGGCAGACAAGTTGCCGAAAAAATTGTTCATGCAGCTGATTTTGCCAAGATCGATCCATATCGTGCCGCTACCCATAACAAAGGGATCATGAATGGCGTTGAAGCGCTGATTTTGGCTACCGGAAACGACACTCGCGCCGTTTCTGCCGCTTGTCATGGCTATGCTGCCCGTAATGGCCGCATGCAAGGGTTGACTTCCTGGGCAATCGTAGAAGACCGTTTGATTGGTAGTATCACACTGCCGTTGGCGATCGCCACAGTCGGGGGTGCCACAAAAGTATTGCCAAAAGCCCAAGCGGCGTTGGCATTGACTGGTGTTGAAACGGCGAGTGAGTTAGCTTCGCTGGCGGCAAGTGTCGGGTTGGTTCAGAATCTGGCAGCGTTGCGGGCATTGGTTTCAGAAGGTATCCAGCAAGGCCATATGAGCATGCAAGCTCGTTCATTAGCTATTTCAGTTGGGGCAAAAGGAACCGAGATTGAACAGCTGGCAGCTAAGCTACGAGCTGCGACTCAAATGAACCAAGAGCAAGCCCGTAAATTTTTAACCGAAATACGCAATTAAAAAAGGTTCTCTAGTTTTTAAAACTTTTTATCCTAAACAATAAATGGAAAGGTCGAATCCCCTTATTAAAGGGAGTTCGTCCTTTTTTTGTTTTGGAGATAATAATGCAATAGATAAAAAATCTTGCTGTACTTTTGCTGATAGAGGACTTTTTTTATTTGTCGGTTCCAAGCAGCGATTTATCAAACATAGTTTTACTAGGACAAAAAGAAAAAACAACTATGACAAAAAACGCTTTCAATTATACATCTTTTTACGAAGAATCAAAGCTATAATGATTTCATCAGGAGGGAATCAAATGAATGAACGGATCCGAAGAATTCTCACACGATTGGTAAAAAAACCCGAGACAAAGATGGCAGAGTTAACCACATCACTTTCTTTAACAAGAAGACAGATTAATTATTCCATTAAGCAATTTAATGAGGAGTTACTTGAAAACGGTTTGCCTCAAATCAGGCGTAACCATATGGGAGATTTTATTATTCCTTTAGAAGTGTTACGAATGATTTCTCTTGAACAAAATAAAGAAGATTCTTCTGCCATGGTTACTATTTTCTCTGAATATGAGCGGATTGCCATCATGTTAAGTTATTTATGTACTAATACCGATTACATTGGTATGGATCATTTTACACAGCTCTTATCGGTAAGTCGCAATACGATTCAAGAAGATTTAAAGAAAGCGAAGCAGTTTGTTAGCAAATACGCCCTGTCCATTCACTATGATCGTCAAAGCGGTTATCAACTGCAAGGATTGGAAAGGAGAATCTTACAACTGCTCTCTGATTTAATTAAGCAGCATTCATTATTTCGTCTTGATGATATTAAAGGAAAATTGGCACCGACTATTCCCGAAGAAGAGGTTGTTCATTTGATACACAACATGGAGCAATTGCTTCATTTAAGGTACTCAGATGAATCTGTTGATTATCTGCAATCAGCTGTAAGAATGACCTTGCAACGTGCAACTTCACCGATTGCTTCAAAAGATGAAATGGTACAAATAGAGATTCGAAAAACTCCAGAATATAAAGTTCTGACTATTTTGCTTCAAGATACACCTTGGTCCAGCATGTCTCCTAACTATCTTTCTTGGCTAGCTCTGCTATTTTTAACATCTAATATTTTTGAACGTAAGACGACTCAAGTATTTGATTCAGATAGTGAATTAAGATGTTTGATCAGTGAAATGGTTACAAGTTTTCAAAACCAAACACTAATTATGATTGAAGATAGAGAGGCATTTGAACGTCGGATTTTGGGCCATCTGCGTCCAGCGTGTTTTCGTATAAAATACAATTTGAGCTTGGGCATGTACTCCCTTGATAGCTTAGTTCAAGATAGCAACCATGCAATTTTGAAGGATCTTATGAAGGAGCTGATTGTTCCCACAGAAAACTGGTTAGGCCGAGCGTTTCCAAATGATGAGTTGGCACTTCTATCTTATTACTTTGGTTTTCAATTAATGAGTCCTCGTCAAATAGCAGCGCAATTACCAAGGGCAGTAGTTGTCTGTGCAAATGGGGTTATGGTTTCAAAACTGATGCGAGAAAATTTAAAAAAACTATTTCCCGAGTTACATTTTTTAGCTTCATTTTCAGTAAGAGATTTTTATAAATTTGGAACGGATTATGACTTGGTTTTTACAACTACTGCATTAAACAGTGAATTACCGCAATTTATTATTGATCCTATCATGACTTATAAGCAGCAGATCAGTTTGCGATACCGTGTGTTAAAAGAGTTAGGATTAAATGAAGTAGACCGCTCAGTTGATGAGTTGTTTTCGGTGATTCGCACATATGCTCAAGTAAATGATACGAAGCAACTAAGGGAAGAGTTAGAGTACTTTTTATTGAAGCAAAAGCAAGATTCACCTTTAGAAAATTTTAAAGCGTTACCATCATTGACTGATTATTTAAAACCCGATTTTATAAGAAGAACGTCAGAGAAGCTAACTTGGCAACAAGCAGTGAAATTTGCTTGCCATCCTTTGTTAGAAAATCAGATGATTACAGAGCTGTTTATTCAAGATTGTTTGGATCAAATCGAAGAACAAGGATACGCTGGGTATTTAGGGAGTCAAACGTGTATCCCGCATACAGCACCACAAAATGGCGTGTTAAAAGATGGGATAAGTCTATTGATTGCTGCTGAGCCAATCGCTTTTCCAAACGGTAAAAAAATCCATTTTATTTATCCATTATCGTTTTATGATTTGACGAAACATTTGAAAGCTGTGAATCAGTTAGCAGATATTAGTAATGATTCTACGTTTTTAAATCGTTTGAAGGAAAGCTCAGATACGAAAACAGCTTATCAGCTAATTAGACAAGTGACTTAGGAGGAAAACGATGAAAGTAGAAGATTACCCACGCTTTACAATTATTATGAGGGGTTACACATATGAACAAGCTTATGCAGTTTTAACGGCAATGAGTGGGCTTGAGAAAGAGTTTGCAGTTGAAATCACATTAAATACTTTAGGGGCTCTAGAACATATCAACAAGTTAAGCAAATTATTTGGTGAAACTATTCTCATTGGGGCAGGAACAGTAAGAACGTTACCTGACGCCCAAAAAGCCGTCGCAGCTGGGGCTCGTTTTTTATTAGGTCCCCATCGTTTTACGAAGCAAATAATGGATTTTGCAAGGAAAGAGCAAGTGCTCTCAGTACCGGCGGCAATGAGCCCTTCTGAGATCAATGAGATGTTTACAGATGGAGCGGATATCGTTAAAGTTTTCCCCGCTGCAGTTGTGACACCACGCTTTTTCACAGATGTGCAAGCTCCATTGGGCAAGCTACCTTTGATGGGTGTTGGTGGAATTTCGATTTCTAACGCCAAGGAATATTTTGACCATGGAGCGAGTTATCTTGGTTTAGGTTCCAATCTTTTTCAATCGCAAGACTTGCAAGCTGCTGACCCAGCAAAACTAGCGCTATCACTACAGAAATTAGCGACAGAGATTTAAGGAGGAAAACAAATGGAATTGCAACTGAACGAAGAACTAGTATTTCGAAATATAAAAGCAGGCAGTGATAAAGAAGTCCTTGCTTTTTTAGCGAATGAACTATACCAACGAGGCTATGTCAAAGAAGATTATATCGAAGCAATACAGTTACGCGAGTCCGAATATCCAACCGGTTTACCTTCGACACAGCCCGGCGTAGCAATTCCTCATGCAAATTTTGATTTGGTCAATCAAACAACTTTGGCGATTGCAACCTTAGAAACAGCTGTAGGGTTTCGCAATATGGAAGATAATCAAGTCATTTTACCTACTAAAATCGTTATCATGATGGCCATCGGTGAACCGCACGGACAAGTGGAGATGTTACAAAAGATTGTCAGTATTATTCAAGATGAGCCACTTCGTGAACAAATGACGGCGGCGAATTCGGATCTAAAATTGCTAACATTATTAAAAAAGGCGATAGCCTAAAAAATAGGAGGAAATGAAAATGAAAAGAATTTTAATTGCTTGTGGGAATGGGATTGCGACTTCAACCGTAGTAGCATCAAAAGTGAAGGATTATCTGAATGAACATGGAGTTGAGGCTTCCACAACCCAAACCAAACTGATGGAAGTACCTAGTAAAGTTCAAGACTATGACTTGTTAGTGACAACTGGTCAATTTGAAGGTCAGACTGGTGAAGTTCCTGTGGTAAAGGGAATGCCTATTTTAACGGGAATTGGTTCTGAACAAACTATGGAAGAAATTTTGAATTATTTAAAATAAAAAATTTAAGGAGAAAAAAGAATGAATTATGTAATGAATGTATTCAATTTCTTTATTGACGCTGGTCCTACAGTGATGCTTCCTGTCATTATTACAATTATCGGCATGATTTTCGGTTTGAAAATCTCAAGAGCATTTAAGTCTGGGCTAACACTAGGAATCGGATTTGCAGGGATTCGTCTGATTCTGGATTTTATGACAACCAATGTCGGACCAGCAGCCCGTGCAATGGTAGAGCGGACCGGCGTACAGCTGGATGCCTTGGACGTAGGATGGGGCTCAATCGCGGCGGTTACTTGGGCATCTCCAATTATTGCACTGCTTATATTTGCTATATTGATCGTTAATATCATCTTGTTGGTTCTCAAAAGAACTCAAACGTTGGATGTTGATATTTGGAATTATCATCATATGGCTATTGTTGGTGTAATGGTTTATTTTGTGACTAAGAACGTAGCGTTAGGTGTGGGCGCATCAGTTGTAATGGCAATTGTCACATTTAAAATGTCTGATTGGTCACAGCCTTTGGTTGAAGATTTTTTTGGAATTCCAGGGGTTTCATTACCCACGGTTTCAGCCTTATCTTCTTTAGTAATTGCATGGCCGTTAAACTGGCTTTTAGACCGCATTCCTCTTTTTCGAAATTCCAAGTTTACCATTAAGGATGCACAAAAATATTTGGGCTTCTTTGGGGACTCTATGATTATGGGTGGTGTCATAGGTATCGCAATCGGCTTTTTAGCTGGCTATGATATCACTCAGATTCTTCAATTAGGGGTTAGTATGTCTGCTGTCCTTGTTCTGATACCAAAAATGACCTCTCTTTTTATGGAAGGATTAATGCCTATTTCAGACGCAGCGCAAAAATGGTCTCAAAAGAAATTTAAAGGTCGCCGTTTATTTATTGGACTAGATGCAGCGGTTGTTGTGGGCAATCCAGATGTTATAACAACTGCACTGATTATTATTCCTTTAACAATTGCTATGGCTTTGGTCTTACCCGGAAATCGTGTGTTACCATTTGCCGATTTAGCTGTAGTTCCATTTCGAGTAGCAATGGTTGTTGCATTGACTAGAGGAAACTTGCTGAAAAACATTATTATCGGTTTAGTTGTCACAGCCTCTTTGCTTTGGTGTGGAACAGTCACTTCACCTATTCTAACCGAAATAGCCAAACAGGTAGGGATTGATCTTGGGTCCAGTGCCATGCTTATTTCTTCTTTTGCAGCAACTTCAATGATTCAAAGTTACCTGGTTTTCATTGCATTCACCTATGAACCGATGATTGGTATTCCAGTTCTTCTTCTAGGATTTGGCGGTGTATGGTATTTCTTTGAAGGAATCAAAAAAATTAATCGTGAAGCAGCAATTGAATAAAATATTGTCGAAAAAGAGGAGTAGATTGTTTTGAAAATTTCTAAAATTACAGTATATAAAGTAAAACCCCGCTGGATTTTTGTAAAATTGTCAACAGATGAAGGAATCGATGGCTGGGGAGAGATGATTTCTGGAACAAAAACCGAAACAGTTGTTGCAGGAGCTTATGAGGTAGGGGAAAGATTTCTGTTAGGACAAAACCCGTTTGAGATTGAGCGATTGTTCCAAGAAATGCACCGATCTTTCTTTCGTGGCGGTCCCATACATGGAACAATCGTTTCTGGTCTAGAGATGGCTTTGTGGGATATTAAAGGAAAAGCATTGAATGTTCCTATCTACGAACTATTAGGCGGTGCTGCTCGTGACAGAATCAAAGTATATTCTTGGATCGGCGGTGATCGTCCGGATGATGTCGCAGAGCAAGCACAAGATCGTGTTGACCGTGGGTTTACTGCAGTTAAAATGAACGCAACAGAGGAACTGCACTATATTGACTCTTATGTAAAGATAGAGGAAGTGGTGGAACGTGTCGCTTCGATTAGGGAACGCTTTGGTAATAAATTGGATATTGGAATTGATTTTCATGGGAGAGTCCACAAGCCGATGGCAAAAGTTTTAGCGAAGGCATTAGAACCTTATCATCCAATGTTTTTAGAAGAAGTTGTTCTTCCTGAGAATGAGGAACATTTTAAAGAAGTTGCCCAGCTTGTGGCAACGCCTTTAGCCACTGGTGAGAGACTGTATACTCGCTGGCAGTTTAAAACACTTTTTCAGCAAGGAGCAATAGATGTGATCCAGCCTGATGTGGCATTATGTGGAGGGATCATGGAAATGCGAAAAATAGCTGCCATGGCTGAAGCTTATGACGTGGCTGTTGCCCCGCACGCACCATATGGTCCCGTTGCTTTAGCAGCAACACTGCAAGTTGATTCTTGTACCCCAAATGTTTTTATTCAAGAGCAAAGCTTAGGAATCCATTACAATAAAGGCTTTGATCTGTTAGATTTTGTGAAAAACAAAGAAGTATTTCAGTATAAGGATGGCTATGTAGAATTACCAAGTAAGCCCGGTTTAGGGTTGGAGATGGATGAAGATAGAGTTAGAGATATTTCACAAGAAGGGTTGGTTTGGACCAATCCTAAATGGAAGAACTATGATGGCACTATTGCAGAATGGTAGTCTGAAAGGAAGTTATTCATGGCGGAAGCAATTATGATCAACTTATTTTTACTCGTTCTGTTAGTGATGCAACTCAAAGAGCAGCGCAAAATTCTTTTGCAGGCAAAAGCGAGCTCTATAAAAAAGGCAACTGCTTTCATTCTGTCTGCGCTTCTTTTCGTCATTTTTTGGCCAGATCAGTTGAGTGACCAGTTGAAATTGTTTGCACTGATCGGCTTAGTCTGTTTAGTTGGTTTTTCAAAAGAAGGCTTAGGAGCAGATCAGCTGATCAAACTGGGTGTTTTAAAAGGTGAATATGATCAATATACCGCAATAGAGATTGAACAAACAGTAAATAATCAAACTTTTGTAACCTTTTATAAAAGCAAAAATAGCCGCTTCTCGCTTTTATTTTCAGAGGCACCGCAAATCTTGGCAGAGTACTTCAGTTTATTGAAGAAGGAAGAGAAGCTAGTGTTTAAGGAAGAAG
Organism: Enterococcus casseliflavus NBRC 100478; assembly: GCF_001544095.1. Lineage (GTDB taxonomy): Bacteria > Bacillota > Bacilli > Lactobacillales > Enterococcaceae > Enterococcus_D > Enterococcus_D casseliflavus. Next base: position 117,113 of record NZ_BCPT01000009.1, on the reverse strand, counting down.
GATTGACGCAAAAGAAGCAAAGGAATACTAAAGTATCCCATTAATTTCGTTTGTGGAGAAGGACAAATTTAATAAATTGTGGTAATCCTTACTGATTTTAAGCAAAGAGTAAAAATCAATCAGCTATATTTTTATTCACATCGTCGGGTTATAAAAAAACTGGGAGAATGAACCATTCTCCCAGTTTTTTATCGTTTCGAAATCGCCGTGTGGGCATACGCCTCGATCAATGGAATGACTTCTAATTTTACTTTGTATTTGCGTTCTAGCGCAGTTTCAATGGTAAAAGTATCACTTTCTGTTTCAGAAATCGTTGCTAGAACACGATCTTCTTTCGGGGAAGCTTCGATCACGATCGTTTCTCCTGAAGATTGTTTGGCAGAAAATTTAGGGAATGCTGCGATTTTTTCAGCAAATGCTGAAAAAGTCATTGTTTCATCAGCAGTATCAGCCATTGTTTCAGTTGCTTTTTCTACTTCTTTAGTTGATGCAGAGGTAGTCGGTGCAGCCGCTTCAGCTGGTGCTGATTCTTCCTTCACTTTCGCTGGTTCTTTTGCAGGAGCGGGTGCCGTACTTTCTTGCGGATTGGTCGGCAACCAGTAAGCAGCGATCTCATCGACTAAGTTATCGCTGAAACGATCAAGCAAACCAGCTTCTAAGCGTTGGATTCGTTTCACGACGATCTTGAAGTTCTCATCTAAAGGAACAGCGATTTTTTGTTCTTTTGGCGTTTCCTTCAACAATTCAATCAATAATTCCTCTTGGTTTTTAGGATTGATATACACAGTCGTCGGAAGGTCAAACTTATCTGCTGTTTTGCGCTCGATCGCTGTAAACAACTGTTGTCGAGCTGTTTCATAAGACGGGCGGAATTGTTGTTTCAATTTTGCTAATTGTTTCTTTTTCATAATCTTCTCCTCTCGATCACTATCGATTATAAGGAAAATTTGCAGAAAAGAACAGTGATTCTCATGAAAAAATACAAAAAAATTTATATACTTCCTGAAAAAAACACCAACGCTGCTAAAAAAGCGGCGCTGGTGTTTCTACTAGATCATTGATTTGATGGTACTTGGGCATCAGGACCAAAAGGTCATTTTCTCCAGTGGCGACTAAGTAGTTTTCCCAAAGAAAAAAGCGTGGTTCCCCAATAAGTTTCTCGGTCAGCATCTGCTGATAGTCGCTGGTCGTCCATTGACGTGCTGGAAAGTGTTGGACTTTGTCTGGCCAAACGAGAAAAACAAAATCAGCATGTAAGGCTTTTTGAACAGCAGGGGAGAGATGATTCAAATCAGTTTTTTTCATAGGCTTCTCCTTTATAGAGAGTGAAATTAAAACCCTGTCGTATCTGGATTGGTCGCTTTCCCAACCACACCATCTAATTGATCGATCGTTTTCATGTCCTCTTCAGATAGCTCAAAATCAAAGACGTGAATGTTTTCTTCGATCCGACTTGGTGTGACTGATTTTGGTAATGGCAAGAAACCATGTTGTAAAGACCAGCGTAATGCAACTTGAGCGATTGATTTTTGATGCTTTTCAGCTAATGCTTTCATTTCTGGTACATCAAAGATCTTCCCAGTACCTAATGGGCTGTATGCTTCAAGCAATACATCGTGTTCTTGGCAATAAGTCACGACTTCTTCTTGTAACTCGCCAGGTGCAAGGAAAATTTGATTGACCATTGGGAAGATAGTCGCTGTTTTTTTCAATTCTTCAAAATGATGTGGTAAGAAGTTGCTGACGCCGATCGCTTTGATTTTGCCTGCTTGATACAACTCTTCAAAAGCACGCCATGTTTCTGCGTTCGCTGTTTGCCAATTGTCGCGAAAAGCCACTGGATTTGGCCAATGGATCAAGAAAAGATCGATATAGTCTGTTTGTAATTTTTCTAAAGATTCTTCAAAAGAGGACATCACAAGATCATAAGAATGGTTCGCATTCCATAATTTTGTAGTCAAGAAAAGCTCTTCGCGGGGAATGCCGCTTTCTTTGATCGCTTGACCAACACTGGCTTCGTTTTTATAGCCTTGTGCTGTATCAATATGGCGGTAACCTACTTCTAGTGCTTTTTTGACTGATGCTACGGCAACGTCGCCGTCTGGTGTTTGCCATGTGCCAAAGCCTAGCTCAGGGATGGTCACATTGTTTGATAACGTATAGCTGTTCATGTTCATTCCTCCGTTTTCTGTGATACTTCTAGTTTAGCAGACGAGGCAGGAATTTCCAATGATTGCACCTTTTAAAAAGAAAGCGAATGTTGAAGGAAAATGCCGATTCGCTCTTGTCAGTTCGCCTATTTATTTTGTACACTAGACAAATGGATAAGGAGCGTAACCAATGGATATTTATTTGAAACATGCGATTTTACACATTGTGGACCGTCAAACAGGCGATCCAGTTTTTTCTCAAGTTGAACTTGATTTAACAACGGAATACATTCGTGATTATTTGACGAAGAAAATACAGAAACTTGCTACACCGCAAACCAAAACAGGTCGTTTACTCGAAACTTCAACGATCGCTCAATTGGTCAAACAAGCACCAGACGACTTTATCGCAGCCAGTGAAGCGATCGTGCAACGCTGGTATGAAGCGTACAAGGAAAGTGAAGATGCGCCAAGTGCGGATGCGTTTGTCGTCTTATATGAATTAGATACAAGAATGCAGCTGGCTTTTTTGAAGGTCAATTATCAAGATGGCTATACGCATTTTATTGATAATGGGGAGGCTGGGATCGAAAATAATTTGATTTTGCATCGTGCCTTACTAGCAGGTAAAACCCAAAAGGCAGATGAAGGGATCACGATCGATGTGGAGAGCTTAGACTTTGAACTGATTGAAAAGAAATATAGCTTTTCAGGTGAAAAATACGCCTACTTTTCAACAAAAGTCATTGATGCCGAACCGATCCCATCTTTAGAAGAAAATGTCAAAGTCATCAAAAAAGTAGCCGAAAAAATTGGTCAGAAATTTGAAACACCCACCTATAACGTTGTTGCCGATTTGAAAGAAGCGGTCTACGACACGATCGAAGAGTCTGGTCATATCGATGTGAGTGAAGTGGCGCAAAAAGTCTTTAAAGACAATATTACTGCTCAGCTTTCATTTCAAGAAGAAGTGGTTGAAAAAGGATTCGTCAATCAAGCACCGATGATGCGGGATGTTCGTGAGATCTCGGAGAAAAAATTTGGTAAGCAAAAACTAAAATTATCGAATGGAATCGAATTGATCGTTCCTTTGGATGTTTACCGAGATCCGAATTTGATCGAATTTATCAATAATCCCGATGGCACGATTTCCGTAACGATCAAAAATGTAGAAGAAGTGATTAATCGGATGTAACAAGAGCTGTTTCTAAGCAGACGATGGCAGAACAAGTACAAAAAAGCGGCTCTTTGTCAATAATGAAAATGGAGCTGAAGAATCAATTCTGATTCATCAGGCCCATAAATTATAGAGCACAAAAAGCAGGGCGTCCTCATTTAGAAAGAGGACGGCCTGCTTTTTTACAGACGCTTGCTTGATCGACAGCAGCAATTATTGAGGGGTCAACTTTTCAAGAGCTGCTTGAGGAACGTCTTCTTCAGAAACTTCTTCCCAGCTTATAACGCCTTTGTTTGGATTGACCAGTAGTTTCAAATAGGCACCTTCTTTCAAAGGAGCGGAACGGTGTTCATTCATTTTGACCGTTTTGACGTCACCAGAGGCGCTGTAGGCTGTTTGTGTATAACGATAGATGTTTTCAACGACCCCCTCGTCACTGACTTCGGTATCGTGTTCGCCTTCACCGTTGATAACTGTATAGTAGTCACTTCCACCATAGTAATAGTCATAAGTAAGGAAGCAGCCGCCAAGGAAAATTGCTGTAAAAACCAGCGCTGCAATGATTTTCTTCACATTTCTCACCTCATCTTCTATTATTCATAAAAACTAGGCTTGCGTCCAATGGATCACAAAAAGCAAAGAAATTCTTAGGGATTAGCTGCCGAGACCTCTTGCTTGACTTTGACTAATTTTGACCTATAATAAGGGTAGATTTAAACTTACAAAAAATAAGTTAATCCTTATCTCTTTGGAAGCGTAAATCGCAAAAATATGATTCGAGTCAACCAACGACTCAACTTTCTCTAGGAGGGAAACAATATGGCAAAACAACATTATGATCGTAGCAAACCCCATGTCAACATCGGAACGATTGGACACGTCGACCATGGGAAAACCACCTTGACTGCTGCAATTACCACAGTTCTTGGGAAAAAAGGGCTTGCCAATCCGCAAGATTACGCAAGTATCGACGCGGCTCCTGAGGAACGCGAACGTGGTATCACAATCAATACTGCTCATGTGGAATATGAAACGGAAAAACGGCACTATGCCCATATCGATGCACCTGGACACGCGGATTATGTGAAAAATATGATTACAGGGGCTGCTCAAATGGACGGTGCAATCTTGGTCGTATCAGCGACAGATGGCCCAATGCCACAAACACGGGAGCATATTTTGCTTTCTCGTCAAGTGGGTGTGAAACATTTGATCGTCTTTTTGAATAAGACGGACCTTGTCGATGATGACGAGTTGATCGATTTAGTTGAAATGGAAGTCAGAGAATTGCTGACTGAATATGATTTTCCTGGCGACGACATTCCTGTGATCAAGGGCTCTGCGTTAAAAGCCTTGGAAGGGGACCCAGATGCTGAAGCAGCGATCTTAACGCTGATGGATACAGTAGATGAATATATCCCAACGCCAGAACGTGATACTGACAAACCATTGTTGTTACCGATCGAAGATGTCTTTTCGATCACAGGACGGGGGACCGTTGCTTCTGGTCGGATCGATCGCGGCATGGTAAAAGTCGGGGATGAAGTAGAAATCGTCGGAATCAAACCTGAAACACAAAAAGCAGTCGTGACAGGGGTAGAAATGTTCCGCAAAACGATGGACTTCGGAGAAGCTGGCGATAACGTAGGGGTATTGTTACGGGGCATCACCCGTGATGAAATTGAACGTGGCCAAGTGTTAGCAAAACCAGGTTCTATCACACCGCATACGAAATTCCAAGCGGAAGTCTATGTGTTGACAAAAGAAGAAGGCGGTCGCCATACCCCATTCTTTAATAATTATCGCCCACAATTTTACTTCCGTACAACGGACGTAACTGGGAATATCGTTTTACCAGAAGGAACGGAAATGGTGATGCCTGGTGACAACGTAACGATCGATGTGGAATTGATCCATCCGATCGCTGTAGAAAATGGAACGACCTTCTCGATTCGTGAAGGTGGACGAACAGTCGGTTCTGGTATTGTCACCACGATCGAAAAATAATGATGAGTGAAACAGTGCTTCCTTTTGAAGAAGCGCTGTTTCCTTTTTCTTGTCAAAAGATCGCCAATCCCTCAGTCAGCTTAGGATTGCTTGTTTTTTTCTAAATAATCTTGTGATTTTATTAAGGATTTTTTAGGAGAGAAAAAATTCTAGTCAGCCCGTTCATTTCATAGTACGATAGATTCTGACTTAGAAAAGATGGGATGTATTTGATGAGAAAAATTCGACGTTTCCTAGGATTTATACTGAAGCTGGCCCTCGTGCTGCTACTGATCGGGGCAGGGGTTTGGGTCTATCGAAACTACACGGCATTGAAAGCTGTCTATGCGTATGAAGAAGCAATCGCGCAACAGACGCAAGCCCACGACATCTCTGAATATCAGTCATTAGCCATGAGCATCATGCTGACGGAGTCAAAAGGACAAGGCAACGACCCGATGCAAAGTTCTGAAAGTGTTTATGGAAAACAAAATCAGTTCGATACGCCAGAACAAAGCATCGAACAAGGTGTTTCCTATTTAGCAGAGTTGATTGAAAAAGCCGAGCAAATGAACTGTGATCTTTGGACCGCCGTACAGGCGTATAATTTTGGTACAGATTATATTGATTATGTCGCTGCCCGAGGGGGAGTAAACACCTTAGAGTTAGCAGAAACATATTCCAGAGAGGTTTTATCTCCATTGTTAGGCAATGATACTGAACAAACCTATCGTTACTGGGGCATCCAATCCGTTTTTTATAATGGTGGTCACCTGTATCATAACGGCGGCAATTTATTCTACGCTGATTTAATAAAAATGAATCAATGGAAGATCAATGTTACGGCGCGTTTCTTTTCATAAGCGTTGTAAAATAAGTGAAACAAAAAAGCTTGAAATACAAATAAAATATGGTAAAATCATTATGAGTGATTCTGTCTAATTATTCTTCGCACTGATATCTATTAGTGCGTTTTTTTACCTAGTAAACCGATGAATACTTACCAAATGGAGGTGAGTGGATGGCACGAATTCCTCAAACGGTCATTGACGACATTCGCGAACGTAGCAATATCGTCGATATCGTAGGACAGTATGTCCAGTTAAAGAAGTCTGGAAAAAATTATTTTGGTTTGTGTCCGTTCCATAATGAAAAATCACCTTCTTTTTCCGTTGCAGAGGACAAACAAATTTTTCATTGCTTTGGTTGTGGTCGTGGTGGAAATGTGTATGGTTTCTTACAGGAGCTTGAAGGGATCAGTTTTCCAGAAGCAGTCGTCAAAGTAGCAGAAATGAATGATATTCCTCTTGATCCGCAATATCAGCAGTCTGAAGGCATCAATGAAGCGACCTCACAAACGAGTCAATTGATTGCGTTACATGAAAAAGCCGCCGAAGTCTATCATCACATGTTGGTGAATACGGCTGCTGGACAAGAAGCACTTGATTATTTATTAGATCGTGGATTGACGATGGCACTGATCGAAGAGTTCAATATTGGCTTTGCACCGAATGAACGCTCGTTTTTGGAGAAAGTTTTTTTGAATGAAAAAGCCAAAGCAGAGTTTTTTCCTGATACAGGACTCTTTGTTCAGCGCAACGATGGCTCACTGGCGGATCGCTTTTACCAGAGAATCATGTTTCCGATCCGCAATCCTCAGGGGAAAACGATTGGTTTTTCTGGTCGGTGGTTAGCAAGCGAAAAAGTCGGTGATCAAGACCAACCAAAATATTTAAATAGTCCTGAAACGATTCTTTTCAATAAACGCGAGGTTCTTTTCAACTTTGACAAAGCGCGACGAGCGATGCGTAAAGATGGTCAAGTGTATTTATTTGAAGGATTTATGGACGTGATCGCCGCTTGGCAAGCAGGGATCGAAAATGGGATCGCCTCGATGGGGACCAGCCTGACCAATCAGCAGATCGCTCACATCGAGCGAGTGGCACAAGAAGTGATTCTTTGTTACGATGGAGATAGTGCAGGGGTTGAAGCCACGAACCGTGGGATCGATCTTTTGCAAAACAATAGCCGCTTGAAATTATCTGTGGTTCGAGTGCCGGAACGGATGGACCCAGATGACTATTTGCGCAAATATGGGACAGAAGCTTTTTATAAATTAGCTGTACATGGGAAAGAAACCGTCTTTGCTTTCAAAATGGATTACCATCGAGCAAATCGAAATTTGGCCAATGAGAAAGAGCAGCTAGATTATGTCCAAGTCGTTTTAAAGGAATTACAGCGGGTGGATTCTTTGCTGGAGCAAGACCGTTATTTGACTCAGTTGTCCACAGAGTTCAACTTGAGCCGTGAGACCTTGCAGCAGCAGCTCAAGCAAAACCGGCAAGAGCAGCAGCCGCGGCAAGATGCACCGCCGCCAGCGCCAACAACCAATCCTATGGTCTTTACGCCGCCAACGCGGCAGCAGCCCAAAACACAGGTAGAAAAAGCACAAGAATTATTATTGTACCGTTTGTTTCATGACAGTACGTTAAACCATCGCTTTCGAGCGAGTGGCATATCCTTTATCCATGATCGTTACCAACAGCTTTATCTGCTGTTTGATGCGTATATGGAAACAGAAGAACACTTTGTTTTAGCAAAGTTCTTAGATTTTTTAAAAGAAGATTCAATGAAAAAAATGGTGATCGATATTGCAGATCTTAAAGCTTCTGAGGAAGGGACTGAACAAGAATTTCAGGACATTCTGCAGGTATTTCAAAAGTCGGGCATTGCTGAAGAAATCAATCAAAAACGAATCCAGCAGCAAGAAGCAAGACAAAAAGGAAACCAGCAATTAGAACTTGAACTTGCGATCGAAATCATTGATTTGACCAAACGGTTGAAACAAGCTAAATAGCGAACTGAAAGGGGCTTTCTTTCATGGCAGAAGAAACAAAAAAAACGTATGACAAAGCAGTTGCCGAATACATCCGAGAAAACAAAACAAAGGGGCAAGTTGTTTACGATGACATTACGAATCGTTTAGCAACGCCGTATACTTTGGATGCTGATGCAATGGACAAATTAATTCAAAAACTGGAGGATTCAGGCATCAGTGTCGTGGATGAAAATGGAGAGCCTTCAGTCCATAGTCTAAAGAGCAATGAAAAACGACAAGAAACACAACCTCAAGAAGATCTGTCTGCACCAACTGGTGTGAAAATCAATGACCCCGTTCGGATGTACTTGAAAGAAATCGGTCGTGTGCCGTTATTGACCGCAGAAGAAGAAGTGGCGCTCGCACTGAAAATCGAAGAAGGCGATCAAGAGGCAAAACAGCGTTTGGCAGAAGCCAACCTACGTTTGGTCGTTAGTATTGCCAAACGTTATGTGGGTCGAGGAATGCAATTCCTTGATTTGATCCAAGAAGGAAACATGGGCTTGATGAAAGCCGTTGAGAAATTCGACTACCGCAAAGGGTTCAAATTCTCGACGTATGCGACCTGGTGGATCCGTCAAGCGATCACCCGTGCGATCGCTGACCAAGCGCGAACCATTCGTATTCCTGTGCATATGGTGGAAACCATCAACAAATTGATCCGTATTCAACGGCAATTGCTGCAAGACTTAGGGCGCGAACCGACACCAGAAGAAATCGGCGCAGAAATGGATCTGCCGACGGAAAAAGTTCGTGAAATCTTGAAGATCGCTCAAGAACCTGTTTCATTAGAAACACCGATCGGTGAAGAAGACGATTCTCATCTAGGTGATTTTATTGAAGACCAAGATGCCACAAGTCCAGCAGAGCATGCGGCTTATGAGCTGTTGAAAGAGCAGCTAGAAGATGTACTGGATACGTTGACTGACCGTGAAGAAAACGTGCTGCGCTTGCGTTTCGGAATCGATGATGGTCGTACTCGGACATTAGAAGAAGTCGGCAAAGTCTTTGGGGTAACGAGAGAACGGATTCGTCAGATCGAAGCAAAAGCATTACGGAAACTACGCCATCCATCTCGTTCAAAACAATTGAAAGATTTCTTAGAATAATCAAGGTTTATCGACTTTCCAAAGGAACCCTTTGGAAAGTCTTTTTTATTCAGTTTCTGTCCTCTCGACACAAGATTGGTAAAGAACTTAATAAAAACGTAACCAAGCAAGTGTTGGCTAATTGCCAAGAATGTGATAAATTTAATTTTGTGCATCTGCATCAAAACGTAACAAACAACGAAGTGTCAAAAAAGACCCATTATTTGCTGGTCTAAAAAAAGAAGCAGTAGGTACAGCAAGCGTCTGATGAAAGAGGCGACTGCTTCATAAAAGGAAATGCAAAAAACAAAAGGAGTCAGTTTGAATCAATGAAGAAGACATGTCCTGAATGTGGATTTCAAGCAATAGAAGAAACACCCGTTTGTCCCAATTGCGGGTTCCAATGGAACCAGGCAAAGGAGAATGAACTGGAACCAACATCTGACTCTTCCGTTACGCCAGAAGAGCCACAGAATAAAAATGATGATATTCGCTGGTCAGACTTTAAAAACGTCCCGATCGGAAAAATGGAGGAGCACTTAGGTGATCGGCCATCCTCAAATGAAGAAACGATCGACCTCGCGCAGCAAGGGACTTTTTCCGATGAGCAACATGTAACCCCCACATCAGCCTCTAAGAAAGAAGCTGAGGAAAAAACGGAAGTAGAAAGTTCTAGCGCAACGCAAGAGCATGCGACATCAGCCAGTGAGGAAGCAAGTGAAACCGATGCATTAAGTACGGAGGAACAGCATGACGCTGATATTTTGGCTGCTTATATCCGCCAACACAAACTTGATGAAGAAGAAAAAGCCGCTGCTCTAGAAGCAGAAGCCGCCACTGATGATTTGTCTGCTACTGAAGAAGAAAGTCAGGAACAAGCCAGTGAGGAACCTCTACTGATAAGCGAAGATGAACCAGTGACGGATCCGGTCATTGAAGAAGTGAAGAAGCAGCCAGAACCAGTGATCGATCCAATTCCTGAGCCGATCACCGCAGCGGATGAAGCACCGAAAAAGGCGACTACTGAAGAAAAAACGTCGACGCCTAGCGAAAAAAAGAAGCGTCCTCGCAAAGCACTCTATATTACAGCGGCTTGTTTATTAGTGGCAGCTGGTGGCGGTTGGGCGTACTACTATCAACAGCAGCAACAAGAAACTGCCCGCCAAACGCAACTGGCGCAAGAAAACCGTACACTCGATCAAATTGAAAATGAGCTGAATGATTTTTATACAAATGATGAACGAGTGTTCATTAAAAACGACAAAACATCAGAACAGCTGACGGCTGTGACGAATCAGTTGGCAGAGTTTCAAGACCATGAACGGTACGATGCCTTGTCACAAGAAGCAGCGACAATTGCTGACAAATTAGCAGCTTTGACCGAGATCAACAGCTATTTTAGCAGTCCTGCCGTTGTGGAGGATCAGTTGGAAGAAGTTTCATTGAAAGAAGCAGCTGCTGTCACAATGGCGAAGCGTGAGAACGGGGATGCCTTTGATGAGTTGATCAATCAAGCCATCGACATGGGACAAAAAGAGTTCAGCGCGATCGAGGAAGTTCAAAATGCAGTGAAGAGCATGGTGGCTTTAAGTGGTGATGGTGAAGCACCTGCAAGTGTCACCCGCGAGAACTACAATGCCTTGATGAAAAAAGTCCAAGCTTTACCAATTGATTCATTGGTGGAAAGTCTTACGACTGAATTGCGTAAAGTCGATACTGCGTTGACGAAGCGTGAAACCGCTACGCAAGAAGCAGCGGCGCAACAACAAGCTGCCCAAGAAGCAGCACAAGCGGCGGCTTCCGAGAACAACGCTTCAGGTTCGAGCGGCGGTTCTACAAGCGCTGCGACGCCAGCACAAAGTACGTCTGAAGAAGAGTATGTGCTTTCGCCAAATACGCCGACAAACACCAATAATCAGCCAATCATTCCAGCCCGTCAAAGTGATTTGAATGATGTAAACAATAGCGCTTGGGTATGGGCAGATGGTGTCCAAGAAAAAATCATCGCCACAGCGATTGCCCGTGGTTACGTGGTTGAAGGTGGGTATACTTTTGAACGCGTGCGGATCGTCAACGGCGAAGGCTATTACAATTTTTATGCGACAAATGCCCAAGGCAGCTTGCTTAAAGGAACGGATGATTCAGCGTTCCCGCTATACTTATTTACGGTAAACGCCAAAACTGGCTATTTCAGAGGCAATGGGAACGATCACACCGTTCGCTAAGTCTCCTGAGTCACTAGAAAACTTTCAGAGTTATTACATGTACATGTGAAAAACACTTGTTTCCCTTCCCTGTTTTCGATATGATGAAAGATAATCGTTCAAACAGGGAGGGTTTTTTGTGCAGAAAATAGAAAGATATGATCGCTTTGAAGATGGGGTCATTGCTTGTGTACCAACGATTCTTGGGTACTTAGGGATTGGTTTTGCGATGGGGGTCGTGGGAAAAGGCGTTGGGTTGTCGATTCTTGAAATTATTATAATGTCTATTATTGTCTATGCAGGCAGTGCTCAATTTATTATTTGTGCATTACTCGCGATTCAAGCACCTTTCATGACGATCGTCGCAACCGTCTTTTTAGTGAATTTACGACATTTCTTAATGAGCTTATCAGTGGCTTCCTATTTTAAAAAGACTCCTTTGCTTTCTGCTATTGGGATTGGGACGCTTTTGACTGATGAGTCCTATGGCGTTTTGACGACGTCACTGCAACAAGACAAACCAGTCACAGCGAAATGGACCCATGGGTTGAACGTGATGGCGTATTTGAGTTGGATCTTCGCAACCTTTTTGGGCGGACTATTAGGCTCGTTTATTCCAGATCCAGAAGCGTTAGGCTTAGATTTTGCCTTGGTAGCCATGTTTGTTGGTCTTTTTTTATTTCAAGTAGAGCGACCACTCAAGAAGAAAACTCAGCAAACGCTCTTAGTACTCGGGGCAGTTGTGGGGACATTGATTTTATTTATGCGTTTTTCTACTGCTGAGATCGCGGTAATTGCTGCGACCTTGGCAGGATGTTTGGTTGGGACGGTGACACATCATGACTAATTTTGTTATACTAATGCTAGCATGTGGGTTGGTTACTTGGATTCCGCGGATCGTTCCTTTTTTATTTTCTAAAAAGCTCGTATTTCCAAAACCTTTCACCATCTTTTTGAGTTACTTGCCGTTGTGTATTTTGGCGGCATTGTTGGTTCAAAATTTGCTGATCTTTCGAGAAGGGCAATTTCCCATCTTGAAAGTCAAAGAAACTATTGCCTGTATCCCAGCATTGTTGGTGGGGTATTATACAAAAGATTTGATGAAGATCGTTATCACAGGTGTTATTGCTATGGCACTGCTGCGTTTCTTTTTCTAGCAACGGGCAGTTTTTATGAAGAAGGAGAGAATAGATGAAAGACTTATTAGCATCCGTATTTAGCGGATTGATCATTGATGAAAATGAACAGAATTATTTTGTTCAAAAAGGCGGGGTTACCTTCCGACTAGCCAAGGAAGAAGGCGAACATCATTTAGGTGAAGCCGTCGAAGGGTTTGGCTATCAAAACCAAAAGCAAGAAAATGTACTCACTACGAATATTCCGAAAAGCCGCAAAGGGCATTATGCCTTTGGTACAGTCACAGGAAGCCGTCGCGACTTAGGCGTTTTCGTCGATATCGGTTTAAAAGACAAGGACATGGTGGTTTCATTAGATGAATTGCCAACAATGCGGGAACTTTGGCCCAAAAAAGGCGATCGTTTGATGGTCAGCTTGCGCGTCGACGACAAAGAGCGTATATGGGCTTCGTTAGCAGATGAGAAAATCTTCAAGGCACTGAGTAAGAATGGTACGGAACAGATGAAGAATCAAGATGTTACAGGTACCGTGTATCGCTTAAAACTAGCGGGAACCTACTTATTGACGGATGATTTTTATATTGGCTTCGTCCACCCATCAGAGCGCTATCAAGAGCCGCGTCTTGGGGAAGTTGTCAAAGGACGAGTGATTGGGGTTCGTCCAGATGGCGTCTTGAACCTTTCGTTGAAACCAAGAGCCCACGAGGCGATTTCAAATGATGCCGCCATGGTCCTAACCTTTTTAGAACGAGCATCAGAAAATAAAATTCCTTTTACCGATAAATCAGCACCAGAAGAGATTTTACAAACTTTTGGTATTAGTAAAGGCCAATTTAAACGGGCGTTAGGAACCTTGATGAAACAGCGTTTGATTGAGCAAAAAGATGGCTTTACGATTCTTGTTAAAAAACCTAATTGAGAATACTTGTTTCTTTTGCTGTTCTAATTTATAATGATTACAATGTTTGTCTTGAGTGATTCTCACTCAAATTAGAATCGTTATAAATTAGCGGCATACGGAGGCAACTATGAACACAACAGCAGCGTTAAAAAAGACCAAGAAACAATTGCACGAGTCGGGGTTCAAATTAACTCCTCAGCGAGAAGCGACGTTGTTGGTCTTATTAGAAAATGAGAAAGATCATTTATCCGCCGAAGAGATTTTCTTCTTTGTGCGCAAAAAAAATTCTGAGATTGGCTTAGCAACCGTCTATCGAACATTGGAGATTTTGACGGATTTGAAAATCGTCGATAAAGTCAGTTTTAATGACGGTGTCGCTCGTTATGACCTACGTAAAGAAGGCGCCAAACATTTCCATCATCACTTGTTGTGTTTGGAATGCGGCAATATCGAAGAGGTTGAAGAGGATCTGTTGGGCAGTGTCGAAGAGATCGTCGAACAAAAGTACCATTTTTTAGTAAAGGATCATCGGTTGACATTTCATGGTGTCTGCCAAAAATGCCAAAACAAAGCCTAGTGTCTGTAGCTGGGCAATTTGAAAAAATTTTGTTATCACCCGAATGATAGTCAGATGGTTTCAATAGGAAGAGTGCTCTTTTTTCCAATTTGAAAGAAACCAAAAAATCTGCTATGATTCGGGTGTTTCCTTGGGCAAAAGATACGGGTAGATGCCTCTTTTTTTGTTGGCAAGCTACTATCTAAACGAGCCAGAATTTGATATGATAAAAAAGCTGAAAGTAGAGGAAGCCCCATGAACGAACAAATTATTGATTATCTTCATTATTTGACCATTGAGCGCGGGCTATCCCAAAATACCCGTGCCAGCTACCAGCGGGATCTGCAACAGTATCTTGCGTTTTTACAAAAAAAACAAGTGACGCAGTGGCAACAGATCGACCGAGTGATCGTTTTGTCTTTTTTGCAAAGTCTGCAAGAGGCGGGAAAATCCTCGGCAACCGTGATTCGGATGGTTTCCAGTTTGCGAAGATTCCATCAATATTTGCGTCAAGAACGGTTGACAGATCATGATCCGATGCAGCATATTGATTCGCCGAAAAAACAGCAGAAGCTACCTGATACTTTGAGTTTGCAGGAAGTGGAGCGCTTGATCGAAACACCAGATACGCGAGCGGTGTTGGGTATTCGTGATCGAGCGATTTTGGAAGTGATGTATGCGACAGGCTTGCGCGTCAGCGAGTTGATCGGTTTGAAATTGAATGATTTGCATTTAAGTATGGGCTTGTTGCAAACAACCGGGAAAGGCGACAAAGAACGGATCGTCCCACTAGGGGATTTAGCGATTCAATGGATCGAAACATATCTCAGCGATGCACGTCCGTATTTGACGAGAAAAACACCGGATGAAAGCCACCTGTTTGTAAACAACCACGGTACGCAGCTGTCTCGTCAAGGGATCTGGAAAAATTTAAAAGCCTTGGTTCGACAAGCTGGGATCACCAAAAATGTGACTCCCCATACGCTGCGCCATAGTTTTGCGACTCATCTATTAGAAAACGGCGCAGATCTGCGAACGGTTCAAGAGCTGTTAGGACACGCAGATATCTCGACCACTCAGATTTACACGCATATAACGAAGAAACGGATGACGGAAGTGTACAAGCAGCACTTTCCGCGCGCCTAGAAATCGAGGATGGAATGGAAGAAATCAAAATAAAATTAGCTGTCTTTGAAGGACCGTTGGATTTGCTGCTTCATTTGATCAAAAAACTGGAAATCGATGTTTATGACATTCCAGTTGCAACCATCACCGAACAATACATGCAGTATATCCATGCCATGAAAATTTTAGAATTAGAAGTCGCTGGTGAATATTTAGTCATGGCGGCAACTCTGATGGCGATCAAAAGCCAGATGCTGTTACCGAAACAAGAGCTGATTGCTGAAGTGGAAGAGTACGAAGAAGATCCACGGGATATGCTGGTGGCACAGCTGCTAGAATACCGCAAATTTAAGTATGCAGCCGAGCAGCTTTCCGAAAAAGCGGAAGAGCGCAGTTTGTATTATACGAAAGATCCGATGGATGTCGATGAATACAAAGAGGAAGAAGATCAGTTAAGAGCCAATCAATTCAATACGATCGATCTCTTTTTGGCTTTTCAAAAAATGATCGAGAAAAAGAAAAATCGCCAAGTACTAGAAACCAAAATTTCTCCTGATGAAAGCACCATCGATGAAAAGATGGCGGCGATTCAGCTGGAGATGCAACATGTCAGTGCTAAAAAAGGCCGCAGCTTTGATTCGTTTTTTACGACCTACAATAAAACAGAAGTTGTGGTGACCTTTATGGCACTGTTAGAATTAATGAAAAAAGGAACGATTCGAGTAGAGCAATCAGACAATTATGCGTCGATTCTGCTCTATCCAACAGGTAAAGAAGATGAGTAAATATAGTGAATTAGAAGCGATCTTATTCGTCGTCGGTGATGAGGGGATCGGACTTGAAGAATTGAGTTACTTAGTCAAAAGCAATACTGCCAGTGTCTATCAGCATTTGCAGGAACTAAATCAGCAATATGAAGAAAATGAACATACTGCGTTGCATATTCTTGAAGTGGGCAATCATTTTATTTTGACCACCAAGAAACAATTTGCCCCTTTATTGAAGAAATATGCTGAATCACCGATGGGCAGCTCGTTGTCTCAGGCCGCTTTAGAAACGTTGTCGATCATTGCTTACAAGCAGCCGATCACTCGGATGGAAGTAGAAGAGATCCGCGGCGTCCAATCTAGCGGATCGGTTCAAAAATTGGTGGCAAAACGACTGATTGAAGAAAAAGGCCGCGTTGACGGACCAGGACGAGCGATCCTATATGGTACGACGGAATACTTTATGGATTATTTTGGCTTAAAAAGTTTGGCTGAATTACCCGATATCCAATCCATGGAAGATGAACTTGAAGAAGATGCACCGTTTGATCTTTTTTACGACCGCTACAAACAAGCAGAAACAGAAGGAGAATGAAGATGGAACGTTTGCAAAAAGTGATTGCCCATGCTGGCATCACCTCAAGAAGAAAAGCTGAAGGATTGATAACTGAAGGCCGAGTGCGTGTCAACGGGCAAGTGATCAAAGAATTAGGGGTCCAAGTTAGCTCAAAAGATGTTGTTGAAGTCGATGGTGTACCAATCGAACAAGAACAACACGTCTATTATCTATTCTACAAACCTCGTGGTGTGATCTCAGCTGTAACGGATGATAAAAAGCGCAAAGTCGTTTTGGATTATTTTGCTGAAGTTCCTGAACGGGTGTATCCCGTCGGGCGCTTGGACTATGATACCTCTGGTTTGTTATTGCTGACAAATGATGGGGAATTGTCACAGACACTGATGCATCCGAAACACGAAGTCGACAAAGTGTACGTTGCCAAAGTCAAAGGGATTGCGGATAAAAAGCAGCTGCTTCCATTGACAAAAGGGATTCGGATCGAAGGTCGTAAGACGGCACCTGCTCGCTTTGAGATCTTGTCGACAGACCAAACAGCGCAATCTAGTATTGTGCAATTGACGATCCACGAAGGACGCAACCATCAAGTCAAAAATATGTTAAAAGCAGTTGGTTTGCCTGTGCAAAAATTAAAACGGGAAAATTATGGTCCGTTAGATTTGAAAGGTCTTCGTCCAGGGGAATATCGAGAATTGTCGAAGAAGGAAGTCAGTCAGCTGAAAAATAGTGCAAAATAGTTGAAAAGTATCTGAAAACGTAACTATTGTTAATTTTTAGATTTTGTGTATAATAGAACATGTAATAAATAGAATAAAGGTTCGTCTTCAGGGGCAGGGTGCAATTCCCGACCGGTGGTTATAGTCCACGACCTATTTCTTCGGAAATAGCTGAATCGGTGAAATTCCGATACCGACAGTACAGTCTGGATAAAGAAGATAGAGCGTATTTGATTTGCTTATGGCTATTTCGAATGCCCTCTTTTTTCCCTGTGGAAAAAAGAGGGCATTTTTTGTCTGGCGCCGACAAGAAAGCCGAGGAAATTTAATAGGTTCGTTTGAAGAGGAATCCTGAACTTAGGAGGATTTATACTGATGAACAACAAAACAAGAAAAATGGTGACGATCGCCATGTGTGCTGCTATGGGAACAATTTTGCAATTTATCGCTTTTCCGATTTTCCCAGCATTCAGCTTTTTAAAGATCGATTTTAGTGATATTCCCGTGATGATCATGATGTTTTTATTTGGTCCTTGGAGCGGGGTATTGACTGCTTTCATTCGTTCGGTGCTGCATTTGTTCTTATCTGGTTTTTCACCTACTGATATGGTGGGGGATACGGCAAGCTTTTTAGCATCATGTGCCTTTACTTTGCCAATGTACTACTTTTTCCGCAAAGGTATTCACACCAAAAACAAAATGGTTGGTGTCATCAGCGGTATCTTGTCGGTAACGATTTTTATGAGTGTGGCGAACCTATTTGTGATCACACCGCTTTACCTGCGCTTTTTCGGGGTCACAGCCGATCAATTTTTAGGAATGTCTTTGCCGCAATATGTGGCGATCGGGATCTTACCTTTCAATTTGGTCAAAGGCGCAATCGTCAGTGCTGTCTTTTTAGCACTTCACGCCAAACTGCTGCCATGGTTGGCTCGTAAGCAGCCCCATCATTCTGCTATAGGAAAATAAAAAAATGAGCCGACTTGCTGTTGCAGACGAAAGGTCTGTCAATGGCAGGTCGGCTTTTTTTATTTTTCCATGATAATCGCACGGGTAGGGCATTTACGATAAGCAGTTTTGACTTTTTCTTGTTGGTCTTCTATGATAAACTGTTGCCGAGCATTCGGTTCTTGGGCAAATAAAACGATCCCGTCTTCATCATAATCGAAGATCTCGGGGGCATAGATCGCACATAGGCCACAAGCAATGCAGCGCTCAGGAATAATTTTACAGCGTTGTGACATTTTTTAGTCCTTTCTGGAGGGGAAATATGGATTCTTTTATTTTAGCGCTGTTTTCTGATACTGACAAGCTGCGCCCATCAACACTTTATCAAATTCTCATTGGTAAGCGTACTAGCTCTGTCTTGAGTTATGCCTTTTTTTATGATCGCTTAGGTCTCTTTCAATCGTTGCCCCAGTTGAATGAGAAAGCGTATCAACAGACGCTCGCTGACTTGATCCAACGAGGGGCTCTAAGTCGAGATTCAGATGGTCTGCTGCTCAAAACGACCGCTATAAACAGCCAGCAGCCAGGTGAACGATTGTTGCGGTATGCGAATTACTTTCGTTATGGACGAACGACGGAGGAGGCTTGGCGTTTTGTTCGGCTGCTGGTTCAAGCAGCTGCGTATCAAGGCGTGACCAATCAGTATATTCCCGTTGAAAACACGCCACTCTATACAGAACCTGTCCGTCAGCTGATCCGTCACGATCCTGACATCAAAAAGTGCCTGTATCAAGAGCTATCAGCAATTTTTGACCAGCTTCCCGCAGAAGTGGCAGATTTTTTAGCGGGCACCTTATCGGGTCCAGATATTCTAGGGCAGGCGTTTTTTCAGCTTTTACCAGAAAATGTTCAAAGTAAGCCTTGGGACACTCTTTATGTAGGAGCTTCGATCCATCAATTTTTAACCTTGATCGAAAAAACGCCCCTGACGATCCTGTTTCGAGGATTGTCGCCTTTTCTAAAGAGAAATTTAAACCAAAGCATGGTGGAAAGCCGATCATTGTTTTTGCGAGGCGATTCTGTCGAGCAGATTATGGAAAAAAGAAGGATCAAACGAGGAACTGTTAATGATCATTTGATTGAGTGGGCATTGCTTGATCCAACGTTTCCTTTTCAGCGCTTTGATACAGCGTTGTTGAAAAAGCTGCCAGAAGCTTCTTGGAAAAATAGCTATCAAGAATTACAGGCGCTTCTTACGACTGATTTTTTGACGATTCGTTTGTTACAGATTGCTCAGAAGCGGGGGATTCGATGTTAGAAGATGCACTGAATCAGTATTTTGGTTTCAAAACATTCCGCCAAGGACAAAAAGAAGTCATCGAAAGTGTTTTAGCACAGCAAGATACGTTAGCGATTCTGCCTACTGGGAATGGCAAAAGTCTGTGCTATCAGCTGCCAGGGTACCTAGTAGACGGGATCGTGATCATTATCTCGCCGTTAGTCTCTTTGATGGAAGATCAAGTCTACGGCTTACAAAAGCAAGGGGAAAAACGCGCGATTGCGTTTAATAGTCAATTGGACCTTGCTGATCGCCAGTATGTGATGCAGCATTTGCAGAAGTACAAGTTTTTGTTTTTAAGTCCAGAAATGATCGTACAAGAAGCTGTTTTGCATCAATTGGAACAGGTTAAGATCGCCATGCTCGTGGTGGATGAAGCCCATTGTGTTTCGCAATGGGGCATTGATTTTCGACCAGAGTACTTGCAGCTTGGTGAAGTAAAGAAACGCTTGAAGGCACCCGTTACGTTAGCATTGACGGCTACAGCAACAGCACAAGTGGAAGCAGACATACGGCAAGTATTATTAGCAAAGAACGCCAATGTCTACCGTTATTCGATGAACCGCAGCAATATCGGCTTGTTCGTAGAGCAAACGACAGACAAAGATGCGGCATTAGCAGACTATCTCAGCCGCTTAGGCGGGGCTGGGATCATCTACTGTTCCACAAGAAGCAAAGTCGAAGAAGTCTATAACAAACTGCGTCAGCGCTATTTGGTAGGCTATTATCATGGTGGTCTCGCGAGTGATCAAAGAAAAACGTTGCAGCAGCAGTTTTCTCAGAATAAATTAAAATTACTCGTTGCTACCAATGCGTTTGGGATGGGGATCAATAAGGAAGATATTCGCTTTGTGATCCATTATGATCTACCTGATTCATTAGAGAATTACAGTCAAGAAATCGGGCGAGCTGGTCGTGACGGCAAACAAAGCAATGCGATTTTGCTTTATCAGGAACATGATGAGCAGATCCATTACTTCTTTCAGCGAGAAAACAAAGAAGAACGCCTTGCTTTAGAACGAATGGTTCAGGAGAAGAGGAAAGAACCCTTGACACCGTTGCAAGAAAAGTGGCAGCAAAAAATGAAAGAGTTGGGAACTTCCTTTTGGCTGGAAACATTAAAACGCAATGAACAGCAAAAACAAGAACAATTACAGAAAATGTTGGCTTATATTCATTTTACAGGTTGTCGCCGACAATTTTTACTGGCGCATTTCGGAGAGGAAGCCCAGGAGAATCCTTATTGTTGCGACAATGACGGGATCGAAATAGCGGGTGAAGAACAGCTGCCCGAGAAAAAGGAAGCCCATCATTGGCAGGAACGTTTAATAAAAATTTTTAAAGATATAAATTGAATCGTATTTTGTAGGACAGTTTTTATTTACCTATGGTATAATACATCGGAAGGAAACTAGGAGGGAATACGAGTGAGCAAGAAAGACAATGACTACAATTCAGAAAATCAAGAACCGTGGGAACAACCAATCTATGATACAGAATACGATGATTCTGCATCAAGATCCCAACAAAGAAAACAAAAGCGTGGGAATTCACTCTTTTTGACGATCGTTTTAGTTTTGCTTTTCTTGATCGTGGCAATTCCGGTTGGTGCCGGTATTTGGGTATTGAACCATAACAATGATGCCCCAACCACAGCAAGTTCGAGCAGTACTGTAGAAAGTACGACAGAGTCTTCAACAACCGAATCATCAACGACGGAATCATCCACTACGGAATCGACAAGTGAAACGAGTTCGTCAACAAGTGAATCAAGTTCTTCTAGCAGTTTTTCTGCGCCAGCTTCATCAACACCTTCAAGCAGTGAGCCGGCACAAGAACAAAACAATGCTGGACAAGATACTACCCAAAATAACCAAGGGCAAGGCGCTGCTGGTAATGAACAGTATACCACTGTGCAAGCAGGTGAAGGTCCTGAACAAGTGGCAGCTCGTACAGGTATCTCAGTTGAAACCCTATATCAATTAAATGGGATTGATCCGAACAACTACATGCTTTACCCTGGCGACACGTTAAGAGTTAAATAAAAAACCGCTTTGGCGGTTTTTTTTCTTGAAAGAGAGAAGCCAAGGTGGACGATAAGCAGAAACGATGAAGGAATACACATCGTTGGGAAACGAGGAGTAAGAAAAATGAAAAAAATCAACATCGCTATTGATGGTCCTGCGTCATCTGGGAAAAGCACAGTGGCAAAAATCATCGCGAATGACCTGGGATTTATTTATACGGATACCGGTGCCATGTATCGAAGCATCACGTATTTAGCTTTAAAAACGGGCTGTTCACTTGAAGATGAAGCGGCGATCGCTGCTTTGATCGATCAATACCCCATCACTTTTGAACCGACTGAACACGGTCAAGAGGTCTTTGCGGGAGGAGAGCAAGTCACAGAAGCGATCCGTCAGCCAGAAGTAACCAACGCAGTTTCGAAGGTGTCGGCATACCCTGCGATCCGCGAAAAACTCGTCCAACAACAGCAGATGATCGCTAAAGATGGCGGTGTCGTGATGGATGGCCGCGATATTGGTACGGCGGTTTTACCACAAGCAGAAGTCAAAATTTTTCTGGTAGCAAGTGTGGAAGAACGCGCACAGCGCCGTTTTAAAGAAAATCAGCAAAAAGGGATCAAAACCGATTATGAGACGTTGAAAGAAGAGATCCAGCAAAGAGATTATCTGGATTCTCACAGAGAAGTCTCCCCTTTGAAACAAGCGGAGGATGCGGTTCGAATCGATACGTCTGGTTTAACGATCGAGCAAGTCGTCGAAGCAATCAAAAAAACCATCAAAGAAAAAATTGATTAACAAAAACAATGGGTGTTCCCCATTGTTTTTTTATTTTTCGAAACCAAAAGATGAAAGTGAGTAAGAAAACAGAGGTGAAAAGACTTTTTTAACGAAAAAACCGTAGTTTTTTAGGAAAATAAGAGAAATCGCTTTATTTTTTTTTCATTCTATTTTAAACTAAAAGATGTAGTGCAATTATTGCAGAATTGTTGGTTAGGAGGACATGAGAGATGACAGAATTTGAAAATAATCAGGTTGAGAGTGGAAATGAATCAATGGAAGCCGCTTTAGACAATTTCCAAGAAGTAAAAGTTGGAGATATCGTTAAAGGTGAGGTATTGGCCATTGAGGATAAACAAGCGATCGTAGGGATCGAAGGCGCCGGCGTTGAAGGCGTTGTTCCTGCAAAAGAATTATCAACTTTACCTGTTGAAGACATCAACGAAGCAGTCAAAGTTGGGGATGTCTTAGAATTGGTTGTGATTTCAGCAATTGGTAAAGACAAAGAAAACGGCAGCTATCTCCTTTCTAAACGTCGCTTAGACGCGAAAAAAGTTTGGGAAGATATCGAAAAAGATTTCCAAGAAGGAAAAATCATTGAAGCACCAGTCACCAACGTCGTTAAGGGCGGGTTAGTGGTTGATGTAGGTGTTCGTGGGTTTGTCCCAGCATCAATGGTCGAAGACCATTTTGTTGCGGATTTCGAAGATTACAAAGGGAAAACATTGACCTTCAAAATCGTTGAGATCGAGCCTTCAGAAAACCGTTTGATCCTTTCTCATAAAGCAGTTGTCGAAGCAGAAAAAGCAAAACAAAAAGAAGCTTTATTAGCTGATTTATATGAAGGACAAGAAGTAGAAGGAAAAGTAGCGCGTTTGACCGACTTTGGTGCCTTCGTAGACCTTGGCGGCATCGATGGACTTGTCCATGTCTCTGAAATTTCTCATGGACATGTTGGCAAACCGAGTGATGTTTTATCTGTTGGCGATACCGTCAATGTGCGTATCTTATCTGTTGATGCAGACAAAGAACGTGTGTCACTTTCGATCAAAGACACATTGCCTGGACCTTGGACCAATATTGAAGAGCAAGCGGCTGTTGGCAGTGTCTTGACGGGGACTATTAAACGCTTGACAAGCTTCGGTGCGTTTGTGGAAGTCTTCCCAGGTGTTGAAGGGCTGATCCATATTTCACAAATCTCCCATAAACACATTGCGACACCACATGAAGTCTTACAAGAAGGTGATGAAGTGCAAGTGAAAGTGCTTGAAGTGAACCCTTCAGAACACCGAATCGCATTAAGTATCAAAGCATTAGAAAAAGCCGAAAACACCAATGAAACACAAGAGGTTTCAGAGGATGATTATCAATTGCCAGAAGAATCAACTGGTTTTACTATGGGTGATATCTTAGGCGATGCCTTAAAAGACAGCGACGAAGAGTAATTGTATGCCATCAGCTTATAACGATTCGATGTTTGAATTTGTTATAAGCTGGTTTTTTGTTTGTCAGGAAAGCTTGCAACTTTCCATGGCTTTAGGTAAACTAAGTAAGATTGAATACAAGAAGCAGCGTACAAGGACTGCTTTTTTAAATGGAGGGTAAAAAATGTCAAATCCAACAATAGCGATCGTTGGACGTCCGAATGTGGGGAAATCGACCATTTTCAACCGGATAGCTGGAGAACGAATTTCGATCGTTGAGGATACTCCAGGAGTGACCAGAGATCGTATTTATGCCACTGGTGAATGGCTAGGCCGTGAGTTTAGCGTGATCGATACAGGTGGGATCGATTTAAGTGATGAGCCGTTTATGGATCAAATCAAGCATCAAGCAGAAATCGCCATCGATGAAGCAGATGTCATTGTTTTTATTACGAGTGCTCGTGAAGGAGTAACCGATGCTGATGAGCTTGTGGCTCGTTTGCTGTACAAAAGCAATAAACCCGTGATTTTAGCCGTCAACAAAGTTGATAATCCCGAGATGCGTACCGACATCTATGAATTTTATGGTTTGGGTCTAGGCGATCCATACCCAATCTCAGGAAGTCATGGATTAGGGATCGGGGATGTCCTTGATGAAGCTGTCAAACACTTCACCAATGAAGCAGAAGAAGAAGATGATTCCATCATCAAGTTTAGTTTGATTGGTCGACCAAATGTCGGTAAATCCTCTTTGATCAATGCAATTCTTGGGGAAGAGCGAGTGATCGTTTCTGATATCGAAGGAACGACTCGTGATGCGATCGATACCCATTTTACCAGCGAAAGCGGTCAAGAATTTACCATGATTGATACGGCAGGGATGCGTAAAAAAGGGAAGGTCTACGAGTCTACTGAAAAATACAGTGTGATGCGGGCGATGCGGGCCATTGAACGCTCAGACGTCGTCTTGATGGTCTTGAACGCCGAAGAAGGGATTCGCGAGCAAGACAAACGGATCGCTGGCTATGCCCATGAAGCAGGCCGTGGAATCATTATTGTTGTCAATAAATGGGATACATTGAAAAAAGAAACGAATACGATGCGTGATTTTGAAGAAGAAATCAGAGATGAATTCCAATATTTGGATTACGCGCCAATCATTTTTGTTTCCGCAGTGACGAAACAGCGCTTGAATAAGCTGCCGCAATTGATTGAAGAAGTCAGCATGAATCAAAACATGCGTATTCCATCTGCGTTGTTGAATGACGTCATTATGGACGCTGTGGCGATCAACCCAACCCCAACAGACAAAGGCAAACGTTTGAAGATTTTTTATGCGACGCAAGTAGCTGTCAAACCGCCAACTTTTGTTATTTTTGTCAACGAAGAAGAACTGATGCATTTCTCTTATGCACGTTTCTTAGAAAATCAAATCCGCAAGGCATTCACTTTTGAAGGAACGCCGATTCGGATCATTCCTCGCAGAAGAAAATAGAGATTTTATCATACTTTGTTTCTTTTTACAAAGAAATCTGTCCTTTTCTAGAAAAATGGGAAAAAACCAAAAAAAAAACCCCCTAAAAACGTTAAAATCCTTGATATTACAAGGTTCTTATGATAACGTTATATCAGAATATTGATGGTAATCAATATTTGACAAAAACCTTGGACCACTCAAGATTTTTGTTGATGCATGACATCAAAAAAAATATCAGGAGGTGAAACCATCCATGGCAAATAAAGCAGAATTAATCGAAAAAGTTGCAGCAGCTACTGACTTAACTAAGAAAGACGCAACTGCAGCAGTAGACGCTGTATTCTCAACAATTCAAGACGCTTTAGCTAACGGTGAAAAAGTTCAATTGATCGGCTTTGGTAACTTTGAAGTTCGTTCTCGTGCAGAACGCAAAGGACGCAACCCACAAACTGGTGAAGAAATCAAGATCCCTGCTAGCAAAGTACCTGCATTCAAACCAGGTAAAGCTCTTAAAGACGCAGTGAAATAACTTCATTAAAAACCCGTTGGGGCTCTAAGGCTCTAACGGGTTTTGTCTTATACATATAGCTTGAAGGGGCAAGAAAGGGGCAATAAATTGTAGTTTAAAGTCCATCCTTTTCCAAATCTTCCAGTATATTTGCACGCATATTTTTAGTGACGTGTGTATAAATTTGATTTGTAATCTTGGAATCCTCATGACCAACTCGATCCATGATTGCTTTTAACGGATAGCCTTTTTCGGCAAGCCAAGAAATATGAGTGTGACGAAAAATATGTGAGGATAAATTCTTATGTTCAAGTCCAACTCTTGCTCCAGCTTTTTTCAATCCGAGGTTGAAAGAATTAATTTGAACGGGAACGCCATTCTTGGTTACAAACAGATAGTTCAATTTTTCAAATTTAGGATTCTCAATAGCATCAAAATTCACCTCATCAATGGTTCGTTGAACGAGATCAATTGTCCTTTTGGTAATATCAATCGTTCTATAAGATGCGTTTGTTTTAACGGGTCCTTTAATACCTTTGCGATAGCCTTCGGTTCGGTCTATTGATCCATTTACATGAGCTTGCCGATTACCTAAGTCAAAATCATTTGGCTGCATTGCTGTAGCTTCACCAACTCGCATACCAGTTAAGAACATAAATTCAGCCAGTCTAGCCAAACGATAAGTTGATGGCCTGCGATAGAGTTCCTCAATTAATTTCTCAGCTTCTTCACGTTCTAAGTACTTGTTTTCGAGCTTCTTGAAGTCCTCACGGGTTTTTGGTCTTTTCTTGATAATAACGTCAGCCATTGGATTAAAATCCACGTAGCCCATTCTACGAGCGTATTCAAATACCATGTTGAATATAGATTTTATTGTACTTAGGTACTCATCCGAGTAATCAAGTTTGTTGAATGCAGTCTGAAGAAGGGGAGCGTCAATGTTGTCTGCCCAAACATCGGCACTAATCATACCTTTAACTGATTTTATTGTTGCGTTATACGCCATTTTGGAACTATTTCTAAGCGGCTTTTTATGCCCTTCGTACCATTGATCAATCGCATCATGAAACATAATCCGCTCTTTTTTCTTCTCATTAATCGCTTCGTTAATCTTTATTTCTAATAGCTTACGTGCCTTGTTAGAGGCTTGAGCAGAATCGCTTGTGAGTATAACACTCTTCTTTTTGGTCTTCTCAGAATACGGATCTTTATATCTTTCTACATACTTGAATTTCCCATCCGCTAGTTTCTCAATCCACACTTTAAACAACTCCTATTTTCTGATACAATAGGCGTAACCTATTGGTTATTTTCTGTTTGCACGCCCCCTGTCTGCCAAGAAGGAGGGGCGTGTTTTTTTATTTATTCATCCCATGTAGCAGGACCGTAAGTAACGGAATATGGTGCATTCCCTTTGGAAGAAAAGTGCATAACCACTGTTGCTTTTTTACCACCTGCAATAGAATTAGGAATATTATTTGAATATGTCGAAGCATCGAAAGTCGCTAATTCTGAGTTTCCATCGTACAGATCGAATGTTTGCGCATTAAAGTCTATTGGTTCGTTCGAAGTATTTTCTACTATAGCTGTTACAACAACAGGATGCTCACCCTCTTTAGGATCGTTTAAAGATACTGAATCGTCTGCTTTTACTTCCGTAACAGTAATCCTTTCATTAGTTGTAAAGTCAGCAGGTTCTCCATATTTAAATGAACTCGTCGATGATGATGAGCTACCATCTTCTTGGGTAGCAGATGTACCTTCGAATAAATTCTCAAAATTTGCTATTCGTTCAGATAGCTCACTGTTTTCTGATTTCAGTTTTGAATTCTCGGTTGTTAAACTATTCACTGTATCCTGTAAATCTGAATCATTGGATCCTCCTGCGTCACCACCTTGACCACTGCACCCAGAAAGAATTAACACACTAAACAGCAACCCGTAAACTACTTTTTTCATTTCTTTTCCTCATTTCTTTGATATAATAATTTTGTAATCACTCAGAAATGAGTGGCCCAATCGAAGTTGAGCCTTCGATTGGGCTTTTTTAATAGAAGCTTTTAAATACACTTACTGTACCGTTTAAATTGAAAAGTATAGTGTATTTATTTTCAGTTTTTATACCATCGTACTTCCTTGCATAATATTTAATAGCGGCTTTAAATGTTTTTTCAGTTATGCTGAGGTGTTCAGCACACTCCCAAACACTAACGCATCCACTTTCAAAACAATCTAGAATATCTCCAGGTGTAACAAGAATGGTGGCTCCTGTGTCTCTTGCCTTTTGCTCTTGTTTTCTTTTTTCAGGAGTATCTTGCTCAATTATATTTCCGCTACCTGTTAAATAATGTCCAATTTCTTCGGCAACAGTAGAGTTTAATTCTTCGTAATTCTGTTGGGGATTCAGATAAACAATCGAACCGTGAATCATCCCTTTTTGATGAAGGGGCATTAGTGGATCGAATTTGTAATTTAACTCTGGAAACTTCAGCATCAATTCCTCATAAACCTGCATCAGCTCACCTACTTTAATTTATAGTGGATTATTTTTTCTATACTCAATGTAGTTCAATATATCTTGCATATCCTTATCTGGGACATCGTCATCTATGTGCGCAGCTAACAATTCTCCTTTTGCCCCCAATTTACGATCTCTATCTTTGGATCTATCAAGCAAATAGTCCACAGACACGTCAAAGTAATCTGCTAAAAGTTCCAGCCGCTCTTTTGTTGGGTTATTAGAATTTTTCATTCGGTAAAGCACATTTTTGGATAATCCAAGATCTTCCTCTACTTGATTTAGAGATTTTCCTCGCAATTTTGCTAAATATTTTATCTTGTCAAATACCGTCATATCAATATTCTCCTTAAAAATCACAAGAAAAATAAACTTTGATGTTAAAAATAGTTGACCATAATAAACATCAATGTTAATATAGTTCTTGTAAACAAGTTTAACAACTATAAAGACAACAAAAACACCGTTGATTAATAAATGCCAACCGCCAAGAAAGCTTTTAAATCAATGTTTATATGTCTTATTTAGCTATGGACTAATTTTAACACTCATGTTAATAGTAGTCAACATAATTTATTAAACAGTTGTTAAACTTGTTTCGTATTTTGACAAGTGAGGTGAATAGAATGGCAACTTCAAAGGAAACTGTTCAAAAGATCTTGGACTATTTCGATACACAAGGATGGCTTATCCCTGATGTAGCAAGTGCATTAAATGTGTCTGAACAATATCTACGGAGAGTTTTAAACAATCCAGAAAAACATCCGAAACAAATCACAAACATTATTGCTCATTACAAAATCAGGTAGGAGGGATCGAATTGAAAAAGCCGACATTAAAAGAATTGATCATATCTGCTGAAAAAGAAGCAAATCCTGATGATTGGTATCGTCAAGGACTTATCCTAGAAAAAT
Source organism: Enterococcus casseliflavus NBRC 100478 (assembly GCF_001544095.1). Taxonomy (GTDB): domain Bacteria; phylum Bacillota; class Bacilli; order Lactobacillales; family Enterococcaceae; genus Enterococcus_D; species Enterococcus_D casseliflavus. The sequence continues at coordinate 87,920 of NZ_BCPT01000009.1, read as the reverse complement.
TTCATGGAATGTCAAAATCGGCTTTGCTGCAATACTGCAAGGAGATGGACGAAATTCCTGAATTTGCAGAAGGTTTGCTTCGCCCGGGACCTTCAACCACGTTTATTCATTACCAAACATTCTTATGGTTCTTAAAGTGGAAAGATACTAACAAGTATCTAACCAAGAAATTATCTCCACACGAAGTGCTTGGTGATGCTACAGCATGAACTACAACTTACAACAAGAACTTATGATCCACGGTCTCATCAAAGAAAAGATGAGAACCTTACACGATCAACTTAACGATCGGAAAGTACCACTGACTGAAACACAACGAGATTTATCAATTCGGGAATTGAGGAGTTATCAAGAGTTGATTTATCAGAATCGGTTGAATCGGCAAATAGAATTGAGGTGATTTTATGAAAGGTTTACGAAGATCAGCATTCATCATCACTATATTTTTCTTGGGCGTTTGGTTCGGAAACCATCGTCAATTGCCAGATTGGGCAGTCATATCATTACCAGTGTCAATCATGTGGTGGTTTTTCAAGTATGACGAGATTGCCTATAAGAAGTGGTTAAGGAGAGGAGTACAAAACGATGCTAGAAGAACAGCTTCATCAGTTTCAATGCAAGAGCTGCAATAGAAAGACGCTTATCAATGCTACGGAATTAAAAAAATGTGAGCCGTGGAAAGGTCCCTACTGCACGAAATGCGGCAGACATCTCAAGGAGATTAAGAAATTATATACAAAAAAATAGCGACTCCGCCAGCAAGCATAGAGTCGCATACGAAACATATCTGGATACATTGTAGCACGAGAGGAGAAATTTTCAAATGATTACTATTACAGGACTTAACGATGACATCTATACAGCAATGCTTGGGAACGCTCAAGAGCGAGTAATTGATAGCATCATGACTGCCGCTAGCCAAGGGCGCACAAGCATCACAATTGCTAGTAAAGGATTAACGCCAGGATTCTTGTCTCAACTTCAGAATGAAGGTGTGGACAATCTGGTAGAACAAGACGGACGTTACAAATTGTTTTGGGAATTCTAGGAGGGATTGCAATGGGCGTGGTAGAAGGAGCGAGAAAACAGATAAGAAAAATGGAACACATTATTGATCAAATCAACGAGGCGGAAGATTTGCTAATAAGTCTAAAAACACCTGCGTTGCATCCTGTCAGTAATGAATTAATGAATGATATTGAAATAGGCATTTCTACTCATTTCATGGGCAGTGGTTTTTTTAAAGAAGATGCCAAGTCTAGATGCCATCGAGTTTATATTGAACAAGATTTAGGAATCACAGATATTCAAGGTCAAATCAGGGATTTGATTACGGAATCCTGTGAAAAACGAATTGAGGATTTGAAATCCGAATTGCGAAAAATGATCTTTTACGCTGGTGATCGCCATGAATGATTTCGATTCATTAGGCGCTCGTCAACAGCCTGAAATTGAACCAAATCAGATTGCTGTTGATTGGAAAGGCGAACCACTTTACAGAGGCGACATCGTCTACACAACTGATTTGGGTTTAGTTCACGAAGATCAGATTATCGACTACGTAAACGAAAATTACAGAAAAATAAATATTGGAGGAATTTAAAAATGGCAAATGATTTAACTCAAACAACGCAACGTTCATTAGACGAGCAAGTAATTGGCAATTTAGATCGGTTAAAAGATCAAGGATTAGAAATGCCGCCAAATTACAGCCCACAGAATGCATTGAAGAGTGCTTTCTTCGAGCTTACAAATAACACAGCAGGTAACTTGCTTCAAGCGGCTGCTAACAACCAAGAAACGAAAACATCAATTTCTAATGCTTTGTTGGATATGGTTATCCAAGGATTATCGCCTGCGAAGAAACAGTGCTACTTCATCAAGTATGGAAACAAAGTACAGCTTATGCGTTCATATTTTGGCACCATGGCAGTTCTTGATCGTGTTACAGGTGGAGCTGATATTACCCCTGTAGTCGTACGAAAAGGCGATGATTTTCAAGTGGGTATGGATGGACCAAACATGGTAGTCACTAAACATGAAACCAGTTTTGAAAATCTGGATAACGAAATTGTTGCTGCTTATGTAGTGATCAAGCTTGCTAATGGCAAAGAAACCACAACGGTCATGACCAAGAAGCAAATTGATCAGAGTTGGGCTAAGTCAAAAATAAAGGGATCTGGACCTCAAAAAGAATTTCCGGAAGAAATGGCAAAGCGTACAGTAATCAACCGAGCAGCTAAAGCTTTAATCAACACGAGCAATGACAATGATTTATTCGTTCAAGCTGCAAAAGAAACACTTGAAAATGAATTTGATGATCGTGAAATTAAACCTGCAGAACCGGTTAAGGTTCAAGCAATCGAAAACAAACTAAAACAGAAAATGGGCATTAAGCAAGCAGAGCCGATTGAAGAATCAGCACCAATCGAAGAATTGATGAAACCGAAAGAAGCTGTTGAACAGGAGTTGGACGAACAACCGATTGATTTGGAATCGTTAGAAAAAGCAGCCGAAGAAGCAGAACCTGTTCAAGGTGATCTTGGTATCATTCCTAACTTTGACAGAGAGGAAGGTGTCAAAGATGAAGGAATCCTCCCAGAAGAAGATTACCCGTTCTAAGATCAAGCTCATTGATGATAATTACTATAGCAATGAAGCGGACTGGCAATACATGTCGGTATCTCAATACAAAAATTTCCTCAAATGTCCTGCGGCCGCTTTAGCCAAACTAAAAGGTGATTGGCAACCTTCATCAGATCCAATTGCTTTATTAGTTGGAAACTACGTTCATTCTTATTTTGAGGATCTAGCTGTTCATGAAAAATTTAAGGAAGAAAATAAAGACAGGATGTTTTCTTCTAGAAAACCTTATGGACTTTTGAAAGATTTCAAGATTGCTGAACAGATGATTGATCGACTGATTGTCGAAGATGCGTTCTTGAATTTATATCAAGGCGAAAAAGAAGTGATCGTAACTGGGGAACTATTTGGTGTCGAGTGGAAGGGGAAAATTGATTGCTTAAATCTTGAAGATGACTATTTCGTAGATATCAAAACAAGTAAAGATATTCATGAAAGAAAATGGAATGAGATTTACGGTCAACGGTGCACCTTCATTGAGAATTTTGGGTACGTCTTGCAGATGGCTGTTTATTGCGAATTACTCAAACAACAATACGGTAAAGATTTCGTTCCTATAATCGCTACAGTTTCTAAGCAGACACCAAGCGAAGCGAAGTTGATCACGCTGGACGAGGACAAAATGTCATTTGAGTTAATCAACTTAAGAGATAACATCGATCGTATTCAACGGATAAAAATGGGTGAAGAAAAACCAGAAGCTTGTGGAACTTGTGAGTATTGCCGGGCAAATCAACGAATAACCGGTTTTACAAGTATGAACGACTTGTAAGGTGGTGATTTAAATGGCAGAAGGATGGGTCAAGCTTCACCGAACAATTACTGATAATTGGATATGGGATAATCCCCACTATTTAAAGTGGTGGCTTGATTTGATTCTAATGGCTAACCACAAAGAGAGGAAAATTCTTTTTAACGATTCAATCAGAACTGTTGGCATAGGGGAACGTGTGACATCAGAACAAAAACTATCAGAGCGCTGGGGAGTAAGTCGAAATACCGTTAGAAAGTTTCTAAATTTACTCGTTAAAGACGACATGATTTCTTTACAAAAATCAAGGCAAACTGGGACAACGTATAAAATCAATAACTACAACGTTTATCAAGGTTTTTCAGAAGAAAAAAAACATCAAACTGAACAACGGTCTGAACAACAAAAGGACAACGAACTGAACATAAACAAGAATGAAAAGAATGAGAAGAATGAAAAGAATAATAATAGTCCTCGTAACACACGCAAAAAGCGTGTCTACGAAGACGACGACCCTAATAAAATTCTTGCAAAAACTCTTTTCAAACTAATCAAAAAGAATCAAGACATCAAAGAACCGAACTTGGATGATTGGGCGAATACAATTCGCTTAACAATCGAATCAGACAAACGATCAGGTAAGGAAGTTCAAGAAATGATTGTCTGGGCAACGCAACATGAATTTTGGGGCGGCGTGATATTATCACCATCCAGTTTGAGAAAACATTACGACAAGATGAAGGCTCAAAGAAATAACCCGACCAAGAAAAATGGAGGGCGACGTCTGGAGAGTGAAGCTTTTAATGATTATGACGATTTACCAATCTAGTGGAGGTGAAATATGAAGAGCCTAGCAGTTGAAATGAAATCTTTAATTGACAAGGTATTAGTGTTACGTGGCGAGTGTCCAAAATGTCAACAACCGCTATACGGGTACAAAGCAAAGAACAAAGACGGTTCTGACCGATGTGCGCCGATATGTATGGCTTGTGGTTACTATGATATGTGCCGAAAAGAAGATCGAGAAACCGAACGAATCTACAATGAAAGCCTAAAAAAGAAAGCAATCGATTTCTTTCGCCATGGTTCAGTGGTTACAGATACATCTTTGTTCGATTGTACTTTTGATAACTATAAAGTAATTGACGAAGAAACCAGAACAGCAGTAGCGATTGCTAACAATTTTGTTAAAGCAGTATTAAATGGGGAACCCAAACATATGGCATTGAATGGTAAATCCGGAAGTGGAAAGAGCCATTTATCTATGGCTGCAACTTGGGCAATTATTGAACAGTCGGATTACACAAAAAAATGTTTATTCATTGGTTACCGGGAATTCTTGGAACAAATTAAATACTCTTTTAACGATAAGGAACTTCGCAAACACATACAAGGATCGTTAATGAAAGACATTAAAACTGCTGATTTAGTAGTTGTCGATGATCTAGGCGCTGAATTAGGTGGTGCGAATTTTAACGATAGCAAAGTATTCACAAACGACATTATCAACTCGATTATGGAAGCCCGTCAAAATCAAGCGACCATTATTACTACAAATCTTGCAGGGAAAGAAATTGCTGAAGCTTATGGTCAACGCATCACATCACGGGTTTTTAAAAATTCACAAGGATGTACCTTCAAATTTGAGAAAACAGCAGATAAACGATTAAGGGCGGTGTAGTTATTGGTTACAAAACCTAGAAGTAAGTACGGAAATACTAAACATGAAGTAGACGGCATTCTCTTTGATTCAAAAGCTGAAGCCAGATACTACAAAATCTTGAAACAAAAAGGGATGAGCTTTCTGCCAATATCTGACAATTTTTGCGAAATGCAAAAAAATATGATCTTGCAAGAGGGATTTTATAGTGATGGTTTGAAGGTAGCTCCAATACATTATCGAGCGGATTTCGTCATTTATGAAGAAGGCAAGCTGGTTAAGGTAGTCGATGTCAAAGGATATCAAGATGCAATCTCAATGTTGAAAATGAAGATGTTTGCTAACCGATACGGGTTCCCAGTGACATTCGCAAAGTTCAATTCTAAAACCAATAGATTCGAGGAAATGAGTTGCTTTGAATCAGCTCGTCAGCAGCGCAAAAGAGCAAGCGATCGCCGCAAGAGAAAGTTGGAGGGAATCAAGTGATGGAGAAGTCTAAAGAATGGAATGTTCAATTTCTGGACGTAAATGGCGATGTCAAATATCAAATCAACCAAACCTGTACAGAATCGAAAGCAGTAACACTTGTTAGAAAGCTGGAACAGATGTGGCGAACACGACCAGCAAATGAACGGAGCAGCAAGAAAAATGCAACGCCGATTGCTGTTCGATCAATGAGGCACTTATGACAAGGAGGGTACAAAGATGGTTACGAGCAAACAAGGACGTCGAGCGCTAAAGCGTGCCAAGCTTGCCCGAATGGTTTACCTTGCCGAGCGTGACGACTTTGACACCAATAAAGCAGTACAGCAAGAATTGAAACGACTCAGAAGTGAAACAGCTGTCACAAAATCAGGGCGTAAAGGTTTAACAATCCAAGTCATAGAAGATAACAAAATCGCTTTTGAGGGCAATAAGAGAGCCGTAGCGGAGTTTTGTGACATATCGAAGTATGAAGTGACATGCAGACTTAAATCAGGAATCAAAGACAGCAAAGGACGTTACTTTGTCTTAATAAAAAACAAATTGGAGGAAAACAAAAATGACTAAGCAAGTAAACTTTCGACCAGAGGTAAAAAAGGCTACATCAAAATCTAACGGAAACGTAGAAGTGCTACTAGTGGTAAATAATGGATCACTGAAAGGCCGCTATGACGATCTGAGCGACTTTTTAGGAAAGACGGTATCAGTTACGATCCAACCTGAAACAGTGGGCTATACGCTTCCTATCAATAAACAGACTAAACGTCCGAACGTCAATTATGCAGTAAATAGCGATGGAACAATTGAAGTCTTGAAAGAAGAACAAACTTCATTGGATGTCGGTGATGGCGTTGAAGAAATTGAAATGGTTGAGATTCAAGTTTCCAAAGATACTATTGATGAGTTCATCAAAACCGCTACCTCGTTGCCGTTACCAGACAGCATCACTATCAATCCTCGTGACGTTTTAATTCAAATCGAAGAAGGCGAAAAAATTTCCGAAGTAGCTGCTGTTTATGAAATGTCTGAAGATGCATTAATTGATCAGATTGAAATCTCTCGTCAGTACTTCGCGCCATTCGCTGATACTTGGAGCAAGAAAAAAGATGAAGTAATCTTCAAAGAGTCATCAGGTGATTCGGATGGGAATGAATGACGGCAAAATAATTATTCTGGAAGATGCAAAATTCTATTGGAGCGTTGGTGTGATTAACCAAGCAAAAGATCTCTTTGGTAAAGGGTTTAAGCCTAGCGAAGTTGCTCAAATCATGAATGAGAAATTGATCGATGTTGGATTATTGTACCTTCACTTGTTGGAAAGTAACCAGATTAAGTAGGTGATCCCATGAAATGCAATCGATGTAAAGGCGAAAGGATTATTTGGGGAAAAGACACGTTTGGCCGGGCAGTAGCAATCAACTGTCCGGTCTGCAATAAAGATGGTGCTGCTGTTCGTAAAGAAACGAAGGAGTGGGGAAATGGACATTCTCGAAGTATTTTGGACAAACGTTGACTGGCACTTAAAAGCTAAGAAAGTAGCTTTGAGAAAAACTCATGAAAACGCAAGAAAGAAAAGAGCTGGAATTCAATTACGGACTGTCGAAGATATAGCCAAATCTTTAAAGATTGATGATTATTCGATACTTTTTGAAAAGGTTGAGAGTCAGTAATCCACCAAAATAACCAACTGAAGGAGGTAATTCAAATGCTCAAAATACTGGATGCGTGTTGTGGTAGCCGAATGTTCTGGTTCGATAAGCAGAATCCCAATGTAACTTTTATGGATATTAGACAGCACTATGAGGAACTTGAAACAGGGCATGTAGTGAATGTTAATCCAGATATTGTCGGAGATTTCCGAGATATGCCTTTTGAATCCGACACATTTGACATGGTTGTATTTGATCCACCGCATCTAATACACGCTGGCGAAAATTCTTGGTTAGCTAAAAAATACGGCAGATTAGATGAACTTTGGCCAGAAGATATTCGTCAAGGATTCGCAGAATGCATGAGAGTCTTAAAACCAAACGGCAGCTTGATTTTCAAATGGAATGAAAACCAAATTTCTTTACAAGAGGTATTGGCAGCGATTGGTGAGCAACCATTGTTTGGTAACAAACGGAGCAAGACACATTGGTTAGTATTTATGAAGTAAGTCAGCTATCCGACGAAATAAAAAAACTAGTTCGAAAACTAGTTTAAGTTTCATAAGGACTATTTACAACGTTATTGATCATCTACAACTTTTTTCAAAGCGTTCATAATAATTGTTTCATCTGATGGATTATTCATTACCAATTCAGTTGCTTTGGCATTAGCAGCAGCAAAAGGAGTTTGTAAAGATTGTTTTACTTTTGGGTCAGTGACAGAGTCTATATAATCTTTCTCTTTTTGCCAAGCATCTTTAATTTGTTGATAGTATTCATCTTCTTTATTTGTCATAGGGACTGAAGTTTCTTGGTTGCTAGAGTTTTCAATAAAACTACTTTCTAGAGTGTTATCTTGTGATTCCGATATAGATTGATATTTATCGAGAGAATATTCAGTAGTATTTTCGTGTGATTCTGTTGCAGAAGAAACCATTGTTGTCGAAGATGTTTGTAAAGTATCAGACGAATCGGAAGCAGTGCTGACGGACTTTTTGTTAGAACATCCAGATAGTACCAGAACACAGCCTAAAATAAAAAATGACTTTTTCATAAGTTTATTCTCCTCATATAAAAGCTTTTATGTTGAATTAAGGATAGCATAACGAAATAACTTGGTAAATAATTAGCGCTAGAAATGGTAAATGAAGTGAATTGTCATTTCATTAAACACCGTAAAGAATAGTCAGCTATAACGGAATAATCACAATAAAAAACCAGCACCATTGGAGCATAGGTACTGGAAAGGCTACGTTTAAAATTGATTGGGCCTCAATACTTTTGATTAGGAGTGTGCCTTTTTTTAAATAGTACTTTAATTAATCATTTTCAGCAAATAAAAACCCAACAACTATAAAGTTGCTGGTGATACCTAAAAATTTAAAAGAGTTAGTTAAAAGAATATAAAAGCATTACAAATATTCTAAAGCAAAAGTCGGAGGTAATTCAAGACCCACTATGAGTCTTCTTTGCGAACAATATGAATTCCGTTATCAGCAAGTTGTTCGCTAATACTATGGAATAATCTAAAATTGAATTCCATTTCAAGACAACGAAAGAACTCGTCTTGATATTCACTAGTAATATCGGACGCAGTTTTTAATAAGTCGTTTGGATCGTCTGTCAGTTCAAGCTCGACTGGTAGACACTCCAAATCATTTAAAACGTATTCCGCAGCAGATTTCATAGCAGCACGTGCATCAACAGTAATTTTCATACGATCGCCTCCTATGGCGATTATATCATGAACGGAGGGGATAATTTTGATGAAACAAGAATTGATTGAAAAAATAAAGCAAAATCAAATTAAGGATCGAATTGAGTCTGAATACACTGGAGGCATCAATGAAGGGCTAAGAATTGCCATAAGTTGTGTGGAAAAAGCATTTGAACAGTCAAAAGAAATTGTTCCACAGTTTGTAGCGGATTGGTTCGAAGAGGGCTTATTCGAGGAGTTAGATTGGGACCTTAGCGGTGCTTTAACAGAAGCTTTCAAAGTGGGCAGAGAAGAGAGAGATGATTTTCAAGATTGGCTTGTCGACACCACTAATTATCCAATTGAAACATTGGTAAGAATGAAGCTATTTGGGTATGAAATCGAAAAAGATACAGTCTATTGTGTAGCGTCGCAAACAGAGAATACTTTTTTGGAAGATATATCTATAAGTGGAGCCGCAAAACGGAATAACTGGCTTGCCAGTTATACAGAAAACCGAATAGAGGCAACTACCTTCAATGACATCGAAATAGCAGAAGCCTTTGCAAAAATTGTTAACGGAACAGTGATGAAATCCACTAACAATTGCGATAGAGGAGTAGATAATTAATTATTGTAAAGGGTTTGAAATCAAAAAAATCTGAATATAGAACTCAATAGAATACCAGCAAGAATACCTAATATAAAAATAATTACATTTCTGAATGTTTTATTTTTCATATGATCGCCTCCTATGGCGATTATATCATGAATGGAGGGATAAGATGGAACCAAAATTTAGATGTTGGGATAAAGAAAATGACAGAATGATTTATCCAAGTACAGAAGGCGTTTGTTTTGAGTTAGATGATGACGGTATAAACATACTTGATGTAAGCGGAGATTATCCAGAAGATCATACTTTTCCAGCAATTGATTCATTCCTCATGCAATCCACTGGTTTGAAAGACAAGAACGGCGTGGAAATTTTCGAGGGGGATATGGTAAAGAAATTCTCCAATATCAACAAGTTTACAGATGATTTTGCTGAAGACATTGAGCCAACCTACGGTACAACCTCAATTGTGCGTGACGGTGCTTGTTTTAAGACAACTTTTAAAGGTGAACCTAGCTTAGTGCTAGATCAAAATAGTATGTCTATGGTAGAGCATATGGAAGTGGTAGGCAACATCTACGAGAACCCAGAACTATTGGATCAATCCAATGAAAGTTAATCATTATACGGTACTGGCTGTTGTATCAATACTGTTGACGATCGCTGGTCTAAGTTGGCTATCCTATACAATTGTGGATCAACAAAAACAAATTGAGCAGTTACAAGAACAACTACAGCACGAGCAGATGAAGTACAGGATTATTATCAATGATCCGCTAGTGCGAGATGCGATGGAAGCGGGTGGATAAATGATGGACTTTGCAGTGTTAGTAGCCGTAGCACTTTTTGCAGCAGTATTCGCAAGTGTGTTTTTCGGCAAAGAACTAGATGAAAAGGAGAAGCAAGCCATTGCCAAAGAAAAAATCGAAAGTAAAAAAGAAGAAGCGTAAGTTGCTAGAAAAATCCAAGGCGAACGGAACATTGAATAAAAGGGTCCTTGGAAAGACCTTGAAGAATTTGATCATTGATGAAGAACATCAACATGGTTCACATTTTGATAAATAAAAAAGCCACTACCTTTTGGGTAAGTGACCTGTGACAAGACTATTTTACCATAAAGGGGTGGCGTTTGTGAGATTTCAATGGCTTAAAAACTACCAAGACTTAGAAGAACAAATACTCTTCATGAAATGGAATCTTAACAAGAGTAGGTTGGAATTAGATCGATGGGTCAACGGTGATTTAGCAAACGTGCGCCTTGAAAAGAATTCAAGATCATCATCGTTGGAAGAAAACATCAGGATTATAGAGAATGAACTAGAGCTGCTTGAAAAAGAAAAAGTTGAACTGATGGAATTGATAGATTCATTCAGTGGAGCAGATGTCCAAATTGTAAAGTTAAAGTATATTGATGACATGGATGTTTATGATATAGCAGATGAGACAGGTTACAGCGTATCCTATATCAGAAAGCGGCATACAGAGATTCGCAAGACATTATCATTCGTGGATGAGTATGAGGCACGGCGAGAGGAACGCTTGAAGAAGCAAGAAGAAATTGATTATTATTCAGCAGACCAAGATCAATTAAGCTTGTTTTGACATTGTCACAAAATGCGACCTCAAAGCCTGTGTATATTTCTTGATTTAAACGGGTTATAGTAATAGCGTAGAAGAAACGGAGAGCCGGTTATTGGACTACTCACACTAATCCAAATACCGAAAGGGGGCTAATCCCTCATCGCTTTACTTCTTTGACGGATACGAAAGACAGCACAATTTTTTGAAAGAGGTGGAACTCCTCATTTCGAAATTCGTTAGTGCTGTCTTTTAATATTGAAAGATATTCTGTAATAGATGATACTATATATAAAAAAGGTGTTGAGTAAATATATGATAGGGAATATTTTTTATGATGTCCATGGAGATTTCATTTGGTCTAGTGTTGCTGCGATTGTAGCTGCTGTTGGTGCTGTGATATCATTTGTTTTTTCTTTGCTGAGTTTTTTAAATACAAGAAAAATGGGAATAAAGCAAAATATATTAGAACAAAAAAAGATTGATGCCGATATTATTTCTAAATCAAGAATGCATTGGATCGATAGTACAAAAGAAATTGTAACATCATTTCTAAACGCTTCTTTGAAATTATCTAGTTCGTACGTTATGTTCTCAGAGAAAATTAAGCAATACAATGAATACAATATAAGGGCAGCCAATTTTAAAGCTTTAAGTAATGATAAAAAAATATCTCATACAGATCGAAAAAAATACAAAGATATTTATGAACAATGGGAAATACAAGACAAAGTGAATTTTGATTTAGATATGAAAAGTAGAGTCGATGATTTAAATAATACTTTGGAAATTCTAAAAAAAGAATTTATGTTAATAAAATTAAACTTTAGTAACAATGAAGAAAATAACAAAATAGTAAAACTAGCCGAGGAGATACACGAGAACCTTCGTAAATATTCATTGAAAAGTAGCTGGATGCAATTTGATTCTGCTAACGTAGTTGACAGTAATATTCAACAATCTAGGAAAATGAGAGATGATGTAGCAATAGAAGTAAATAAGTTAATTGTCATGTTAAGAGATTACTACAAAAAGGAATGGGAAAAGGTTAAAGCAGGTAAATAAGAGTTGAATATTTTAATAATGTAGTCACTCCGTGCGAGTGGCTTTTTATTTTGTATAAGGAGAGATGGGTATGAAGAAACCGCAGGACCATAAAAAGAAATCTGTTCCAGAAAAACAAGACGACTTTATCAAGATGCTAACTCAGTTACATGAAGAGAAGGACATGGATGCTATTGCTGAAATTTTTTGGAAAATCATTACGGCATACGGACTAAAGGTAGACGAACTTGCAGCACTGAATTACTACACGATGAAGCGATCGCTTGAGGCACCTGTTAATGCAACACTATTGAAAGAGCGAATGAAGTTGGATGCTACTAAGCTTGGGGTAGATGGTATCTTACAAGTTCAGCGTGCATTGATCACTATCTACACAGAGCAATTAGCCAAAGAACAATGATACCTGTTGTCAAAACCAAAGCAGATCGAGCTAGATTTTATGGATCGACTAAGTGGAGAAATCTAAGGCAGGCAATACTTGAGAGAGATCACTACGAATGTTTATGGTGTAAAGCAGAAGGCAGACTGACTACACAGTATGATTCGATACTGGAGGTTGATCACATAAAAGAATTGGAAACAAATCCAGAGCTTGCGTTTGATCCAGACAATCTAAGAACGTTATGCAAGGACTGTCACAATAAGCGACACGATCGAATGAACTATCGTGGGCAACCAAAGAAAAGAAAGTGGGATGATGAGTTTGACATCTTATAATACACTAAAGGAATACGTTGAAGACGGAAGGTACACTATTATTGTTGGTCAAAGAATTGTCGGTCCAAGGAATAAATCTTTGATGACTAGAATTAAGGAACTATATCCCGAAGCAGTAGTAACAACTTCTAATGCTGATGGTATTGGTGGTAAAAAACTATTGGTTGATAAATTGGCAGCGGATGGATTAGGTCTTAAGTCAGCATTGCCTAAGTACAAAATCGTAGATGTAGTGTATGAAAACTTCACTAAGCAATTCGTTGAAGGCGACAATGTGACTGTTAACTTTTCTTCGAAGTTACATGAGGGATGGGAGAAGGCATTTAATCAAATTAAACAAACTACTAGTGAAAGTTTAAGGAGTTCTTTTATTGGATATGCAGCAGGCATTCATGCTCATCCTTACAAAGAACAAGGTGATGAAGGATACATGGATTATTTCAGGCTGTTTTTCGAAGGTGATATTTGGAAACAAAAGCGACAGGATATCTTGGATTCGAAGAAACCATTAACCAAAGAAGATGTAAGCTTTGATTTAAACGGGAAAGTTCCAAAGCTTTACATCAAAGGTCGAGAAGTCGGAGTTGTATCAATGACGAATCACTATGTAACAAAACACGACTGGGGTGAAGGAACCAATGTGATTACATTTATTTATGTGACTAATGATGATCCTAGAAACAAAGTCTTGTCGATCGATCGTAATAACGGAAGGGTGTTTAATCAATGAGTAATGATGAAAGAACATTTATAAAAGAAGGATCAACAATTCAAAATCTAAATGAATCAAGACATGATGCCAGCGCTTGGATTCAAGATACAATTGATAAGTTGAATTCATTTAAGCAGCGAGTTGATGATGGTCATGTGATCATAATGGGTGGGGACTACAATGAAACTCATCCAGCACCAGACAGAGAACAGGTAACGTACGATTACATCTCATTGTCAATCGATTTCGTGAAAACCAAATCCCAAAATCAGACCGAATAGAACATGAAAGTGGGGACTAATACACCCCCGGTCGAATTATTTCGGGGTCAAATCCCAATCTAGGGAACCGGTGGGAGGGGTCAACTGTCCAAATTTATGACAAAAATTTTTTTGCTAGGGGGGTGAGAGCCTTTGAAGATGTCAGATTTAAAGAAACAGTTGCTAAGACAGATTGACGTAAACGATCAGATGGAACTTGAAAAAGTTGAGAGATACCTTGATTTAGTTAGGCTTTATCGAAAAATGGATAAAGCTGTTAAGCAATACGGACCAATTGTCGAAGGCTTTAACGGCACTCAAACGTATCTTAAAACTAACCCAGCAATCGCTCAAAAAGTTACGATTTCTCGTGCAATTATTGCTCTTGGTAAAGACCTTAACCTTGATGATTTGAACGGTAAAGTAGTCACTGATAATCAAGATGATTACGATGAGAGTGATCTAACATGATTCATCAAAAACACGTTGATTACTATATCGAACAATTCAAATCAGGGAAAATAAAGTTTAACAAAGAGCGAGCAAATTTAATTGAGTATTTAGAACGTTATGTTCTTAGTCGGGATGATGTTTACTTCGATGATGTGATGATTGATAAGTGCATTGCTTATGGTGAGAAATGGTATTTCCCAATGCAGCCATTCCAGAAGTTCTTAATCGCATTTATCTTTCTTTATTTCAAAAAGAATGACCGGAATGTTTACCGTAAGTTCCTTTGGATGTTTGGTCGTGGTGGAGGTAAAAATGGATTGTTATCAGTTGTGCTGAATTTCCTTCAGACTGAAATGCACGGCATCATGGACTACAACGTTTCGATCGTTGCCAATAGTGAGGATCAAGCGAAAACATCATTCGAAGAGATATACAATACAATCAAACGGAATAAGACATTACAAAAAGCTTTCGAATATGGGAAGTCAGTGATCACCAGCAAAAAGACTGGAAGTAAAATAAAATTCCGTACTAGTAATGGCGATACAAAAGATGGATTGCGTGATGGAGCAGTAGCTTTTGATGAAATCCATCGATACGAATCGAACAAAGATGTAAAAGTCCATATTAGTGGTCTTGGTAAACGCCCGAACCCGAGGGAGTTTTATGTGGGTACTGACGGTTATGTTCGTGAGGGATTCTTGGACAATATGAAAGAAAAAGCGAAAAGAGTGTTGAGCGGTTCAGTCCGTTTCAATGCTCTTTTTCCTTTCATTTGCAAACTGGACTCAGAGGAGCAGGTCAATGATCCTGACAACTGGGAGTTAGCCAATCCTATGTTTCATCAGCCACTATCTGAGTATGCGGACAATCTTTACGAAACTGTTATGGAAGAATACGAGGATTTGGAAGACGATCCAAGCAACCGAGAAGAGTTCATGACTAAACGTATGAATTTACCTGTCACAGACTTAGAACGATCGGTGGCTAGTCGTGAAGAGATTCTTGCAACAAACAGACCATTCCCAGCAAACCTAATCGGCAAACAAGCCATTGGAGGTTTAGATTATGCCAGTCTGCGTGATTTCGCCGCCTGTGGGCTTTTGTTTCGCGATGGGGATGATTATGTATTCAAGACCCATTCGTTTGTTAGAAAGCAATTTGTGGACATTTACTACGGGTATTCTCGTAAAGCGTCTGAAACTACAAAAGAAAAATTTGCACCCATAAGGGAATGGGAAGAAGAAGGATTGCTGACGGTCATAGATGGGCCCACAATCGATCCGAAAACAGTTGTCGGCTGGTTTGTTGAGCAACGGGAAAAATACGGCATAACGAAAATAGTAGCCGATAATTTCCGGATGGATTTATTGCGACCATTGTTTTTGGAGGAAGGATTTGAAATTGAAGTGATCAGAAACCCAACTGCTGCAGATAATTTACTAGCCCCTAGAATTGAAGATGCATTCGCAAATAATCACATTATCTTTGGTGACAATCCATTGATGCGCTGGTACACGAATAATGTACTAGTAAAAACGAATGGCGACGGCAACAAATCATACAAGAAGAAAGAAGAGGTTCGTCGTAAGACAGACGGATTCAAGGCGTTTGAATACTGTCTATGGCGTGCAGATGAGATTATCGATTACGACTACGATGATGCCTTTGATATGTTAGATGAAATTGAATTTTAGAAAGCGAGGGCTAGGTTATGTTCAGTGATTGGATTCATTTAACCGAAAGGGAATTTTTTATTAAATACTGGTATATTCTGATACCGATCTTTTTGTTTATTTTATTTATTGCAATATTGATCGAATGGGTTTCACGCAGAAAGTGAGTGATCATTATGTATAAGCCACAATATTTAAACGTTGAGCGAAAAACAAAAAACGTAATGGCTGGCAACACAGTTTATTTCACTAAAGTAACTACAACGCCTTTGGGTTACAAGAAGAAACCACCTGAACAGATTCCAAATAAGTCATGCAGGCGATTTGCCGGAAAGTGAAGGTGATCCATATATCTAATCCAATTGAAAGGTGGTGAAAATATGTGAGTTTATTTGATGTCTTTAAGCAGTCCATACGTAATGAAGAACCTTCGGACTGGATTCCTGATCTCGTCTACGGTGATGATGAGTCCGCTCGAGCATACCTGAAAATTATGGCAAAGAATACAGTGCTAGATTTTGTAGCAAGAACAATGTCCACACTAGAAGTAAAGTTCAAAAACAAAGATGGTACTGCTGATTGGGAATACATTTTGAATGTTCGACCCAACAATGATATGTCGGCTGCAACGTTCTGGGAAAAGTTTTTCTATCGCTTAATGGACGACAACGAAGTGCTGGTCATTTTTACAGAAGATAATCAACTATTGATTGCGGATGATTTTTCTCGTACTGAATACGCTGTTTATGATGATGTGTTCACAGGTGTAACAGTGAAGAACTATGTATTTCAAAAAAGCTTCAATATGTCAGATGTGATCTACATTGAATACAACAATGATAAACTTGATCGTTTTACAAAGGGCTTGTTCGAGGACTATTCTGAGTTATTTGGGCGAATCATTGAAATTGCAATGAGAAACAATCAAATTCGTGGATCGGTGTCTATCAATGCAACTGCTACTGCCAACGAAAAGAAAGATGAAAACGGCAAGACTCGGACAGAAAAACTTCAAGAATATGTCGATAAAATCTATCAAGCCTTTAAGACAAAATCAGTTGCAATCGTGGCAAAGGTGAAGAACATTGATTATGAGGAATACACCAATAAACAAGGGGTTTCCAATCAATCACTTGATGAGTTAAACAAAATGAAAACATCGTTGATCGATGATGTAGCCAACGCCATAGGAGTTCCTACGGCGCTTATTTATGGTGAAAAAGCTGACCTTGATTCTAATCTAGATGCTTTTCGTAAACTTTGTATCGTTCCGCTGATGAAGAAGCTTCAGGATGAGTTGATGGCCAAAATCATTACAAAAAAAGAATATCAAAAAGGGGAGCGCATCAAAGTTTCTAAAGTATTGCCAGTCAGCATCATAGAGAAAGCAACGCAATTAGATAAAGTCGCTTCTTCAGGAGCGTTCTATGTGGATGAAGTCCGTGACGTATTTGACTACGATGAATTACCAAACGGTGAAGGCAAGAAAATTAACATGACCAAGAACTATGAAGAAACATCGAAAGGGGGTGAGAACGAAAATGCCGAAAGTTAAAAAAGTACCGTTTCAATTTACCAACGAGATTCAAAATGGTAAGCACATTCTCACCTTGAGTGGCAATGTCCAAAAGAAATACTGGCGTGATGATGATGTCATTAATGCGAAAGATATCCGAGAATCACTGGATAAAGTCACAGATGATATTGTGATCAAACTAAATAGTCCTGGCGGCGATGTGTTTGAAGGGATTGAAATTTACAACTATCTGAAAGATCATCCGTCGAACATCACTGTCGAAGTAACTGGTTTGGCAGCCAGTGCCGCAACTTTCATCATTGCTGGCGCTGACGAAGTGATCATGAATATTGGCACTTCATTGATGATTCACGAAGCTTCAACATTTGCTTGGGGAAACAAACAGGAAATCCAAAAAACTTTGAATGCATTGGAGACCATCGATGATTCAATTTTAGCAATTTATTCAGACAAGACCGGTCAATCAGCTGATCAGTTGCGTGAATGGATGAATGAAGAAAAATGGTTCACGGCAGATGAAGCGGTCGAATTCGGATTTGCCGATTCTGTAAAACGTGTCGAACCTCAAGAAGAACCGCAGGACATTGCATCAATGATTCAAGATGCCGTTGCAGTGGCAATGGCTAGTTTGCAACAACCCGTAACGAATCAAGTGGAACAAGAACCAAAACCAAAATCATTAATCGCACGATTGCGAAAAGGAGAATAAATTATGTTAAAAATTACAGACAAAACTGCAGATGCGAAGAAAATCTTTAACGCTATTTCTGCAAAAGAAGATGCAACACCTGAACAAGTAAATGATGCTTTAGAGGCCTACGTCACTGCGATCGCAGAAGATGCAGGCTCGCAAGTACGTGCTGAATATGAAGAATTGAAGAACGTCACTGACAACCAAATCCTTCAATCACGTGGCATTCCAGTTTTAACAGCAGAAGAAACAAAATTCTACAATGAAGTAGAAAAAGCCGGTGGCTTCGACAAGGACATTACATGGCCAGTAACCATTTTTGAACGTGTATTTGAAGATCTTCAAAAGGAACATCCTATTTTACGTCTGGTGAATTTCACGCCTACTGTTGGTTTAACTAAAACAATTAGTTCTCGCCGCAAAGGGGTTGCCGTTTTCGGTCCATTGCATAAAGATCTTGAAGGGCAATTAGATGCTGAATTCGGAGTGGAAGAAGCAACACAGATCGCCTTAACTGCTTTCTTCTTAATTTCAAATGATACATTGCACTTAGGCGCTCGATGGATTAACCGTTATGTACGCCTTTGCTTAACAGAAGCGGTTAAAGATGCTTGGGCAACTAAAATTGTTACTGGTACCGGTAAAGACGAACCGATTGGTTTGTTGAAAGATTTAGATGGAGCCGTTGTTGGCGGGGTTTATCCTGATAAAGCCAGCGTTGGTACTTTGACGTTCAAAGACGCACCTTCAATGGTTACTGAATTTGCAGCTGTTATGAAAAAAATGGCTTCTTACAAACATTCAATTGGTAATGGTGACACAAATGCTACTGATGAAACACGTGTGGTTGACGGTAAGATTTACTTAATTATCAACCCAGTCAACTACTACGATATTGTTGCACGCCTAACGATCCAAAATGCAAATGGGGTATTCGTGACGAACATGCCATTCATTTCCCCTGATCACATTATCCAATCGGTTGATGTTCCTGTGAACAAACTAATTGTATTTATCGAAAATGGCTATGATGCTACTCAGTCTCAGCCTGAAAAAATTTCTGAATACAAAGAAACGTTTGCGATGAAACGTGCAACCCTTTATGCAATTGACATGTTGGGCAATGGTAAACCTGTTGATAATTACGCAGCGCAAGTCTACGACATTGCTATTCCAACTAGCGGTGGCTCGGGGGAGTAACAACGCCTAACGCTCGTATGGCGACTGTAGACTATTCTAGCCTTACGGTTCCAGAACTAAAAGCGTTGTTAGACGAGCGTGCAATTGATTATGCAAGCAACGCTAAGAAGCAAGATTTAATTGATCTATTGGAGGGGTGACGAATGAAAGATCAAGTGTTTATTGATGAATTTAAGGAACGTTTTCGTATTTTTCATTCATCCGAAGATGAAAGTATTGGCAAACAACTGGAAAGTGGGTTTGCCGATATCAAATCAATTATTGGAGAATTCGATCCTACGAAGTATGAAAAGGGCAAAGAATTAGTCTATGAGCGCACTCGTTATTTAAGGAACGAGGCGCTCGAATACTTTTACGACAACTTTCAGATGATGATCATGGACGCTTCAATTGACTTGGTAGGTGATCAAGTTGCCGATTAAAACAAAATATGAAAGGCCTGAAATTGTATCCGGTGATTTGAATACGCCGGTTACTTTTTTTGAAGTAAAACCAAACGATGGACCTGAACCGGGTGAACACGAAAACAAGAAATTGTATTACTGCACTTGCTTAGTCTACAATCCTTCTTCTAAGGATAGGGATATTCTTAGCGGCAAAGGAACAAAGAAAGCTGTCACAATCAAGATTCGAGATCCATTCACAGACTATTTGCCAAACAATGCTCATAAAGTAGTCTTGGATGATTTCCGATATAAAGATGATGTGTGGGATATTGTAGATTTTGCGCCAGATGTGGAGAATAATGATTTTCTTAAAATCATCTTGGGGGTGACCTCATGAGCGTTGCAGTTGAAGGTGTGGACGAGATACTAAAGAATCTCGAAGCCAAGTTGGGTCCGGCAAGAACCAACAGGATCGTGAATAAGTCGCTTAGAAACTACGGAAAAAAATTGCAACAAGATGTGCAAGAGGCGGTATCCAGTTACATGGATACTGGGGAAACGCATGACACAGTAATTGTTTCCGGAGTGAAAAAAGGGCCGCCTAAAACGATCGAAGTTGGTTGGGGACAAGGTTCAAGGTGGCGCTTAGTCCATTTAAATGAGTTTGGCTATACTCGGTTCGGTAAGTACATTAGCCCCAGAGGGATGGGAAAATTACAAGGTGTGGTTGATAAAACAGAAGGATCTGCATTTGAAGAGATGCGGTCAGAATTGGAGGAGTTAGCACGATGAAAGATATGATGATGGAAGTCTATAATCAATTAATCGGAAATCCTCTGATTCAAGCAAAAACCAGTTTTGTCAATGCTGATGGCAAAACTGATTATCGTATTAAGTTTTACGAAGTACCAGAATCTTTGGATTCGACCAAACCTTTTATTATCATCGATACACCACTTGGACCGCCGACTAGTGCTTACTATGCTGCCAACAAAGAGATGTCTCAAACGTTCAGCTATCAAATCAATGTCGAAACTCAATCAAGGATTTTGACGAAAGAAATTGCTAAAGCAGTGAAAGCTGCGATGTGGGAATTTGGTTATGCTCAGTTAAATGGTGGACTTGACGAATATTTCCCTGAAACAAAACGCTTTGTGGATGCAAGGCGTTATCGAAAAAACACACAAATTCATGACACTGATTATTAATCGGTGTCTATTTTATTAGGAGGAATTTATAAATGGAAACTTATGGCTTTGATAAATTATCGGTTCGAAAACTTACTACAGCTTTAGAACCAGATACAACAGCGAAAATTCACATTTTAGAAGGTAAACAAAAAGAAGGTGGACCTACTGCCTTCGACTTAACAGGACTATCCAAAGAAGCGGTGAAAGTATTTGCTGGTAACGTTGAATATTACTTGTCCAAAAAAGGTACCGGATCAGTAGCTGCAAACTTTGGTTTACTGGATGTGCCTGTAGAAGTTGAACAGGAAATTTTAGGCTTGATCAAAATGGCGGAAGGTATCGACGGTTTCGGTGATGAAACGGATCCTCCTTATATGGCGGCGGTAGCTGAAGCAGAAGACCTATATGGTGAACCAGTAGCTTTTGCAATGGTAGCAGGTTCGTTTAATCGTGATGGTTTTTCATTGGCTACGAAAAACGATGAAGATTTTACACCTGAAGCGGGCGAATATGTTTACAACGCAATCTCTCGAAAAATTACTATTGGTGAAAATGATAAAACTGTTAAAGTCTTACGTGCATTTGGGACGGCTGCAGTCGCTCAACTAAAAACTGCCGTTCTTGGTGGTGCTGTTACACCTCCAAGTGGTGGCGGACAGTAATATGACAAAGGTTAGTCTTCGGACTAGCCTTTTTATTTTTGATTAATAGGAGGAATTATACATGTCAGAAATTGGAAAAGAAATCAGATTGGATCTAATGATCAATGGAACAAGAAAGACCTTCACGCAAAGTCACGTGCCTTATTCAAAAGCTTTGGATTACACGGATGGTGAAGCAAAACTTTTTAAAAAGGATGAAGAAGGCAATGATGTTGCTCCTCCATCCAGAGTGCTTACTGAATTCCGTGCTGAGTTTGTAGCCGGCTTGTTTGATGATAAAGATTTAACCGGAACTGTCCTTTTAGATGGTATCGATGCATGGGACAGAGATTTGATCATGGAAATCATTATGTACCGTGTCTTAGGTTACGAAAAAGATGTGGAAGAATCAGATCCAACAGATAAGAAAGACCCAAAAGGAAAAAAGGACGGAAAATAAGTCCGTCCGATCATCATGAGTTGCAGGTAGACGTTGTGAGATCTATATTGAAGATTTATCCCAGTTGGACAATCAATGACGTTCTAAATACAGATACGCTGTACCTTTATGAAATTATGTTTAAACAAACGCCAAAAGGAAAGAAAAACAAGAAACGAAAAGAAATCAAGCCGTTGGCTGATTTAGTGAAAGGGGGCGGATGATTTGGCTGGTGCAACTCCATTAGGAAATATGGTCATAAAGCTAGGTTTGGATGATGCCGATTTTGGGAAAGGCGTTGCTAATTCTAAAAAGAAAATACAATACCTAGCAAAAGAAATGCAAGCAAATATGAAAGTAGCTGATTTGGCAGGGAACAAACTTGGCAAATTAGGCACTCGATACGATGGTTTAACACAGATTATCAAAGCACAAGAAAATCAAGTGACCGCCCTCAAGAAAGCTTATGATGGTTCATTTGTTGACGGTAAAGCTACAGACTCCACTAAGCGGCTAGCTAATCAATTACAAGATGCTAACGGTAAACTGGCAAATTATAAATTACAGTTACAAAATACCGCAGGAGCGATTGCTGACTATCAAATCAGAAACGAAGGTTTAACTGGTTCAATCAATAAAGCAAGCGATGTTTTAATAAACAACGGCAAAAGACTAGGGGACATAGGATCTAGTTTGACTAAAGGCTTAACTGTACCTATTGCGGCTGGCGTGACTGCTGTGACTGCCGCTGCTATTAGTTGGGAATCAGCATTTGCTGGTGTAAAGAAAACATCAGACGAAGTGGTGGATAGCAATGGTAATGTTGTTTATTCATATGATGATCTTGAAGCAAGTTTAAGAAATCTTGCAAATGAACTACCATCAACCCATAGTGAAATAGCTGCTGTTGCCGAAGCTGCAGGGCAGTTGGGGATTCAAACAGACAATGTTTCTGCATTTACTAAAGTAATGATCGATCTAGGCGAGTCAACAAACATGAGCGCTGAAACAGCTGCTACTGAGTTGGCTCGTTTTGCTAATATTACTCAAATGTCGCAAGATAAATTTAGTAACCTTGGATCTGCGTTGGTAGACTTAGGTAATAACTTTGCAACAACAGAATCTGAAATATCGGCGATGGCATTACGGCTAGCAGGTGCCGGTGCTCAAATTGGTATGTCCGAAGGCGACATTTTGGGATTTGCAGCAGCATTAAGTTCTGTTGGTATTGAAGCGGAAGCTGGTGGGTCTGCTTTCTCTAAAGTGATGGTTAATATGCAATTAGCTGTTGAAAAAGGAGCGGGCTCATTTGACGAGTTGAAAGCACATGCCGAGGATCAAGGTGTTTCTTGGGAAAGATTAGTAACAGCGGTGCGAAATGGTGGCAAAGAACTAACTGGTGTTTCCAAAGAAATGGGATTTACATCTGCAGAACTTAAAAAGATGTATAAAGAAGCTGACAATTCGAAAACTAGCTTGGAACAGTTTGCTGATGTTGCCGGAATGACAGGTGACAAATTTGCTGAAATGTTCAAATCTAATCCATCTGAGGCAATTATGAAATTTGTCGAAGGGTTAGGAAAAGCCGAAGAACAGGGGTCGTCTGCAATTAGTGTGTTGGATGACATGGGTATAACTGAAGTTCGGTTAAGAGACAGTTTGCTGCGTGCAGCTAATGCCAGCGGAGTATTTGCTGGGGCGGTAGAAATGGGTAACAAAGCGTTCGGAGAAAATACTGCACTTGCTGAAGAAGCTGGCAAGCGTTACGAAACAACGGAATCCAAACTAAAAATGCTTAGGAATGAGGCAGTGAACGCTGCTATTGATTTGGGTGGTCCTTTTGTTGATGCATTGAGAGATGGATTAGAATCGAGCAAACCTCTAATCAAACAAATCGGTAATCTAGCTGAGTCGTTTAGCAATGCGGATCCTAAAACCCAACAAATGATTGTTAAATTGCTGGCAGCAACAGCTGCAGCAGGTCCATTGCTATCAATAACTGGTAAGTTGAGTGGTGGCATTGGAAGTCTCGGGAAATCGTTCATTGATTTGAGTGCAAGCATGGCTAAGAAAAAAGCCATTGATGAGGTAAAAAAATCATTTGTCGATGGGGATATTTCTGCAAATGACTTTCTAAAAACTCTATCTGGTGGATCAGGAACAATGACGAAGTTCGGTGCAGCAGCCAGTGGGGCGGCAGGATCTGGCGGCATAGGAGCCATGTCGGCTGCGCTCGGTCCATTAGGCCCACTTATTCTTGGTATCGTGGGTGTTGGTGGTGCTCTTGCAGTCGGGTATGGTGCATGGAAATTATTCGGTGAAGAAGCTTGGAATTCTAGTCAACGTGTCCAACGTTGGGGAACTGATGTTGGAGAAGCCGTTGATGGTACCTTAACAAAAGTGCAGGATAATACGCAAAAAGCATCAGGGCAATTCGGTTTAATGGCAGATGGATTTGCCACTAACTCTGATTCTATGATCTCAAATTTTGAGAAAATAGGTCAGACCATTGAAGACAGCCTTGTGAAGAAAGTCGAGGGCTTGGATAAATTAATAAAAGAGCTTCCTGAATCTGTTAATTCTTCTGTCAGTGAAATGGTAGAAGACGAAAAAGTTAAGGCGGAATCTGCATTACAAACAGTCCAAGAGAATACCGCAAGAATCACAGAGATAAAGAAAGCAGCTAGTAATAGCAATCGAGAGATTAGTGTATCTGAAGCGAAAATTATTCAGGATCTGGCGAAAAATACAACTCAAGCATATGTTGAAACTTTAGATGTTTCTGCAAACGAGAAGAAAAAAATACTTGCAGCCATGAACGCAGATGTAGCAAATGCAACAGAGGAAGAAGCAAAATTGTGGTTGCAATCTTTAGGTAAGCAAAGGCAGATAGCTCAGCAAAATGCAACTTTAAGTAGACAAGAAAAAGAAAAGTACCTACAAGATTTGGGATACAACTTAGATGGCGAGTTCGCTAAGAAATTTCTGGCGGCTTGGGATGAGATAAATTCAACGACTGTAAAAGGTTTTGATTCTCAAATGGAAACGATTCTTAAAAAATATCCTGAATTGCAAAATGAGGTCTCTCTTGCAAACGGTCAACTAATTTCGAGTATGGGTGATTATGCTGATAGTGCAATTGCAGAAAACGAAAAAATCCTAAAGAGCGCTTCTGACTTATCAAGAGAATTGGCATCAAATGCAGAAAAGAATGCGGAAAAAATCTCTTGGACTGCATCAGAATCAAGTAAGGCTGGTAAGAAAGCAGCTCAAACTTGGAATGATTTAGTTTTTGATGAAAAGACCGGAGAAGTTAAATCCAATGTTGCAGAGGTCGTTACAGAAGCTACTAAAGATTCTCTAACGTGGAATAATTTGAAGCTAGTAGTCCATGATGCCGACTTAGATAGTAATGCAAAAGACGTTATCGGTGAAGCTGCAATTGTTAATGGTTGGTGGGACGGTATGGCTTGGTCCGATAAAAAAGCAATACTACAAGACGAATTTTCGATAACAATGTACAAAGCATTAGAAGACTCGGGAAAATGGGCAGAGATGTCATTTGATGAGAAAAAAGCATTCCTTTACTCTAATACTCCTGAAGTCATGGCAGAAACAATGCTTAATTTGGGGATGTGGGAGCAATTTCAACCCCAGATTAAAAATTTGAATGCTGAAAATTATGATCTCTTAAATGCATTAAGCTTTTCGAAAACTTCATTGAACGAGTATAACGCATTAGATCCAGAAGTTAAAAGATTGATAGCAGAAGATCCAGCAACCTTAACAGTTAGTCAATCTAAGAAAATGCTAGAAACATATAACAGTGTTTCTCCAGAACTAAAAAGATTATTGGGAGACAATACGAATGTAAATAGCATATTGGCAAACTCTAAGAGCAAAATCAATGATTACAATGCTACTGGTGTTGGTGCGAAACATTTACATGCAACAGCAGATTATTCTGAAGTACTAAGAGCGAAGAGTGAAATTGCTCAAGTATATAGCAAAAATGTGGTAATTGATGTTGAGTATCGTGGGAGAAGAACAGGACAGACAGCTATTCCAAATGCCAAAGGAACAAATTACCACCCGGGTGGAGATATGATCGTAAATGATCAATCAGGACCATTATACAAAGAGTTGGTTCAGTTCCCTGGTCAGGCTCCATTTATACCTCAAGGTCGAAATGTGTATATTCCCAATGCTCCTGCAGGAACGAAAGTTGCTCGAGCTAGTATCACCAAATCGATCATGCGGCGCTTGGGCATTCCAAAGTATGCTGACGGTGTGGGTATTCCGGAAGATTCCTCATTGGTTCGGAACTTGAGAAGTATGAGTTCATCTGTAGAGCCAACATCAACTACGATTGTTAATACGCAAGACTATACGGATCGATTGGATCAATTAATTAAAATTATGAAGAATTTTGATAACAGCCTTAAAAATCTTCAACTTGTAGTAGATAAAAAAATAATGGGTACAGTTGCAAATGAGCAACAAAATCTAAGAGAAATGGTGATCAAAACAGTTAGGGGGGAAGCTAGATGAAGTCAGATGTGCTTATAATGTTTGGTTCGTATGAACTCACAAAAAATATGGACTTAATAGAGTCGCCGGATTTCTCTATTCTTCCTCTATCAGATACCGAATTGGAAGAATCGGAAAACGATAAAAAGCTATCGCTGAAGTTTCAAATGGAGTCTGATGATTTTGTACAATCCAGAGATGAATTAGCTTTAGCATTGTATGGTAAAAAAGAAAACAAATTGACCATCTCTATCTTTGAGAATAGATATTGGTTAATGAGTGTGGAAGATAGCACATCATTTGTTCGCAGTATGGATTCAAGAGATACGATTGATGTTGAAATAGAATTTAAGCTGAGCAAGAACCGCTCCTTTTCCACAGTAATTGAAACATTTTCGGCTAAATTAAATTCAGAAAATGTTCTCGAATTTGAAATTAATAATTCAGGGACAGTACCTGTGCCTGTTGACTATCGGATTAAATTAAAAAAAGAGAGCGGCTTTATCGGTTTGGTTTCAGAATACGGCGCAATGCAATTCGGCTTAGTGAATGAAGCAGATGGGACGATGGTTGAAAGTGATAAAAGCAAACAATTGACCAATAATATAAATGGTAATTTTAACAATTGGACTAATGGGACGACTTTCTATCAAGATCAGAATAAAAAGTCTGTAACAACAATGAGTGCAAATGCTACATATGGTTTAGGCATATTACCAGCTAGTTTTTCAAATACGGCCAACAGTAACTTCTTTGGAGCAATCAAAGAGATTCCATTAAGTGAATCCGCAAGAAACTGGTATTTGTGGGCGCAAGCGTGGTTTGAAACCGGAAGAATGGGCCAGACAGGTATGTGGACACTTGCGATTGTCGATGAACAAAACAAACCGATTGCTGCTTACATTTTGAGAAAAGGGGATACCACAGGAAACAAAGCACAGTGCTATTTTTGGCTGAATGGTAAGATTGTAAAAACGTTTGATTTTACTGCTTCTTATTGGGAGAAGGATAATCCGTATGGATCAGAATCAAAAAACGCTCGCAGAAATCCTTTCGATATTCGAAAAGAAGGAAATCGTGTTCGGTTTTTCTGGCGAGGATCATATTACTACTATACGGATTCAGCAATAGAAAATGTCAAGGCAAGTAAAGTTCAATTCTTTGCAGGTCAGTTCAAAGGAAGGAACACATCAACGCAAAAGGTCACACATATGTATATTAACAATTTAGCCTTTACTAAGTTAAATGTTGAGACATGGCGTGATGATCCGAATCGATTTCCCAATAATTCAGAAATATTCATCAGTGGATCAGAGACATTACTGTACTTGAATGAAATGCCCAGACCAGACGATGAAATCAGAGGTTCGACTTGGTTTAAGGTTCCTCCGGGACTCACGACTGTTCAATTAATATTATCCGATTTTTCGGAAGTCGAAACCGCAACTGCAGAATTAAGGAGGGAATACTTGTGACAACTGAAAATGTACGGATTGCTGTTCGAGATGCGCAGGATTCTCAAACCTTGGCGTTTATGGATAATTCCGCACCTAATGCGATTCACTTCGACCAGGCGGATCTAACCCGTTTCTTTGAAGGGGACTCGACTGTCTTACAAATGCGGTTTAATAAAAAACACGATCGAGCCAACGTCATTCGAGAAGGGTCAAAATTAGCTTTTGTCTACAAAGGAAAAGACTATTGGCTCAATATTATTACAGCAAAAGATGTTAGTCATCAGCGAGAGTTGATGGCTTTTTCTTTATCGCTTGAGCTGAACAAAGAAAAAGTTGGTTTTTATGCTGCAAATACTGCTATGGCTTTTGTGGAATATCTGAAGAGTATTGATTTTGAACAAACATTAACGATCGGTATCAATGAGATTGCAGACAAGAAACTCAAGCTTGATTGGGATGGGGATCAATCGAAACTCGGTCGTCTCTATTCGTTAGCAAATAAATTTGATGCAGAGATTTCATTTGAAACTATTCTGAATGACGATTATTCTTTGAAGCAACAAATCATTAATATTTACAAAAAGCATGACGAGAGTAATCAAGGGATTGGTCAAGATAAAACTGCTACTACTCTTAGAGTTGGTAAGGATTTAAAAGTGATCAATCGTAGTGCGTCCCTTGAAAATTTCTATTCCGCTATTCGAGGAACCGGTAAAGATGGAATTAGTATCAATGATATAGAATTTGAAGAACTTGATGCAAACGGAAATGTGCTTTACTTTAGCAAAAAAGGTCAAGATGTGATTTGGGCTCCTCAAGCAAGGGATGCTTTTCCATCAAAAAATAATCCGGGCAATGATGGCTATCTAGTCGAGAAAAAAGGCGAGACTGAATATACCACTGTAGAAGCGTTAAAAGGCTATCTGCTCTCAGAGCTTAAAAAAAATAGCAGCGTGTATGTTGATTATGAAACAGAGGGGCATTTTGATAGTGATCCGGGGGATACCTTCTCACTGGAAGATTCAGTTTACTATAGTCCACCGCTTTATCTTGAGGCGAGGGTATACGAACAAACTGAGTCTTTGGTGTTGGGGGATTTTTCAAGTGACAAAACAACCTTTTCCAACTTTGTTGAAAAAACCTCAGAAATAGATTCCTCATTACTTGCCCGTGTTCAAGCATTGATAGAAGCAAATAAAGTCTTTACGTATGAAATCATTACTAGTGATGGAGTTACTTTCAAAAATGGATTCGGCAGTACCACATTAACTGCTCGTGTTAGAGATGGTATCAAGGATGTAACAGATACCTTTAGTCTGAAATGGTATAAAGATGGCACTTTGTTTTCAAATACCAAGACAGTGACGATCAATGCTGCAGATATCGAAGAAAAAGCAGTCTTTCGTTTTGAAGTAGCAGACGATTCGGGGAATGTGCGTGGTGGCGCTGAGGTGACAGCTACCAATATTGATGATGGTAAGAAAGGGGAACCAGGAAAGAGTCCATATAACGTTGTCCTCATATCTTCCAACGGTCTTCTTTTTAAAAATGGGGTGGTGTCAACTGCCATTCAAGCAGTTGTTTTTCAAGGTGATGAGGACGTTACTGATTTATTAGATGCGAATCAATTTAAATGGAAAAAAACAAATGGCGATGGAACACCAGACGAAGCATGGAATGCACTACACGCTGGTGGTGTAAAAAGCGTAACGATTGGAACAGACGATGTCAATAAGCGCGCAACCTTTAGCTGTGATATCGTCGAAATATAAAGGAGATGAAATAATGGCAACAATTTCAAGTGGTCAAATTACAATTATTGATTTATATGATGCGCCTGCACTAAATGCGTGGATCTCAGCAAGTCAAACAACAACTCAGACATACAATAATACGACTAACGCATATTCACCCAATTTCGGATCATCTGCACAAGTTTTAACGCTTAACTTAACAAAAGCAGGAAGCACAGGAAGCTTGATTGGTTCTGCTGTATCAGGCGTTAAATGGAAAAAGACAGTAGGAGCAACAACTACCGAAATAACTTCTACAACAAATACTGATAGTGAGTATAAGAGCGGCACATCAAACAGTGTGTTAACAACAAAAGTAAACGTTCCAACAACAAATAATGCTGTACGTTGGACAGTCGAAGGAACATACACAGACCCAGATACTTCGCTGCCAATTACTTTCCAAGCGACGATCGATATCAATCTTATTCAGTTAGCTAAAGCTGCAGTGGTAGCGGTTTTGAGTGCGCCTAATGGGGATTACTTTCGGAACAATATGCCTGCGAGTTTGAAGCTGACAGCTGATGTTTATAAAGATGGTGATTTAAGTAGTGGATCTCGAAAATATAAATGGTTCGCGGCAGATTCAAGCGTTACAACATCTCAAGATTCTGATGCTGGAGTTGGTTGGCGAAAAATTACAGCGACAACCGGAACATCGGGTGCTGTAGCAAGTTCGGGATTTGATGTTGCAGTCACAACTCAAGGAGTTCTAACGGTCTATCCAGATGCGGTGACAAATGGGCAAACATTCTTGTGTGTCGTCACAGATAATGCTGGGGGAACTTCTGGAACTAAAATGAAGCAGTATGCAACTTTGATGGATATGGATGACCCGATTATGGTGATTATCGAATCCACCGGTGGGAATATTCTAAAGAATGGCATAGGTTCTACCACTTTGACAGCACGATTGTATCAAAATGGGGATGAAATCGATTCGGGCGGTACAGGTTATACCTATAAATGGTCTAAATGGCAGAACAACGCAATGGTGCCAAACTTCGGCGGCACGAGCAATCCATATAAAACTGGAAAATCGTTGTCAGTTGGAAGTGCTGATGTAGACAATACAACAACGTTTAAAGTGGAGGTAGAAAACAAATGACGAACTACACTGCTTATATCATTTTGAACACTGAACGGACAAAAGTTGAATTTAGTACAGATGGAAATCCAATTGAATATTTGTGGACTAAGTATGGCATGGATACGTATATCGAATCCTTCGAGGAAATTAAAGAAGAGGGTGATTAGATGGCTACAGTTTCACGTGGCGAAATCACTATAACGAATGTAGACGATGGTAAACCGTCATATACGCATTGGGCATACGCAATGGACGCGTTAGGTAAAAATAATTTCAGTACCGACGGGGGCGACTTCACAAAGTGGTCCAGTCGAGTTATAGGGAACTTTATTAGAGATTCAGAGGTAACTATATCAAGTTGGGATAACGACATCTTACAAGCCTCGACAACGGTTTGGGGTAAAAGATTCTATCTAGGTGGTACCGCCAATCTGAAAGAACTACCGCAAACCATAAGCGTAGAGGCAAGAGGTGACAAAGAGGGATTTTTTACTTTTGGTCCATGGACAGACATATCTGAAAATAATAAAGTGACCACGGAATGGCAAACATTTACGCATAACCCTCAAAAATCGGGAGCCTTGAGTTTTTATCTTTATACGGTCGGCGTGAACTTTGAGTTCCGTAATGCCACCGCAGTAGTAAATTACAAATTTGCCGGAACCTACGTCGACGACCAACCTACAGCAAGCACTGACCCAGCAGCATATACGTGGCAGAGGATACTTGGCCAAGGTGGGGGAGATGGAAAAGATGGAGAGTCAGCGCCATTGGTTTCGTTATCTGGTGCGACGCAGGCAATTACAGTATCAAAAACAGGAACAGTTACACCGTCATCTAGTTTCCAAGTCACAGGCACAGCGGTAAACACCACGATTTCAACTTGGACGTATAGTCTAAACGGTGGTAATTTTGGTTCAGCTGTGCCGACTGGTGTTACTCGATCAGGTAATACGGTTACGATTAATCCAGTTACTGCGACATTTGATACATTCACCATCAAGGCGGCAGATGCGACTGTGAGCGATGTATTTACCATTTCTAGAATCAAAGACGGTGTAGAAGGGACCCCTGGTGCAGATGCTTATACTATTTTCCTTACAAACGAATCCTACACATTTGCGGGATCAACAACTTCAGCATTAGCTGGATCAACAACAACAGAAGTGATCGTATATAAAGGCATCAATAAAATTACGCCTAGTAGCATTACTGTAGGAACTAAGCCGACAGGACTCTCCTCTAGTGTGAGTGGATCAATAATCACATTATCAGCTACAACTGCACTAGTATCGAAGAGCGGAACTGTGCCGATCACAATCACAGCAGATGGTAAAACATTCACGAAGCAGTTTGCCTATTCGATTTCTTTTCAAGGTGGAAAAGGTGACAAAGGAGACAAGGGAAACACAGGGGATAAAGGCGATAAAGGTGATACAGGAGATACTGGTAAAGGGGTTTCTGTCGAAGAAATCAGCTATGCTATTTCTCAAGATGGAACAACTCCGCCAACGTCTGGATGGTCAGGGACAAGACCCACACCTAAAGCGGGCTGGTATATGTGGACAAGAACAAGGTTCAAATATACGGATAATACCTACAGTGCTTATTTCTATCTTGTCGCTCAACAAGGGAAAGATGCGATCATCATTTCTGCCACAGCACCAACTAATCCAGCAAAAGAAGACTTGTGGCAAGATCCAAATGACACAACAAGTACAGTGTACAAA
This sequence comes from Enterococcus casseliflavus NBRC 100478, assembly GCF_001544095.1. Taxonomy (GTDB): domain Bacteria; phylum Bacillota; class Bacilli; order Lactobacillales; family Enterococcaceae; genus Enterococcus_D; species Enterococcus_D casseliflavus. Next base: position 55,277 of record NZ_BCPT01000009.1, on the reverse strand, counting down.
TGGGACGGCACAAAATGGATACATTGGGGGATTTCAATTGATAACTTGATTGCAAGTAATGTGCAAATTGAAAATGGCGTGTTTAAACGTGTGGAAGGTGCGCTGATTGTTGGTTCAGAGTTTTCAAATCCCTACACACGGAGATACGATGATGGAACAATAAAAATTGGTGAACTAACCATCAAAGACGCAGAAACCAGAAATGCTGGAGTCATTCGTAATTCATCTGGTGTAATCATTCAATCATACGAACAAGTGATCAGTGATCAATTTATCCATATGTCCAGATATGAAGGAAATTCAATTGGAGACCAAACAAAACTTATCGCATCAGCTTCCATGACTTTTGATTTGATTCAATTGAACAATCGAGAGGCAGGGTTTGCTGGATCTTTGTCTGCTGAAATGCTCTATGATACTGGATGGCTTAAAGTGACCAGATTGAAAGGGACTGCTGGTGATATCTATTTAAAACGTTACATGAACAGGATTCTAATTCGATTTGATCAATTTGTTTGGAATGGTTCAGCCAATGGCGCAAGCACCAGCAACGCTGTTGCCATTCTTCCAGACAAGGTAAGAGAAGGGTTTCCACAAATGTTTACCGTTCCAGTCTGGATTGAAGGGAATGCGACTGAAAAATTCCAAGTTGAAAACGGTCGTTTGTATAAGCTATCGAATAACAGCGGAAACAGTCGGATCACAGCAGTAGGTGAGGTATATATCTAGGAAGGAGGGAAACAGATGGTTATTTCATCAATCTCGTTTATTTACGACAATGCGGGCAGTGTTTCTGGTTATTCGGTTTCAGTGTCGAGCAAGAAGAAAGACATGTCTTTTCAGTCTGAAGTGACGTTAGGGAAAGAGGATTTAGATCTCAGCTTCGTAAATGAAGCAGTCAAAACAAAAATGTTACAAATGATAGAACAAGAGCAGCCAGAATAAGGTTGCTCTTTTATTTTATTGGAAAGTAGGTGGCATATGTTAAACGTAGGGGAGTTAGCAACTTGGGCAGGTTGGATCATGACAATCGTGGGAATGCTGGCATTTGTAATCAAACCAGTAATGTCTAACTTTACAAAGATTGCAGATAATCTGACCAAACTCGCTCATAATCTTGATTTATTAACCAGAGATTTAGAAGCAAGTAAATCAGATCGTGTTGCAATTCATGATGAATTAAAGCGACATGATGAGCGCTTGGATAAACACAATGATCGATTGATTGAGCATGGGGAACAATTAAAGTCTTTATGGAAAGAAAGAGGGAAATAATATGAAATTGACGAACAAGCAATATGATTTAGCAAAAAAAGTTTTAACCGTTGGGGTGCCAGGTATCACGGCGTTTATCGTAACTCTAGGTGGTTTATATGGCTTCTCGACAGAAATTATTGTTGGAACGATCACGGCTGCTGCAACATTAGCTGGTGTGTTCTTGAATATCGCTAGCAGCCAGTATCAAGATGAACAAAAATCAGATTATGGTGATGGACAAGAGTTTACCGACAAGAAGGAGTAGCCGATCGGCTGCTTCTTTTTTTAGAAAGGATGATTGATATGAGTTTCATCAAATACGAGTATATCGATATTAACGAATACTCAAGACCAGGTATCAGGAATAACGGTATTGATGGTATCGTTATGCACTACACCGCCAACAATGGTGGCACCGCACGCAATCACAAGAACTATTTTAATAATCTAAAAGGAATCTATGCTTCTGCTCAACTATTTGTAGATGATATTGAAGCACTCTGTATCATTCCCTTGAATGAAGTTGCGTATCACGCCAACGAAATTAGCAAATACAATGCAGATGGTTCACGCTATCGTCCACTGTATTCTAAGATAGGCAACGCCAACTATTCAACGATCGGTGTTGAAATGTGCCTAGACAAGAATGGAAACATTACGGAAAAGACATTCCAAAATGCTGTGAAGGCTGTCAAAGAATTGATCGTCAATTATCCTCATATTACGAGAGAGAAGATTTGGCGCCACTTTGACGTAACAGGCAAGAACTGTCCAGCTCCTTGGGTGGCAAAACCAAGCGAATTCGAGCGATTCAAGAACACAGTTTTCAGCAATACAAGCAACAACACACAAGCGAACCCACCACAAATTCAACCAAAGAAAGTAGGGGAAACCATGTTACTATTTAGAAATCAAAATGATCCGAAAGTTTACTTTTTGACAGGAAACAAATTTACTCACGTTAAATCAGAAGGCGATTTGAAAAAAATCCAAGCGATGATGGAAAAAGCAGGATACGACACTTGGATTCACACAGATCCAGTTCAAGTTGCGTATCTCCGCAAAGTAGCAACAGAAGCATAAAAAATAGCCCGCTTCGGCGGGCTTGTAAATATTTAATATTCGTTTTACTTGCAGTAATTTAGTTTATGCTATACATTGTTAAGTGCGTGCAATATTTTATGAAGAGTAATTAGGCGGTGGTAGCTTGGGGAAGTGTGCCTAATACTCTTCTTGTTTATTTTATCATTATTTTTATTTAATAGATATTATTGTTCAGAATATCGTCCAAAAAATTTTTATGTTTTTCAGCATATTATAGTATTCACTTCATGACAAAAATATATAAATCTGTCTCTCAAAATTATATAATATTTTTATTTGAATTAAACTAAGATAAATTGTAAAATAGTGATAGCCTTTTTAAAGGCTATCTTTTTTATCATTTCTGTGCCCACTCTACCCGAAGGTGGGTTATTTTTAAGCAAAAGATTACTACAATGGTGCAGTTGATGGATTGTGTGGAAAGAATACAATTAAGGCAATGCAAAAGCTTTGGGTACCACACAAGATGGCTTAATCAGCCCGACTTCTAATATGGTAAAAGCATTGCAAACAGCATTGAACAAGAATAAACTTTCATGGTAAACAAAAACCCCTTACTCGTTTGAGTAGGGGGTATTTGCTATCCTATGATATATTTTTTTTATAGAGTCAGCCACAAAGGGATATTCTAATTCATTTAGTTCTTCTAACGAGAAGTAATTCATCAAGCCCATGATCTTGGCTCCAACAATTGAAGAGTTATCTAAGTCTACTATCAGATAAATATGATCTGTAGATTGAATATAGTCAATTTCCCCAATCGATTTGTTGTAAAACGTAAGATAATCATAGTCAATATTATAATTTACCGAAAGTGATGCATCAGCAATAAAATCTTTATAAAGAATTTTGTACATAATGCACCCCCCTATCGTTTAAATCCTCATTCATTGTACTTTGGACGAAACAAGTAACCATTTCTTGGTAATTCCAAGTTGAACCGTCTTTAATATTAAAGGAAATTTCTGATTCATATACCTCTGTTACTATTTTAACACTTTTCATTTTAAATTGCCCATTATTTTTAATCATCGCACTTCCGAAATAATTAATCCTAACATTTTCTTCGGAAAAGTCTTTATCTTCAACTATTATAGTGGGAGTAGTTATAACGCTTAATATTTGTCCAAAATTGAATTCATCATTGTAAAAAGATCTATCTGGATGGTCATTAATTACATGTTCCGTCCAAGTACTTTCTTTCAAAACGACTCTATGCCCTAAAGGGTTGATAGTTTCAAATTTAAAATGGTCAATTGTAGGTTTACTATTAAAGTTTATTTTAACAGTTTCGATTTTAGCAGGTGGCGTTACAAGTATTTTAGGATTGATTATTTTAGAGCTATCACTTACAACTTTAGTACTCTCTTCTTTTTTACAATCAGTCATTGAATCCACCTATTGTAAAGCTTTTGCTTGAGTGAATACCAATGGTGATGAGCAGATTTCATTATCATCTACATACAAAATCAGATCAAATCTTCCTAAGTGGTCAATTTGAAGTGAATTTAATACAATGTTTGCATTCATGGAAAAAACTGTATTGGGATCATCGTCTTGAGAATTAAAATTATTAATTTGTACCGGAATATTTTCATTTAAAACTATTCTTTCTATTGATTCACTCCTTAGAACTAATTTCAAATTGTGGCTTTGCTTAGGGTCGATCCCAGAAATATTAAATAGCAACGCTAAATTGTGAAGTGTAGGAGTACTTAATACAGAAAAGCTATTTGTAGGATTATTAATGAAAAAACCATTTCCATTTTGATCAGCGTTTACATTTTGAGCTAAAATCATATTGCCGTACATTTTAAAAACTCCTTTTTAAAAATTTACTTACATTATACTTATTAAATTAAACGGAAAACAAGAGGAACTAATGTTTGTATAAGACGGATTGACAATTTTATGTTATAACAGAAGCTCCTTACTCATTTGAGTAGGGAGCTTTTTTCATTGCTTCGAATTCAATCATAATCTTCGTTTTGCCAATCACCGTATACTTTTTCACAACAAATTGTTTCCTACTATTATACTCACCAGCAACCACAATTTGCATTTCCTCATCCACATCAGCTAGGAAGTTCAAACTATGCGCCGCAATCAAACAATTCACTCCATCAAGCGAGAACCGGACCAAAGGGGTCTTGCTCATCTTCAACACACGTATTTTCGATACATAGCCTTTCATCGATTTCATAACAATCGCCTCCATAGCGTTGTACATAATAGCGACAATCCGTTTTACCTAAAGTGACAGCAACGTAAAACTTGACACATTTTGAACCGTACAAAGCTTCCTGAGATTCAGAAATGGAGTCAGGAAATTCATTTCTAAACTCAGAAAAAGGCAGGTAGCCTTGCTCATATTGACTGATTATGTTCATATTAGTTGCCGCCGGGCTTAAACTTTGTGTTTGGATCGTATTTACGGAGAATCTTGTCTTGCGTTCTAACGTGATCAAATAGATAGTTATCTCCGTCTTTCTTAAATACATAGGCTAATTCTTCTGGGTAACCACTATAGCTTGATGGTACGCTAAAATAGGGTTTGCCAAAGTTCTCCATCGTCCGAACAAACTGATCGTAAAGTAAGTGCGCTGGGCCCATTCGTTCGATGAATTCATAATAGTAGCGTTCAAAAGCATACGTCCGTTGGTGTGCTAATGGTATTTGCATATCAATCACTCCTTGCAAGAATTATACGAACGAACGTTCTCGTTGTAAAGCGAACACCAGATTAATTATTTAGTTGTTTATGCTATTTAAAGGGGCAAAAAAGGGGCATAAACTGTCCACTAGTCCATACCAGTCAAATATTTATAACAGTATGCGATGCTAAATCCGCCTTATTTGATGCGGAAAAGCACCAGTGTATAGTAGTAGGAAAATGATTTAATTAAAAGACGCAGTGAAATAATTGAGTCTTGTAGAAACCCTTGAGTAATCAAGGGTTTTTTCTTTTGTCTAACTAGGAACTGCCACCATGCAGGCGGATCGAATGGGAAAAGAAACGGTTATTATTGTCAGAAAATTCAAAAATATTTTTTGTTTTTCTTTTGATCTAAAAAAAACAAGGGTTGCGGGCACACCCTAAATTCTCAAGCAAGAATAAAGGTGATTTAAAAGTCATTTTTATCAAAAGAAGCAAGCGATTAAATGACATCTAATGTGAGGAAGGGTTCCTTGAAATTGTCATTATTGAAAAAAAATTCAGAAAATTCGTTGACAAGTGTTTTTGCAAAGGGTATATTGGTAAACAATTACAAGAACGTTACTATTTCTAATGAAGGAGCCATTTTCTATGCGCAATTTTAATCAATATTTATTAGTCATTATTATTGATACCAGGACTTAGAACACGGAAGCAAAAATTATCCGTTTGTTTGAGTCCTATTTGCGTAAGTAAAATGGGATTCTGGCAAAGCATCCCAGTTTTTTATAACCGGGATGCTTTTTTTTATTCCAAAATGCAGGAGATGATGAGTGTGAGAAGTGATCAGATTAAAAAAGGGATCGATGCAGCGCCAGCTAGGAGTCTGCTCTATGCCACAGGACAAGTAAAAAATATCCATGACATGAACAAGCCATTTATTGCGATATGTAATTCCTATATCGATATTGTGCCTGGACATGTGCATTTACGGGAGTTAGCAGATATCGCTAAGGAAGCGATTCGTGAAGCTGGCGGCATCCCTTTTGAGTTCAATACGATCGGTGTGGATGATGGCATTGCGATGGGCCATATTGGCATGCGTTATTCGCTACCCAGCCGAGAATTGATCGCTGATTCCGCAGAAACCGTGATCAATGCTCACTGGTTTGACGGCGTATTTTATATCCCGAATTGCGACAAGATCACTCCTGGCATGATTTTAGCAGCGATGCGGACGAACGTACCGGGGATCTTTTGTTCTGGCGGTCCGATGAAAGCCGGTATTGATCCACGGGGCCACCAGATAACCTTGTCTTCCATGTTTGAAGCCGTGGGGACTTACAAGACTGGCAACATGACGAAAGAAGACTTTGAATTTATGGAGCAAAATGCCTGTCCGACTTGCGGTTCCTGTGCAGGGATGTTTACTGCCAATTCAATGAACTGTCTCTTAGAGATCTTAGGATTGGCAATGCCAGGCAATGGTACGATTCTTGCCGTGTCTGAAGAACGACGAGAACTAGTTAGACAAGCCGCCTTTAAGTTGATGGATCTTGTTGAAAAACAAGTGAAACCTCGAGACATCGTGACCAAAGAAGCTATTGATGATGCCTTCGCTTTAGACATGGCGATGGGGGGTTCCACCAACACAGTGCTGCATACCTTAGCGATCGCCAATGAAGCTGAGATCGATTATGACTTAAGACGGGTCAATGAAATCGCTAAAAGAGTGCCTTATCTCTCAAAAATCGCGCCATCATCAGCCTATTCGATGCACGATGTTCATGAAGCTGGCGGCGTTTCGGCAATCATAAGGGAGCTTTGTGATATCGAGGGAGCGATTCATCCTGATCGACCGACTGTCACAGGCAAGACGTTACGAGAAAATGTCGCTGAAGCGAAGATCCACAACGAAGAAGTTATTCATCCCAAAGAAAACCCGTATAGTCCTGTGGGTGGTCTATCGATCTTGTACGGTAATATCGCCCCAGAAGGCAGTGTCATCAAGGTCGGTGGGGTCGATCCAAGTGTCCAAGTGTTCAAAGGCAAAGCGATCTGTTTTGATTCACATGATGAAGCAGTTGCTGCCATCGACAATCATACCGTACAAAAAGGACATGTTGTAGTGATCCGCTATGAGGGACCAAAAGGAGGACCAGGTATGCCAGAAATGTTGGCGCCTACCTCAAGTATCGTTGGACGTGGGTTAGGCAAAGATGTCGCCTTGATCACCGATGGCCGCTTTTCAGGAGCGACCCGAGGAATCGCCGTGGGGCATATTTCGCCAGAAGCCGCTGCAGGGGGTCCATTAGGCCTTGTCAACGATGGCGATGAAATCATTATAGATTTACCAAATCGAACGCTGAATCTGCAAGTATCCGATGAAGAGCTTGCCGAGCGTGCGCAAGAACGACCGAAGTTTCGTTCAAAAGTGAAAAAAGGATGGCTTGCACGTTATACCGCTTTAGTGACTTCTGCCAATACGGGCGGGATTATGCGAGTACCTGATGAGGAGGAGTAGCAATGGAAAATATCGAGTATCAAGCATCGCATCTAAGGACTGGCGCACAAGTATTAGTGGACAGCTTACAAGAGCAAGGCGTCGAAATGATCTTTGGCTATCCGGGCGGCGCCGTCCTGCCGTTATATGATCAATTATATGATGCAGCGATTCCGAATATTTTGACGCGTCACGAGCAAGGCGCGATCCACGCCGCTGAAGGCTATGCCAAAGCTACTGGCAATGTTGGGGTCGTTTTAGTGACGAGCGGACCAGGTGCTACAAATGTCGTCACGGGCATTGCCGATGCTATGAGTGATTCCGTACCATTGGTAGTTATCACGGGACAAGTGGCGGTACCAGGAATTGGCAAAGATGCCTTCCAAGAGGCGGATATTCTGGGTATCACGTTGCCGATCACGAAGCACAACTACCAAGTCCGCTGTGTCGATGAGCTGCCAAAAGTGATCGCTGAAGCCTTTCATATCGCTTCCACAGGGCGAAAAGGACCGGTTGTCATCGACCTTCCGAAAGATATTACCTTACAAGAAACCGCTGAAACCTGCTCGTTGCCAATCACAAGGAAAAGCTATCAACCAACGGCAGAGCCTTCCCGTCTGCAAATCGAAAAACTGATGCAAGTCTTGGAAAAAGCTCAGCGACCAGTGGTATTGGCGGGTGCAGGCGTGATCGCTGCCGAAGCTGCGGCTGAACTAAATGCATTTATTGCCAAGTACAAGTTGCCGACAGTGACAACGTTGCTTGGCTTAGGCTTACTGCCAAGTGATCATCAATTTTTCTTAGGCATGGGCGGTATGCATGGCACCTATGCGGCGAACATGGCTTTATCAGAAGCCGATTTGATTATCAATATCGGCTCTCGCTTCGATGATCGCTTAGCAACGGCCGGCAGTCAGTTCGGCAAGCAGGCCATCGTTGCTCATATCGATATTGACCCAGTGGAGATCGGCAAGATCGTAGAAACAAAGATCCCAATCGTCGGCGATGCCAAGGCTGCTTTGCAGCAAATGCTGCGGTACCCACCAACAAGAGGAACCTGGACGACTTGGTTGGATCTATGCCAAAAACGGAAAAAGGAAAAACCTTATCGCTATGATCGCACTCAGACACAAGAAATCAAACCACAAAAAGTCATCGAAGAAGTAGGGCGTTTGACCAAAGGAGAGGCTTACGTCATCACCGATGTTGGTCAGCATCAAATGTGGGTCGCGCAGTATTATCCTTTTCGCTTTCCCAAACAATTGATCACCAGTGGCGGACTAGGGACGATGGGCTATGGCATCCCTGCAGGAATCGGCGTTCAATTTGCTCATCCAGAAAAAATGGTCGTGGTGTTCGTTGGCGATGGTGGATTTCAAATGACGAACCAAGAATTTGCGATTTTGAATGAGTATGGCTTGAATGTCAAATTTGTGTTATTGAACAACTGCTCTTTAGGAATGGTTCGCCAATGGCAAGAAACATTCCATGGCAAGCGGCGCTCTGCCTCCGTTTTTGCGCAGCAGCCTGATTTTGTCAAACTGGCACAGGCTTATGGCATTGAAGGCTGTCGGATCGATGCCCCAGAGCAACTGGCTGATCAATTGGCAGCAGCTTTTTCTCAAGCAGGGCCGCAGCTGATCGAAGTAATGGTCTCGCCATCTGAGCATGTGCTACCGATGATCCCACCGGGGAAAGCCAATCATGAAATGATGGGGGTCTAAGGGGATGAAACGGGTATTAGCAGCAATCGTCCATAATGAAGCAGGTGTTTTGAGCCGTATCACGAGTGTCTTAAACCGCCGGCAGGTCAATATCGAGAGTATCTCTGTCGGCACAACGGAACGGCCAGAATTTTCACGAATGACGATCATTGTCAACGTGAACGATTTGGCAGAAACAGAACAAGTGACTAAGCATTTGAACAAGCAGATCGATGTCTTGAAGGTTTCTGATATTACAGAAGTTCCTCATATCGAACGGGAGCTGGTGCTGATCAAAGTCAATGCGCCAACCACAAGCCGTTCGGAGATCCAAGCAGTGATCGATCCATTTCGAGCACACATTGTCGATGTGGCACTGAAAACGATCGTTGTGCAAGTTGCCGGCGATACGAAAAAGGTAGAAGCATGCATCGAAGTTTTACGTCCATACGGCATCAAACAATTGGCACGGACGGGTGTCACTGGCTTTACAAGAGGGTAAGTGCAATTTTGAATTGCTTAAAATAAAGAAAGAATTCGGAGGAAACAAGTATGGTAAAAGTATATTACAACGAGGAAGTTACAGATAATCTAGGAGACAAGAAGATTGCGATCGTCGGCTACGGCTCTCAAGGGCACGCTCATGCGCAAAATTTACGGGACACAGGTCATGAAGTCTTTATCGGCATTCGTGAAGGAAAATCAGCGGAAGCCGCAAGAAACGATGGATTTGAGGTTTTCCCAGTAGCCGAAGCCGTTCAAAAAGCGGATGTAGTCATGATCTTGGCACCCGATGAGATCCAAGGATCGTTGTATAAAAATGAGATCGAACCGAATCTTTCTGCGGGCAATGCATTAGCATTTGCTCATGGTTTCAATATTCATTTTGATGTGATCGCGCCACCAAAAGAGGTGGATGTTTTTCTAGTTGCGCCAAAAGGACCAGGTCATTTGGTGCGTCGAACCTTTACCGAAGGGTTTGCGGTACCAGCCTTGTTTGCAGTTTATCAAGATGCGACTGGTAACGCACAAGCAACGGCTTTATCCTATGCAAAAGGCATTGGTGCCACAAGGGTCGGCGTTTTGGAAACGACCTTTAAAGAAGAGACCGAAACCGATCTTTTCGGTGAGCAAGCCGTACTTTGTGGCGGTTTGACCAGTATGATCGAAGCGGGCTTTGAAACATTGGTAGAAGCGGGGTACCAACCGGAATTGGCTTATTTTGAAGTTTGTCATGAATTGAAACTGATCGTTGACTTGATTTATGAAGGAGGCTTCAAAAAAATGCGCCATTCGATCTCGAATACGGCTGAGTATGGTGACTACGTTTCTGGTGCTCGGGTGATCACTGCACAAGCCAAAGAAAACATGAAAGCCGTATTGACAGACATCCAAAACGGCCAATTTGCGAAAGGATTCATTGAAGACAATCAAAACGGCTTCCCTGAATTCCATAAAATGCGTGAGGAAAACGGCAATCATCAAATTGAAAAAGTCGGCAGCGAGTTACGGAAAATGATGCCGTTTGTTGCGAAAGATTAGGAGGGACGCGTTTGTTGGTGACAGTTTCTGCAATCGAACAAGCCTACGAGCGACTGCGGGGAGCAGTTAGTCATACGCCGCTGCAGTATGATCGCTTTTTATCTGAGAAGTATCAAGCGACGGTCTTGTTGAAGCGAGAGGACTTGCAAAAAGTCCGCTCCTTCAAATTACGCGGTGCCTACTATGCGATCACCCAGGCAGATCCTGAACTGACTCGTCGTGGCGTCGTCTGTGCCAGTGCCGGAAACCATGCGCAAGGTGTTGCTTATACCTGTCAAGAACAGCAGATCCGAGCGGTTATTTTCATGCCGACAACGACGCCACAGCAAAAAATCGCGCAAGTCCTCTTTTTCGGTGGAGATTATGTCAAAATCGAATTGGTGGGAGATACGTTTGATGCGGCAGCCCAAGCGGCTAAACACTTTGCAAAAGAACAGCAAATGGCCTTCATTGCTCCCTTTGACGATCCTAATATTATCGCAGGACAAGGAACCGTTGCTGTGGAGATGCTGGCGGATGCTGAAAAAAAACAAGTAACGATCGATCTGGTCGTGGCAGCGATTGGCGGGGGCGGCTTGATCAGCGGAACCGCAGCCTATTTGAAAGAAAAGCAACCGAAGATAAAAGTTGTTGGAGCAGAACCTGTAGGGGCCGCCTCGATGCAAGCCGCCTTTGATCATCAAGGACCAGTGGCGCTGGAGCATATTGAAACCTTTGTGGATGGTGCAGCGGTCAAACAAGTCGGAGCTCAAACCTATGCCCATGCCAAACGCTACGTGGATCAATTGGTAGCTGTGGAAGAAGGCGCAATCTGTCAAACGATTCTGGAATTGTACAGCAAGCAAGCGATCGTCGCTGAACCAGCTGGTGCCTTGAGTGTGGCAGCTTTGGATCTGATCAAAGAGCAAATCAAAGGCAAAACAGTCGTCTGTATTGTGAGTGGTGGTAACAATGATAGTTCCCGTATGGCAGAGATCGAAGAGAAATCACTGATCTATCAAGGATTGAAACATTATTTTATCGTCAATTTCCCACAACGTCCCGGTGCGTTGAAGGAATTTGTTAGCCATGTATTAGGTCCCGATGATGATATCACTAGGTTTGAATATACAAAAAAAATCAATCGTGGAACAGGACCAGTAATGCTGGGAATCTTGTTGAAACACAAAAAAGATCTCCCCGCATTACTGTCACGAATTGAACAGTTTGACCAAAACTATATCAACCTTCAGCAAAATCAATCACTCTACTCACTTTTGGTTTAAGAAAAAACATGATTTTCCTTTGGAAGAAGAGGAAATCATGTTTTTTGCTTTTTATCGGATCGTTGAACCAATCACAGGAAAATACTTCCTAATCATTAGCGATTTAGTAGGTGTTTAAGCGGCTTCTTGTTATAATAGAAAGTAGTAGCAAAGGAGTGAGCCGATGGAAGCTGTTTTTTTCCGAAATGAACAAGAAACCCAAATTTCTTATGGTGAAACACTAGCATCGGTCATGAGAGAACAGTCGATCGAGCCGCAGCAGGTGATCATTTTGACGAATCAGCGCTATTATGACCGCTTTTCAGAAAAATTGACCCGCCTGTTTTTGCCACGAGAGGTCAATTGGTATATTTGTACCAATCAAATGTATTGCAACAACTTTAGCGAGTTTAAAGCTGCAATGGATTTCTTCGGTCGCTTTTCAAAACAAGAGCCGCTGTTGATCGTCGGTTTTGGGAATGAAGGCGTGTTGGCATTGAGCAGTTTTATCCACGCGACGTCGGTTCTGACGACACAGCTTTGGCTGATTCCCGTTTCCTTGCGGGCCTTAGCTAAAAGTGTGAAAGAAACAGCGATCGTTGTGAAAAAGCCAGATATCCCGATGCTGGAAAATCCTAATACACCCGAATTTGTTATTTACGATCAGACGATCGCAGAAAAACAGATCGATGGGAAATTGGTCGATTTTTTGACTCTGATTCGTTGTGGCGTGCTTGCCGATAGTGAGTTTTTAAAAGAGCTTTATCGAACCTATCCCAGTCATCAGGCGTTGATGAGACATTCGTTGGCTGCGTATACCGATCGGTTGATCCAACTATACCAGCAATCAGGCAGCGAATTGGAAGAGTTTGGCCAACTCTTTGCCGATGCTGCTTATCGAACGGAAAATGGGCACTTGTTGTCTGATGCGATGAAATTATTCTTTGGCTTTTTGTTTCATTTTATGTGGACCGTCCAGCAGCAGCAATTGACTGTCGATCTGCCCGTGTTCTGCCAATGGCTTGCCCGATTGGGTTTTCCTATCGAATTGCCCGAGTCTTTTTCATTAAGCGAATATTTCAGTCATGTACTGGAATTGCAGCAAAAAGAAAAAAAACTGTTATTTTTGGCAAAAGTTGGTACAATAGGGGGCAGAACGAAAATCGAGGAAAAAGATCTCGTCCAGACGATGGAGACTTATCAGCGATTAATCAATGAGATTCGAGGGGTTTAAATGGAAACATATAGTGAAAAAATGTTAAAAGCATTAGCCGCGGAAGAACTGGCTGAAGCACAATTAAATTTTACCGAAGCTCTGCAAAAAGATGATGATGAGACATTAGGCGCTTTAGGTGATGAACTATTGCAGATCGGCTTTTTGGAAGAGGCGAAAACGTTGTTTGAAACCTTGCAGCAACGACATCCTGATAATGAAGCTTTGCTGCTTCCTTTAGCAGAAATTGCGATGGAAGAAGACCAGATCGAAACGGCTTTTGCCTATATTGATCAAATACCACCGACCAGTGAAGCGTATTTGCAAGCCTTGCTATTGAGTGCGGATCTTTACCAATTGATCGGTATCCCTGAAGTTAGTGAAGCCAAACTAAAAGAAGCGCAAAGCATTGTGCCAGATGAACCTTTGATACGGTTTGCCTTAGCTGAGTTAGCCTTTTCGACTGATCGCTATCAAGAAGCCGTTGACCTTTATCAAGGATTGCTGGAAGAAGAAATCACGGATATTTCGGGGATCTCGATCGTTGAACGGACTGGTACATCATTGAGTATGGCGGGCAAGTTTGAAGAGGCATTGGAATATTTTGAAGCAAGCCTAGAAGACGAACAGACCGATGAGCGTCTCTTTCAAACAGCTTTAGTCTATTTGCAGCTAAAAGAAAATGAACAAGCGATTCGCTACTTGCAGCAGTTGCGGGTCATGAATCCGCAATACCGTGCCTTGTATCTTTATCTTGCAGAAGCATTGCAAGAAGAAGAGCAGCTGGAAGAAGCGCAGCGTGTGATCGAAGAAGGGATTCATGAAGATCCATATCAAGTGGATTTCTATCATTTTGCTGCCGAGAATGCTTACCGACTTCATGACAGTGAAGCAGCAGAATCATTTTTACTGAAAGCACTGGAGACTGGTGACAAAGAAGATGATACGTTACTGACCTTAAGTAATTTATACTTGAATGAAGAGCGTTGGCAAGAAGCGATCTGGACCATCGAACGAATGGAAGACAATGAACAGCCGCATGCCCTTTGGAATTTGGCGCAAGCGTATAATGCGCTGGAAGATTTTGACAAAGCAGCAAACTATTACGAAGAAGCCAATGCTGATTTGCACCATGAGCCAGCATTTATGAAAGAATATGGCATTTTCTTACGTGAAGAAGGGCGTTTGCCTGAAGCACTTCATTTGCTGCAGCATTATTTGGCGCATGAGCCAGGTGATTTAGAAGTACAGTCGATCGTGGAGGACTTATTAGAAAGATAGGTGAGAGAAATGAACATCAATGTACAAGAAAAGAAAAAGTTTCTTAATTGGTTAGTTTCGACCGTTTCCTTCAGCCGCCGAGAAGTCTCTTGGGTGTTAAACTATCTGGCGAACCATGAAGCGATCTTGACCAATGTTCATTTTGTAGAAGGGGCAGCCGCAGCCAAACGGGGCTTGAGTGTCCGCAGTACAGAAATTGGGGGCGAACCGTTTGTCTTGAGCATCGAAGGGCAGACCTTTTATGACATTGATCAGATTTTTCATGAGATTCGCATGAATTGGAAACAACCTTTGTATCTTGAATGTCTCTTCCCAGATTCTTGGTCGCAATCCTTTTATTTAGCAGTTTTAGAAGACAATCCTTATGAACGTTGGAACGACCACTTGGATCAAGAAATGACCCAACATGTTACCCAGTATCTTGAAAAAGAAGAAACAAAAACCAAAATCGATACCTTGTATCGGCAAATCGATCTAGCCTTGGAAAATGGGGATCGTGATGCCTTCTTAGAACTTTCGGATGAAGTAAATAGACACTTGCTCCAGCAAAAAGAAGAAAGCCGTTAACAAGCAAAAAGCAGCCCTTTAACCGGGGCTGCTTTTTTCAGTCTCTATTTTGTTTTAGAAACAGCGGTTTTGCGCTGTAAGAACCGCGACTTAGGTCTTAAGTAGGTAAAGCCTTCACCTTCGACTTCATGGACATTAATGACAGAAACAAACGCTTGCGGATCAAAGTCATGAACGATGCGCTTGACTTCAGAAATCTCCCGCCCGCTGACCACCATATAAATGATTTGTTTCGACACTCTTGAGTAAGCCCCTTCGCCCTGTAAAAACGTGACGCCTCGTTCTAATTCATCCATTAAAACAGGAGCCATCTCTTCGCTGTGATTGCTGATCACTAAGATCCCTTTGGCTGAATAGCCGCCATCTAGGATCGAATCGATCACGCGCGTGAAGACATAAGAAAAAATCAAGGTATACATCATGCGGTTCAAATCTATATAAGTCAAAGAAAGCAACAGGACGAACACATCAAAGATCAAAAGGGAACGACCGATTGTCACCCCAAAGTTTTTCTCTAAAATACGTGCCAATACATCGACTCCACCAGTCGTTCCCCCGACTTTGTAGACGATCCCACTACCGATCCCTGCAATCAAACCAGCCAAGAGCGCAACGATCAGCAGATCGTGCTGCAGATCGATCAACAGGGGAACACTCTGCCAAAATGCCAACCAAAAAGACAAACCAAAAGTTCCTAAAATCGTATACACTAATGAGCGTCGACCAAGAATTTTGCCACCGATCAAAATGATCGGAATATTTAAGATCAGTGTACTGATGGCAGGATTGATTCCCCATAAGGCTCGCATGATCAAGGTGATCCCCGTCACACCGCCTTCTGCTAAGTCATTTGGGATATTTAGATAGACTAGACCGAAGCCATAGATACTTGTACCAAAAATAATCAAAACAATATCGCGAATCGTTCGCCATGAAAAAAATGCCCGCATCCTGTTTCCTCCGTTATTCAACTTCCACAAGTATCAATGTAGCACGAAATCATTGAATGCACAACAAATCCTGAAGGGGGATCTATCTAGGCAGGCAGCCATTCTTTTGGTAAGATAAACGAGAAAGGGTGGAGAAAATGACAGAAAAACGTTCTTTGGCATCGATGCAAGAAGAAGTCGATGCGTATATTCAGCAATTCAAAACTGGCTATTTCAGCCCCCTCGCCCAAATGGCTCGTTTGACCGAAGAAGTCGGCGAATTGGCGCGAGAAGTGAATCACTATTACGGGGAAAAAAATAAAAAAAGCGATGAAGTTGAAAAAACAGTGGCAGAAGAGCTCGGTGATGTACTCTTTGTGACGATGATCATGGCCAATTCACTAGACATCGACCTGACTGAAGTGTTTGAGGAAAATATGGCAAAATTCAATCAGCGGGATGCGTATCGTTTTGAAAGAAAAGATGGGAAAGTAAATGAAACTGACTAAACTACCAAAAGAATTTGCAGAAGCTGCACCGCTTTTAAAAAAAATCGAAGCCGCAGGCTATGAAGCATACTTTGTCGGCGGCAGCGTGCGAGACACGATCTTAGGCCAGCCGATTCATGATGTCGATATTGCTACCAGTGCATTTCCAGCCGAAATCAAGGCGCTTTTTCCTCGAACCATTGACATTGGCATCGAGCATGGAACGGTGTTGGTTTTGTGGGAGCAGGCGCAGTATGAGATCACTACGTTTCGAACGGAAGCAGCCTATCAAGATTACCGCAGACCCGACAAAGTGGATTTTGTCCGTTCCCTGAAAGAAGATCTAAAACGGCGGGACTTTACCATCAATGCGTTGGCACTTCAAGAAGATGGTGTCATCATTGATCTTTTCGATGGTCTGGCAGATATCGATAATCAAATCTTACGAGCAGTGGGTCACCCCCAGGAACGTTTCCATGAGGACGCCCTACGAATGATGCGGGGGCTGCGTTTTGTCAGTCAATTGGGCTTTGTTTTAGAAACAGAAACATTGGCTGCTATCCATGCGAATCATGCCTTGTTGGGAAAAATCTCTGTTGAACGGATCATGATTGAATTCGTGAAATTGCTGTTAGGCAATCATCGGAACCAAGCACTACGGGCGCTAGTAGAAACCGAATGCTATATCTATTGCCCAGGCTTGCGGGAATACGGTGAGGCGTTACTGCGGATGGCAGACCTGCCAGCGATCCCATTAGAAAACGAAACGGCGGCCTGGGTTTTGCTCATTGACCAAATGGGTTTAGCGCCAGAGGCAGTCCGCAGCTTTTTAAAAGCTTGGAAATGTTCCAATGACTGCATCCGCCAAGTACACACGGCTTATCAAGCACTGCTCGCGCGTCGAAATGGCGAATGGAATGACCTAGTGTTGTATCAGTTCGGTCTAGAAGCAACCTGTTTAGCCGAAGGATTATTGCGTTATGACAATCAGCCCAACGATCCAGCAAAAATCAGTCAGCGCTATCAGCAGCTGCCGATCCATTCACTGAAGGAGTTGGCGATCAATGGACGTGATTTACTACAAACGATCGATCGTTCTTCTGGTCCGTGGCTCAAAGAAGTCTTGACCGCTGCCGAAGCTGCAGTCATCACACGAAAAATCCCTAATGAAAAAGAAGCACTATTAGCGTTTGTCCAAGCGTATTTAGCAAAGGAGGGATAACTGAAAAATGGAAAGCAAAAAAGAATTTATCGTGGGACAGCAAGACACTGCGGCTGTTTTGGGTTCTGGGGGATTAGACGTTTTAGCAACCCCACGATTGGTAGCAATGGTGGAAAACACCTGTTGGGAAGCCCTTGAGCCTACTTTAGATAAAGGGTTTACTACCGTCGGTACAAAGTTTTCGATCAATCATTTGAAGCCTTCACCAGTTGGAGCGACAATCACAGTTCTTGTGCAGTGGGAAAAAGAACAGGGGCTCCAATTTCATTATCAGGTAATAGACGCGAAACAACAGATCATTGCCAATGGGACGCATCAACGAGCAGCAGTGGAAATCTCTCGGTTCATGAAAAAAGTCAACGAAAAACAAAGTTAATTTGTGTCCCGATGGCGACTATGTGTTAGAATTAAAGTGTATTACTAATAAAAAGGAGCGTTTTGTCATGGCTAGAGAAATGAAAGCTTTAAAATTTTATTTCCGTAATGGAGAAACATGGACGATTGAGCGCCGTTACATCGGTGACTTGTGGATCAAACAAATCACGACCAGTTTTGGCCGCATCCACGGAAGCGAATTTGTTGAGATTCATCCATGTGCTGGGTTCAAAATTGAAATCTTCCAAGAAGGCGATCATGTGGCAACGCATGACATCAACTTAGGTGGGCTTGAATTAGGGATGTTTGCCCGTGCGTTGAAATATGAAGATATCGAACGGATGGAAATTCTTTACCGTAACGGTACACCGGATCTTGTGTATTTCCCATATAAGGACAAAGATACGGAAGGATTGGATAACGTATACCAATCAACAAAAATCAGTGAGAAAACGAAGAGCCTTTATATCGTGATCGACCCGAACCAGACAGTCGATGATGTTTATAAAGAACATTTCGAAGAATAAGAAAAACGCAGAACCAGTTGGTTCTGCGTTTTTTTTTAGAATGATTCTTGGAACATATCCGTATACTTTTTTAATAAAAGATAATCTTCGGCATATTCATCTTTTAAAACGATCGTATCGCCAAAGAAACTCTTACGCGCATGTTGGATGATACGATGCTGAATATCTTTTTCTAAAAGGTAATCGATCTCAGACTGTTTCAGGTTTTGTGCAGCAGTCGCCCGATTCTTTTCTAAATATTGCAGCAAATCGTACTCAAGGTGTCCCGCACCGTTGATGACTCGTTTGTATTCGATTTTGTCAATTTTCATCTGCTCACACTCCTTGCTATTAAAGTACCTTAGAAAAGAACAAAGGGGGAGGTGGGCGAATCGAAATTACATAAATCTTTAAAAAATGGACCGTTTGTTAATGTTATCTTAAGATTTGTCAGCAAAAAGGAAAGAAAAACGAATCAAGTGCCAGTATTTTTCGAACCATCAGCAAACGGTTCTTTTTCCTTTTGCTGATGGACGGGTCCTATATTAGCGATCCCATCTAGACCACCGGCATGTCCGCCGACTAATTTGCTGCGAGCAATGGCGCGAGCGCCTTCCATTCGGCTTGTGGCATGAACGATCGAAGTGAAGCCATATTTCTCACGAATCTTATCGATGATCAAATCTAATTTACGCTGGCGCAACTGCGTTTCTGCTTGCTCAAAAAGATCCAACTGGACATTTTCTGTATAGAACAATTTTGAATAGGTAATACCAATGTGGCGAACGACTTGCCCCGTATAAAATTTTCGAAAGAGAAACAGGCAATGAGCCACAAGTTTGCGGGTATTGTCAGTTGGCGGGATCTTCATTTGTCGGGAAAAACCAGAGGCAGTTTCACCAAAGGCTACGCCGATGTAAACATTGATACAAGCGGTCTGACAATGATGACGGCGAATCCGAGCGGCAACTTGCTCCGCCATTTCCTTGATGACGATCTCGATTTCTTCTTGTAAATAATAATTGCGATGTAGGACTTGGCTATTGCCGTAGCTTTTTTCCATCACTTGTGGTGTCGGTTCAGATAAAATCGTGCGATCAATGCCATGGGCGTGATGATAGAGCTGCTCGCCAATGATCCCCATGCGACTGCGTAAAAGATCAGGACTGGCGTGAGCCAATTGCTCGATCGTTTCAATCCCCATCAAGTGAAGTCGTTTTTCTGTGCGCCGACCGATCCCCCAAAACTCTGTCATAGGGGCGATCTGCCAAACTTTTGTCGGTACATCGTCATAGGTCCATTCAGCGATCAAGGAACGATTGTGTTTGGATTCGTTATCTAAAGCTAGTTTTGCTAACAATGGATTGTCGCCAATGCCGATGGTGACATACAATTTCGTTGTTTCGTAAATGTCTTTTTGAATTTGCTGGGCAATCAACCAACGTTTTTCTTCGCGAGAGATCGTTTTATCGGGAATGAAAAGATCCAATGTACGGGTCAGATCCATCATCGTTTCGTCGATCGAATAGAGCAGCAAGTCGTCTTGTCCAACATATTTGCGAAAGACATTATTGACTTTGGTGTTTTCTTTGATATAAAAACTCATACGCGGCGATGCTTTGTACAAATCGGGATGTGTCGGCAGGTTGTCATTGCGAGTCACATTTGAAATCCCCAATACCGATTTTGCCTTTGGGGAAGCTGCTAAGACTAAGCCGTTACCAGTATTGTCAGAATGTGACATGACGACCAGCATCGCTTGGATAGGATCTAATCCACGAGAGATGCATTCGACAGAAGCATAAAAACTTTTGACATCAATAAATAAGATATCGCGTTTTGGCTCGAGCGCATAATTAAAACCACCCATTTTTATCACTCCTTACCGAAATTATACGAACGTTTGTTCTTTTTTGTCAAGCGAACAGGAGCGGATGAGGGGGATTTGTTTTTTTATAGAGAAGTTATTTTTGTTTTATAATGATGGGAAACGTTGGTTTATAAGGAATACATTCATTTCAGATTATCAGAATTCGATTGGACATAAATACGGGGTTTTGTCTTTTTACCCGAAAAACGGATAAAAAAACAGCCGCTCCATTGGACCGACTGTCGTAGCTTAAATCAATTTTCGGCAGGTAGGGTTGCAAACAAACTTAAGAGATTGCCGTCTATGTCTTTGACAATGGCATAGCGTTGCCCCCAAAAGGCAGACCAAGGTTCTTTGAAAGACTGATACCCAGCAGCAACGACTTTTGCATGAAGGGCATCAACTTCTTCAGGAGAATCATATAAAAAGGCTAATTCAATCGTATCACCCACAGTCATTGGTGCATGTCCGTAGATCCCAGCAACCATCTGGCGGCTATTCAAGGAGATACGAACCCCGTCGTTTGCTAATTCCATATAATCTTCTGAGTGCTGACCTAATGGCGTGAAGCCAAGTACTTGATAAAAAGCCAGTGCCTGTTCCATGTTTTTTGTGATAATACCGACCATATCTAGTTTCATTGTTTACTTCCTTTCATGTGGGCGTTCTTTACATAACAGTCAATGCAGCTGCTCGCAATGAAGATCACCTCGTTTCTGTCAGACGGTAATGGTGCAACCGTTCAGCCAACGTACCAGTATGCAATTCAAATAAATGGTTGTCATCGTCATAAAAATAAATAGAAGCACCTTCGCCTTTGATGCGGGAACGATCTTTTTCGATCTTCAATCCTAGTCCTTGGATGCGCGTAATCAAGGAATCGATTTGAGCTTGATCGATTTTAAAGGCAATATGGTTATACGTTTTCGGCAGCTTCTGGGAGGCATCCTCCATGACAGCAAGCCATAAGCCATCGATCAAAAAGAATTTTTCTGGGAAGTAAGAATGGGCCTGGTCTTGACTATCATAAACTTCCTCTGCATCAAACAATGTTTCCAGCATCGTTGTTGTCTTTGCTAAATTCTGTACGATCAACGTGATATGGGAAATCTCCATCGCATCAACACTCCTTTGTTATGACGAAATAGGGGAAAGAGAAACAATCAGTATCAAAAGAAGCATTATGTTAGTGATTGTGAAATACCAATAGGAAGAGCAGAACATAAAACAGTGCATCTGTTGCGCAAGGAATAAGTTTCTTCGTGTATTTTGTCCAAAAGAAGACATTTATTAAGAAGAGGACAATCACCGTCGGTAGGCTAAAGGTCCAAGCAGGGTGTTTGATGAAAATGAAAAGCATATTTCCAATAAGTGCAAAAAGAAAAGCGCCATAAAACAGACGATAGTTACTAGGTAGATACGCAAAATTGCCAAGCATGGGTTCACCTCCTATAGGCAGTATAGCATGAAAGGGTCGATCGGAGATCAAAGTATACAGAAAAGGTGGCAACGGGAGAGAGCGGCTTCATATTATGGTTATTGCCAAAATCATCTCGCGCATAATCGCGGGAGAGATACTGCAAAAAATTTCGGAAAATAAAGCTGCCGCTTAATCGCCCCTGAAATCTTTGTTGCTGCTCATGCGTTCTCCTGATGCTTATTCAAAAAAGCAGCAATACATTCACTAAGTGAATTTGGCTACTGCCTGCTCTTTTTTATGATGGACAAAGAGAGACAATAAAACGATGAAAAGAATAGTTACTCGAGGTGTTCCAGGAGAAGCTTTTCTGAGCAATTTAGGCAAAGGATCGGCGCGTTTATCAGTGCTAATTCTTTTCTGGGTTTTAGTTGGTAAGCAGAAGCTTTCGGCGGAAACGGCCATTTTGTCCAAACGACTTCCCCTGTGTCGATCACTTTTTTGCAATGGTTGCAACGAAACTCATTTCCTTCTTTGTTAAACATTTAATTTCTCCTTTTTTCTATACATTATACATTAAAATTTATTTTTGTGACTTTACAAAGAATTGGCTTAAAAGTCCAAAGAAGAGAAGTCAAGAAGCAGCTAAAACAAAGAGTAATCAAGGAGACGATGCAATTACTATCTAAGTTTGAAAGAACAAGGGCTAATAGAAGGGGAGTTCCATTCAAAACCATCACCTCAAAGCTAGTTTTTACAAAAAAAGAAGTTCGCAAACGCCTTGGTTATCAGCGTTTGCGAACTTCTTAAATAGCATTATTTTGTTTCGCGGTGTAAAGTAACTTTTCTTTCGCGTGGGCAATATTTTTTCTTTTCCAAACGATCAGGATTGTTACGTTTGTTTTTGTTTGATAAGTAGTTGCGTTCTTTACAAGAAGTGCACTCTAATGTGATGTTTACGCGCATGATTTTCCCCCCTAACGATACAAGAATCCTCTAAGAAATCTCTCAGACTAAAATATAATAGCATGTTTCGTGAGGGAATGCTAGCTTTTTCCTGAAATTTGTTAAGTAGTTTTACTTGACGAATTTCTTGAAACGCATTAGTCCAATTTGCTCTGGATATCTTCGATCATTTTGGTGTAGGCGATCGGACCGTTGTAGAGCCAGCTTGATTCAGGGCCGAATTCCCATAAATGATTGTTTTTGACTGCATCAAGATTTTGCCAGACTTGTTCACTGAAAAAATCAGCGCCTTTATCACTATTCACTAAAATCAGGTAATCGGCATCCAATTCTGCTAATTTTTCCAGAGAAACGGCAGACCAATCAGCAGTGGCACTTTCACTGATTTCCGAAACCAGTGCGGGAACTTCAAACCCGAGTTCGTGATACAGCAGCTGACCGCTTGATTTTGTTTCTGAAACCATGAAGACAGAGTTATTGACCACCCATAAAGCAGCGATCGACTTGCCTTGGATTTGATCAGCGTACGTTTCCTTGGTAGCAGCGACTAAGTCATCATAATCAGCTTCTACTTGGGCAGCTTGCTCTTCTTTGTGTAACACCTTTGCAATATCTGTCAGACGTTCCCGCCAGGTCACGTCTTCGCCATTTGTGACCACATAGGTCGGCGCGATTTTACTGTATTGATCATATTTGTCACCTTCCACCATGGAATTGCTATCCATCAGTAGCAGGTCTGGCTCAAAGCTCAAGACATCTTCAAAGGGCAGATCGTAGTTGATCCTTGGAACCTCCGCCAGTTTGTCTTGCAAGTATGCTTGATCACTGTCATTGCCGACGGTCCATTGAGCAACCGGTGTTACCTCTAAAGCGACCAAATAATCTTCCAAATAACTACCAATCACCCGCTGTGGGTTTTCGGGAACAGTGACTTCATTTCCCATCGCATCGGTAAAGGTTGTTGCTATTTCTGAAGAAGTAGTGGCTGATCCACTGCTATCCGTTGAGTCATTATTCGTGCTGCAAGCACCCAGTAGGGTAAGGGAGCAGGCAGCTAGCAGGGTAAGCCAAGTACTTCTTTTTGACCATTGTTTCATAAAAACACTTCCTCCTTTGTTACATGTTGAGCACTTATTGTTTTAATTGAGAATAGTTCTCATTTGCTGATAGCTATTATCACGAAGAAACGCTTCTTTGTCAATCTTATTTTTTTATTTCCTTTTTTTAGAACTATTGACGAATAGTAGGATTACATTCATAATTGATAAGCATTATCAATCATTTATTTTGGGGACGAATATGGCGAAATTACGAACAGTTGACTTGAGTGTCGGCTATCAAAAACAAAAAATTGTGCAAAATCTAACAATTGAGATGCCAGAAGGGAAAATCATCGGCTTGATTGGTCCGAACGGCAGTGGGAAATCGACGTTTTTAAAGGCACTTGCCCGAATTTTACAGCCATTGTCTGGTGAGGTCCTCTTAGATGCACAAAACCTGCAAAACATCAAAACCAAAGAAGTGGCGAAAAAGATTGCGCTGCTCTCACAAGTTAGCGATTCATCGATTGGCTTGACGATTCGCGAAATTGTTTCTTATGGTCGTTTTCCCTATCAAAAAGGACTAAATAGTTTATCGGAACAAGATCTTGCGGCGATCGAATGGTCTTTGCAGGCAACGGGTTTGACGGCACTAGCAGATGAAACGATCAGCACGCTGTCAGGGGGACAAAAACAGCGCGTTTGGATCGCCATGGCACTTGCGCAAGATACGGATATCGTGATTTTAGATGAACCAACGACCTTTTTAGATCCAGCGCATCAATTAGAAATTTTGCTCTTATTACAGCAAATCAATAAAACCTACGGAAAAACGATCATTATGTCGATTCATGACCTGAATCATGCCTCTCGTTTTTCTGATTATATTTATGCATTAAAAGGTGGAGAACTGTTGGTCTCTGGTACACCAGAAACAGTGCTGACCAAAGAGTGGCTACAGCGTTTGTTTGAGATCGACGCCATGTTAGGAACCTTTCCTAATAGCACAAAGCCATTGGTCTTGACCTATGAGTTAGGAGCCCAAGCATGAAAAAGTTTTCTTGGTTGCTGCTGCTTTTTAGCGGCTGCTTTATTATCTGTTTCTTTTTGGCGATCACCCAAGGCGCTGCAGACCTTTCCTTTGAAACGATCTGGAATGCTATCTTTGCTTTTGATTATGAGAATCAGCTGCATCAAGTCTTGCGCAATATTCGATTGCCCCGTGTGTTGGCTGCTTTTCTAGTAGGAAGTTGTTTTGCTGTTACGGGAGCTATCATGCAGGGAATTACGAAAAACGCTCTGGCAGATGGCGGTCTTTTAGGTGTCAACAGTGGGGCTGCGATGGGATTAGCGATCGCATTTATCCTATTTCCTAGTATTCAACCGAGTCAAGCGGCGCTATTTTCGTTTTTTGGTGCCTTTGCGGCAACTGCGCTGCTTTTTTTATTGACTCGCTATGCCAAATTGGGTATGTCACCTACAGGTTTGATTTTGGCTGGTGTGGCACTAAGTTCTTTTTTCTCAGCCATCAGTCAGACCCTGTCACTGCAATTTGATTTAAATCAAGAGTTAGCCTTTTGGTTTATCGGTGGTGCCGCAAATGTGACTTGGCAGCAACTGCGTTTTGTGGGCCCCATCTATCTGATTGCCATCGTTTTTGTGCTACGTCTAGGAAAAGCGTTGAATCTGTTAGCGCTAGGAGATGACACCGTCATTTCATTAGGCAAGCACCCGCATCTGATTCGGGCATCTGCCTTACTGTTAGTCGTAGTTTTGGCGGGAATGGCAGTTTCGCTTGTTGGACCGGTCAGTTTTGTCGGCTTAATGGTTCCTCATGTCGTGCGGGGAATGGTGGGCAAAAACTATCAACTGATTTTGCCTTTGACGATCCTTGGAGGGGGAACACTGGTGATGGCCGCTGATCTGGCTGGCCGCCTGATCAATCCGCCCTTTGAGACACCCTTTGGGATACTGATGGCATTGATTGGTGTGCCTTTTCTATTGATCAAGATACGGAGGGAAGGCTGATGAAAAAAACACTCTCTGTTTTTTTCCTACTGCTGATGGTCGCTTTTTTAGGAAGTGTCATGGTGGGAAAAACAATTTTATCCTTTCAGACATTAGGGGCAATCTTTCAAGGAACGGCATCTTCGAGTCAAGTACTGACTTTTACTGAGTTTCGACTACCACGGGCTTGTCTAGCGCTGATCGCTGGTGGTGCCTTTGGTTTTTCTGGGTTTGTCTTGCAAGGAGTAACGAGAAATGAGTTGGCTGATGCAAGTATCGTAGGAATCAACAATGGGGCAGGGCTCTTTGTGTTGATCTACTTAGGTTTTTATACCCAAGGATCGCAGCTTTTGCCTGTCGTTGGGATCATCGGTGGTTTATTAGCTGCTGTACTGGTCTATTTGATTGCCTATAAGCACCGCCAATTGTTATCGATGGAGCGAGTACTGCTGGCGGGAATCGCCGTCAATGCAGGGCTGGCGGCGGCTACCTTACTCTTTACGGTGGAATTATCAAAAGACCGCTATCGCTTTGTAACAGCGTGGCTTTCTGGTTCGATTTGGGGAACTTCTTGGCAGCAAATCACCAGTCTGCTTCCTTGGGTCATCGTATTGTCTGCCGCAGCTTTCTGGACCGTACCAAGGTTTAACTTACTTGGCTTTGGCGAGGAGCAGGCAATTAGCTTAGGGGTTTCTTTGACCCGTTTGCGGACGTGGTTTTTAGTGATCGCGGTTGGTTTGGCTGCCAGTACGGTTGGCTATACTGGTAATTTAGCCTTTGTGGGCTTATTGGCGCCTCATATCGCTAAGGGACTCATCGGCAGAGAATCTCGCAGTGCCTTTTTCTTAGCGGGAATGATCGGCAGTCTGCTAGTCTTAGTCAGTGATACGATCGGTCGTTTGCTATTGACAAGCGGCGAGATCCCAGCTGGTATCATCATTTCTATCGTGGGGGCACCGTACTTTGTCTTTTTGCTGATCCGACGTAAAGAAGAATGAGCAACTAGTCATGATCTTGCCAAGAAATCTGCGATTCTAGTTTGCTATTTGGACACAGTTTTTGGTACTATTTCTGAGAGGAGTGATCCAATGGAAAAACCAGTCATTAGAGAGCACATGATCCAAACATTAAAACAAATGCCAATCAAACAAAAGCAGCAGAAAGAAACGCTGATTTTGCAGTTGCTGTTTTCTTCTCAGATTTGGCAAACAGCTGAGTCAGTAGGTGTGATCCGTTCGTTGCCATTTGAATTTGATACAGCGGCTATTTTTGCTAAAGGATTTGAACAAAACAAACGAATCGCAGTGCCGAAAGCACAACAGAAAAAATTGCAGTTTTATCATGTGGAGCCGACAACGCGTTATGAAGCGTCGGCATTTGGAGTTGAAGAGCCGATCAGTGAGCAAGAAGCCCATCACTTGGATTTGCTGATTGTTCCCGGTTTGGCGTTTTCTAAAAACGGCTATCGCATCGGCTTTGGCGGTGGCTATTATGATCGTTTCTTGTCAGCTTTCGATGGCAAGACCGTTTCTTTGGTCTTCGGAGAGCAATTCAACGATCAATGGACACCAGATGTATTCGACATTCCAATCGATAAAATCTATACGGATTCGCTTATTCGCACGTAAAGGAGCACGTCAATGAATTCTCAAATGAAAAGATGGCTGAATCAGCCGGTCTTCACGTATCTGTTTTTAGCTATCCAAACAATTGTGTTTATCTTAGGTTATTTTAGTCCCTCTATTCAATCAGGCGGGGTGATGTTTGGTCCGTTTGTCGTTTATTTAAATGAATATTGGCGTTTCGTTACCCCGATCTTTCTACATTTCGGTTTGGCTCATTTTGCGATCAATTCTGTGATTCTGTATTATATGGGGCAGCAAGTAGAAGCCATCTATGGTCATAGCCGTTTTTTTGCCTTGTATTTGCTAAGCGGCATCATGGGCAATACCATGAGTTTTGCCTTCAACCAAATAGGGGTTCAATCAGCAGGCGCTAGTACTTCTTTATTCGGACTTTTCGGGGCATTTTTGATTTTAGGTTGGCATTTTAGAAATGATTACCGCATCCAAGCAATGGTACGGCAATTTTCCCTATTCGTTGGATTGAACCTGGTTTTTGGGGTGTTTGATCAAACGATCGATATGTGGGGACACATTGGCGGGATCCTCGGTGGTTTATTGCTAGGGAATCTTTTGGCATTGCCAAAGAACTATGGAAAATATTCGATCCACACCAGAATCCTCTCTGGCGTACTCTTTGTTTTCTTATTGGCTATTTTTGTGATATATGGTTTTAAAAAATATTAATTACTTGTATAATAAGCAGGAAGTGGTTAAATGGAAACGTTATATGACGTACAACAATTACTGAAACAATTTGGTGTTTACGTATATGTCGGCAAGCGGATCTACGATATAGAACTGATGCAAATCGAGCTGAAAAACTTTTATGACAGTCGCTTGATAGATCGGGATGTATATCTGACTGCCCGGCGAATTCTTACGCGGGAGCATCGAATTGAAGAAAGCCGGGAGGAAAACAAGTGATGGACAAAAAAATCATCGGAATTGATTTAGGCGGAACAACGGTGAAATTCGCTATTTTAACGAGCGAAGGCGAGATTCAGCAAAAATGGAGTATTGACACCAATATTCTTGATGAAGGCTCACATATTGTGCCAGAAATCGTGGCATCGATCAATCATCGCCTAGAATTATATGGCTTACAGCCAGAAGCATTTATCGGTATTGGTATGGGGACACCAGGAAGTGTCGATCGTGACAAAGGAACCGTCATCGGTGCCTACAATCTGAACTGGAAAACACTTCAGCCAGTCAAAGAACTGATTGAAAAAGGCACAAAAATCCCCTTTGCCATCGATAACGATGCCAATGTAGCAGCTTTAGGTGAGCGCTGGAAAGGGGCAGGGGATAACAATCCTGATGTCATCTTTATCACACTAGGTACAGGTGTTGGCGGCGGTATCATCATGGAAGGGCAATTGCTTCATGGGGTTGCTGGTTGTGCTGGAGAAATCGGTCATATCACTGTTGATCCTGAAGGGTTTGAATGTACTTGCGGCAAACGTGGTTGTTTAGAAACGGTTTCTAGTGCGACGGGTGTTGTGCGAGTTGCTCGACAGTTGGCAGAAGAATATGCTGGCGATTCGGCATTGAAACAGCAGCTGGACAATGGGGAAGATGTTTCAAGTAAAGATATTTTTGAAGCGGCTCAAGCAAACGATCCATTTGGCTTGATGGTCGTTGATAAAGTGTGCTTCTACCTTGGGTTGGCATGCGGAAATTTAGGAAACACATTAAATCCATCAAGTATCGTTTTAGGTGGAGGCGTATCAGCAGCCGGTGAATTTTTACGTGAACGGGTTGCTGCCTACTTTGCTCAGTTTACCTTCCCACAGGTAACGGAAAGTACCGAAATCAAATTGGCAGAACTTGGGAATGATGCCGGTGTGATCGGGGCAGCATCATTAGCTTTGCAATTTGCAGCAAAAGCTTAGATGCCAAGCTGCTAGGCAATGATACATTCAAGCAGCATAAATCAAAAAAAGAATGATTGTTACAATAGAGAGGAATAGAAGAAATGACACCAATTATGTGGCTAAACTTGGTTTTGGGATTAATCATCTTAGCAATCGCTTTGAACTGGGCGTATTTTCAAATCATGGGACGCCGTTCAGCAACGATCATCTCAGAAGATGAATTCAAAGCAGGAATGAAGAAAGCCCAAGTGATCGATGTTCGGGAAAAAAATGAGTTTGACAGTGGACATATTTTAGGGGCGCGTAATATTCCTTTTACTGTTTTAACCAATTCCTTCAGCGCATTTCGTAAAGATCAACCGATCTACTTATATGACACGCGTAAATCGTTGAGTATTCGCGCAGCGAATAAATTACGTAAAGAAGGCTTTACCAATGTCTATATCCTAAAAGAAGGATATGAAGGCTGGAGCGGCAAGACGAAAAAGAAAAATAGTTTATAAAACAGAGAACTCAAGGCAAAAGAACACAAGCAAATTTGAATGAGTGACGAAACACCAAACGGAGTGTTTCAAGTAAGTCATTGTTCAATTTACATTGTGGGCTTTTGCCTTTATTTGAACTTAGGTCTATCAATAAGGAGAGTGTGCGTTGATCAAGCGAAAAAGAATTTATGAAGCGGCGGAAACGACAGATGGCTATCGGGTATTGGTGGATCGCATCTGGCCTAGAGGGATGAAAAAGGAAACAGCTCAGATCGATCTATGGCTCAAAGCAGTCGCACCAAGTACTGAATTGCGCAAATGGTTTGGGCATGATCCTGAACGTTTTGATGCGTTTAAAGACCGCTATCTACAAGAATTAGAGAAAGCGCCCGCAAAAGTTGCCTTGGCACAGTTAAACGCGTTGGTTGCTGAACAAGAGACCGTGACCTTACTATACGGAGCGAAAAATGAAGAACAAAATCAAGCCGTGATTTTGCAGGACTTACTGGAGAAGGAAGAATGATACCTAAAAGAGCCGCCAGCCTATTGAAGGCTGACGGCTCTTTTGTAGCAAATGATTAACGGGCAACGCTTTTACGCATCGCACGTTTCCGTTTTTCATCATGATCCGCTTGTTGTTCATCAATTGGATCAATCACTTGTTTCTTGACCGTCATAACAACACTTGCAGCTGCAGCAACCGTTGCGACTGTTCCTACTAAAAATCCTGAAAGAAATCGTTTCATCATTAAACACCTCGCCTTTAGTTATAGGTTCATTATGAATGAAAACGGAAAAAATATCAAAAAAAATCACTTTTGGGATTGAAAACGCTTGAAATTATTTAGTAAATATTTTACAATAAGTTTACTAAAAAGAAAGTGGGAGTGAGAGAAATGGAGCAATTGCAACAGATATTTATTGATAAATTTGGAACAGAAGGCACAGGCATGTATTTTGCACCAGGGAGAATCAACTTGATCGGTGAACACACGGATTACAATGGCGGTTATGTTTTCCCGGCGGCGATCACATTAGGGACGTATGCAGTAGCACGAAAACGTGAAGACCAGTTGATCCAACTCTATTCAGAGAACTTTCCAGAAAAAGGCGTGATCTCCTTTTCGTTAGATGAGCTGGATTACCGAAAAGAAGATGATTGGACAAACTATCCGAAAGGAGTCGTTCGTTTCCTAAAAGAAGCGGGGCAAGTGATCGATCGAGGCTTTGACATCGCTTTTTATGGCAACATTCCGAATGGCGCAGGTCTTTCTTCTTCGGCATCGATTGAATTGCTGACGGGGGTTTGTCTAAAAGATCTCTTTGATTTAACCCTGACGACCTTGGACTTAGTTAAAATCGGCAAGAAAGTCGAAAATGAGTTTATTGGCGTTAACTCAGGGATCATGGATCAATTTGCGATCGGAATGGGTCAAAAAGACCATGCATTGCTTTTAGATACGAACACGTTAAATTATGAAGTCGTACCAGCGGCATTTGGCGATTATGTCGTAGCGATCATGAATACCAATAAGCGCCGCGAATTGGCTGATTCTAAGTACAATGAACGACGTGCAGAATGTGAAGAAGCATTGGCTCGTTTGCAAAAATCATTAGCCATTGATTCATTGGGCGCATTAGACGAAGCAACCTTTTTTGCAAATACAGCATTGATCGATGATCCACGCTTGATCAAACGGGCGAAACATGCGGTGACGGAAAACCAACGGACATTGAAAGCAAAAGCTGGTTTGACTGCTGGTGATCTTGAAGAATTCGGCCAGTTATTAAATGCCTCCCATGCTTCATTGCGAGATGATTATGAAGTGACAGGGCATGAACTAGATACACTAGTCGCAGCCGCTCAAGCGCACCCTGCTGTTCTAGGTGCGCGGATGACTGGTGCGGGCTTTGGCGGTTGCGGGATCGCATTGGTCAAAGCAAGTGAATGGGCTGATTTCGAAGCGTCAGTCAAAGCAGCCTATTTAGCAGAAATCGGCTACGCAACCGACATTTATCAAGCAAGTATTGATGATGGTGCACGAAAACTGTAGAATAAGAAACGATGAAGGAATGAAGAAAGAAGGCTGAAAATATGGCGATTTTAGTATTAGGAGGAGCCGGCTATATCGGTTCTCATGCAGTCGATCAATTGATCGAACAAGGAAAACAAGTCGTTGTCGTTGACAATTTGCTGACAGGACATCGCCAAGCGATCCATCCAGCAGCAACCTTTTATGAAGGAGATATTCGCGACAAAGCATTTTTACAATCGGTATTTGAAAAAGAAACGATCGATGGCGTGATTCACTTTGCTGCCAGCTCTTTGGTGGGAGAATCTGTGGAAAAACCATTGAAGTATTTCAACAATAATGTGTATGGGATGCAGGTCCTCTTAGAAGTGATGAAGGAACATCAAGTGAAACATATCGTCTTTTCCTCTACAGCAGCAACTTATGGGGAACCTGACCATAGTCCAATCACAGAAGAAACCCCAACAAATCCTAAAAATCCATATGGCGAAAGCAAGTTGATCATGGAAAAAATGATGCGTTGGTGCGATGAAGCTTATGGAATGAAGTATGTCGCATTGCGTTATTTCAATGTGGCTGGCGCGAAGTCGGATGCTTCGATCGGTGAAGACCATGATCCAGAAACACACTTAGTACCGATCATCTTGCAAGCTGCTTTAGGACAACGTAAAGAGGTAGCGATTTTTGGGGAGGATTACGATACTCCAGATGGTACTTGTGTTCGCGATTATGTCCATGTCGAAGATCTGATCGCTGCTCACCTGTTGGCATTAGAATATTTACAAAAAGGCAATGAGAGCAATGTCTTCAATCTAGGCAGCAATCATGGGTACTCTGTGAAAGAAATGGTGGAAGCTGCTCGCAATGTAACGAAAAAAGAGATCCCAGCCAGAGTGGCGCCTCGCCGTGCCGGTGATCCAAGTACCTTAGTGGCATCGAGTGAAAAAGCACGAAAGGTTTTAGGCTGGAAACCAGTCTATACCGACGTCGAAGCAATCATCGAGACTGCTTGGAATTGGCATGTCAGCCATCCAAATGGGTATCAAGGGCAGGAGGAATAACCAATGACGATCAGCCAAACAATCAGCGATTTCGTCACTTTAGCAATCAAGGCTGGCGGCTGGATGGAAATGGATCGTATTTATTTGCAAAACCGAGTACTAGCCATGATCGGGGAAGCTGTTTTTGAGCCCAGCGAAATTCGTTCTGTCGATCGGTCCTCCATTGATTTGATGGACGAGCTGGTGGCATGCGCTTTAAGCAATCAGCAAATTGGCGATTCTCACGCAGAAAGAGAAATCTTTGAAGCACAGTTGATGGACTTTTTGACGCCACCGCCTTCAGTAGTCAATGCTTTTTTTGCGCAGCATTATGCCAATGATCCTAAAGAAGCGACGGATTATTTCTTTGAGCTGTGCCGTCAAAATGATTACATCAAGACTCGGGCCATCGCAAAGAATATCGTGTTCCCAGTTGATACCGAATATGGGGAGATCGAGATCACGATCAATTTATCAAAACCTGAAAAAGATCCCAAGCAAATAGCGAAAGAAGGAGCTGCTGCTTCTGTAGATTATCCGAAATGTCTGTTGTGTTTGGAAAATGAAGGCTACCAAGGACGAGTCAATTATCCAGCGCGGACCAACCATCGGATCATCCGTATGAATTTGGATAATGAAGCATGGGGCTTTCAATATTCGCCCTATGCCTACTACAATGAGCATTCGATTTTTCTCTCTTTAGACCATCGTCCTATGAAAATCAATTTGCAAACCTTCGCTCGCTTGTTGCAGATCATTGAAGTGATGCCGCATTATTTTGTCGGGTCCAATGCCGATCTGCCGATCGTTGGGGGTTCGATCTTGTCTCATGACCATTATCAAGGGGGACGGCACACGTTTGCCATGGCAAAAGCGCCGATCGAGCAACGCTTTTCTTTAACTGGTTTTCCTGATGTCGCTGCGGGGATCGTGAAGTGGCCAATGTCGGTGATACGACTACAAGCGAAAAACAAACAAAAATTAGCCGCCGCTTGCCAATATGTGTTCGCCCAATGGCAACAGTACTCAGATCCAAGTGTTTCGATCAATGCCTTTTCAGAAGATGGAACGCCTCATCATACGGTGACACCGATCGCACGCAAGCAAGGAGAGCTGTTTGAAATGGACTTAGTCTTGCGGGATAATAATGTTTCCAAAGAACATCCTGACGGCATTTTTCATCCGCATCAAGAAGTGCAGCATATCAAAAAAGAAAATATCGGATTGATTGAAGTCATGGGCTTGGCAGTTCTCCCGCCGCGTTTAGCTCCGGAACTAGAAGAAGTGACTGCTTATCTATTGAATCAGCCCAATCAGATCGCGGCATACCATATTCCTTGGGCAGATGCGATCAAAGCCCAGCACCCAGAATGCAATGCCGAAAACGTGTCGCAGATTTTACGTAATGCATTAGGGGAAGTCTTTACACAAGTATTGACGCATGCAGGCGTCTTCAAGCGAGACCAGACAGGGCAAGCGGCCTTTGCTCGCTTTATAGCTACTTTATAAAAAAGTTCCCCGCAAAAAAAGGAGGCTGGAAGATGGCAACGATTAAAGATATTGCACAACAGGCTGGCGTCTCGCCAGCCACTGTATCACGGGTGCTGAATTACGATTCAGAATTATCGGTCAGTTCTGAAACCAAAGAGAAAATTTTTAAAGCCGCAGAAGCACTCAATTACACAAAACATAAAAAAAAGAGTCAGCCAGAAACCAGTAGTATGCGCTTGATCCAATGGTTTGATACCGAGGAAGAATTAGCGGATCTTTACTATTTAGCGATCCGTATCGGGATTGAAAACAAAACCGAAGAATTAGGGATTCGTTTGCTGAAAGAACCCTACGAAGGATTGACTGATACCGCAGTCGATGGAACGATTGCACTAGGGAAATTTGATGATCACCAGATTCGACAATTGAAAAAAAGCCAATCCAATTTGTTGATGGTCGATTTTGACGCATTGGCTCAGGGCGTCAATTCTCTGGTGGTGGACTTTCAACAAGCGGTGGATTTAGTGATCGATGACTTTATTGCAAAAGGCCACCAAAGGATCGGCCTGTTATCAGGCGTTGAGTTTACCAAGGATCATCACCAAGAAATCGAAGACCCTCGGCGCCGAATTTTTGAGGAACGGCTCCGTCGGTTGAAGCTGCACCACCCACAATATCATCTCAGCGCACCGTTTACAGTAGAGGGCGGTTATGAGGCGATGAAAGAGTATTTGCAGCAAAACAAAGAGTTGCCAAGTGCTTTATTTGCTTCCAGTGATGCCTTAGCGATTGGCGCTATGCGTGCTTTGCAAGAAAAAAACATCAAGATTCCTGAGGAGATCGCAATTATCGGCTTCAACGATGTCAGTGTTGCAAAGTACGTCTTTCCGACGCTGTCAACCATCAAAGTTCATACGGAATGGTTGGGGGAGCTGGCAGTGACGACCTTGCTGGATATCATTACGAATGCAGCACCCGTTCCTCGCAAAGTTACGATCGCAACGGAACTGATTACGCGCCAATCCTCTTAGCAACCAGTTGAATCACCGAAGGATGTCGTTACACACGTCAACTGAGTTTTAATGGAATAACAAAAAAATGACTATCGTCTTACCCGAACCTTTAAACAGCCTCGTCGGTTTGCAGCTGCAGCCGTGCTTGCTTTTTTCAAAGGTTCGGGTATTGTTGTCCTATTGTTTTTTTCTAAACGCAGGCATCTTTTTGGAGACTTGGTTGGGCATTTGATTAGAATATGGTAGAATATGAGAGAGTTTTTTGAATGGGGAGAAGATAGATGAAAACATTAGCGATTGATACCTCAAACCAGACACTGGCGGTTGCGGTGGTCGATGGTCAAGAAGTGTTGGGACAAAGCCAGACGATGGCGATCAAAAACCACAGCACAGCATTGATGCCTGCCATTGATGGATTGATGCAAGCGGTGGGGATGGCACCTAAAGAGCTGGAGCAAATCGTTGTTGCGAAAGGTCCTGGTTCGTATACAGGTTTGCGAATCGGCGTCACAACAGCAAAAACGCTGGCGCAAACATTGAACATCCCGCTGATTGGTGTTTCTAGTTTGAAAGCAGTCGCTGCCAATTGTGTGGGCGTATCGCAAGTGGTCGTGCCGTTGTTTGACGCTCGCCGTCAAAATGTCTACGCAGGTGCCTACCAATGGCATAATGGGACCTTAGAAACAAGGATCAAAGATCAGCATATCTCACTGTCTGAGTTATTGGCCCAGCTAAAAGCAGTCGATGGTCAAGAAGTGCTATTTGTCGGCGCCGATACCGTCAAATTTAAAGACATGATCGAGGCGGAACTGCCGACAGCCCGTATCAATCAAGTGTCGTTATGGAATTACCCCAATGGCGTTGTTTTAGCTGCTATTGCGAAAGAAGAAGCGCCGGTCGCTTCGATCCATGATTTTGTACCAGACTATTTAAAATTAGTTGAAGCCGAAGAAAAATGGTTAGCCTCGCATGAACCGGGAGTGGATGCCTATGTTGAAAAAATTTAAAACGATGACGGGAAAGCTGGCTCTTTTCCGTCAGATTCAATACCCAGAGCGTAAAAAAGAGATACGAGGGGAAACGTACGTTGTTCGTGAATTAGTCGGTGAAGACATTAAAGAGCTGCTGCAGGTGGAGCGTCTCGTGTATGCGGGGGAACTGCCTTGGACCAAGAGCGCCTTTTTGTCAGAGCTTTATTCACGGGTCAAACATCTTTATTTGGGCATCTTGCATAATGAGCGGATGATCGGGTTTATCGGGGTGCGGATTTTAGGCGCTGATGCCCATATCACCAATATCGCGATCATTCCTGATTATCAAGGAAAAGGGATCGGTTCTTTCTTGCTAGGAGAAATCGAACGTTATGCACGGAAAAACAAATGCGACCGTTTGACATTAGAAGTTCGCCTGGGCAATCGTGATGCGCAACGTTTGTATCGGACCCTCGGGTTTGTTTCACAGGCGATCAAAACGGCGTACTACACCGAAGGCAATGAAGACGCATTGGATATGGTGAAATTTTTAAATGACTAACGAACAAGCAGATCAAACGATCCCGACACCGCAAATGCTCTGGTCATTGGCAGATCAGAGCTATCCCTTTGGCTCGCCTTGGAATGTGCAGCAATTTCAACAAGATTTGCAAAACAGCAACAGTCGCTATTTGTTCCGTTATGGAAAAACCAATCAAGAGCTGATTGGGTTTCTCTGTTTTCAGCAAGTGCTGGATGAAGCAGAGCTGTTTAATGTAGCGGTTTTACCAGCGTATCAAGGTCGTGGTTTGGCGAAAGAATTGTTGAAACAAATGGAATCGCTCGTGGAACAAACCGATGGTCGGCGGATCTATCTTGAAGTGCGTGTATCGAATTTGCAAGCACAAGCTCTTTATTTACGTATGGGCTATACAGTCATCGGTCGTAGAAAAAAATATTACAGTCATCCAGAAGAGGATGCGTTGATTATGGAAAAGAAAGTAGGCGGACAAAAATCAAATGAATGAATTGATTTTAGCCATTGAAAGCAGTTGTGATGAAACCAGTGTGGCAGTGATTAAAAACGGCGACACCATTTTAAGTAACATTGTTGCTTCGCAGATCAAGAGCCACCAGCGCTTCGGCGGTGTCGTACCAGAAGTCGCTAGTCGTCACCATGTCGAACAGATTACTTTATGCATCGAGGAAGCATTGACACAGGCCGACACCCAACCTGAAGAGTTGTCAGCTGTTGCTGTTACCTATGGTCCAGGGTTGGTTGGGGCACTGTTGATTGGGCTTTCTGCAGCAAAAGCCTTTGCCTGGGCCCACAGCTTACCGCTGATTCCGGTCAATCACATGGCAGGACATATTTATGCAGCTCGCCTAGTGAAGCAATTGGTTTTTCCTTTAATGGCATTATTGGTCAGCGGTGGCCACACCGAATTGGTGTATATGGCAGAAGATGGCTCTTTTGAGATCATCGGTGAAACGAGAGATGATGCCGCTGGTGAAGCCTATGACAAAGTCGGTCGTGTTCTGGGGTTGCCTTATCCTAGTGGGAAAGAAATTGATCGCCTTGCGCATCTAGGCAGTGATACGTATCACTTTCCTCGAGCAATGATACAAGAAGATAATTTTGATTTTAGTTTCAGCGGCTTAAAGAGTTCCTTTATCAATTTTGTGCATAATGCACAGCAAAGAGAGGAAGCTTTGTCAGTAGAAAATCTAGCAGCTAGTTTCCAAGCCAGCGTTGTCGAAGTATTGGTTCACAAAACGTTGCGGGCATGCCAAGCTTATCCTGTAAACCAGCTGATCGTTGCTGGGGGAGTCGCGGCGAATCAAGGCTTGCGTGACGCTTTACAAAAAGCGATGCAGGAATTGCCGGAAGTGGAATTGTTGATTCCACCGTTGCGTCTTTGCGGAGATAATGCGGCCATGATTGGAGCTTATGCCCATGTTGCGTTGAAAAAGCAGCGCTTAGCAGATCTTTCATTGAATGCTGATCCAAGTGTCAGCTTTGCCCATACGATTTCTTAAGATGATTGCACCTAAGATCCGTTCTTAGGTGTTTTTTTTGGTTTCTTTATGAGCAAATAGAAGATCTTGTTGTATTTTATTTCATAATTTGATATTATCATGTATAATTATTAGTTAATTGAAGGGCGGGTATGCAATGACATCGGTTTTTAAAGGACGCAGTTTTTTAGCAGAAAAGGATTTTACAAAAGAAGAACTACAATATTTGATTGATTTTTCCCAGCACTTGAAAGAGATGAAGGCCAACAATCAACCACATCGCTACTTAGAAGGAAAAAATATTGCACTTTTGTTTGAAAAGAATTCGACACGGACGCGAGCAGCCTTTACGGTTGCAGCGGTGGATCTGGGGGCACATCCGGAATTTTTAGGGGCCAATGATATTCAGTTGGGGTCTAAAGAATCCGTTGAAGATACCGCCAAAGTATTCGGCCGTATGTTTGACGGGATCGAGTTTCGCGGCTTTAGCCAACAGGTTGTCGAAGATCTGGCCAACTATTCAGGCGTACCTGTTTGGAATGGTTTAACGGATGAATGGCATCCAACGCAAATGATCGCTGACTTTTTAACCATTCAAGAAAACTTCGGTGAGCTGACTGGCTTGACCATCGCATACTGTGGGGATGGGCGCAACAATGTCGCTAATTCTTTATTAGTGACCAGTGCGATTTTAGGGGTCAATATTCATGTCGTCACTCCGAAAGTCTTGCAGCCAGAAGCAACCATCATCGCACAGGCACAAGCCTATGCCAAGCAATCGGGCGCAAAGATTTTGGTGACTGATGATGTGGATCAAGGTGTTCTAGGCGCTGATGTCGTGTATACCGATGTTTGGGTATCAATGGGTGAAGAAGAAAAATTCCAAGAGCGGATTGAACAGCTGCTGCCGTATCAAGTCAACCAATCGTTGATGAAAAAAACACAAAACGATCAAGTGATTTTTATGCATTGTTTGCCAGCATTTCATGATGATCAGACCACGTATGGCAAAAAAGCAGCGCAGGCGTATGGAATTTCTGAGATGGAAGTCACTGATGAGGTCTTTCGTAGCAAGTATGCCCGTCAATTTGATCAAGCCGAAAATCGTTTGCACTCAATCAAAGCGATCATGGCAGTGACTGCTGGAGATCTATTTATTCCTAAAGTATAAAATAATTTTTTTTTGAAAATGCCAAAATCTCGCTAGCCAAACAAACATTTCTTTGCTATACTTTCTGGGAAGTAAATAGCCTTGATTTGATGAAACAAGAGAAGTAGCGATTCGAGTATCAGTTAGCGAGTTCGGGGTGGTGGAAGCCGAATTGATCAGATTGTGAAACGCACTTGTGAGAATTTGCCAAGCAAACGGAATTCTGCCGTTATCAGAAAAAAGTAGGTCCGAAAAGGACAATCAGAGTGGTACCGCGGGAAATCTCGTCTCTAGTGCATGTTATGCGCTAGAGGCTTTTTTGTTTTTATCAATCATTTCTTGCATGAAAAACATACAACTGTTTGCTTGCTTCAAACAACGTTTCATCAAAAAATGGGTTCAGTCATTATAGGAGGGATACTATGAATAACAAAGAAATCGTCGCACAAGCGATCCATCAAGTAGTAAAAGAAGATCTATCGATCGAACAAGTTCAGCAATTACTGGAAAATCCAAAGTCAGCCGACCATGGGGATGTGGCATTCCCAGCCTTCTCGCTAGCAAAAGTCTATCGGAAAGCGCCGCAGCAAATTGCCGCAGACTTAGCAGAAAAAATCGATCAAGCGTCTTTTGAAAAAATTGAAGTGGTGGGTCCATATTTAAACTTCTTTATGGATAAAAAAGCAATCTCTGCCCACGTCTTAGAGATGGTTCTCAAAGAAAAAAATCATTTTGGCGATCAAACCATCGGCAATCAGCAAGCAGTACCCATCGATATGTCTTCACCCAATATTGCCAA
This sequence comes from Enterococcus casseliflavus NBRC 100478, assembly GCF_001544095.1. GTDB lineage: Bacteria > Bacillota > Bacilli > Lactobacillales > Enterococcaceae > Enterococcus_D > Enterococcus_D casseliflavus. The sequence goes on along the minus strand of NZ_BCPT01000009.1, from coordinate 14,884 downwards.
ACCCATCTCAATGGGGCATTTGCGTTCCACTGTGATCGGTAACTCGATCGGCTTTATTTTAGAAAAAATCGGTTACCAGCCAATTCGCATCAACCATTTAGGCGACTGGGGCACACAATTTGGGAAATTGATCGTGGCCTATAAAAAATGGGGGTCAGAAGAAGCGGTCAAAGCGGAACCAATCAACGAACTGTTGCGTTTGTATGTTGATTTTCATGAAGCTGCCGAGACAGATAAACAATTAGAAGATGATGCGAGAGCTTGGTTCAAGAAACTAGAAGATGGTGACCAAGAAGCAATGGATTTATGGCAATGGTTCCGTGATGAATCATTAAAAGAATTCAATAAAATCTATGATATGTTGGAAGTTTCCTTTGATTCATTGAATGGCGAAGCTTTCTATAATGATAAAATGACAGAAGTCGTGGAATTATTAGAGGAAAAACACTTGCTGAAAGAAGACCAAGGGGCAGAAATCGTTGATTTGGCTGCGTATGACTTAAATCCAGCCTTGATCCGCAAATCCGATGGTGCGACCCTTTACATCACCCGGGACATGGCTGCTGCATTGTACCGCAAACGGACCTACAATTTTGCTAAATCATTGTACGTGGTAGGAAATGAGCAAAGTTATCACTTCAAGCAATTAAAAGCTGTTTTGAAGGAAATGGGCTTTGAGTGGGCAGATGATATGACCCACGTACCATTTGGATTGATCACCAAAGATGGGAAAAAATTATCTACGAGAAAAGGGAAGATCGTTCTTTTAGAAGAAGTATTGAATGAAGCGATCGATTCAGCGAAAGAACAAATCACTGAAAAGAACCCAACGCTTGAAAACAAAGAAGAAGTTGCAAAACAAGTCGGTGTCGGGGCAGTCGTTTTCCACGACTTGAAAAATGACCGTTTGAATAATTTCGACTTTACGCTAGAAGAAGTTGTCCGTTTTGAAGGAGAGACCGGACCCTATGTGCAATATTCTCATGCCCGTGCCATGAGCATTCTTGAAAAAGCCGACTTTGATCCTGCTGCTGTCAGCAGTTTGTCATTGGCAGATACTGAGAGCTGGGAAGTCATCAAATTGATTCAGCGCTACCCAGAAACCGTGCTGCAAGCAGCAGAAAAATATGAACCATCCGTCATTGCTAAACATGCCATCAAATTGGCACAGGCCTTTAATAAGTATTACGCCAATGTGAAAATCTTGGCTGAAGATGCGGAAAAAGACGCACGTCTGGCTCTAGTTTATGCAGTAACGACCTTATTAAAAGAAGATTTACGGTTGCTTGGTTTACATGCACCCGACAAAATGTAACAAAAAAAGCTGTGTCCTTGTTTCGACAAGGACACAGCTTTTTTGTAGTAAAAATACAGATAGGTCATGTTCGGTGTCTTATAAGACCGCGTGGTTTCTGATAAATTGATAAAAAATTTCGGCATCTTCGTCGCTGCGGGAAATCACCGCTACTGTATCAAAGCCCGCCAACGAGCAAACTTTTTCTGGCATAGTCACTTCATCGATCGCAGCCGAAAGCAAAGGCGCATTGTCCGCAACGGTATGGATCAACGTCATGAATTGCACACGATCTACTTTAGTGACAACGTCTTCGATCATCTGTATCAAACGCTGCTCTTCTTCTTTTTCATCTTCTGACGATTGCATTCCTTGAAAAATGACAAACTTCGTCTGACCTGTTTCATCGGGCACTTTCACGATTTTCAAATCACGAATATCGCGAGAGATGGTCGCTTGCGTGGCGGAGACGCCTTGGGCTTCCAATTGCTGCAATAATTCTTCTTGCGTGCGTACAGTATGTTCAGTAATGATTTGTCTAATAAGTAAATGGCGATCAGCTTTTCGCATAGGTAAACTCCTTTAAGCATGATTGATTAAGTCAGCCTTATCATAGCAGATAAAGCCGAAAAAACCTAGATATAATAAGAAAAGAATTAGAACGTTAAAAAAAAGCTGGACCACGAATCGTAGTTTTTCATTTGAATCAGTTGCATTTCTTTTTTAGCTACTGTATACTGTTTAAGGCGTGAGTTTTTCACGTCAATCCCACATCTTGTTCCATCTGCGAAGCGGTGCTGATCGATTCAGTTCTTCAAGGAGTAAAAGAGCAAGAGAGGAAAACAAAAAAACCAAATTGGAGGAAACACAACATGGCAGTAATCTCAATGAAACAATTACTAGAAGCCGGCGTACACTTTGGTCACCAAACTCGTCGCTGGAACCCAAAAATGAAGAAATATATCTTCACAGAAAGAAACGGCATCTACATCATTGATTTGCAAAAAACAGTGAAATTAGTAGACGCAGCTTACGACTACATGAAAAATGTTGCTGAAGAAGGCGGCGTTGCATTGTTCGTAGGTACTAAAAAACAAGCACAAGAAGCAATCAAAGAAGAAGCAATCCGTTCAGGTCAATACTATGTTAACCATCGTTGGTTAGGTGGAACTTTGACAAACTGGGAAACAATCCAAAAACGTGTTGCTCGTTTGAAACAAATCAACAAAATGGAAGAAGATGGCACATTTGCTGTTCTTCCTAAAAAAGAAGTCGTTGGCTTGAACAAAGAGCGCGAACGTCTTGAAAAATTCTTAGGCGGTATCGCTGATATGCCAAGAATTCCAGATGTAATGTACGTTGTTGACCCACGTAAAGAACGTATCGCGATCCAAGAAGCACGCAAATTAAATATCCCGATCGTAGCGATGGTCGATACAAACTGTGATCCAGACGAAATCGATGTTGTTATCCCATCAAATGATGACGCTATTCGTGCCGTTAAATTGATCACTGCGAAAATGGCAGATGCTTTCATCGAAGGTAACCAAGGCGAAGACCAAGTAGCAGAAGAAGATTTTGCTGCTGAATCAACAGAAAACGCAACTTCAATCGAAGAAATCGTTGATGTTGTCGAAGGCGACAACGCATCAGCTGAATAATAAATGATGGAGCTGTTTCAAAGGCTAGGCGCCAAGCCTCACTCTCCTTTGAAACAGCTTTTTTTAAAGACAAGCAATCTTGTTTAAAAACATTTAGGAGGAAACAAAAAATGGCAGAAGTAACAGCTAAATTAGTAAAAGAATTACGCGATATGACTGGTGTAGGAATGATGGACGCAAAACGTGCATTAGTTGAAGTAGAAGGCGACATCGAAAAAGCCGTAGACTTATTACGTGAAAAAGGTATGGCAAAAGCTGCGAAGAAAAACGACCGTATTGCTGCTGAAGGTTTAGCATCTGTAGCGATCAACGGCAACACAGCAGCAATCGTTGAAGTGAACTCAGAAACTGACTTCGTTTCTAAAAACGAAATGTTCCAAGACTTAGTAAAAGAAATCGCTGAAGTAATCGCAGCAAACAAACCAGCTGATATGGATGCTGCTTTAAAATTAGAAACTTCTAAAGGCACAATGGATGCTGCGTTGATCGAAGCAACACAAGTAATCGGAGAAAAAATCAGCTTCCGTCGTTTTGAAGTTGTTGAAAAAGATGACAATGCTGCTTTCGGCGGTTACCTACACATGGGCGGACGTATTGCTGTATTGACTGTTCTTGAAGGAACAACTGACGAATCAGTTGCGAAAGATGTTGCAATGCACGTTGCAGCGATCAACCCTCGCTACGTGAACGAAGCACAAATCTCTCAAGAAGAATTGGATCATGAAAAACAAGTCTTGACAGAACAAGCATTGAACGAAGGCAAACCAGCGAACATCGTTGAAAAAATGGTTGAAGGACGCTTGAAGAAATTTAAAGCAGAAATCGCTTTGGTTGACCAACCATTCGTTAAAGACCCAGATATGACGGTTGAAAAATATGTTGCATCAAAAGGCGCAACTGTGAAATCTTTTGTCCGCTTTGAAGTCGGCGAAGGTATCGAAAAACGCGAAGACAACTTCGTTGAAGAAGTAATGAGCCAAGTGAAAAAATAATTCTGTTCCTCGAACAGATGGGAACGCATGGAAGTGCGCTCCCTTTTTTTAAGCAAAAACGGTTTTTAAAGAAATAGTGTAGATAATTTTCAACGAAAGAGCACCAATATGCTACAATAGTATTGGAGAATGTACGGAGGAATCATGATGGGCAAACCAAAATATCAACGTGTTGTATTAAAATTAAGTGGTGAAGCATTAGCGGGTGACGAAGGCTTTGGGATCAAACCACCGACGATCCAAGAGATCGTTAAAGAGATCAAGGAAGTCCACGAATTAGGCGTACAGATGGCGATCGTGGTCGGCGGCGGAAACATTTGGCGTGGACAAATCGGCGCGCAAATGGGGATGGAAAGAGCACAAGCTGATTACATGGGCATGTTAGCGACTGTGATGAATGCTTTAGCATTACAAGACACGCTAGAAAATGCTGGTGTACCAACGCGTGTCCAAACTTCGATCGAAATGCGTCAAATCGCAGAGCCTTATATTCGTCGCAGAGCAGAACGTCACTTAGAAAAAGGGCGGGTCGTCATTTTTGCAGGCGGAACCGGAAACCCTTATTTCTCAACTGATACGACCGCAGCCTTACGGGCAGCTGAAATCAACGCTGATGTCATTTTGATGGCGAAAAACAATGTTGATGGCGTCTACTCAGCAGATCCTAAAACGGACCAAAGTGCTGTGAAATTTGAAGAATTGACCCATTTAGAAGTCATTTCTAAAGGATTGCAAGTAATGGATTCAACCGCAAGTTCATTAAGTATGGACAACGATATTCCATTAGTCGTATTCAACTTGAATGAGCATGGAAACATTCGCCGCGCCATTTTAGGTGAACATATTGGAACGACAGTAAGGGGGAAATAACATGGCTGACAAAATTTTAACAGAAGCAAAAGACAAAATGAAAAAAGCAGCAGAAAACTTGCAGCGGGAATTAGGACAAATCCGTGCTGGCCGCGCGAACGCGAGCATCTTAGACCGCGTAATGGTTACTTACTATGGTGTACCAACACCCTTGAACCAAATGGCTTCAATTACGATTCCAGAAGCAAGAATTTTGATGATCACACCTTTTGACAAAACAATGATCCAAGAAGTAGAAAAAGCTATCATGCAAAGTGATATTGGTATCACGCCTGCCAATGACGGAACCGTCATTCGTTTGGTGATTCCTCAATTAACGGAAGAACGTCGTAAAGAATTAGCCAAAGACGTGAAAAAAGAAGCTGAAAATGCGAAAATCGCGGTCCGTAACATTCGCCGTGATGCGATGGAAGCTTACAAGAAACAAGAAAAAGCTGGCGATATTACAGAAGATGATTTGCGTGAATCTGAAAAAGAAGTGCAAACTGCTACAGATAACAGCATCAAAGAAATCGATGCGATCGCAGCTGAAAAAGAGCAAGAGCTACTTGAGGTTTAAAAGGAATGACGAAGAGTCGCTTCAGCGGCTCTTTTTTTATGGTCGAAAGTGCCGTATGTACTTGAATATCACGACTGTTTTTTTGTTTTTTCTTAATATGGAAATCTTTTCTTGGTTTTCATAGGCAAGAAATCTGATTATTGTTATAATGTAAAAGATGAATTTCAAGAATTGGAAGAGGAGCGAATACGATGCTGCGTTTTTTTCCACAAAAAGACAAATATATCAAAGAAGCGGCTGAACATGAATTTGATCCATCACTGCCGATTCCCCAACACATCGCGATCATTATGGATGGCAATGGCAGATGGGCGCAAAACCGGCGCTTGCCAAGAGTAGCTGGTCACAAAGAAGGCATGGAGACGGTAAAAAAGATCACGAAACATGCTTCACACCTTGGTGTGAAAGTATTGACTCTTTATGCGTTTTCAACAGAGAATTGGAAACGGCCAAACGAAGAAGTGGACTTTTTGATGCAACTGCCCGTCGACTTTTTCGACACGTTTGTTCCTGAGCTGATCAAAGAAAATGTTCAAGTCAAAGTGATGGGGTTCACGGAATCTTTACCCGAACACACACAAGAAGCGGTCAAGCGAGCGATTGACCAAACCAAAGATAATACTGGGATGATCTTGAATTTTGCTTTAAATTACGGCAGCCGCGCAGAAATTTTGACTGCGGTCCAAGCCCTTTATGAAGAGCTTGCAGCTTCGGAGGAAGCCCTGCCCAAGCTCACGGAAGACATGCTGGCGACACATTTGATGACTGGTTTTTTGCCAAACGCGTTACGTGATCCTGAATTGGTGATTCGCACGAGTGGCGAAGAACGTATCAGCAACTTCTTGTTATGGCAGATTGCTTACAGCGAATTATTCTTTACGAAAGCGCTCTGGCCTGATTTCGATGCTGCTTTACTAGAAGATGCGATCGGGAGCTTTCAACAACGAAACCGGCGTTTTGGCGGTTTGAAAACGAAGGAGGAAGAAGAGTGAGACAACGTGTAATCACTGCGGTCGTCGCATTAGCCTTTTTCCTGCCAATTATTTACGTTGGCGGCATTGCCGTCGAATTGCTGGCAGCAGCGATGGCAGGGATTGGTGTTTATGAATTATTTCGGATGAAAGGACTAGCTGTTTTCAGTTTTGAAGGAATTCTTTCAATCATCGGTGCGGTGATTTTAGTTTTACCTCAAGAACGCTGGTTTTTCTTTTTGCCAGAGGGCACAGATAAAAGTGCCTTGTATTATGTAATCGTCCTTTTATTACTAGGGATCGCGGTTATTTCTAAAAATACGTATACTATCGATGAAGCTGGTTTTCCAGTGATCGTCAGCTTATATACGGGTGTCGGGTTTGAACGTTTCTTGACGGCACGTTCAGCAACAGATGGCTTAGTCGTTTTAGTTTTCGGTCTGTTTATCGTGTGGGCAACAGATATTGGGGCTTACATGGTGGGACGGCGTTACGGTCAACGAAAATTATGGCCAGAGATTTCCCCTAATAAAACGATCGAAGGTGCGCTAGGTGGGATTGCTGCTGCGGTGGTCGTAGCCGGTCTGTATCTGCTAGCATTTCCAGGGAAAGATTATTTTGGACATGGTAGTGCCATCATGATCTTATTGACGGTCCTCTTTTCGATCGCTGGTCAATTCGGGGATTTAGTGGAATCGGCAATCAAACGTCATTATGGCGTGAAGGATTCAGGCAATCTTTTGCCAGGACATGGCGGGATCTTGGATCGCTTCGATAGCATGCTGTTTGTGTTTCCAATCATGTATTTATTCGGTGTTTTTTAGAAATTATTTAGAAGTGCAGGCTTGGCTTGCGCTTCTTTTTTTAAATTCTTGTTACAACGGGAATGTGAGTTCCTCAACGGGAATCGGTGTGATAAAATAAGGAAAGGCTGCCCTGAATGAGAGGGATGCTGTGAAAGAGAGGAACGAGCATGAAAACGATACTTGTATTTATCATTATCTTTTCCGTAGTGGTAGTGATTCACGAGTTTGGACACTACTTCTTTGCAAAACGGGCAGGTATTTTAGTAAGAGAGTTTGCCATCGGTATGGGGCCTAAATTGTTCGCGCATCAAGCGAAAGATGGGACGACCTACACGATTCGGATGCTTCCATTAGGCGGGTATGTCCAAATGGCGGGCTGGGGTGAAGATGAAACAGAATTAACACCAGGTATGCCAGTCTCCTTGGTTCAAGATGCAACTGGCAAAGTTATCAAAATCAATACGAGCAAAAAGATCCAATTGCCGCAAGCGATCCCTATGGAAGTGACCGACTTTGACTTGGAGGAGAAGTTGACGATCACAGGGTTCATCAATGGCAATGAACAAGAAGCGATGACGTACGCTGTGGATCATGATGCAACGATCATCCATGAAGATGGCGTTGAAGTTCGGATCGCACCTAAAGACGTTCAATTCCAGTCCGCAAAGCTTTGGCAGCGAATGCTGACGAATTTTGCTGGACCGATGAACAACTTTATTTTATCCTTGGTCTTATTCACTGGGTTGGTGTTTGCACAAGGTGGTGTTGCGAATCAAGATGCAACCATCGTGACAGGAATCGAAGCAGGAACACCGGCAGCTGAAGCAGGGCTGCAAAATGGCGATGAAATCTTAGCTGTCGAAGGTGTCGATGTTTCTAACTGGTCAGAATTAACGACTGAGATCCAAAAGTACCCGGATACTCAGATTGCTCTAGCAGTCAAACGAGGATCAGAAACACTTGATTTGACGGCAACTCCTGCGAGTCAAGAATCAGGGGAGACCACGATTGGTTTCTTAGGGATCACCGCTTCCTTAAAAACTGGGATCGGAGATATCTTACTGGGCGGCTTGCAAACGACCATTGACAATTCACTGGTGATTTTTAGAGCAGTCGGCAACTTGATTGCCCAACCAGATATCAATAAATTGGGTGGACCGGTAGCGATTTTCCAACTGTCTTCTCAAGCTGCATCGCAAGGGGTAACAACGGTGATCGCGATGATGGCGATGATTTCTATCAACTTGGGGATCTTTAATTTATTACCGATTCCTGGATTGGATGGCGGTAAGCTGGTTTTAAATATTTTAGAAGGTTTGCGAGGCAAGCCAATCAGCCAAGAAAAAGAAGGCATCATTACTCTGATTGGGTTTGGGTTTTTGATGCTGCTGATGGTTCTCGTTACCTGGAATGATATCCAACGTTTCTTCTTTTAAAAATAAGACGCACAAGCAAATCAATTGTTGATCGGGTGAACATGATTTTTTGTAGCAAAGGAGAAAAAAATGAAACAGTCAAAATGTTTGATTCCGACATTGCGGGAAACCCCCAGCGATGCGGAGACGTTAAGTCATCAACTGTTAGTTAGGGCAGGGTATATTCGACAAGTGGCGGCAGGCATTTATGTTTACTTGCCGCTAGCACAAAGGGTGTTAGAAAAGATCAAGCGGGTCATCCGTGAAGAATTGGCACAAATCGATGCCGTAGAGATGGCGATGCCTTCTTTGCTTCCGTATGAGCCATGGAAGGAGTCAGGACGTGCCTCATTGTATGGTGAATCCTTGTATCGATTAACAGATCGAAACGAACGAGAGATCGTTTTAGGACCTACTCATGAAGAGCCGTTTACGACATTGATCAAAAACGAGATCACGTCTTATAAACGGCTGCCATTGAGCTTGTATCAGATCCAAACGAAATATCGGGACGAACAGCGGCCGCGCTTTGGATTGATCCGCAGCCGCGAATTTATCATGCAAGATGGCTATTCCTTTCATGCCGATGAAGCCAGCTTAGATCAAACCTATAATCGTTACGAAATGGCTTATCATGCAATATTGAAACGCTGTGGTATCGAGTATCGGGCAGTGGTCGGGGACAATGGCTTGATGGGTGGCAGAGATTCGAAAGAATTTTTGGCATTGTCGGGGATCGGCGAAGAGCTGATCTGCTACTCGACCGAAAGCGATTATGTCGCCAATTGGAAATTAGCAACCAGTCAATACATCGCCAAAAAATCTCACGAGACCTATTTAGAATTACAAAAAGTCGTTCAGGATGAGCCTTTAACGTTAGAGGAGCTGGCGCAGGCATACGAAACAGACTTGCAAAAAATCGTTCAAGTATCTTTATTACTCGTTGACGAGCAAGTCATTATGGTGTTATTACGAGGCGATCACAGCCTCAATGAAACAAAGGTCAAGCATTACTTAGCCGCTGATCAAGTGAAGGTGCTGACTGTTGAGGAAGCGGAGTCTTATCTGACGAGTGAGACGCAGCTGCGCAGTCCCATTGCGCTTGCTGATTCGATCCAGTTGTACGCCGATCAGCATGTCCAAGATATGGCGAATCTGATCGTTCCAGCGGCAGAAAAACAAAGCTATTATCTCAATGCGAATGTGGGGCGTGATTTTCAACCATTAGCCTTTGCCGATTTTCGCTTGGTTCAAGAAGGTGATCCTTCCCCAGATGGAAAAGGAACCTTAACCTTTACGCGAGGAATCGAAGTTGGCCATATCTTCAAGTTAGGAACCAAGTACAGTGAGGCGCAAGAAGCGACGGTTGTCGATGAAAACGGCGATGAGCAACCAATCATCATGGGCTGTTATGGGCTGGGGGTTTCTCGGCTGCTTTCAACGATCGTCGAACAATACGGCAATGAATTTGGGATCGATTGGCCCCAAGAAATTGCCCCATTTGATGTGCATATCATTCAAACGTCGATTGAAGATAGCTATCAAAATGCCTTAAGTGAAGAAGTAGAAGAAATGATGAACCAAGTCGGCTATCAAGTGCTGGTAGATGACCGCAATGAACGTGCAGGGGTCAAATTTGCAGATGCCGATTTGATTGGCTGTCCGATTCGCTTGACTATCGGTAAAAAAGCCGTAGAAGGCATCGTAGAGATCAAAATCAAGCATACTGGTGCGACCGTTGAAGTGAGAAAAGAAGAAGTCGCTTCGACCCTGACGATTTTGTTAGCCAATCAGGAATAAACAGGAACGAACAAGAATGAATAGCAGATCGAGAGAGGAAATCCTTTCTCGATTTTTTAATGAAAATGAGGGCAAAAAGAGGTATACTAGTGAGTACTGAGAAAAGGAGGATCTTCAATTGTCAAAAGAAAGAGAGACCTTTGAGATATTATTAGACCAAATTGCAGCTGCCCCAAATCTTCGGCAGCATCCGTTGATGCAGACTGCCCAAATCAAACAAGTGACCGTGCATCGACAATCAAAAGCGTGGACGTTTTATTTCCAATTTGAACGTTTATTACCGGTGATGGTGTATCAGTCCTTTAAACAACATATTGAATTGGCGTTTAAAGAGATTGCGGAAGTTCGTATCATCATTGAAGCTCAAGATGGTTCCTTTGATGAGCAATTCATTCAAGAATATTGGCCATTAGCGTTAGCCAATCAAAATTGTGATCGACCATTGGTTCATCAAGTGATCAAAAACCAAATGCCTGTGCTGCAAGAGAACAAAGTGATTTTGCCAGTCAACAATGATGCGGTCATCACGATTTTGCAGCAGCAGTACTTGCCGATCATTGAGGAAAATTATAGTACCTTCGGCTTTCAAAAATTTCGGATCTTGCCGCGGCTAGACCAAGAGCAAGCGGAGGCGGCCTTAAAAGAACTTGAAGCACGCAAGGAAGAGCAAACAGCAGCGTTCCAACAACAAGCTGCTGAGAACTTAATGGCGCACGAGCAACGCAAAAAAGAAGTCAAAACAGTCGAATTTGACGGACCAATCGCCTTGGGACGTAATATTCCTGCCGATGAACCTGTGACACCGATGATCAATATCATCGAGGAAGAACGCCGAGTTACGATCCAAGGGTATGTCTTTGATAAAGAAGTCCGCGAATTGCGTTCAAAACGGAAGATTTTGATCTTGAAAATCACCGACTATACGTCATCGTTTAGTGTGAAAAAATTCTCCAACAATGAAAAAGATGAACAAGTTTTTGATGCCATCGCCAAAGGTAGTTGGGTCAAAGTACGCGGTAGCGTCCAAGAAGATACCTTCATGCGAGATCTCGTTATGAATGCGCAAGATTTGCTGGAAGTCAAACACGAAGCCCGCAAAGACTATGCACCTGAAGGCGAGAAACGGGTCGAACTCCACCTGCATTCCAATATGAGTACGATGGATGCCACCAACAACGTGGCGGATTTTGTCGCTCAAGCAGGCAAATGGGGCCATAAGGCGATTGCGATCACCGATCATGGTGGAGCGCAAGGGTTCCCTGATGCCCATCATGCAGGAGAAAAGGCTGGTGTTAAAATTCTTTACGGTGTGGAAGCCAATATCGTGGATGACGGCGTAGCGGTTGCCTACAATCCTCAGCCTGTTCCACTGACCGATGCTACTTATATCGTGTTTGACGTGGAGACCACTGGGTTGTCTGCAGTATACGACACCATCATTGAGTTGGCCGCTGTGCGGATGCATAAAGGCAACGTGGAGGCATCCTTTGATGAATTTATCGATCCAGGTCATCCGTTATCGCGAACGACCGTAGAACTGACGGGAATCACCGATGAAATGGTTCGCGGATCAAAATCAGAAGAAGAAGTCTTACGTTTGTTCCGTGAGTTTTCTGAAGGAGCCATTTTAGTTGCCCACAATGCGTCATTTGATATGGGCTTCTTAAATACCAGTTATCGAAAATACGGTATTCCAGAAGCGGAAAATCCCGTCATTGATACATTGGAACTCGCTCGTTATTTGTATCCAGAGTTTAAGCGATTCGGTTTAGGTGTCCTTTCCAAAAAATTCGGTGTCAGCTTAGAACAACATCACCGAGCGATCTACGATGCGGAGGCAACCGGTCATTTAGCATGGATCTTTGTCAAAGAAGCAATGGAAAAACATGAGATGCTGCTGCACGAAGAGTTGAACCGACACGTGGGGGGCGAGAACTCCTACAAAGCAGCTCGACCTTTCCATGCCACGATCTTGGCTCGAACACAGGCAGGATTGAAGAATTTATTCAAGTTGATCTCGATGTCGAATGTGAAGTACTTCCATGATAAAGTCCCACGAATCCCACGTTCAGAATTGGTGAAATTGCGGGAAGGATTGTTAGTCGGAACCGCCTGTGATAAAGGAGAAGTCTTTGTCGCAATGATGCAAAAAGGGGTCGATGCAGCACGAGAACTTGCCAAGTTTTATGACTACATCGAAGTCATGCCCAAAGCAGTTTATGCCCATCTTTTGGAAACGGAACTCGTGAAAAGTGAAAAAGACCTAGAAGACATCATTCGGAATCTGGTAAAAATGGGGGAAGAGTTAGGGAAAATCGTTGTGGCTACTGGGAATGCCCATTACCTAAACGAAGAAGACGCCATTTATCGCAAGGTCTTGATCAATTCAATGGGAGGCGCCAATCCGTTGAATCGTCATAGCCTACCAGACGTGCACTTCCGTACTACGGATGAGATGCTGACCGCTTTTCAATTTTTAGGTCCAGAAGCAGCGAAAGAAATCGTGGTGACGAACCCGAATAAAATCGCCGATCTTTGTGAAAAAGTCATTCCGGTAAAAGATGATCTGTATACACCAAAGATTCCCGGATCAGAACAAGAGATCACCGACTTAAGTTACAACCGTGCCAAAGAGTTATACGGCGATCCATTACCAGAGATCGTGGAAAAACGTTTGAAAAAAGAGCTTGATTCGATCATTGGGAACGGCTTTTCCGTGATCTATTTGATCTCACAAAAACTCGTTCATAAAAGCAATGAAGACGGCTATCTAGTAGGGTCACGGGGATCAGTCGGTTCTAGTTTCGTGGCAACCATGACGGGGATCACTGAGGTCAATCCATTAGCTCCTCATTATTATTGTCCCGATTGCCAGTATTCGGAGTTTTACGAAGACGGTTCGTATGGTTCTGGTTATGATATGCCAGAGAAAAAATGTCCAAAATGCGGCACCCGTCTGAACAAAGATGGCCACGATATTCCCTTTGAAACGTTCCTTGGTTTCCACGGCGATAAAGTACCCGATATCGATTTGAACTTCTCAGGGGAATATCAGCCAGAAGCCCATAACTATACGAAAGTACTCTTCGGTGAAGAATACGTCTATCGTGCAGGAACGATCGGTACCGTAGCCGATAAAACAGCCTTTGGTTTCGTAAAAGGCTTTGAGCGCGATCATAATCTTCATTATCGAGCAGCCGAAGTCGATCGCCTGGCAAAAGGTGCCACAGGCGTCAAACGAACGACTGGTCAGCACCCGGGGGGGATTATCGTTATTCCCGACTATATGGATGTTTATGATTTCACCCCGATCCAATACCCAGCGGATGATCAAAATGCGGAGTGGAAAACGACCCACTTTGATTTCCATTCGATTCATGACAATATCTTGAAGCTGGATATCCTCGGACACGATGATCCGACGGTCATTCGGATGCTGCAGGATCTATCAGGCATCGATCCTAAAACGATCCCTACCGATGATCCAGAAGTGATGCGTATTTTTGGCGGCACGGATGTGTTAGGTGTGACCGAAGAGCAGATCTATTCGAAAACCGGCACATTAGGCATCCCAGAATTTGGTACCCGTTTTGTGCGGGGGATGCTGGATCAAACCCATCCATCAACCTTTGCTGAACTCCTGCAGATCTCTGGTCTTTCCCATGGTACCGATGTATGGTTGGGCAATGCGGAAGAATTGATCCGTCGTGGAGATGCCAGCCTAGCGGAAGTAATCGGCTGTCGGGATGATATCATGGTGTATTTGATCCATGCTGGTTTAGATGACGGGATGGCCTTTAAAATCATGGAGACGGTCCGTAAAGGACAATGGAACAAGATCCCTGACGACTTGCGAGATACTTACTTGCAAGCGATGCGGGAAAACAATGTCCCTGAATGGTATATCGATTCTTGTTCGAAGATCAAGTACATGTTCCCGAAAGCCCATGCGGCGGCGTATGTCTTGATGGCGTTGCGGGTGGCTTACTTTAAAGTGTACTTCCCAATTCTCTATTACTGTGCTTATTTCTCTGTCCGGGCGGATGACTTTGATTTGATTGCTATGTCAAAAGGAAAAGATGCCGTAAAAGAACGGATGCAAGAAATCAATGACAAAGGAATGGATGCGTCAACGAAAGAAAAAAATCTGTTGACAGTTCTGGAATTAGCCAATGAAATGCTGGAGCGCGGCTATGAATTCGGGATGATCGATCTGTATAAATCCGATGCAGAAAATTTCGTGATCGATGGGAAAAAATTGATCGCACCGTTCCGAGCAGTACCGAGTTTAGGGCTGAACGTAGCGAAACAAATCGTGGAAGCACGAAAAGATGGTCCCTTCTTATCGAAAGAAGACCTCGCCAATCGCGGGAAAGTTTCTAAGACCTTGATTGAATACATGACGGATAACGGTGTTCTAAAAGATCTACCAGATGAAAATCAGTTGTCGTTGTTCGATATGTTGTAAGCCAACGGCTGTTCACTTAAAAAAATAAGCCCATCATCGCAGCATCTT
>NZ_BCPT01000008.1 GCF_001544095.1 Enterococcus casseliflavus NBRC 100478 | reverse complement strand
TTCCTTCTACATTCACTGCTTTTGCGGCCCTCTTCATGGTCCAAGAAGTTCTACTATAAGGCAGCTTCCCCTCGTTCATTGGTGCGAATCCGAATCGCTTCTTCCAACGGGTAGACGAATATTTTGCCGTCACCGACTTCATCTGTCCGACAGATCGATACAATCAGCTCAATCACCGCATCGACTTTTTCATCTGCTAAAACAAAACGGACATTTACTTTTGGTAAAAGAGTTGTGATCACTTCTTGGCCACGAATAAACTCTTTGAGCCCTTTTTGATTGCCACAGCCCAGCACTTGACTGACTGTCATGCCGCTGATCAAATCAGACTGGTCCAAAGCGGCCTTTAGTTCTTCTAATTTTTCTTGGCGAATAATCGCTTCAACTTTTTTCATGACTGCTCCTCCACTCTTAAGAGTCTAACCCCATAAAGGTAGGATAGGCCGTTTCGTCATGTTCGATCCGATCCATCCCCACTGCTTCTTCTTGTTGCGATACGCGAATCGGCATTACCCATTTGATCAAAGTGATAATGACAAAGGATAAGATACCTGCAAATAGAATCGTAAATACGATACTTTCGGCTTGTGCGAGAAAAAGATCAACGCCGCCATAGAGCAATCCTGACCGTCCACCCACTGTTGGATCCGCAAAGATCCCCGTCATCAAACCACCGAAGATCCCGCCTACCCCGTGGCAGCCAAAGGCATCCAGCGCATCATCTAATCCTAGACGATGTTTGATGACAGAAATAAAGAAGTAGCAAAACGGACTGACTAAAGCGCCAATGATAAAGGAAGACCAAAGCGAGACAAATCCCGCACCTGGTGTGATGGCAACTAAGCCCACGACGGCTCCAGTACACGCACCAACGATCGTCGGTTTGCCCAACACGATTTTTTCGATCAGCATCCAAGAAAGCATCGCACTGGCTGCAGCCGTATTCGTGGTCATTAGGGCGTGGATCGCTAGACCATCAGCTGCTAACGCAGAGCCAGCATTAAAGCCAAACCAGCCAAACCATAAAAGTCCAGCACCTAGTACTACAAAGGGAATATTATGAGGACGATATTCGGTTTGATGAAATTCTCGCCGCTTACCGACAACGATCGCTAAGACTAACCCACTGATACCCGAACTGATATGAACGACATTGCCTCCTGCAAAATCGATCGAGCCGATCGCATCTAAAAAACCGCCGCCCCATACCATATGTGCCATTGGAAAATACACGAGAGCTAGCCAGAAGCCGATAAATAGGAAAATAGCTGAGAAACGCATTCTGCCCACGACAGATCCAGTAATGATCGCCGTTGTAATCAAGGCAAACATCATTTGAAAGGCCGCAAATAACCCTTCAGGAATCCCTTCTCCTTCTGTCATCGAGACATGATTGAAAAAGACTTTATCTAAATTCCCAATAAATGAGCCTGTGCCGCTAAAAGATAAGGTATACCCTAAAGCGACCCATAGCACAGACGCCAAGCCCATCGTACAAATCACCATCATCATGGTATTGAGGATGTTTTTGCGACGTTCCAATCCTCCGTAAAAAAATGCCAATGCTGGAGTCATAAGAAAAACCATGCCGCTACAAATTAAAATAAATGCAATATTCCCTGTGTTCATTTTTGACGCCTCCTTTTCTTTATGTTAGTTATCCTAACATCATATTTTCAAATAATCTAGATTTTTCTGAGAAAACCGTGAATTTTCTGAAAATAGCTAACTATTGATGTCAGATAACTTAACACAAATCCGAAAAAAGACAAAAAAATACCGAGAGAATTCTCGGTATAATTACGTTTCTAATTGATGGTAGGCTTGATAAACAAGCTGTTTCTTCACTTGATTGCGTTTAGCCACTTCTTTGATGGCTTCTTTCGAAGACAAGTCTGCCTCTTCCATCAAGGCTGCCACCTGTTCAGCATAGCTTCCTTCATAAACGACTTCAGGGATTTCAGAAGCGCCTTCCACTAATAGACAGCATTCCCCTTTGATTGGTTGTTGGTCGAGGTATTCAATCAATTCTGAAAAGGTCCCTCGCAAATATTCTTCGTGGATTTTTGTCAATTCACGGCAGATAACTGCTTGACGTTCTCCCAATACCTCTTTCATCGTTTCGATCGTCGCTGCGATTCGATACGGTGACTCATAAAAAATCATCGTAGCTTTTTGGCTTGCCAATTCACTTAACGCTTGCTTTTGTTCTTTTTTCTTACGAGGTAAAAAGCCATAAAAAAGATTCGGCTGCGGTGATAAGCCAGAAGCGATCAGCGCGGTCAAACCAGCCGTAGGTCCTGGGAGCGCAATCACTGCGATTCCTTCGACCAAGCACGCCTTGACTAATTCATGACCTGGATCACTAATGGAGGGCATACCAGCATCACTGCATTGGGCAATAGTCTTGCCCATTTGCAGCTGTTCTATCAGCTGTGGCACCCGTTCTTTATAATTGTGTTCATGTAAGCTTTTTTGCGGTGTCGCAATCTCAAAATGATTCAACAATTTCTGGGTATTTCGAGTATCTTCACTTGCGATCAGGTCCGCTTCTTTTAAAATTTTGACACATCGGAACGTCATATCTTCCAAGTTACCGATCGGTGTTGGAACAAGATACAGTTTTCCAGTGTCTTGTTTATAACTTTGCTGCTTTTGCATGTACTGCTCCTTTCGAAAAAAAGACCAGCAGAAACTGATCTTTTTTCTAACGAACCGCTTCGTCTGTCAGCTATTTGCCGCTTTCACGATAGATCACTTCTAGACAAAACGCACAAGGTTCGTCATGTTCTCTGCGAGAACCATATAAGTCATAACAAACATGAAATCCTTCTTCGTAAATCTTTTCTAAGTTCATCCGTGATTTAGAAAGCTCTTGTTTGACCGATTCAGCGGGTGCATCTGCCACTTGGTTCAACTCACGAATGTGTTCACGTAAGCGTTGATTTTCCAATTCTAATGTCGTATTTTTTTCGACGATTTCTTGCAAAGACTGCTTCATTTCCGCTAGATTATTCAAGGAATTTTGCAACTCCACTTCTAACTGATTCAATCCGTCATATATTGATCGTTTGTCCATGCTCATTATGGTCACCTACTTATTTTGTCACTAGTTCTTCATAATCATACTCGATTGGTGTTTGCCGATCATGCAAACGGACTTTGATCACTCGGCTCAACAGATCCAGCCCGACCACACGTCCTTTGCCATCTGGCGTTTCAACTTCCTTGCCGCGATCCGGCAATTCTTTTTTTGCACGCTCATACTCTTCACTTTCGTACTTAAGACAACACATCAAACGACCACATAACCCTGAAATTTTTGCAGGATTCAAGGAGAGTCCTTGATCCTTAGCCATCTTGATGGACACTGGGATAAAATCGCCTAAAAACGTCGCACAGCATAGTTTGCGACCGCAGGGTCCAACTCCGCCTAGCGCCTTTGCTTCATCCCTGACACCAATTTGGCGCAGTTCGATCCGTGTATGAAATTCACTTGCCAAGTCTTTGACCAACTCACGAAAATCAACGCGGCTTTCTGCCGTGAACGAAAAAATCAGTTTTGTGCGCTCAAAGGTATATGCCACCCGAATCAGCTTCATTGGCAGCTGGTGTGCTCGGATTTTTTCTTTCCCGATTTTCAAAGCTTCGTCTGCTGCTTTTTGATTGGCGACAGCTTGCTCCAAATCTTTTTTCGTCGCTCGACGCAGGATCGGTTTGACTGCTTGAGGCAAATCGCTCTCATTCATTTTTCTGCTTTTTGTAACCACCGTGGCAAGACATTTGGCATCTTGTGATTCCACGATGACTTGTTCATTTATGGTATAGGTCTGTTTTTTTGGTGTGTAAAAATAAATCTGGCCCACGTCATGATAACGCACTCCGACAACTTCGATCATCTCTGGTCTCCTTTTCCGGCTGCTGCGTTTTATCCATAGATGATTTTCACGGAAAATTGTTCTGCCACTCCTTGGAAAGACACATTGGCTTGCAATTTTTTTTGTGCTTGCAATGCGGCTTCAATGGCACGATTGATCTCTTTTCCCCATAAACCTTGTGCCAACAATCGATCTCGTTCCTCTTGAAAGTAAAATAACAAGAGCAAAAAGATTTCTGATTGCTGATTTTTTTCTTTTGCTAGACCCAATAATTTTTTCTGAACAAAAATAAATGCTTGCGGGTCTTTCTTCAAAAGGTAATTCACCCAACGCTTAACAGCATCCTTAGTTTCATTAAACCATTCATTCTGCGAGATTTCAACTGCTTTATGATAACTATTCGTCAAGTGGCTCAGAAGTCGACTCGTCTCTTTGGAAAGTCCTTCTTCTTGGAGCTTCTCCTGTAGTTTTTCTTTTGACAGCTGCGAAAAATGAATGATCTGACAGCGAGACTGAATCGTCGGCAAAATACGTCCTAAACTCTCAGTTTCTAAAATCGCCAAAAAGTTTCCCACCGGTTCTTCCAAAAACTTTAATAGGCTGTTGGCAGCGCTGTTGTTCATTTTGTCAGCTTGAGACAAAATAAAGATTTTCAGACGACTTTCAAAGCCGCTTTTTGAGAACTCCTCTTGCAGCTGCCGAATCTGGTCGACTTTGATCATCTGCCCATCCGGCTCGATTTGGATGACGTCAGGATGCTCTCCTTGGGCGATCCGCAGACAATTGCTGCATGTGCCGCACGGGGCTTCTTCTTGCACATTGGTACAAAAAAGGCGTTTTGCGAGCCACAGACTTAATTCGTGCTTGCCAGTCCCCTTGTCCCCTTCAAAAAGATAAGCATGAGCAATGCGCCCATGCTTGATACTTTTTTTTAGTTGGGCAAAAACAAGAGGCTGATATTCTTGTAGAAATAACTCCTCCATGAAAAGCTCCTTTTTTAATATTGATGGAATCCGTCAACCGGTAGCACGAACACAGTTGCTCCGCCGACTTCGACTTCGACTGGATAAGGAACTTGACCGTCTAAGGAAATGTCTAAAGACATCGGTGTCGAGACATATTGTTTTCTTGATTGACAGGTTTTTTTGATCAATTCTAATGCATCTTGTACCCGATCGTCTTCAATACCAATGATAAACGTACTGTTGCCAGCCTTTAAAAACCCACCCGTTGAGGACAATTTTGTAGCACGGATATTGGCATCAATAAACTCATTTGCCAAACGATTACTGTCTTTGTCTTGTACGATTGCCATAATTAATTTCATGGGACCATCTCCTTTGTGTTATCCAACCTACTCTAGATTGACTTGAAGTAAGCAGGATACGATTCAACGATTGCTGAATAGCTGGATTCAACAACTTCTTGTAACCCCATTCTAGCATCAATCTTATGAATGCGTACAGGATTTTCTTCCGCCAGCTTAAGATACGCATGACGAACCCGTTGATGAAACTCCAATCCTTCCGAATCTAAGCGGTCATATTGATGTGCGCGGTTTTCTTGGATGCGACGCAAGCCAGTATCAGAGTCAACATCTAGATACAAGGTAAAATCAGGCGTCGTTCCTTCCGTCGCAAACTCGTTGATCCGTGCGATCTCAGGAATCCCGATGCGGCGTCCAGCTCCTTGATAGGCAAGCGAACTGTCAACAAAGCGGTCACAGATCACGATGTGTCCAGCATTTAATGCCGGCAGGACAACCTCAATCAAGTGTTGGCGGCGGGCCGCTGCATAAAGTAAGGCTTCCGTCCGCTCATCCATTTCTTCATTTCGCGGATCTAAAATAATTTTACGAATCTTTTCAGCGATTTTAACTCCGCCAGGTTCTCTTGTTTTCACGATTTTTCTTGTTGCTTCAAGCTGTAACCGAGGATACAACTCTTCGATCACACTGGTTTTTCCAGCACCATCCGGTCCTTCGATGGTTATAAACAATCCATTCACCCTAATTGCCTCCAATATCTTTATAATTCTCGGCGACCTTCTACTGCTTTTAGCAAGGTCACTTCATCCGCGTATTCAATATCGCTGCCCACAGATAAGCCATGAGCCAAACGCGTGACTTTAATACCAGCAGGCTTGATCAAACGTGACATATACATCGCCGTTGCTTCACCTTCCGTGGTCGCATTGGTCGCAATAATCACTTCTTTGACCTGATCATCATGCAGCCGCTGTATCAGCGATGCAATGTTGATATCTTCTGGACCTGTCCCTTCCATCGGGGATAACACGCCATGCAGCACATGATAAAGTCCATGATACTCCCGGACTTTTTCTAGTGCCATGACATCTTTAGGCTCTTCAACCACTAAAATCGTTTCTTTGTCTCTTGTTGGATCACTACAGATCTCACAAGGATCTTCTTCAGTTATATTTCCGCAAATACTGCAAAAGTGCAAATCTCGTTTGACACTAAGCAACGATTTGGCAAACTCATTGACGACTTCTTCTTTCATATCGATCGTATAAAATGCCAAACGTGTCGCGGTTTTTTGTCCGATTCCCGGCAGTTTCATGTAACTGTCGATCAATCGGGCGATCGGTTCAGGATATTGCACCGTCATTTCTCCTTTTATAGACCCGGAATGTTTCTTGTGTATTTGCCCATCGTTTGTTCCGATTCTTTTTCAATTTTCTTCAATCCGTCATTGACAGCTAAAATGATCATATCTTGCAGCATTTCCACATCGTCAGCATCAACGATCGCTTCATTGATAGTAATGTCTTGTAACGTCTTATCGCCAGTAAAGGTCGCTTTGACATAGCCATTTGTCGATTCGCCGATAAATTGTTTGCTGTTCAGCGCTTCTTGTTCTTTCATCATTTCTTTTTGCATTTTTTGCATTTGTTTCATCATGCCTTGCATATTTCCCATGCCTCGCATCATTATCAATCACTCCATTTTCATTAATTTTCTTCAATGCTGGTTAATTCACCAAATAACTCTTGCGCTTTTGTTACTAAGTCGTCATTTTCAGGTTCGACAGGAGCGGCTTCGGTCTCTTCTTGGTCTACTTCAATTT
Organism: Enterococcus casseliflavus NBRC 100478; assembly: GCF_001544095.1. Classification (GTDB taxonomy): domain Bacteria; phylum Bacillota; class Bacilli; order Lactobacillales; family Enterococcaceae; genus Enterococcus_D; species Enterococcus_D casseliflavus. Next base: position 151,865 of record NZ_BCPT01000008.1, on the reverse strand, counting down.
CCGAATCTGCCGTTGCTTGACCGCCGGCCAAAAACTCTTGCCGTAGTGCTGGCCAACTTTCTTTTGTGATAAAGACAGCCTGTGGGGCGTAGTCTTTGATCATGCGAGACAATTGATTATGGATCATCAATTGAAACTCTTGGTCGTTACTTGCTCGCTGGCATAAGATCTCATAGTCAAAAGCGATCACGACGCCCGATTCGCTGGCAGCTTTTGCTTCACTGGAATGCAGCATCGCTCTTTGCGTCACGGAAAGAGACATCAAAAGATCGTCCCAAACATTGCGAACGTTTGCCAAGTCTTTCTTCGTTGCACTTTTCAGTACTTGGAACACGCGTTCCTTTGGTAAACGGAACGTAGTACTCGCCTTGGCTTTCTTCACTGGCGCAGTGGTTTCCGCAACGGCACCTGCCGGTCGATTCTCCTGCAGTCGTTGCACCTCTGCCTGAAGTTTTTGCAATGCTTGCCGTAACTGCGCCACTTCTTGACTATTATCAGCTGAATTGCTAGCAACAGCAGCACTTTCTGGATCATTGGCTAATTTGACCACAGCCACTTCCAGATAGATCGTAGGATTGTTCGTAAATCGTACTTCATTTTGCGTATCGTTTAAGACCGTGATCCAGTGATAGATTTTTGCTGGCGGGGTATTTTTTGCCAGTGTTTGAAACGCTTCAGTCAATTGCAGCGACTTTTCAGATAGCAGCTGCGGCGCTTGTTGATACATCAGCAAGTCTCGACAATAAACCAACAAGTTTTCTAATAAACGTCGGGCTTCTTTACCAGAGGCTAATAACTCCCGCAAGGTCGCTAACGCATCGGCAACTTCTTTTTCCCCGCAAGCTTGCATCAGCCGGTCCATCATTTCATAGGACAAGCTGCCCGTCACTTCAAGAGCATCTTGGGTCGTTACGGTTCCATCACTAAAAGCGATCGCCTGGTCGGTGATACTCAAGGCATCCCGCATACCGCCTTCTGCGGCTCGCGCAATGATCTGTAAAGCTTCTGCTTCGTAATTGATCTCACTAGTAGTAAGGACCGTTTCTAAATGACCCACGATATCTTGCGTATTGATCCGTTTGAAATCAAAACGTTGGGTTCGAGAAATGATCGTTGCTGGAATCTTATGGGGCTCTGTTGTTGCCAAAATAAAGACAACATTTTTCCGTGGTTCTTCCAATGTTTTTAGTAAAGCGTTGAATGCGCCTGTTGACAGCATGTGCACTTCATCAATGATATAAACTTTGTATTCAGCTTGGGTCGGTGCATAGTTCGCACGATCACGAATAAAGCGAATTTCTTCTACACCGTTGTTGCTTGCCGCATCGATTTCGATCACGTCTTCTTGCGTCCCTGCTGTGATTGAGCGACACATATCGCACTCATTGCAAGGCTCACCGTTGACCTGGTTCGGACAATTGATGGCTTTGGCAAAAATTTTCGCTGCACTTGTTTTCCCGGTTCCTCGAGGACCAGTAAATAAATAGGCATGCGAGATCTGGTTTTGATCGATTGCATTTTTTAAGGTTTGGGTAATTGCTTTTTGTCCGACAACATCATCAAAACGCTGAGAACGCCAAACACGATATAATGCTTGATAAGCCATAGTTTTCCACACTCATTTCAAAATTCGCTACCTTCTATTATACGTAATATCAGCCAAAAAAACCACCGTTTGCGTGGGGGAATCTCAAAAGAAATGGAAATTTAATCCGCAACCTCCAATTTGTCTCTTTTATTCAAATCCACCTGCGAACGAACCGTTTATTGATGGATTTTGCGAAAAACTCCTCTCCAACTTTAGACTGATAACGTAAATCTCACCTCCTATGGTATAATGAATCTATGTTCATCTATTGTGATGAAAACAATTTAAAGGAGGACTGAAAATGGGTATTATCAAAGCGGCAACAAGCGCAATTGGCGGCGGATTAGCAGATCAATGGCTAGAGGTGATCGAGCCTGACAATATGAGCGATTCGACAGTAATGACAAAAGGTGTCAAAGTGCGGCGTAATGACAAACGCGGTTCCAACAGAAAAGGGACAGAAGATGTCATCACTGATGGCTCAGTGATCCATGTCTATCCGAATATGATGATGTTATTGGTTGATGGCGGGCGAATCATCGATTATACCGCCGAAGAAGGCTACTATACAGTGAAAAACGAATTAGCGCCTTCAATGTTAAACGGTTCATTGAAAGATGCGATTTCTGAAACGTTTGACCGCTTTAAGTTTGGTGGCGTTACACCGCAAAAACAACAAGTTTTTTATATCAATCTACAAGAAATCAAAGGGATTCGCTTCGGTACTTCCTCGCCTTTGAATTATTTTGACAACTTTTACAACGCAGAACTTTTCTTGCGGGCGCACGGAAACTATTCCTTACGAATTACCGATCCAATTTTGTTCTATACGAATGCGATCCCAAAAAACAAAAGTCAAGTCGATATCAACGACATCAACGAGCAGTACTTAGCTGAATTTTTGACCGCCCTACAAACAGCGATCAACAAAATGTCCGCTGATGGCGAACGAATTTCTTACGTTCCATCTAAGAGCATGGAATTAAGCAAATATATGGGAACAGTTCTTGATGACAGCTGGCGAGAACTCCGAGGAATGGAAATCGTTTCGGTTGCCGTCGCAAGCATCTCTTATACGGATGATTCCGTAAAATTGATCAACATGCGGAACCAAGGGGCAATGTTAGGTGACCCTTCGATTCGTGAAGGCTATGTTCAAGGTTCGGTAGCTCGTGGTATGGAATCTGCCGGTAGCAATGCCGCTGGCGCTACGACTGGGTTTGTTGGCATGGGCATGGGGATGAACGCTGGTGGCGGTTATTTGAACCAAGCGTCACAAAACAACCAACAGCAGATGCAGCAGCAACAAGCACCTGCACAAAGCAACGCAGATCATTGGGACTGCCCACAATGCGGCACATCTAATACTGGTAAATTCTGCAGCAATTGCGGCACGCCTAAACCAACGAGCGATGGACCAAGTCTGAAAATGAAATGCAGCGATTGTGGTGAAGTGATCGATTTAGCCAACGGCATTCCAAAATTCTGTCCGAATTGCGGCAAACCTTTCAAAGGTGTCCCAGTAGACTAATTGAGGAGGATTGCTGATGGATGTTATCACACATAAGTGCCCCAATTGCGGGGGTGCTTTAACTTTTGATCCTGGCGATCAAAAATTTCATTGTCCATTTTGTCTGAGTATTTTTACTGAAGACGAAGTCACTGCCTTTGAAGAAAAGCAAAAAGAAGCGCAAATGGCCGCTGATTCTTCTGTAGATGCTACGGCTACCTCAGTGACGGAGCCGAGCCTTGAAGAAGAAGTGCAGCAACAAGCCAATGCACAAGCGGGACAGATGGACCTTTTCACCTGCCCCAGCTGCGGTGCTGAAATCGTGACGGATGCGACTACAGCTGCAACCTATTGCTACTTTTGCCATAACCCGGTCGTTTTATCTGGACGGCTTTCGGGAGAATTTTTGCCAAACAAAGTCCTTCCCTTTGCGATCGAAAAAGAAGAAGCAACGCAAAAGTTTTTAGAATGGGCGCAAAAGAAAAAATTCGTCCCACGGGATTTCTTCGACCAAGCACAAGTAGAGAAATTGACTGGCGTATACTTCCCTTATTGGGTCGTCGATGCCGAGATGAACGGCTCCCTCTCAGGAATGGGTACCTCCTTGCGAATTTGGCGCGTTGGTGATATTGAATATACTGAACACAAACAATACGATGTCTTGCGACGAGGAAAAATCAAGGTGAATGAATTGCTCAAGCATGCGCTGTCAAAAAACGTCCAGCAAAAAATGGTGACTGGCGTTCAGCCGTTTCCTCTTGAAAAAGCTGTTAATTTTCGCAGTCAGTATTTAGCCGGCTTCCAAGCAGAAAAAAGAGACATTGAATACATTGATCTTTCCGACGAAGTCAAAAACGAGTTATCGGGGTATGCTGAAAACCTGTTAGCAGGTACCGTCAATGGCTATACTAGTTTTAAACGCAACAATCGATCCATCAATCTAACAAAAGAAGAAAACAATTACGTTTTGCTTCCTGTATGGCTAGTGACCTATCGAGCCGATGATGAAAACAAGAGTGCCTTTTATTATGCGATGAATGGGCAAACAGGAAAAGTCAGCGGTGTTTTACCAATCAGTTACAAACGCTTGGGAATCGTCAGTGGCGCAATTTTCGCGGCAACGACCATCCTCGCATTGATTGGAGCGTATTTCTTATGAAAAAACTATCCTATTTGTTGCTTCTGCTGGTTGGCTTTTTCTTCACCACCCTGCCCGCCTTCGCAGCCGAAGAGACAGTCGCAGACCACGCTGGACTTTTTACCGAACAAGAAATCCAGAAGTTGAATGAAGAAGCAGAAGCGCTGAATGCGAAAATCAAAGGCGAAGTGTTTATTCAAACAACGAACAGCAACACGGGAGATATCGAGTTGTATACTAATCGATATCTTTCAAGACGGATCGGCAACGACAACAATGGATCCGCTTTGGTGATCGATATGTCGCAACGTAAATTTCACGTTTCGACTTCTGGAAATATGATCGATTACCTCACTGACTCACGTCTAGACAAGCTACTTGATGCAGTATTTGACCAGATGGCAGAGGGAAATTATTACCAAGCGGCATTGGTCTATCTGCAAAAAGCGGCTGGTTTTGTGGAAGCAGGTGTTCCTGCCGATCACTATCGTATCGATCGTGATACTGGAAAAATTACTTATTACAAAGTGATGACGCCACTAGAAATTGCTATTTGCTTAGCAATCGCAGCAGTGATCAGTATCGCCTTTTTCATCATTGTTAAATCCCGTTACCAATTAAAAATGGGCGGCTACAAATTTAACTATCTAGAAAAATCAAGTATTGATCTGACCCAAAAAGAAGATCGCTTAGTCAACTCCTTTGTCACAACCAGACGCATCCCCCGTCCTTCGAATAATGGCGGTGGCGGCGGTGGCGGCGGTGGTGGCGGTTTTTCTGGCGGTGGCGGCGGCAGTACGACCCACTCTTCTGGTGGCGGTACTTTCGGCGGCGGCGGACGCAGTTTCTAATCGTTAAATAGTTGTTTTGAATGTAAAAAAGAGTTCCTTCAAACGGGAACTCTTTTTTTTGCTGCTATTCATACCATGAATCGACAAGATCCTTTAGCTATCGTCACAATGATTTTGACCCTATCGCAGGTAAAGATATAGAGATCCTTTTGATAATTTCAAATGCACCTCATCGATTTTACTTGAGTATGCTTTTTATTCAAATCATTTCCTTAAACACAGAGAAATCAATATTGCCGCCGGAGACCAAAGCCACAGTTTTCTTTCCTCGAAGTAAATGATCGATCTGTCCGCTTAAAATCGCCGCTGTACTTAATGCACCAGCACCTTCTGCAATGACTTTTTCCTTCAAAGCCAAGTAATGGATCGCTTGTTCGATGTCGGATTCTTCAACTAAGACCGTTTCATCGATACGGGTCTTCAAAACATCATAGGTCAGCTCCCCTGCTAAAGCAACATCACAGCCATCGGCGATCGTTCTACTGCGGCGATTGGCTACCAGCTTTTGCTGCCAGATCGATGCGATCATACCATAAACGCCATAGGATTGAACGCCGATGATTTTGACTTCTGGACGAAGTTCTTTTAAGGCTAAAGCCATCCCAGCGATCAACCCACCACCGCCAATGGGAATAATGACATTATCAACATCTGGAAGATCCTCCAACAGTTCGATCGCAATCGTTCCTTGCCCCTCCATTACTGCACGATCATCAAAGGGAGAGACAAAAACTTCGCCACTGTCTTTCATGGCGTCTACTGTCAGTTGTTTGGTTTCATCAAACGTCTCTCCTGCTAAAACGACTTGTGCGCCATAGCTTCTTGTCGCCTCTATTTTTGTTTTAGCAGCCGTTAATGGCATAAAGATTCGGACATTGATCCCCAGTAACGATCCTGCGAGAGCAACACCTTGCGCATGATTTCCTGCAGAACAGGCGATGACACCGCGAAGTTTTTCTGCATCAGTCAATGAAGCGAGCTTGTTATACGCCCCCCGCGCTTTAAAGGAGCCGGTACGCTGTAGATTTTCTAATTTCAAAAATATCGTGCCCTCTTTTTCTTTGCCTAAAATATTACTTGGTGCAAGTGGTGTATGGATCATGATTGGTTTCAATCGTCGATACGCAGCAGCGATCCCCAGACTGTCCGTCAACACTTCCTCAATCACAAACGTTCCCCCTTTTTTGTTTTTTTATACTCTCATTGAAGCACAGAACTTGTAGAAAAACAAACTGGGGAACTCGTACAAGCAAAGAGCACTTCCCAATCCTTTACACGTCAATGTCACCAACTATTCTTACAGAAGAATTTTCAGAAAATAATGACATTTCTTTTCTGAAGTGCTATACTTAGAAAAATTAAAAAAGGGTGTGAACGAATGACAATCGATTGGTCAAATTTAGGGTTTTCTTATATGAAGACGCCATGGCGTTTTTTGGCAACATGGAAAGACGGTTCTTGGAATGAAGGCGAACTTACCGAGGATAATTATCTGCATATCCACGAGGGATCAACCGCTCTTCATTATGGACAACAATGTTTTGAAGGACTAAAAGCCTACCGAAGAAAAGATGGCGGCATCAATTTGTTCCGTCCAGACGAAAATAGCAAACGGATGAATCGCAGTGCCTATCGCCTGCGCATGCCAGAGGTTCCTGAGGACTTTTTCTTAGATGCGGTAAAACAAGTAGTAAAAGCAAATCAGGAATATGTTCCACCTTATGGCAGCGGCGCCACCTTGTATATTCGTCCTCTATTGATTGGGGTCGGAGAAAACATCGGTGTCAGTCCAGCACCAGAGTATATTTTTACGGTTTTTTGTATGCCTGTCGGTCCTTACTTTAAGGGCGGATTGACACCGACCAATTTCATTGTTTCTGATTATGATCGCGCGGCACCAAATGGTACTGGCGCAGCCAAAGTTGGTGGAAATTATGCTGCGAGTTTGTTGCCTGGATACGAAGCCCATCAGCGGAAATTTTCCGACTGCATCTATCTGGATCCAGAAACGCATACCAAAATCGAAGAAGTCGGTTCTGCTAACTTTTTCGGAATCACGGCTGACAATGAATTTGTGACACCAAAATCTCCTTCTATTTTGCCAAGTATCACAAAATATTCATTGCTGCATCTAGCGCAACACTCATTAGGATTGACCCCTGTTGAAGGCGATGTTTATCTCAATGAGCTGGATCGGTTTGTCGAAGCGGGTGCCTGCGGAACAGCTGCTGTTATCTCCCCAATCGGCGGGATCCAAAACGGTGAGGATTTTCATGTGTTCTATAGTGAAACGGAAGTTGGTCCACAAACAAAAGCATTGTATGATCAATTGACCGGCATTCAATTTGGAGATATTGCGGCCCCAACAGGTTGGATCTTTGATGTCCCATTGAAATAGCCACACCCATAGACCATCATAAAACGAACGGTCCACTGTGATCGTTCGTTTTATTCTCTTTCCGCCAACCAATTCCTTTCCATCAGGAGAGAATTGATTGCCACAACTCTTTCGACTTGTTACAATCATAGCAAAGGGAGGCGTAATGATGGGTAAACGACTCGGCTATTCTTTGCTTGCAACAGCATTGTATTTGGTGGTTTCCAATATCGGTAATCTCGTTTTTGGTATCAACCGCAGCTTTAGCTGGACCACAACATTGTGGGAAGCATTTTTCTTTTTTATTTTTGTGTTCCTATTCCAACAATTCCGAAAAAAATAAGCAGTGATCCTCGCTAGTAAGAAACGGGGATTGCTGCTTATTCCTTTTGCAGGAATTTCATTTACAAAAAAAAAGCGCCAAATCCCTTCATACAAAAGGATTTGACACTAAGAAAAATTATTTAACTGTTACTGAAGCGCCAACTTCTTCTAAAGCTGCTTTCAATGCTTCAGCTTCGTCTTTAGAGATGCCTTCTTTAACTGCTGAAGGAGCTCCGTCAACGACTGCTTTCGCTTCTTTCAAGCCTAAGCCAGTTGCTTCACGAACTGCTTTGATAACTTTAACTTTTTGATCGCCAGCTGCAGTCAATTCTACAGTGAATTCAGTTTGTTCTTCAGCAGCACCAGCATCGCCAGCTCCACCAGCTACAGCTACAGGAGCTGCAGCAGATACGCCAAATTCTTCTTCGATAGCTTTAATTAAATCGTTTAATTCTAAGATTGTCGCGCCTTTTAGCTCTTCGACAATGTTTTCAATGTTCAATGCCATTTTGTTTTCCTCCATTTAAGTAAGTAGTTTAGTTTTTTAATACTGAAAAATCATGCGGCAATTATGCTGCATCTTCTTCTTTTTCTGCCACTGCTTTGACAGCGTAAGCCACGTTGCGGATAGGTGCTTGTAGCACAGATAGCAACATAGAAAGAAGTCCTTCGCGGTTTGGCAATTTCGCCAATGCAGTAATTTCTTCCAATGAAGAAACTTTGCCTTCGATGATACCGCCTTTGATTTCTAAAGCTTTTGCGTCTTTTGCGAAATCGTTAATGATTTTTGCAGGTGCAACAACGTCTTCGTTACTGAATGCTACGGCAGTAGGACCAGTGAATACTTCACCTAAACCTTCTAGACCAGCTTTTTCAGCAGCACGAGAAAGAATTGAGTTTTTGATAACTTTCATCTCAACGTTTGCATCACGCAATTGTTTACGTAAGCGAGTTACTTCATCAACAGTTAGTCCACGGTAGTCAACAACGACTACAGATGCGGCTGCAGAGAATTTTTCACTCACTTCATCAACGATCGCGGATTTTTTAGCGATAGCTGCTTCACTCATTTATATTTCACCTCCTGATTTTGATGGAAGAGTTTCTTCGAAACGAACGGTTCCTTTGTCTTAAAAAAAGACAATAAAAAACTCTATGCCACCGTAGACATAGAGGGACTATTGAAGGTTCTCAATAAACGTCCTCGGTAGGGAATTAAGGCAAATGCCACCTACTGTCTTCGGTACAGTTAAACTTTTAACCTTGACTACCTTACCATAGATAAGGCAGTCAAGTCAATAAAAGTTTTAAATTTTTGTATTAGATTAGAAAGAAGCTTGTTCTACATGGATCCCAGGTCCAAATGTTGTTGTAACTGAGATATTTTTCATGTATTGACCTTTTGCTGCTGAAGGTTTAGCTTTCAACAATGTTTCATGGATTGTTTTGAAGTTTTCGATTAATTTGTCATCTTCGAATGAAACTTTTCCGATTGGTACGTGGATGTTTCCAGCTTTGTCAACACGGTAAGTTACTTTACCAGCTTTAACTTCGTTAACTGCTTTTGTTACGTCCATTGTTACTGTACCAGTTTTAGGGTTAGGCATCAAACCTTTAGGGCCTAACACACGACCTAATTTACCAACAGTAGCCATCATGTCAGGCGTTGCAACAACAACGTCAAAATCGAACCAGCCACCTTGGATTTTTTGAACCATATCGTCGTCACCAACGAAATCAGCACCAGCTGCTTCTGCTTCTTTGGCTTTATCGCCTTTAGCAAAAACTAAAACTGTTTGTGTTTTACCAGTACCGTTTGGTAATACAACCGCGCCACGGATTTGTTGATCCGCTTTTTTAGGGTCTACGTTTAATTTGTAAGCAACTTCAACCGTTGCGTCGAATTTTGCAATATTTGTTTCTTTTGCCAAAGCTACTGCTTCTTCAACTGAATAAGCTTTTGTAGCATCAACTTTTTTCAATGCTTCTTGCATTTTTTTGCTTTTTTTAGCCATTTTGTTTCCTCCTTGATGTGGTTATAACGGTAGAACCTCCCACGTGTCCCATATTTTTCAATATGAAGCCGACTGAGAAGCTACTTCCTTAGGGCTGTAATTATTCTACAGTGATCCCCATGCTTCGTGCAGTTCCTTCAACCATGCGCATTGCTGCTTCAACGTCAGCTGCGTTTAGGTCTTCCATTTTCAATTCAGCGATTTCTTTTACTTGATCGCGTGAAACTTTTGCAACTTTTGTTTTGTTTGGTTCGCCTGAACCTTTTTCAACGTTTGCTGCTTTTTTCAACAATACTGCTGCTGGTGGTGTTTTTGTAACGAAAGTAAATGAACGGTCTTCGTATACAGAGATCACTACTGGAATGATCAAACCTGCTTGATCAGCTGTACGAGCATTGAATTCTTTAGTGAATCCCATGATGTTGATACCCGCTTGACCTAGCGCAGGACCTACCGGCGGAGCTGGTGTTGCTTTACCTGCAGGAATTTGCAATTTAACGATTTTTTCTACTTTTTTTGCCACGAGACATACCTCCTTGAGTCCGTGATGTGGTTAATTGGAGATCCAAATTTCTCCTCCCACTTTGGTGATTCATGTGCACACACAAAAAACGTGTGACGAAAGCACACTGGAATATTATAGCATCTTTAAGGAATAATTCAAGGTTTTTCAGCTGTTTTTTTTTTGAAAAAATACTCACCAACGCTTTTCATCCTTCCTTTGATAAAAAAATAAATAAAAATCTCTTGCTTTTGGTCTGCTTTTTTCATTCTCTCATTTTTTTATGCTACACTACTACTGGAATTCTTCCCTATTCGTTTACTACTATCGAGGTGAAAAAAATGGAACAATTAAAATACCGCAGTGTATTTGATATAATCGGTCCCATCATGGTGGGTCCCAGCAGTTCTCATACAGCCGGTGCGGCTCGGATCGGAAAAATCGTTCGCAGTATTTTTGGTGAACAGCCAGACAGTGTTGATATCCTTTTGTATGAATCGTTTGCCAAAACCTATCGCGGTCATGGAACCGATATTGCGTTAGTTGGCGGTCTTTTAGGCATGGAGCCAGATGATGCTCGCCTAGCAGACTCTTTAAAAATCGCTTATGAGAAAGGGATCGAAGTCCTATTCGTTCCTAAAAAAGAAAAAGCGGAACATCCAAATATGGTCAAGATGATTTTGACAAAAGGTAGCCACAAACTTTCTGTCACTGGTATCTCGATCGGTGGTGGTAATATTCAAATCTCAGAGCTTAACGGCTTCAAAATTTCTCTGACGCTGGGTACGCCAACTTATGTGATCGTTCATCAAGATGTTCCAGGAATGATTGCAAAAGTAACCAATTTACTATCAGAGGCTCAAATCAATATCGGTACGATGACCGTAACAAGAGAAGCTGTCGGTGATAAAGCAATCATGATCATCGAAGTCGATCAGCGCAATGATCAGCTGGCGCAACAAATCAAAGTTTTGCCACACGTTTACAGCGCTGCGTATTTTGATTAAAGGAGAAAAGGCACATGTTCTATACAATAGAAGAATTAGTAACAGAGAGTAAAAATTATCCTTCCGTTGCAGAGATGATGATTGCGATCGAAGCTGAAAATACTGGCCGTAGTCGCGAACAGATCCTTGCAATCATGGAAAAGAATTTAGTTGTTATGGAACAATCAGTCGCTGAAGGTGTCGCTGGTGTAAAATCGGTGACGGGATTGACCGGCGGCGATGCGACACGCATGAACGACTACCTTGCTGCCGGTGATTTTTTAAGCGGAGAAACCATTCTACAAGCGGTCCAAAATGCCATTGCAGTCAACGAAGTCAATGCGAAAATGGGCTTGATCTGTGCAACACCGACCGCCGGTAGTGCGGGTGTTGTTTCTGGTGTCTTGATGGCCGTACGTGAACGTTTGGCACTGACTCGAGCGCAACAAGTCGACTTTTTGTTTACAGCCGGCGCCTTTGGTCTAGTGATTGCCAACAATGCCTCGATTTCTGGAGCCGAAGGCGGTTGTCAAGCGGAGATCGGTTCTGCTAGCGCAATGGCAGCGGCAGCTTTGGTTTGTGCAAAAGGTGGCACCCCTCACCAAGCGGCTCAAGCGGTGGCGATCACCCTCAAAAATATGATGGGCTTGATTTGTGACCCTGTCGCGGGCTTAGTCGAAGTCCCATGCGTGAAGCGCAATGCCCTGGGATCTTCCCAAGCCTTTATCTCTGCCGACATGGCACTGGCAGGAATCGAAAGTGTTATCCCACCTGATGAAGTGGTCTTAGCGATGTATCAAGTCGGTCGCCAAATGCCTAGCATTTTCAAGGAAACGGCTGAAGGCGGTCTAGCCATGACACCGACTGCCCAACGCTTGCAGGCAGAAATCTTAGAAGCCAATCGTTGATTTTTTTAGAAACGAACACGAATAAAAACCAACCAAGAACAACCAATCGTTGCTTGTTCTTGGTTGGTTTTCATTTTCCCATGATTTCCAGCGACGAAAAGACAAGTAATCCACACTTGTTAAACAAGTAACAAACGACATTGGCGGTTTTTCTACTCCCACTCGCCTACTCCATAGTGTTTCTTTTGGGCAACGGGTTTTAATACCTTCACAGGCTCGGAAAATTTAGGTTTCCCTTCTGTTTGATCCAACGTGACCAATGGCTGCTCGCTTTCTTGTGCTTTCAAGTCCATTTGTGGTTTTTCTTCCTGGGTAGCTTGTGCCTGATCGGCTGATTTTTGCCAGAGCTGTTTGCTGAGATCCAATAAGGGAATGATCATCATGGCGACGAGCCCGCCAGAAAAACCATTGTTATACAAGTTCAAGCCACCATGTAAGAAATCAATATTCAGTACCATTGAGGCGTGGACAAAACCGACCACCAAGCCGCCTTTCCAGCCATAGGCATTTGTTACTGCACAGAGCATCATCGCAAAAATCGCTGACGTGACTGTAACCGTCTCGTTGATGGTGTATACGCTCAATAGATTGGCGATCGTCACCCCTGCCAATAAAGGCAGCGAGTTAAACACATGAGAGCCACAAGCAGAAAAGCCGATGACACAAAAGATCGCACCGATAACTGGTCCATTTAAAACCGCACCAATACTGACAACGTAAGCCACTAACAAGAATGTCATTAACCCCATATTGATCATGGTATTGTAAACGCCGGTATCCCTTAAAATATCGCGCTCGATTTTGCCACTATGCGACCAAATCGCTCGCATATTCAATCGTTTTTTCTTAATCGCCATCAACAAACCATAGCCGACGAATACCCCTCCTAAAACCAGCATCATAAAAATCAATCGAGGTTGCTGTTCTTGAGATACTAATGTTCTTAGCTCGATCGTTAAGCCAAACATTCGGCAGATGGCAGCGACCAGTGTGCATAGCATCCCTGAAGTAAATCCCGCACTGTATAGACTGACACTTTGAAACAGCGCTTGAAAGTATAAAGCCATAGGAACCATCAAAAAACCGGTGAAGATCCCAATGCCATACCCCATCACAAGACTAAAATATGGTGGCAAGGAATCATTGAAAGCAAAATAGCTGACGATTGGGGAAACCGATGACCCATAGAGGGCGATCAACAAAAATTTTTTCAATGGTTCGTTCATAAAATACGAATACAGTCGAACGCCTAAAAATATTGGGATAAAATTCAGGAGATTTTTCCCAAAAAAGCCATAGCCAGTCACCATGAAGATCGCAGAGACGGCACCGCCCGTGATCGGTACCCGATAGTGATAGCAAATCGAGATCGCTACAAAGGTCATCAGACTGCTATTTAACAAAGCCGTCCCTACCGAGGTCATGGCAATATAATCGGTGACTAAATGACTTTCCGAAAACAAAATCAACTTGAGCTCTTCGATTGCCACCATTGGATCAAAAAACAACATAGCAAAGAAAAATAGCAGCAAATTGAAAAGAAATAACAAGCTATATCCATTATGTACAGAGATCATCCCTTTACCATGGGGATGAAAATCATTGTGAAACTTTACTCTAAAAAAAGTGACTAGTTTTGACATAGGACCCCTTCCTCTTATAAAGCGCTTACTGATTTTGAGAAAAAAAGTGGGCCAACGAATTGGTCCACTTTATTCTCATTACTGTTATTTTACCGTAAAAGAGTCATTCTTGCTAGTGAGTCCAGTAGTTAAATCTTATCTACTTGCTCAAAATCAAGTTCTGTACTCGTTTCACGACCGAACATATCGATGTTCACTTTTAGTTTTTGTTTTTCTTCATCGATTTCTGCTACTTGTCCTTCTAGACCAGAAAACGCACCTTCGATGATTTTGACGGTTTCGCCAATTTCTACTTCCAGTTCAACTGTCCGAGTGCTCATACCGATCGAACGTAAAATTGAATTGATTTCTTCTTGTAATAAAGGCGCTGGCTTGCTTCCTGCACCATGGGAACCAACGAAACCTGTTACCCCAGGAGTATTACGTACAACGTACCAAGATTCATCCGTCATGACCATTTCAACTAATACATAGCCAGGAAATGTTTTATGAACGATTTCTTTGGTTTTGCCGTTTTTTTCTTCTGTTTCTACTTCTTCGGGAACGACGACACGGAAAATATAATCACCCATACCCATGCTTTGTGCACGTGACTCTAGGTTCGCTTTTACTTTGTTTTCATAGCCAGAATACGTATGCAGTACATACCAATTTTTTTCAAAAGATTCCATTTTTTTCGGACTCCCCATCTTTTTGTAAAATAAAAAAACCTCAGCTGCACCGAAGTTTTTCCTCAAAGCGATTATAGCATGATTTGCGATAAATGACTAGCGCTATCAGTAAGAAGTCTTACTTTAGGATCCAATTGAAGACTGTTTGAATCAGTGTGTCCATCACAAAGAACATCAATGCAAAAATAATGGTTGTTTGAATCACCACAAAGGTATCTTTACGTAATTGCTTTTTCGATGGCCAAGAAACGTTTTTCATTTCTTCAACAACATTTTTCAAAAATTTCATTTGATTCCCTCCTTACTTCGTTTCACGATGCAACGTATATTGATTACAATACTTGCAAAATTTGTTGATTTCAAGGCGTTCGCCTTTTTTACCTTCACTGACTGATTTTGAATAGTTGCGGGATCCGCAGACAGAACAAGCCAAAGCAGCTTTTTTTGTTGCCATCTTAGTGTCCTCCCCCTTTTTATAAAGTTTTCCAACACTAAAAATACCATTTATTTAAGAATGTGTCAATTTTTGATTTTCTGTCGTAAAAATATAGTTTCTTCTAATTTTGTGGTATGATAATGGTGTTAAATGGGTATTTGGGAGGGAAAATTATGTTATTAAAAACAATGGTTTACAAAAAACGCGATTTAACAACGGTAAAAGAAACAGCTACTTTAGAAGAAGCGCTGGCAATTTTGGAAGAATCTGGTTATCGTTGTGTGCCTATCCTAGATGAATCAGGCAAGATTTTCAGAGGAAATATTTATAAAATGCACATTTATCGCCACAAAGCAAACGGCGGCGACATGACTTTGCCAGTCACTTATCTACTAAAAAATGCGACCAAATTTATTTATGTCAATTCTTCTTTCTTTAACGTTTTCTTTACGATCAAAGAATTGCCTTATATTGCTGTATTAGATGAAAACAATCAATTTTATGGCATCTTGACACACAGTTCTTTGTTGAACATGTTGTCACAATCATGGAGTGTTGAGCAAGGAAGCTATGTGTTGACGATCGCATCAACTGGTCAACAAGGCGACTTAGCAGTCATCGCAAAAATAATCGCAAAATACAGCAGTATTGCCAGCTGTATCACATTGGATATCGGTAAAGATGAATTTATCCGTCGTACGATGATCACTTTACCAGCGAACACATCAAAAGAATTATGCGACAAGATCGTTTCTCAACTGGAAGCAAAAAATTTCAAAGTTGTGGAGATCGAAGACCTAAAAGCAGAATAAAACAAAAGATCATTCCTAAAAAAGAAAGGAATGATCTTTTTTCTTGTTTTTTGAGAACCATCAAAGCAAAAAACAAGATTTTTTTTAAACGCGCTTATCGAAACGAACGGCACGATTGATGATATACATCACAGGTGCAGTGATCGTCATCACGATAAATTCACTCAATGCCGTTGTTGCAAAGGTTGGCCAGAAAGGTAATGCTAAGGTGATGTTTAGCATAATCGCAATCAGGAACATGCTTAATGAAAAAACAATTGTATTAAATGCGAGTCTTAAGAAAACATTTGGAATCTTCTTATGTACCAAGGCAGTTGCTCCTAAGGCTAAAAAGCTTCCGAAACCGCCGAATACGACATCCAAGATCCCCATTCCAAAGAACAAGTTATACACAACGACCCCACCGACGACACCCCACATCAATTTTCTGTTGAAAACGACTAAGTGATTCAACCCTTCAGATATTCTGAATTGAATCGCTCCTGAGGCGACTGGTGCGACCAGAACCGTTACAGCAACATAAAGTGCCATAATGATCCCATTGGCTGCGACGACACGCAAACGTTGATTGGTTAGATTTGTTGATTTTTCCATTTGATCCCTACTTTCTCCGAGTTTTGATTACGCGGGATGGTTGATGAACCGCGGTGCGCTTCGCACAAGTACTTATTATACACATTAATAGCCATATATCAATGTTAAACCAGCCAAATCCTTTTCTAAATCCCCTTAAAAGCTTTTTCTAAGTCAAGTTTCTCACCGATTGCCATTCATTCAGTGCTTCTTCATTCTACTTAAACAAGCTAGTCACGGCTCATGGGGTAGCTTTTATTTTTGGCTGCCAATAAAAGCATACTTTTGGAAAGCAAACTCAATGAGAAATACTCTTGCAAAGCCTACGCTTACTAATAAAAAAGTACCGCTAGTCATGCTGATCTTTCAGATAGCAAAACTAAAAAAAGAAGGGAGAGAAGCACTTGTAATTGATGTCGCAAATCACGTGATGGATAATCATATTTTTTTACTTTAATGAGGTGCGCAATAAATATGTTACAATATACTCATATAAACAAAAATAAAAGGAGGAAAAGGTGTAATAATGAAAAAAATATCGATAAACTTAATAACTCTCCTTCTGATGGTCATAGCTGTTGGTTGTGGAAATGGTAATGGTAATGAAAATATCACAAAAGAAGACTTACAAAAAAATGACTGGCTTATTGAGATAGATGATGATGGTGAGTATGCAGTGATGACAGCCACATTTAGTGAAACGAATCTTACTATTGGTACCGATAATAGCTCGCTACAATCAGAAGAAGATGATGAACTGGAAGAGCTTGGAGTAGCTTTTGATGGGGTAGTCTGGGAAGAATTCGAGTATACCTACAACTATACCCTTGAAGACAATCAGCTAGTGATGCAAGATCCAGAATATGAAACTGAGATGTCCTACTTCTTCCTTGAAAGAGATGGTAAAAATATTATTTTTACATTTATTGAAGGAATGAACGATGAAGATGGTAGCTTTGTGCTGAAACCTCGCTAAAAAAAGGATCAGCCTATAAAGCGGGCAGCCAGTAAACTTACTTTGTGAATCCTCATATCTAGCAAAAAATACTATGAAATAAAAAACTCCTTTCCCGCTGAGGGGAAGGAATTGTTTATAGTGATCGAACCAGTTTCAAGTGCCCGATTGTGTACACATTGACTGAGTCCTTCTCTATTTAGCTGGTCGAAAGCCCTCTTTGTAAGCTTCCACCTCTGTCTTGAACATACGAATCGGAATGGTCGTTTTCTTATAGTATTGACTACCCGGTAGGTGATAAATCTTTTGTTTTGACCCTTTGATCAACCCTTTGCCCCGTTTATCTACATATTTTTTCAGTCCATCTCGAAAGCCATTATTCGTCGTTCCAGGTGCTTTCCCACCTTTTTTTACCAGCTTAATCTGAATTGCTTCCAATTGAAAGCCAAAGCCAGAAGTTCCTGAGGACTGCCCGTTTTTTGCCCAGCCCATCCAGCCAAATTGTTGTGCATTGACTCGATAATAGACATCATAGTATTTAGCGATCTCACCGGTAAGTTTGATTTGGATCGCTTCCAAACGTTGCCCCTTACCGCTTGTACCAGATAGCGCACCATTTTTTCTAAAAGATTTTTCTCATCCTTGTTTCTGAATGGATGTTTTATATTCAATACTTCCTTTATATTTTTCGTTTGTAATTTTTATTTTGATTGCTTCAAGTCGCTTCCCTTTTCCTGTAGCCCCTGACGTCTGAGCGTTTGTTTTCCATGATTGCCACCCTTGAGACTGGACATTCGTTTGATAGCTCACGCTCGGTGAAGAAGCAGCGAAAACTGTCACTGGAAAAACAACAAAACCAAGTAAGAAAACAAGTAATACAGAAACTTTTTTCATTTTATCCCCTCCTTATTTTTGATTATCTCAATATAATATCTAAAAAACAAACTTTTTATAAACAATAAGTAGTTTTTTATCAAAACAACTTATATAAATGATAACAGGACTGAAAAATCAAAAGAAGGATCACTCATGGAAATGGAAAGGAGCTTTAAACGAGGAATGCGAAAATCAATTCATTTTAAGTTAGGTTTACTTATTGTATTCCTTTCAATACTCAAAGTTGATAAGTGCATAGGATAAAACTAGCTTTTCGACTACTGGTAGAATTTACCTATCAACGCACGATGAAAGAATCGTTGTTCATTTTTCTGAAAATCTAAAATATGAGTGCTTGCGATATGGTATAATCTATTTCGTTGAAATTGTTTTGAGAGGATGGCATGATTGAAATTATTTGGATTGACCTTTGGCTTAAGAAATGTAAAAACTGGCATTAGTGTATTTCTATGTATTTTGATTAGTTTTCTTTTGAATCGTGAAACGTATGTTGTATCGACGATCACAGCTGTTTTCACATTACGAGAAGACCATGAAAACACTGTCAAATACGGGAAACATCGGATTGCCGGCAACAGCTTTGGCGCAATCGCTTCCGTGTTTTGTATTGCGATATTTAACTTTTTCGGACATTCGTCCGTTATACAAATCATTGCGATCCCTTTAGTGATCATGTTGATGATCGCTTTATTGGTCAAATTTGATTACTCCGAGGGAACAGTTGGCGCCTGTGCCACACTATTGACGATTTTATTTATGATTCCTCAAACTGAATCATACTTGTATGCCTTTAATCGGATTATTGACAGCTTCATAGGCATGACGATCGCCATACTGGTGAATCGCTTTTTCCCATTTCCCAATAAACGCACTACACAAACGAAGGCAACACCGAGTCAGAGCGAATCGGTTTGAAACAAAGCAGAAAAAGAACCCCATCTCAAAACGGCATTGAGATGGGGTTTTAAAAATGGATCAGTTACTGAAAAATACTTGTTGGTCTTCAACTAATGGATAAGAAATCGGTACATTGCCTCCCAAATCTTCTTTATTCATATCGACTGCAACGATTTGACTATTTTCATACGTACGATAGTAATAGATCCCTTTATCTGTATTGCAGCAAGAAGTATAAATCGTGTATTCATAGTTTTCATTTCCAATATCACATAGTCCTTTTTGCTGTTCGACAGAACCTAGAATATGGAAAAACTGACTAATGCTTTCGGATTCAGATTCTCCAGAAACGGAATTCAATCGGGTAAATGCCGCTTTGACAAAACGAGACATCGAAGAAAGATCTCCTGGAAGACCTAAGCCCCCCATTCCACGACTGTACTCATCAAAATCCAGCTTGTCAGAAAAATGCGTTTCTGGTGTTTTCGATGATAACACACGGTAGTTATTCAAATTGAATAACTGGTAGTCAAATGGCGGATTATTCGTTAAGACCCCGACCGAATTTTCATGAATATGAAGACCATCACTCATACTCTCAACAACGATGGCGCTCTTTTTATCAGCAATCATCCAATGCAATGGCGATAATGGTAGTTCTTCACTAAAATTGATCTTTACCAGATTAACCTTCGCCAACAGGGCTTTTGCCTCTTCCACGGTAGCGCATTGTCCTAGTATCCATGGGATGAATTCAAAAGGCGTGACATTTTCTTTCCCCTCTTGAAACTCATTGTATACAGCATTTTCTGGAAAATTCAAACCAGCGATACCTAAGCCTTTTTCGTTGACCGCATCATAATAGAGTGGGTATTCAGCGACTCCAGCAGCAATCCCGATCATCGCATAATGGTGATCTATTTCACTTACTTTGCGAAATTTCAATTGATAATTTCTCGGAGTAATGGTCACCACTTCTTTATAAGAAACATCGTAATCAAAATTTCTGCCAAAATAATGATCCTTCGTTACATACGTTAGCGCAGTACACATCCTAATTCCTCCTAAAATAAGTTTTTACACCTTTAATTTACTCCTATCGCATTTTTTTAACAAGTAAAACGGAAGAAATATTAATAAAAAGATAATTAGACATTTTATAATTATTTTAATATGAACTAAAATTCAAAAAAAAATTTCAGCTTAAATGCCTGCCTTCTCACAGCTTGCTCACTTCGGGAACACTTGGACGACAGCTTCCGAGTTTGGTGCGAAAAGAGGAAGTTGCTACTATTTTTACCTTTCCTTTAGAAAGTTTAAAATTCTCTAAAATGCACAAAGTAAACATTGTAAGCGATTGCTAAAATAGGAAAACCTGCTATACTGTAAGTGTAAGGAGCAAGGATTCCCAGTAAAGCAGACGAAGCAGGTTCTGCAAGAAAAGAATTGTTGTCAACTTAGAATAAAAGACAAAGGATGTGGGAATTTGAGTTACTCCTTACTAATTGAATAGGATTCGGCGATGGGCATCGTTACCTGAGGATCAAAGTGGACATAAGAACCTTTGAGAACCTAGAAAGCACAATCGTCGAATCTATTTTTTTGCTCTTTTTTTCAGGCATCGTCCCCCCTCCTTCTGTCGAAACATGCTATAATTAATCGCATTGAACGAAAAAACGATATGGAGCTATTCATAAAATGAACTATTATTATCACTTCCTCGTGAACCCTGTCTCAGGCAGTGGACGAGGAAAAAAAGCGGTGGAACGTGTGCAAAAAATCGTAAAAAAACATCGTTTCCCCCATCAAGTCTATTTAACAAAGTCTCCAGGTGATGAACGAACGATTACACGAAAACTCTTAAAAGAGCGCCTCATTCCTTGGGATGAGGTCTATTTAGAAAACGGCGAGATGCTTTATCCATTATTGGTGGTTATCGGCGGTGATGGAACGTTGCACCAAGTAGTTTCAGAGTTACAACTTGAACAACAACAAATCCCCGTTGCCTATATCCCTGCTGGTTCAGGAAATGATTTTGCTCGGAGTATCGAGTTGCCGCGGGAACCAGAAAAAGCATTTTGGAAAATTGCTGGTACTACTAAGCCTCAAGAATTGACCATTATCCGTTATGAGGAGCAGATCCAAGAAGAAAATGGCATTGCTCTTAATAATGTCGGAATTGGTCTTGATGCGGCAATCGTCTATACCACCAATCACTCTGTGGCAAAAAGCAATCTAAATAAGTTTAATCTTGGCTCCTTTTCCTATATCGCTGCGATTATTCGGGTTTTGTTTCGCCAAAAAGGCTTCCCGATCTTAGTTGAGTGCAATGGGCAGCAGTTCAGTTACAAAAAAGCTTTTTTATGTACCACGACCAATCATCCTTACTTTGGCGGCGGTGTGGCGATTGCTCCAACCGCTTCAGTCAAAGAGAAAAAGTTTGATTTCGTTCTTGTCGAACGTGTGTCGCTTTTTAAGATTTTTTGGCTGATCGGCTTACTGATGCGAAAGAAACACATGAATTCACGTTACTTTCACCATCTTTCCACTTCGAAGCTGAGAATCATCTCCCCCGTTCCTCAACATGGACAAGAAGATGGCGAGGAAATGGGGCAACGCCCCTTTGATATTACCTTTACCACGGCTTCACAATTATTCTGGTGCCCATAAAAAAACGATACAAATCGCTGCTGATTTGTATCGTTTTTCTATCCGTTCGATCATTAATTTTTCGCCGAATGGTATTGCCAACGACGGCTTCCTTCTCTTCCCAAAATAAATTGGAGCATTGAAAATACGGCAGCAAAAGCAACTAGTACGAAGCCATTGAACCAAAAAGATTCTGTGAACGCTTGATTATAAGTGAGGGTTTCACTGATCAATGTATTGTTTTGTACAAACCAATAGGTTGGCGTAAACGCTGCAATTTTATTGACGATATCTGGCAGGAAATTCGCGGATACAAAGACACCACCGACAAAACAACTTCCTGTTATGAAGATATTGCTGATCCCACCGATTGCTTCTGAGTTTTTCACCAGGGAAGTGACACAAGCTGAAAAGCTGATAACTGGCAATAAAAACAAGAACGTATTCAAAATGTGGTACCAGGCTGCTGTATCCCAAGACGTGCGAATCACTAATAACACCATCAGTAGTAGAAAGCCGAAGGTCAAGAGTAGCGAGTAGCTGATCAAACTTAGAAGGATTTTCCGCTGCAATACACGCTTCGGAAGTGGTGCACTCTGGTTTCGCTTGCTGATTTCTTTGCGATTGAATGCCAAGTTGATCACACCAAACCCGCTAAATACCGAGAGAAAGAGCCCATAAGACAATAAGTTAAAGGTCATGCCAGTCAACAGTTTTTTCATTCGCTGCCCATACTCTGCACTCAGCTTCACATCCCCTGTGACCGCTAGTGCAGATTGCGCTTGTTCTATCGCCGCTGCGACGGTTTTGCCTTCCTCCTGAAACAAAAGGACTGTTTGTAAAAAAGTGTTCACTTGCTGAGTGACGACTGTTTTAGAAAAGGCATCGGGTCGACTTTGAATCTCGATCGTCGGCATCTTGCCTGCCTCAACTTGATAAGTGAAATCTGCTGGCACATGCAAGACAATGTTTACACGATTAAAATAAAGCGCATCATCAATTTCTTTTTGCGAGGTGCCATCCAACGTGACCAAGGTTTGCTTTTCTTTTAAATAGGCTCGGAGACCATCCACGACAGGCGACTCCTCCTCACTGATCAAAGCAATTTTTGCCTCTTGCAAAGAGGTGTTTTCGACATCGATGCTTTGTGCATAAAAGAATGTGACAACAACAGTGATCAATACCCCAATCAGTAAGTTCGACTTATTTGCTTTAAGCAAAGTCCAAATCGTTTTATAAAGCGTCATAGCGCACCCCTCTTTCGATCCAAGCATTCCCGATGGCAAATAGGACGATAAAGCCAGTCAGCCATAGAAGATTGGTATAAAAGCTAGTCAAATCTGTATAGTAGTACAATTGATACAGGCTTTCACTGATCAAATTGACGAGATTCACTTGCCCCAACAGTGGCACATGCAGATCAAGCCAATACTTGATTTGTTCCGAGCCCATCATCCCGGCAAAAAAGCTCATTGCCATCGTCACGGAGACCAAAATTCCGTCCTTTTGCACCAAATTCATTTTTGGTGTCAGATTCCCAATCAATGTCCCTAGCAAAATCGCACACAATGATCCTAATGCGGCAACCAGCAGTAACCACTGCCAACGTTCGCCGAAGTCTACTTGATAGACAAAACGAAAGACGGCTAAGATAAGATAGATTTCGACTAACACAATCGTAAAACTTGCCGCTAAATTCGCACTTGAAACCAATGTCCGTTTCCTTGGTATCAAGGAAAGCCGAATACCATTCGCGGATTGATTGGCTTGCTGATCCTGGACATTGCGGACACCCCACATCGTCCCGTAGAGGATCGCCATCCCGATCAACGTAAAGAAATAGAAACTTTTGAAACTCATGTCACGATCAGCATTCACTTCTTGAAAAGTCGCTTCCTGCTCAAAAGCCGATAGAATTGGTGCCAGATCAAGGCTCTCAAGTTCTGCCGCTTTACTAGCAATGATTGCTGTGCGTTGTAAAAATTGATCCATTACATTTTTCATCAACGACTGGCTCATGCCCGCTTGGCCCACATGCAGAGAAATGGTTTCATCATCAATCAGATAATACCCAGCTAAATCACCGGCAGTCAGCTTCTCAGCTGCCTCTGCCTCTTGTAATTCCTCGAGTTCAAATAATGGTTTTTCATTGATTTTTACTTGTTCAAGGACGGTGGAAAAATTTTCCGAAAGCGCTGATTGATCTCCAGTCTTTACGATCCCCGTTGTGATCGTTTCTAGATTGCCCGCTTGATCGATCTCCCAGAAGGCAGCCATAAACATTAGACCTAAGAGGATAGGAAACGCCAACGTCCAAAACAGCATGGATTTATTTCGCAGCAACACTTTTGTGCGGTATTTATAAAAATGCCAAAACATTGTGATTCCCTCCTTTAGTCTCTCAATTCCTTGCCCGTGATCTCTAAAAAGACATCATTCAAGGTGGCTTCTTTGGTTGCAATTTTTCCATAAGTGATATGCTCTGCTTGTAAGAGCGTCAGAATCGGTAATAAAACTGTATTCAGCTCCGTCGTTGTTACTTCAAGCTGACCGTTTTTATAGGCGATCCCATCAGAAGCAATGGTTTGCTGAATCGTTGTCAATACAGGCTCAGGCAGTAAGGGGATATCGATGGTCAAACGATCCGCTGTCCGTACCATATCTTTTAGAGATTCTTTGGTTCCTTTAGCAATCACCTGTCCTTGATCCATAATCACGATCTGGTCACAAAGAATCTCCACCTCTTCCATGTAATGGGTCGTATAAACAATCGTCGCTCCTTGACGATTCAGTTCTTTGATACTTTCTAAAATTTTGTTCCGACTTTGAGGATCGACCGCTACCGTGGGTTCATCTAAAAAGATCAAGCGCGGCTTATGAGCGATCCCGCAGGCGATATTCAATCGTCGCTTCAACCCACCGCTGAGCTCGCCTGGGTGAAACGTCACAAAATTTTCCAATCCCACTAATTGAATCACTTCTTCGATCAAGGCTTGGCGTTTCTGTTTGTCAGCAACATATAAACCGCAAAAGTAATCGATATTTTCTTGCACACTAAGTTCTTCAAAGACGGCAACATCTTGAGGAACGACGCCAATCATTGCCTTGACGGCATAATTTTCCGGCGTCATGATTGATCCAAACAGTTTAATGATCCCTTTGTCATAATTTAACAAAGAGAGCATACAGTTGATGGCGGTGGATTTTCCGCTCCCGTTTGGTCCCAATAATCCTAAAACTTCTCCTTCTTGAACTTGCAGATCAAAATGGTTCAATGCCACAAAATCACCATAGCGTTTTACTAATTTATCAATTTCGATAATCATGATGAAAAACTCCTTCCAAATTTCTTGTTAATCTGACTATAATAAAGTTCAAGGAAAGAAACTAGTGACGATTGGCTAAACCAACCATGACATTTGTCACAATGAAGGAGTCTCCTATGACGAACTATCGACCACTCACCGAAGCGGGCTTTTTCCTCGCTATCTCATTGTTCTTATTGGTAAACCAAGGATTTGTTGCTGTGCAAGTCATCTATCTGCTGATCGCTGTTTTATTTACTGGCGTCAGTTATTTGCTGCCTAAGAAACCAAGCTGGTTTTTTCAAGTTATTCTGTTGCTGCTATGTGCCTTTTGGCCAGCGCTTGCCCTCTTTTTGCCCGCAATGATGCGGGTGATCGCTCCAAAAGAAAGACAAGATGATGGTTTATTCCTATTAGGTTTTTTGTTGATTTCGACGGTTGGCAACCATTCACCCACTGAGCTCGCCTTTATCATCCTGCTACTGCTTTTCGCTTTTTATTTACGAAAAAAAGAGCAGCGAATGATCGATCTTGAGAAAAAATATATTGCTTCAAAAGATACCCATTGGGAAAAGCAGCAGCAGTTATCGGAACAAAACAAAGCATTAGCCCTGTCACAAGAGACAAAATTAGCCTTACAAATCGCGGAAGAACGAAATCGAATCGCGCGAGATATCCATGACAATGTCGGCCATCTACTTTCGAGTGCCATTTTACAAATTGGTGCGCTTGAAATGATCAATCAAGAGCCGAAATTAAATGTGCCGTTAGCAAATTTGAGTGCAACGGTTCACACTGGGATGGATCGCATTCGGCAAAGCGTTCATGATCTCCATGAAACCTCGATTTCTTTTCCGCAGGCCATAGAGTTTCTGATTGCTGATTTCCCCTCTTCCGTAACGATTGAAGGAAACTTGTTTGAAGGATTGAGCGAAGCACAGCAAAACTGTTTCTTAATGGTCATCAAAGAAGCCTTGACCAACAGCATCAAACACAGTCATGCCAAAACCGTTGTCGTGCATTTTCGCACGTTGCCCGCCTTTTACCGTTTGCAGATCACCAACGAGGACGTCAATTCACCCCAAACTGCAAACAGCGGAATCGGTCTAAAAACGATGCGTCAACGGGTCCAGGAGCTACAAGGTCAAGTTCATATTTTGCAAGAAAACCAACGCTTTCAGTTGACGATCATTTTACCAAAGGAGGAACACCAATGATTACTGTAGTCATTATTGATGATGACCCGTTCGTGACGACCTCGTTACAAACCATTCTTGAAAGCACAGAAGAGATTCAGGTGTTGGATATCGGTCATTGTGCCAAAGACGCCATTGCTCTTTACGAAGCCCATCGTCCTGACGTTTTGTTGACCGACATCCGTATGCCGGAACAAACTGGGATCGCTGCTGCCAAAGAAATACTGGCTAAATTTCCCCAAGCGATCCTCTTGCTTTTGACCACCTTCAAAGATCAAGAATACATTCGTGAAGCCTTTTCTATCGGTGTCAAAGGATATTTGATCAAACAGAACCTGCAAGCGATCATCCCTTCTGTCAAAGCCGCATACAATGGGCAAGTCGTGTTTGGGAATGAGATCGTCGAGACCTTCACGCAAATGATGAAGAACCAACCAGCGATAGATAATCAAGCATCTTTTAGCGAACGTGAACTTGCGATCATCAAAGAAGTAGCAGCGGGTAAAAATAATAAAGAAATCGCTGATGCCTTGTATTTGAGTGATGGAACCATTCGTAATTACATCAGTCAATTACTAGAAAAGCTGGAGTTGCGGGATCGCACGCAATTAGCGATCTATTATTATCAGCATTTAAAGTAAACCTCATCGATTGCAAAAAAGCCTGAAGAATGCGAAGCTGCATTCTTCAGGCTTTTTGTTTTCTACTCGATTATCCGACTGTCATAGTATTTTTGTGGACAAGCTATGGATTTCCAGGACTGCCAGGATTCGTTGGGTTATTCGGTGTGTTAGGCGGAAAAATCGGCGCCTTATCTAACGTTTTTTCTAACCCTGATTCTTCCCGATCGCCTCGTTCTGACTCAGGACTTTCATCCAATTTGAATTCTTTTTCCATCTCATCTAATTTTTTAAAGTCGTTGCCAGATTCTTTTGCTAATTTTGCTAATTTATCTTCGGTTTCTTTCGCCATAACGTAACGCCTCCTTTTGATTTTAGCTTAGCATAAGAAGCTAAAAAACCAAAAGAAAGCGCTCACTAACGACCCTTTTTTAGTATTTTCTCATCTTTGAATCAACCATTTTTTGCGGGCATAAAGTCGTATGGAGAACAATCCTTCATGCCAATCATTGGATCCACTAAATGCTTTTTGACCATCGTTAAGGTCAATACACCATCGTTTGGCGTTTCTTCGATGAGTGCTTCTTCCACCGTAGTCCCTTCACTTAGAACCTTATCCCCTGAAAGAGGCTTTGCCATTTCTGTCTGATTTGATGCTGACGGTTCCGTCTCGGCAAAAGCAAACAAATCAAGCCCACTATCTGAGGTCTTTTCTACCGCTTGCTTGTTAGCACTAACTTCAGTGCTGGATTGCTCCTTTATCTTCGTCGAAGACGTTTTTACTTTCGTGTCAACAGAGGAATCCTCATAAAATGGATCATCCGCTTCTTCAAATTGGGCCAATTTTGCTCGTTGTAACGGCGTCATTTTTTCTGTGCCATTGATGCGTTCTTTCAGCGTCGTTAAACGAGTCGCAGATTCGTGGTTGACACAAGTTTGGTACGCTTGTGGTTCACCAAGTAAAATCAGCATCTCTTTGCTACGGGTCACAGCAGTATATAGCAAATTGCGCTGCAGCATGCGTTGGTATTGATGAACCATCGGCAAAATAACCATTTGAAATTCACTGCCTTGAGATTTATGGATCGAACAACAGTAGGATAACGTGATCTTGTTCCATTCATTCCGCTTATAGGTCACTTCGTTGGCATCAAATTGAATGACCAGCTCGTCGACCTTGTCTTCCGACTGTTTGGCTAGAGTGATCCCAACGATTTGGCCCATATCGCCATTAAACACGTTATCTTCAGGAGAGTTTACCAACTGCAAGACCTTATCTCCGATACGATACACCGTATCATTGAAGGTCACCTCTTTTTTGGTCCCATCATTGGGGTTAAAGATCTCTTGCATCATTTTATTAAGGGCATCGATCCCGGCTGCCCCACGATACATCGGTGCCAACACTTGAATATCTTGCGGCGTGTAGCCTTTGTCTTTTGCCCGTTTCACGATCTGAGCGATCAACGGTTCGATTTTGTAAGCATCACACGCAAAGAAAGAACGATCTTTTTGGTTTTGTGTAAAATCTGCAGGCAGCTGCCCGTTTTTTATGGCATGGGCGAGTGGAATAATACTTGACCCATCGCCTTGGCGGTAGATCTCCGTCAATTCTTGTTTCGGGATCGCATCGATCGCTAGCAAGTCATGAAGAACTTGTCCTGGCCCCACAGAAGGAAGCTGATCTTTATCCCCCACAAAAATCACTTGCATGTTCGTAGGAATCGACTTAAAGAGGGTATTCGCCAGCCATGTATCCACCATAGACATCTCATCGACGATCAGTAAGCCGCCTTCTAATTCTTTTGGACTGATCGATGGCGCTTTTTCACGTCCGTTCAAGCCTAACAAACGATGGATCGTACCACTTGGCAAGCCAGTCGTTTCGTTCATTCGTTTGGCGGCTCGACCAGTCGGTGCTGCCAAGAGAATCGGA
The DNA here is from genome assembly GCF_001544095.1 of Enterococcus casseliflavus NBRC 100478. GTDB lineage: Bacteria > Bacillota > Bacilli > Lactobacillales > Enterococcaceae > Enterococcus_D > Enterococcus_D casseliflavus. Next base: position 123,076 of record NZ_BCPT01000008.1, on the reverse strand, counting down.
AAGGTTTCGTCGCTGTATTTTGATGGCTCTAAGTCCAAATCGTTCAACTCAGCAAACAATTGTACGATCCCATTGATCACCGTCGTTTTCCCAGTACCAGGTCCTCCTGTCAAAATAAACAATGGCGAACGAATGGCTTCTTTGATTGCTTCTTCTTGCGAAGACCCATAGGTGATTCCTAAATGCTTCTCAATTTTTCGCAGCGTTTTGCTGATTGTTTTCTCAGGATACACGATCTCTTTTTTGCGAGAAAGCAAGCGTTCGATGGAACTAGCGATTCCCCACTCAGAAAAGTACAAACTGTTTTCATATAAACGAGTTTCTTCTTGCTGGATTTTTCCTTCTTCCACTAATTGAATGATCGTTGATGCCAGGTCGTCTGGCGCGATCTCAATAGGTCGACTCGTCTCTAATAAACGCAGTGTCTGCTCTAACAAGTCCTGGGCGTGGATAAAGGTATTACCCGTCTGCAAGGACTGGGCAAAGATCTGATGCAAGACCGCCGCTCGAAACCGTTGCGGTGACGATGCTTCGATCCCTAGTTGCTCAGCGATGCCATCTGCACGTTTAAAGCCAATGCCTTCAATGTCTTCCACCAGCTGATAAGGATTTTCTTCGATAATTGCTAATGCTTCATTTTTGTAGGCTTGGTAGATTGCAAAAGAAAGCTGACTACCAAAACCATAACGGCTCAAGCCAACGATCACTTGATCCATCCCATGGTTTTGCCGAACGGTATCTAAAATCATTTTTTGCTTACTTTCATTCAATCCTGGAATCTGCTCCAACAATGTTGGTTCTTCCAGCATCCGGTCGATCGCTTCTTCTCCTAAAAGATCAACGATTTTTTCAGCGGTCTTCTTGCCGATCCCAGGAAATTTTTCTCCAGAAAGATAGGCGATCAACCCTTGTTCAGAGGTTGGTTGTTCTTGTTGGTAGCTTTCGGCCTTCAACTGGACGCCATACTTGGGATGATTGACCAGCTCACCAAAAAACCGATACTTTTCCTCTTCTTGGATTTCGCCGAAACTACCAGTAACGACGATCTCCGAGTCTTTGTAGTCGGCATTATTCTCAGTGACTTTAACTAATAGTACTTTATAAAAATTGCTGGGATTCTGGAAAAAGATGGCGGCAACATGGCCGACAAAAAACGTTCTTTCTGGAATCATGGTGCCGCTCCTTTCATGGTTTACAATAAAGCGTCTAATCCTGCCTGATTGCTTAAAAAGCTTGCTTCATTCCAAAGTTTTAGTTTAAAAGGCAATACTTTTTGTTCATTCGTCTCTAATAAGCTAACGCTGTTATTGACTAATCCACCTTGCTCTCTTAATTCGGCTAATGGTTTGCCTGCAAGCCACTGTATAGCAGCCGTAAAGGATGCTCCATGACCGACGAACAATAATGGGCCTTCATGCTGCATCACCGCATCCATGACGACGGTCTCGATTCGGCTCAATGTTTTTTGGATCGGCTCACCTTTAAAGGCACTGGGATCGTATCTATCCAAGTGATTACGCAAATCATTCAGTTGTTGGGGATACTTCTCATGCATTTCATCGATGGACCGACCTTCCAATTCACCGAGTCCGATTTCTCGCAGGTTCTCATTATAAATGATTTCAACAGGGTGTTGGAGTCTTGCTTGGATCTCTTGGGCAGTCACTTTTGCTCGCAAAGATGTACTTGAGTAAATCTTCTCAAAAGGAATAGCTGCCAGATAATCACCGAGTAATTTGATCTCGTCATAACTTTCTGGCAATAACGGCGAATCCCCCAGCATTCCTTGAAAGCGGCGTGCTTGGTTCCACTCTGTTTTTCCGTGACGGGTAAAGTATAATTGCATCGAAAAAGCCTCGCTTCTTAGTCTAATTTGTCGTTCTCGTAATGATGCGTCAATTCCAACTCTGGGAAGCCTTGCTGCCGCAAAACTTCATAAATGATCAAGGCCGCCGTATTTGAAAGATTAAGGGAACGAACGTGCTCATCATTCATCGGAATCCGCAAGCATTTTTCGGCATGCTCTCGCATAAAGCTTTCTGGAAGCCCCGTCGTTTCTTTCCCAAAAATGAAGAACTGATCGTCATCTGCGGTGTAATCGACATCAGAATACACTCGATTGGCAAATTTCGAGATCAGGTACAACGGACGCGCTCCTAAAAAGTCCATAAAAGCAGCTAAATCTTTATGATAGGTAATATTGACATCATGCCAATAATCAAGCCCAGCACGCTTCAATTGCTTGTCATCCGTTGAAAAGCCTAAAGGCTCGATTAAGTGTAAATGAGTATTTGTTGCTGCACACGTCCGTGCAATATTCCCCGTATTGGCTGGGATCTGAGGTTCAAAAAGAACGATGTGATTCATAGATAAAAACTCCTTTCGATCGGTTACTGCCGATCGGTTCTCGCATTGATTTGTGTCGTTAAACGTTACGTTTTCCATTGCATGCTCAGTAACTACTTCAATAACTTCTATAGTACCATATTTTGGCACGCTTGTTTTTCTAGAAACAACATTTTTTGGGCGCTTTTTTGGGCATAAAAAAAACGTACCAACTCGGTGTCGATCACTGCGAGTCGTTACGTTAGTGAAGCTCTTTTCACTAACTTTTATCAGAACAGGAACCTGATAAAAACCAATGAAAAATGACTTGAGAACAATATATCACTCCCATGGCATGATTGCAAGAGTAAATAACAAAAAAGTTCAAAATATTTTCAGGAAATTTTCGCAATCAACACCTCAACATCAACCGTAATCTGTGTCAAAGGGGTTTGTCGCAGCTTTTCTTTGCGTTCCTCCGAAGCCCCCCACTCTAACGGGGACATGGCAAGTAAATCTTGACGATTTTCTTCAGGGATCGCAAAAACATGCGTCACTCTTTGACGGGATGCGTTGGGATAGTGTTCAAAAAATTTGCTAACGACCCGTTCATTCGAATACTGCTGTTTTGTTTCGTTATCAGGATAAAAAGCGGCTCGTAGCTCTTTTAAATAGTCCGCCGCAGGAACCACTTTGATCAGCTGTCCGCCTTTTCTTAGAATGCGGTTAAACTCCCCATAATTTGACGGCGAAAATAGATTGAAAATCGTATCAAAGCTCGCTTCAGCAAACGGCAGGTTGGTCAGATCCGCCACACACCAAAAAGCTGGTACGTTTTGATTGGTTGCTAGATAGACTCCGTCCTTGGCAATATCAAAGCCGACAGCCGCCTGAGTCTTTTCATTGACCAGCTGAGCCAGAAAACTGCCTTCCCCGCAGCCAACATCTAAAAGATGCTTAGCATCTCCCAAAGCTGCTTTGATGGTCTCAAGGACTGGTGCATACATGCCGCTAGCGATCATTCGTTGACGCGGCAAAAACAGTGCTTGATCATAATCTGCTTTGACTTGATGATCCAAAAAGAAAAGTGTGCCTTTCTTTGATAAGTCAAATCGATGACGATTTGGACAAACCAAGCCATTTTCGGTCGGGAAAAATGCTTGGCGGCACAATGGACATTCAAACAAGTGATAATGGGCGTTTAAAAATAGGCGCCCGCGATCGATTTTTTTTAACATTCAACTTCCCTCATCTCTGCTCTACTTTAGCATATTCTTGTGGTAGAATGCTAGTGGATAGAATAACAAATCAATTGAACACCCATCAAATGGAGGTAAATCATGTTAAAAGAATTTTGTGCAGAAAACTATACCAATATTCCCTTAGCAATCGCCCGAGGTGCAAAGCGCATCGAACTCTGTGATAATTTAGCAGTCGGCGGAACAACACCAAGTACCGGCGTGCAAGAAGAAGTTCTGCAATATGCTGGCGAAAAAGGAATACCCGTTATGACGATCATTCGACCTCGGGGCGGTGATTTTGTTTACAATGATACAGAATTGAAAATCATGCATACCGACTTGATCGAAGCAAAAAAATTAGGAACAGACGGCGTTGTTCTAGGTTGCTTAACTCCTAGCGGCTGGTTGGACGAAGAAGCATTGGAGCTACTGTTAGAAACCGCAGAAGGCTTGCAGGTTACTTTTCACATGGCATTCGACGCGATTCCTGTAGCGCGCCAATTCAAGGCGATCGATTGGTTAGCTGAGCATGGGGTACAGCGGATTTTGACCCATGGTGGTGCTGCAGGCACTCCAATCGAAGCAAATTTCGATCGTCTGAAAGAATTGATCGCCTATGCTGGTGAGCGTTTAACGATTTTACCTGGCGGTGGCATTTCCTTTGAAAATGCCCAAGAAGTTGCCGATACACTAGGTGTAAAAGAAGTTCATGGAACCAGAATCGTTGACCTTAACGATTGAGCTTGAAGGACACAAAGAAATCCCCACAAACGATGCGTTTCTATCGTTTGTGGGGATTCTTTTAGATCGCTTGCAATAAGTCGTATTGTGATTGATACAAATGGTGATACAAGCCTTTTTGTGCCATTAGCTGATCATGGTTACCCGATTCAGCGATTGTCCCCCCTGCCACGTAAAAGATTCGATCAGAATTTTTGATCGTGGACAGTCGGTGAGCGATGATAAATGAGGTTCTGCCTTCTAACAGCTTCAACAATCCTTCTTGCAGCAATTCTTCTGTCTTCGTATCGATACTTGAGGTCGCTTCATCTAAGATCAAAATTTTTGGATCAGCCAACAACGCTCGGGCAAAGGAAATCAGTTGGCGTTGCCCTGCAGATAAAGTACTTCCTCGTTCTTCGACGACGGTTTGATAGCCATCTTTCAACTCCGTGATAAAGTCGTGGGCACGGACGATCTTCGCTGCTTCGATGATCTCTTCTTCTGTCGCATCTAATTTTCCATAGCGAATATTCTCTATGATCGTTCCTGAGAAAATAAAGGTATCTTGCAGCATGACACCCATTTGTGAGCGCAGCGATTCCAGCGTCACGTCACGAACGTCCATCCCATCCACTTTAACACTGCCTTCATTGACATCATAAAAGCGGCTCAGCAAGTTGATGATCGTGGTCTTCCCTGCACCAGTAGGACCAACCAAAGCAATACTTTCCCCAGGTTCAATGTGGAAGTTAACATCAGAAAGAATGTTTTTGCCTTCTTCGTATCGGAAGGTCACGTGTTCAAAATCAACGGTCCCTTTCATCGTTGGCAATACGTTTGCATCTGGTTTGTCTTCGATATCTGGGACTTCATCCATCGTTTCAAAAATTCGTTCAAGATAGGCTGTTGCTGTAATCAAAGAATTATAAAAATTCCCGATATTGATGACTGGATTCCAGAAATTATTGATATAACTGATAAAAGCGATCAGAGTACCTGTGCTGACATCGACACCGATCTGACGAATGCCGACAAAATAAATCAAACAAGTCGTAATGACTGAAATGTTTTGCACCCCTGGCCACATCAGAAACTGAATTTTGACAGCTTTCATCCATGAAGTTCGGTAATCATTGCTGACTTCTTGGAAGATCTCAGCATTTTCTTCTTCTCGCGCAAAGGATTGAGTAATCTTGATACCAGCAATACTTTCATGAATGTAAGCATTTAGATTGGATTGTTTATTACTCAACACCTGATAGGCTTTGCGCTGGTTATTCTTGATCACCATCACCATGATGAACAAAATTGGCAGCAACGCAAGGGAATACAAGGTCAATTTGAAGTCGATCGCAAACATAAAGATCAAGGTGATGATGACGTTGAAAACATCCGAGATCAAATTGATCAGGCCGTTGCTCAATAGGTCACTCAGTGTATTGATATAGTTTACGATGCGAATCAAGATCTTGCCGTGGGGCCTTGTATCAAAATAAGAAAAAGGCAGTCGCTGCAGATGTTCAAAAATATCAAAGCGCATATCCTTCAATACGTCTTGACCAATATTCGTGATATGGTAGATACGGTAACGCATGCAGACGCCGATAACGATCAAGGTCACTAGAAAGGCAGCTCCTAGAAGCAGCAATTGGTTGACATTTTTCTCAGGAATCGATGAATCGATCGCGATCTTTGTGAACACGGGCGCCAGCATTCCTGCTAAGTTTGCCAGAATGATCGTAAATAGGACTTTCGCAATACTTCTTTTATAAGGAACGACATATTGTGACAAGCGTTTGAAATCCTTCCAACTAAATTCCTGGTCTAATTCCTCATCCACATCAAATTTATTTCTCGCCATCGTCTTCACCTCCTGACAAGCCTAATTGTTTTTGATACACTTCGTAGTATTTGCCCCGCAGACTGACAAGTTCTTCATGGGTCCCTTGTTCAACGACTCGTCCTTTTTCCATCATCAGAATCTGATCGGCTTCTCGAACAGAGGAGATCCGATGCGCAATGATAAACGTCGTTTTCTCTCCTGTTAATTTTGTCAGCTCCTGTTGGATCTTCGATTCTGTCTCCATATCGACGGCAGACGTCGTATCATCCAAAATCAAGATCGATGGATCTTTGGCTAAGGCCCGTGCTAGAGAGATCCGTTGTTTTTGTCCGCCAGAAAGCCCTACACCTCGCTCGCCCACGATCGTTTCATAGCCTTGAGGCATCCGAGAAATAAAGGTATCTGCATCAGCGACTACCGCCATTTGCCGAATAAAGCCTTCATCAGCTAAAGGATTTCCAAAAGCAATGTTGTCGGAGATGGTATTGGAAAACAAGAAGACATCTTGCATCACCATTGAAATGTTTTCCCGCATTTGACGCACGGGATACTCTTTGGCGTTTTTTCCATCAATCAATACTTCCCCTTCAGTCGGATCATAAAAGCGTCCAACTAAATTCACTAACGTCGTTTTCCCTGAACCGGTTTCCCCTAAGATCCCTAACGTTTGGCCAGGGCCAATTTTGAAGTTGATGTTTTCCAACACATTTTGATTCGGATCATCCGAAAAGTGGAAGGAAACATCTTTAAACTCTACAAATCCTTTGATTGGCTCTAATTTTTCTTGTTGATGAACAGGAATTTTCGATTCTTGCGCCAACATTTGCCGAATTTTGATACAGGCTGCAGAAAATCGCTGAACATCGTTGATCAACCAACCACTCATGCGCATAGGATTATTCAACATCCAAAGATAGCCATTAAACGCAACAAGATCTCCTAAGGTCATGTCCCCATTGATTACGAAAATTCCGCCTAAGACTAAGGCAATGACTGACAAGCTTCCTGCTAAGCCGTCAAGCCATGGCAGATAGGTACGGGAAACTTTGGCAGATGCCATGTTGCGGGTCTTAAAATCTTCGTTGTAGGAGCGAAATTTTTCAATCTCAAAATTTTCACGAGCGAAGGCTTTTACGACCCGATTGCCGCCGATATTTTCTTCCACCATTGAATTCAAGCGCGAAAAGCTCTCACGAATGTCAAAAAACAACGGGTGTGCTTTCTTAGACATGCGATTGGTCAACAGAAATATGATCGGTGTGACAGCCACCAGCGCCAACATCAATTTCCAATCAATAAAGCTCATAACCACCACCGCTGAAAAGAACCACAAGATACATTCAGCGATATTGTAGGTCACCCAAGAAACAAAGTGGCGAATGGCATCGGTATCACCAGTCATCCGTGCCATAATATCTCCCACACGAGTATGATTGAAAAAGTCGAAATCCAATTCTTGCAGCTTCTGATACAAATCTTCCCGTAAATCGTATAGCGTATTTTGCCCGACCCGTTCAAATAAAATTTGATAACTGTAGCGGACAATGGTACGAATGACGGTCGTTGCGATCATGATCAACAATAATGGAATCAATAAGTGCGTTTTTTGCTGATTGATGACATCATCGATCACCATTCCTCCCAAGTACGGATTAACAATGATCAGCGCTGCATTGATCACTAAAAACAGGACTGCCAATATGATTTTTCCCCGGTTCTTTTTGGCATAGCGCCAGATCCATTGTGTATTACTCATCTAATTCCCCCTCTCGTTGTTAAGCTTAGCGTTTTGAAAAGCGATTTGAATGGTTTTTCTTACTCATTTTGATGTAAAATATTAGTAAGAAGCACCATTCCCTTTTTTTACAGGAAATAAGCACCCAATTGGAGTGAATCAGCCATGAATTTAGTTAACCCTCGCACGTTTAATCCAGAAATCATCTATCTCTTTGACCCATGGACGCAATCAGAAAGTCATGGAGAAATGCACCATCATGACTTTTTAGAAATCAGCGTCTTATTAGAAGGAGAAAGTACCTATTATTTTGAAAAAGAACCAGCGAAAAAAATCCGTGCTGGCAGCGTCATGCTTTTCAATCCTGGCGTCGATCACTGCGAATTGCAGCCTAAGGGCACTCGCTCCCATCAGCTGCATATTGGTTTAAAAAATATTTCTTTGGAAGGGTTTAAACGGAATTTTTTCCCTAACAAACACCCCTTGTTGGAGCTAGGCAAATACCATCATCAAGTTTTGGAAAAAGCCTGGCAGTTGGTGAGAGAAAGCAGTGAAGAGCGGGATGAGTTTCAATTGATGCAAAAGGCTGTTTTGATGGAGATGCTCGTCTACATTTTACGTGGACTAAATGAAGACCATATCAATGTCGTGCCTTACCTTTCCAAAAGCCAACGACGACAACAACAGATCGTCAACTATACGGTCTATTACTTGGAAAATCATTACAAAGAAGAAATCACGTTAGAGAAGCTCGCACAGGATCAATTTCTCAGCCCGACGTACCTTTCAAAGATTTTTAAAGAGGCGACGGGTGTCAGTCCCATCAACTACTTGATTGAGATTCGCTTAAAGCGTGCCAAAGACATGTTAAAAAATGAAAACCTCACGATCAAAGAAGTCGCCTCTGCTGTGGGCTATCAGGATGCTTATCACTTTAGCAAGTCTTTTAAAAAACTTTATGGTGTCTCTCCTTCTGGGGTATTGCCAAAACCAAAAAATTAAAGAGCAAGCCGATGACCTTCCTTCGAATGAAGAATCATCGGCTTGCTCTTTTTTATTCATTGAATAAAATAGTTCATAAAAAGACTGGCAATGTTGAAGTAGATCAAAACACTAGTCAAATCGCTAAGGGTCGTGATAAACGGACCACTTGCCACTGCTGGATCAAAACCCAGCTTGTCCATCAGCATCGGGATCAAACTTCCCGCTAAGTTGGCTACTGTGATGGCACACATCATCGCCATCCCAATCACAAACCCTAGAATCGGATTTTGTTTCCAGACAGCTACGATAGCAAAAATCGTCAACCCCGTGATGGCACCTGTGAACAGTCCTGTCAGCACTTCACCGACCACCGTCTTCATAAAGCTGTTTTCTTTGTCGTCATTGATCGCCAGACGACGAACGGCTACGGCTAAGGATTGGGTACCAGCATTACCGGCAGTTCCGGTGATCAGTGAGATAAAGACGGCGAGAATACTTGCTTCGCTGACCAACTCTTCATAATGACTGATCAGACTGGCGGTTGCCATTCCGAGAAAGAGTAACGTGATAAGCCAAGGCAAGCGTCTCGAAGATGCTTTGATTGGGTTCTCACTGACTTCTTCCACATTGACCCCTGCCAAACCAGAGTAGTCACTGGCTGCTTCATCATCGATAACGTCGATGATATCATCGACGGTCACGATCCCTAATAGGTGATCGTCATAATCGGTGACTGGCAATGCGAGAAAGTCATAATCTCGGAAGGTCTGAGCGACATCCTCTTGGTCATCTCCAACATGGACCGACATCACCCGCTCGTTCAAAATATCCGCGATCATGGTATCTTCATCATTGATGATCAAGTCTCTTAAAGAAATAACGCCCACAAGCTTATTATCAGTATCCACGACGTAAATATAGTAAATCGTCTCGGCAACATCTGCGGCATTTTTTAAGACATACATCGCTGAACGAACCGTTTGGTTGGCAACAATGGAAACAAACTCGGTAGTCATCAGCGATCCAGCAGTTTCATCTTCATAATGCAGCAGCTCTTTGATTTCGCTAGCAGCTTCAGCGGTCATCAAACTCAAATATTTTGCTGTTTGTTTTTTATCCAAAGTATTCAGCAGGTCAACCGCATTATCGGTATACATTTGCGCCAACATATCAGCCGCATAGGCGGGGCGCATCTCTGAAAGATAGTCTACCATGTGTTCATCATCTTCTTCAATGACGTCAAACATGTCTGCCAATTCTTTCGGGGAAAGATACGTATAGACGATTTGTCGATCGGCTGCTTCTAGAGATTGGTAGAACTGACCCTGCTCGTAGATATGCAGATCCAAGAACGCCTCACGAAATCCCTGGATATCATTGTCTTTTAATGCTTGATTCAGTTGATCAAACCGTTCAGTTAATTCTTGATTTTCATCCAATCTCTTCACCTCATTTGTTATTGCCTATCCATGGCTGAGCAAACAGCGGCCATGTCTGCTGGTAAGGGCAGCTTAAAAGCCAACGGTTCATTCGTAAAGGGATGCTGAAATTGCAGCTGACAGCAGTGTAATGCTTGTCGTTTGATCCCAAGAGCCATTGTACCGCCATACATCTCGTCTCCTAATAAGGGACAACCGATTGCAGAAAAATGGACCCTTATTTGATGTGTCCTGCCTGTGTGTAACTGAATATCAACTAAAGCGCAATCTGAATTGCGTTGTTTTAGCCAATACTCCGTCCGTGCTTCTTTTCCTTCGTCACTGACCTTGCGTTTCAATAGTGACGTCAGGTCCCTAGCAATCGGCAGCTCAATCTCACCATGGGCAGAAAGTGCGGGCAGTTCACCAGCAACGAGGGCTTGATATTTTTTTACGACCTGCTTCTTTCGCAACTGGCTATCCAGCTTCGCATGGGCAAACCCATGTTTTGCAAAAAGCATCAGTCCTGATGTGTCACGGTCTAACCGCGTGACTACATGAATCACTTGATCTTCATAGTGCTGCGCTTGATAGTAGGCCTTGACGCGATTGGCCATCGTGCCAGTCGGATGATATTGCGCAGGGATCGATGAGATGCCTGCTGGCTTATTCACGACTAACAGATGGGCATCTTCATACACGACCTCAATCGGTGTCGGGTCAGCCAGCATCGTCTCATGTTCCCCTTCAGGAGGAATTACAATAGTTACCCTATCATTTTGCGCCAAAGAAAACAAGACGTTTTGCTCGTGATCGTTGACAAATATCTTTCCGCCTTGAAATTTGATTTTTGCTAACAGTCCTTTGGACACCCCTTGTTCCTTCAAAAAGTATTTGACTTGCTGTCCTTGTCCAGTATAGTGATACGTAAATTCCATGGGTTTATTCTTCTCCAATAAAGGAATCTTTGACCCGATTCCAAAAATGCATATGCCGATAAGACGCAAAATGAATCCGTTCATCGGCAATACGGTAATAGATAGCATCGATTTCTTCTTGTTCGATGGTAAACTGATCGATCGTCACTAAATAGTCGGTGCTTTGCTGCAGTTGTACTTTGACCCATTCATGGTGACCCACGACGATCGGCGAACCAAGGGTCCGAAAGACACGATTGTTCAACGAAGCAATCTCTGCCAATTGAAAGGCATTGATACTTGGGTGCAAGACTGCCCCACCAACACTCTTGTTATAAGCAGTGGAGCCGGTGGGCGTTGAGATCGATAAGCCATCGCCGCGAAACTTTTCAAAGAGGTCTTCTTTAATAGAAATATCGGCAACCATCGTTCGATTGCCGCGCTTGATCGTTGATTCATTCAATGCTAGGAAATGCTTGTCTGATTTTCCATTCGCATACGTGATACGGACATCTAATAACGGATAGCTGACGCTTTTTTGATGGTCATTGCATAATGACTCGACTAGTTCTTCCAATTCATAATCTCGCCAGTCCGTGTAAAAGCCGAGATGACCCGTATGGACGCCTAAAAACTGTACTTGATCCAACTTATGATTGTACAAGTGAAAAGCAGAAAGGAGCGTGCCGTCTCCCCCAACAGAAATCACTAATTCAGGATTGTCTTGATCGATCTTATTTTCTGATTGTTCTAAAAGCGTAGTTAAACGCTTTGTCACTTCTACCGACTTGCTTTCTTGATTATGGACGATTGCCACGCGGATACCTTTCATTCCGTTTCCCCCTTTGGCAACGGGTTCTGATCATGTCCGCCTCGCTTGCCTTTCCCATGTGAAAATAACCGTTGTGCCTCTTGGATCTCTTCACGGATATTGGACATTTCTTCGTCTAGCTGATAGGCGGCTTCTGCCGACCGACGTAGCCGTTCACTGATTTCAGCGGGAAATTCCCCTTGGTATTTGTAGTTTAATGAATGTTCGATCGTTGCCCAAAAATTCATCGCTAGTGTCCGAATTTGAATCTCAGCCAAAATAATTTTTTCCCCGTCGATCAGTTGAACGGGATATTCGATCACTAGATGGTACGAACGGTAACCACTGGCTTTTTTATTGGTGATATAGTCCCGTTCAATGATCACTTTCATGTCTTTACGTGTACGCAACAGTTCAACGACTTGGTGAATGTCTTCCACAAATTGACACATGATTCGCAAGCCAGCGATATCAGACATCTCTTCTTCTAGCCGATCCAAAGCAATCCCACGTAATTTACTTTTCGTTAAAATGCTATCCACTGGCTTGACCCGCCCAGTGACAAATTCAATGGGAACATGCTTGTTTTGTTCCCGATATTGTTTTCGTATGCCTCTTAATTTTACTTTTAATTCTGAAACCGCCTGTTCATAAGGCGCTAAGAATTCTTCCCAATCTCGAATCATTCTTCTCCCTCGATTCTGTTCATAACATACCTCTTATTCTACCATACTCTTGGAATAAAACTGAATGAACAGAAGAGCAGAAACAAAAGATTTTTTGTCTCTCCCCCAACGTCTCAGCTTTTCTTTGTTTGGTTTCTTTGACGGAATAGCTGAAACAGCGTACACTATGGTTGCAATAGAAAGAGAGTGAGAAACGATGGTCGAACAAGTAGAGATTGAATATAAAACAATGTTGACGGAAAAAGAATACCACCAGCTGCTTGCTTATTACAATTTGTCAGAAGAAGCATTTAAGATACAAACCAACTACTATTTTGATACGGTAGATCATAAGCTGCAGGAAAAGCAGTTCGGCTTGCGTATTCGCACGACTGCTACCAATGCGGAATTAACGCTAAAAACCCCCATTGAGCACGGTCTGCTAGAAACGACTGATCCTTTGACAATCGAAACCGCAGCGTCATTGATCGCGTCAGAAAAAATTTTAAAAACAGGTGTGGTTGCTCAACGTTTAAAAGCAGCGGATATCGAACCTGATTCATTACACATGATCGCAGCATTAAAAACGAAACGGGCGGAATTTCCAATCAATGAAGGATTACTTGCTTTGGATGAAAGCTGGTATGGTCAACAGCATGATTATGAGTTGGAGTTAGAAGTCAACGAGCCGATTAAAGGAAAAGATGCCTTTCACTCCTTGTTACGTCTCTTTGGCGTTCCTTACCGACCAGCGAAAAACAAGATCATCCGAGCCGTTGAAGAAAAATCATAGTAAGCTGTCCTTTTGCTTACTTTTTTCGCGTTTTTTTGCTATATTTAATAAAACATACTTATTTTGTTTTTCAAGGTACAAAAGAATCTTAATTGGGGAGAGATTCAAATGATCGAACTGTTTTTATTTATTAATCCGATTGGGCCTATTTGTTATGATATCGAAAAAGAGATTCTCAATAAATTAAACACCAGCCGCAAAAAAATCCATTTGCAGATCCTACCTTTCGTTAACTTGTTTTCCGTAGGTGTCTCAATGGACTATTTGTCCATGAATAAGACGGATTTGGTCTTGCGAAATGAACAGACCAACCAAATCTATGCTGCATCACTGGACTATAAGGCCGCTCAGTTGCAAGGGAAAAAAATTGCGCGGGATTTCTTGTTGAAACTGCAACAACGGATAGGGATCGAAAGACAAGAATATAGCGATGCCTTAGTGAAAGAATTATTTTCTGAAACGAATGGTGATTTAGAGATGTTCCTAGAAGATCGATCCTCTGAGCTAGTGAAAAAGAACTTTGCCACCGATCAGCGTGTAGCCAAAGATATGGGCATCACGATCACACCCTCTGCTGTGGTGTATGATTTTTCAAGTGAAGAAGAATATGGGGTCCTTTTAGAAGGATCAGAGGAACTGAGAAGTCTTCCGCTCGTCTGTGGTACAGCAACAGAACTCGATACATTCTTGCAAAAAGCTCAGTCTTTGAAAGCACCAAAACTTTCCACTATTCATGAAATTGATCGCGGGTTGATTCTTTTATGAAACCCTATTCAATAGCGACGCTGCGCAGCGAGCCAAACGATGATCTTGTGTTTGGCTCGCTGCGCAGCGTTTTTTATTGTGGACAAACAAAAAAACAAACCAATCCTTTACGGATTGGTTCGCTTTTCAATTATGCTTCAATTTCTTTGACGAGTTCTTCCAATTCATTCAAGCGTTGCTCAAATACTTTCATCGCGTCTTCAATATAATCTGCTTTTGTCATATCGACGCCCGCTTTTTTCATGACTTCGATTGGATAATCACTGCGTCCAGCTTTCAAATAGTTCAAATAGTTGGTTAAGGCATCTGGTTCACCTGCTAAGATTTTCTTCGCTAAAGCAGAAGCTGCCGAAAATCCGGTTGAATACTGGTAAACATAGTAATTGTAATAGAAATGCGGAATGCGTGACCACTCAAGACGAATCTCAGGATCTTTTTCAACAGAAGGTCCGTAGTATTTTGCATTTAACTCGGCATAGTTCTCGCTTAAGAACTCACTGGTCAATGGCGTTCCTTTCGCATCTTCCACGTGCATGAAGTGTTCAAACTCGGCAAATTGCGTTTGACGGAAAATCGTTCCTTTGAAGCCATCGAGAAAATGATTCAAGACATAAGCTTTGACCCGTGGATCTGTTTCAGTCTGCAGCATATACTCTGTCAAAATATTTTCATTGGTGGTTGAAGCGATTTCCGCTAAAAAGATCGAATAATCCCCATAGGCGTAAGGCTGGTTATTACGTGTAAAGTAACTATGCACACTGTGTCCCATTTCATGAACAAGAGTAAAGAGTTGATCCAATCGATCATTCCAGTTCATCAGGATATATGGCAGCGTATCATAGGCACCAGAAGAATACGCGCCACTGCGTTTGCCTTTGTTTTCAACGACATCGATCCACCGATTGCTGAAGGCTTCTTCAACCACTGCAAGGTATTCTTCACCTAATGGTTTTAACGCTTCTTTCGCTTTTTCGACCGCTTCTTCATAGGTATAACGAATAGGCGCTTCCCCTAAAATTGGCGTATAAACATCATACATATGCAACGTATCGACAGCCAATAGGCGTTTTCTTAATGCCATATAACGATGCAACAATGGCAGGTGCTGATTGACGACGTCCACTAATGTATCGTAGACACTTTCAGGAATATGGTTGGCACTCAAAGCGGCTTGCCGTGCCGAATCAAATTTGCGGGCTTTTGCTTTAAAGTTATGAGCTTTGATATTGGTGCTTAATGTTTGGGCAAAGGTATTGCGGAATTGCTCATAGACACCATAAAGACCTTTAAAGGCTGCTTCACGGACAGATCGATCCGTGCTTTCCATCAACTCACCGTATACACCATGAGATAACTGTACTTTTTCCCCGTTTTCGTCTTCAACTACTGGAAAATCCAAATCAGCATTGTTTAAAACAGAAAAAATGTTGCCAGGTGCCCCAAAAATTTCGCCAGCACCAGCTAATAACGCTTCTTGCTCCGCTGGCAAGACATGTGGACGCTCGTTGATGGTTTTTTCGATCATATGACGATAAACAGCTAGTTTCGGCTCTTGATCGAAATAGCCCCAAATCGTTTCATCAGACATTGTCAATAGCTCAGGATCAAACCAAGCAACGGCTTCACTTACTTGCGCAACCAAGTTACTTGCTTTTGCATACAAGCCTTGATACGTCGTATTGGCAGTATCTTGGTCGTTTTTCAAATGACTGTATACATAGAGTTTCTCTAAACGACGAGAAAGCGCTAAAACAAATTCTAATGCGGATAAGAAGGCTTGCGGCCCATCGGCTAAAGTGCCTTGGTAACGACTTGCTTCTTTGACTTGTGCTTGGATCTCTTGAAATTCTATGTCAAAAGCCGCATCATCGGCATAGATTTTCGTTAAGTCCCACGTTTTTTCGACTGGAATCGATTCACGTGCTGGTAATTGTTTTGTTTCTGACATTCCCTTCACTCCTTGTTCATTGGTTAAAATTATCTTATCATACTTTTCAGTGAAACCAAATCATTGGCTTAAAAAGAAACCGAATTTTCTAAATATTGGCATTCTTGAAAGAGTCCGCGCAAAATTTCCCGTTGATCCAGTAACGGGAATTGCCATTGCCAATCCAGCTGCCGTAGCCGTGCCACCCATTGATCAAAACGAAGTGGACAGTCACTTAAATAAAGAAAGCGAAAAACCAATATTCAATGCTCAAATAAAATGCCAAAGCTGCTTGCACAATAGCACCACATAGGCAGCTGGGAGACATTGCCTTTTAACGGATACAATATTTCTTGGATCATACGGATTTTTGGCAGGTTCTTTCGCAGTTTTTGTATCAACCAGACCTGATAGTCTGCAGCAAGCCACTCAGGAGGACGGTGATGGTTTGATCTTTGTCCTTTGCACAAAGGGCGAAGTGTTTCTTTATGGTAAGGCGCCCCTTTTCGAGCATCGCTTTGTTGACTGCTGACTCCTTCTTGATAGTGCCAGTTGATTTGTTCTAACTTCATTAAGGATTGATTTTGCGTATCAATCAGCCACAAACAAAAACCAGTTGCCTGATAACTACAGCAGGCTCTTGTCAAAAGTGACCATTGGCGTTTCGGATGCAATTTCTCCCCTAAGATCCACCATGGTCGATAGCCGTTTGCTAAATACGTGCTGGTTCTTTCAAGAAATCGTGAAAACTTTAGGGAAGAACACTGTACTTCAATGGCGATATTCTTATAACAAAGGTCAGGACGCTGTTGGAGTTTAGGCAAAAAAGCTTCGATCTCAATCCCTGTATCTTGAAACCATTCAAACAATAGTTGTTTGGCTTCCAAGTGTTCCTTCGTCTCCCCTTCGCTGTAAGTCTGACAATCAGCAGTTGCTTGATGGGCAAAGTGGGGCTGTCGCTTGGTTCCTTGCCGCAAAGTCACTTCTTGGTGACACCCTGGGCAATAAAAAGGACCTGATGCTTTCTTTCTCCCTTTCGCTGCAATGACTTCTTTTCTTTGGTTCAATGCTTTCAGCATCTAACTCACCTCAATAAAAGATACGCCATTTTCATCAAACACAATTGAAAAAGCCAAGAACATTAGCAACATGTTCTTGGCTGGAAATGAATTTCATTCATTAATCATTCTTGAAGTAGAAACGAGTCAATTCAAGTGCATCGTTTTCCATGATCAACTGACCATATTCAGATAAAACCTCTGGCGTCACTGATGTCCGTTGGGCAAATTCCATCAAATAAGAAAGTGCGTTCTCCACTTCAATATCAGTAACCTCTGCATCCATGAATCGAATTTCAATATAATAATGGTTACCCATTTGGTAAAGATTGGTTGCAACGGAATCCAAATATACTTCGGATGCCAATTGAATCATATCTTCGAATCGCAACAACTCGAATACAAAACGATTGCCGATGTCTTCTGCTTGCTCCGACTCTTGTAATTGAGCCGCCACATGCTTTTTCAACATGTCGGTAATGTCTTCATTCGCTTCATCGTTCATCTCATCAAAATTTTCCATTCCTTCTGGTGGAAGATTTTTGCTAATAAACAATTCTAACCCATCGCCTTTAGGCAAGACTTGGAAAGTTACAGCTTCACTGCCCTTAAATTCTTCGTCAATATCAACTTCTTCAAGAATACTGTAAAAGAAGTTTTCAATTTCATTGTGATTTCCTAGAAGGTCAAGAAAAGTGATGCCTCTCGCAGCTAAGTCTTCACTTTTGATCAATACACGAATGGTGTTCTCATTGATATGTTCCATTTCCATATTAGCTACACCTCACTTTTGCTACTCACTATAGGTTCATTGTATCGAAACCTGATAAAAAGTAAAGAGAAAACGAATATCCTCTTAAGAAAAACGTAAAAACTCAAAAAAAGACTCACTTTCAAAGAGAAAGCGAGTCGATGAAGTCAAATTTATAATCCTGCCATTAATTGCGCTTGTCTTAGTTCCAGTTGGCGAACATCCCTAGGTAAGAACCGACGAATTTCATCTTCGTTGAACCCAACTTGCAATCGTTTTTCATCAATCATGATCGGACGACGCAATAATCCTGGGTTTTCTTGAACAAGTGTCAATAAATCTTTTAGGGGCAGGTCATCTAGATCCATATTCAACTTTTGGAATACTTTGGATCTGGTGGAAATAATTTCTTCTGTGCCATCTTCTGTCATTTGTAGAATTGCCTTAAGCTCAGAAATATTTAACGGTTCTGAAAAAATATTTCTTTCAACAAAAGGGATTTCGTGCTCTTGTAACCACGCACGAGCTTTGCGACAAGATGTGCAACTTGGGGAAGTGTATAGTGTCAACAACGTGCATCTCTCCTTTTTAATTTTCAATCAAGCAAGTCCTGTTCCCTCGCTTGATTTCAATTATACAGGTTTAACTAAAAAAAATCTAGTCTAAATCTCATATTTTTTAATAAAACTCGAAAGTTATATTAAAAGCGAAACCTTTAAGGCAAAAGGTTTCCTTCAAAAAGTTTATTTTTAAATGAGAAAACTCAAATTTTTTTTTAATATTACTCCTTTTATACAACAGTGTGTCAAAGGTTTATCAAAAAGATGTCAGAATATTAAAATATTCTTTTAACAGAAGGCAACGTTTTTTAATTTTCCTCCGAAAATTACAGATGTAATCAAAAACTGAGCGAAAAACCAAGGCAGTCGCTCAATCGTTTTCAAAAGAACTTTTTCACGATCCTTCCTTTGCCGAGAAACGATCGCGCTACAAGGAAAATGATTGTTATTTTTTTGTGCTAGTAATCGCAATCACTCTCTTTCTTCTTGGTTTTATTGTATCACATTCCTTTTTAATCAGAAAACCATAGAAGCATTTCTGTCATAATCTGCTATAAAACAGCAGCAGAAATGAACATCTGCTTATAAATGAAAAGGGTTTCTCACAAAAAACTCAGTAAAAAACGATCAATCCAAGAAGCCAGCCAATTTGTTACTTGGTCACTGACAAAGCATAATAGACTGTACTATTCTTGAACTGATCGTTTACCATGTCTTTCTTCTAAGCGAGTGTTGGTTCTCGGTCACGAGCGAATTGAGCATCATGCAATGCACGATAATGCCCTCTTCTCGCCATCAACTCTTCATGGGTTCCTTCTTCTAAGATGCCCTTCTCACTAACGACAATGATTCGTGTCGCATGTTTGATCGTTGCGAGGCGATGGGCAATGATCAAGGTTGTACGCCCATCTGCCAAAGAATTCAATGATTCTTGGATCACTTGTTCCGTTTCGGTATCTAACGCTGAAGTTGCTTCATCTAAAATCAGAATCGGCGGATTTTTCAAGAACATCCGAGCAATCGCTACTCGCTGCTTTTGGCCACCGGATAATTTGACGCCTCGTTCACCGATGACCGTATCCAAGCCATCCGTCATTTGATCAATGACTTTTTCTAAGTGTGCCAATTTGACTGCCTTTAAAATCTCCTCTTCTGTTGCATCAAGTTTGCCATAAGCAATATTTTCTCGAATCGTTCCTGGGAAAAGAAAAACATCTTGCTGCACCGTACCAATCTGCTGACGTAAAGATGCCAAGGTCATCTCCTGAATATTGATGCCATCAATCGTAATGGCGCCTTCCGTGACTTCATAAAACCGCGGCAACAAGTTGCATAACGTTGTTTTCCCTGAACCACTTTGCCCAACGAAGGCGATCGTCTCACCCGCTTTGATCGACAAGTCGATGTGATTCAAGACTTTCGTCGCATCCGCATAGGAAAAAGAAACATCATGGTACACGATGTCTCCCTTTAAGGAAGTTACTGCCCGTGCGCCTGGCTTGTCTTTGATCGTCGGTTCTTTATCCAACTCTTCGGTCAAGCGTTTGAAGCCAGCGATGCCTTTCGGATAGCTTTCGATCATCGTATTAACCTTCTCGATTGGTCTAACAAAGACATTTGACAATAAAATAAACCCTACGAACTGACCGTTCGTCAGTTCACCACGAATCACGTAGTAGGCACCAAAGATCAGAGCAAACAAGTTGATCAACCGAATCAAGAAATAATTGTACGCTGAACTGATTGCCATTACCTTATAAAAAAGGATTTTAGACTGCCGATAAATCTCACTTAACCCGTCAAAACGTTTATGTTCAAACGTTTCATTGGCAAATGATTGTGTCACTCGAATGCCACTGACAGATGCTTCCACTCCGGCGTTGAACTCACCGAGATTATCATAGATCTGTGTGTTGACTTTGGTCATTTTCTTATTGAAAAAAACCAAGGCGATCGTAATCAAGGGAATCAACGCAAATGTTGCCACAGCTAATTGAACATGCATATTTAACATCAATAGGAATGAACCGACCAAAGTCATAATGGTAATAAAAACATCCTCTGGACCATGGTGAGCGACTTCAGAAATCTCAAAGAGATCCGTAGTCAATCGACTGATCAGCTTGCCAGTCTTTTGATTATCATAATATTCAAAAGATTGCGTTTGCAGATGTCGAAATAACTCTTGACGCATATCAGTTTCAATATTGACCCCAAGTTTATGACCATAAAAAACCACGATATATTGCAACACAGTATTGATCACATAAAACAAGAACAAGCCTAAGCATGCCAACAGTATTAGGCGAAAGTTGTTCTGAGGCATGATCTTATCGATTACTTGGTTGACGGCAACTGGAAAGGCTAGTTCCAATAAACCAGCAAATACCGCACAAGTAAAGTCGAGTATAAATAGTGACCGATACGGTCGATAATAACGAAAAAAACTTTTTAACACATTTCCCCCTCCTCAATAGCTTTCATTATAAGCAACTCTCAGTAGAAATGCAAAATGAGAAACATGTGAAAATGGGTAAAATTCACTATAATTTTGAAAACCTATGAAGACGCGGATTTCTAAAAACAGTAAATAAAACCTTTATTTTGCAGGGATTTTCCTCTTTTTTTTACAGAAATAATGGCTTATGATTGATTCGAAAACAAACTGAAAATTTTCACTAACTCTGAAAGGCGTGTCTTTTTTGATCACTAGTATTCTTTTTGATGTCGATGATACCTTATATGACCAGCAACAACCATTTCGTAATGCCGTAACCTCATGTTTCCCACAAATAGCCCACAAAGATTTAACTGCTCTTTACTTACGGTTTCGGGTGCACAGTGATGAGCAGTTTGGACGGGTATTGGCAAATGAATGGACGCTAGATCATTTTCGTTATTTTCGACTGACCCATTCATTAACGGATTTAGGGTACTTACCTATTACAATAGAAGAAAGCTGTAAGTTTCAGCTGTGTTATGAACAAGAACTAGATGCCATCACACTGCATCCTGAAGTTGAGTCAACTTTGAACTATTTGTCCACATTGCCAGTCAAACTAGGAATTATTACCAATGGTCCCACTGACCACCAGCAAAAAAAATTGGATCAGTTGCAACTGACTCGATGGATCAAACCAGAGCATATGATCATTTCACAAGCAACTGGTTATCAAAAGCCGCAACTAGAAATTTTCCAATTGGCAGAAACCGCCTTTGCTCTTGATCCGGAAACCACACTGTACGTTGGTGATAATTTTGATAATGACGTGGTTGGCTGTAAGAAAGCCGGTTGGCAAGCTTTGTGGTTCAATCATCGTCTCCGTCAAGCGCCTAGTGGATTGGAAGACTTACCAGATGCATCGATCACTGCTTTTTCACAGCTGCAAGACAGTATTGACACACTGATGCAAGTGCCTGCATACATGTATAACTAAAAAAAGATGGACCTTCGCTCCTGCGGCAGGTCCATCTTTTTGATTGGCTAACTTTCTTCGCCGATACTCAATATCAAGCGAATATCTTCTTCTGTCATTTGTTGAAGCTGTGTTTCATTGCCTTGGATCACTTTTTGGAAAAGCTCACGTTTTTCTTGTTGCAACGCATCCATTCGTTCTTCAATGGTTCCTTCAGCAATCATTCGCCAGACTTCGACAACATTTTTTTGACCGATCCGATGGGCTCGTCCAGCGGCTTGTTCTTCCACCGCCGGGTTCCACCACAAATCGTATAAGATCACGGTGTCTGCGCCGGTCAGATTCAGTCCTGTTCCTCCTGCTTTTAACGAGATCAAGAAGACGTCCTTTTCTCCACTATTGAAGGCATCAACCATCGTCAAACGATCTTGCGGCGGTGTGCTGCCTCGCAAGTAAAAGGACTCAAACCCTTCTTGTGCTAGCTCTTCTTCAATGATCGAAAGCATGCTAGTAAACTGAGAAAATAACAGCACACGACGCCCATTTTCTTTGGCTGCTAAGAGTAAATCTTTGACCTGTTCAAGTTTCCCAGAAGACCCTTCATAATCCTCCACGAATAATCGTGGGTCACAACAGATTTGCCGCAGTCGAGTCAAACCAGCTAAGATACTGATTCGATTTTTACGAAAAGACGTAGAATCCATTTGCGCGATTTCTTCCCGCATTTGCCGCAAGTACGCCAAATAGATTTTCTTTTGTTCTTCTGTTAAAACACTGTAATAATTTGTTTCCAATTTTTGCGGCAAATCATGCAGCACGGATTTTTTGTCTCTTCGCAAAATAAAGGGTTTGATCATTTTCGCAATTTCTTGTGTAGACAGTTCTTTAAATTTCTGCTTGTTCGGGAAAAATCCTGGCATGATCATTTGGAACAAGGACCACAATTCTTCTAAATTATTCTCGATCGGTGTGCCGCTGAGGGCGAATCGCTGTGGAACTTCCAAGGAGCGCAAGGCCTGTGCCGTTTTGGTCGCACTGTTTTTGACCATTTGCGCTTCATCTAAAATCAAACAAGTCAGATCTAGTGCTTGATAAGCATCAATGTCTTGCCGCAAGCTTGCATAAGAAGTGATGCGGACGTCCGCTGGCTGCGCCATCTGCCCTTCGCGCTCTTCTTTCGTTCCGCTGATGACAGACGCAGAAATCGTTGGCGCAAACCGTTTGATTTCTTGTTGCCAGTTGAATGTTAGACTCGCCGGTGCCACGATCAATACATTCAATTTTTGTTTCTCTTGTTTTTCTGAAAGTAAGTAGCTGATCGTCTGAACGGTCTTCCCTAACCCCATTTCATCGGCAAGGATACCGCCAAATTGATAGTGGCTCAACATTTTTAGCCAACGGAACCCAACTTCTTGGTATTGCCGCAACTCAGCATGCAAGTTTTCTGGCAGCTGCGCCTCAAAGTTTTCTGGATGGATCAAGTCTTCCGTCATTTGTTGAAAACCGGCACTAAAGCTGGCTTGATCAGCAAACTGCTCTTGCAGGAGCAGCCCTTGATTCAAAGGAACTTGGATCGCCCCATCCTTCGCTTCTAGTGAAAGACGCAATTTTTTCAGGGCAGCACTTGCTTCTTGAAACTCTTCCGATTCCAATGAAAGGACTTGCCCATTTTCTGTGGTATAAAATTGTGCAGACTGTAACAGGCTGCGCAAGACCTCATTGATCTCTGACTCTTGAATGCCGCTGACATCAAACTTGATATCCAACCAAGAACCATTTTCTTCGATAACGATTTCTGGTCGATGGTGTTGGGCGTCAAGGTAAAGTTCCCGCAGCTTCTTGCCGATACGGACTTCACCTAATTGCCTTAAAACAGGGATCTCCCTTGTAAAAAAGGTATAAAGTTGTTCCCCCGCAGGTAAGCTTTTTTGCCAATTTTTAGTGCTCGCTTGATAGCCAAAGGTTTCAATAATCGCTTCAATTCGTGCTTCTTGTTGAAAATCACGTAAAATCTCGGGATGATTTTCTGGCATATAGTGATGTTTTTCATCACTTGAAAAAACGACTTCTCCATAAGTGAAGTCTACTTGTAAATCGACTTGTCCTTTGATTTTCCGTAACGAAAAGACAGCTTTCAATTCAGACTCTTCGATTTCATTTTGAACTTCAGGTGCTACTTGGACACGCCCGATTTTTCGCAAATAAGGCAATACTTTCATAAAAAGATTCGCTAGTTCTTCTTTCGGATAGTCGATGACTGGCTGTTCAAATCGTTTAAACAACTGTTGCATCGTGACATAGATTTCCTTTTGTTCGACAGTCAGTTCATAAAAGGTTCCATCCAGCAGACCCCAATTATAATAGCTAAGTAAATGGTCAAAATCTTTCACGAATTCCAGCGGAAAATGATCCTCTTGTTTTGTGACTGAAAACGACAAAGGTTCACCGATTTGAAAATCGGCTTCATTGACTTTTGTTTCACCAATGGTTATTTGCGTATAGACTTCGTTTAACTGTAACAACAATTCTTTGCCGAACTCAACTGGTAGCAGCAAATACTTTTTGTCAAGTTTACCACTGATCTGAATGCCTGCTTGCCCGATTAACTGTTGCGTTTGCGCGATTCCTGCCAATCGATTCAACAAGGCTCGATTTTTCTCATCAAAGGCATCCGCAGATAGAAAGAAGGTCTGCTGCTTATTCGCTGCGTACTGCTTGTTTTCTTGGTACATCTGCAAAAATTTATAAATGTTTTTAACGACATAGGTCCGTGCGGTGCCACGATGGCCGACTTTGAGGGAAATCCCTAAGATATCCATTTCTTGATGGTAAGGATTGGTGGCGATGGTATCTATCCGAAATTCAACCTGTAAGGGTTGGCTCGTTTCTTTTTCGCTCCCTAAGCGGGCAAAGCCGTTGGAAAACATCTCTGAAGCAGAAAAGGCTTTTTTGATGGGGGTTTGCTCATTGATTTTTCGTGTTTTCCCTTGTTTGCGTAGATAAAGTTCGACTGCCACCGTGTGTTTGCAATAATGATGCTCTTCCCAGTACGGACATTGGCAATAATCTACCTCTTTGGCTGTAGCATCTAAGGTCACTAAATACAATTCTGTCCCCAATACTTCTGCGTGCCACACATTTTTTTCTTTGTCTGGTGTGACAGATAAGACGCGATCTTCGTTGACATACGTTCTGCCACGCTCAATTACTTTTTCTGGAATACTCCACTTCATAAGAGCCCTCCTCTCCTTATTCTTTTATTCGGATCCGGCTTTGCCCGCTGCCGTTAGTTTCTACGAAAACTTGCTGCAGGATTCTTGCCCGCAGTTCTCGAACATGACTGATGATCCCAATCATGCGCCCTTCATTTTCGATCATTTCTAATGCTTCCATCGCCATTTCCAATGATTCTTCATCAAGCGATCCAAAGCCCTCATCAATAAAGAGGGCTTCGATCTCGATCCCACCAGCTCGTTGCTGGATCACATCCGCCAAAGAGATCGCCAACGCTAAGGCAGCAATAAAGCTTTCGCCGCCTGAAAGTGTATGAGCTCTTCTGACTTGTCCCGCATTATCGTCATATATGTCAATTTCTAAGCCTGTTGAGCTTCGATAGCTCCCGACTTTATCCGCTAATTCAAATTGATAGCGGCCACGAGTCAACCGAGCCAAGCGTTCATTGGCGACTTCTAAGATCTCTGTCAGAAATTGCTGCAGTACATACCGTTCCAAGCTGGTTTTTTTGACGTTTTCGCCGTTGATGGTTTCTGCCAACTGCTGAAGTTGGCCTAATTGGGCCAGTTCTTCGACATTTTGCTGATAAATGACCTGCAGCTCGTCAAACAACCGTTGATTGACGTTGACTTTCTCCTGTTTGCGAACTGTTTCTTGCTGTAGTTCCTCCATCACGGTCTGCAACTGAAGGTAGTCAGCTTCCAAATGGTTTAAATCTATCGCAGCTTGCTCTTTTAACTGTGCATCTAACAATGCTAGCCGTTGCTGAACAAACACCGTTTCTTGCTCATAGGTTTTGATTTCTTCTGAGAGAACGGTTGTTTGAGCGGCTTGGGCAATCAATTCCCGCATCGTTTCTTCCGTCATACCAGCTTCTTGGAGTCGCTGCGTCAGTCGTTGTTCTGCTTTTGTCTTAGCCGCTTGCTTTTCTGCAAAAAATTGCTGCAGATTTTTCAGCTTCTCTGAAAGAATCGCTTGCTGCTCGTTTAGCTGCGCTTCTTGTCGGGCATCAGCCTCAATTTGTTGCGTATATTCCCTCAGTAAACCATTGGTTTTTGTTAAATCGGCTTGTAATTGTTCATACGTTGCGCCTGCAAGTTGTTCCTGTAAAGAAGCCAATTTCCCCTCCGCAAGCTGACGCGCTTCTTGGGCTTTTTTCGCTTGCTCACTGACTTGCTGAAAGGACTCATTTAACGTTGCTAATTTCTCATTTACTGCCTGATGTTTCTTCTGTGCGTCTTCATAAGAAGCGGCTTTTTGTTGATTGAAAGATTGCCGTTTCTTTAGTTCCGCTACCGTCGTTTCCTCGGTAATCGTCTCTTGGTTTTCTATCGGCTGCAAGGCAGCAAATGCCTGTTGAACTGCAGTCCAAGCGAATGCCACTTGCTTCTGCGCAGCAACACTGGTGGCTTGCCATTCGCTGATTCGCAATGTGGCTTGCTCCTGCAGCGTTTGATTTGCCGATACTTGCTGCTGGATCTTCGTCAATTTTTCTTGTGTTTGCTCAAGTCTTTGTTCACTGGCAATGATGTCTTCGATGCGATAGGTCGTGTGCTCCTGTGTATTCGGATGATCCAATGATCCGCAAACCGGACAGGGTTCATTTTCTTCCAGTAATAGACGAAGCCGAGCAATTTGCATTCGAGCATTTTGACTGGTTTCTTGTTTTAACGTTTTTTGCAGCTCCAGCAAGGATGCTGCTAATTGCTGTTGTTCAAGAACTAACTCCGAATGAATTTGTTGCTGTTCCCCTGCTTTTTGCTCGGCTTCACGAAACTGCGCTTTTGCTTGCTGCCATTTTTCGACCAGAGCCTGCGTTTCTACCAATTTCACCGCTTCTGTTTGAAACCCTCGCAAGGTTTCGATTTCTTCTACCAGATGCTGCGCTTGCGCTTTGGCACTTGCTTGCGCTTGGTTTATCTTCGTTAATTCGGTGGTCTGTTGCTGTGCGGCTTTTTCAAGTTGCGCCACTTCTTCTTGCTGCGCTTGTGTACGCTGTGCTAGCGGGATCTGCTGCTGGATTCGTTGAACTTTTTGACTAGCAGCTTCCTGTTTTTTCTTGATGCCGTCAATCAACGCTCGTTGGTCTTGCCAGCTTACTTGTTGCTGCTGAATTTCTTGCAACTGCTGCTTTGTTTCGTTGATTTGCTGAGCAGCTTGCTGTGCTTCTTTCACTCGTTCTTCTTTTTGCTGCATGATTTCTTGATGTTCAAGCGCCCACACCAACTGGTTCAACTGTGCTTTTTTCTGAGCAATCTCGGTTTTTTTAGCATGCAGCTCTCGGGCTTTTTCTTGTAGACCTTGCCATTCGATCCGTGCATTTTCAATTTCTTTTGCACGGTAAAAAGCATCTTGCGCAGCTTTCATTTCTTGGATCGCTTGGTCTTTTTTGTGCAATAATTGCTGAAGCTGCGCTTGTTGTTTTTCTAAATCCTGCGCCCACAAAGTCAGACCTTCCGCAACCGTTAAAACCTCCTGCGCTTCTTCCCATTCAAAGCGCTCCATGATTTGCGAGGCGAGCAGCTGCTGATGCTCAAGCTTTTTACTTTGTGCTTTGACTTGCTCTTTCAACCATTCATTAAATTGTTGATACATTTCCGTGCCAAATAAATTCCGTAAAACGCGTTCTTTCTCATTGCTGCTGGCAATCAGAAAATTACGAAATTCTCCTTGCGGCAACATCATGATTTGAAAAAACTGTTTGGCATCCAGCTGCAGCAGATCCTTGATAAATGCATCAACTTCTGTGCGTTTACTGATCTGCTTTTTCTCTTTGCCTTCGGCGTCAAAAATCGTCAGCTGGACTTTTGCCGTTTGGTTGGTGACCCCATCACCACGTTTTTTTGCTAAGGTCTGTTCCGGTTTCCGTTGGATCTGGTAGGTAAAACGCTGATGTTCAAAAGTAAAGGTGACGCTGGTCTCTTCGGTTGGTGAAGCAAACATCGAGCGCATTTCTTTGCCTGAGCGCAGATTCCCCGATGTTTCACCGAACAAGGCAAACGTCATGCCATCGAAAATCGTCGTTTTTCCTGCACCCGTTTTGCCGCTGATCAAAAACAAACCGCCAGCTTGCAGCTGACTAAAATCCAATTTTTCATCAATGAATGGACCAAAATTTTTCATTTGTAAAGACTTCGGTTGCATGACTATTCCCTCTTTTCCACGACAAATGCTTCATTTAATCCTTGTTCGATCCACTTGGTTTGTGCATCGAGCAATGAATCTCCCGTCATTTCTTGAAAAAAATGACTGATCAAGGTCTGCGGGTCGGTTTCTCGTGTGGTTAGCTGTCTTTTTTTCGTCTGTTCTCGTCCATTCAACCGTTCGACAGACAAAATAAATGGATAGATTTTTCGCAACTGATTCATCATATTTGGAATCACAGCACGATCCGTCAGCAGAAAATGCCAAAACGCCTCACGATTTAGATCACGGTAAAAAACCGGATCGATCAACTCCTCAAAGGAAGCCGTCAGTTGCTGGATATCCCTTTTTGGTGTGAGGGGAATAAATTCATTGGTGTCTTTTACAGTATCCACAAGATAGACCCCTTTTTGGTTCGTCCGTTCAGAAAGGGAAAATTTCAGCGGAGAGCCACTGTACCCGATTTTCGGATGTTTCAGGGCGGTATTGGCATGTAAATGCCCCAAAACGACTCGATCAAATGGCGCAAAAGCGGTGGTCGGTACGCTGTCCAATCCGCCAACTTGAATTTTTGTTTCTGAATCTGTTTGGCTAGAACCCGCCACAAAAAAATGGGTCACTAGCACTTGCTTTTTGGACGAGTCAAAGTTCTTGGTCATCTCCTCAATGACTCTTTGGACACTATCAGAAATCTTCATTAATGGTTCATCAAAAAACAAGCGCGCCTCGATCGGTTCAAAATAAGGCAGTAAAAAGAACTGTGTATCGTCAAACTCAACCGGGTGCAAACTTTGTTCGATGCTGGTGGACAGGTAAAAGCGTGTTTGTTGAAACCACTGACTACCGGTTTCTAGCCGCGTTGGGCTATCATGGTTTCCTGAGATAGCCAATAAAGGCAGTTCATTCGTTAGATTGATTTCTGCGATTTTTTCATTCAATAATTTGACTGCATCGACAGCGGGAACGGAACGATCATACAGATCACCTGCAATGACG
Source organism: Enterococcus casseliflavus NBRC 100478 (assembly GCF_001544095.1). Taxonomy (GTDB): domain Bacteria; phylum Bacillota; class Bacilli; order Lactobacillales; family Enterococcaceae; genus Enterococcus_D; species Enterococcus_D casseliflavus. The sequence goes on along the minus strand of NZ_BCPT01000008.1, from coordinate 93,770 downwards.
ATGGCAGCGACTTTTTCTTCTAAAGCGATCGCAATGATTTGATCGATAATTGCTCGCTGGTCCTCCAGCAAATCATAGCCATGTAGTTTTTTTCCGATGTGCCAATCAGCTGTATGTATAAAGCGCATTTCTTCACCTTCTTAAAAAATATCCTTCCAACCATTATACCACTTTCCCTGATCGTTAGACATCTCTCTGCCAGCGAAATTTCACTTACCACTCATTTTTGATAAAAAGAGCGAACACCTGACATCATTATGTTGAAATGTTTTTTCAATTATAAATTTATATCTTGAAATATAATTACACTTCATTTACAATGAGTGTGAAATCGAATTCAACAATCGCTTTCATCACTATTCTAAAAGAAAGGAGAAACGATATGCTTGCAATAGGACTCATGTCAGGAACCAGTTTGGATGGGATCGACGCTGCTTTAGTAAAAATCAATGGCAGCGGCACCGAAACTGACGTAAAGCTGATGGAAATGATCACGCTGCCCATTGGTGAAGAATTGAAGGAGCGAATAAAAACCGCTTGTGATCCGGTGGAATCAAATGTTCCCCTCATCTGCCAATTAAATACTGAATTAGGGTATGAATTTTTGAAAGCGTGTCAAATCCTCTGCCAAAAAGCTGGTATTGAAGAAAAAAGCATTGATTTTGTTGCCAGCCACGGACAAACGATCTGGCACTCCCCCGATGCTGACCCAGCGAAAAACAGCACCTTGCAAATTGGCGAACCTTCAATTATCGCTTATGGCTTACAAACGAAAGTCGTCGCCGATTTTCGAGTGATGGATATGGCTGCTGGCGGTCAAGGCGCCCCTCTTGTTCCTTATACAGACTATCTGCTCTATCAATCAGACACCAAAAATCGTTTGCTGCAAAATATTGGCGGCATCGGCAATGTTACTGTACTACCAAAAAGTGGCAGCTTAAACGAGCTGTATGCCTTTGATACAGGTCCAGGAAACATGGTCATCGATGAATTAATGGTTCAGCTATTCGGTCAGCCTTATGATGCGTTTGGTGAAACAGCCCGTGCGGGAGCAATTATACCAGCCTTGCAAAAGGAATTAAGAACTCATTTTTATTTGTCCCAGCAACCGCCGAAAAGCACCGGGCGTGAGCTTTTTGGAAAACAATTCGTGCAGCAGTTATTGACCCAGTATCCCGAAGCAGCACCTGAAGACTTGGTGAGGACTTTAACCGATTTTACCGCTTTTTCCATTGCTGACAGTTACCAACGGTTCATTTTTCCTCAGTTGGGAACAAACGATATGGAAGTGATTCTCTCGGGCGGCGGTGCCCACAATCATCTGCTGATTGAGATGATCCAAGGCTATTTACCAGAATCAGTAGCCGTTGGAACACAAGATGACATTGGCGGTTCCAACGATGCCAAAGAAGCGGTGGCTTTTGCCATATTAGGAAATGAAACCCTTCACAGCCGTGTCAACAATGCCCCTGCAGCAACCGGGGCATCCCAAGGCGTGATCTTAGGGAAAATCATTCCGAATCCATGGGAAGCAAAAATGTAAAACACCTTAGGAGGATAAACCATGTTAGATAAATTCACTCAATTCATCGAGCGCCATTTGGCAGGACCGATGGAAAAACTTGGCAGCCAGCGTCACTTGCGGGCGGTTCGTGACGGGATCGTCTCAACCTTGCCATTGATCATCGTCAGTTCGTTCTTTATGATTTTAGCCTTTCCACCGCTGCCTCAAAGTTGGGGCATCTATCAATTCTTGTCTAGTAATGCCACAACGATCTTATTGCCTTATCGAATGACGATGTACATTATGAGCTTGTATGCGGCATTCGGGATTGGATACAGTCTTTCTCGCTCTTATAAGCTTGATGGTCTTTCTGGCGGGATCCTAGCTACGACCGCCTTTTTACTGACCTTCACCCCGGTCAATATCCCAGCAGAAGCCTTGGATGCTGCTGGAACGGTCGGCTTTGTCTTGCCAATGGCCAACTTAGGGAGTGCTGGTATGTTCGTGGCGATCATCACCTCGATTCTTGCCGTTGAAATCTATCGGTTAACGGACAAATCGAAATTTAAAATCACGATGCCAGAACAAGTCCCACCTGCAGTCGCTCGCTCTTTCGAAGCCTTGACCCCTACCTTAGTCATTATTTTAGGAATGGGCGCGATCACTTACTATATCGGCTTTGACTGGCACACGATCGTGGCAAAAGTCGTCGATCCTTTAGTCAGTGCCGCAGACACCTTGCCAAGTGTGCTATTGATCACCTTCTTGACGACCTTCTTCTGGTCATTCGGGATCCATGGTGCTTCTATCGTTGGATCATTGGCTCGACCATTATGGTTGCAGTTGTTAGAAGGGAATACAACTGCGCTTGCTTCAGGAGATATGATTCCCAATATCGCAGCCGAACCATTTTATCAATGGTTTATCTGGATTGGTGGGGCTGGTTCAACGATTGGTTTGGCGATTTTGCTAGCGTTTCGCACCAAATCAGAATTCGGTTCAAAACTAGGAAAAACAGCCTTAATTCCAGCAATTTTCAACATCAATGAACCACTGATTTTCGGTACACCGATCGTCTTGAATCCAATCTTGATCCCACCATTCATCATTGCGCCTTTAATCAATGGTGTCATTGCATGGGTCGCCACCTCAGCAGGTTTAGTCAATGCCGTCACGGTCAATGCCCCTTGGACATTGCCTGGACCAATTGGTGCTTTCTTAGCGACTGGCGGCGATTGGCGTGCCATCGTGCTGAATGTTCTTTTGATTCTTTTATCGATTCTGATCTATTACCCATTCGTAAAAATCTATGACAAAAACGAATTAGAAAAAGAAAATCAACCAGTCGCACAATAATGTGTAAATAATGGTCGTACGAAGTACCCATCAAGACAACAGAAGAAGCCTTCCTCAGCAGCTTTTTCAATGCCAAGAGGTGCTTCGTGCGGTTTTTTAGAAAGAAGGAAAACCATTGAAACGAGAAATTGGCCTTTCGATTTACCCCGACCATAGCGATCCTTTACTGGATCAAGACTATTTAAAAAAAGCTGCTGCCCTTGGTTATTCGCGCTTATTTATGAGTATGCTGGAAGTCAGTGAAGGCAAAGAGCCCGTCAGAAAAAAATTCTCTTCGATTATCGGGTTTGCCAAGAACCTTGGCTTTGAAACGATATTAGATATTTCGCCAGCTGTTTTTAGTGATTTGGCGATCTCTTATGACGATCTGAGCTTCTTTGCAGAATTAGGTGCGGACGGTATCCGCTTGGATCAAGGATTTGATGGCAATAAAGAAGCCCAGCTGACCTTTAATCCATTTGGCTTGGCGATTGAATTGAATATGAGTAATGATGTGAACTATTTAGAAAATATCCTTTCTTATCAAGCAAATGAACCTTTTTTATATGGCTGCCACAATTTTTACCCCCAACGAGGCACAGGCTTAACGGAGGCTTTTTTCCGCAGCTGCAGTCAACGTTTTAAAAAATATGGGTTGAAAACAGCCGCCTTCATCACTAGTCAATCAGCCAAAATTGGCCCTTGGGAAGTCAATGATGGCTTACCGACCTTAGAATCTTGTCGAGATTTACCATTGGCGCTGCAAGGGAAGCTGCTTTTTGCTTCTGGGTTGATCGATACGGTGATTATTGGCAATGCCTATGCGTCGGATGCAGAACTGAAAGCTCTGGCGGCGATCGATCGCTACAAACTGACATTTGGCGTTTCCGTAGAAGCAGAAGCCAGCGAAATCGAACGGAGGATATTAGCTGAAACCAATCATTTTCGTCGCGGTGATAGTAATGCGTTAGTTGCTCGTTCCACACAGTCACGGGTGAAGTACCGTCCCGTCGAAAACCTCCCTCATACAAACCAAGAACCGTTTGCTTACGGGGACATCGTTATCGGCAATGATACCTTTGGTCAGTACAAAAACGAATTGCAGATCGTTTTGACCCCTCACCAAGACGTGCGAAAAAACAAAGTCGGCACTATCCCCAAAGAGGAGTTGCCTTTGTTGGAATATTTGAAACCATGGACCAAATTTGCTTTCGAATTATTGGATTAACTCTTTAGAAAAAAGCCGCTGATCACAAAAGGATCAGCGGCTTTTCTTAGGTATTAATCTTCTCTTTTGGACTCATCGATTTGATAAACAAATGACGGATCAATCGCTTGATCCAGTGTGTCAAATGCACCCTGGATGCGCCGTTCGACTTCCGCCAAGCCCTCTTTGTCCATCTTTTTGATGTCACTGATATCGATTGGCTCCCCAAAGCGGACGGTTACTCGCTTGCGTTTAAATAAATCCTTTAATGTCAGCGGTCCTTGATAAACAGAGGGAACGATCTTGACCTTAGCCATTTTTGCGATCAACGCCATGCCGCCTTTTAAAGCCGTTGCGTGTCTCGTACCACTTGGAAACATGATCAAGCTAAGATCGGTTTCCTTCAAAATTTTGACTGGCGTCTTTACCGCACTCGGTCCTGGTTTGTCCCGTTTGACTGGAAAAGCATTGGCATGAATCAAAATGAACCGTAAAATCGGGTTTTTGAACAGCTCTTCTTTCGCCATAAAACTAAATTTCTTTGGCCGAGCAGCCACTGCTAGGTACAATGGATCCCACCAGGTTCGGTGAGGAGCCACTAAAATATAGTTTTCATTTTTAGGTAAAACCTCTTTGTTTTGATAACGAGCATTGCCGTTGATCAAAAATAATACTACGCGAACCACACCGCGCATAAAGCGAAAAAACATACTCATTTTCCTTTCTATTTCTCTCCTATTCAAGTATGCAAAAAAACGGTTTAAATGACAAGCATTTTTTAGCGTTTCCCATTATTCTTAATCGTAGTATAATACATTGAAATGAATTTAGAACAGGAGTATGCTTCATGTTGCAACCGAACGAACGCATCGACCAATTGTATGCCGATGACATCAAGATCATTCAAAGTTCCGAAGTTTTTTCTTTTTCATTAGATGCTGTCTTATTAGCCAATTACGCTAGAGTGCCAAAAAGAGGTGTGGTCGTTGACCTTTGTGCAGGGAATGGTGCAGTCGGTTTATTTATCAGCAGAAAAACGACCGCTCATATTTATCAGGTCGAATTGCAGGAACGTCTAGCGGATATGGCGCAACGCAGTATCGAATTAAACGACTTGCAAGACCAGCTGACGGTCTATCCTATGGACTTGAAGAACCTCTTTCAAAAAATCAAACCTGATTCCGTCGATCTTTTGGTCTGCAATCCGCCTTATTTTAAAAATGTACCGACGGCGATCAAAAACCCGAATCCCTATTTAGCGATCGCCCGTCACGAGATCACCACAAATTTAGATGAAGTGATCCAAACCGCCAGTAAAGCGTTAAAAATGAACGGACGGTTTGCGATGGTTCATCGACCGGATCGCTTTCTCGATATTTTGGACCATATGCGTGCCCATCGAATCGCCCCAAAACGCGTCCGCTTCGTCTATCCGAAAGTAGGCAAAGAGGCAAATATTTTATTGATTGAAGGAATCAAGGATGGTAAGGCGGATGGCTTTAAAATTGATTCCCCTCTCATTACCTATGATGAAACAGGTGCCTATAGTTCAGAAGTGAAGGCGATGCTCTATGGCTGCTGAGAATCATTATTTTTATGTCTTGCGTTGCAACGATCAGTCCTTCTACGGTGGTTATACCACTGATTTGAGTCGCCGCTTATTAGAGCACAACAAAGGGATTGGGGCAAAATATACCCGTCCTGCTAGTCGCAGACCTTTGCAAATGATTCATGCAGAAAGCTTTTCCACTCGCAGTGAAGCCACTCAAGCAGAAGCCGCCTTCAAAAAATTGTCTCGCAAAAAGAAAGAGGACTACCTAATCAGTCATAGGAAAAGCAATGTTATCTGACTAAGCATACAAAAAAACTACCTGCGCACGGAAGATTCCCTCTTGAGAGAACTTTCTTTCGTTACTTAGGTAGTTTTCTTTTATGGTTATTCATTCCTATTCGGTAACGCCCATTGGGTTTGACTTTTCCCAAATTCTTGCGGGATCACAGAATCGACGGATTGATATTCGAGGGTTTCTTGAGTATTTGGAATCGTAATTGCCGTCAAATAGTTGTTGGTTTCGGAATAGAAGCCGATCGTTTCAAAGGAAGGATCAGTCAAATGGTATTGAACCCCCTGCAGTTTAGCGGTTGTTTCCTCTTCCACAAATGTCGGTTGATAGCGAGCATAGTAAACCTGGGCGCCCATTTTAAAATATACGGAGTTATGAGCAGATCCAAGAAATTCAATCGCCCGTTCCACTGGTACTGCTTGATAGATCCCTAAAGTTTCAATCGCTTCATTGCTTTGGATGCGCTGATAAACTGCTGTAGTATCAGATTCGTAATATTTATAGCCTAAAAACATTTTTTCGCGGTCACGGATATTCGGTGTGATCAGCGCATTATACGTTTTGAATTCACCATACACTTGATCTCCAATAAAAAAGCCTAGCAGACACGCAACGACTATGCCGCCAAGCAATAGCGTCACTTTTGGGTTGCGGTTTTCTCGATAAAGCAAAACCATCAGGAACCCTAATAACGCAATTAGACCAACCACCATGAGAATTGGTAGGATCACGTAATAAAAACGCTCACTTTGCAGCCATTTTTCGATCGTCATAAATGCAACCATTCTTTCTTCCCCTTCGATTCCTCACTACCTACTGTTTTTCCCTTGGTCAACCAGTAGAAGGATCGTCCTTTCATCCCTTTTCTTGCCATTGACTCTTCCGACGCTCAATTCACATGTAAATTCTTATGAAATTAATTTTACCATAAGTATGTATAAAAGATAAGTATTAGATGGACTGCTTTTCGCGACCAGCATCCATTGACAAAACGAGGGTTTTATCAGATAATATTGATGCTAATAGGGAATGAATGTCTCCCTCAGTTCTTACTGAAACCGCAATTTTGCTAATGACTTCTACCACTTTTTTAGTGTGTAGTAGTCATTTTTTATTTTCACTCGTTCGTCATAGTTGCAAGAGCATTATTCCTATATTTTTTAAAGGATCGTGATAGAAATGAAGAAACAAAAAACAACGTATTTTGAACTGACTACATTAGGTTTGCTCAGTCTGGTGATTGGGGTGCTTGCTGGAGCCGTTGACACTTTCTTTGGTAAAATTTTGCTGTTCTTAAGTGCCTTTCGTGAAAGTCATTTTTTGCCATTGATTCTCTTCTTACCAATTATCGGTATTTGCTTTACTTACCTTTTCCAAAAGTATGGCGATCGGAGTCCTCAAGGAATGAACTTAGTGTTTTTAGTCGGGCAGGAAGAAGAAAAAGATATTCCGCTGCGTTTGATTCCTTTTGTAATGGTGGGAACCTGGCTGACGCATTTATTTGGAGGAAGCGCCGGCAGAGAAGGAGTTGCGGTTCAGTTAGGTGCCACCATCGCCAATCGTTTAGGAAAATGGCTGCGAATAGAAAAGTACGCCAGCACCCTGATCATGATTGGGATGGCTGCGGGATTTGCTGGTTTATTTGAAACCCCCATCGCTGCGACGTTCTTTGCATTGGAAGTGCTTGTCATCGGTAAATTCAGTCATCATGCCCTCTTACCTGCTTTGCTGGCTGCTTTCACTGCTAGTACGACTTCTCAATGGTTAGGCTTAGAAAAATTTAGTCTTATGTTGCCTCAATCCGTCGATTTGACGATACCTGTTTTTCTGAAATTACTTGTGATTGGGTTGATTTTTGGTATGGTTGGCGGTAGCTTTGCGGGCTGTTTAGAAACGATGAAACGCATCATGAAGCGGCGCTTCCCGAATCCACTGTGGCGTATTGGGATTGGCGCATTGGCGTTAGTCTTGCTTTTTGTTTTGTTGTATCAAGGGCGTTATTCAGGCTTAGGAACAAATTTGATCAGCGCGAGTTTCACGAATCAACCGATCTATTCTTATGATTGGCTGCTTAAGTTGGTGTTGACCGTATTGACCATCAGCATTGGTTTTTTGGGTGGAGAAGTCACCCCTTTGTTTGCGATTGGCTCTTCTTTGGGGGTCGTGTTGGCGCCACTGTTCGGACTGCCTATCGAACTGGTAGCAGCACTAGGCTATGCCAGTGTTTTTGGCAGCGCCACTAGCACCTTATTTGCACCGATCTTTATTGGTGGAGAAGTCTTTGGCTTTCAAAATCTACCCTTCTTTGTGATCGTCTGCTCCGTCGCCTACTTTATCAGTAAACCTTATAGTATCTATCCTTTACAAAAAACATCGGCAATGGGACAATGAGCCACTTCTGAACACAACAAGAGCAAAGAAAAAACCGCGAACAAGTCGCGGTTTTTTGCTATTTTGCACGTTTTAAATAGGTACCTTCAGCTGTATTGATTTCTAGCATTTCGCCTTCTTCAACAAAGTCAGGAACATTGACAACTAAGCCCGTTTCCATCGTTGCTGGCTTACCAGAACCAGTCACAGTTGCCCCTTTGATCGATGGCTGTGTTTCAACAACTTTCAAGATTACGCTTGAAGGTAATTGCACGCCAATCACTTCGCTGCCGAAGAATTGGATTTTTACTTCCATGTTTTCTAGAATGAACTTCATTTCTTCTTCAACCACTTCAACTGGAATTTCATATTGTTCATAGGTTTCCAGATCCATAAAGAATGCGGTATCGTCCATTGTATATAGGTATTGTACAGCTTTCGTATCGATATGCGCTTTTTCAAATTTTTCTTCTGGACGGAAGGTTGTATCGTAAGTCGAACCAGTCCGAACGTCACGTAATTTCATACGCATAACCGTATTTCCTTTACCTGGTTTGTGGTGGCTGGCATCTAATACTTTGATAAGTTTGCCGTCTTGAACAAACGTCATTCCAGCTCTTAAGTCACTTGCATTGATCATAATTTTGAAATCTCCTTCACTATGTGATAATCCTTGTCTATTGTATCAAAAAAAACAGCTTTATTCTAGCTAAATCAGTGGGAAGGTCGCACAAGTTTGCGCCGCTTCTCCATGTAGTGAGGATCGTACTCATCCGTTTCAATATAAATATAGACTTTTTTATCTGCCATTTGATGTCGGATCTCGGCTTCGATATCATTAATGATCTCATAGCCGACCTCTTCTTGTTTTGCGGCAATATCGACTTTCGCTGCAATCAAAATTTCTGCTGGCCCTAAATGGACTGTTTTCACATCGATCAAGCGATCAACATCGGGACGTTCAAACGCTTGTTTGATCACCGCTAAATCACGTTTGGTAACACTTTCCCCAATCAGTAGACTGTAAAATTCGCGGGCTAAGAAGATCGCTGCTACCATCAATAAAAGACCAATCAATAAGCCGCTGAAGGCATCAAAAAATGCGTTCCCGGTAATCATTGTTAAAACCGTTCCGATCAGTGCGATCATCAGACCGATCACCGCACAAAAGTCTTCTGTGAAAATGATCAAAATCTCACTATGCCGACTTTCTTTCAAAAAACGATAGATTGGTTGACGTTCGACGTTTAGCTCGCGGATCTCCTTGATTGCGATCCACAACGAACTTCCTTCAACGATCATCCCGAAAATCAAGATAGCGATCACTAACCAGGTATTGCCGACTTCATGGGCGGGATGCAGCAGCTTTTCCACTGCTTCCATCACGCCTAGTGCGCCCCCACCAAAGAAGAGCATCATCGCAACGATCGTGCTGAAAAAATATTTCGCCCGACCTTCACCAAACTGATGCAGTTCACTTTGTCCCTTTGTTGCCCGTTTATCACCGATCAATAAAAAGATCTGATTGCTGCAATCTACGACACTATGAATGCTTTCATTCAGCATGGCCGCACTACCGCTCAAGGCATAACCGACAAACTTACTGATCGCCACCAAAATGTTTGAGATCAGTGCAGCGATGACCGCCATCATGCCATTTGCTTTCTTTTCCACACCTAACGCTTCCTCTCATCAATAAACTCCCTGCTTATTATGCAACTATTCTTCACGAATGAATCAAGCTGCCTCTAGTTCCTCAATCAACAGGTGCTTGCTTTTTCAACTTCGCCTCTCTACGACTGATTTTTTTGGTCCAAAAACCACCCGAGATATACTTGGGTTCATAGCTGATGATAAACGCTCGCTCTTCCACCGCTTTGATCGTTTGATAGAGCTTTTTCTCACTTTTTCTTTGGGAAAGAATCTCTAAAATCAGTCGCGGGCCTTCCAATCCTTCACCAAAGCTTTGTGTCACACCATAGCCCTCTTGTCGCAAAATCTTCGGCAAACTCTTTTCTTCATCTGTATTACTAGGTAGGATCACTGTGACCATTGTATAGCCCAGAGCCAGCTTATCTTCGATTTTGATCCCGATACTGACTCCTGCAGCATAACCTAATGCATAGAACAAGAGATTCAGTGGGTTATCCAAACGATCCAATACCATAGATAAGCCTAAAATATAGATCGTGATTTCGATCATACTCACTAATGGGGCAATCACGCGATACCCTTTCATTGTCAATAAAAATCGCAGTGTGTTCAATGTAACATAGGCGAGATTGATAAAGAAAATCATCGCCAGCATTTGTAGATCAACTTCCATCTTTGATTCCCCCTTGTTCTTAGCATATCAAAACGCAAGCGAAAATTAAAATATTTGAGCAGGATTTAATTACTAAAATAACTAAATTAAATTTATTCTGCAGAAGGCAAAGTGCTTAGGTGATTTCGTTGATGACTACCGTGTCATGATTTTGCTCATCGATCCATTGCCTGTGGTTTCACTCACTTCTATTGATTGAAAAGCGTATCCACCAAAGTGGGAAAAGTAGTGTAAACCACTACTCGTTTGTTTCAGACAAAAAAAGAAGCCCAATGGCAAATGGACTTCTTTTTGTCTGATCAACTTTTACAGTGTTCGATCATATTCACGATTGCAGAACATATTTACTTGTTTTCCAAGGGGTTATTCGTCAGCACCAGGTACGAAACTCAGCTCCCAATGGATGGTTCCTTGATAACTTGTTGCTTGTGGCCTCGCGCCAATAGGGATTTCCAGCTCGACACTTTTTTGCATGGTATGCTCGTTTCCATAGCGTTGAATCCAAGTTCCCGCCCCTTGCTTTTCATTGGCACGTGCAATCACTTGGTTCTGCGGTCCCAGCTCAATTGCTTCAAAGTAGTCTGGTGCTTCAGAGGGATTTTCTCTAGAGGTAACCATTTCAATATTATTCAAATGCACACTCGCTCCTTTTAAGTTGTGCTTAAACGCATCCGTGCTAACGAACCCTTCCTCAGATAAACGGGCACTCAAGGTCCAGCCATTTGGGAGAAATCGACGATCGGAAACCTGAATATAGTTTGGTCGTTCGGTTGATTCATAATCATCCACTGAAGAAATTCGTTGCGAACGCGCCGGATAGCGGCTTGTCGACGAGCGAATCGGTACTGTACCAAAATCGAATTGTGAAACAAAGTCTATGCTGACAAACCCGCGATTTTCTGGTATCAATGGTGGATTTTCAGGAAGAATCGGTTGATCAGGATCAAGGGGATCTTTTGGGTCAACGTCACCAATGGGTTCCACAGTGGTTGATGCTTCTGCCCATTTACCATCAAGAAATGCCTGTGCGGTGACCACCTCACCTTGTGTAAAATACTGGAAAGGTTCTAAATCAGATAGATCAAGTAAATAGTGCCCGTTTTCATCCGCTTGTGTGTGAAAATACCCGCTATTGCCAGCACTATCGACTGTCGTTTCAAGCGTCGGTTCTGGCATCAGCCCCTCTCTTTGAAATCGAAGGTAGCTACCAGGATTGGCAGTTCCCGAAATCGTATAGGCATTAGGTAAGGTTCTATCTTCTGTCAAAGGATCGATGGTCACCGTGATGTCTGGTATTCTCTCAAATAATAGACGTTGTGAACGAGAAGCAAACTGCGCGGCAACCCCTCGACTTGTGTCCTCATTCAGTGAAGATACATTGGTCACATTGGTATTGGTTCCTGAAATCGCCGCAGTCATGGACAGAATCGGTTGCCACTGAAAATCAGATGGGTCTCCTGTATTTCCATGCCGCCACTGGCGAATCGCCTGGTTCTTTGCAGTGATTCCTCCCCCTTCAATTAGACCATTTGTTGTGGTCGTTATTGGGCGGGTTCTTTGCAAATTGACACGCTTGGCATCGTCGATCGTCAATCTTGCGGGATTGTTGGCACCACTAAAGAAAAGTAGGCGTTGGACAGGTTGAGGGCTGTCCGAACGAATATCTAAGGTAGCATCTTTGCCAACATTGAGATTGCCAGTCGTGCCAGAGAAGTGGAAGATATTTGCGGTTGTATTTTGATTTGTTGCTTCAACCTCTAAGGTGCTGCTGTCTTCTAAGGTTACATGAGTATTGGCACTCAACCAGAAAATATGACTATACAATGTTCGGTTTGCAGCAGTAACCGACAAGCGACTTTTTTCCATTAAGCGAATATCATGAGGCGTGCCTGATGTGATGACTGCCGGACTGTTGTTTTGTGTATTTAATGCCAATTCCGCACCTTTTCCTAACTCAATGCGTCCATTGCCAGCGACAAACCGAATATTGGCACCACCTGCTTCACCAGCTGAACCGTTGGCATTTAATGAGAGTCGGGCATTATCCCCTAGTACGAGACGCGCATTCGTATTATAAAAATCAAGATTTCCTGAGCTGATCGTCGACATTTCGACGTTTGCTCCCTCACGAAGTTCTATTTGGTTGATTTCAAAATTCGCTTGGATGTTCGAGTGAATCATCCAAGAAGCATTGAAGTCTGATGTATATCTAGGCGTTTGGTGTGAAACCGAATGTCCAGAAAAGCTTGCTCGAGAGTGCAAACCGTAAAACAACTGATTGCCAGTATGGTTGAGATTGTGGTACCGAATGATTGAACGCTGCTGATTTGTCATGTTCAAATCATGGTATTCAATTGCCCCCCAAAAGTTTCCATGGTAGAGTTCCAAATTTTGCAAGGTAATGTCCCATGGGGAATCAGGATTGACACTCGAATCGCGGAAACAGATCGCAACGGCTCTAAGATCCATCTGATAGGTGTCGAGACCATCAATGATTAACGTTCTTGAAACTCTCGAGGCATTGATATAAACATAGGCTAATCCGCCATTAGGATTGGCGCTGCTGCTCCAGCCGTCAATTCCCGTAATACCTAAACGAGGATTATCGTTCGTTTGAAAACTGGCTGTCAAATAAATATAATTGACCGTCGGATCGACCATTGCAGCCATAAATTCGACCCAGTTAGCAACCCCTCTCTTTTTTACGTCGTCGCCTAAAAGATACAGATTGCCAGGATCAGAATCTGATGCCTCAGGAAGCTGGCTTTCTATTTCCTTCTCTTCTGCTACTTGATCCTCTTGATCCAATTGATCAGTGGAGTCACTCGAATCAGTTTGGTCATCCTCTTGTGTATCCGTAGGGTTTGTCTCCCGTGCTTCTTTTATCTCAAGTATTATCATTGATTCTGCTACCTCAAATGGAAACGACCCTGCTGTATCAACTACCACTGGAACCAAGAAATCACTTCTAGGGGTATCGGTCGTTAGTTTCCACCCATTCTCTTCAGTGGTTGGTGTAATTTTGACTCCCTTTGGCAACTCCTCTTCAGCAATAACCGCAGATTGCGGCAATCGGATCGCTATTTCATTAATGGGACGGTCCGTATGAAATGCGACTAGCAACATGTCTCCTACAGTCCCAGCTTTCGTTGATTCATCAAAATAAATGGCAACTCTTTCCTCGGCTTCTTTCTCTCGTATCGGTTCAAATGCTTCACTCGCAACCGTGTCTTCCTCCAGCTGAGCAGCAAAGAAAATGTTTGAAGAAAACACACTCATGGTTGAAAAAAAGTAGAGTCCTCCAAGTAAGCCAATAATGATAGTGAAATATACCTTTCTCTTTTTCTTGTTCATTTGTTGATGCCCCACCTTTCAGCGTATCTTTCCCTTGAAATCGATCATGGATCAGTCCTTCCCAAAGAGCAGCTTTAGCCATCAGGACGCTTGCTTCCCTTTTTCAATTACAGCTGATTAGAAAACCACAATCCTGTTACCGTTTGACCTGCCATCGATTTTAAATGACAAAAGAAATCGCCAATTAAAATAACAAACATTATAAATAACGATGGTTTTGATCGTTTCACTTTATTCTATAGCCCACGCTATCGCTTAGTAAAATCAGAATATTCCTCAGCCGGTGAAAAATGTAATTCGACTAAGCATTTTGTGAAATCGGCAGTTTCGGCACACAAAAAAAACAGCTAGATGTTAGCCATCTAGCTGAAATCATTCATCGTTATGATCAAAGGACCACTTCTATTAAGAGTAACTGTCACTACTATTTAGAACGAAAATAGCCATTTGAAGATTCTTCTTGTTGATCGTCTTCAATCATTCCTTTTAATGATCGATCTAAAACGGAACGTTTTTTCTCACCATTTTTTTTGTTATTGGCGCGAAACTCACTGCGCGTCATCCCAACAGAGGGATGGCGATTGAATTTTTTGACGGTTGGATCATTTTCTTCTTTGACTTGATAAGCTGCTGGTTCCGTATCAAACAACAAATAACTTTCTTGTTTTTTTGCCATTGCATCCATCAAATCGTTCGGCGTAATTTCAGGTTTTTGCTCATCTGGAATAATTGATGCAGGAATATATTTAGGTACGAAGTAAGAGCGCCCCGAATATTCTTTTTTCGAAGAAACAGGAACCTCAGCTTTTTCCTTCTTACTGGTCACTTGATAAGAAGAATGGTTCGCCTCTTTGCCAAAAAAATTGGTTTTTCCTGTTGGCATCTGTTCTTTCACCGGACGTTTTCCGTACTGAGGCAAGTTGGCACGGTGATTGGCAAGCTCTTCTTTTTGACGAACATTGTGCCCCCGATCGCGTTGGCTGGACTGCACTTTACGCTGCAAAGATTGATTTTCTTCCTTGTGAGAATGACTCACGGAATCTTTGATTTCGGTTAAAATCCAATCATCTGCTTTACTGAATGCGGGGCGATGCTCGGATTGCAGCTTCACACCATCTGTATCATCATAAGCAGGAAAACGGAAGTGTTTTCGTTTCACATCTAAATAATTTGCCACTGTACTCATCCTCTTACATGCATTTTTTTCATCATACCATAAATTAAGGAGAATTTCACGAAAGACTACACCATTTCAGATGAGGACACTTCAGCTAAATTCGGCTGGAGGCACCGTCTCAGTCAAGCTTGCTGCATTCGGTTCTTTGACATGGGCAAATAATGGATCGATCTGCCAAATATCTGCAGCATAATTTCGCACCGTTTCATCTGCCGAAAATTTGCCTGCATTCGCAATATTCATTAGGCTGACTTTACGCCAGCGCTGCGTATCCTGATAGGCACTATCTACCCGATGCTGCGCGTCACAATAGGCATGAAAATCCTTTAATAAAAAGTATTCATCATTGTATTTCAAAAGGGAATCAAAGATTTCTCGACCTTCTACTTGAATATTGGGGATCGTCCCATCAATAAAGGCATTGACCACCCGTTGCAAGACTGGATCTGACTCATAGTAGGTGTAAGCAGAATAATTATGCTGGGCGTAATACTGATACACTTCTTCTTCCGTCAACCCAAAGATCGCAATGTTTTCATCACCGATCGCATCTCGAATCTCAATATTGGCACCATCTAAAGTCGCAATCGTTACTGCCCCATTTAGCATCAACTTCATATTGCTTGTCCCTGACGCTTCCTTAGAGGCCAATGAGATTTGTTCACTGACATCCGCTGCTGGAATGATTTTTTCTGCTAATGAAACGTTGTAATTTTCTAAAAATACAACCTTGATTTTATCATTGATGGTTTCATCATGATTGATCAGATTCGCCACTTCATTGATTACTTTAATGATCGATTTTGCGTAGTGATAGCTTGGTGCGGCTTTGGCACCAAAAATAAAGACTCTTGGATGAAACGCTGCAGTCGGATCTTCTTTAACCTCAAAGTAGAGCTTCAAGATATGCATTAGATTCAGCAGTTGTCGTTTGTACGCATGCAGGCGTTTGATCTGCACATCAAAAATTGCCGTTGGATCTACTGTAATGCCCGTTGCTTTTTGAATGTACTTTGCCAGTGCACGCTTGTTACTCATTTTTGCGTCGGCAATTTGTTGCAGAACGGTTTCGTCCTCATAATAATTTTTGAGCAACTGCAGATCCAAGGGGTCATTGCGCCAACTCGTGCCGATCGACTGATCCAGCACTTTGGCTAATGGTTGATTGGCTAGCTGAAGCCAGCGCCGTTGTGCGATACCGTTGGTCTTATTGTTGAAACGGGCAGGATAAATGAGATAGAAGTCATGGAGTACCACTGATTTTAGTAAATCAGAATGGAGCTTGGCTACCCCATTGACACTATGGCTGCCGATGATGGCGAGATGTGCCATATGGACTTGATCATCAATAATGATTTGCGTCCGATCCAGTAAGGCTTGCGGATGGACCCCTTGCATTCCTTCGACAAAGCGCCGATCAATTTCTTTAATGATCTGATCCATTCTCGGCAAAACTTCTTCAATCATGCGAACTGGCCATTTTTCTAAGGCTTCCGCCATGATCGTATGGTTCGTATAACTCATGACTTTCACGGTGATCGCCCACGCTTGTTCCCAAGCAAGGCCTTCTTCATCAACTAAAATACGCATCAGTTCTGGGACACAAAGTGCTGGGTGCGTGTCGTTGATATGGATTGCTACTCGTTCACTGAGCATTGCTAAAGGCAGATTCGATTTTTTATAATAGCGAATGATACTTTGAATGCCTGCAGAAACAAAAAAGTATTCTTGCATCAATCGTGTGCGTTTGCCGATCTCGTTTGAGTCATCTGGATATAAAACAGCAGTCAAATTTTCTAAAGCTTGCCGTGATTCCAATGTCGCATAATGCGCCTCATCTTCAGCAGGTACTTCGACACTCCACAAGCGCAGTGTGTTGATGTGTTGATTCTGATAGCCAACCATCGCGGTGTCATACGGAACTGCCCGCCAGGTAAAGCCACCTTCATAGACCGGTGCTAGTTTTCCGTCCTCTCCCGTAACGAGATAGACCTGCCCACCAAATCGAATAGGCACCGCTTTGCTTTCTTTGCGGACTTCCCAGACATTCCCAGAGCGTAACCAATCATCTGGTAATTCTACTTGATGGCCGTCAATAAATTTTTGTTTAAATAATCCATAGCGATAGCGAATCCCGTTCCCATTTCCCGGCAAGCTTAATGAAGCCAGGGAATCCATAAAACAAGATGCCAAACGACCGAGGCCCCCGTTGCCTAAAGCCATGTCTTTTTCTGTATCCGCAACGTCATCAAGGGAAACGCCTAACTCTTCAAAAACGGCTTTGGCCTGCTCCAACAGCTGCATATTCAACAAATTGCTTTTTAACATTTTGCCAGGCAAAAATTCGATTGAAAAATAGTACGCTTGTTTTTGATCCTCCAACAAGAGATTTTTTCTGGTTTGACGCCAGTCTTCTGAATACATTTGCTTCACCACATTGGCTAGTGCTTGAAACAATTCCTGCGGTGAAGCTTCATCCATTTCAATCGCAAAGAGTTCATGAACACTGATTTCTAGCAGTTCACGCAATCGTTCTTTTGTCATAGGGTTACACTCCTTTTTGCATTCAATTTATAAAAAAGAAGAATCCTTGCCGCCAAAATTGCTAGTCATACAACTAGCAGTTCTGTTGCAGACAAGGATTCTTCTGTCTTAAAACAATCAAACTTTGATAGTATTATACAACTGGATATAAAGATCTGAACTTTGATTCCAGCTGAAATCTTTTTCCATTGCTTGCTTGACCAATACGGTCCACGTTTCCTGATCGGATTGATACAATTCGATCCCTTGTTTCAAAGCATTCATCAAGTAGAATGGTGAAAACTCTTGAAAGCCAAAGCCGGTACCTTGTTTCGTGATCGGATTATAGGAATCTACCGTATCTTTCAAGCCACCGATTTCGTGAACGACCGGTAATGTACCATAACGCATCGCGATCATCTGTGACAGTCCGCATGGTTCGAAGGCGGAAGGCATCAAGAAAAGATCCGCTGCTGCGTATAACTTTTGCGCCAATGCAATATCAAAAGAAATCGCAGCAGCACATTTATCAGGATATTTCTGAGCAAAATAGCGAAAACCTTCTTCAAAATCATGTTCGCCAGTCCCTAGTAAGATGAACTGAACATCAAATTGCAAGAGATTTTCCATTTCTTCAAGGACCAAATGGAACCCTTTTTGAGTGGTCAAACGGCTAACAACAGAAATCAATGGGACATCTTTACGGGTAGGCAAACCAAACTGTTCTTGTAGCGCTCGCTTGTTTTGCGCTTTACCAGACAAGTCCTCTTGATTGAAAGAGTAGTCCAAATGAGGATCGGTTTCTGGATCGTTCATTTCATAATCAATTCCGTTTAAGATGCCACTGAGTTTGCCGCTTTCCATGCGTAAAATGACTTCAAGCCCACAGCCGAACTCAGAGGTTTTGATTTCTTCACTATAGGAAGGACTGACCGTCGTGATACGGTCAGCATACAAGATTCCAGCTTTCATAAAGTTCAAACAATCGTTTAAACGTAGCGTGCCATCATCGTATCTCTCAGTCCCCATCCCAAAAAGATCTGGTAAAATATCGCGACTATACCACCCTTGAAACCCAATGTTATGGATCGTCAAAACGGTGCGTATGTTTTGATACGCTTGAATCCAATGATATTTCTCTTTGATCAAGAAGGGAATCATCGCCGTATGGTAATCATTGACATGCACGATGTCTGGAATAAATTCAATGCGTTCCATCATTTCGATCACGGCTAATTGGAAGAAAGCAAAGCGTTCCCCATCATCATAAAAATCATAGAGCCGTTCGCGACCAAAATAATAGAGATTGTCTATGAAATAATAGGTCACAGAGCCTAGAACTAATTTTTTGATCCCACAATATTGCTTGCGCCAGCCGACCGCTACTTCAAAGGAAAAACAATCTTCCATTTGCTCTTGGTATTCAGCAGGCATTTTCGTGAAATAGGGTAAGACGACCACTGTCTCGACGCCTTTTTTGACCAACTCTTTTGGCAATGCCCCTGCAACATCCCCTAATCCGCCTGTTTTAAAAAATGGGGCGCATTCCGCTGCTGTAAACAGAACCTTCATGCGCTTGCCCCTCCAATAACGTCTTGGGTGACATGAGAATTTTTCTTAATGACGATTGGCGTTTCTTTGGTTCCTTGCACTTTGACACCTTCTGCGATGGTCACATTTTTATCTAGGATCGCATAAGAGACTTCGGCACCTGCTTTGATCTCATTATTTCCGAAGATGATCGCTCCTTTGACTTTTGCTTCGGGATGGATCTTCGTGCGGCGGGCAACCAGTGACTGTTCGACCGTTCCTTCCACGATGCAGCCAGAAGCAAAGTGGCTATTTTTCACGTCAGATGTTTCCGAATAATACGTTGGCACTTCGTTTTTCAGTTTGGTATAGATCTTTTGATTCGAATAAAGCAACGACGTAAATTTATGCACATCGAGCATGTCCATATTTGTTTGATAATAAGAAGAGATATCATAAATGTTACTTAAGTAACCAGTGTATTCATATAGACCGGTATTTTCAACAGCGATCATTTCTCGTAAAAATTGACCGAGGTCTGCCGTTGCGCCAACTTTTTGCCCCTCTTTAAGAGCCGTGATCAGGCGATCTGTTTGAATGATAAAAATATCCGTACATAAGTTGACAAGGTCACTGACCTCACCTTTTTTCGCTTGGATCGCTTCTTCTAAGTGACCTTCACTGTCTACATTGAACAACAGATCACTTTCGCAAATATTGTCACTGCTGATGCGTTTGTACACAACGGTCATTTCATTGCCTTGTAGCTGATGGATTTTCAGCAAGGCACGTAAATCAATGTTGCATAAGACTTTGCTGCCCATAAATACGGTATGATCCGATTTGGATTTTTCCAAATAGTCGATGACATTATAGTAATACTCTTGTCCTTCTGCTTGCTTTTTCAATGAGTCTTGGAACAGGTGAATAAAGAAACGGTTTTGTACGCCGTCCAAGTTCCACTCTTTTCCGCCACCGATATGATCGAAGACCGACTGCGTTTCTCCTTCATTGAAAATCATATAGACTTGTTTGATATTGGCATTTTCGATACTTGAAAGATTGAAATCTAACAAGCGATACTTGCAGTCAAACAATAAGGTCGACAGCGGACGGTTTTCTGTTAATGGCATCAAGTCTTGGTATCGTTGCAGATTCCCTAAAATCGCACACATTTTATTAGTTCTCATCAATCGTCACCCCTAAAATTTCAGAATAGCCGACTACGGCAATTTCGTCTGTTCCATCGATCTCTGCGTCGTCACCGATCACTGCATTTTCCCCAACGATCACTCGGTTTAATTTAACATTTCTACCGATCACCGCTCCAGGCATGATCACGCTGTCCTTGATCGTCGATCCTTCTTTCACCTGTACGTTTTCTGATAAAATACTGTGCTCGATTTCCCCTGCAACATAACAGCCATCCATCACGAGAGAGTTTCTCGCAGCCCCAGTCTCAGTCACAAAATGTGGTGGTGCGATTGGGTTTTTAGAAAATACTTGCCAACTTTTATCCCGAATATTCAACTCCATTGCTGGATCAATAAATTCCATATTGGCTTCCCACAATGAATCGATCGTTCCTACGTCTTTCCAATAGCCAGAGAAGCGATAGGCAAAAACGTTGTCGCCGCTTTCGAGATAAGAAGGAATGACATGTTTCCCAAAATCGACCATTTCGCCGTCTTTTGTATAGTTACTCAACAGCATACTGCGCAGACGACTCCAATCGAAAATATAGATCCCCATTGAAGCGAGATTGCTCTTTGGTTCGGCTGGTTTTTCATCAAATTCGATGATACGGTCATTTTTATCGGTGTTCATGATTCCGAAACGCGAGGCATCTTTCATCGGTACTTCGAGAACTGCAACCGTCAATGAAGCATCATTTTCTTTGTGTTTTTCCAGCATTTCTTCATAATCCATTTTGTAGATATGGTCGCCTGATAAAATCAAGACATATTGCGGGTCCATCTCATCGATATAAGCGATGTTTTGATAGATCGCATGGGCAGTTCCTTCAAACCATTTTTCGCCTTCTGAATTTGAATATGGTTGTAAGATCGTCACACCGGTACTGATTCCATCCAATCCCCAGCTCGCACCATTTCCGATATGGTTGTTTAGTGCTAATGGCTGGTACTGAGTGACAACACCCACATTTTTGATTCCTGAATTGACACAATTACTCAACGTGAAATCGATGATCCGATATCTACCACCAAATGGAACCGCTGGTTTAGCAATATTCTTTGTTAATTTTCCTAATCGAGTCCCTTGTCCCCCTGCGAGGATCATTGCTAACATCTCTGTTTTCATTTTGTTTGGTGATCTACTCACCGTTCCCCCTCTACTCTTTTTTTTGTACTTTCTTTACTGCTTTTTTTCGAGTCATTTTGATTTTTTCTGGTTTGATGATTAAAGCCCCAAGTGCAGGCAAAATTGTTTTGATTTGATAGTCGTATTGCTTAAAAGGGGTATTACTGGTCTGACAGTCTGGGTTATTCGCCACCCAAGTTCCGCCAAATACATCCCGTTCCGTGTTTAAAATCTCGCGATACGTTCCTTCGTATGGCACGCCGATCGCAAAATCGTGACGCTCCACTGGTGTCAGATTGACAACCACGATCAAGAAGTCTTTTTTCGTTTTTCCTTGTCGTAAGAAAGTCAATGTCGTTTCATCTAAGTTGTCTGCATCGATCACCATCAATGAATCTTCTTGATCATCCAATTCCCAAAGGGCTCGTTCTTCTTTGTATAATTCATTCAAGGTCTGGGTGAAGAACTGCATTTTTGCATTGAATGCGTCGTTTAAATCGACCCATTCAAGACCATGATCATATTTCCATTCTAAAAACTGTCCCCATTCACTACCCATGAATAACAGTTTTTTCCCTGGATGCATCATCATGTACGTATAGAGATTTCGTAGTTGTGAAAACTGTTTGTAGCGGTCTCCCCACATTTTGTGCATCAAACTTTTTTTGCCATGAACCACTTCGTCATGGGAGAGTGGCAAGATATAATTTTCTTGCATCCGATACATGAAAGAAAAAGATAAAAGACTTAGATGATCTTTACGGAAAATCGGGTCCATTTCGTAAAAACGCAGGACATCATTCATCCAGCCCATATTCCATTTGTAGTCAAACCCGAGAGCGCCTCCTTCGACCATTCCTGTTATTTTGGTCTCGGAAGTACTTTCCTCTGCAATCATGACAACTGCAGGATGGGCTAACTTGATGACTGAATTGAGCTTTTGTAAGAAATAGTACCCTTCAAAATTCCGATTGCCCCCTTCGTGATTCGGTTCCCATGGACCTTCATCATAATCGCGATAGATCATGTTGGAAACGGCATCTACCCGAATACCATCAATGTGGTAAAATTCGATCCAGAACAATGCACTTGAGATCAGAAAGCTTTGGACTTGCGGTTTGCCTAGATCAAAGTTGATCGCACCCCAGCGAACATTTTTCGCACGGTTTTCATCCATGTATTCAAAGGTCGGCGTGCCATCATAATAGGCAAGACTGTCATCATTGACACAAAAATGTCCTGGCACCCAATCAACGAAGACACCTATATTTTCCAAATGACAAGCCTCTACAAAGTCTTGAAACTCTTCTGGTGTCCCATAATAGGAGCTAAGTGCAAAGTAACCAGTCAATTGATAGCCCCAGGAGGTTCCTAAGGGATGTTCCATCAAAGGCATAAATTCGATATGGGTGTAGCCCATTTTTTTCACGTAAGGAATAAGTTCATCTTTTAATTTGGAGAAGCGATAAGGGGTGCCATCTTCGTGGTGCTTCCAGGAGCTGGCATGAACTTCATAAATATTAAGAGGTCGATTAAAAGTTTTTTGTCTTTTTTTCCGTCCTTGCCATAACCCATCCCGCCATTTTTTTTGTGGGATCGAATGCAACACGGCAGCAGTTCCTGGTCGAGCTTCGAAATGGACAGCAAAAGGATCGATCTTCAATACTTCTCGTCCATTTGCTTGTTTTACTTTGTATTTGTAAAGCTGTCCTTCTTTTACTTGATTGGTCTCAATTTCCCAAACACCGGATTCTGCCCTTTTGTTCATCGGCAAGGTGTCCGTCCATTGGTTGAAGTCGCCAACAAGCCAAACTTGCTGAGCATTTGGTGCCCAAACGCGAAACACGTAGCCATCATCTACTTGATGGGCGCCTAAGAAATGCTGTACATAAAAATTTTCACCACTCAGAAAGTCTTTTTCCGCAGTCAGTACCTGTTGTTTGGTAACCACTCTCTCATCAGTCCTCCTCAAATTCATTTTGATCGCTGACTGAAATGCCAACGACCTTGTTACGCTCTTTCATCTTTTAGAAATCGTTTCAAATCAACTACATCTCTCTATCTAGCATAGCATAAAACACTGCGCTAGTAACGCAATAACCCTAGTTGCCAACAAATAATCTTTGACAGAAAAAAACAGCTTGAACGTATCTGTTCAACCTGTTTCAGCTCTACTTTTTAGCTTTTGGAAAATGAAGTATGTGACTACACTTAACTGAAACAAACTTGCCAAAAACAGGATGAAAACAACCATCACCGGAAGTGTCTCAGTTAATTCAACATATGCCAGCAGTGTCCCAAATGCAGAAGAGGCGGAGCAAAAACACCAGAATCGAAACCCATAAAAACTCGTCACTACGGTATAAAGACTAATGATCCCCAGTAAGAAAAACTGAGTAAACCGGTCAAATACCGTGTCGGTATAATAAATTTCACCTAACATGACTTGGATCGTACCAAAACTAGTTGGTACTTTATAAAGCGTCAGCAATGCACCGATCAAACTGAATGCACCAATCAAAAGATGACTGCCAGCTAAGCTGATTCGAATGTTTAGTTTCACGCGTCCTTCACAACCTTCAATCTTCGATCCTTTTATGAAAACAACTGCTTCAACAGCCGTTTTCTTTCTTCGCTAGAGCCGAAATCATCTTCTATTATTTTGCCTGCCAAAGCACTTTTACTTGTCCGTCAGTGTAAACTTTATAGGCTTTATTTACAGCAAATGATTTACCAGTGTGACCAATCAAGTAATAATTCCCATCACAGTCAAACTCAGTCTCACTCAATAGTTTATAACTCGTTACAGGACCATCAGCCATTTTCTTTGCTAAGTAACGCATGGCATGAGCTGGATTCACTAGATAGTTTTGCTTGACTAGCCAATCAATGATCACGGAAACGATCGTATTTGCCCCAAACCGTTCCTTTTGTTTTAACGCAAGAATGAGATCGCCATCAGAAAAACGCGTTTCATCGATCCCCGCTTTTGTAATTGCTTGTCGAGCAGCTTCTATTTCTGACATTGATACGAACGTAATCATTTCTGCTTTCGTTTTGTTTTGTTCCAACTGTTCAAAATCAACCGTTTTATATCCTTCCATTTTTATATCCCCTTTCAAAGTTCTAGAATCATCATATCATCAAGAAATCAAAACTCCAAACAAAACGATTGTTGTTTTTTAATTTTTATTCATCAAATTATCATTTGAAGAAATAAAAAAAAAGCTGCTAGAATCGAATCTAGCAGCTTTTAAATAGTTAGAAAATTTAAAACAAATAACATAATTATTAGAAATTCTAATTATTATTGAAATAAAGCGCATTGTATGAACCTGATTTTTTTGCCAAGTGAGCAATCACAAGCCGTTGGACGAACAGATCCTTTTCAGAAGTCTGATAACGACCGTTTTTTAGATTATCACAATTTATTTCTTCCAGCAAGAAATCTACCTCGGAACTAACGATTTTCAACTGTTGAAGTGATTCCAGAAAAATACTCGGACGGACTTTTTTGTTTTTACGAATGCGTTCAAGGATCACACTCACTTGGTCTAAGTAATAGACTGGATCGACATCACCGATCAAATCCATTAATTCATCATAGATCGCAAGAGTACGCAACTGTTCATTCGCTTCAAAAAAAGCCGGCAGTGTCGGTGGCCACTGTGTTTCTGAGTAAGAGATCAACTGAAACTGTTCATGGCTCAATGCATAGACCGCTCCTTGTTCAACCCCTTGCAGACAACCATAAAAGTATTTATTTTCAACACTTGACGAAGCAAAGCTTTTGATAAACCCAGCGATTTCTTGTGTTGACCAATTGCGCGCAGCTTGATAGAAATCATCACTTACTTGTATCTGCTGTTGATCATGTTCAGTATAGATGGGAAAGCCTAAATAATAGCGTCGTTCTTGACGGATGATCAACTTTTCTGCGATCAAGCGGTCAAGAATTTTATCAAATGAACCATCTGTAAACTTCGCTTTTAACGCTCGTAGTGTCGGCGGCTCTTGGCTATTTAATAGCTCCTCTACCAATTCATGGAATTTCGAAGATTCCAGTATCGGTTGCAATGAGCGAAAGTGGGGACTATAAAAAAATTTCACTGCGTGTACTCCTTATCCAAACAATCATGAAAAATGCTGGCTTGATCTACCAAAACAGATCTCACCAGCATTCAGACAGTTAGCTTAATTATCCTTCAAAAACCTCTGTTAATTGAGGTACGATTTGTTTTTTACGAGAAACGACACCAGGTAAAAACGCACGATTGTTGGTTAATGTCGTTTTAAAGGCTGCTTCTACCGGGGCAGTTGGTTCACCAACGACTAGCAGCTCAGAATTACTATCTAAGATATCAGTGGCAACCAGCAAGAACAGATCATAGCCATTTGCTGCCATTGAATCCTTCATAGCCGCTTCCAACTCTGCTTGACGGTCAAAGACTTCTTTTAGATCAACCGTGTTGACTTGTCCGATACGGATGTTTTTAGCACCCATTGGGAAGCTTTTGGCATCTAGGTCCAGCAATTCTGCTGCTGATTTCGTTCCAAGATTCGTACCAGCTTTTAACATATCTAATCCATAGACTTCCAGTTCTACATCTGCTATAACGGCTAGTTCTTTGGCTGCTGTTACGTCTTCGTCGGTACATGTTGGTGATTTAAACAACAATGTATCAGAGATGATCGCTGAGAGCATGATTCCTGCGATCGCTTTTGGAATTTCCACTTGATTTTCTTTGTATATTTTCAACACGATCGTACTTGTACAACCGACCGGCTCTGCACGATAATACAGTGGATTTGCCGTTTCAAAGTTAGCGATACGATGATGATCAACTACTGCCAATACAGTGACATCCGTAATATCCGCTGCACTTTGTTGAAATTCATTATGATCCACTAACATTACTTCTTGGGTTTCCTTTGCCACTGAATCGATCACCCGAGGGGCAGTTAGGCCAAAGGTATCTAACGCAAATTGTGTCTCTTCATTCGGTGTACCAAGCGCTACTGCTTCACAATCTTTTCCAAGTTGATTTTGTAAATTTGCAAAGGCAATTGCTGCACCAATGGCGTCGGTATCAGGATTTTGATGACCGAATACTAATATTTTCGACATTTCTTCATCGCTCCTATTTCAATTGATATTCACTTTCTAATCATAGTAAAAAAACAGGAAAGAAGCAATAGCAATCTCTTCTTTCCTGTTTTGATCAACGGGTTAAGTAACCTTTATAGTCGTCTACATGAAGCAAACGCTTGGCATTTTTCACCCGATCTTCTGTTGGTGGTTCGATCCCTTCAAGGGGATATTTCAAACCAAGCTCATCCCACTTGTATTTCCCCATCGTGTGATAAGGCAAGATCTCTACTTTGTCGACATTCTTCAGTGTTTTGATAAACTCATCCAAACGGATCAAAAATTCATCATAGTCGCTTCTAAAAGGAACCAGCACGTGACGAATCCAGACAGGTTGATTGATCTCTGAAAGATAATTCGCCATATCCAAAATATTATCATTGGATTGAGTAGTTAGCTCTTTATGGGCTTTGTTATCGATGTGCTTGATATCAAACAATAACAAGTCAGTAACGGTCATCAGCTCTTGAAACTTGCTAAAAAATGGTTCTTCCCGTGTAAATGGTTTTCCACAAGTATCTAATGTCGTGCTGACACCTTCTGCTTTGGCTTTACGAAACAGATCGATCAGAAAGTCCATCTGAAGCAATGGTTCCCCACCACTGACGGTGATCCCACCTTTTTGTCCCCAGAATTCGCGATATTTCAATGCCTCTTCTAAGACATCATCAGTCGTTCGTTCGACACCGGTGCCAATCTTCCATGTATCTGGATTATGACAAAACTGGCAACGCATGCGGCATCCTTGCATGAATACAATAAAACGGATACCTGGTCCATCTACTGATCCAAAACTTTCTGTTGAATGTACTTGTCCTGTTACTGCCATAATGCTCTTCCTTTCTTCGAAACGACGGATGACCACGCTCCGTCTGATACTTTCAAAACAAGAGGCGGCGGATTTTCCCGTCCGCCGCCTGAAGTTGTTGCTTATTACATTGCTTCGTGCATTGTACGAGCAATCACGTCATCTTGTTGTTCTTTTGTTAATTTAATGAAGTTTACTGCATAGCCAGATACCCGAATCGTTAATTGTGGGTATTTTTCTGGGTGAGCTTGCGCATCAAGCAATGTGTCACGGTTAAATACGTTGATATTTAAGTGGTGACCACCTTTTGCTGCATAGCCATCTAGCATTGTTGCTAGGTTTTCTTGTTGTGTTTCGTCGTCACGTCCTAATGCTTTAGGTACGATTGAGAAGGTGTTTGAAATACCATCTAATGAGTAATCATATGGTAATTTCGCAACTGATGAAAGACTTGCCAAAGCACCATGCGTATCGCGACCATGCATTGGGTTTGCACCTGGAGCAAATGGTGCGCCTGCACGACGTCCATCAGGAGTGTTCCCTGTTTTCTTACCATAAACCACGTTAGAAGTGATAGTAAGGATCGACGTTGTGTGTTTTGAATCACGGTATGTTTTCGTGCGTTTTACTTTTTTCATGAAGGCTTTCAACAAGTTGACTGCGATATCATCTACGCGGTCATCATTGTTTCCGTATTTCGGATAATCGCCTTCGATTTCGTAATCTTCAACAATGCCGTTTTCATCACGGATCGTACGAACTTTGGCATATTTGATCGCTGATAATGAGTCAACTGCAACAGAGAAACCAGCGATACCAGTAGCCATCGTACGTAAAATGTCTGTATCTTGTAGCGCCATTTCAATGCGTTCATAAGAATATTTGTCGTGCATGTAATGAATGATGTTCAATGTGTTCACATACAGATCACAAATCCAGTCCATCATTGTGTCATATTTTTCCATTACTTCGTTGTAATCCAAGTATTCAGAAGTAATTGGTTGGAATTTTGGTCCAACTTGTGCTTTTGATTTTTCATCGACCCCACCGTTGATTGCATACAACAATGTTTTCGCTAAGTTGGCACGAGCACCAAAGAATTGCATTTGTTTCCCGATGCGCATTGCGGATACACAACAAGCGATTCCGTAGTCGTCGCCCCAATGTCCACGCATCACATCATCATTTTCATATTGAATCGCTGATGTTTGGATCGACATTTTCGCACAGAATGTTTTGAAGTTATGAGGCAAACGTGTTGACCATAAAACAGTCAAGTTTGGTTCTGGCGCTGGACCTAAGTTTGCTAAAGTGTGTAAGAAACGGAAGCTGTTTTTCGTTACCATGTGACGTCCGTCTTCACCCATACCAGCGATTGATTCAGTTACCCAAGTTGGGTCACCAGAGAACAGTGCGTTGTAATCAGGCGTCCGAGCAAATTTCACAAGACGTAGTTTCATGACGAAATGGTCAACGATTTCTTGTGCTTCTTCTTCAGTGATCACGCCATTTTTCAAATCGCGTTCAACATAAATATCAAGGAAAGTTGACGTACGTCCCAATGACATTGCTGCACCATTTTGCTCTTTGATAGCTGCTAAGTAACCAAGATATAACCATTGGAATGCTTCTTTCGCCGTTTGAGCAGGTTTAGAGATATCAAATCCGTAAATGTTTCCTAATTCTTTCAATTCGCTTAAAGCACGAATTTGTTCACTCAATTCTTCACGTTGGCGGATAATGTCTTCAGACATCGTTCCGTTTCCGCAATACAATAGGTCTTGTTGTTTTTCTTTGATCAAGAAGTCCACACCGTATAATGCCACACGACGGTAGTCACCAATGATTCGGCCACGGCCATAAGCATCAGGAAGACCTGTGATTACACCAGAACGGCGCGCTGCTCTGATTTCAGGTGTATAAGCATCAAAAACTCCTTGGTTATGTGTTTTACGGTAGTCACGGAAAATATGTGAGACTTCCGCATCAATTTCATAGCCGTAAGATTCTGCTGCTTGTTCTGACATGCGGATGCCGCCAAATGGTTGCAAGCTGCGTTTAAATGGTTTTTCCGTTTGGAAACCAACAACTGTTTCTAAGTCTTTGTCTAAGTAGCCAGGTCCATGAGAAGTGATCGTTGAAACGACTTTTGTATCCATATCCAATACGCCGCCAGCTTCACGCTCTTGCTTGTTCAGTTCCATGACTTGATCCCATAGCTTCGTCGTTGCTTCAGTAGCATCTGCTAGGAATTCATCTGTTCCGTCATAAGGTGTGTAGTTTTCTTGGATGAAGTCGCGTACGTTTACTTCTTCTTTCCAAGTTTTTCCTTTAAATCCATTCCATTGTTCCATTTGATGGACCTCCTTAAATTTTCTGTTCACTAATGTAACAGCTTTACGTGAACAGTATAACACACACCTTAATGATTGCAAGCATTTTCAAGAATTATTTTTAACAATTTATTCTTTTTTAAGATATTATTTACTAAAAACGTTGATTTATAAGTATTTATCAAATGTGAACCTTTTATTAAAGTACCTTTTTCGCGAATGTGAAAGATTAATTATAAGACAAAAAGCAACCATTCTGTACTGGTACAGAATGGTTGCTTTGTTATAATTTATAGTACAGAATCCTCTGCGATTGCAGGACTGATTTGAGTTTTCACTTCGTAGATTTGTCCCCCTGTTTTCTCATCCATGATAAATGAGCCGTTGGAGGTCCGATCATTGATCGGGATTTGATTGGTGATCACTTCAAAGGATTGTCCTTTTTGATTCGTCACTAGCAGTTGCTGATTTTCCCCACTGCCCATATAGACGACGCGATGAGGATTTTTCTTCAATTCCCGCAAGACCATCAATCCGCGCTTCGCCCGACCTAATTGGTTGATTTCTTGAGCCAACATTCGTTTTGCTGCGCCACGTTGGGTGATCAAAACGATCGGTGTATCCCCTTCTGAATAAACGAGCAACCCATTGATAAGATAATCATCCGCTTTAAGGTTCATCGCTTTGACCCCAGCTGCTTTTGGTCCCACAACAGGCACTTCATTAAGCGGGTAGCGTAAGCCAAAGGCAAGATGACTGACTAAGAATACATCCATTTCTTCCGTTTGATCCGTCAAAAAGACGTTGACCAATTCATCTGATTCATCTTTCAGCTTCATGATCGTCATCGGCCGTGTTTTATAGGTGCGCCAAGGTTCAAATTCCGTCATTCGTGTCTGTTTGATCATACCGTTTTTACTGATCAGTACGAAATTTTTCAATGGATCGATCTCTTTGTAGGCAAAGACCCCAATGATCATTTCATCTTGCGCCAGTGTCATGACTGTTTGCGAAATATGTTCCCCTAAATCTTTCCATTTTAAATCAGGTAATTCATGAACCGGTCGATAGATCGTGTTCCCTTTATTAGTAACCAACAATAGGTGATCCAACGTGTTCATTTGGTTACTGTAAAGTAAAGAGTCGCCTTCTTTCATGCCGATCTCTTCTGGTTTTGAAGCACCGTAAGAACGCAAGCTGCTGCGTTTGACATAGCCGTCTCTTGTGACCGTCACGACGACTTCTTCTTGCGCGACCAAGACTTGGGTTTCGATCTTGATTTCTTGAATTTCTGCTTCGATTTCAGTCAACCGAGGCGTCGTATATTTTTTCTTGATCTCTCGCAGTTCTTTCTTGATCACTTTCAGCAATTCATTTTCTTCATTCAGAATCGTTGTCAATTCAGCAATCGTTTCTGCAAGTTCTTTTGCTTCTGCTTGCAATTGAGTAATGTCCGTATTGGTCAAGCGGTACAACTGTAAGTTCACAATGGCTTCTGCTTGCTCTTCCGTAAAACCGTGCTGAACAACCAGATTGTTTTTGGCATCTTTTTTGTCTTTACTGCCGCGAATGGTGGCGATCACTTCATCAAGAATCGATAAAGCTTTGATTAACCCATCGACGATATGCTGTCTCTTTTGGGCTTTTTGCAGTTCAAAACGACTGCGTTTTTCGATTACTTCACGCCGATGCTTGATGTAGCTTTCTAAAATCCGTTTCAAACCGACTTGTTGGGGGCGCATATTGTCGATAGCCACCATGTTGAAGTTGTAGTTGATCTGCAATTCGGTATTCTTAAATAAATAATTTAAAATCCCTTGCGCATTTGCTTCTTTTTTCAGCTCGACAACAATCTGTAGTCCAGTACGATCTGTTTCATCTCGTACTTCAGCAATCCCATCAATGCGTTTATTCAAACGGATCTCATCCATTTTTTTGACTAAGTTGGCTTTATTGACCTCATATGGGATCTCATTGATGACGATTTGCTGTTTGCCGCCTTTGATGTCTTCGATCTTGGTTTTCGAACGCAGAATCACTTTGCCCTTGCCTGTTTCATACGCTTTTTTGATTTCTTCTTTCCCTTGTAAAATGCCCCCTGTTGGAAAATCAGGGCCAGGAATGTACTTCATCAGCTGATCCAAAGAAGCTTGCGGATGGTCGATCAAATAGATCGTTCCATCGATGATTTCCCCTAAATTGTGGGTAGGGATCTCTGTTGCATAGCCAGCTGAGATCCCAGTTGAGCCATTGACTAACAGATTCGGGTATTTTGCTGGTAGAACAGTTGGTTCTTTTTCAGTATCATCAAAGTTCCAAACCAATTCGACGGTGTTTTTTTCAATATCTTTTAATAGCTCACCACTTAATTCTGAAAGCCGTGCTTCCGTATAACGCATGGCAGCTGGCGGATCACCATCCATACTCCCGTTGTTCCCGTGCATTTCAATCAAAATCTGACGTAGCTTCCAGTCTTGACTCATGCGGACCATTGCTTCATAGATACTCGAGTCGCCATGGGGGTGAAAATTCCCCATGATATTTCCGACAGATTTTGCTGATTTGCGGAAGCCTTTGTCATACGTATTGCCGTCTTGGTTCATGGCAAATAAAATCCGCCGCTGAACCGGTTTTAACCCATCACGAATATCTGGCAATGCCCGTTCTTGAATAATGTATTTGGAATATCGACCGAAGCGATCTCCCATCACTTCTTCCAATGTCAATTCTTGTATATTGCTTCTGTGTTCCAAGAGACCACCTCCTATTCCTTAACTAACTGTTTGCTGTCTGCTTGTTCGGTATCCATTAACTTTTCATCAACTAATTCCGGTACCGTATCTTCTTTTTTATCCAAAATACTGCCATCTTCTTCTAAACTGAATTGAACATGGCTTTCAATCCACTTCCGTCGAGGTTCTACCTTGTCCCCCATCAAAGTGGTGACGCGACGTTCTGCTTGGGCAGCATCATCGATCCGTACCCGAATCAGCGTCCGCGTTTCTGGATCCATCGTCGTTTCCCACAATTGATCGGCATTCATTTCCCCTAACCCTTTGTAGCGCTGAAGCATATAGCCTTTGCCGATTTTTTGGGTCAGTTTGCTTAGTTCATCATCGGTCCAAGCGTATTCGACTACTGCTTTTTTCCCTAACCCTTTTGACACTTTGTACAGAGGCGGCAAAGCAATGTATACTTTCCCCGCTTCGATCAAAGGTTTCATATACCGGTAGAAAAAGGTTAAAAGCAGCACTTGGATGTGCGCCCCATCGGTATCCGCATCGGTCATGATGATCACTTTATCATAGTTGCAGTCTTCAATTGAAAACTCTGGGCCAACACCGGCACCGATAGTATAGATCATCGTATTGATCTCTTCATTTTTCAAAATATCCTGCATCTTGGCTTTTTCAGTATTGATGACTTTGCCTCGCAATGGCAAGATGGCTTGGAACTTGCGGTCTCGTCCTTGCTTTGCTGAACCACCCGCAGAATCCCCCTCCACCAAATACAATTCATTCTTCTTAGGATTACGAGACTGAGCAGGTGTTAATTTACCAGAAAGCAGTGACTCGCCTTTTTTGCGTTTCTTTCCAGTACGGCTTTCTTCTCTCGCCTTTCTGGCAGCTTCACGGGCCTCTCTTGCCTTGATCGCTTTACGAACCAGCATTTGACTCATTTCACTGTTTTCTTGTAGATAATAGCCTAGCTGCTCACCAATCACATTGTCTACCGCATTTCTTGCTAAGGGTGTCCCTAATTTCCCTTTGGTCTGTCCTTCAAATTGCAAAAGATTTTCTGGCACGCGGATCGACAGAACTGCCGCTAACCCTTCACGGAAATCACTGCCTTCAAGGTTCTTATCTTTTTCCTTCAACAAATTGACCTTGCGGGCATACTCATTGAAGGCTTTGGTCATTGACGTCTTCATCCCAACTTCATGGGTACCGCCATCTTTGGTACGTACATTGTTGACAAAGGACAAGACGTTTTCTGAATACCCATCATTGTATTGAAAGGCAAGCTCTACTTCGATGGCTTCTTTCGTGCCAGAAAAATAAACCACTTGGGTCAAGGTATCTTTTTCTTCATTTAAATAATCAACAAATTCTTTGATGCCTTCCTCATATAAAAAGACTTCATGAATCGGTTCTTCCCCACGTTCGTCCGTCAGGGAGATTTTGACCCCTTTCAACAAGAACGCTGATTCTCTCAAACGTTCAGCGAGAATCTCATAGGAGAATTTGGTTGCAGAAAAGATTGTATCGTCTGGTTTGAACGTAACGGTTGTTCCCGTTGGTTTACGGGTTTTGCCGATTTTTTTCAAAGTACCTGCTGGTTTCCCGCCGTCTTTGAAGCTCTGTTTGTATTCGATACCGTCTCGAACGATGACCACTTCTAGCCAGCTGGATAAGGCATTTACAACACTGGCACCAACCCCATGAAGGCCGCCAGAAGTTTTGTAGCCGCCTTGGCCAAACTTTCCGCCAGCATGTAACACGGTGAAGATCACTTCAACAGTTGGGATTCCAGATGCATGTGTCCCGACCGGCATTCCCCGACCATTGTCTCGAACACTGATACTATTGTCTTTATGGATCGTAACATCGATTTCATTGCCGTATCCTGAGAGTGCCTCATCAACCGCATTATCGACGATTTCATACACTAAGTGGTGCAAGCCGCGGCTATCGGTCGAGCCGATATACATTCCTGGTCGTTTTCTTACTGCTTCCAGACCCTCTAAGACCTGAATGGAAGCATCATTATATTCTGTGGTTTTCTTTGCCAAACCCACCGCTCCTTTAATCTTGATCAGTCCTTTTCTAATGCTGAAAGGACTGCAAAAAAAATCTTAACACAAAATACGCTTTTTTCAAGCGAACATTTTTCTAAACTATCTTATCCTTTTTCCTTTGTTTGCACAAGCTAGAGTCGCAAAATGGCTTGTTTGTGTTTCACAGCTCTGAGAAAAGCTGTTTTTCTTCTTTGTCTGACCAGCGAAAGATTTTCTTATTGTTGGAAAGGCGTTTTCATGCTAAAATTGCCATAGCCTTGCAAAGAAAGTTGGTTATTATGAATACGATTCTTTTATTTATTGTTGCTTACCTTTTAGGTTCGATCCCCTCTGGTGTTTGGATTGGCCAACTGTTTTTCAAAAAAGATATTCGCCAATTCGGCAGCGGCAATACGGGAACGACCAATACATTTCGCGTCTTAGGAAAAAAAGCCGGCATCGTTGTTTTATTGATGGATATCTTAAAAGGAACTTTGGCGACCAGCTTGCCAGTCATCTTTGGTCTCCATACTGTCAATCCGCTCTGGTTTGGGGTCTGTGCGATCTTAGGTCATACCTTCCCGATCTTTGCCAAATTTAAAGGCGGCAAAGCAGTGGCGACAAGTGCTGGGATGCTCTTAGGATACAATCCGCTCTTTTTCATTTATTCTTCATTGATTTTCGTTATCTGTCTTTATGTGACAAGTATGGTGAGCCTGACCAGTATGATCGCGGCGTGTTTGATCACCTTATCGACGATCGTCTTGCCTTTTATCGCACCTGCGATCTTGCCTGAGCAAAATTGGCTGCTGACCTTCATTGCGATCGGCGTAACGATTTTTATCTTTATTCGCCATCGTGAAAACATTACCCGCATCAAAGATGGGACCGAAAGTCGGGTACCCTTTGGACTGAATAAGGGTCAAACGAACAAATAAGCAGAAGCTGAGAAAAGTCATTGCGCTTTTCCCAGCTTCTTTTTTCATACGTTTATTTAACTGTAATGGAATACTTTGTTTCAAATAGTTCGTCAGGTGGAAGTGCTTGAATCCCCAGCTTTTCTGACAGCTCACCGGAGGCTTCTAGCGTATCTGCGATGCCGCACCATGGTTCAATACATAGAAATGGCGATTTCACTGGATACGTGGACCAAAAACCGACATACGGCATATTATTGTAGCTTAACGTGACACTATGAGGCGATTTTTCACTGCGAATCGAGTAGGAATGTAATCCTTTCGTTTCATAAACTAACGCATCATTTGCAAACATGTCATGGGTCAAGCGTAGATCCGTATTCGTTTGACCGAGTGTGCGTTGCTCATAATCAATATAATTGCCTTTTAACGGCAATTTCACCCGTGATTTCTTTGGAGAAAAAGAAAGATAATAGTCTTCAAAAGTCAGCCCTTTTTCAAGTGGGACGTTGAATGCAGGGTGTCCACCAATGGAGAAATAGAGTTCTTTTTGACCGCTATTCTTCACTTGGTATTTGACGACTAAGCCATCACCGCCTAATTCATAACTGACATACAGCTGAAAATCAAACGGATACTTTGCTTTGGTTTCAGTCGAACTTTCTAGTAAAAACAAAGCGTAATCTGTGCGTTGTTCAACGACAGTAAATAACATGTCTCTGGCAAATCCATGACGAGGCAAATGATAACTCTTGCCCTCATGTTGATAGGTGTCCTCTTTTAACGCACCCACGATCGGAAATAAGATCGGTGCATGCTTTCCCCAGTGGTTTGGATCAGCTTGCCAAATATATTCAAGGTCATTGCTCGTATCGACTAAGCTTTGCAGCTCAGCCCCTTTTTCCGCAATTTTTGCTTGCAGATGACCGGCCGTGATGGTAACTGTCATGGTCTCATCTCCTAATATTGATGTTTCGTCAATTCCTCTTTAAAGCGGCTGTTAAGCACTTTTAAATAGGTGCCTTTCATCCCCAAAGAGCGGGATTCAATAATACCGGCAGACTCTAATTTACGCAAAGCGTTCACGATCACCGAACGGGTGATGCCGATACGGTCAGCGATACTTGATGCGGTCAAACGACCTTCGTCTCCTTCTAATGCCTCAAAAATAGCTTGAACAGCTTTTAGCTCACTATAAGAAAGCGTGTTGATCGCCATTTGAACAGCTGTGGTACTGCGAACATCTTCTTCGATACTACGGGATTTTTGGTACAAGAATTGCATACCAACAACTGTCGCACTATATTCCGCTAATACCAAATCATCATCATCAAAGGATGTATCGATTCTGGAAAGAATGATCGTCCCTAAGCGTTCTCCTGCACCGTAGATTGGTACGATGGTTGTTAGTCCGTTGGGATACAGCTCTCGGCCTTCCACAGGAAAAGCCGTCATATCGTCACTGATCGGCACATTGGCTTCTGTGGAAGTCAGGTGATCGACTAAATCTGTATAATTTTTAGGAAACTGTTTTTCGACAAACATTTTTTTGATGCGCTCATTATTGACATCATGGTTCTCAACAAAACCTAACACGCTGCCGTCGACGCTAATAATATACGCATTGCTGTCTAGGATGTTTCCTAAAATGACAGCCATTTTGTCGTAAGGCAAATCAGAAGCTAAATTAAAGGTGTTTTTTTGCTGCAATAATTCGTTGATTTGTCTTGTCTTTTCTAATAATGTTTTCATTGGTCCGCTCCCTTT
This sequence comes from Enterococcus casseliflavus NBRC 100478, assembly GCF_001544095.1. Taxonomy (GTDB): domain Bacteria; phylum Bacillota; class Bacilli; order Lactobacillales; family Enterococcaceae; genus Enterococcus_D; species Enterococcus_D casseliflavus. The sequence continues at coordinate 56,527 of NZ_BCPT01000008.1, read as the reverse complement.
ATAAAATATACCGGCTTAAGTCTTCATCTTTTGCGATTGACGCAAGTTTTTCTTCCACATACGCTTCTGTGATCGTGATTTCACCCATTTGCATCTCAGATGCTTCAAACAATAGATCTTCAAGTAGTTTCTCTAGGATCGTATGCAAACGACGGGCTCCGATATTGTCGGTATCGCGATTCACTTGATACGCGATTTCGGCAATTTTTTCGATGGCTTCCATCGTAAAGACCACTTTGACATTCTCGGTTCCTAACAAGGCAACGTATTGTTTGACTAAGGCATTGTTTGGTTCCGTTAAAATTTTAACAAAGTCTTCCTTCGTCAAGTCATCCAGCTCCACGCGGATCGGGAAACGCCCTTGCAACTCAGGGATCAAATCACTTGGTTTCGATAGATGGAATGCGCCTGAAGCGATAAAGAGAATATGGTCGGTTTGTAACGTGCCATATTTCGTATTGACTTGTGAGCCTTCAACGATCGGCAAGATATCTCTTTGCACCCCTTCACGAGAAACTTCTCCTGATTGCTGCGATTTCGAAGATACTTTGTCGATTTCATCAAGAAAAATGATGCCGCTAGATTCCGCCAAACGTAATGCTTCGCTATGAATATCCGCGTCGTTGACCAGTTTGGAGGATTCTTCTTGAATTAACAATTCCCGCGCTTCTTTCACGGTTACTGTGCGTTCAATTTTCTTTTGCGGTTTCAATGCACCTAATGTTTCATTCAAATCAATGCCCATTTGTTCTAAGCCATTGTTCATCATTGGCGTTTGATTTTTCGGTTCATCGACTTGGATCGTCACTTCTCGGTTATCCAAAAGGCCTTTTTCTAATTGTTCGAAAATCGCTTGGCGATTGCTGCGAATCTCATCTGTCAATTCTTCTTTTGGTTCTTCTGGTTGTTGTGCGGCGTTGAACATATTCATCATTTGTTCATAAGGATTGGTGTTCTTTTTCTGTTCCTTTTTAATACCAGGGACTAAGACTTTTACTAAACGACGATTGGCTTTTTTCTCCGCTTGGATGCGTACGTTTTTATATTGTTCTTTTTTCACGATTTGGATCGCATTTTCAACGAGGTCACGTACCATCGATTCTACGTCTCGACCGACATAGCCGACTTCCGTGAATTTCGTCGCTTCTAACTTAACAAAAGGTGCATCAACGATCTTCGCTAACCGTCGCGCAATTTCCGTTTTCCCAACGCCCGTTGGTCCAATCATCAAAATATTTTTTGGTGTGACATCTTGCTGCATTTTTTCATCTAATTGCAGACGGCGGTAACGATTTCTTAAAGCAACCGCCACTGATTTTTTGGCATTGGTTTGTCCAACGATGTATTCATCTAATTCTTTCACGATCTCTCGTGGTGATTTGTTTTGGTTTGTCATATCGTCATCCCTCTTTAAAACTCTTCTACAATGATATTGTGATTCGTAAAGACACAAATGTCTGCTGCGATATTCAAGGCACCTTCAGCGATTTCTTTGGCAGATAGTTCACCGCCATAACGTTTCATCGCACGGGCTGCCGCCAAGGCATAGTTTCCACCTGAACCGATAGCTAAAATCCCTTCATCTGGCGAAATGACCTCACCTGTCCCAGAGACTAAGAGCATCTCCTTGTCATTCATGACGATCAGCATCGCCTCTAATTTTTGCATCGATTGCTGCGTCCGCCATTCTTGTGCCAACTCTACTGCAGCTCGTTGCAAGTTTCCGTTGTATTCATTTAGTTTTCCTTCAAATTTTTCTTCCAAGGTAAAGGCATCTGCCACACTACCGGCAAAGCCAACGATCACTTCACCGTTGTATATTCGACGGACTTTCCGAGCGGTTCCTTTCATAACGACCTGTTCTCCCATCGTTACTTGTCCGTCACCGGCCATGGCAAACTTGCCATCTTTTTCAACCGCACAGATGGTGGTTGAATGAAATTCTGACTTCATTTACGTTCCTCCTGTACCAATTTTACGCACGTGGATGAAATTGGCGATAATTTTTTTGTAAACTGTCTTTGGTGACATGCGCATAAATCTGTGTCGTCGATAGATTGGCATGCCCCAACAATTCTTGAACGGTCCGCATATCGGCGCCGTTGTTTAATAGATGGGTCGCAAACGTATGCCGCAGCATATGAGGATGGATTTTACTGTCTAAACTGCTTTTTCGGATGATTTGATTCAATACATACTCGATCCCAGTTGCAGTGATCCCATCACCAAGATGATTCACGAAGAGAACCTCGTGTTCCTTGTTCTGCTTTGCCATCAGCTGCTTGCGTCCTGAGGTAAGATAGCGCTTGACTGCCGCTTGTGCGTAACTGCCGAAAGGAACATAGCGATCTTTGTTGCCTTTTCCGTGGATCAGCAAAACGCCGCTTTCCCAATCGATCGCGCCCAGCGTCAGACTGCTACACTCGCTGACCCGCAGACCTGAACCGTAAAGGACTTCTAACAATGCTTGATTGCGCTGTTGTAATGGCTCATCACCAGCGACACTTTGAAAAAGAGCATCCATTTCCTTTTCATAAAAAAAACGCGGCAATTTAGCGTTTTTCTTTTTTAAATGAATGTAGGCGAAGGGATTCTCTTTGACGATCTCATGCTTGGTTAGAAATTGGTAGAATGAACGCAAGCTAGCCATTTTCCGACTGATGGAATTACGGCTATACCCTCGTTCCGTCAAATAGCTCAAATAGACACGAACATCACGATACTCCACCGCTAACGGGTCTTCATTGCCAGACTCTTTCAAGAAGTGAAAAAAATCGCTCATATCTTCTTGATACGCTTTTTTTGTCTTTTCCGAATACCCTCTTTCAACAATAAGATAACGAAAAAACTCTTCTTGTAATTGATCCGTTTGCAAAGTAACCCCCCTTTTCATGATTCGAAATAACTTTAGCATAGACCACAAAAAAAAACAAATGAATTGTCAGAATTTAATCAATATTTCAAAGTTTAGACATAATTGTGAAAACTTTCTAAGAATCTTCGTAAGATTCTTATCATTCTTCAGAAAGATCACTCAAAAGAGCCATAAAAACGTACCAATCCCTTTCTCAAAATAGAGAGGGACTGATACGTTTCCACTTATTTGCTTTTATTCGATTGGACCAGTTGTTGGCTGAGGCGAACCATTGCTTTTTGAAACAGCTTGAACTAGCTCTTTGTTTCCTTGTTTTGTGGACATCGTGTCATTGATCAACGCCACTAAGTCTAATCCGGTGGTTTCTTTGATCGTATCAAAGGTTCGCGCTAAACCAGCTTCCCCCATTGATTGAAGCCCATCGTTGCCGCCAAAGCTGACCACTTTATCGATATTGCTAAGGGGCGCATTGACTTCTTTTGCGATTTCAGGCAGCACTTTGATGAACTCCATCAAAATACCAGCTTCGTTCAGTTTGGTCAAAGCAATCGCCATCTTTTCACGGCTTTCCGCTTCGGCTTGACCGACTTTTGCGATTCGTTCCGCATCGGCACTACCTAATTTTTCAATTCGTTCCGCTTCCGCTTGTGCAGCCAATTTGACTTTTTCCGCTTCGGCTTGTGCTCGGGCGATTTCACGGGCTTTGTCTGCTAATGCGTTTTGTTCAACGACATATTTATCTGCTTCGGCTTTTTTACGGACAGTTGCATTCAATTCTTTTTCTGTCAATTCCGCTTGTTTCTCTTGAATCTCAATATTTTTTTCTTGCTCGATCAATTGCACTTTCATTTGTTCACCGACCGCGATTTGCTCCGCTTTCGCATCCGCAACTTCACGTTCTTGTTTGTACTGCGCTTGTTTCAACGCCATATCTTTTGTCGCTTCCGCGATTTCTGTTTGGCGACGGATCTCTTCATGCTGTGCCAATTGCTCATTCTCAGCTTGCTTGATCCGCGTTTCTCTTAAGGCATTGGATTCTGCTACTTCAGCGTTCTTCTTCACTTCAGCAATCTGGGGACGCCCTAAAGCATCCAGGTACCCATTGCTGTCGCTAACGTCTTTGATCGTAAATGATACGATCTCCAGCCCCATTTTTTTCAAATCCGTAGAGGCAACTTCTTGTACTTGTTCCGCAAAATCATCGCGATTTTTGTAGATGGCTTCCACCGTCATCGTTCCTAGAATTGCCCGTAAGTGACCTTCTAAGACTTCTTGCGCTTCATCTTCCAGTTCACCAGTGGATTTACCCAAGTATTGTTCAGCGGCTGTCTTGATCGACTCGGTACTGTTGCCGACTTTCACTAACACCGTGGCACTGGCTTTGATCGGTACGCCTTGTTCTGTATAAACTTCTGGTGTCCCAATCTCTAACTTGTGGGTCAGTAAACTTAATTTATGTGCCTTTTGAACAATAGGAATCACAAACGTCCCACTGTTTTTTAAAATCTTGATGCCTTCTTTTCCTAAAAACGACCCCGTGACGATCAACGCTTCATCGGGTTTTCCGATTCGGTAGCGTATCATCAAAAAGGCGATCAATAAAACAACGAGGACGACGCCCCATAAGATCGGATTACTTAAAAAATCAACTGCTGATCCTGTATCCACCATAACCTAACACTTCCTATTCTATAAAATTTTTACTTTCAACCACCAACGCGATCCCTTTTTTATCAAAATCGACAATGATGACTTTGGTGCCGACTGGCAATCGAACATTGTTTTCACGATCTTCTTCCCGAAAAAAACGAGCAGGATAAACAGAACGTGCACCTTGACTCCCTATTTCCATGACTTCGCCGATTGTGTCTCCGACAATCTTTTCCGTCAGTTCGCCGATCACAAACTCATTGCGGCTAATGACATTGCTGCGGTTTTTGTCTGTGATGCGATTGTAGAGCCACATAAAGGGGCCCAACAGCAAACTAAATGCAACAAAGACAACGAAAATGCCCCCGACCAAGAGGATCAGCAAACCTAAAAATTGGATCACTGTAGGAAAACGTTGTAAATAGTTTTGAATCAAATGAATCCATTCTCCGATCACCATCTTCACCACCTTCTGTCATTGTTACTGTCTATCATAAGTCACCTTGATTAAAGTTTCAAGACAAATTAAAAAAAAACTCTCTCACCAATTATCAGTAAGAAAGTTTTCGATCATCGTGCTTATAATTGTTCCTTGGCTTTTTCTAAAGCAGCTAACGCTCGATTTGCCAATGCTTCATAACGGGATTTCTTGTCTCTGATTCGCTCTGGAAGTTCTGGCAACAACCCAAAGTTTGCATTCATTGGTTGGAAGTGTTTGCCTTCAGCATGGGTGATATAATACGCCATACTACCAATCGTCGTTTCTTGTGGCATAATGATCGGTGCTTCGCCTTTTGCAAGTTTGGCAGCGTTGATGCCAGCCATCAACCCGCTGGCTGCACTTTCCACATACCCTTCGACCCCTGTCATTTGTCCAGCAAAAAAGAGGTCCTCACGTTTTTTCGATTGATAGGTTTGTTGCAAAAGCTCAGGTGAATTCATAAAACTATTCCGATGCATCACGCCATAGCGCACAAATTCAGCCTCTTCCAAGCCAGGGATCATCCGGAATACCCGTTTTTGTTCGCCCCATTTCAAATGTGTTTGAAAGCCAACGATGTTGTAAAGAGAAGCCGCCGCATTGTCTTGACGCAGCTGAATCACTGCGTAAGGACGCTTGCCAGTTTTCGGATCTTCTAACCCAACTGGTTTCATCGGACCAAACAACATGGTTTTCGGACCACGACCAGCCATGACTTCGATCGGCATACACCCTTCAAAGAATTTTTCTTTTTCGAATTCTTTCAAAGGAGCCACCTCTGCATTGACCAAGGCCTCACGAAACGCATAAAACTCCTCTTCATTCATCGGACAGTTCAGATAGGCTGCTTCACCTTTATCGTAACGAGATTTCAAATAAACTTTATCCATATTGATGGTTGATTTGTCAACGATTGGAGCTGCGGCATCATAGAAATAAAATCCTTCAGATCCGTTAAACGCTTGGATCGCTTTTGAGAGCGGTTCAGAAGTCAATGGACCTGTTGCGATCACAGTGATGCCTTCTGGAATTTCAGTGATCTCCTCTTCGATGACTGTAACTAAAGGATGCTCCTTGACACGTTTGGTGACCAACTCTGAAAAATCATCGCGATCCACAGCTAAGGCACCACCTGCTGGAACCGCTGTTTTGTCTGCAGAAGTGATAATCACTGAATCCAAGCGACGCATTTCTTCTTTCAAGACACCGACCGCATTCGTTAAATTGTTACCTCGTAGTGAATTGGTACAAACAAGCTCGGCAAAATTATTTGTGTGATGGGCTTCTGTCGACTTCTTAGGACGCATTTCATAAAGATTTACTGCGACACCTGCTTGCGCTGCTTGCCACGCAGCCTCGCTTCCGGCTAAACCGGCACCAATAACATTGATTTCTTTCATAGTGCTCTCCTTTTATTTCAAAAGCTCGTCTCTTTTCATAAGAAACAGCTTGTATTAATCAAAAGGACCGGCGCTTTCTTTTGTCAGCCAATAATGAGGCTGACCGTTCAAGAGAATACGCCGATTCTTTTTTAACAGGATATCCTGCTAGTTATTTTTGCACATTTTCTTCATAGTCGCCTTTGATACAAACGACTTGTTTCCCACCTTTGACTTTCTTTTCGACTAAATAATTATCACACTTCGGACAATTACGCCCCACTGGTTTGTCCCAAGAAGTAAAGTCACATTCAGGGTAGCGGGTACAACCATAAAACAACCGGTTTTTCTTCGATTTGCGTTCAACGACTTGCCCTTGATGACAGACCGGGCACTCAACGCCGATTTCTTTCACGATTGGTTTTGTGTTGCGGCAATCTGGGAAATTACTGCAAGCATAAAACTTTCCGTAGCGGCCTAATTTGATCACCATCGGATGACCACAAAGATCGCAATCAAAGCCTGCAGGTTCATCTTTGATTTGAATTTTTTCGATACTTTCTTCTGCAGTCGTCAATTCTTTTTCAAATGGGCGATAAAACTGATCGACAACTTTGACCCATTCTTCTTTCCCAGCTTCAATGCTATCCAAGCTATTTTCCATTTCAGCAGTAAAATGCATATCAACAATTTGCGGGAAGAATTCCTCGATCAACGAATTGACGATCTCACCAAGTTCAGTTGGCTCAAAACGTTTTTGCGTCAATTTCACATAATAACGCCGCTGAATGGTTTCTAACGTCGGTGCATAGGTTGAAGGACGACCCACACCGTTTTCCTCAAGGGTTTTGATCAACGTTGCTTCGCTGTAACGAGCAGGTGGTTGGGTGAAATGCTGTTTCGGTTCGATCGATACGGATTGAACGACATCTCCTTCGACTAACTCTGGCAAGATGTTCTCTTTGTCTTCTTTGCCATCATCGCGTCCTTCCACATAGACCTGCATAAATCCTTTGAATTTGATCTTTGAACCATTAGCAATAAAGATGACACCATTTTGATCCAAAGTAACTTTCATCGTAATCAAAATGGCAGGCGTCATTTGACTAGCCACAAAGCGAGACCAGATCAAGCGATACAATTTTAATTGGTCTTTGTCTAAGAATTTCTCCATGGCTTCTGGCGTACGCAAAACACTGGTCGGTCTTACTGCTTCATGGGCATCTTGTGCCCCTTGTGCATTGGCGCGTTTTTTGCCACCGTGAGCGGAGAACTCTGAACCATAGGTGTTTTCGATAAATTCGGCTGCTTCCCCTTTGGCTGTGTCAGCGATTCGCGTCGAGTCGGTACGCATATAGGTAATCAAACCGACAGTCCCTTGTTTGCCAAGGGCGATCCCTTCATAGAGCTGCTGTGCGACCATCATGGTTTTCCGCGTTCGAAAGTTCAGTTTGCGGGCTGCTTCTTGTTGCAAACTACTGGTGGTAAATGGTGCAGCTGGATTCCGTTTGCGTTCTTTCTTTTCAACCTTTGTCACTTGAAAGTCTTTACCAGAAAGGCGATCGGTGACTTCTTTAATACTTTCAGCATTCGGTAATTTTTTCTTTTTGCCATCTAAGCCCCAAAAATTGGCTTTGAATTTCTTCGTGGCTTTTTTAAAGTTTCCATCAATGCTCCAATATTCTTCGGGAACAAAATCACGGATCTCTTTTTCACGATCAATAATGATCTTAAGCGCCACCGATTGAACACGGCCAGCACTTAACCCTTTTTTGACTTTGCGCCAAAGGATCGGACTCAATGAATACCCGACTAATCGGTCTAAGATCCGCCGTGCTTGTTGGGCATCGACGAGATCCACATCGATCGTTCTTGGCTCTTTGAAGGCTGCTTTGACCGCATCTTTAGTGATTTCATTAAAGACGACACGATTTTTATCTTTTAAATCTAGTCCAAGTAGAAAAGCTAAATGCCAAGCAATGGCTTCTCCTTCTCTATCCGGGTCACTTGCGAGGTAGACTTTTTCAGCTTTTTTCGCAGCAGAACGGAGACTTTTGATCACGTCCCCTTTTCCGCGGATCGAAATGTAATGCGGCTCATAATCATTTTCGACATCGATCCCCATCTTACTTTTAGGGAGATCACGAATATGACCGACACTTGCGACGACTTTGTAATTTCGTCCAAGGTATTTTTCAATGGTTTTCGCCTTTGCGGGCGATTCCACGATTACTAAATATTTATATGCCATATAAAGAATGGCTCCTTCCTGAATTTTTCCTACTATTATATTCTATCAATCAGTGAACCTATCGTATGCAGATGAAACATACAAATCGTAGCTTATCATAGCTTTCAAGAAAAGGTTTGTCAAGGAAGGTTGATTGGAAAAATCAAAAAAAGGCTAACTCTTGTAAAATATCCGACACACTAATCGTACATTTTGCACCATCTTGAATCAAGCGGTGACAACCTTTTGACTGATCCGAAATCATTTCCCCAGGCACTGCAAAAACTTCTCGTCCGTTTTCCATCGCTAACTGTGCCGTAATCAAAGAACCGCTTCTTTCCTTGGCTTCAATTACGCAGACCCCTTTTGAGATCCCAGCAATAATGCGATTGCGCAGCGGAAATTGGTATCTTTGCGGTTTGGTATCGTGCGGATATTCGCTTAGCACCAGATGTTCTTGACGGATCTGCTGGAACAACCGGTAGGACGATGCCGGATAACAATGGTCCATCCCAGAAGCAATCACAGCAATGGTTTGTCCACGATTTCTGATGGCTGATTCATGGGCAAAGCTGTCGACACCATAGGCCAATCCGCTAACGATGGTATAATTTTCCGTCACTAGAGGTGGAATCAGCTTTTCGCAAACTTTTCGTGCGTATAAGGACGCCGTTCTTGCACCAACAAAGCCAATCATGGTCGTTTGTAGCAATTGCAGATTCCCTTCATAAAAAAGCATCAATGGCGGGTCTGCAATTTGTCGTAAAAGCATCGGATACTCCGCCGAGAAGAAAGTGAGGTAGTTTTGTGCGCCCATCTTTTGTGCGATGTGTTCGTCTGTCAATCGCTCCCATGATCGCCGAAAAACCGCACGGTGCTGTGGAAGGACCCCGATGGCAATCATCTCTTCCAGCGAACAATTCATCTCTTTTGTTTCCAACCAATGCCAAATGATCTTCCAACAACCTTGCAGACCAATTCCCTGACAGTAGTACAGTTTTATCAACTGTTTTTCAAAATCTGTTGCTTGTTGATACTTCATAAACAAAGCCCTCTTTTCTTAGTAATCTTACTTATAAGATTCGCTAAAAAAAGAGGGATGGATGAAATTTATAGATATTGTTTTACTGGCGCAAATGTTTTTCGATGAATAGGACAGATTCCGTGGGCAGCTAGCCCTTCTAAATGGACTTTGGTTCCATACCCAGCATTTTGATCAAACCCATAAAAAGGATAGACTTCATGAAAATCTTTCATTAAATTGTCTCGATATACCTTGGCGATGATACTTGCTGCGGCAATGGAAATGGAACGGGCATCTCCTTTGATCAAGCTTTGTTGAGGGATTTCCGTCTCGATCGTCATCGCATCGATCAGCAAATACTCGGGCTTGACTGCTAAGTCGATCAAGGCTTCTTTCATTGCTAGACGACTGGCTTGATAGATATTTATCCGATCGATTTCTTCTGGACTGACGACACCGATACCGACAGCAACGGCTTTGTTTTGAATTTCGATAAACAGCTCTTCTCTTTTCTTCGCAGAAAGCTGTTTGGAATCATTTAGACCTAAGATCTGACAATCCTTAGGCAAAATGACCGCAGCTGACACCACGGGGCCTGCTAATGGTCCGCGCCCTACTTCATCTAAACCAGCAATAAAACGGGCGCCTTGCTGAAATGCTTCGTTTTCAAAACGCATCATTTCTTCGTATTTTTCCTGCAATAGCTGGTGTTTCACTCGCTGTTTCTCGTATTGTTGCAGCAGCTTTTGGACCCCCGCTCGTTCATCTGCTTGCAGCGCCTGTAAATACGCTTGGTCATTGAAAGCTGGATCAAATAATCGCTCTTTGATTGTCTTAATCGGTTGTTTCATCTTGGCTTTCCATTTCCTCCACTCGATCTAATGTATATCGGCCCAATTTCCCTTGCCGAATGTCGAAGACAACGAGTTCGCTTCCTCGATCGTAATTGTCTTTATAGCCACGTTTTTCCGTGATTTTCATCAACAGATCTGGCGCTAACAACGCCTCTTCTTCCGCTTTTAATTGGTAACGATTCGCGATTCTTTCAGGATAATAGCGGGCAAAAAAATCAAGTCCATACAATGCGATATCATCCAAATGGATCAGCTGGTCTTTGATCGCACCGGTCAATGCCAGCTTCTTGCCGATCTCCGGATCTTCAAATTTTGGCCATAAGATCCCGGGCGTATCTAGAAGCTCTAGATCAGTCCCAAAACGCAGCCATTGCTGCCCTTTCGTCACGCCGGGTTTATTGCCCGTCTGAGCGATTTTCTTCCCTACTAAGCGGTTCATCAAGGTCGATTTTCCGACATTCGGGATGCCGATCACCATTGCTCGAATCGCACGAGGCTTCAAGCCTCTCGCTTTGTCGCGAGCAATTTTTTCCTTCAAGACTTGTTTCGCTGTAGGAACAATGGCTTTAACCCCTTGATTGTCTTGGGCGTTGATTGCCAGTGCTAGATAGCCTTGTGCTTGGAAATAATGTTCCCATTTTTTGGTTTGAACGGGATCTGCGAGATCCGCTTTATTGATCAAGATCAATCGTGGTTTTTGTTGTAATAATTGATCTAACATGGGATTGCGGGATGAAATCGGCAAGCGTGCGTCCACGAGTTCAAAAACGATATCCACGAACTTTAATTTTTCACTTACTTCACGTCTGGCTTTCGCCATATGGCCTGGAAACCATTGAATGGTCATTTGAACGTTTTCCTCCTTGGTACTTCTTCGAATTGATAAAAAAGACAGTCGTTTTTATATTCGTGTAGTCTATAGGTGACAAGAACGAAGGCTGCTTGCTTTTTTTGAGTCAGAGAGTCCCATCAGTGCAGCAAACTAGCTGAACTGTTTGCGGATCAATGTTCTTTTTTCAACCTGGTGCATAGGAAAAGCTTCGAGCGCGTTTGTTTCAACGCTCCTTGACTTTTAATTTTGGGGAAGTGGTTGAATGAAGCATCCTTAACGCTTTATTTTGGTTTTTCCTAACACACTCACAATAGTCTGACTGCTTTTTTGCTATCTTTTATCTTAGTTATTGTACCATATTTCACACGACATGTTTCATTCTGACTAAGGTTAAAAAGTCATTTTCTTCTACTTAGTGAGAAAAACGAACGATCCTTACTTTTCATCAATGGAAGTATTCGAATGAAGACGTTTTTTCCGCTGAATCCTGTTACTAATCAACAAGAGGAGGATAAGAACAGTGATCACGCCTAGCATCAATCCTACTTTTTGCTGCTGTGCTTTTTTGGCGGCGGCTGTTTCTTTTTCTTCAACATAAGGAATTCTTTTGCCCCGTACCAATAAACGATGGCTATTGACCATATAGGGGGTACAGGTCAACAGCGTGACGTAATCGCTGCCTTTCACAATTTTTAATGCCTGAGTATCATCAGGGTCGACCGTTTTTATCTGATCTACTTGATACGCCAATGTATCATCAAACGTTTCGATATAAAACTCATCACCGATCTGCAGCTTAGGCAGATCAGTAAAGAGCGTTGCACTCGTTAACCCTCGGTGTCCGCACAAAACCGCATGGGTATCTTCACCACCTATTGGATACGAAGCGCCCTCCAATAATGTTGCGCCTCTTTTTAACAACGTATCGGTGGTTTGATCAAAAATCGGGAGAGCGACACCAATTACGGGGATCTTTAAAACACCGATCGTATGTCGTTCATAGTAATCAGGTGTATCGCCTGATTCTGAGTCCCTTGTTTCTGATAAATCTTGCGTTTCTTTGATTCCAGGATTGCTGGGCTGCTGTGCCAGCTCTTGATTCGCTCGTTCCAACTGGTTCCTTTTTTGTTGCTTTTCTATTTCACTCATTTTTTTGGCTTGGCTCTGGTAGAAACTGATCAACTGTTGATCAAAAAACGTGTTGAGCTGATTACTTACAAAAGGATAACTGATGATCAAAACCCCTAGCAGCAGCAGAACACCCATCAGAAAATCCAATAAAGTTACTTTTCTAGTTGGTGCTTTTGCGCCATTTCTTCGTCTGATACTCATCGTGCTTTTTTCATCTCATTTACTTACCCTTTCCGTTTTACAAAATACCCCCCTGCTAAACCAACGATCACCACTCCGATTGCGCCCATTAAATAGGTGCCGACACCACCAGTTGCTGGTAAGGTTCCTTTGCGGCGGTTAGGAACTTTTTCGGGCTCTCCCAATTGCTCTTTCGTTCCATAAGACGTTTCATGGACTTCAAAAGCGATGCGATTTGTTAGCAGCACGTAATTTTTCGGTGCTTTTACTTCTTCCAAATAGTACGTGCCAAATTTCAACCCGATGATATCAACCAATCCATCTGTACCTGTGGTAAATTTCGTCGCTTCATCCGCTGTTTGCACCCAAGATACCTGTTTGGTTCCCTCTTCGATTTTCAAGTAGTTGGTATCATCACGGTCTTGATCTCGTACAACAAAAACTGCATCTGCCAGCGCTTCGGTAGCGGTCACAGCCCCATCGACTTTTAAGAAGCGTTTGCCCCCTGTCAAAACTTCCACGCTTGGCGGTGTTTGATCCGTCATGAAATCTGTTTCTACATTTGCTTCATTCTTAAAGCCATTGATAGGCATAGCCTGTTCATTTAAATACATATAATACACAAAGCGCAATTGATTTCCCGGCGTTAATTGCGGCACAAATTCTGGATTGATGGTTACCGTAAAGCCATGCTCTTTTTCCGTTACTTGATAGTTCGTTGAATCGATTTTCTTTTCTCCATCATACAACGCATAGCCAGTTTCTCCCTCTGCTGTGTTTTCAAAAGTCAATGCTGGATCGTGCGCATCGATCAATTGGAAATGTTTGTATTTGTTTTCTGCTCCTACTTTGTCTTGGATACCTAATGGGATATTGACCGTTAGGTGATATTGAATTCTTTCGCCGATTCCCACGTCTTTGCCGTCTAATTGTGGTGTTGTTTTGGTAACATTTGTCGTGTCATTCTTGACTGTTAACTCAACCGTGACGTCATTGCCTGCTGCGATCGAAAAATCCTTGATGGTTTCTTGCTCGATCAAGGCGGCTTGACTTGGGGCTTTCGTTTCCTCTAATTGATAGGTGCCTGTTTCTAACTGCTCAACTTTTAACTGTCCTTTTTGGTTTTCATCAACATCGATGGTCGTTTCTCCAGCAGCATATTGTTTACCTGTTAAAAAGCGGTACGCTGCTTGTTTGTCAGTCGTCCACGTATAAAGTCCATCGGCTGCACTTAAAATATATTTCTTGGTCTGTTGGTTTCCTTCTTGCTTTGAGATAACAAATTCCGCATCATTCAGTGGTTCATTTTCCCCCGTTCCTCGTTTATTCACAAGGAGCGTTCCTTCATTTGTGACAGTATTTTTAGGATAAAGATGAATCGTGTCTAATTCTTCTTCCCCGTAAGCATACGACCCGTCTGCTTGTTGGATCATTTCGTACACAGGAAAGGCGATCACCATGTTCTCAGCAGTGGTAACACCGTCTTTAGGGTCTTCTACAATGGTGTAAACTGCATCCCGATCGGCTTGTTTTTTCGGCAATTCAAGAACCAAATCACCGGCTGCATCTGTTTTCCCGCTAGCTACAGGGGAACCAGGCGTCAAGGTTTGGACTTGACGTTTGGCTTCTTCAACGGAAGCCCCTGCAGATCGTTTTTCATAAAATGCTGTGGTCACATCATAGACAGAAAAAGTGACATCGGCTAAGCCTTGGTATTGATCAAACTCTGCCGTCTCAGTCCCACTATTTTGAATCAATGAACCTGGCAGATTGACCATTTTCTTTTTATGCAGATGGACCTGTGCCAAATTGCTCTCTGCGGATACTTGCTGATTTTTCGTTCCAAAAAAGACAAATGGCAGAAGTAAAAATAGGAGACAAACCATTTTCGTATGATTAAAAATCTTTTTCATTGTTCTTTCCTCTCTTCTAATTTTTTTTTCGTTTTTCATTCGCTAATGGAAAAATTACTTTAATGAAGGCTTATCTTTGCGCTTAACGTACAAATAGCTACTAGCTAAAAGGACTAGCAGACCTGCTGAAAGAATCGCCAGCCACCCTTGCCAATTCCCTCCTGTTTCAGGAAGAGACACTTTCACTTGATTGGTGACGATCAATTCTATTTGATTGTTCTTTTCTCCAGAAACAAGAAGATTCGGCTGCAATTTTTCGTCAATCAAGACACTGCCATCCTCTTCGATCCTGATTTTCACAGGTGCTGTTAAACCAGCATAGCCTGTAGGCGTAACAATTTCTTCTAAGGTATAGCTGCCTGGTGTTAGATCATGGAAATGAAATACCGCTAGCGATTCTTGGGATTCTGGTAATTCTATCGTCTGACCGTTTCCGCTTAAGCGGAATTTGGCTCCCTCTAGCGCTTGTCCCAGTTCATCCTGTTTATTGACAACCAAATCAAAAGGTTTTAACTGATTGCCATGGGTAAGAGTCCAACAGTTGGCAGCTGCAGCGACGTTTTCCCCTTGATACTGGATCTTTCCGTCTGAACCAACGACAAACTCATAATCACCAGCAATCGTATCGTATCCAAGCGGACCGGCTGTTTCTGAGATGCGATAAGCGCCCGGCTCAAGGATCGTAAATTCAGCCATCCCCACATCATTCGATGTTTCTGAGGCAATTTCTTGATAATCCCCCGCTGCTGTTTTTTGTTGCAGAGAAAAGACAGCCCCAGCTAACAGTACTTGCTGCTCTTTTTGTACCGTATATTTTCGAATAGCAACTGGAATTTCTGTAAACGGATTGGTGATCTCCAGCGTAATCGTATGATCGTCCACTGTGACGGGTTGCCCATCGATCGTCGTATTCCCTTGCGCATCGATATGAATTAGCCACTCTGTCTGCTTAGACAAATGATGTCCCGCCGGTGCAGTGACTTCCTCCAAACGATAGGTCTGATCTTTTTGCAACACAATATCTGCTGGCAGCCCATACGTTCCATCCCCTTGATCCACAAGGGTCACTGTCTCCCCTGCCCCCGTTAATTCAAAAATGGCACCTGTCAGCTTCACCTCTCCTACAGCGGATTTTTTGATCAGGTTTAATGCCAAGGGCACAAACGCCTTTGTGTTTTTCCATGTATAAGCGTCCACTTTTGTCGCTTCATAACCTGCCACTGCTCGTTCATTTGTGACTTGATAATCAAAAGTTTCTCCTTGATTGTTATACAGCGGCAGTAAACGGGTTTCTTCGTACTCCGTCCCATCCTTTTCAGAAAGCGCGTAAACCTTGCTTCGTTCCCAAGTTGTCTGATCTTGGGCATCGGTCTCAGTAAGTTTGAGATACCCTGTTTGCCAGCTATTCTCATTGCTGACAGGACTCCTGCTTATTTCAAAATAGATCGTTTCGGGACGACTGGAGGTATCGCCATCGTATTCTTCCCAGTGCTTTTTGATCGTCACCTCCTTCCCAGGTGCTTTGGCGGATGGCACACCAAACAATGCCTTTTGATCGGACTGATGATTCGGATAAAATACCGTTTCGCCATTCATTTGATACCAAGTATCTGGTTTAAAATCCGCTGCTTCTGTTTGAATCCGCACTTGATAATGAATTTGCAGTTCTTGCCCTTCGCCTAAATAAAGACCTGAAGCATGGATTGTATTGTCAGACATCGAAATGTCAGGCTGCACCGTTAGAGCAGCAGACCCGACACTTTTGACGGACAAGCTATTTTCTTCGTAGACAAATGGCTGCGAAATGGGGTCAGTAATCTCGCCATCGGTGACTGTTGCCGCAATGTGAAGGGCTTTTTTCTCGAGATAGTCGGCAATATCCGCTGCTTCATTGGCTGACTCATAATAAAGATGGCCGTCTTCATCAGCAGAAACCATCTGTCTCATTTTTTTCTCGACATCGGCCTTTGTATACCCAGCGGTTTGATCTCCTTGCAGTTGAATCCCCAACCCATGAATCTCGATGCCGCGTTCTTTTAACGCCATCGCTTCACCAATCGTGGCGATAAAGGTATTGTTGATCCATTTATAATTGTTCTGTTGATCAAACGCAAAATAGCCATTGTAGAGAAACGATGTATTCATCGGCTGGTCTTGAGTAAGAGAAAAGGCGGTTCCATAATAACTGCCGTCTGCCTGGGTATGCACTTTAGACACATGATAACTGTAAGTCGGTACACCATCTGTTAGCAAAACGATGACTTTCTTATGTCCATTTTGCGTCGATAGCATATCCCCTGCTTGGCGCAGCCCTCTTTGGGTAAAGGTCCCCCCCGCTGCTGTTTCTGGCGTCATCGTTCGGATCGTCTCTTTGACTTCAGAAAATTTTCCTAATTGGCAGGTTTTGTTTTGGTAATTGCTGCCATCACTGGAATAACCGACATAGCCCATGTAGACACTATCCTGAATACCGCTTCCTTCAATTTGATTCAAAAAGCGATCCACGCCTTTTTTCACTTCTGCGATCCGTCCCATCTCATTCATACTGCCTGACCAGTCCACTACCAACACGACATCGATAGGATCAATTTGACGTTGAACATTCCCTCGTACATTTAGGTAAACATCAAATAGTCCCGGGGTATTCGTCTCTTTGGCAAATTTTCGTAGCGCGAAATCTGCTTCGTCTCCTACACCACCATATTCAATATATGAATGGGTCAAATTTGCTGGATCGCCATTCCATGTAGTTATGCCGTCCCACGTTTCGCCTGCATCCTTGTTCCCCTGATGATTTAAGACGTTGCTCTTTTCATCGGTTTTCCAGTTCGCCGCAGGATACGTCCCGCTTTGGTCTGTCGTATAATCTGGTTCAATCGAAGCAAAAGTCTGTGAAACGCTCGTTTTTTGATAAAGACGTTCTTGTTTAAATGGTTCAGTGAGCGTTTCCTCTTCAGAAGCACTTGTCGCCGTTCCTGTCTCATTTGTCTCTTCCTTCGTTTCTTCGTTCGAAACTTCTTTTGAGCCTTCATTCGACGCTTGCTCCGAGGTCGACTCACTCACGGCTTCTGAAGAGGATCCAGTGCCAGAATTGACTTCTGATGTTTCTGAAGAAGCAGAATTTGTGGCAAGTGGGATTTCAAAAACTGATTCATTCGAAGACAGTATGTTGTACGATACTTCACCTTCCTTGTCATATTCTTCGATCTGAATCATCATTTTTAGCTTTTTCGTTTCTTCAGGCAGCTGAAAGATTAGTTCTTGTTCCGTTGGTGTTTGCAAGAAATCTTGGGTTGTAAGCCAAGACTGTGCGGAATCATCCTTGACTTGAGTCATCTCTTCATTGCTTGTTTTTAATAACAACTGTTCCTTCGTTTCATCGATCGCGTATAGTTGTACCCAGAGACGCTGCTGTTTGTTTTTTTGTGGTAGCTGATAGCATAAAGAAAATTGAGTGCCCTCTTGGTGACCAGTCAGCTTGACTTGCTTCGTTTCAGCAATAGTGATCGTGTTTTCTTCTTGTGCACTTGCTGTCCCGTTTATTTGCAAACTCGAATAAATGAAAAATAATATCCCCCCTAACATACAGAAAATGAAAGAGAACCAGTGGTGTCTCTTTGTCAAAAACATAAAAAGACCTCCTTTCAAAGAATCAAAAATTACAAGCTGATCATACAAGAAAGAAGCAAAAGACACCTCTTTTTTTTATTTTCTGAAAAATAGAACTAATTGGCACACCTGTAGTTATTCATAATGAAAAAAAGCTGGTTATTTTAAAGTTAATTCATTATCGATATGTTATTTAATAATGTAAAAAAACTATTGTTTTTCACCTGCGATTTCTATTTTTGTTCTTTATGAGACAGTTCTATGAAAAATTTGTCTCAATTTTTCTAAAAAAAAGCAAAAGTTTTGAGACGTGTCTTTACACCGTTATATAAATAAGTTATTAATAAAATAAGAAGGTGATCATTTGATTGAAAAAATACTCTTAGATACCCGAGCGTTAGACAAAATCGGACTCTACGGAAAACTATTATCAATTGCTCCGGGTGAATACAACCTAGAGTTCGTGAAAAATCTGACCCACTTAAGTGCAACACGATTGAAAAGTTTACTTTCCTCGATCCAAATCGACTTGCAAAATCTCTCCCCAGTGAATCTTTCATTACATAAAAACACCCTGAATCTTCCTAAAAATTTGATTGAATACAACCAATATCAGCAATTTTTAGCGCAAGAAAGTATTTCTTACAAATTATTGTTAAGCATCTTGACCAATCAAGATGAAAGTTTACTGGCATTTTGCCAAAGAAACTATATCAGTCGTTCGACTTGCTTTCGGCAAACAAAGAAGCTGCAAGACCATTTGAAAGAATTCAACGTGACGTTAAATCAGTCCGCTATGGCACTTACAGGTTCGGAGATGGTGATTCGCATCTTATTGTTTAATTTTATCTGGCACATTTCTTTAGGAGATAGTTTGGCGAAGGCATTTGATCAAGAGATCGAAGAACTTTTTGTGACTTACGAAGGAACGAAGTACAAAAGCAAGTATGAGATTGGCAAAAAAGAAGCCTTGCTTCATTGCAAAATCTGTCTATTTCGTATCAAGAATGGCCACGCGACAAATCTTTATCAGTTAACGAACCAGTCCTTTATTCCCAGTGGTGAAAATCTTGATTTCTTTTCAGCGTTTTTTGAAATCATTGATTCAGCTATAGATATTCTTGAGATCAATGCTTTGTTTTTCCTTTTTTATTACTGGCCAATGCTAACTTCAGCGGCAGACGTGCGCCTTCCGATCATTCAAGACTGTTACAAGCATGAAAAATCGGAGTTAAAGGAACTGATGGCTGAATTTGAAGCACACTGCCAAAAATTTCTCTGTGATTTTGATTTCGACCAACAATCGTTTCTTTATATGAATACATATCTTACATTGCTGAAGTTCTGCATATTCAAGCAAAAAGTTCCTCTTTTAAATTTTTTTGAAGCTACTATAATCAAAGATAAGTACCCATTACATACGATTTTGACAAATACGATTCAGAGCTTTTGGCGTAAAATAGCAAACCGCAAAGGCTACGAGTGGTTAAAAGCCTGTTATACGGATCTTGCTTTTTATCAAGCGTGTTTGCTTTACCCCATTTACATCGAAAAGGAACAGAAATATAAGCTTAAAGTTGCTTTTGTCTATGTATCCAATTACTTGGTCTCAATGGAAGTGTTTAATATATGTGAACGATTGCCCTATGTTGAAATTGAACGGATCACGCTGCCAACAGAGGAACCTTTTGACTTTTATATTCTGAGTTCCCCACAGCTTTTACCTCCTTTTACAACTGAGGAAAACACGGCGATCATTGATTTTTGCCGTTACCGTGATTTTGAAACGAATTTGTGTCAGAAACTTTTGGCTGCTTTTAATGAAAAAATAAAAAGAATAACTGCCAATAGCGCCTAAGTCCACCCTTTTCTCGATACAAACCACATCCTTTTGAAAAAGGATCATTGCTATACAAAATCCCCCCTTGGAATCAACAGATGATTCCAAGGGGGGATGTTTAGTTAGGAACATTCTATTTTTCTCAGTCTAAATCAGCCGAATATGAGTCAATGGATAATAAACAAAGCGGGCATTGCCTAAAATCGCATCGCCTGATATAGGACCAAAGGAGCGGCTATCTTTAGAGGCACGTCGATTATCACCAATGACAAAATAACTGTCTTTGCCTAATTTCTCAACGCCCAATAAAGATTCCAAATCAAAATCATTGGTATAAGAGGCAGACTCATGATCGTTGCTGCGGTTTTTCACTAGAAAATCTTCATCTACCGGTTCATCATCAATGTAAAGCTGATCATTGACATATTTCACCGACTCACCCGGCAAGCCAATCACCCGCTTGATATAGGTCGAACCATCTGGCAGCTGGAAAACAACGACATCAAAACGCTGGATCGGTGAAATCTTTTCGATGACTACCATATCTCCTTGTTGCAACGTTCCTTCCATGGAGTTCCCTTCAACAGGAACCGGAATCAGTAAAAATGCCCGAATCAAGAAGGCTGTTGCAAAGGCGATCAAGGCATATTTTACGACTAGCCAAAAACGATCGATCCACTGTTTCTTGGCATTCACAAATCTACCTCCTCTCCGATTTATTCCTTACTTATTTTTCTGAAAGCAAGGACAGTGCTTTTAAGTACGCTGGGTCCTCTGCTTTGAGTTTTTCTGCTACTTCTTTTTCAATTGCTTGGGCAGTGTCGGCATCGACTTCACCAGTTGCCTTTAGGTCATGAGCTTCTTGGAAGGCTTTCACAGCTGCAGTCGTCTCGTCATTGAAGGTATCGCCGCTCGTGGCATACCCTAACGCTTCAAGAAATTGATTCAGATTGTTGACAGCCGTTGACGATTGTCCAGCTTTTAAGGCATTATCACGAGGTAATGGCGGGAAATACGCATATTCTGGATAATCCTCTTCATAGTCTGGCATCACACCTTGATCGTTGACCCAATTTTCATTCGGTGTCAGCCATTTCATGACCGTCATTTTTAATTCACTATTATCCCCCAAATCCTTCACATTTTGAACGGTCCCCTTACCAAAGGTTTCCGTACCAACGACTGGGATATCCGCTGATTCTTGCAAGGCTGCGGCAAAAATCTCAGCTGCGGAGGCACTGCCGCCGTCGACTAAAACAACGACTGGCTCTGTGACTTTGAATCCTTCATCCAATGCTTCGCTCGCTTTGGTCTCACTGACAACCCCTTGATTGTTGGCAAACTTCACGATCGTTTGGCCGTTTTCTAAAAACATACTTGCCATGATCTGGACTTGATCCAGCAATCCACCAGGATTTTGTCTTAGATCAAGAACAAACGACTTCGCACCGTCTTCCCGCAACTCGGTGATTGTTTCTTTCAACTCAGCTGCTGTGTTTTCGGCAAAGGAGGTAATATCAATTCGACCGATCGTATCATCATTTTCAACCAGTTCACCATGGACCGTTTCGATTGGGATCACGTCCCGAGTGATTTCCACATCAAAGGTATCTGCTCCACGCTGAATCGTTAACGTCACCTGCGTGCCTTTTTCCCCTCGAATCTTACTCACGACTTCAGACAATTCCTGACCTTGCGTATCTTCCCCATCAACTTTGACGATTCGATCATTCATGCGCAGACCACTTTTTTCTGCAGGGGTGTTTTTGATTGGCGCTTGTGCGACCTCGGGATAGTCTTCCACGATCGACAAAGTAGCACCGATCCCTTCAAAACTTCCTGAGAGGGACTGATCCAAGTTATCCGCATCTGATTGGTTCAGATACGTCGTGTAAGGATCGTCAAGCGCATCGGTCATCCCTTGAAGAGCACCCTCGATCAATGCATCCTCATCGACTTCTTGGTAATAATTCGCAAGAATCTGGTCATACAACGACTGGATTTTCTCCATCCCGCTGGCTTCTGTCGTCGTTTCTGTCGCCGGTTGTGTCGTCTGCTGATTTTGCTGGGCTGTTTGCCATAAGTAGACACCGCCTCCCGACAAAATCGCGACACAGACAAGAGAAACGATATATCGGCTTGTCGTTACATTTTTCATTCACAACACCTCTCTGAGAAAAAACAACTTCGTTCTGAGCATTTGTGCAGGCAAAACGAAGGACGTTTTTATTTGTTATTTTCGAGATACTCTGCCCAGATACGATCAAAAATATCCATGGATGGCAAATAATCAACGTTTAGTTCCAGATAAGAAGAGACTTCATCATAATCATCACTGTGCTTTGGAAACTGAATATCATGACTCGCATGAGTGGCAAAGATCTGAGCCTCATCTGTATGACTCGGACCTTTGACTGCCATTAAATAGCTATAAAAACTTTTACGCATGTTCTTGCTCCCAATGATCTTCTAAAAAGGCTGCTCGACGGGCATGATTGCGAGCAAAATTTTCAGGATTCTTTTTGTAGTACTCTTGATGTTCTTCTTCAGCTAAATAAAAGGGTTGCGCTGGTTCGATCGTAGTCACGATCGGATCGATAAAGCGACCGGAAGCCTGAAGTGCTGCTTTGCTGGCTTCGGCTTTTTTTCGCTGCTCTTCGTTAAAATAGAAGATAACCGGACGATAATTGTCGCCGCGATCTTCAAATTGGCCAAAAGCATCGGTTGGATCTGTTTGCTGCCAATAAATCGTCAAGAGCTCCTCATAACTGATTTTTTCTGGGTCGAAAATGATTTCTACTGCTTCAGTATGCCCTGTTTGATGGCTTTTGACTTCTTCATAGGTTGGATTTTCGGTATGTCCTGCGGTATAGCCAGAAAAAATCGAATGCACCCCTTCGAGTTCATCAAAGGGCTGGATCATACACCAGAAACACCCACCTGCAAAAATTGCTCGTTCCATTATTCATCCTCCGTTTCAGCTGGTAAATATAAGCTCATTTGAATTTCATCATCTACAAGATTGATTTTGTTTGCCTTGATGAACAATCCGTTTTGCATGCGGAATTGATCCAATCGTATCAGTATAATTTGTTCATCGGCATTGACATCGATCCATTCGGGAAATTTAAAACTACGTTTGATCATTTTCATTACTTCACTGGTGGGCAAATCCAAGGTGCCAATCGATAAACTTTTGGCTTTTAATTGGACATTGCCTTCTTCTGTCACATAAGGATCAAAATAGAGATAAAACGTGATAGGAAACCCTAATACTTGAAACTCGCCTGTTAAGAGTGCTTCGTTTCTCAGCTCAAAATTATATTTTACCTCTTGATCCTTTTGAAAATCAGATAGATAAAAATCAATCAATTGATTGACTTGGCTTTTGTTGCTGTTAACGGTCAGAACAGGACTGCCCTCCCGTTGAACAAGTTCAGCACTTTCATTTAAGCCAGTTTCTCGCTGCTGAAAAATTCTTGAAGCAAAGAAAACCGTTGTCCCCAATAGGATGCCGACCAGAACTAGAAAAGCAATTTTCCAGTAGTTGATCGATTTTTTAGTGCTTGCAGCTGTTTTTTCCGGCTGCTTCTTTGATTCGCTTGGTTTCATTTTGCTTCCTCCTCTAGCAACCAATAGTTTTGTGTTTTGATCACTTCATCGCGAACGGCATTCGCCATCAGTTGATACCCAAGATTATTGGGATGGAAGCGATCGCCTTCATACAAAACATTGTTGGTGATATTATTCCCGACAGCTTGCGATGAGTCGGTAGTCGCCGACGTGCTGCTTTGTGTCTCATCAGCATTTGGCGCCGATGACTCAGGTAAACTTCCAGTGTCGGTTGTTTGTGTTGTTTCCTCAGTTGCGTCTTCTTCTGTATCCGCAATACCGACCTCATCACTTAACCCTTTATAGAGCAAATCGTTGATAGGAATAAAAAAGGCATTTTCTTGCTGATTGACGAACGTTTCCGTCTGTTTATTCCAGTTATCAATGATCGTCTGCATGTCGGTGATCTCTGGAAAGTTCAGATAAAATGGATTGTAAATACCCAAAACATAGATTGGGGCATCGCTATTTAGTTCACGGATTTGAGCGAATAAATCTTTTAAGCGTTCATTATATTCTGCCATCGGTTCCGTAAACGTCTCGATACTCAGACCGAAGAAATTGCTTTGGATCACTTTTAAGACGTCATTTCCGCCGACGGTCAAAGTAATCAGGTCCGCTTGACTAAGGTCTTGGCGCAAGTCTTCATCATTTTTGACTCGTTTTAAAATCTGGTCGCTTCGTTCACCAGCGACCCCATAATTTTTGGTTACTAAATTGCTCAGATCATAGCGGTCCTCTAGATCTCCTGCCAAAATAGGCACAAAGCCGCCCCGAGCTGTTTCATCTCCAACACCCTCTGTCAATGAATCCCCAAGTGCGAGGTATTCAATGGCGGATTTTTTCGAATCATTGGCTGCTAGCTTATCCACAGGGGTCAGCAGTGGTTGCGCTTTGGGAATAGCTAAATGAAACAGTACACCCGTTCCAACGGCTATCAGTCCCACAACGATCAAATAAGTTACTAATTTCTTCCATTTCACAGGTATTCAAACTCCTTTGTAATCTTTGCTATTTTAACAAAATTCTCATAAAATTCCTAGTCGCAATCCTTCAAACTTAAGAAAGAAAACAGCTCCCTACTCTCTGAATAGACAAAGAATCGCAGCTTCATTCTGCTTTTTCTTTCTTTCAGCTTTTCATACACCAAAAAGCGATTCGTCGTCAAACGAATCGCTGAAAGGAAGCACCTTTTTTATTCCGTACTGTAAGTGATCGCAAACGCACCTCTACCTGTATGAGTGGCGATGATCGGTGTTGTGTGAAGCAATGGGATCTCCAAGTCAGGAAACAATTCTGCTAGTTCTTTTTGGAAACGTTCCGTGATTTCTAACCCTTCTGCATGAGAAATACCAATTTTCGTCACTTTTGGCATATTCTTCAATTCTGCTTTTAATTCCTCAAACCATTTATTGAACGTCTTGACGCCGCGTCCTTTGACGACTGGAATCAGTTCTGAATGATCAAAATCCATGATCACTTTCATGTTCAGTAAGCTCGATAAAAGACCTTTGGCACGACTGATGCGCCCACCTTTTACTAAGTTTTCTAACGTTGAAACGCCGATAAATAATTTTGTATGCTCACGCACCAGATCCACTTCTGGTAAAACTTCTTCTAATGTCTTACCGGCTTTAGCCAATTCTGCTGCCCGAATCACTTGAAAAGCCAACGCTTGGTCTGTCGTGTCGCTATCGATCACAGTGACTTTGGCTTTTGATAAATGACTGGCTTGACGAGCCGCTTCCACAGTTCCACTAAGACCTTTGGTCATATGAATCGATAGTATTTCACTGCCATCTTTGCCTAATTCGTCATACAGTTCTACAAAATGACCGATCGGCGGCTGGCTAGTTTTAGGTAATTCTTTGGCTTGCGCCATCATTTGCATAAATTTTTCTCCCGGCAGCGTTTCATCATCTGGATAAACGACACCATCGATCATTACAGATAAAGGCACGACATGGATAGCCAAAGCATCACGGACACTTGGTTCCATCGTACTGGAAGAATCTGTCACAATTTTAAGATTTGCCATCATATATTCACTCTCTCTTTAAATCAAGTCTTTTTTCGTGGTAAAATAACCATAGACCATTTATACTAAGTATAACAGAGAGAAAATTTTTTTTCATCTAATTTCGATTCGAAAGGACGGTGCCGAATGCAGCACATGAAGTTTAGTCGCAGATATTTGATCGTCAATGAAGTATTAAATGCAGTAACCCACGGGATCGGATTAGGACTGAGTATCGCAGGACTGGTCATCCTCTTAATCAAGGGGGCAAATCTAGGGTCACCTATCCACATCGTTTCCTATGCCATTTATGGGTCGATGATGATTTTGCTCTTCCTCTTTTCTACCTTATTTCACAGTTTGATTTTTACCAAAGCAAAAAAGGTCTTCCAAGTCTTTGATCATGCCTCCATTTTCTTGCTGATCGCTGGAAGTTATACACCTTTTTGCTTGCTTAGTATCCAAGGCTGGCTTGGCTGGTCACTCTTTGTCTTGATTTGGCTACTAGCAATTAGCGGCATCGTTTATAAGTCACTGACTCTTCATAAAAAAGAGACCGTCTCAAAAATCTCCACCCTGATCTACATCATCATGGGCTGGTTATGTGTTATTGCCTTTAAACCTCTGATCGAACATTTAGGCTACTGGGGAACCTTTTTACTAGCAAGCGGTGGTGTTTCTTATACTGTAGGTGCGCTATTCTATAGTTTAAAATCCGTTCGGTTCATGCATGTGGTTTGGCACTTATTCGTTATGTTAGGTGCTGGACTGATGTACTTTTCCGTCTTGTTGTATACCTAAAAATGAAGCCTGCTTACAAAAAAAGAACAGGAAACTTTCGCTGCAGAAAGCTTCCTGTTCTTTTATTTTCTACGATAAAATTCAAATTGATGGGGATAATGGTTCTTTTCATCGACAATCCCATCGATCACATGATCAAGTTTCCATTGCGTCCAATCAATCTCTGGGAAATACACATCTCCGTTAAATTCCGCAGCGATCACTGTACGGTACAATTGATCGCAATCGTCAATCATCGCTTCAAAAACACCTGCTCCACCAGTTAAAAAAACGGGATGCTCTTGCTGCTTCACATACGCCAAAATTTCCTCACGGTCATGCATCACTAAGGCGCCGTTGGCTTGATAATCCCGATCACTCGTCAAAACGATCGTCGTACGCTGTGGCAGTAATCTTTTTCCCATGCCTTCAAAGGTTTTGCGCCCCATTATAATCGTATTATTGATAGTTTGCTCTTTAAAAAATTTCAAATCATTCGGCAAATGCCACGGCAGTGTACCATCCGCTCCGATCAACCCCTTTTGATCTTGTGCCCAAAGTGCGATCAACATAAAAATTACATCCCTTCTGTATAAAATGATTCCGAAATAATAGCAGCAACCTGCAGCCGCTGCATCAGCTGAAAAGCTGATTCATGCTCAAATGGATCTTTGTTGCGCTCCTCAAAGCGCAAGCCATCACAGGCTTGGTAAACAATTGTGCCGCCGCTTCCTTGGACATTTCGCGGCCATTCCCCATCGTTTAAATGCGCGTTGTTGTTTTTCAGCAAGGTCGGTATCAGGGAAATTGGAAAGAGAGCACTGCCAGCTGCGACATCAACTTCTTCTATTTGAAAGAAGTCAGCAGCGATCTCGTTGATCAGGCGCTCCGTTCTTTGCCACGTTTGCGGATGACTCGCAAATGCCCTTGCAGTTCGTCCAAGGATACAATACGTATTCGCAGGTAAAGGCTTTTTGCTTATTGCCACTAGTTCTTCTGGATAGGTCTTAATCCACGTCACCACGCGATCAAAATCACAAATATGCAGCGAATCCAGAGCTGGCAGGTGGTGCTGGGCAGCAAAAACAAGCCTTCTGCGGGCATCCGCTGCTCCTTTTGCTGGTATAAAAATGGCAGTACACTGCTGATTTGATCGAATGGCTTCCTTTAGCTCTGGCACTGTTTCTTCGGATACGGATAGCCAAACTGCAGCATAGTGCTGATGCAAGAAATCGATGACTTGCTCAATGAGCGCTACAGTAATCGATCCAGCATGTCTCTGATGAAAGGTCGCCGCAAAGCCTCGCTTGTGGGTATTTACCATTACGCCTCATTCCTTTCTTTATGAAATGAAACCAAACAACCACTTAAACTGCGATCGGTGCTTTGATCGTTGGATGCGGATCATACCCTGCCAAGGTAATATCTTCCATTTCAAAATCAAAAATCGACTGTTTTTCAGGATTTAACTGTAAGGTTGGCGCAGGACGTACCGAACGAGTCAACTGTTCCTTCATCTGTTCCATATGATTGCTGTACAGATGAGCATCGCCTAATGTATGGACAAAATCCCCGACTTCTAGTCCAGTTTCATGAGCAATCAGGTGCGTTAATAGCGCATAACTAGCAATATTGAAGGGAACGCCTAAAAAGACATCGGCACTGCGTTGATACAGCTGACAGCTTAAGCGACCCTCATGAACATAAAATTGAAACATTGTGTGACAAGGTGGCAACGCCATCGTCGGTACATCTTCAGGATTCCATGCGGAGACGATCAGACGGCGAGAATCCGGCGTCGTTTTGATCATGTCGATCACTTCTTTGATTTGATCGATAAACCCGCCCGTACTTTTTTCCCAATGCCGCCATTGATACCCATATACATGGCCCAAATCGCCGAAAGTTTCAGCGAAAGCATCATCGGCTAAGATTTTTTCACAAAATAGTTTCAACTCATGTTGATACTGTTCATTGAAAGCTTCATCCACTAATGAACGGCGACCAAAGTCTGTCATATCATGACCTGTATAAGCATCACTTTTAATATAGCGTTCAAACGCCCATTCATCCCAAATGTGGTTATTATGTTCCAGCAGGTAGCGGATATTGGTATCTCCCTTTAGAAACCACAATAATTCGCTCTTGATCAAGCCAAAAGGAACTCTTTTTGTTGTCAGCAATGGAAAGCCTTGGGACAGATCAAAACGCATTTGATGACCAAAGACACTGCGTGTTCCCGTTCCTGTACGATCACTTTTATCATTGCCTTCTGCTAATATTTTTCTTCCTAGATCTAAATATGCTTGTTCCATCGTTCTCTCCTTTACTCTACACAAATTCGCTCAAATATTCCCAACGATCCATTTTTTCTGCCAGTTGCGTTTCAACCTCGCTGATTTCTTGCTGTAATTTTTGCAGCTTAGTAAAGTCCGCGCCTTGATGATTCATTTCTTCGGTCAAAGCGGCTGCTTTTTCTTCTAATGCCGCGATATCATCTTCAATCGTCGCCCACTCTTTTTGTTCCATATAACTCAGTTTCTTTTTGACAGGCGCTGCAGCAGACGCCTCACTTTCAGCAGAAAGTGAATCGGTTTTTGTTTCTTTTGGCTCTAGTACACTCGAACTAGCTTTATTGGTATTGGCTGCTAGATATTCATTGATGGAACCAAAGTAGGACGTAATCCTGCCATTTCCTTCGAAGATCAGCAATTTTTGGGCAACTTTATCTAAAAAGTAGCGGTCATGGGAAACAGTGATGACTGCACCTGGAAATGTTTCCAAATAACTTTCCAAAATCGTCAAGGTATCAATATCCAAATCGTTGGTCGGTTCATCTAACAAGAGAACATTTGGCTGTCCAATCAATAGCTTGAGTAAAAATAGTCGTCGTTTTTCCCCGCCAGACAGCTTGCCGATCTTGGTGCCATGCATGGATCGCGGAAATAAAAACTGTTCCAGCATTTCTGCGACACTGACTTGGGAGCCATCCACTTTTTGCACTTCCTCGGCTGCTTCTTGCAAATACGCAATCATTCGCTGATCAGGGTTCATCGCTTCAATCGTTTGCGTATAATAAGCCATTTTCACAGTCACGCCCATCGTACGCTCTCCTTCTTCTAAAGGCAGGCGTCCAGCTAAAATATTGAGCAACGTTGATTTACCCGCTCCGTTTTCTCCTGTGATCCCTAAGCGTTCTCTTGATTGAATCAACAAATCAAAGTGAGACAAAATCGTTTTGTTTTCAATCTGATAACTCGCATCTTTTAGCTCTAAGACTTGTTTGCCTAAGCGTGTCGTAGCAACATCAATGGCCACTTCGCCGTTTCGTTTTACTTGATGTAGGTTTTCTTTTAAATCATCGAAACGATCGATCCGTGCCTGTTGTTTCGTTGTACGGGCCTTCGCTCCAGTGCGAATCCAAGCCAACTCATGTTTGTACAACTGCTTGCGCTTGTCTTCTTGCGTCTCCTCCACACGTTCTCTTTCTGCTCGAGCATGAAGATACGTCTCGTAATTGCCCTGATATTCATGTAGCTTACCAAAGGACAATTCAAAGATCCGATTAACGACTCGATCCAAAAAGTAGCGATCGTGGGTCACCATCAATAATGCACCCCGATAATTTTTTAGATAGCCTTCCAACCATTGGATCGCATCATAATCTAAGTGGTTAGTCGGTTCATCCAATAACAACAAGTCTGGTTCATCGATCAATACTTGAGCCATAGCCACTCGTTTCTTTTGACCTCCAGATAATTCACTGACCTTTTTTTCTAACTCATTGATCCCAAGTTTTTGTAAAATGATCTTGGCAGTTGTATCTGTATTCCAAGCATCGGCTTTATTCATCGCTTCTTCTGCCAACTGATAATTCCGTTGCGTTTGTTGATCCAAGCCATTATTCTCTAAGGCAATCAGCGCTTTTTCATAGTCACGAACAACGCGAATCAGCGGACTGGTGCCTTGAAAAACAGCATCTACAACAGATAATTCTTCTTGTAACTGATTGTCTTGAGTCAAGAAACCGATGCGATAATCTTGGGCGGCAAATACCGTTTGGCGATCGCCATCACCGCGATCCAAACCGGCCAAGATCCGTAACAAACTCGATTTACCCGTGCCATTGACACCGATCAAACCGATTCGATCTTTTTCATGTATCAGAAAAGAAAGCTGATCAAACAGTGTTTTTTCACCATATGTTTTGGTTAATTCACTTACTTTTAATTCTTTCACAGAATCCCTCCTGAGTTTTTTCTTCGCTCATTGTACCACATTTCATCAGCGGAAACGATGAGAGAAAAAAATCAATTTTTGTAAAAAAAGAATGCCTTCGTCAGTCTACTCCTTCTGATCATCGCTGTTGATCATCTTTTAGGAATAACCTGACGAAGACACTCCATAAAACGTGCCTCAAGTTGTGCGCCTCTTGAGACGTATTATCGGCGAAACATTCGCTGCTTCGGCTGTTCTTCTGCTCGAGACATCGCATACGATTCTAACAGATTGACATTGCGTCGGTATTCATTTGCAGAAATCGTTGAGATTTTTTCCGCCACTTCATATTCATCGATCGTCTTGCGCTCAAGGTAATAGCCCCAAAGGACTTTCTTAACAAAAATCGGGTCTTGCTCGATCATGATCGTTTCAATGAAATTGCTGTGTTCAAATCGTTTGATGCTCATTTCTCGTTGACGAATAAAGAAATTGATCAGCGAGGAATCATAGACATCTTCTAAATTGCTCAAACTATGAAAAATATATTCACTGTTCTTTATGTAAATTTTTTGTACTTCAGAAATGTCTCGTTGCTTCAAGGCAGCTTTTAGCTGCTGCTGTCGCTGTAAAAACAAGCGAGGATGAATCAAAATACGGATAAATCGCTGAATAAAGAAGAGCCAAAAACTAAAGAATGAGAGAATTTGTTTTGCGAGGGAATGCTGTTGCTGAGAAATAAACCGTGAATAAAAACGGTAGCCATTTAAGCTGACTTTCCCATTTCGATAAGCTTCATCCAAGCCGTCTTGTTCGATCGATAGGATCAATCCTTGAATTTCTTGGATTTCTTGTTTTTCTGAATCAGTCAAACTATTGCGATACAACTCCCAGCGCCGATTTTCATAGGAATTGATGACAGCATCGATCGCTAAACGGCCTTTATCCGAGAGTTCTTGCTTTTCTTCTGCTTCCAATTGTTCGATGACGTCTTCTAAGATCAGCAAGTGATTGAAGTCGACGCTTTCGGCAGCTTCCCCATCTGCCAAGTATGGCAAGACCATCACGCTGATGATCAATGTCAGTAAGATCACACAAGCGGTCAAAAACAGAAGCAAGCCTCTTTCATGAAAGGGTGCATCATGCACCATCACAGGCAAAATAAAGATGGCTGCCAAACTGACTGTTCCCTTGACTCCGCCAAAAGTCAACAAGGCGACTTGATTCATTGATACTTGTTTTTTTGACTGTAAAAACCAATAGTAAAACAACAAAAAGAGAAAACGAACAAGGAAGATCACCGCCGTGATCACCAAAATCGTAATCACTAGATGCCAGTTTGCATAATTATTGCTCTCCCAGATTGGTGAAAATACTTGTGACAACTCGATTCCTAGAAAAAGAAACACCAATGCATTCAATGTAAAGACAATGGTCGACCAAGTACTTTCTGAAATGTTCGCCAGCTCTGCATCAAACAATGAGATCCGGCGTTTTCTTTGGGCTTGGGCTACACCTGCCACAACTGCTGCGATAATCCCTGAGACGCCAATCATTTCGGCCAGCAAATAGGCAGCAAATGGCAAGAGCAGTTCAATCAATAAGTATACTGTGACATCTTGTGCCGAGATTTTTTCAATAAAGCGCAAAATTCGGCGTTTCAGCCACACGATCAAGTAACCGACAAGCCCGCCGCCGATACTAGAGAATAGGAGCTGGAACCCTGCGTTGGCTGCTGAAAAGCTCCCGGTGGTCAAAGCTACGATAGCAAACTGCAATGCGGTAACCCCTGAAGCATCGTTCAGTAAGCCCTCGCCTTCCAGAATGTGCATAATGTTTTTGGAAATTTTCAAACGTTTTGCTAATGAGGAGACTGCCACTGCATCAGTTGGTCCTAACGCAGCACCAAAAGCGAAACAAGCAGCCAGAGGAATCGTGGGCATCAACCAATGGAGCGTTCCGCCGACAGCAAACAGTGTCATTAAAACGCCGCCAAAAGCCAAAAACAATACGATCTTGCTGTTTTTGAGGATTTCAGGTACATCTGCTCGTTCTCCTTCACGAAACAGCAATGGTCCAATGATCATTACTAAAAACATTTCCGGTTCAAAAGCGATTTCCTGTCCCATTTCTGTTAAACCTAGTAAAATCCCTAAGATGATTTGAATAAAAAAGATCGGTACCGAGGGTAATATTTTGCTCGCCACATTTGATAACGTGACGAGAATTGCAATGATAATGACGAGTTCAATAAATTCCATCCATTACCCTCTTTTCTTTCGAATAGCTAATAACAGCTCAAGAAAATCTTCTTTTTTCAAAAGGATCTTATCGTTTAAAAGATCTAACTCCTTTTCGTTATTTTCAATTTCGCATTGGACACGCCGTGATTCCAAGCGGTAAAGATCGTGTTTCATTCGCTCAAATTTACGAAAAAGCAATGGATTTTTCCGTTGCAAGTACTCACGAATCTCTTTTTTTTCAGCTGGTGTAAATTGTCCCAACTGTTTCATCAGTTCTTGTTTGCTTAAACATTCCTTGTTCATGATTGTGCTTAGGGCCCCTTTTATTATCAGTTTATCTTTTTATTTATCGTATAAATCAAAATTATCTCTTGACCGCTAGTATTCTAAGCCAATCATTCAAAAATAGCAAGCCTTTCTCACTAAAAGATGGTTTTTTATCCGCATTCTTATAAACTAAAAAAACCGCAGCTTTCACTGCGATTTTTTGTTTATTTCATATACAAGTCGTAATAAGCATCCATGATCTCTTTCGCGATTTGAATATTGGGATGCGTATCGGTGTCTCCTTTTAATTGAGGCATCACGATCGCAATCGCAATATCCGCATCACTACTTGGACCGTAGGCAACGATGTTTAAGTTAACTAAGCTGATGGTATTGCCATTACTATCCACGATGGGTGTTTCGGCAGTACCTGTTTTGGCAGAGACTTCCATTTTCGCAGAAGCCAAGCCTTTGGCAGTTGCCCAAGCATCCGTTCCATGAACCGCATCGTAAAAACCATTTTGGATAATTTGCATTTGCGCATCTGATAAACCAACCTCGTTCAATACCGTTGGTTCGATGTCCTCAATCAGCGAACCTAGTCCGCCTGTTTCATCATTGTCGTAGATTCCGTCAACGATGTGAGGCTGCAATCTTTTGCCACCATTAGCAACAGTTGCTGCATATTGTGCCAGTTGCAGTGTCGTATAAGTATCAAACTGGCCGAATGCTAAGTCGAGGATCTTTCCGCCATCACTGACAGGGTCCATGTTCTCAATAGATGTGCTGATACCAGTTGCTTCTCCTGGTAAATCGATACCTGTTTCAGTTCCCATACCAAAAGAGGCAAAAGAGGAACGGAGTTTTTCGTAGACATCCCCTTGACGATCCACTGTTGGAATCGAGATGCCTGACTGATAATTGATGCCCATCAAACGTAAAGCGACTTGCATCATATAGGAGTTAGAAGAAACTTCCAATGACTGCTCCGCAGAAAGATTGCGATTATTTGCCCCAGTTGGGTTGAAAATAGAAGCTTTTACATCGGAGCCGATTCTGATTGGTTGATCCAGCAGCACTTCGTTGCCGTTTAAGACGCCGTTTTCCCAACCGGCAGCCAAGGTTCCTGCTTTGACGACGGACCCTGGTACAAAGGAATTAATAAAGGTACCAATGGCATTTTCCTGCATTTCATTTGATCCCGTGTCATGATGATACCCGGACATGGAAAGGACACCGCCGGTTTTCGGATTTAACGCCACTGCGTATACCCCTGGGGAATACTCTGCAGCACCAGAATCAATCAGTTTTTGAAAATTGTCTTGCAAAATCTTGTCAACTTTCGCTTGAAATTCAGCATCGAGTGTTAGAACCAGATTATCCCCCTTTGCGCCTGCAAAGGTTTCTTTTTGACTTTCAATATTGTTGTTGTTGTCAAGCGATATTTCAGAGATGGATTTTGTTCCTTGTAAAACTTCTTCATATTGCTGTTCTAAATAACTACGTCCAACGCGATCATTACGTGCGTAACCTTTTTCTAAGAATTCGTCTAAAACTTCTTCAGGTATTCCTTGTTCTTCACTAGTCACCGTTCCGATCAAACTAGCCAGAGAACTTCCTTCAACGATCTTTCGTGTCCAATCGGTCCCGGTGGAGATTCCTGGTAAATCGACCATGTTTTCAGCAACAACTGCCAATTCTTGGTCAGACACATCCGACGTCTTAATAAAGACCGTACTCAAGGATTGTGCGCTGTTCATCCGCTTGAAAATCGTGGCTGCTTCTAATTCGGCATCGGAAAAATTGATTTCTTCTTCAGTCACTTTCTCAACGGTTGCCGCATATTGTTCAGAAGTACCTAAAGAACGCTCTTCATCACTCAATCGTTCAGTTGCTTTTTCAAGATTGTCTTCATCTGCCAACCAAAAGTCCTTAAGATCTCGATCAGACAAGTTTTTGTCGACTGGCATTTCGATCAACTCGCTCAATTTTTTGGCCGTTTCTAAAAGATCTTGAGCGGTCATTTTGTTTCCACGGGTAAAAGTGATTGCTGCATTGGCTTGATTTTCCACTAAAGCTTTCCCAGAAGCATCGTAAATCATCCCCCGAGGGGCACTTCCTTTTACTTCCACTACAGATGAAGCTTTCAATTGCTGCTCAATATTGTCGCCATTGACGATCTGTAGATAGCCTAATTGGACGATCAATGATACAAACAAAGCAAATATAATAAAAAACAAAAAGTTCAATCGAAATGGAACATGAGATTTGCGATACGATTTGGCCTTTGGTTCTTCTGGCCCCTTACGTATCCCTTGGACAACTTTATCTTTCAAATTCTTCATCTCATCTATCCTTCCAATCTATAATGACTACTGTCCTATTTTACCAAAAAATTCGATCTGAAACAGAAAAAACAAAAAATATCCATTAATCCTTAGAAAAAACTATAAAAACTCAACGATATCTGCCTGAATGTTTCACAGATAGATTGTTTCATTTTCACTCTTTCATGAAAAAATTGTTTTTTTAAGCTTTCTTATGTTTTTTCATTTGTTGATTTCGTGAAACAAGATATACATTTCAGTTTTTGTGGAAAACTAGATCGATTGAAGCGATGGGATCTTTCATATAAACGAAAAATCGACACACAAGCAGTTGCCCATGTATCGATTCCGCTATCCTATCAAACAGTTGAAGGAGATGTGTAAAGCGACACACCCTCAAATGATCGAAAGACAGCTATATGGTTTTATTCACTCGCATCCTCACCATCGGAAAACACTGCACTGTCATCATAGAACTGATAGTTCACATAGCCTTGCGTATGTTCATCTCCTTGTGAAAGCTGATTGTTTGGAGGGAGGGCCAGTTGTTCTCTGAGTGTATTTTGCATGTGTAAGAGCTGATTGACCCCTAAAAGCTGATAGTAGACATCATTCAACATTTGCCCTTCCCCTTGCAGCTGCTCTTGATGAATCGTCGTAAAAGCCGGTAAATAGTTTTTTCCGATATCCAGCATATCGTCCCATGTCAGATCCGTCTTTGAATTTTTCTCAACTGCTTTTAATATTTTCTGATAATTATTGACTCCATCCAAACTCATTATTTTTTTTAGAATTTTTGTTACGACCTCACGTTGTCTTTTCTGCCGACCAATATCTCCTTCTGGGTCTTCTTTACGCATGCGTGCATAAGCTAGACCAGTTTTCCCATTTAAAGTGATTTTTCCTTTTGGAACATGAACCCCCTCTAGCGTAAAGTCGATATCATTCGTAACTTTGATCCCACCAACTGCATCAATCAAATCTCTCAGGCCTTGCATGTTGATTGTCACATAATGATCAATCGGTATATCCAAAAGATTTTCCACAGAATCCATTGCCATGGCTTCTCCGCCAAAAGCATATGCGTGATTTAACTTATCTAGCGTTCCATACCCGACGATTTGAGTAAATATATCCCTATCCAAGCTAACAATCGTAGATTGCTTTTTTTCTGGATTTACTGTAACAACCATCATGCTGTCTGAACGGCCTTGTTCGGTCCTTCCTAAAGCTCCGGTATCAATTCCTAGTAACAAGATGGAAAAAGGTTCTCTTTTTTCAATGTTGACAGTTTCTGAACGCCTTTTTGTTTTTCGATCTACTGGTTTAGAAATATGTTCAAAAGTTGAACTTGTATCTTTATAAACTTGCAAGCCGTACACAGTTAATCCGATAATTCCCAGGACTAAAACCCCTAATGTTCCTATTACTATTCTTTGATATTTTCGCATCTTGCACCTCGTCCGATAAAAATAACAATCGACTAAATTTTCGCATAATTTATATCATACAGCAATCTCATTTGTTATAAAAATTTTGTTTTAATAAAAATGTAATGTAAATGAAACAAAACGAAAGTATCCCTCACTTGAAGGAAAGAAATAATTTTCTCATTCTTTTCCTTCATGGTTTTGCCAGAAACTAGCTAGGACGAAAAAAACCTTGCTTAGCTGCAAGGTTTTCAGTCGATTCTGTAATTAAGTAATTAGACTTTGGTTACTTCCGCTGCTTGAGGTCCGCGGGCACCTTCAACGATTGTAAATTCAACTTCTTGACCTTCTTCAAGTGATTTAAAACCGTCTCCTTGAATGGCAGAAAAGTGAACAAATACATCATCGCCACCGTCAACTGTAATAAAACCAAACCCTTTTTCGTTGTTGAACCATTTTACTTTTCCATGTTCCATAGTGTGTAAAGCCTCCAATAATTATAATCCGACGATTCCGTCGATTTCATTATAGCGGAATATGTAAGCGTTAGCAATAACGAAATTTCTTTCCATCAACAAAAAAGAAGCCCTTAGACAGGCTTCTTCCTAATAGTTTGATTAAGCTTTTGCGAAATATTCGTTCACTTTATCCCAGTTAACAACACTCCAGAAAGCATTGATGTACTCTGGACGAACATTTTTATATTTTAAGTAATACGCATGTTCCCAAACATCTAAACCTAAAACAGGTGTTTGACCATCCATCAATGGTGAATCTTGATTCGCTGTTGAAGTGATTGCTAGTTTACCGTCTTTAACGACTAACCATGCCCAACCTGAACCAAAACGTCCAGTTGCAGCAGTTTTAAATTCTTCTTTAAAGTCTTCAAAGCTGCCGAATGTTTCTTCAATTGCCTCTTTGATTGCCCCAGTAGGTTCGCCACCAGCATTTGGGCCTAAGATTTCCCAGAAGAACGTGTGGTTAGCATGGCCGCCGCCATTGTTGCGAACCGCTGTTTGAATATCTTCAGGTACAGAAGAAAAGTCTGCTAATAATTCTTCAACTGTTTTTTCACCTAATTCAGGATGTTTTTCAATCGCTGCATTTAAGTTTGTTACATAAGTGTTGTGGTGTTTATCATGATGCAAATGCATCGTTTCTTCATCAATATATGGTTCCAATGCATCGTATGCGTAAGGTAAATCTGGTAATGTGTAAGTCATAAAAAAAATCCTCCTCAATGATAATGTTTACATAAGTAACATTATCAGACTATCAGACTTTGTTCAAAAAATATGCTTACTTTTTCTCACTTTTTTTCGTATTGAAAATCAAAAATTTACTAAATACATAATTTGCCAAAACAACAACGACTTGGGTGACCAGCTTGGCAACAAGATCGCCGGTTGCCAAAATTGAAATAAATAGATACATACAAAGCATATCTAAGCCTAATGATAAGACACGAAAGAAAATGAACTTCCCAAATGCCGCCCATGACTCTTGCTTTGTCTCGGTTTTTGCTTCAAAAACCCATAACTTATTTGTAAAGTAGGCGAACAAAACAGAAGCAATCCATGAAATCACATTCGCTGTCTGGTAATAAAGACCAAATCCTTCACGAAAAATGAGATAGACGACAATGTTGACTACAGTCGTTAATCCACCAAAAAATAAATACGTAATCGGCTCCCACAACTTTTTTTGCTGCAAGAACTGCTTGTATTCGTTGTACTTTTGCATTCTTTTGCCTACTTTCATTTCTTTATTTATTCATTCATTCGATTATTGGTTCTTTTTTTGTGAATTCCTTGTAATTCAAAGAACCCTTCGTTACAATTACTCTAGTTATACCACAAAGGAGTTCATCAGCAAATGACTATCGTCCAACTATTTAAAATTGCTTTTTTCCGAATACCTGATTTAAAATTTGTCAAAAAAGCAGAATTTTCCAAAGTAATCGTTTTTCTATTAAGCGCCTCCGTGCTTATCGCGGTACCGATGACCATCAATGTATTAGGTGTCTTTCGCGATGTGCAAGCAGACGGACAAAAAATTGGAGAATCGATTCCAGATTTTACGATCGAAAATGGGCAGCTTGCTACAGCGCCGGATACGCAAGGTTTCATTTATCAAACCGATTCGATCATCTTTACTTTCGATCCAGATGGCAACCGTACGCCAGCAGATATTGCATCTGATGTTACTGGCTCTGTCATCGCTGTTGGCTTGTTAAAAGATCAGCTGGTCATCCGTATCCCCTCTTCTGGCTTATCGACGTCAATGTTAGATTCTAATCAATTAGAATTTGATTACAGTGAGCCTGCGCTGCGCAATCTTAACGGTCAGGCGATTCGAGAAGCGCTATCAAACCAAGCAATTCCATGGCTAATCAAACTCATTGTCTTTTTTGTTGCATTGTATCCATCATTTGTCAGCTTGCTGATCACCTTAGTGATGGGGACCTTTATTGCAACGATCTATACAAGATTAAAACGATTCTCCTATACTTTCTTTGAAAATTTAAAGATTCTGATCGTAAGTGCTGCATTGCCTACGCTTATTAGTGTAATCGTACAACTACTATTGCCTTCCTTCGATGCAACCACCTTTATTTTGTTTGGTTCTTTATTCTTATTCACACAAGGGGTCAAACATTCTCCAAAAATTCAGTTTAAAACCTAATCTAGGCCATGTTCAATTCCTTGAACATGGTTTTTTTCTCATTCTTTGCTACACTTAAGATACAAGGAGGCTTGGCAATGAAAAAAATAATCTTAGCCACTCGAGAGTTTCGCGACACATATGTGAAACAAATCGAAAAAGACTATCAATTTCTTGTGTACACAAAGGACCAAGCAATTGATTGGTCACAAGTAGAAATCACCATTGGTTGGAAGTCGGAATGGAAGGACTACCTGCTAACGGAGAAAACAAATTTGAAATGGGTCCAAGCGATTTCAGCTGGCGTAGACACCTTACCATTAAAAGAGTTTGCGAAATACAATATTCGCTTATCTAATGGCAGCGGCATCCATGCCGAATCGATCACAGACCATTTGTTGGCTCTACTATTTATGGAAAACCGCGGGATTTTCCAAGTAATTCAGCAACAGAGAAAACAGCAATGGTCACCGGATACGATTCCTTATGCAAAGCTATCTGATCAAGAGATTTTGATCGTTGGTACGGGACAAATCGGCCAAAGATTAGCCAAAGCATTAACCTTTTTTGGTGTACATCCGATTGGCATTAATACAAGCGGCCATGAGGTGGCGGGTTTTGAAAAAACGTTTGCGTTATCTGACTTACGCGCTTGCGCAAAAACCGCCGATTGCATCATCAATATTCTTCCACTGACAGAAGAAACCACACATTTGTATGAGGAAGCCTTCTTTGCACAAATGAAGCCTTCCGCTTCATTTTATAATGTCGGTCGCGGTCCTAGCGTGGATACTGCCGCATTAACAGAGGCTTTAGAGAAAAAGCAGCTGGCATTTGCCGCACTAGATGTTTTTGAAGAGGAACCTCTACCAGAAAATGATCCGCTATGGCATACCGAAAACCTGTTGATTACTCCTCATATCTCAGGACACACGCCCCATTTTCAAAAGGCATTTATGGATATTTTCTTAGCGAATTTCCAACAATTTTTAACAAAACAAGAACTTGTTAAAAATGAGATAAACTTGGATAAGGGATACTAACAAATTCTTTCCGAAAAAAAAAGTGTACAGTTGAAGGCAACCCCTTCAAATTGTACACTTTTATTTTATCATTGTTTTTCTTGGTCTTTTTCGGTTTCTTTCAAGAAGTACAAGGGTCTATTTTTAGTCTCTAAGAAAATTTTTCCGATATACTTGCCGATGATCCCTAAACAAAGCAATTGCAATCCACCAACAAATAAGAAGATACTGACCATTGAAGGCCACCCTGATGTCGGATCTCCAAAAATAAAGGTTCTTATCACAATAAAGATCAAAGCAATCAGAGAACCAAAACAGGAAAGCGCACCAATAAACGAGGCGATATTCAAAGGTGTATCTGAAAAATTGACGATGCCATCGATCGAATATTGGAATAACTTCCAAAATGACCAGGACGTCTCACCCGCTACTCTTTCTCGATTCTCATAGGCGATGTATTCTGTATCAAACCCAACCCAGCTGAAGATCCCTTTTGAAAAGCGATTGTACTCTGACAGCTGTAAAACTGCATCAACCATATTGCGGCGCATCAAGCGAAAATCTCGCGCACCGTTTACCATTTCAGTATCGGCAATTTTGTTGATGATGTTATAGAACGAGTTCGAAAAAAAACTGCGAATCTTTGGCTCACCTTTTCTATCGGCACGTCTCGTACCCACACAGTCAAGCTCTGGTTTACTTCTTAGCAAAGAAAACATTTCAGGTAGTAATGACGGCGGATCTTGTAAATCTGCATCCATTACAGTGACAAAATCGCCTCTAGCAGCTTGTAGCCCCGCATAAAGAGCAGCTTCTTTGCCAAAGTTTCTCGAAAAAGATAGATAGCGAACACTTTCAGGGTGGGCGTGATACAAGTCTCTTAAAACAGACAGAGTTTGATCTGAAGACCCGTCATTAACAAAAATATATTCAAAAGGCATATTTAAGTGTTTCTTCACTTTTTCTGTTTCTTCAAAAAAAATCGGCAAGCTTGCCTCTTCATTAAAACAAGGTACAACAATTGATAACATCGGTTTCATCTCCTAGAGCCAATCGTGGGAAATCGGTCAGCTGGGACCGAATCCACATTATTTTTTATCTTCGCTAAAATCATATTTCGGTTCATCTAACGTTTCATCATAGTCCACAGTTAGATCATAGCCTTTGAAAAACCATTCGTCTGCTTCATCAATAAAAAAAAGCAAGCCATCAATGGTTTGTTCGACGATCGGACGTTCTGGTTTATCGACTGACATTCCCACGGAAAATCCGTCATGCACTTGTGTTTTGCCATAAATTTTTCCGAAAAAACGAATCCCGCTTCCTTGGTCTACCACCAATTCTTTTTTAAACCATTGCATTGCTTCAGGACTTATTGTTAAGTTCATTTTCTTCACTCCTAATCATTCATATGTTCATCAAGTATATCTACATCATCTGTATTGCCGATCACGAGTAAATTGTCATTTTCACGCACGATCGCCTCTGCATCAGGCGAAACGATCACTTGTCCTGGTCCCCGACGAATCGCAACGACTGTCAGACCATATTTTTGTCGAAAATTCAGCTCAATCAGGGATTTATTGAAAAAGCGTGGATTGGACACGCGAATCTCTGCTAGAGAAAATTCGTCAGATAGTTCAATATAATCTAAAATATTTTTGGAAACTAGATTATGGGCGATGCGAATCCCCATGTCACGTTCGGGATGAACGACACGGTCTGCGCCGAGTTTTTCCAGTACACGGGCATGGTATTCGTTTTGGGCTTTCGCTAAGATATTAGGTACACCCATTTCTTTGACCATCAAGGTCACCAAAATACTAGCTTGAATATCCTCACCAATCGCAACAATGACATGGTCAAAGTTACGGATACCCAATGAGCGTAACGTCATCTCATCTTGTGCGTTGCCGACCACCGCATGGGTGGCGATATTCATATACTCATTGACACGATCTTCGTTGCTATCGATCGCCAGTACTTCTTGCCCCGATTCAATCAACGTACGACAAATACTGCCACCAAAACGGCCCAGACCGATTATTGCATAATTTTGCTTCACCACAAACGCTCCTTTTTTACCAGATCATAATTTAGTATAACAAAAACCTCCTCTGCTTGCCATGAGGAGGTATGATTATTAAGACTTTATTTTATCAAACCATGTTTAAAAGCATATATCGTAGCTTGTGTACGATCTTCTACTTCTAATTTTGATAAGATATTTGACACATGTGTCTTCACTGTTTTCAGCGTAATGAAGAGTGCATCCGCAATCTCTTGATTGCTCTTTCCTTCGGCGATCAACAGTAACACTTCTTGTTCCCGATTGGTCAAATCTTCATGTAGGATCGGTGTCCGATTCGTCAAACGATCCATCATTTTCGTGGTGACTTCGGGTTCTAAGACCCGCTCTCCTCGCTGGGTTGCACGAATGGCTTCCGCAATCTCATGAGCAGTAGACGTCTTTAACAGGTAACCTGCCGCACCCGCTTCAATAGCAGGATAGACTTTCTCGTCATCAATAAAACTAGTGACAATAATGATTTTTGCTTCGGGCCAATCATTTAAAATCAATTTCGTAGATTCGATCCCATCCATTTCATCCATCACCAAATCCATCAAAATCACATCTGGACGTAATTCCAATGCCTTTTCATACCCGACTCGACCATTTTCCGCTTCCCCAATTACTTCTATATCGTCTTGAATCGATAGATAAGAAGAAACCCCCAGACGAACCATTTCATGGTCATCAACTAACAACACTTTAATCATACCTTATACCTCCTTCAACAGTGGAACTTTAATTTCAATACTGGTTCCTTGATTTTTAAAACTAATAATTTTCAACGTTCCGCCAACGGCACTTACCCGTTCTCGGATATTCATCAAGCCATA
Source organism: Enterococcus casseliflavus NBRC 100478 (assembly GCF_001544095.1). Classification (GTDB taxonomy): domain Bacteria; phylum Bacillota; class Bacilli; order Lactobacillales; family Enterococcaceae; genus Enterococcus_D; species Enterococcus_D casseliflavus. The sequence goes on along the minus strand of NZ_BCPT01000008.1, from coordinate 13,045 downwards.
GCTGCCGGCCTTTTGATCTTGTGGATCAAAGCCAACACCGTCATCGATCACCCGCAACAACACGTTATTATCAATGCGATGCAAGTAAACTTCCAACTCATTGGCCTTGGCGTGACGCAGTGTATTAGATAAGAGTTCTTGGATCACACGAAAGAGTTGATCTTCAATCGAACTAGGCATCGTAAAGTCTTCAATATCCCAAGTCAATAGAATTTTGATTTTGGTCTCTAATTCTTTTAACAATTGCTCGATTCCTTGCTTTAGACTCTTCCCTTCCAAAGTAACAGGTCGTAGATGAAGCAAGAGCGCCCGCATTTCAGATTGCGAAGCATTGATAATGTCTGTGACCATAGCTAACTGTTTCTTTTGGCTTTCTGGAGCATCTGTTCGAATCGCTTGCTCATTTAGTGCAGACATCATCATCATGGCGGCAAACAGCTGTTGAGAAACAGAGTCGTGCAATTCACGAGCCAGACGCTGCCTTTCTGCTTCTAAAATCTCTTCTTTTGTCTGACCATCAACAAACTGCGGTTTCGCATTCAATTGCTGTAATTCCATCGACATCTGTTTCATCTTCGATTGGATACTGGCAATATCACGATCCACATTCGCAATCAAATGGTTTTCAGACGCATGGGGGATTTTTGTTTCCAATAAAGGGCTATCGATATAGCCGCTGGCTAACAGTCTTAACTTTTCTTCCACCGGACCGTATTGACGGTTGCGAAAAAAAGAAATCAGTAAAAAGACAGCTAAAGCAATCAATGCAGATATTACAAGTAAGTGAAAGACGATTGGGATAAAGAAGAGCTTGATTTGAAAGACTTCTATCAGCCAATTATTTTTCCCACTGGCATATAAATAGGAAAACAGCATCAAAATCATGGTGAAAAAACTTGCTAATCCTGCATAAAAAGCAATCATGCCTCTTGAAAATTTCCCGATCATACCCGAATCACCTCAACATCACCAACAAGGGTATTCGTCAAGATTTTCAAACGCCGACTATTTTCGCCATAATCCGGGCTGTAGATCGTCACTTTTTCATTTTTCAAGCTCGTTTCTTCGCCTTCAAAAATAACGGAGCCAATAAAAGTACTGTGCTCTAATTTGATCGCTATACCAGCAGGCACTAAAATACGAGTTCTGCCAAAGCCTTTTCGTACGATCACGACGTTTTCTTTCTTAGGCAATAAAGTGTTGCCTAAATCGATAAAAGTGTCCCCCGTCAAGATATCTAAATTGATATCGTCCCATTCATAGACTTGACTGCCGATCCGTTCATTACCTAACCATTGCTGCTTTTGTTTCAGTGGATGATCAGCTTTGGGTTCTTCAGTTTCAACGATAATCATTTGTTTTTTGCGCCAGAATGAATTTTTAGTTAAGTCGATTCCGGTAATCTCGACTCCTTTTAAACCAATAAATAAAATCGCAAAAATCAGCATCAGCCACAGTGCTGGACTATTTAACAAACTGATCAAAATAGCAATGGAACTTGAGACCATCAAGAAATTTTTAAAATTGCTCTTGCGCTCACTTCGGTTCACAAGGACCAAGCACGTCACACCAAGTATTAATAAAAATAATAATGGCGGATTAGATAAAATTTGCCATACCGCAAAAAGCAGTAAGAGCGCTTCAACAATAAAGAAAAAACGCCAAGGACTTTTCATTCAAGCTCCTCCTCCTAGTAATTCTACTCTATCATACCTGAAAAAAATGGTTTGTCCATCCGTCGCTGGTCCGAAAAAAGACCCTGTTTGATCAAATTCCCTAAAGGAGAATGAACAACAGGGTCAACTAGATTGATCGAGTGATCAAGCAATTAGCTTTTCTTTACTTCTGTGATTCTTACTTGCATATCTCCGCCTGGCGTTGAGATCGTCACTTCATCATTGACTTTTTTCCCAATCAAGGCACGAGCGATTGGTGAATCATTGGAAATTTTACCAGAAAATGGATCTGCTTCAGCACTACCGACGATCATGTACTCTTCTTCGTCACCATCAGGCAACTCAACAAAAATAACTGTTTTTCCGATGGAAACTTCATCAGAGTCTACACCCTCATTATCAATGATCTCTGCAAAACGAATCATATTTTCTAAAGTAGTGATTCGGCCTTCGACAAACGCTTGTTCATCTTTAGCAGACTCATACTCTGAGTTTTCGGATAAATCGCCAAAACTGCGGGCTACCTTGATACGTTCAATGATTTCGCCGCGTTTTACCGTTTTCAATTCTTCTAATTCTTGTTCTAGCTTTTCTTTTCCTTCAAGTGTCATTGGGTAAACTTTTTCTACCATAGTTCTTTTCTCCTTTTAGTAACTTCTAATAAATCGCAAAAGGTAATCTTTTGCGATGAGTCCACAAAAGATTACCATGCTTTTTTTTAAATGTAAACTATAAACCTATGAAAATTTAATTTGAGGTATTGTTTACATATTGTTCCACTAATTGCATATGCTGTTCATAGGTTTCCGCAAAGTAAACTTCTTGGGTTTGAATGTCAGCAACGAAATAATAGTAGTTGTTCGGTGTTGGATCTAAGACCGCTTGGATCGCTGCTTCACTTGGATTGTTGAATGGTCCAGGTCCGTAGCCAGTATGCACATAGAGATTATAAGGAGAGTCAACTTGAGTGTCCTCATAAGTAACTAGCTCTTTGTGCTCACCTAACGCGTATAGAATCGAAATATCCGATTGCAGCGGCATATCAATCGCTAAGCGATTGAAGAATACCTGTGCGATATTTTTACGATCTTCTAGCTTACTACCCTCTTTTTCAACAAGTGAAGCCAAAGTAAGGACTTCTTGAACCGTCATTTCTTTTTGAGCAATTTGATCGAAATATTTCGACAAGACTGAATTTGATTTATCCACCATTTGGGTAACGACTTCTTCTAGGGTATTCCCTGTATAGTAGTCATACGTCGCTGGGAACAAGTATCCTTCTAGTCGGTAACGCACACCTTGCGCATCGCCGGCACTTGCTAAAAGCTCAGGATAGGTTTCTTTCATTTTTTCAAAGAACTCATCGCTTTCCATCAAAGCTAAGAAATCGTCTTTCGAGATATTCGTTGCTTCCGCTAGAGCATCACCGATTTGATCAACATCAAATCCTTCTGGAATCGTCACTTTTGCATCAGAGGTGACCGAGCCTTCGCCATTTTGCAACTGCTCACTTATCGCTTCCAGTGTCATATTTGGTGAAAAATGATATGTTCCTGCTTGAAAGCCCGTCAGATTATTAAATTTTGTGTAATAATTAAAAATCATTCCACTTTTAATAATGTTCTCATCCTCTAAGATTTCACCAATTGCTTTATTCGAAGAACCGCTTGGAATAACAATCGTCACCTTCTCAGTATCATCGGGATCTAATGGCTGCAAACTTGAAGTAACATATCGATAAGCTGAGAAACCTAATATTCCGCCGATTACTAAGAAAACAAGAACAACAATCAACACGATCTTATTAACTATTTTGTCTTCCTTGCTGCGCTGCAATCTGCGTTGGTTTTTCCCCGTTAAATCGTCATTATTTGGGTCTATTTTATTATTGTGACCAAAAGCTTTACTTTGGCTTCTAGAGCCTTTTTCTTTCTCTGTGCTTTCTTTATTCGACCGAGAAATGATTGATTGACGCTCTTCTTGCTGAGAATTCAATTCGCTTCCTATATCCCGTTCTTTGTTTTGGTTTGACTCTAAAGACTTTAAAACTTCGTCTTTAAACGATTTTTCTGGATGCTGTTGTTTAGACAAAACAACTCCTCCTTAAATTCTTCTTAATTAAATGATATCACTAGTGAAACTGTTTTAGAAATTAATTATGTTTTTTTCTTAAAACAAGGTGTAGGAACCAACGAAATTCTCTTCGTTTAATATTAATAGCAATAAATGAAGATATTAATATTGTACTTGTGATTAAAATTTGGAGAATAAAACCTTGAAATCCTCTAAGCTCTGATGTCAATAGAGCTGTTACAATTGCCAATATTAAGCCTATTACTGTTGTGCCATAATTTTTAACAGCTAATATTGCAAACTTTTTAAACGGTTCAGAAAAACCATGTTTGTATAAAACATATGGTTCAAACCAACATGAAATCGTTATGCTGGATATGATGGTTCCTAACAAAACCCCATCAACGCCTAGATGGAACACTGTGATGAAAAGTATAGAAAGTCCCAAATTCACTATAGATTCGAAAACCGGTTTATACTTCTGGTACCATGCCAATCCATAAGCATCAATAAAGCTAAGCGCACTTTTCCTCGAAATTGTTATAGAAAAATTTAAAACAATTAATATTACTGTAAAAAAACTAAACGTAAATTTACTGCCAAGCCAAAGAATAATAAATGGGTTAAACAACACAATCAAATAGAAACTACAAAAGTAGCCGATAGAATGAACAAAAAAAAGATGATTTTCAAACATACGCACTGAATCTGAACGGGAACCAGTTATTCCGACGTTTCCAATTGTAGCGGTCATTGAATTAATAATCTGATTGATTAAATTTGTAACGGAAGTAACTATTAACGTGTAGTTCACATACATTCCTACTTGAGATAAACCTATAAAAATTGAAATAAGGATGTTGTCAGTTCCGTTAACAACCATAGTTCCTATTTTATTGGTAAATTGACCAATTGTGTTTTTCTTTATTTCAGATTTTAAATTTTGCGGCAACTGTGTATCACTGGGTTTATCCTTAAGATAAGGAAACTTTTTATCCGCTATAAAAGAAATACTTAGATTAGCAGCTATCGTACTTAAAAGTTGAAAGATCAGATACGCAGTAAAGCTACTATATAGCATTATAGCAAAACAACTTGAGATTTGAAACATCATCCAATATAAAAAGTCATTTGAAGCTACTATATAGTTCTTTTGATCTGCTATAATTATACTTCTTTTATAAGTGAAGAAATATGACACTACTGTATTTGATAAAAACAATAAATAATACAAATACAGATGATCAATCTGAGCAGAACTATCTACGATAAAGGGTAAAAAAGGGATTAGAACGAGCCCTAGTCCTGCAATTATTAAGCCAATCAAAGTATATATTTTTTTATAAAATTTCATCAGAATTTTCACTAGTTCGACTTCATTTTCCGCTAAAGGTTTATAAAGCGAAAAAATCAAGGCAGGTCCTATCCCTAGCTCAGCAACAGATAGAACCATCAAAATATTACTTATTACACCATTGAATCCCAGTATTTCAACACCTAAGAATTTAATAAAAAGAGTTCTTGTAACAAAACTCATAATCATCTGAATTACAAAAATAACTCCAGTGATAAATGAGTTCTTAAATAAGTTTTTTGTTTGATTATTTTCCATTAGAATCCTTTCAACTAAATAAATTTTATTTTCTTTACTCAATATCTCGCTGATTGAACCATTGGATAGCAAACCAACAAAGTAAAATTTATTTTCTTTTAGTCTCTCGTTCTTTTAAATAATCCACCACAGGCTGAAACGTTTTTTCAAACGTATAGTTTGACTTACCATATTTGTATATGAAGTTTGTCAGTTCTTTCTTCGACATGTTTTTTCTCAAAGAATCATACCATTCAACGACTTTTTCAATATCTAGCGGTGTATCGTCATTGGGAATTTTGTAATAAAAAGATAAATTTTCTGAATCCAGCTCTGTTTTAACCCCTGATATAATAGGTAAACCTTTTGCTAAATATTCCTTTCCTTTTAAACTACTATTATAAAAAACACCCGATCTATGACGAGCCAAAGAGTCAATTCCAATATCTGCTGTCTGATAAAATCGATCTAAATCGGAAAATGCTATTCTACCATGAAACGTAACCTTGTCTTCTAATTGATATTTTTTAACCAATTGTTCATATTCTTTAAGCACAGGACCATCACCAACTAGTTGAAACTGAATCTGGCGTTGTGATTTACTTGATTGATAATAATTATTCAACCCTTCGATGACTCTATCATAACCATGGTAAAAGCATAGCGCAGCTACGCCTAAGAGTTGTATTGAATCACTCGAACATTTAATTAATGGCGGACGCTCCGGAAAGTCGTATGCATTTGAAATATTTAAGCATGGAATATCATAGATTTTTTTATCGTCGGAATAAGTAACGAACAAATCAACATACAATTTCAACTTAGGAACCCATAATTTTTCTTTGCTTTTTATAATCCATTTAAGCAAACCCTTGAATTCATTTATGTAAGGATATGTCGGAATTTCCATAATAATAAGAATCTGCGGATTCTGTAATTTTATTTTAGTTAATAAGTCAATAACACTTTTGTCTAAGACGGCGCCTTTTCTTATATAAACAAAGTCATATTCAATCCAATTAATATTATCAGACATAAAATATTGTTTAGAAAAAAATGGGATAACATTGCGAATTAGGTGAAATATATTTCTCTTGGGATTAATCGCCTTATATATAGTAAAATTGTTCTTTTCAAATTCTTCGATTTGTTTATAGATTTTTTTCTCTATACCACCAGCATGCGATAAATCTTGCGATAGATATACGCCTCTCATTGTTTCTCCTTTTTTAATTTATTTATTTCATGTTTTAAAAGTGACAATTGCTGTGTCAATGTTTTAATTTGACGTTGGGTATTTATCAAGGCAATACTGCTTGTTAAAGCAATAAATAACAAAAAAGCAGTTAATGTAAACAATGCTAATGAAGTCAGTGTGGTGATACCAAATGAGTGAGCAATTTTTGTTCCTAAACTGGGAAACAAAGCGCCAAAAATCATGATTACGCTTAAAAATAACCACTTATTCATTTGTCTGACTTCTGCATGATCTTTCCGAATTAAAAATATCGTTAACAATAAAAAACCAATTGCTAAAAAAATAGCAATTATTTGGAGCTGTATTGGCATATTACTTATCCTCCCTCTCAATCAAAGAAGCAATCAATATAGAGATCGAAACATTAAACATATAGGCAACTGAGTCCAACAAATGAATGCTTGATTTCCCACTAGTCCTCTCAAACATTCTAACGCCGACTTCTTTTACTCTAATGTTTTTCGCAATTAAATGCATATAACTCTCAGGTTCTGGATATTGACTTGGGTATCTACTAACAAATTGTTCTATAACTTTTCTGTTGCCCGCTCGATAACCGCTTGTAACATCCTTTATTCTTAGACCAGTCAGCATATAAATTAAATTGGATAAAATTTTTATTCCTGCCTGCCTGGCACCAGTGGATTTAAAACTAGATTTACTATCAGAAACAAATCTTGAACCAACAGTAAAATCAGCTACGTCATTTATGAGAGGCTCTATCAAATTAGGTAGACTTTGAATATCATGCTGTCCATCCCCATCAAACTGAACAGCGATGTCGTAATCATTTTCTAAAGCATAAATGTACCCGGTCTGAACTGCTCCACCAATACCAAGATTATTAACAAGTTCAACATGGTTGATATCATTTTTTCGAAGGATTTCTTCTTCATTGTCAGTTGAGCCGTCGTTTATTACAATGTAATCAAGGATATATTTATAATTTTTTCTATAATCATTTACTTTGCGGATAACATCTTCAATACCGTCCGCCTCATTATAGGCTGGAATGATTAACAATATTTTGGGATTCAATTTTATCTCATCCTTATTTTCATAGTTGATTGCTCTTTTGGTTATTAACATAATATTTCATCAATAACTTCGCAATAGTCTTTCCCCAGTAACGTTGGTACAATTCGTATTCCTCAGCTTCTCTTGTCTTTGAAACTGTATTAACCGTTGTTTCTGATTCTGAGTGGATACGATGATACATCAAACGTTCAGGAATGTATAATATTTCTCCATGGCGCTTCATTATGCGTTCCCAAGCATCCCAATCAACCGCCATTCTTAAAGATTCATTAAAAGAAAAATCTTTTAACCGATCTAAATCATATGATACAGCTGGGCAACATATAAAATTACCAAAAGCATATATTCTGCGCTGATATTTCTTGTATGGCAACAAACTCAGTAAATGCAATCCGAAGGTCTTTATTTTCAAATTAACATTCCGTTCTCTTATGTTGTCTTGCTCATCAATTTCTTCATAATCACAAAATACTATATTAAGATTATTGTTTTCTTCGAAAGAATTCAATATTTTTTCTCCATAGTTTGACAAGTAGAGATCGTCTTGATGAATAATTGTCGCATATCTTGTTTCTACCACAGACAAAGCATTGTTCCAATCCTTTCCAATACTGCCTCCCTCTTTTATAAATAAAGGGATCCCATATTGTCCAGAAATTTTCTTTATATATTCGTTTGGCGTGCTTGTGTACATTATTATCTTGGAATTATTATTTAAAACACTCGTCTGATTCTTACAAGATTCAATACATTTTATTAAAAATGGCGATTCCTTATATGCACAAATTACAAAGGTATGCATTCTCTTCCCCTTTCCTATTCTAGAGCTGCCGCTACAAACTCAATCTTTAAAATTATACTCGACTTCTAAATAAATCTCAATAATCAAATAAAATATATAACCTTTTCTTACTTTATCATACTTCATCTTTTTAAGATTGTATTTAATGAAATAATTTACTTAATCGAAGATTTATATTAAACTTTTTGCTAACGACACTTATTTCTAAAACAGTTTTTTCTGGGAGGATTTTTTAAATGCTTATAAGCCTGGGTCTTTTTTTTATTTTGTTTTTTTACTGTCGCTCTACCTTTTTGAAGCGGCTTTTTTTCGCTTTTTTTATTGCTAGCTTTCATTTCACCCTTAGTACTTTTATTTCATCCAATTTTACTCGAGTCGTACTTTTTTTAGAAAGGGTTTCAGAAAATGGTACGGTTGTAAGGACCATACTCTCATTAGTCCTTGCGATAATTTTCTATGCAATTTTTAGATTTGGTTCAAACTATTGGCTTGAGAAACCTATAAAGATTGATAAAAAATATGTTGCACTTTCACTACTACTGATATTGTTGACATTTTTAGGTTTTTTGGCCTCTAATAGCGCCTATTGGACTAAAAGCTACTTCGGAAACGTTGGAATAGATGAAATTTTTTATACACTTTCTCAACCGCTAACTGGAACTGATCAAGGACAGATTTACGCATATCTTTTAGGTCCTTTACTAAACTCTATAGTCATTACACAAATTATCATCATTCTACTCTATTTCATGATTATGATTCGTTCTTCGAAAACCACTAGAATAGTCAAATTTTCAAAAAAATCATGCTTTCTTTCTATTTTTTTTACAGTAATTTTATTGTTAGCAAATATAGTATTAGGCCTTAATAAACTTGGTTTTAATGAATTGAAAGCTTACTTTTTTGAAAAATCAACTATATATGAAGATTTTTATGTTGATCCAAATTCGATTTCTATAACTTTTCCTGAGGACAAGAGAAACTTGATTTATATTTTTGTTGAGTCCTTAGAGACAACTTATCTTTCGTCAGCTGTTGGAGGCGCCCAACAAGAAAATTTAATGCCTAATATCACAGAACTCTCATATTCAGATGGACTAAATTTCTCCAACCAAAAGCTGTTAGGAGGGGCAATTCAAGTTCCTGGTGTTGGATTTACGGTAGGAGGAATGGTTGGACAAAGCACAGGCGTGCCTTTACGTGTGACCGGCGGATATAGTGAAAACGACTATGGCAATACTGAACATTTCATGCCAGGAATTACCTCTATAGGTGACATATTACATGACAACGGATATAACCAAATTTTATTATTGGGGTCAGACGCCGATTTTGGCGGTAGGAAGAAATTTTATGAGCAACATGGAGACTACGAGATACGGGATTATAATTATGCTAATGACCATGGTTGGATACCAAAAGATAGAAAAGTATGGTGGGGATATGAGGATGAGAAACTCTTTGAATTTGCGAAAAACACACTTTTGGAACAAGCATCACTAGACCAGCCATTTAATTTGACTATGCTAACGGCAGATACTCATTTTCCAGATGGATACAAAAATGAAAATACACCTGAGATTTTTGATGAACAGCTTAGCAATGTTATTTATTATTCGGATCAGATGATTGGCGACTTTATTGCTTGGATAAAAGCACAGCCATTTTATGAAAATACAACTATTGTTATTGCTGGAGACCATTTAAATATGGACCAAGGTTACTTCGCTTCAATAGAAGAAACTTACCAGAGAACGGTTTTTAATTTATTCATCAACTCTCCTATTACTACATTAAATAACACTGAGCGTCAATTTAGCACACTCGATCTTTTCCCTACAACATTGGCCGCACTAGGCGTACAAATAGAAGGCGACCGAATAGGACTAGGTACTAATTTATATTCTGATACTAATACTTTAATGGAATTCTTGGGATACGAGACATTTACCTCTGAATTAAGTAAAAACTCAAGTTTTTATAATAAGTATATAATGAAAGGTTCGGATCTTACCATAAATACAAATAGTAATAATTAGTGAAAAATATATCGATCGCTGCTGCATGGAATACTTCATAAATCGCCCCGACAAAAGCATCCAAGTGATGTTTTTGTCTTTTTTTTCGCTTGCTCAAAGCAACATGTCAGAAAGATCACTTTCTTGTTAGCTATATGATTAAGTAGTTTTTGAAATAATATATTCTGATAGAAATCTAATATTTTTTTTAAACACGATTCAAAATCCAAAAATATTTTGCTGGTCTAATCTATAAACTCTTTTTTCAAATAACAACAATATTTCACATCCGCTCTTAAAATAAAAAATATATAGTAGCAACTGGAAGAGGGGAGATTTTTCTTGATTGTCCACAACCACTTTTTATGTATCAGCCAAATTACACTTTCTAAGGTGACCTGCATGACAGAATTGCAAGTCAATCATAATATCCTCTCGTTTATACTACTTTTGTACATAAAAAAGTTTTCTTAAAATACCTTTTTTACATCGATTCTTTAAAGAGCGATTATTACTTTAATATTTATTAAATCAACTATATTGTGAGTAGAGGTAAATTAAAAAAGAATGCTGCTTGATTTATCACCTTTTTTTATTTTAATCATAATATAATTATATGAATATTTTTTTGGTAAAAAAGCGAAATTTTATTTTAACAGACTTCTTATAATCCCATTATCTATAAAGTGAAAATTAAAAGCATTTCAAGTTTCCTGTTACAACATGACATCAAAAGATATTTATATCGTGTAATGAGAATAAGGCTTTCTATTTCTCAACCGCCTAATCATTCTCCTCAAAAAATCAGCCTCTATAATTTTTATGGGACAGAAACGATGATGATTGATCGATTGCTTGACTTTTCTACGCCCTGGAAGGAGGCGTATCCCTTTTTTCATGAATTAGTTGAAGCCTTTCGAGACAAAGACCCTGACTTATTTTTCTCCTTATTGGCAGAACTTCCCGAAACGTTAGATGACAGCTTTCGGGAAAAGTTTCAAAACCTCCTTACCTATGAAGAAGGCATCACCAACGCAATGATCTATCCTTATTCCAATGGAAAAATAGAAGCGAAGAATACCCACATAAAGACAATGAAACGAGTATCCTACGGATTTAAATCATTCGAGAACATGAGAATTAGAATCTTTTTGATCAATCAATTAATCAATGTGAGATAACAAAAAATCTGACTCTATAATTTATGGGACTGATGAATCAGAATTGATTCTTCAGTCCCATTTTCATTTTAGGTATTAAAAAATATATCGTTCTCTAGTATGATTAAATCACCACAAAATAAACAACTGAGAGAACGATATGCTATATGAATGATTCTATCAAAAAAATGCTGAGAATAATAGAGAAAGATTTGATGATTACAGAGGTCTCTTACGAGACCCTTCAGAAGAAAAAGACGTTGGTCGTCGATGCGGTTCTCTCGCCTACTCCTCGTGCTTGTAGAAGTTGTGGTACTACTGTGGTAGATGGAAACGGGAAAGCAATTATAGTGAAAAATGGAAAAAAGGAAACGATTGTCCGTTTTGAACAATACAATCATATGCCTTTGGTTATGCGCCTAAAAAGCAACGCTATACCTGTAAAAACTGTCGCACCCATTGGACGGCTCAAAGTTATTTTGTCCAACCCAGACATTCAATCGCAAATCATGTTAGATATAAAATTGCTTCTTTACTGACTGAAAAAGTATCTTTATCTTTTATTGCGAAAAGCTGTCAGGTATCTTTGACCACCGTTATTCGTACGTTGAAAGAGTTTAAAAGCTATTTGCCAAAGCAATCTAAAATGATTCTCCCCAGTGTATTGATGGTTGATGAATTTCGTTCGCACGCTTCCATAGAAGATAAGATGAGCTTTATTTGCGCAGATGGCGAAACAGGAAAATTAATTGATGTTTTGCCTACGCGTAAATTACCCCGATTAACAAGCTATTTCTTAGGTTGTACCAATCCAGAAGAAGTAGAATTCTTGGTTACAGACATGAACGCTGCCTACTTCCAGCTCACCAAACGTGTTCTGCCAAATGCGAAAGTAGTGATTGATCGGTTTCATATTGTCAAACACATGAATCAAGCGTTCAATGAGTTGCGTATCCGTGAAATGAATGAACTTCGTAAAGCTGGGCAGAAAAGCCATGCAGAAAAACTGAAAAAGAACTGGCGCTTTTTGCTAAAAAATCGTGCAAACATCAACCATTATGAATACAAAACATGGAAAAGTTTCCGAGCACCAAAATACCCATTTCTTACTGAAGCAATGATGATTGATCGTTTGCTTGAGTTTTCTACGCCCCTGAAGGAGGCGTATCCCTTTTTTCATGAATTAGTTGAAGCCTTTCGAGACAAAGACCCTGACTTATTTTTCTCCATATTGGCAGAACTTCCCGAAACGTTAGATGACGGCTTTCGGGAGAAGCTTCAAAACCTTCTGACCTATGAAGAAGGCATCACCAACGCAATGATCTATCCTTATTCCAATGGAAAAATTGAAGCGAAGAATACCCACATAAAGACAATGAAACGAGTATCCTACGGATTTAAATCATTCGAGAACATGAGAATTAGAATC
>NZ_BCPT01000007.1 GCF_001544095.1 Enterococcus casseliflavus NBRC 100478 | reverse complement strand
TCTTTCAACTTTCTTCCATGCGGAAAATAGTGTTATACGGTATTAGCACCTGTTTCCAAGTGTTATCCCCTTCTGATGGGCAGGTTACCCACGTGTTACTCACCCGTTCGCCACTCTTTTTCTTTTGGTGGAGCAAGCTCCGGTGAAAGAAAAAGCGTTCGACTTGCATGTATTAGGCACGCCGCCAGCGTTCGTCCTGAGCCAGGATCAAACTCTCATAATGATTTGTTTGAATGACCATACGGTCATTAAGCTCATAAAAATTAACTTTGCTAGCTATTGCTTGCATGTATTTGTTTCAATAAATTGAAACGTCCTACACATTGGTTCGTTTGCTTGCTTTGTTCAGTTTTCAAAGGTCTACCGTGCTGTGTTAGCAACTTTTATATCATATCAGAGCGACATTTGATTGTCAACTATTTTTTTAAAAGTTTTTTTCGCTCGTTGTTTTTCAACTTCGTAGCGGCTGTCTCAGCGACTTAATTAGAATAACAAATGATTTGTTATTTGTCAACAACTTTTTTCAATTAATTTTGTTGATGTATCAACATTGATTAACTGTTTTATCATTGCGACTTCGTTATAATATCATCTGTTTTATTTTTGGTCAAGTCTTTTTTGAAGATTTTTCAACTGTTGTTTTGACCCGCTGGCTCAATTGCCAACGTTGAATACTTTATCACTCTATGAATGAAAGAGCAAGCTTTTTTTCTGAAATTTTTCCAATTAACAAAAACAAAGAAAAAAACTACCCAAAAGGTAGTTTAATCAATATCGATCGTACGGAAACGGATTTGATTTTGATCGTCTCGTTTTAAGGTTGTTTCTTCTTTCAAATAAGAGAACTTCTTCTCATCGATCGCTGGATTTTCAAGCATTTCTTCATAACCTGCAAAAATATCATGGATGTATTTTTTATAAGCTTTTTTCTTTTTGATTCTTTTCTTCATTTGGCACCGTCCTTTACGTGCTTATCTTAGCAAGCCGAAAGGATTCTGACAACCATTATCCACATTTTCATACCAAAAATTCACTTTGACACACCTTTTCCATTCTTTCAGACAAATGACAAGAATGGAAAAAGAATGTTTAGTTTGTGATCAAACGTTTTTGAAACGCCAATCGCTCTCCATTCGGAAAAGGAAATGTTACCTCTCCTTTATATTGATAGCCAGCTGCTTGGATATTCTTTTGCATCCCAATATTGGCTTTATACGTATCGATACGCAAATCAACGATTCCTTGCTCTAATGCAACCACTTCAAGAGCTTGCAGCAATTTGGCACTTAACTTTTGCCCTTTAAAATGAGAACTGACAACGACGCGATGAATGGATAGATACGGACCGTTTCCATCCCATCCTGCGCCGGTAATTGCGTTGTAGACAGGATCATCACCAGAAACCAGTGTCGCAGACGCTGCGATTTTCCCATCTTTCACTAACACATAGCTTTCGCCTTTTGCGATATCTTCTTTGATTTGAATTTCTTTTGGGCCATAGCCATTTTGCCATTGTGGTGATCCTTGAGCTTTTAAAAAAGCAATTCCTTCCTCAATCAGCGCCATTAACTCCGTTAAATCGTCCTCAGTTGTTTTACGAAATTTCTCCATTTAACCCCACCTTTCTTCTATGACTTTCTTCTATAAAAAGAAACAGAGGATGATAGAAAGTCGTTTTAATCAATCGTTTTTAGTTTGCCTTGAAATTCACTGATTGATTGATATCCTTTTTCTTTCATGATCGTTTCTAATTCTTTCGTCAATCGTTCAAAGATCGCCGGCCCTTCTTTTTGCAACTCTGTGCCGATCTGCAACATAGAGGCACCACACAACAAATGCTCATACGCATCTTGACCATTACGAATCCCACCTGTACCAATAATTTTGATTTCTGGCTTGAGACGTGTATAGAAAGCCCGCACATTGGCTAATGCCGTCGGTTTCACATATTCGCCTCCGAGACCACCAAAACCATCTTTTGGTTTGATGACTACCGAGTCAGTAGCAGGATCGATGAATAAAGCATTCCCAATACTATTGATTGAATTGATGTAGGTTAACGGATACTTATTCAATATCTTAGCCATCTCATCAAAGTGAGCCAAATCAAAGTATGGCGGCAATTTGACACCTAAAGGTTTTGTGAAAAAACCAAAGACTGTTTCAAGAATTTGATCGGTCAAAGGAAAATCATAGGCAACTTGTGGTTTTCCTGGCACGTTTGGACAAGAAAGATTCAACTCAGTGATTCCTTCAAAATCACTTTCTTGGATCTTCTTCAATAACTCAATGTTTTCAGCCACGCTCATACCAGCGACAGAGAAAAAGAAAGGCGCTTGCTGAGTCATTTCCTGCTGTTTTTTGATGGCATAATCTAAGTAGTAGTCCACCCCTAGATTTGGTAATCCCATCGAATTGATGCTTCCTAAAGGTAAATCGGTATAACGTGGTTCTGGATTTCCGGCACGTGCTTCTAGCGTTGCACTCTTTGTGACAAATGATCCAGCTGCTGATACCGCTAATTCATCTAATTCCTCGATCGTCATACAATGGACTCCTGAGGCGTTCATAAACGGATTTTCGTATGTATATTTCCCAAAATTCGTAGCTAACATTGATTCATTCCTCCAATCTTTTCAACTAGTTTACCGTTTCATTTCTGAAAATGCAACGGTGTCTTTGATTGGGACAGGTTTTAGAAGGAGCAACCTATTTAATCACTGTAGCAAATCAAAAAACATATCCATAGCAGCTTGTTAAAGCTTGCTGAATAAAAATGGTTTTTGAAAATAATCTGTTTATGCTGTAATCAAATGTTTAGTTTTTAGAGCATGATCATGATTTTATTAAAGCTTTCACTTCTATTTACCGCTAAATCAAATGCTCTTTGAAGATATTCTACGGAAAGCGATGGGAAATCATATGACTGGCACTCAAGCGTCCGCTTTCTAAAAAGGTGATTGAATCAAACCATTCTTTGCCTGGGAAAGGCGCAGAATAGCTATTCCAAAAACCCTTAATGGTTAATTCACTGCGAAAGATTTTTCAAATGCCCGTTGCTTAATCAAAACATCAGAATAAGTGATCCCTTGAAATCCAATTTTCCCGCCTTTTTTTGTCACTAAGAGACATTGTTCTTCGGTTATTTTAGTACCTGCACATTCCATTGCAATATCTACGCCTAAACCATCCGTTATCCGAGAAATCTCGTTTTCGAGGTCTTGAACACTAGGATCGATCGTATCGTTGACACCTAAATCTAATGCTTGTTTCAGTTTCTCTGATTGAATATCAATGCCAATAATCTTTTTCACACCCGCAATTTTTAACCATTGTATCGTCAGCAACCCAATCGTTCTAACCCAAGACGGCAACGACTTTGTCACTTGAAAGAGAAAATGTTTGTGAAAAACCAAGAACGATTTTTCCTTTTTGCAATTATTTCTGAAGTCACGTAAAAAACAAAAAACCTCGTAACAATGAGTCACGAGGTTTTGGTGAAGAAATCTATTCTATTTATGAGTATTTAAAAACGATCCGTAGCTCATCACTTCCGCCAATAAAACGAATGGGTGAACTAAATTAAGCCATTCCTCGCAGGAATTTCCTTCGGTTTTGGTTTTATTTATGCGACCTCATAAGTAGAAATTCTCAAGTGTTACTCGATGATACTTGCGTTTTCCATCGAAAGCGCACAATTCAAATCATTTCAAATGATAAGACACTTGAATAGGAGTTTTTTAATTGACTGTTCAACTTTTTTTGAAATTGAAAACGAATAAACACATACTATATACATACAAATTTTTTACCTATCAAGTGAATTAAACCTTTTTCTTTGATACCTCAACACTCCAGTATCTCCGATGACGTATAATTTGTATTTTCCATACCCTACTTTAAATTCTAATCTTTCGCCACTTGCGATTTCAAATAAAAGATAATAGGTAATGGATTGATTCGTAAAGCCGTTTGCAGCAATATTCGTGCTACTGGTCATTCGTTTGTCTACTAGCGTGGCAAGTGCTGCCACTTCTGGCGTAGATTGATTCTTTAAGAATTCGACAATATGATATAAGATAACTGCGACGAAAATAAAAGAAAATAAAGTAAACAGAAAATCCACAAAACACACTCCTTTTTGTTTTTATGATCAAGGGAATCAACCAAATCATTTTTACAACTTAACTATAATTATACATTAATTTAATTAATTAATCTCGAACCTCTAATAAAAATATGTAACTCGCTAAATGATTGACCGAAACTGTAGTTTGGCTATCGTTTTCCTATATGTATGGTTGCATAGAACACATTTGTATATTTGTTAACCAAGAGTCAGTTGATAGGATGAAATCACATGACTTTTGAAAAAGCATTCCTAGAATCATCCTTCTTCACTCTACATTGACTCCTTAAGGAAAAACCATCGTATCCCAAAGTCTCTGATAAATTCAGTAACGTTTATTTAGACATGTTTTCTAGGATGCACCTTAAGGTTATCAATGTGGATGAATAAGAATTTAATCTGTGCTCTCTTTTTGTCAAAATGATCGAAGGTTTATAGAAAGTATTACTATTTCGGTAAAGTTAAATACTAACTCACTTTGAGTTGTCATATGAATGGAAAATACGTTGAGCTTTCAGGTTTAAAAATATATGATTTTCTTTAATGCTTTTAGTAAAAAAGCATAACTTTTTCACCAAGTAACTGTTTATTTAAGAAAGTATTCTATATAAAAACTCTTCTACCAACTTTTTCAAAGTTAATAAAAGAGTTCTGTGTTTATATCCTCATTTTGCCAACTGTCCGACACCTAAGAAAACAGCTTGTTCCATCTAGTTAACAAATATGAAACAACTTTCTATGATTGAAAATCCTTAACGAATCCCCAAAGCAATCCGTGCGTAACGACTCATTTTATCGGTCGTCCAAGCGGGATACCAGACTAATTTTACCTCTGGATTTTTGACTTCTGGAATATCGCTTAGTGCTTCGTGTATCGATTCAGTCAATACGTCGGCTAAGGGACAGCCCATTGTTGTTAAGGTCATTTTGATTACGGTATTGCCTGTTTCTGCATCAAATTCGACTTCATAAACTAAGCCTAGATTCACTATATCAATCCCCAACTCAGGGTCAATCACGGTTTCCAAGGCAGCCAAGACACGCTCTTTGATTGCTTCTGCTTCTACTTCAGTATATGCCACGGTTGAAGACCTCCTTTAATTCTTGTTTCAAATAATACCTTCTTTTGCAAGATTTGTAAATGGACGATCCTTGATTATGGACGGCTTTTCTTGTGTATTTTCAGTTCTGGGAAGACCCCTGTCGTTTTAAAGGTCCGTTGTTCATCATCTGTCGCAAAACGGCCTGTAATCGATTGGGTCGGCACAAAATTAATAAACGCATTGCCGTCAGCTTCTAAAACGGCTTGTTCTAAATCGTAGATCTCGTAGCGCGTCACGACCATCATGATCATATTGCCAGGTACGCCTGAATACCCTCCGACTGAGGGGAACAAAGTCATGCCGCGAAACACATGCTTAGAAATATTTTTCCCAACAGCTTCCGCATTGGTCGTAATAATCATTGCCGTTACCTTTTGATGACTTGTGTGCAGCATGTCCACAACGTAGCTCATTGCGAAAATCGAAATGATCGTGTACAAGGCACTTTCCCAAGAAAAGACGAAACCTGAGACCATGACAATGATGCCGTTTAAAATAAACATATATTTACCAACTGTTTTTCCAGTCGTTTTTGATAATATCAACGAAAGAATATCCATTCCGCCGGTGGTAAAACCCATTTTCAGTGAAAACGCAACGCCGACGCCTAACAGTACGCCACCTAGCAAAGCGTTAACCAAAATATTGTCAGTGATCGCTCCTTGCGGAAGGATCATCGTTAAGACGGAAACGACAACGACATTGATAAAGCTCAATAGTGTCGATGATTTCCCGAGTTTGATGAACCCGAGAACAAAGATAGGCAAGTTTAAGAGGAAAATAAACAGCCCCGTACTAAGGTGAACGCCAAAATGTTCCAAGGCAAGTGCCACGATCAATTGGGCGACCCCGTTCATCCCAGCAGAAAGAACGTTTGCGGGAATCAAAAAGAAATTTAAAGCAATGGCTGCAGTGATACCTGACAGCAAAATAACCCCTATTTTTTTCAATCGTTCTGATTGTTCGTGCTTCGTTAATAACTTACTCACAATGATCTAGCTCCTTCACTAAAAATCTCCTTCCAAAGAATAGCAGTTTGTGTGAAAAAATGAAACAATTATTTGCAAAAATTTACTTTTCATTCCCGCATCGTTCGCCTCCATGTTAAAATCATAGGTAAGAGATGAGAGGAGTGATTGATTTTGGCAAAAGAAGCAAGTTTTGATGTCGTATCTGAGATCAACACAGAAGAAGTGAAAAACGCCATTCAACAGGCGGAAAAAGAATTGAAAAACCGATTTGATTTTAAAGGCTCCACAGTAGAAATCAAGATGACTGAGGGCAAACTGACGATCGTTGGAGATGACGAATTTAAGTTGGAACAAATCAAAGATGTGCTCTTTGCGAAGCTGATCAAACGGAATGTACCAACGAAAAATATTCAATTTGGCGAAACGGAGCATGCCTTGGGGGCAAAAGCTCGTCAAACGGCAGAATTGATCAATGGGATCGATAAAGAAAACGCCAAAAAAATAACGACAGCGATCAAAAACGCCAAGCTAAAAATTAAAACCCAAATTCAAGACAATCAAATTCGGGTAACAGGCAAAAGCCGTGACGATCTGCAAGAGGTGATCCAATTGTTACGTAAACTGCCCCTGACAATCGATTTACAGTTTACAAATTATCGCTAATCAAAAAAAACTAGAACAGAGTCAACGTGATGGTTAGGCAAAATCAGCTTTATCTACTGATTTTGCGCAACCGCTCTTGAAAGCTCTGCTTCTAGTTTTTTTCTTGCCAAAAATGAGTCAATGCCTTTGATAACTCTTGCGGCCGACGAATCTGCAAGGCATGCTGCCAATGCAGTGGGAAAAGTTCTTGGTAACGCGGTGTCCGAAAGCGCTGATCCAGCAATAACACCACGCCACGATCGCTGACATCCCGAATCACTCGACCGGCTGCTTGCAGGACTTTATTCATCCCTGGCAGCTGATAGGCATATGCAAAGCCAGCTGCCTTTTTCTCATCGTAATATTCCCGAATCAATTCTTGCTCGTGATTGATTTGCGGCAGTCCGACTCCTACCACTGCTGCACCGATCAACCGATCGCCTTTTAGGTCGATCCCTTCAGAAAAAATTCCTCCAAGGACACAAAATGCCACCAATGTTTTTGGTTGACTCTTTGGTTCGTCTTGACTTTTATCCAGCAAGGATGATTGTTGCGGGTCAAAAGATTGAAACTGCGCAAGAAACGCCTCGCGCTCTGCTTCGTTCATAGCAGTCCCCTGAATCAAGACCTCCACCTCTGGCGCCTGTTGAGAAAATGCTGCCGCCACATCATCCAAGTAACGATAAGATGGGAAAAAGACCATATAGTTTCCCGCTTTCGCTGCCGTCATTTGCTGGATCGCATCAACGATCGCAGGAATGCTGGCTTCACGTTGGCGATACGTCGTTTGGATATAGTCCGCAATAAAAATCCCCTGATTTTTCGGATCAAAAGGACTTGGCAAGCGATAGCGCAAAGCTTCATCGCCGCCACCTAATACTTCTTGATAATACGACAAAGGGGTAAAGCTCGCAGAAAACAACAGGCTGGCCTTGCCCTTATCTAACACGGATTCCAAAAACGGCGCTGGTTCGATGCAAAATTGCCGTAGTTTGATATCATAGCGGTCGATCTCCACCGTCGTTTCGTAGTGATCATCATAAAATTCACTGATCTTCAAATAATGGTTAGCTTCAAAATACACTTGCAGCACTTCTTCTTGCAATTCATGCTCAGGATTTGCCGGCAACCATTCCTTCATCAATTCAGCTAATTTGTATAGCTGATTGACCATTGTTTCATGGGGAGCTGCTTGATGGTGGTATGACCATCCTTCCTCTTTTGCTAATTGGGCTAAAGCCGCAAATTCTTTATCAACTCTGTTTAGTGCGCGTTTTAATTTCTGTTGATCCTTCGGCAGCTTCTTCTTTAATTCCTTAAATGGCTGTCGGGAGATCGTTGCAGAATACATTTCTTTCGAACGATTAACTAAGTTATGGGCTTCATCCACTAAAAAGAAATACTCTTCGTCTGGCTCTTCAAAAAATCTCCGTAAATAAACGGTTGGATCAAACAAATAATTATAATCACCAATAATGACATCGCAAAAGACACTGACATCCAGTGAAAGCTCAAAGGGACAAACCGTATGCTTCATTCCATAAGTCTCGATCACTTCTCGGGTTATTTGGTTTTCGTGATGCAACAGATCCCACAAAGCTTCGTTGATTCGATTGTAATAACCTTGTGCATAAGGACAATGCTCTGGCGTACAGTTTCGTTCATCCAGAAAGCAAATTTTATCTTTGGCAGTGATCGTGACACTCTTGGTTTCACTACCGTTATCTGCTAACTTGCTCAACGCATCTTCAGCCACTTGCCTGGTGATCGTCTTCGCCGTCAGATAAAAGACCCGATCTGCCCCTTCTTCCCCGAGAACTTTTAATGCGGGAAACAGCGTTGACATGGTTTTTCCAGTTCCCGTTGGCGCTTCCGCAAAAAGTCGCTTGCCATTTTTTAGTGTTTTATACGCCGCTGCTGCTAACTCTCGCTGCCCTTTGCGAAAGGTTTCAAAGGGAAAAGACAGCAGCTGCAAAGACGTATTGCGGACACGGCGCCAATTCTCTTGAAAAACTAACCATTTATGATATTCCTGAAGTAATTCTTCATAAAAAACAGCTAATTCTGAGAACTGAAATGTTCTTCTCGTACGGGTGGTCAGCTTTTCAGTGGTTTGATAATAAGTCAATTGTACGGCGATCCGATCGATGGGTCTCCTCGGATCATTTTCTCCATCAGCAGTAGCTTCTGCTTCTGCTTCTGGTTTCTCTTGTTTTTCACTGTCATTAAGCGCTGCTTGTTCATTTTCTTGTAGTAAAAACAAATAAGCATAAACCATTCCCTGGGCAAAAAACAAATCGATTTGATCTTCAGGGATATCTTCGAAAGCTGGTTCTGAAGTTTTGATCTCATCGATCACCCAAGAATTAGCAGCTGCATCAAAAAAGAGACCATCGGCACGTCCTTCGACAGTGATCGAATCTTTCTCAATTTGGCTTTCTCGTTTGAAAAAGACTTCTTTTTGATACGCATCCCCAGCCTCTTTTTGTAGTTGGCGATGGATACGGGCGCCTTCTTGTGCGGTATGATTACTGACTTTGCGGCTATCAATATCGCCTCTGCGCAAAATAAATTCTACGATTTTTCTAACCGCAACTTTTCCTTTATACACGTGTTCACCTTCTCGTTTGCCATTATAGCGGATAGATCACTTTTGGAAAAGCGAACAGAAACAGCTTTTCATCCTCTGCGGATAGTATCCTATCCAAACAGGTTTGATCTCTAAAAAAACCACTTGCGGCAAAATGCCTTCTCATCAGGTAATCAACGCCATTTCCACTTCCAGAAAATGGGTTTGACGAAAGGTTACCAAAAAAACCTACTCTACTCACCTAAGCAAGTAAAGCAGGAATATTTTTTAAGAGAATTTATTGATCGACCTGAATGTCATAGCTAACGCCATTTTGATCATAGGCCTTCTGATTATTGGGATCTAAGGTGAACTCAAAGGTTCGCCCATCTGCCATGATCGTCAAACGTTTTCCTTCGACGATGTATGAGGCATCTTGATAGGTGATCTCATAAATTTGATAAGGATCGTTGGACAACTGTACCTCTGAATGGGAAAAATGACGCTGAAAATCACTTTCGATTTGTCCTTTATACAAGGCAACATCACTAGAGCTGGCTGAACTATCTTCTAAGTCTGCCATCGGCAAATACTGCTTAACGATCGTCAACTCATTCTCATGAAAATCATAAACCCCTTGGCTTTGCGGAAAGATGACACTCTCATCTTGGATCAACATCAAATCAAGGTCGCCATTTTCAACCGCTTTCGAGGCGGAAGTAACGGTTTCAGAAACTTCTTTCGAATCATCGATGGATAGCTCTTCCTCACCACAGCTCGCTAAAAGAAGCACAGCAAAGCATACAGTGAAAAAGAATTGGAGCGATTTTTTCATAAAAAACACCTTCTTACAAAAAGTTGATGTATACCAATCAAAACGAACACAAGGTCCTGAACACTTACTTTCCCCGAACTTAGTCACGACGAATGTTTCTGCTGCAGGAAAAAATTAGACCAGTTTCAAACGAAACACGCGCTTTCTTATTTTAATTAGTATAACAGCAGTTTTTTGCTAATGCGGTTTCTTAGAAAAATTTTCGAATTCCCACAATAATTCTGAGCTTTTCTCTCATCAAACTATTGGTTAGCCTTATCACCCGCCTGCCAAAGGGTGGTCACAGCATCTTCACGAAATAAAGCCTATCCGTGCCAAGTACAGGCGTGTCAGAAAGCACAGCAAATTGTTCGAAGCCGACTGCATGATAGAACTGTGGCGCTTGGTAGTCTTGGGTGGTAACTGTCACGGAACGACACCCCGCTTTTTTACCGTGATCGAAAAGTGCTTGCATTAATTGTTTCCCCACCCCTTGATTCTGATGGTTTGGATCAACTGCAAACAATTGAATATGAATCGTATTACCTGTCCGTTTCCCAATCAACCCACCAAGTTGATCCTGATTGTCAAAAAATGCAAATGAAAGCTGTTCTTGATCGGAAAAGGCACTCACTGCCTCTGTTTTTTTCGTTGAATGATTGAGCCATTGACAGATCGCCTGACGATTGTCTTCTGTGTTCATCGTTTTTATCATTAATTTTTCACTCCTAAAAACCTTTCTTTGTTTCCTCTTATACTTTAAGCTATACTTATAGTCAGACACAAGTATTTGTGATCCTAGGAGGTTTTAGCATGAAAATCATTGGTTTAGTGACAGGACCCGTTCAAGAAAATTGTTACCTTATTTGGAAAGAAGATTTTTTGTTGATTATTGATCCTGGAGCAGAAGCAGCGAGATTGATCGCTGAGATCGAAAAAACAGGCGCAAAACCAGCAGCGATTTTATTGACCCACACTCATTATGACCATATCGGCGCAGTTGAGCATTTGCGGGATTATTATCAGATCCCCGTTTACGTTAGTCCGCTTGAGCAAGAATGGCTAAGTGATCCTATGAAAAACCTTTCTGGTCGTCACCCTGAATTAGGAACCATCACCGCACGTCCAGCAGAATTCGAGCTAGAATTGAAAGAGTACGAGATAGCTGGCATGTCCTTTAAGGTTGTTGCAACCCCAGGTCATTCCATCGGCAGCGTCAGTTTTATTTTTGACAAGTTTGTCGTTTCTGGAGACGCCTTATTTAAAGGCAGCATCGGTCGGACCGATCTACCAACTGGCAACCTTGAGCAATTGCTGACCAGCATCCAAACGCAACTTTTTGTTTTACCGAATCAGATGGCCGTTTATCCTGGTCACGGGGAACCAACAACGATCGAGATTGAGAAACGGACCAATCCGTTTTTTAACGCATAAACGAATGACGAACCAAAGGAGGAATTACTACTTATGGCAAAAACGGAATTGTATGTCGTGCGTCACGGGAAAACCATGTTCAACACATTGCAGCGTGTTCAAGGTTGGTGCGACACCCCATTGACTCGTACTGGTGAACAAGGCATCCATTATTTAGGACTCGGGTTACGAGATGTGGATTTTGTGGAAGCAGTATCCAGTGACAGCGGCCGCGCGATCGAAACGATGCGTCTGATACTGGGTGAACATGTCAGAGGGCCAGAGATCCCTTATCATATCGACAAACGGATTCGTGAATGGTGCTTTGGCTCACTTGAAGGTGCCTATGATGCAGAAATGTGGGGCGTTCTGCCACGGATTCTTGATTTTCCTGATTACGATGATATGATTGCGAATCATGTCTCGTTTGAGGCGATCGCCAATGCGATCTATCACGCAGATACAGCCAATTGGGCGGAAACCTTTGATGTGTTGACCGAACGTGTCAAAACAGGGTTTGAAGATATCGCCTACCGCGTTGAGAAAAAAGGCGGCGGCAATGCGCTAGTTGTGTCTCATGGCTTAACGATCGCTTTTCTTTTGCATCTGATCAATGATGAGAACAATGTTCGCATGGATATTGAAAATGGCTCGGTCACTCGACTGATCTACGAAGATGGCAGCTTTACGATTGCTGAAGTGGGCAATACCGATTACATCAAAAAAGGCTTGGCACTCTCTCAAGAACTTTTATCCTAAGAGAAACCTTTGGCAGTTGATCAATTTCTTTAAGAAAGGAGCAGTTTTTGTTTTAAAAACTGCCCCCTTTTTTTAGGAAAAAGATTGGTATTCGAATCAGGAAACGGTATACTAAGAGTTGTATTTTGTCATAGAAAGGACTGAACCAATGTTTTTTACAAATTTCATAAAAGCGATTTTATTTGGGATCATTGAAGGGATCACGGAATGGCTGCCAATCAGCAGCACGGGTCACTTGATTCTAGCCGACGAATTTATCGGATTGAATGTAACTCCCGAGTTTATGACGATGTTCAATGTTGTCATACAACTGGGTGCGATTTTAGCAGTCGTCTACTTGTATTTCCATAAACTAAACCCTTTTTCACCGCAGAAAAATGAGTTAGAGAAAAAAGATACATGGACGTTATGGTTTAAAGTCGTCGTGGCGGTCTTGCCATCGGTTATTATCGGATTACCGTTAGATGATTGGTTAGATGCGCACTTCTACAACTTTTTCTCCGTTTCGATCGTCTTG
Source organism: Enterococcus casseliflavus NBRC 100478 (assembly GCF_001544095.1). Taxonomy (GTDB): domain Bacteria; phylum Bacillota; class Bacilli; order Lactobacillales; family Enterococcaceae; genus Enterococcus_D; species Enterococcus_D casseliflavus. Next base: position 156,886 of record NZ_BCPT01000007.1, on the reverse strand, counting down.
ATCGTTTATGGGATCGGCTTTATCGTGGTAGAAAAACGCAACAAAAATAAAGCACCAAAATGTACCGATTTGAACAAGTTCACCTACAAAGCGGCATTGATCGTTGGGATGTTCCAAGTATTGGCATTGATCCCAGGAACTTCTCGTTCTGGTGCTACTATCTTAGGTGCTATCATGATCGGCGCTTCTCGTTATGTTGCTGCTGAATTTTCATTTTTCTTAGGTATTCCCACCATGTTTGGTGCCAGTGCCTTGAAAATCTTCAAGTTTTTGAAAGATGGCAATGCCTTTGATTTCCAAGGAACCGTCATCTTATTGACAGGAACCATCGTGTCATTCATCGTTTCGATCATCGCGATCCGTTTCTTGATGAACTACATCAAACGGAATGATTTTACCGTATTTGGATGGTATCGCATCGTTTTAGGAATCATTTTGATCGGCTATTGGCTGATCCAATTATAAGCAAAAAGAGCAACTCTTGGGCAGGTAACTGCCGCAATAGTTGCTCTTTTTTTTCGTTTGAATGCTCTCTAGTTCCTCACGTGTTTTTGATCACCATACCATCGATAATATCAACCGCACTTTCGGTGTCGTTGATAATCGATTCAAAGCGATCATAAATATCTTTCCACTTAATAATTTCCAGCACTTCTTTTTCATCCGTAAACAACGCTTTTTTCATTTTTGAATACAAAAGATCTGCTTCTGATTCAATCGTATTTACATCGTTGATCATTTGACGCAATGTTTTTGAATTTTTGAACTTCGGAAACTCTTTTAATGCTGTTTCGACCCCCTGTGTCGCTTGAACGATCATTTCAGCAAATAAGTTCGTCTCAGGGCGAATCTTCGTAATGACCAAATTCTCAAATAAATAAGTCAGTCCCATAATGCCATCCAAAATATCATCTAAGCGCTCTGAGATGACCAGGATGTCTTCGCGATCGATCGGTGTGATAAATGAGTCGTACAACTCATTCGTTAACTCAGCGATCACCTGATCGCCTTCCTTTTCTAATCCATGAATCTCAGCTGCCGCTTCACTTAACGCTGTTTCAGAGTAATCATTGATCAACAGCGAAAAACGTTTCGCAGCTAGATGGCCATTTGTTGCCAACTGCTCCATTGCCGCAAAATAATCAAATCCTTTTTTTCGTGCCATTACTTTCTCTCCTCACAAAATTAGCAATAAAATTTTCACCATTAGAAACGCAATCAACCCACAACCAGGGAACGTTAAAATCCAAGCATAGATCATTTCTTTCACGATGCGCCAATCAACGCTAGAAAAACGTCGAGAAGCCCCTACCCCCATGATGGCAGTCGTTTTTGTATGGGTCGTTGAAACTGGGATACCGAATACGGAAGACAAGAACAAACAGATCGCAGCGGTAACATCTGCAGAAAAGCCTTGGTATTTTTCCAGTTTTACCATATCCATCCCTACTGATTTGATGATTTTCATCCCACCGACAGAAGTACCGATCCCCATGGTCAAGGAACAAAGAACCATCACCCAGAGTGGGATCGAAAAGCCATTGCCGGTCTTTTCAGCAAGATTGTTGTAGAAAAGCCCTAACATGAAGACACCCATAAATTTTTGGCCATCTTGTGCACCATGTAAGAACGCATTGGCACCAGCCGCAATGGCTTGACCAACTGTAAAAATTTTGTTGGCTTTTCGCCGTTGGGTATCGCGAAAGAGCCATACGATCAGTTTCGTGATCAGAAAGCCGCCAAGGAAGCCCATCAACGTAGAAACGACAAGACCGATCAAAACTTTCAGCCACTCCTCGCCATTGACTGCATGTAACCCACCAAGGGCCATGGCTGCACCAGTCAGTCCTGCGATCAACGCGTGGGATTCACTGGTTGGGATCCCAAAATACCAAGCTGCGACCGTCCAAACAACAATTGAAAACAAGGCAGCGGCTAATGCGATCTGTGAGACCCGAAAACTCCCGCCTGAATCAAAAGTCACAATGTTGCTGATGGTTTCTGCAACTTGCGCATTAAAATACGTCATCACTAGCACACCTAAGAAATTCATGACGACTGCCATGCCAATGGCGATATTCGGGCGTAAGACTCTCGTGGAGACAGCGGTTGCAATAGCATTCGGCGCATCCGTCCAGCCGTTGACGAAAATCACCCCTAATGACAACACAATCGTTAGAAACAAAGCGATATTCACATAGATTCCCCCATTTAAAAATTCCGAAGTAATCATAGCATAGAAAGCTGTTTCTGTGTAAACTTTTTATAACTATTCAGTAAAAAATGTGTAAAGAAGCATTTTTAAAATCCATAAAGCAAAAAATAGCACGGCCAAAAAACAAATTTTTGTGTTAAGTAAAATTTCTTTACAACTTTTATTGCAATCACTCTTGGCATTAGGTATAATGACTAGTGTTGATTTATACGTTTTCTAAACGTAATTGAACTTTTTTTTCGGAGGTGAAATACATGCCAAACATTGAATCTGCAATCAAACGTGTTCGCACAAGCGAAGCGGCTAATGCTAAGAATTCATCTCAAGTAAGCACAATGCGTACAGCAATCAAAAAATTTGATCAAGCTGTTGAAGCTGGTGCTGATAACGTAGATGCGTTATATAAAGATGCTGTTAAAGCAATCGATATGGCTGAGACTAAAGGATTGATCCACAAGAACAAAGCTAGTCGCGACAAATCTCGTTTAAGTAAAAAAATTGCAAAATAAGCAAATTAAGAAAGGCGCAGCAATCATCGATTGCTGCGCCTTTCTTTTTGACTTACTGTTTGCCATGTTTTAAAACAAATAGCTGGAACAAATACTCTTTGTCCATCTGACCACTTTTCACTAAGTAATCATTTTCGATCAATTCACTATATAGTGCCGCTAATTGCTTTTCTCCAAACCCCCGAGCTTGCTGCATCGCTAACTTCACTCGGTACGGATGAATCCCCAACGTTTCTGCGATATTGGCTTGCTGGTAGCCAATTTTCATCAAAATCGCCGCCTGTAAAAGCAGACGGACTTGGCTGATCAAGATAGCATTGATCTTGATCGTCTCTTCCCCTTGCAATAATAGATCGTCATACAAGCGCAACGCATCCGATACGTTCCCCTTTAAGACATCGCTGGTTAATTCAAAGACATTGTGTTCCAACGTCTTAGGGATCAACTGCAAGACGATCTCTTTCGTAATTTTATTGCCATTTCCTGCATACAGCCGTAGTTTCTGTAACTCCTGCATCGCTTTTGATAGGTGCAGATCCGTTAACCGTAAAAACAAATCAAACGCCTCTCGGCTCATTTCGATGCCATCATTGGCCAACGACTGTTGGAGATACTGACGCACGTCGGCTTCTTTCATAGGTGCGACATCAATTACAACTGCGGCTTTCTTCAACTGCTTAGTAATTTTTTTCCGTTCATCTAATTTATCGACATCTGCAAAAATCACCATTACCGATGATTCCAATGGGTCTTTGATATAATTCAAAAAATCATCTAGGTCATGCTCAGGTGCATTGCTCTTTTTTTCAGCCGTTAAGAAAAATGGCCGCTCAACGAACAGTAATCGCTGATCGCCAAAAAAAGGCAACGATTGGGCTTCTTGGATCACCATATCAAGGGGATCTTTCTCCATGTCAAAGGAAGCAAAATTCAGATCATCTTTCCCAACGGAAAAACGCTCCAAAAAGGCCGTGCGCACTTGCTCTTGTAGAAACATTTCACTGCCGATGACCAGATAAATCGATTGCAACTCCTTGGTTCGAATTGCTTGCAACGCTTTTTGTAATTCCATCGTTCCCCCCGCTTTCATTCTTATCCTACCATTAGTCAATCGGATAGTCTAGCAGCGTTTTTATCAAAAATGATTGTTGTTTTTCAGACCAAATAAATTGAATCATGCCCTGCTGATCGGTTCGCAAAACGGTCTGATTTGCCAATGTTTCAAGCACCTCTTCATGAGGATGCCCGTACCGATTGTTCCGTCCACTTGAAACAATCCCGAATTGGGGATCGATTGCCGCAACAAACTCAGGTGCCGTCGAGGTTCGACTGCCATGATGCCCTAGTTTCAATACATCAACTTTTAAATTCGGATAATCATGAATCAACCTTTTTTCCCCTGCTTGTTCGAGATCGCCAGTAAACAAAAATGTTTTATCCCCTACCTTGGTTTTAATCACCATCGAATCTTCGTTTTGTCCTGCACCTGATTCTGGTGCCAATACTTGCAACTGAAGGAAATCACCCACCACTTGGCCAACCGTCGTCCAAACAACGCTTGTCTGATTAGGCAGTTCGTTTAAAAGCTTGGCGATGCGGTGATCTTGTTCACTTCCTGGTACAAGATATAACGTTTCAACAGGAATCGCCTTCATCAATGCTAGCGCATCTCCCATATGGTCCGTGTCCCCGTGAGTTAGAAACAAACCAGTAATCTTCCTGACTCCCTCCCCTTTCAAAAAAGGAATCAATGTAGATTCCGCGGCAGCTTGTCGTTTGCGCTCTTGCCAGTTTTCTTTCGGAAAAGATAGAGAACCTCCAGTATCGATCACATAAACTTCGCGATTTTTTTCTGCCTGTAAAACGATACTATCGCCTTGACCAACGTCGACATAACTAATGGTGGGTAAAACGCGATTCTGTTGAAAGACGATTGGTACAACAATCGAAAAACAGATCACCAGCAGCCACCGTTTCTTTTGGTAACAGAGCAGGCCAAGCAAACAACAACTAGCTGCCAATCCTGCAGGAAGGGCACCCACCGTTATCGATACGCCTCCTACAGCGCCCACGACAACTTCCATAAGTAATAAAAGCTCTTCAAAAAGCGCAATCAGCCCACTGATGGTTGGGAAAAGCGTCCCAGCAATGAACATTAAGAAACAGGCTGGCAGCAAAACCAATTGAAAAAACGGTAAAAAGACAAACGTCAAAAAGCCCCCAAATAATGGAAATTCATAAAAGAGCGAGACAATGACAGGCGCAGCCAGCACCGTGAGGAACTGACTGCGCCAAAACCACGTCAATTTGATCGGTCGCTGCATCACTATCAGGAAGGTCATCAAAAGACTTAGTTGCCCCGATGTTTGAAGCAATACTTTGGGATCAACGAATAAAAGAGCCGTTAAGACGATCCCATAATGATCACTTGCCGATAGCCGTTGTTGATAAAGAGTGGCCACTTGAGTAACCGACAATGCCAAGACAGCACGCCAGACACTAATGCCGCCGCCACAAATCCCAATTACGACCAAGAAAAAGACCCCCATTGGCAACAGCATTTCTTGTTGCGTAAACCCCAATCGGCAGAAGCATCCGCGAAACCACTTGAAAAATAAGACGACATGCATTCCTGAGATCGTAAAGAAATGCAATAAGCCACTAGCACGATACATTTGACGTACTTCTTGAAAGTCATGGTCTTTAAAACCAAAGAGCAACGCATTGATATAGGCTGCTGAGCGTTCAGGAAAGATTCGTTGCACAGAAGAAATAACCTCTGCTCGAATTTTTGCAAGCGAAAAGCCTGAGTCTGCTGCTTCCATTCCTACAACTTGCTCGATATGGACTGTGCCAATTATTGATCGACTGGCTAGATAGGCAGAATAGTCAAACCCGTGGCGGTTTCGTGGTTTTTCAGGAAGAGAGAAAATTCCATTCACCAGCAGCTTTCTTCCCCAATCGGATCGATCCTGCCATTGCTGTTTTTCAGTCTCTGAAGAAATCGTGTAACGGCCAATCACTTTACCTGCGGAAGATTTTGCTTCAAACGTAAGCAGATCACCATTGATTTTGATCGTGTCTGGCAACACATTGACTACCCCTTGATACTCACCTTCTTGTATGTTTCCAGTCCGAGAAAGACAGACGCGGACACTTAACAGCAACAGTCCGACAAAACAAATCATGCACAAAAATGCTTGTCGTCTTAAGACAAGCATCCCGAAATAATAAAGTGCAATGAGTCCCAGTAAGATGGACTGCACATAGTAAGCAGTCACCGAACAAGCAAAAATAATACTAAGAAATAAAAATGAATCAGTTCTCTTTTGTTGGTTGTGCATCATTCAGCACACCAAATGAAAGTTTTTCAAAATACACCGGATCAAGTTCAACTTGGTGGACGGAAGCACCTACTTGTTGAATCAGTTCCATTGCATACTGATTGTTGCGATAGTCATTCAAATAATGGATCGTTTTGACCCCTGCTTGCAAAATTGCTTTCGTACAGGGAAGGCAAGGAAAATGCGTCACATAGATTTCCGCATTGTCTGTTGACACCCCTAATTTTGCACATTGCAATAAGGCATTCATTTCTGCATGAATCGTCCGAATACAATGGTCATCGACAACATAACAGCCATCGTCGATGCAGTGTACATCGCCACTGACTGACCCATTGTAGCCTCCAGCGATGATTCGGCGATCTTTGACTAATGTAGCGCCGACTTCAAGTCGGGAACACGTACTGCGTAAAGAAAGTAAAACAGCTTGCGCCATAAAATACTGGTCCCAAGGGATTCTCGTATTGCTCATTCATTTGCTCCTTTGCGATTGATTAGTTCTATTCTAATCGAATTTCTTGAATTTTCAACCGTCATTTCTTAGTATTTCTTACTTTTATTTGGTTCAGTCCGTCACTGTAATCATCTCTTTCAAGGACTCAAAGGTCTTCTCTCCGATGCCTGTGATCTTTTTTAGGTCATCAATCTGTTTAAAAAAGCCATATTCTTCGCGGTAAGCGATGATTGCTTCTGCTTTTTTGGCACCCACGCCTGGCAGTTCTTGCAGTTGCTGCGCATTGGCTTGATTCAGATTGATTTGTGTCACTGCTGTCTGGTTGCCACCTACTCCTGAAGCATTCATCTCCATAAACGCTTGATCCTCTTTATGAGGGACGATCACCATCTGTTGGTCTTGCAACACCTGTGCTAAGTTTATGGCTGTTTCTAACGCCTCTTCTGTCAGACCACCTGCTTGTTCGATCAATTCATACATCCGCACACCTGATTTTAAACGATAAATGCCCGGTTGGTGCACTTCTCCTTTGACATCGATAACGATCTCATACTCTTCATCGTGAAGACCATCTTCTTGAAGGGTTCCACCTTCCCCCATTTCAGACGATTGACCTTCTGCATCTGCCATTGATTGCCAGCTTGTTTCTTTGTTTTGCGAGAACGGTACAAACCAGATGATCAGCAAAACCATCAAAACAGCACCACCAACTGCAAATCGCCAATAGTCTTTGAGCAGCTTCCATCGATCCATTTTCACCACCTCATAGATGAAATACGCAAAAAGTAATCAAGGACAGAAAAAAAGTCAACACTTTCCACGTGTCGACTTTTTCACCAGCTAAGAAGTAATCGTATAGTGACAGGTAACTTTCTTTTGGCTCCCCACATCCTCTATTTTCTCGCTGACTTTTCTAAAACCTTTCATCTGACTGATTTCATAGCCACATGTTCGTGGCAACTCCACCGTTAAGCGAACGGTACGATCAGTCTTTTCCCAGCTTAAAGTTACTAATCCAAACGTACTTTGTAAGGAGCCTTTGACATGAGCTACAGGTACATCGAAGGCTGGTTGTATCAGTATCCCAGCGCTTGTCATCTGAATGCCTAATAAATGACGAACAAACCAATACCCATAAGAAGCAAACATGGCATGATTCAACGAACCCTCGTAAGTGGCTGAATGTTGCGGCGTTGGAAAATGTTCCATCAAAGTGCCGTTTCCACTTGCCAGCATTGCTGCATAACTAGGCGCAGATTTCCTCGTTAACCAATCAAAAATAATATCATTATAGCCAGCTTCAGCCAGCAGCTGATAACTCCATGCCATCCCGAAGATGCCGAAAGAGAAAATCCCCTCTTGCTGCTTGATCCGTTGTACTAGTTTTGGCAGGGTTTGTTTTTTCTCACTGAGTCCTGTTTTCATTGCAAAGATCATGCTAGACAAGGTACCCGCGCCGTATTGCTCATTTCCTTTAGAAAACTGCTGTTTGATTTGCTGTGTCGTGTACTGGATCGCTGCTGTCACTCGCTGACAATAGTCCTCGTTACCAATGATCCTCAAGTCGATCAATTCTTGGTAACGCTGTAGTAAAAGCAGATACATACAGGCAGAGCAAAAGGACTGATCTGGCGAAGTAATGACCCCGTTTTGCTGAATTTCATCAATTGCTCCCCAATCACCGAGGCAGCACTGGGCGATATAATCAAAATCAAAAGCGAGTAAATAGTTGAAGTGCCGTTCCAACTGTGGACGCAGCTTGGCAACCGCTGCTTGTTTCCCATAGGTCTTGACCAATGCCAAAGCAAGCTCTGGAACTACCAATTGCCACCCTAACGCACCACCATCATTTGATGGACCATTTGTCATGATTCCTACAAATGGCGCAGTTGCAGTCATTGCACCATCCGGTCGTTGGTCGTTGGCAAAATCCCACAACACTTTTTCCAACAACGGCTCAATCGCCAGATCTGCCATCTGTGTTGGCAATAAAGCGACGATGTCTCCCCCATATCCGAACCGCTCACGGGTGCAGTCCTCAAAATACGAGTGGATGTTGTTCAACCGCGTGGCTTGGCCAACCGCCCATAACTGATTTAAGAAGGGATCGGAGGTTTCAAGGGTTACCAACGATTTCACATCCGTATGCAGGCGATAGGCTTTGATTGCGCCCACAATCGCTTGAAGCTTGTTAGCAGGTTTCGTCTCGATCAACGCATAGCGAAAGGAATGATACGTGTAGCGGTTTTCAAAAACGAACGTCCTCGCTGCCGTTTTCTCAATGATGTCTCGTTGAACGATGCGATCATCTGGCTGCTTCCCTTCATAGGGATCGTAGACGCCATAAGTTCCACTGATCGTAGACGTATAATCAGGGGTGCCTTGCTCATCTAATGTTTCTGCATAGCTGATTCTGATCTGACCAATGAAATCTTTCTCAAGTGTACAAGCAAATTGACCGCTGATGATTTGACCGAAGTCAATAAGCAGTCCCGCTGCAGTTTCGGTCATTTTTTGGGGAACGATCGATTGTGTGCGCTTGATCTTAGGAATAAAGCTTGGCTTAAAACGTCCCGCGGGACCAGCAATTTGTACCGTTTTTCCTTCTGGACGAGGATCAGGTACATCGGTAACGATTTCTCCTATATAAAGATTGTTTTGCAAATAAGACCCAAAACTACTCTGCCACTGATTGTCTGAGTAAATGTAGCGATTCTCTCCTCCGTCATTTAACTGAAGCTCCCCCCAGAAACAAGGTTTACCAATCGCTAGTTGTTTGCGGATGTTATACCGACCTAAAATCTCAATCGGAGCAGGGTTGAACCAGCCATTCGCAAGTTCAACTTCGATCCGATTGTCTCCCTCCTGTAAAAAATCAGTTAACTCATAAGTATCATAGTAGACGACTCGATCATAGTTCGTTACATCACTGTTTAAATAAACATCTGATACCGTTTTTCCATTAACAGACAAGCGATAAAAACCAAGCCCGCAGCAATCGATCACTGCATAGGAAGGACACTTTTCCAGTGTGAAGGAGCGGGACAAGCAGCTATTTTTCTCTTCTGAAAAATAAAACCGTTCTTTTTTAATTGGATCATCTAAGCGAGTGATCCACTTGCCCATGGTTTCTTTAGGTTGCTCACGCTTTTCTATCGTGAAAAACACACTGCTGTAAACGGTGACATCGTTTCCTGCTCCTGCTGTCAATTTGACTTGATATTTTTTTCGCTGTGGATGCTGTGGTAAATGGACCGCCAGTTTATTCTCAGAAGCGGCTATGTTGGAAACGTCATACACTGCTTGCTGCTGTTCATTGAAGAGTTGCAATCGATAGCCTTGGTGATTGGTCATTGACCACTCAATAAGGACCGGATCATTTAAATCCACTGTTAATGGCTTTGTCTTCCCGTTGATGGTTATCGTTTCTTTCATACGCTGCTCCTTTCGTGGGTTATTGTGCTTCTTCAATACAGATCTGCTTATCAGCAACTTTGATAAATGGCAACCAAATCACCGTTGCGATCACGATCAAGACGATTTGTAGCAATGCGCCCATGATACTACCAGTGACAAAATAGCCGCTAATGATCGGCGGAGTCGTCCAAGGAATTTGTGCAAGCCCTGTTGGGATCGGGACTAACCCGAAATAAAAGGCAAAGTAAGCGACGATCGTTGTGACGGCATTCGCAAAAACAAAGGGAATGAGAAAACTGAAATTCAACATTAACGGTATCCCGAACAACGCTGGTTCACCGATATTGAAAATATAAGGAACACTAGCAATTTTTCCAACCTCTTTGTACTGTTTGCTTTTTGCTACGATCAAAATAGCAATGATCGCACCGACGACCCCAATCGAGGCAAAATGATTCCGAAAGCTCATACTGATAATATTCGTTGGAATCTCTCCCGCCACTGATGCCACACGATTTTGATCTTCAAGGACTTGATGGATTGGGTCCATCACTGCTTGAATGATCGAAGTTCCATGAAGGCCAAAAAACCACAAGAATTGCTCGAAAATTTTCACAACGACCATTCCAACTAGGGAGCCACCTAACATAGTTAATGGAATCCCAAGGGTCCCATTGATCAACGTCATGGCATCACTGTTAAATAAGGCTTCGATGATGAGTCGGATGACCCAAATCGTCGTGATGACAAGAAAAGATGGAATCACCGATTCGAATGGTCCAGAAACAGCTGGTGGAACCGCTGCTGGCATTTTGATTTTGATTCCTTTTTCCTCAATTTTTTTATACAGAACAGTACTAAAAATACCGACAATAATCGCTAAAAACATCGATTGCGCGCTAACGCGGGTGATATCTAAAAAAGTTCCTGCTTCCATTGCATCCAACGGTGTTAATAGTAAAAAGGAAACAAAAGCAGTTAAGACACATTGCAAAAAATTTGTTTCAAGTTTTTCTGCCAGTGATTTTGCGAGGGAAATGACAACTAGCAAACCCCCGATTGCGAGTGTGGCATTGTTGACATAGAGCAATTTCTCTTGCCAGACACTAGCATCTTCTGTTCGCAACACCATAGTAATAAAATCGGTCACTTGTTGGATCGGAAAAAAAGCAATAATTAAAAAGATCGACGCAATAAAGGTGAATGGCATGTAAGCTAACATTGCATCCCTAACTGAAGTAATATAAATATTCCCATTGACTTTACTTGCAAATGGACCAAGGGTACTTTGGATCTTATCCCCTAATGATGGTTTGTCGTGGTTCATGGTGATTCCCCATTTCTTTCGAATTTGCTGGTACTATTGACTATTATTATCATCCGGATTATGATAATTGATAACGCTATCATACAAGTATTATATACTATCTCTACCTGTCTTCAATGACGATACTCTACTATTTCATTGACTATTTTTTACCTAAGGAGAAAGCGATGGATAAACAAAACATTCTGCAGCAGTTACAACAATTGACGACTACTGAAGAAATAGCCCTTAAAAAGACGCAAACCCTTCCATACAATTATGAGGATTTCAAGAAAGTCTACACTGAGAAAAATGAGCCAATTTACCAATATACCTTCGAAAAACACCTTTCTCGTCTCATACGAAAACGACCGCAGGATAGCGGATTTCTTAAGACAAGCCAGCTCTTGATTTTAAAACATGCACGCTTTTCTTCTACACCACTACATCAGCATGATTTTATCGAAATGAATTATGTTTTTTCTGGAACAGTCACGATCATGATCAATGAGAAAAAAGTGATCCTAAAGGCGGGTGACTTTTGCTTACTAGATACTGGGGTGATCCACCAAATTATCGAAACAAATCAAGACGACATTGTTATTAACTTTTTGATCAGCAAAGAGTACTTTTCCACGCAGATGCTCAGTCGGTTGGCCTCCAATAGCATGATCGCCGATTTTGCCATCAATGCGTTATCTGAAAGCCAAAAGCACAATCAATACCTAGTGTTTGAAACGAGTAACAACGACTATTTGATTGATGCGATTTTCGGGGTCTTGGCCCAGTTCTTCAACCCCTCCTTCGGTTCTCATGAGGTCATCCATTCCTATATGATCATTATTTTTTCCGAACTTGTTCGTAACTTCCAGGAAAAACAACGGATCGAGTCGCAAAACAGTGACCAATTGTACCTCGGAGAAGTGTTGGACTATCTGGAGAAACATTTCGCTACTTGCACACTAGCTTCGGTTGCGGAGACATTTGGATACAACCCGAGCTATTTGAGTCGCCGTATCAGTCAGCAGCTTGGTCGATCCTTTGTGACGATCCTTCAAGAATTAAAACTCAATCAAGCCAGTTTATTGTTGAGAAACTCTTCTCTGCCTGTGGAACAAATCGCACACCAAGTCGGCTATAAAAATGTCTCATTCTTCTATAAGCTGTTTCAAAAGAAGTATCAGTGCTCTCCTCATGCCTACCGTCAAAACTAAATGATACTGCTGCACACCATTTTATCGACAAAAAACACTGCTCACTTGATGCTGCTAACGTAGCAATCTCAAATGAGCAGTGTTTTTTAACTAATCAGTTTCAAGCAATTCAGGAATTTACGACGCCGATCCTCGGTGATACAACGTTGTATAATATGGCTGTTCGCTGGTATCGATCGCAATACCGATCCCGAGAAATTGATACTCATCGTTTAGAATCGTTGCCCGATGTCCCTCTGAATTCATTAAACCTTGATGGGCGTAAATACTGCTGGCCTGGCCAAATGCCAAATTCTCCCCTGCAGCAGTGAAGCTGATCCCGTCTTCTTGCATCCGATCAAATGGAGTCGATCCATCTAACCCGATATGGTCAAAGTATCGATGTTCTGCCATGTCTTGGCTATGCTTCACGGCAGTCTCACTGGTTGCTTCGCTGAAACCAAGGGGTGACAAACCAAATTTCACTCGGGTGGCATTCGTTAATTCAAATAACTGTGTTCGTAAACCGCTTAAAATGGCGGCTTGATTTTGGCGAAAATCATTCGCATGGCGTGTTTCTAGGGAGCGATTGATGATTTGGATCGCAGTCACTGTATCTTCGGCATGAACATCATAGAAAAAAGTAATCAATTGATCGTCTTGCAAGAACAGATCATAGTCGGCATCCGAATCGATGCGATACCGTCGTGATCCTCGTTGTAGACTTTCTTGACGCGTCCCCATCTGATTACGAACGCTTGCTTTTGAAGACCCGATACCTAGCGTGTCATCGATAAGAATCGTGTCTTGATTCGTATAGATCCCTTGCGCAATATCATGTTCATCGTACATCACCATCATGAAGTTACGAAAATCATCGTGATAGGAAGTCCAGTTCAGTCCATACCGATTCGCTGATTCATTGATCGCTTCCCCAAAGGTTTCTTCGATCACTTGTCGTGATTCATTATATAAATATGTCTGGGCAGGCGTTTCTGCCGCTGGCCTTGCTGAAGTGTCTTGTGAAAGAGAAAATTGGGACGAGAGAGATTGAGTGATCTCGTTGAGTCGGGCATCACGAAATGCCAAGCGTCCGTCTTGCCATGTGATCATCTGGCTTGCAAAATAAAGAAGCCCGATGAGAAAAATGCTTTTGATCAAGAATTTTATTTTTTTCATATGACACCTCCGTCAATGAATCTTTATGTGTTAGCTTTAGCGCGATCGTTTATCCATTCATTCATCCCTAGATTGGATCGCTGATGCACCCTTCCTGTCTTTTCTAAAGACTATCATTCCTGTGGGAAGTTGACCAGCTGCATCATGAAATTTCTTAGATGATCTAGGTCTTTTTAAGCTCCTGTTAAGAAACTTTTTTTACTCACGAAAACTTTGCAGCGCCATCGAACGCTCCATCAAGGGATTGGCGATTTTAGCTAATGTATGTCGATCGTATTCTTCTGGTCGCTTGATAGTGAGGTAAAGAATAAACTGTGGATCATCCGTTGGGTAGATGGAGACCGCCGAATAAATATAATCAAACTCTCCCGTCATGTAGCCTTGACCATTCTCATTGGCGATCTGAGCAGTCCCAGTTTTGACAGAAATCTCATGGTTCGTCAGTTGGTATACATCATAAGCGGTGCCATAACGTTCATCCGTCACTACATCGGTCATGTATTCCAATACAGCATCAGCTGCTGCTTGTGAAATAGGCTGGGAAACGACTTCTGGAAAAACTTGGGTCTCTTCCCCTACTCGCCGAATCAATTGCGGACGTATCATCTCGCCACCATTGGCAAATGCACTAAATAGCTGCATCATCTGCATCTGATTGACGCCGATCGCATGGCCATAGGAACTCATGGCATAATCCACCCGATTTCTTGAAGGTAAGATCCCAGGCACTTCCCCAGGAAGCTCACTTCCTGTAACTTTCCCTAATCCAAAATCAGTTAAATACTGTGCCCAATGATCAAAACCGATCCGTTGCTGAAGTCGAACCATCCCCGTGTTGCTTGACCAAGCTAACGCTTGCCGCATCGTCAACTCACCATTTGCTCCTGAGTCGTGGTCATTAATGACTCGATCTTCAATCTGCATACTCACAGGATTGTAGCGTTCCGTCGGATCAAAAACACCTTCATCAATAGCTGCCGCAACGGTTGCCAGCTTCAAGGTCGAACCAGGCTCATACATCTCTTCCGTAAAAAGATTACGCCAAATAAAGTGCTCATCCGCAATTCCTTCTTGGGTCTCTGGATGAAAACTAGGTCTTTGAGCCATCGTTAAAATCTCCCCAGTTTTCGCATCCATCAATAAAGCCGTTAGATTTTCTGGTCGTGTTTGTTCCATAACTTCATCCATCACTGATTCAGTGAATAACTGCAGATGAGCATCTAATGTCGTCCAAACATCATTCCCATCTACTCCTTCTTCTACGGTTTGATTGGTTGCGGGAACGGGATTCCCTGAAGCATTGACTTGAAAGGACTCTCGCCCATTTTGATTCTTCAAAAAGTCGTTCAGTACATATTCTAATCCAGAAACTCCGACTCGGATCTCTTCATCACCTGACGTTGTCCCTATCAAATGTGAAGAAAAGATACCATTCGGATAACTGCGACTTGAACGAGCATCGAAATAGATACCATTGATTCCAGCTGCATCAAACGCCGCTTCGATTTGATTTCGAGTAGTCACACTTAGACCACTGCCAACATTGCCAAATTCCACTTGAAAGACAGGCGGATCTGTTTGATTCGCACCATCTGACAAGATTGACAAAACTTGCTCGTTAGAAATAGGTAAATACTCCGAAAGAATCGCTGCGGTCTCCTCAAAGCGCGCTCTGTCTAGATACATGGGTCGTCCATTATCAATGTAATCTTCAGAAAGAACCGCTCGAACAGTATAGGAAAGAATATCCTGTGCGATCACTGTCCCCTGCCGATCAAAAATCGCCCCTCGACTTGTTTCGATCGATCGTGAACTATAATACAAATTTTCTATTCTTTCAGACAAAGAGACGCCAGCAATCACGCCGACTTGAACAATGTAAATCAAACGTGCAGAAAAACCCATAAAAAGCGCAAGACTGATTATGTATAACCAATGACCGACTAGCTTACGATTTTTCTTTGCTTTTTTCTTTCTGACCATATGATAGTCATACATCGTCAAAGCGCTCCTTTCGATTGAATATACCTCTATAGTATTGGGTATTTGTAATGATCTTGTGAGGGAAAGAACAATTATTTTTCAAAGAGTCATTTTCCTATTAAATCAGCGATTATGCTGTGATATACTTTAAAAAATATAAATTATTTTTAAGGATGTGAATAAATTTGCAAAAAATATTGATCGTTGATGATGATACTCATATGCGCGCCTTAGTGAAAACTTATGCGGAGATCGAAGGGTATCTATGTTTTGAGGCAGCGGATGGAAAAGAAACTTTGGAAAAATTAACCAATCATTCATTCGATTTGATCCTCCTAGATGTCATGATGCCGGGAAAAGATGGCTTTCAGACGCTTTCGGAAATCAGAGGCAGCTGTAACACGCCAGTCATTATGATTACCGCTCGAAAGGAAGAGTATGACAAACTCTTTGGCTTCAATCTTGGTGCCGATGATTATATTGCCAAGCCATTTAGCCCTAAAGAGCTGATGGCTCGCATCAAAGCTGTGTTGAAACGAAGCAGTCAGTTTCAGTTCGAAAAGATCGTTTTTGGTGATCTCGAAGTCAATGTTTTTTCTCATACTGTAACGATCAATGGGAATCCTCTGCCGCTTACGCCAAAAGAATTCGATCTGCTGGTCTATTTGACGAAAAATAATCATATCGCTTTGAGCCGAGAATCAATTTTAGAAGGTGTCTGGGGCTTTGATTATTTCGGAGATACCAGAACAGTGGATACACACATCAAGTCCTTGCGAGAGCGTCTAGGGGATTACCGAGAGTTGATCCAAACGGTTTGGGGAGTTGGGTATAAATTTGATTATGAAGACTAGTCGGTTAGGTTTTACTTACATCAAAAGTAAATTACTCGTGCGGCTTTGGTCCGCCAATATGCTGCTGGTCATCATTGGCATCGCTTTTTTGTGGACTGTTCAAATTTTGCTCTTTGAACCAAATTATATCAATGTAACGAAAGAATCACTTTTAGAAACAGTTCAGGAAACAGCTGCCGCTATTGAAGAAATGGCAGTAGATCCAGATGACTTACCAGAAGAGCCATTACTTTTCCTCAGTAAAACGATAGTTGGGACTCTTTTCTTAGTCGACGAGGATGGCGAAATTCTGGCGGCATTTAACAATGGACAGCAATTAAACATAGATGGGTTGAGCAACGAATACAACTGGTTGTTATCTCACGCACCAACTGTCCTTGATGGTGAGAGCCTGAGTGCTGTAGAAGACTTTGAAAAGTCTTCTGCCATTCTTATTGGCGTTCCTACCACTCTTTTCCAACGCCCAGCTGCCCTTTTGCTCTCCAATACGATCACTCAAATCGAAGCGCTTCAAAGCTTGAATCGACAGCAACTCTTTCTATTCACCATCATATTAACTATTTTTGCGTCAACGATCTCCTTTTTTTTAGCACAGCATTTTATTCGCCCGATCAAAACCATCAAAGAAGCCATCATCCGCTTAACCAACGGCGAGCTTTATTCCGTACCCAAACTTAAGCGTAGTGATGAATTAGGTACACTTTCTGAATCGGTTGCGGACTTAAGCACAGAACTTCAGCGAGTAGACGTCTTGCGAAAAGAAGTGATTGCCAATGTTTCTCATGAACTACGCTCCCCCCTTGCGTTGATCACTGGCTATGGGGAGATGGTACGTGATGTATCTGGAAACGACGAACGCCTTCGAAAAGAACATATGGACCTAATTATCAGCGAAGCCCACCGCATGAGTGCTATGGTCGATGACATCATGGATTTCTCTATCATGCAAGCTGGCTACACACAACTTAAAAATGAAATCTGGAATACATACGAGGTGGTTTCCTCCGTCGTTGCTTACGCAAGAGGGATCGCCAATCAATATGACATCACTGTCGATTTTGAAGCAGATCGTACGGATGGAAATGCTCTTTTTGATCGCATCAAAATGGAACAGGTTTTGCGTAATTTAATAAACAATGGCATCAACCATACACCTAAAAATGAACGACTCTTAATCAAATTAACGAATACATCTGCAGGAACAAAAGTTGCTGTCATCAATCCTGGAAAAGATATCCCTCCAGAACAACTCGAACTTATTTGGGAAAGATACCAACGCATCCAACATCAAGCAGGACATAAAGAAGGAACCGGCATCGGCTTAGCGATCGTAAAAACCATTTTGACTTCTCATGCCTTCGAATATGGCGCTGAGTCGAAAAATGGCGTGACTTGTTTTTGGTTTGTTGTGCCGAGACTAGAAGATCAGTGAGAACCACGTTTATACCGTTCGTCATGAGGACTGAATGACTTACTTTCTTTGCACAAAAAAAGCCTTGATTTCTCAAGACTTAATGATTTCTTGTATTTCAGCCATTGATTGGACGGTATGGTCGGCAGATACATCTTTTAAGAGACCTTCTATATCATAAAATATCGTCTTGACACCTGCTCCTTGTCCTGCAAAAACATCCATCGTGCGATCGCCGATCATGACAGTCTGATCTTTGTCTAGTTGATACTTTTCAACAAGATAAATCAGGGAAGTTGGATCCGGTTTGCGGGGGAAGTTGTTTTCTGGGCCAACGATCTCAACGATCAGGTCTGCCATCTGTTCTTTTTCTAACAGTTCTTTCGTTGAGACGACATCGCGGTGGGTCAAAATGTAGTTCTTGCCCCCAGCAGCAACCACGGCTTCTAATGTTTCTTTGGTTCCTGCAAAGGAAAGCGGCAAACGATCATCCAGCGCTTCATTTGCTTTGAATGCTTTAGTGAACTCTTGAAAATCTAAGTTGTATTTTTCAGCAACTTTTTTGGAAGATGAATCTTTCAGTATATAATAAATCTCCGCTGGATCTGGATCAAAGCCATACTCCTTCAATGTCTTGATAAAAGCTTTTAACATGATTGGGTAGCTGTCGTAAAGTGTTCCGTCAAAATCCCATATGTAAGATTGGTACATGATATCCCTCGTTTTCTCCCTTTTTCAAATGAATGAAAGTTCCATTCATTTTCAGTAACTCTAAAAAGTTTACCACACTTTGTTTGGTTTGTCTTATTTATCAAGGGATTTCTTCTACAAGAAAAAACGCCATTGACCATACAATCCTTCCGCTTGCACAAACCTACATGCAAGCGAATGTATTGCAGAACAATGAACGTTCTTCCTTACGAAAAATTACCAGCTACCAGAAACACCGCCACCGCTGCTGCTTCCTCCGCTAAAGCCGCCAAAATCATTCGAAGAACTTTGCGTATCGGCAATGACTTGTTCTTGATGGGTCACATGATTATTCATCATCACAAAGAACAACGCCATATTCATACCATGGGGGTCATACTCTTGGCGAGCATTATTCAAAACGGCTGCTCGATCAGAAGCATCAAATGAGGATAATTTGTTCGCTAAATCTGGGTGATTTTGATAAACCTGTTTCAAGTCAACTTGGAACAAGGCATCTGTTTTCACTTCCGCTAGAACATCAGAAACTTCTTTTGGAATGGCTTGTACCATCTCAGGATAGGTCGCTTTTTCCGTCACAAGTTGAGCTAAGTATCGCCCTTGCTCATTGCGTCTTCTGATCTCTTCTTTGGCTTGCTTGGCTATTTCTGCTCGATAAGCATCTGCTAAAGGCAGATTTTCGGGTAACACCGCATCAGGCAAATCGTAGTCTGTCATCCGTTCAGTCACTTCCCTGCCTAATTGGGCTTCATAGGTTTTTAAGGTGTCATGTTGTGTAAGGATCACCTGACCGAAATGTTTGACCGTGGTTTGTTTCTTCATCAGCAAGTTTGAAAAATAGGCGCCAATTGCTGGATTCGTCAAGCCGTGTTGGATGACTCGTTTATCCGCTGTCGACAATCCAGTGACCGAAGTCAATTTCGCTGGCACATAAGTCCTCGTCACATACTGCGTAAATGCTTGTTGACAATCTTTTGCTGTCTGATACTGATGGTAACGCTGATAGTTCTTTCTATTGCTAGCCCATTTCAAGAAATCTTTCTGTTGGAAGTGACTATCTTCTAACAGATGTTTCGGCAATGGCAGGTGCTCTTCAAAACGCCGTTTGGTTTTAAGATGGCGAAAACTGATGAACCCGACAAGGCCTGCAGCTGCTGCCGCTACGACACCACTGACGATTTTACCAATAGTGAACCACATCTGCTTAGTGGCTTCTGCTTCTTGTGCCTGTTTTTCTGCTAACATTTGCTTGCCATCTTGATAGATCGTCCCTAAACCAATCGTTTCATCCGCTTCTTTCATTCGCTGATAGACTTCATTAGAAGCTGCCAATATCGCTGTATCATAATCTTCATCTCGTAATGCGTCTTTGGCATCTTCATCCACTAAATCATCTTCCGATAGCTCACTGAAGACATAGGATAGTCCATCGCCATAACCTAGACGAAATTCACGATCGTCAATGGCAAAGAGAAACAATAGTCCATTATTGTCCTCTGGATTTCCTAAACCATACTCATTGAACAGTTCCAAATTACGCTCTTCAATCGATTGCCCATCTAAAGAAGGGATCGTGATCACAGCATATTCTGGTGCTCCAGTCAATGATTGAAAGCCCTCTTTATTCAAAGTATCGATTTGTTTGATCGTCTCTTGTGAAAGGACCCCGGCATCATCACGAACAAATGTCTGTCCAAAGGCAATTGATGGTTGAAGGACAAAAAATCCCATCAAACCAACAAAAACCAACATCCCAAGTTGGAAGATTTTCTTCATTTTACCACCCCTTTTCATCGTGTTATCTTTCATTGTATTCGATTTCAAATGATAAAACATCCGCCTTAAGCATGAAAAAAATAGTTAGATGACTAAAAAACCTTTAAAAGACAGCATTTTGGTCGGTCTTTTAAAGGTCATTTTATCATATTTTCCTAGTAAAGGAGTACAAATTAATTTTTGAATGAATGGATCGGAGCGGGAATACGTCCCCCACGTAAAATGAAATCAGTAGACTGTGCAGGATTGATTTTCATCACTGGTGCCGTCCCTAATAATCCACCAAATTCAATGCGGTCGCCGATTTTTTTGTCTTTCGCTGGAATGATTCGGACAGCTGTCGTCTTGTGGTTGATGACGCCGATCGCTGCTTCATCCGCAATCATTGCGGCGATCGTCTCAGCAGAAGTATCTCCTGGAATCGCAATCATATCCAAACCGACAGAACAGATCGCCGTCATGGCTTCAAGTTTTTCTAAATTCAATAAACCAGCTTCTACAGCCTTGATCATCCCTGCGTCTTCAGAAACGGGGATAAAGGCACCCGACAGACCCCCAACATGGTTACATGCCATTACGCCGCCTTTTTTTACTGCATCATTTAACAAGGCCAAAGCCGCTGTCGTTCCGTGGGTACCGACAGATTCTAGACCCATTTCTTCTAAAATCAATGCCACACTATCGCCGACTGCAGGAGTTGGCGCCAGCGAAAGATCGACGATCCCGAATGGAACGCCCAAGCGCTCGGAAGCCACGCGCCCGACCAATTGCCCCATCCGCGTGATCTTGAAAGCTGTTTTTTTGACTGTTTCCGCCACAACATCAAAGGACTCGCCTTTGACTTTTTCCAAGGCACGTTTGACGACACCAGGTCCGCTGACACCAACGTTGATTTCCACATCAGCTTCACCGACCCCATGAAAAGCCCCTGCCATAAAGGGATTGTCTTCCACTGCATTCGCAAAGACGACGAGCTTCGCACAGCCCATATCTGATGCCTCAGCCGTCTTCTTGACTGTTTCTCCCATCAGACGTACTGCATCCATGTTGATCCCAGCTTTCGTTGATCCAATATTGACCGACGAACAGACAAAATTGGTTTGAGCCAAGGCTTCTGGAATCGATTCGATCAATGCAAGGTCGCCGCCTTGATAGCCTTTTTCTACTAGTGCGCTATAGCCGCCGATGAAATTTACTCCGACTTCTTGCGCCGCTCGATCCAAGGTCTTCGCAACTTTGATACAGTCTGCGGGTGTCGGCTGGCAAGCTGCCACTACGATCGCTACAGGGGTAACCGAAATCCGCTTGTTAATGATCGGAATGCCATATTCACTTTCGATCTCTTCGCCGACTTTGACAAGATCTTTCGCTTTTGTTGTAATTTTTTGAAAAATTTTCTCACAGGTACGATCAATGTCGGCGTCAATACAATCCAATAATGAGATCCCCATTGTGATGGTACGAATATCTAAGTTTTCTTCTTCCACCATGCGAATGGTTTCAAGTATTTGATTTGTCTCCATAGTGCCTCCTATAATTTGTGCATGGTATCAAAAATCTCTTGATTTTGAATGCTGATTTTTACACCTAATGTACGACCAATTTGGTGAAGCTCCTCACGAACACCATCAAAATCCTGATTGGCATCCATGTTTAAAAGCATCATCATCGTGAAGTAATCTTCCATGATCGTTTGGGACACATCTAAAATATTGATTTCTAATTCTGCTAATTTCTGGCTAACACCAGCAATGATCCCAACCTTGTCTTTTCCAATAACGGTTAATACGGCTTTCATATCCTCCCGCCTTTCATAAAATTTTTCTTATTATAGCACAACAAAACCACATTTTCGATGTAACATCAAACGAAAATGTGGTTTATTCTTTAAATGTTCGTTATTACGCCCGTTCAATCAAGTTTGCTTGGCTATCAAACTCATAAATGATCGGCTGTGCGTTAGGAATATCGATCGTATCCATGGCATCTTTTGGCACGTCTTCCAAGTATTTGACTAACGCCCGCAAGCTGTTCCCATGACCAGTAATGAGAATATTCTTATGATCTTTAAGTAACGGAACCACCTGGTCTTGCCAAAATGGGACTACTCGCGCCACCACCATCCCCAGATTTTCTCCCTTAGGTATCAAGCGAGGGTCTAAAGAATCATAGCGTCGGTCTAAATCATTTTCCTCCACATATAAAGGCGGTTCATCATATCCACGTCGCCATTTTTGCACCTGTTCTTTTCCATACTTTGCCACCATCTCATCTTTATTGACCCCTACTAATTGGCCATAATGACGTTCATTTAGGCGCCATGTTTTTTTCACAGGAACCCAAAGCTGATTGCTGGCTTCCAGAACGGCATCGCAAGTGATGATCGTTCGCTGCAGCACAGATGCAAAGGCAAAATCAAAGGAAATCCCTAATTCTTTGATCTGTTCCCCCGCAGCCCAAGCTTGTTGTCGGCCTTTTTCGGTCAGAGAAACATCCAGCCACCCTGTCCAGTAATTTTCAAAATTTGCTTCGCTTTCACCATGTCGAATCAATACGACCTTCATTCTATCGCCTCCTCTTCTCTTTTATTATCGCAAGAAATCCAAAAAATGTCTTATGTTTCGTTTTTGCCGCTTTGTTTCAGACAACTTTTTATTTTGTCATTGCAGATTCTGTTTCTCGTTTAAGCGAAGCTGCTTTCTTTCTTCATTATCCGTTATTTTCTAAGCATCCTTTCAAATAGATGTGTATAGAAAATGGCTGCTGCGCCTTTTCCACTTTCTTCTTCCTTGGATTGCAAATAATTTGAATAAATGGTTTTACGCTCTACAACAATTTTTGACTTTTTTTCTCTGACTTATTGACTTCAACTGATGTTATGCTATGATAGTTTCTATCACTTATATGTATTTTTATACATTTATTAGTTATTATTTGCATTTTTAATAGATGCGCAGAAAAAGTTAAAGGGGCGTTTACATGAAAAGGTTTAGTAAGGGTACTGTTTTATTAGGGATCATCACAGCATTGCTGCCGTTTTTCTTTGTCGGACAAGCACATGCAGAAGAAACCGATCCAATCTATGAAAAAGTCAAAGAAAATGGTGTATTGGTCGTGGGTTTATCTGCCGATTATGCACCATATGAATTCCGTGCCAATGTTGATGGAAAAAATGAAATCGTGGGGATCGATATCTCGATTGCCCAAAAAATTGCAGATGACTTAGGGGTCGATCTGAAAATTGAGGAGCTTGGATTCGACGCGCTGTTAGGGGCTCTAAAAACGGGCAAAATCGATGTCGTCATCTCTGGGATGGCTGCTACGGATGAGCGCCGTAAAGAAGTCAATTTCACTGACACCTATATGGAAGTCCAACAGACCGTTCTGGTTCGAGCAGAAGACGCGGATCGTTTCCAATCGACGGCTGATTTTGATGGTGTAGCTGTCGGTGCACAACGACAAACCACACAAGAAGAGCTGGCAAATACAGAATTGACTGGCTCGACCGTCACCTCTTTGCAAAGGGTGCCTGATTTGATCACCAATCTAAAATCACGCAAGATCGATGCGATCGTGATGGAAGGTCCCGTCGCTGAAGCTTATGTGACGGCGAATGATACCTTGGCATTAGCCGAAAATGTCACGTTTGAAAACGGCGTGAAGGAGACCGCGATCGCCATCTCGAAAGAAGCGCCAGTTTTACTGGAAAAACTCAATTCCTCCATTGAAACTATCATTAGTAATGATCTTTTAAGCCAATACAAAGAAGATGCCTATCGATTGATGTTTACCGAAGAAGGCACGATCGATGAAGAGCAAAGCTTTTGGGAAAAATATCTGCCTTTTTACATCACTGGAACTGGCTATACGATCTTCCTAGCCTTGGTTGGGGTATTATTCGGCTCTATCGGTGGCAGCTTGTTAGCCTTTATGAAGCTTTCTAAGTCAAAAGCATTGAAAGTCATTGCCGCTGTCTATATTGAATATGTTCGGGGAACACCTTTGTTAGTACAAATATTTATTGTATACTTTGGAACAGGCGTGTTAGGCTTAGAGCTTTCGAAGTTAGCTGCTGGCTGTATTGCCTTAGCACTAAACAGTGCCGCCTATGTGGCAGAAATCATTCGTGCTGGGATCAATGCCGTCAATAAAGGACAGCTGGAAGCCGCTCGTTCATTAGGCATGAATCAGATCCAAGCGATGCGCTTCATCATTTTCCCGCAAGCCATCAAAAACATCTTGCCTGCTCTAGGAAATGAATTTGTCACGGTCATCAAAGAGTCTTCGGTCGTATCGGTGATTGGTGTGTCTGAACTGATTTTCCAAACAGGCGTCGTTCAAGGGGCCAGCTTCAAACCATTTTTACCATACGTTATCGTATCATTGATCTACTTTGTATTGACCTTCGCCCTCTCACGTCTATTGGGTGTTGCTGAAAGGAGAATGAAAACTAGTGATTAAAGTTGAAAAATTAGTAAAAACATTTGGCGAGAATACCGTCTTAAAAGAAATCGATCTTGAAGTGACACCTGGTGAAGTCGTTGTGATCATCGGACCCTCAGGAAGTGGGAAAAGTACTTTCTTACGCTGCTTGAATCTACTTGAACAGCCGACTGGTGGGAAAATCACCTTCGAAGGCAATGATTTATTGGCAAAAGGGGTGAAAATCGATCAGATTCGTCAAAAAATGGGAATGGTCTTTCAAAGCTTCAATTTATTCCCTCATAAAACGGTGTTAGAAAATCTGACTATCAGCCCGATCAAAGTCAAACAGCAAGAGCAAGCTGCTGCCGAAGAGACAGCGAAAGGATTGCTGGAGCAAGTTGGCTTAGCTGAAAAAGCGGATAGTTACCCCTCTAGCCTTTCTGGCGGGCAGCAGCAACGGGTCGCTATTGCTAGAGCATTGGCAATGGATCCTGATGTAATGCTCTTTGACGAACCAACCTCAGCATTGGACCCAGAAATGGTTGGAGAAGTGTTGACGGTCATGCAAGCTTTGGCAGAAAAAGGCATGACGATGGTCGTCGTTACCCACGAAATGGGCTTCGCGAAAGAAGTTGCCGATCGTGTCATCTTTATGGCTGACGGTATCATTCAAGAACAAGGAACACCAGAACAAATCTTTGAGCATCCGCAAAATGCGCGGACACAGGATTTTTTAAGCAAAGTTTTATAGAAATTGGAGATGACAAAATGAACCGTCCGTTGATTGCAGAACGTTTTTTACAACCAGAAGAAAATCTTTTAATGGAGATCGCCACTCTTGCGAAGAAAACCCCAAATTTGATTGATTTGTCGATTGGTGATCCTGATTTGATTACAGATGCGACAATCATTGAAGCAGCTTTTGCTGACGTCAAAGCAGGTCATACAAAATACACCGCTTCAGACGGCAGTGCTGATTTTATCCAAACTGTCGGTGATTTTTACCAAAAGCAATACCAGCTTACTTTTTCTCCTAGTCAAGTACGAGGAACTGTCGGTGCATTGCATGGCATGTACTTAGCTTTGGCTGCCATCACTGATCCCGGTGATGAAGTGATTATTCACGAACCGTACTTTTCGCCTTACAAACAACAAGTCGAACTAGTCGGTGGTGTGCCAGTCTTTATTCCGACCTTTGAAAAAGATGGCTTTCAAATCGACGTCGAGGTTTTAAAGGCCGCTATCACTGAGAAAACCCGTGCAATCATTATCAATTCACCCAACAATCCTACTGGTGCTGTTTTTTCTCCAGAAACTTTTGAAAAAATCGCAGCAGTTGCCATTGACCATGACTTACTAATCCTCTCAGATGAAGTCTATGAAGCCTTTTGCTTTGATGACACCTTTGTACCGATGGCAGCCTTCGCACCTGAGAACACCATCACATTCAGCAGTTTCTCAAAAGCCTTTGCCATGACAGGCTGGCGGATCGGTTACATGATCGCACCTGAATCGATCAATCTTACGGCAAAACTGATCAATGAGGCGATCGCCTATTCGGCACCAACTCCTTCACAACGGGCAGGTATTTACGCATTGAATCACTATGATACCCTCGTGCCGCAAGTGGTTGCTGTCTTTAAGGAACGACTGACTTACATTGAACAACGGGTTGCTGAGATCCCGTTCCTTTCCTTATCCCCAGTCAAAGGAAGCATGTATGCCTTCATCAACATTGAACAAACGGGGTTGGACTCTGTCAGCTTTGTCGAGAAACTATTAAAGGAAACCAGTGTGCTGATGATCCCTGGGAAAGCCTTTGGAGAAACGACCGGCGATGGCTATGTTCGCTTAGCTGCCACCCAATCGTTGGACTTGTTAAAAGAAGCTTTCGACCGGATTGCCGCGTGCTCATTTGATTAAAGAAAACCCACTCACTTCTAGTGTGTGGGATTTTTTTTGGTGGCAGCCGTTTTTCAAAAGTATCACGTTCCATATAAAAAAGGGACAGAAGAATCCGATTTGATTCTTCCCTCCCCTGACTATCTGCTCGTTTTTACTTTTTTGCTTCTTCCAGCAGTTTTGCCATCGCTTCTTTTTGATAAGCTTCTGTCAATTCAGCGATTTTTGCTTTTTGGGCTGCCTCATCCATAGTTGGATCAGCCATTAATGCAGCTTGCATTTTTTCTTGGACATATGCTTGTCCTTGTGTTTTCATGGTGTCCGCTTGTTCTTTCGCTAAAGAAGCCAGTTTTTTTGCTTGATCCACACTCAAGACTTCCCATGAATCTGGCAATGAGAACGTATTGGTACGGCTGACATATTGGCCATCGTTATCAGCGATCCCGAACAAGAAGCGTGATAGGTCACTTTTATAAACCCAGCGCGTCGTTTTTGTTTCTAATTGAGCTGAATCAGTCCCTGTTTCCACCACATTAGTCACTTTATCAGTACCGGTTTGTTTGGGTTCCTCTTGATCAGCATCCGTTTTATATAGGTAGATTTTTTCCGTACCATCTCCTAATGGCTGATACAATAGCAAATCAAAATTCTCGTTATCGGCACTAGAAACCAGTGGGGTTGTTTTAGCAGTCGTTTCTTTTTCCATTCCAAAATGATAGGTCAAATTGGCCATCAATGCGACGACACTTGCCACGAAGACTAGACCTAAGACCAATGATAAACCTGTTTGCAGCTTGTTTTTGGCAAAGACATTCAGTACCGCAAACCCTAACACGCTAAGAACGATCAAAAGCAAGATCATTTGTCCGCACCTCCTTCAAGAACCGTCAATCGTGGTTCTTTTTTCTTTAAGGAGAAGGCGATCAAGAATCCTAAGAAGCTAAAGACCGCTGCCACATAAAAGGCGGCATGGTAGCCAGATAAAGTCGCTTCAATTGCTTTTTCTTTGTATGCCAAAGGCGTTGCATCCAGCAAAGAATCACTTGGCAAGTTGCCCTTGGTGACGTTTGTCAAGACACTGATCAAGATAGCCGTACCAATTGAGCTGGCTACTTGACGGAACGTATTGTTTACCGCGGTACCGTGACTGATCAAATGACCAGGTAAGGCATTCATTCCTGAAGTCGTTACTGGCATCATCACCATTGAGATCCCGAACATCCGAATCCCATAAAGAATGATGATATGCAAAATCGGTGTATCTTTTGTTAAGAAAGCAAATGGTAAGGTTGCGGCAGTCAAGATAAACATCCCGGTGATAGCTAAACGTTTTGCACCATACTTATCAAAGATCGCACCAGTGATCGGCATCATGATCCCCATGATCAACGCACCTGGCAATAACATCAATCCTGAATGAAACGCTGACTCACCACGAATGTTTTGGATATACAATGGGAGAACCATTTCAGCACCGATCATCGCCATATTCGTGACCCCTGAAAGGATCGACGCCAAGGTAAAGGTCGTTGATTTGAACACGCGCAACTCTAAGAACGGATGCTCAATGTGCAATTGACGCCATGCAAAGAAAGCAATGAAAAAGACACCGGCTGCTAGAAAACCGATCACTTCAATACTGCCCCACCCTTTGTCGCCGACGCTTGAAAAGCCATAGAGCAATGTACCAAAACCAAGGGTTGATAAAATCGCTGAGAACAGATCGATTTTCGGATGCGACAATTCAATCACACTCTTCATTAGAAAGAGCGCTAAGACTAAGACTAAAACGACGATCGGAATGACCATTCCGAACAAATAGCGCCAGTCATAATGATCAATGATCCAACCAGATAACGTTGGGCCTAAGGCTGGTGCTAACCCAATAACGATTCCTGACATGCCCATGGCTGAACCGCGTTTTTCTGGTGGGAAGATCGACAACATGATATTTTGCAAAAGCGGCATCGAGATCCCTACACCGGCAGCTTGCACTAAGCGGCCAATCAATAATGTAGAAAAGTTCGGTGCAGCAAAACAAGCGATCGTTCCTGCAAGGAAGATGCTCATTGCCGTTAAGTAAAGACTTCTCGAGCTGAACTTGTTGATCAGCCATGCGGTGATCGGGATCATGATCCCATTGACCAGCAAGAAACCAGTGGTCAGCCATTGAACATCAGATGCTGAGATGTCAAAGGCATCCATCAAAGTTGGAAAAGCCGTTGTTAACAATGTTTGGTTCAAAACAGTACAAAACGTACCGATCAGCAAAACCATGACCAGTAAGGAACGGTTGTAAGGTTTGCCGTAGATATCTAAAGGACGACTCGTTGACATATTTCACACTCTTTTCAGTATATTTTTCATAAAACCTTCTTTACTTTAAATCTTTCCCTGAAATTTGTCAACCTACTTGACATAAAAGTAAAACAAGTTACAATATTAACAAATACCTTTACAAGAATGGAGTCCGTATGTCTCATCTTTTTCGAAAACTCGTTGATAATGAAAACTTGTTGGTCGGCATCAGCGAACTTAGCCAAATGTGTGATATCTCCCCTCGCCAATTGCGTTATTGGGAACAAAAAGGATTTATTCAATCGGTCCCACAAGAAGAAAATGCCCCACGAAAATACCGACTGCCCACGGTCGTCAAAGTGGAAATGATCAAAACGTTTTTAGATGAAGGCTTTACGTTGGCCAAGGCTGTTGAAAAAGCGGACAAAAAAATCAAAACCGCCCATCATATTCGCAAAGTGTTTTCTGGGGTTTTACAAAATTTAGAAGTCATCAATGAACGCTTTACGATCATCAGTCTGGGACCAGTAGATGACGAAGGAAAAATCCTCCATATCATTCACGATGAAGAAACAGAACGATTGCAATACGAAGTGCTGCCTGCTAATCAAACGATCGATTTTGAAAAGTTCAAGCAATGCACGTCAAAACAAGCAGAATAAAAAATCTGCCTAGCATATTCGTTACGTGCAGCAAGTATCCATGACAATGATGCTTGCTGCACGTTTTTTGAATGTCTTGCCTTTGATTCAAAGAGGTGTTGATTCATTTACAAGCAAAAAACCTCATGATATAGTCGAAGGGAGAAACGAACCTTTATCAGAATGGGAAGTGTCATATAAATGGAAAAAGAAGTCTTTACCCAACAAATCAAGGGCGGGTTGATTGTTTCTTGTCAAGCATTGCCTGGAGAACCCTTGTATACCGAAAAAGGCGGTGTCATGCCCCTATTGGCAAAAGCAGCTCAAGAAGCTGGAGCTGTTGGCATCCGTGCCAATTCCGTTCGCGATATTCGCGAAATCCAAGCCGCTGTTGATCTGCCGATCATCGGAATCATCAAAAAAGACTATCCACCTGAAGAACCATTTATCACAGCGACCATCAAAGAGGTGCACGAATTAGCAGCTTTACAGATTGCGGTGATCGCTTTGGACTGCACCTTGCGCAAACGTCACGATGGCTTGACGGTCAATGCCTTTATCAAACAAATCAAAACTCTTTATCCCCATCAACTACTCATGGCAGATATCGCCACCTATGAGGAAGGCATCAATGCCTTTGAAGCGGGCGTCGATTTTGTTGGTACAACTTTGTCCGGCTATACGGCGAATAGTCCCACCAATGACGAACCAGATTATCAATTGATCCAGCAATTGGTTGCGGCGAAGGTTCCAGTGATAGCCGAAGGCAAGATCCATACACCTGAGCAAGCAAAGAAAATCCAAGATATGGGTGTGACAGGTATCGTGGTTGGTGGTGCCATCACCCGACCAAAAGAGATCGCCAGCCGATTCGTGCAAGAGCTGCGCAACTGAGTCGTTCATTTCCTAAAATAAGTCTTTCGCTGCGCCTTGTGACAGAAGGCGCATTCTTTGTTGTCTTTTTGAGAAACGTTTATACTTAAAAGAGAACGAATGACAACAGAGAAAGCGAGTGAAGAAAATGACAAAAATCAATGCTGGTACAGCAATGATCAAGGTTTTTGAAGCTTGGGGCATCGACCATATCTATGGAATCCCCGGTGGATCTTTCAACTCAACGATGGATGCTTTGTACCATGAACGGCAATCGGTCAAGTATATTCAAGTACGTCATGAAGAAGCAGGTGCGCTGGCAGCAGCGGCTGATGCCAAGCTAACGGGAAAAGTCGGTGCGGTTTTTGGTTCTGCTGGTCCGGGTGCCACCCATTTGATCAATGGCTTATACGATGCTCAAATGGATAATGTGCCCGTCGTTGCCTTGTTAGGACAAGTAGCTTCGAGCTCGATGAACTACAATGATTTTCAAGAAATGAATGAAAATCCGATGTTCGCTGATGTCAGTATCTACAATCGCACGGTCATGTCCCCTGAAAGTTTGCCCCACGTGGTGGACGAAGCCATTAAAGCAGCCTACAAATTTAAAGGAGTCGCTGTGGTAACGATCCCGGTCGATTACGGGTTTGCAGAAATCGACGAACAGGAGATTGCAACCGCAAAAAATCATAAGACAGGTGTTCTCCAACCTGATGAAGAGGACTTACAGGCTGCCCTTCCTTATTTTGAACAAGCAAAAAAACCCGTCCTTTATATCGGACAAGGTCTCTTTGGTCATTTTGATGCCATCGATGCTTTTTCTAAGCATTTCTCGATGCCTATCGCAGCTTCTGTCTTAGCCAAAGGCATCGTGCCTGATCTTTATGAAAACTTTCTTGGATTTGCTGGACGGGTTGCGACAAAACCTGCCAATGAAGCTTTAGCAGAAGCCGATCTCATCGTTTTTGTCGGCAGTGACTTCCCTTTTGGCCGCCGCTTTTTCAATCCTGGTGCCAACTTTATCCAAGTTGATATCGACGCCTCGAAATTTGGTCGTCGTCATCAGACGGATGTCTCCGTTTTAGGAGATGGTGCGACCGCTCTTAGAAAATGGACAGAGATGGCAGCCCCTCGTCCTGCAGATGCTTGGTTAAAAGCCAATCAAGAAAACTGTCGCAATTGGCATGAATGGCGCCATCATTTTTACCATGATTCGCAAGTTCCTATGCGTCCTGAACCTGTCTATCGAGAAATCAACCGAATTGCAGCTCCTGATGCCCTGTTTGTCACGGATGTCGGTAATGTGACGATTCACAGTATCCGTCATTTAGAAATGACGGGTGAACAGCGTTTCACAACGTCTGGCTGGTTTGCGACAATGGGCAATGGTGTACCTGGTGGGATCGCCGCTCAATTGAGCTATCCGAATCGCCAAGTATTTACCTTTAGTGGGGATGGCGGTTTTGCGATGCAAATGCAAGACATCATCACCCAAGTGAAATATGATTTGCCAATCATCAACGTGGTCTTTTCCAATGACTCATTCGGCTTCATCGAAGCGGAGCAAGAAGATACCGAGCAAACCAAGTTCGGTGTCCAACTAGCCGGTGCTGATTTTGGTAAAGTTGGGGAAGCATTAGGTGCGAAAGGCTTCACGGTAACGAAGGAAGAAGAATTAGCATCCGTCTTTACACAAGCTAAAGAAATCAACGGACCTGTGGTGATCGATGTCAAGATCGCTAACGAACGACCTCTTCCTGTCGAAGAACTGAAACTTGATCCGAACCGCTTCAGCGCTGAAGAAATCGCAGCTTTTAAAGCAAAATACCAAGTTCATGATCTGCCAGCTTTGAGTGAGTTGTACGTGGATTCTCAAGAGTAAATAAAAAAGAGAGAAAGACAGAAATCCTGTCCTTCTCTCTTTTTTTTTCATCAACCATTTCATGTTTCTAATGCATCGCCTTACTTATTATAGATTTTCGGGCCTTTACGCATGTTTTTTCGATCATTTTTTGGGGATTCCATTTTTTTTGAACGGCCGCCGCCTTGTTTTTTCTTGATTAGTTCTAACATTTTTTCTTTTTGATCCATCGATTCCACCTCTATTTCTTAGCAATACTGTCGGTTGAAAAGAAGTGTTCCTGACTTCTTTTATGTTTGCGAACAACTACCTTCGATCTATGGTAATAGAAAATAAAAGCTGCCTCTTAAGATTCAAATCATCTGCAGCTGATTTTTCCTTTTTCTAGTACCCTGATTTAATCTACTTGGATTTTCTTGGTTTGTCAATGGCTGGTGAAAAAAAGCTGACTTTTGATTGGCTCTTTCAAGAAAAATAAACCTCCCTTTGTTGTACTATTTGTTCAAATTTACTATTTTATTTAAGTTTTTTTATTATTTATTGGTATAATTATAACAGAACACCTATTCCGTTCTTTTCCTTCCCTCGTTCTTCTTCCGATTGTTTCTTAGCTTTCATTGTTCTTACAAATCACTCTATTTGAAAGGAGGTGGATACGTGCTGCACACTTACGCACCTGATCAGATTTATTTGTATGTATTGATTGGCTGTGCCATTTTAGCCTTTTTGCTGCTTCTGTTTGGCGATATCTTCGATTTTGATGGTCCAATTGATCCGATGTTGATCATCCCCTGGTTTGCCTTTACGAGTCTTTTCGGTTACTTAGGGGAAACTATTTTCCCAGGCTATTCGATGATGCTTTTCATTGGTAGCGGTTGTCTTTCTACAGGGCTCGTTTTTCTCTTGAATTTTTACGTGCTGATTCCCATGAGGAATGCTGAAGCGACGCTTTCGAGTTCCGAGAAAGACTTTGAAGGTCGAATCGCAACGGTGCTGACGCCGATTCCTTGTGAAGGAATGGGTGAAATTCAACTCACAAGTGTCACTGGTTCAAGTAATCGTCCAGCCTCGGCTTTTCAACCTATCGATGAACCATTAGCAACAGGATCAAAAGTTTTGATTATTGAAGTCAAAGAGCGTATTTGCTACGTCGTTCCCTATACAGAAAAATTTTTGGACAACTAAAATAAATCACTAAAGAGGTGCATCTATGGATATTTTCTTATCACCAATTGTCTTTCCGATCGCAATCGTGGCGTTCATTTTACTGATGCTTTTGATCATCTTTGTCACGAAATATCAAACAGCTAAGCCCGATGAAGCGTTGATTATCAGCGGAAGTTACCTTGGCAACAAAAATGTTCATGCGGATGAGAGCAATAACAAAATCAAAATCGTGCGTGGTGGCGGAGCCTTTGTTTTGCCAGTGTTCCAACGATCAAACCGAATCAGCTTACTTTCCAGCAAGCTGGATGTTTCAACACCAGAAGTGTATACGGAACAAGGGGTTCCCGTTATGTGTGATGGAACTTCCATTATCAAGATCGGCTCATCCGTGGAAGAAATCGCAACGGCAGCGGAACAGTTTCTAGGAAAAACCCGTGAAGAATTAGAAAATGAGGTACGAGAAGTCTTGGAAGGTCACCTGCGTTCGATCCTTGGTTCGATGACCGTCGAAGAAATCTATCAAAATCGCGACAAATTTAGCCAAAGCGTGCAAGAAGTGGCCTCTGTCGATCTAGCGAAAATGGGCTTGATCATTGTCTCCTTTACGATCAAAGAAGTACGAGACAAAAATGGCTATTTAGATTCTCTTGGAAAACCTAGAATCGCCCAAGTCAAACGGGATGCTGAAATTGCGGAAGCCGAAGCGCTGAAAGAAACCCGCATCAAAAAAGCCCAATCGGAACAAGAATCGCAAACAGCGGAATCAAAACGCATGACCGAAATCGCTGAAGCATTGAAGGAAAAAGAATTGAAGCTGGCGCTTTATAAGAAAGAACAAGACATCGCCAAAGCCGATGCCGATCAAGCCTATCATCTGCAAAGTGCCATCATGAAACAAAAAGTCCGAGAACAAGAGATTGAAGTCGAAGTCGTTGAACGACAAAAACAAATCGAATTGGAAGAAAAAGAAATCTTGCGTCGTGAACGCCAATTTGATTCTGAGATCAAGAAAAAAGCCGATGCCGATCGTTATGCGCTTGAACAAGAAGCATTAGCGAAAAAAGCGTCTGCGTTAGCAACCACTGAAGCTGAGCAGTTTCGAACAGAGTCGTTGGCAAAAGCTGAAGCCGATAAAATTCGTCTGATTGGTTTGGCAGAAGCCGAGACGACCTTGGCGAAAGGAACGGCGGAAGCTGAAACGAAGGAAAAAATCGCTGAAGCCTTCAAGAAATATGATGAAGCAGCGATCCTTAGCATGATCGTTGAGATCATGCCGCAATTAGTCAAAGAGGCTGCCGCCCCATTAGGCAATATCGATAAAATTTCGGTCGTTGATACAGGATCAGGTGAAGGCGGCGGTGCCAATCGTGTCACCAATTACGCCACCAATCTCCTATCGACCACACAAGAAACTTTGAAAGAAACCCTCGGTCTCGATGTGAAATCGTTGATCGAAAACTTCGCCGGTTCCAATACGAGCGAGCCGCCTCAAGAATAAGAAAATTGCTGTTCGTCTTCATCGCTTCAAAAGCGACAAGGCGAACAGCAGTTTTTTTCTTACTCATTGCTATTGTGCTTACTCAGCGACCTCTTTGACATAGTTTGCAGGTACACCAGCCACGATCGTGCGTTCAGCGACATCTTTGGTCACCACTGCCCCAGCAGCAATGATCGCATGGTCACCGATGGTCACACCAGCAACGATCGTTGCATTTGAGCCAATCCAGACATTCTTCCCAATCGTAATGGGTGCTGGATAAAGCGTACTACGATCTTCAGGGTGAAGGCCATGATTCAAGGTAGCTAGAACTACGTTGTGCCCTATTAGGGTACCATCACCGATCGTGATCCCTCCTTGGTCTTGAAAATGACAACCGGCGTTAAGAAACACCCCTTTACCAATGCGGATGTTTTTGCCGTAATCTGTATAAAAAGGCGGAAAAAGCGAAAATGTCGGTTCAACTGCTTTCCCAGTCAATTGGGCAAAAAGTTCTTGTAATTCATGAGGTTCATGATAAACCGTATTGATTTTCATGGTCAGTTTTCTCGCCTCAGCACTCAAAGCCACCATTTGTTTTGAAGCTTGCGAACCGGCAAGTAAGGGTTCACCACTTGCCATAAGTTTGTTTAATTGATCGATCGTCATTTGTTTTTCTCCTAATCATTCGTTACTCACGAGTATTTTTTAGCGAAAAGACAACCTCCACGTCTTCTCCCCCCAACGCTTCCCTTAATCCTGCTGGATCTTCAATAACGCCGATACGACTATAGCCACTATAAGAATTGGTAAAGGTCTGATAAAACAGCACCAACGTATGACTATTCCAGCTCATGATTTCTCCTGCGTGAAGGATCTCCGGCCGTTCTGTAGTCATTTCTGGCAAATTCTCAGAAAAACGATAATATTTCTCGTTATTGTTCAAGTCACTCATTGTCAACGTGAAGGGCATTTGATTCATTAGGTATTCAGACGCCTCATTTTCATAAAACTTTGCTATAAAATCCTGTTGACCAACCGTAATGACCACATCTGTTGCTGATTCAATCGTCGGTTGATCATGATCCTGACTTGCCTCAGAGGAAGTTTCGCTGGCAGACAGCGCATGCCTCTCCTCTGTTCCATTTGTCCCACAGGCACTTAGTAGGAACAGCAAGACAGCAGGGATGAGTTTTATCAACATGGCTTCACTCCTTTCTGCTGATGATTCGATGTAGCGGCGGGCAACGGAATGCTTATTTTCTAAAATACGACTGCTCAGCAGAAGATATGGGACTGAACAGTCGTGCAGCTGGTTGTTGCTGTTTAATTCAAATGCTCTTGGAAGAATTCGGTCATTTGGTCAAAAGGAATCACCTCTGTTTGGTCGTATAGATCAACATGCGAAGCATTAGGAATAATTGTTAGCTCTTTGTTATCACCTTGCAATTGCTCAAAAGCGTCTTGACTGAAGTAAAGTGAGTGGGCTTCTTCTCCATGAAGCAATAAAACGGCGCTTTGGATCTCATCAATGTAAGACAAAAGTGGCATATTTAAGAATGACAGCGAAGACGTGACATTCCAACCATCATTAGAGTTCAAGGAACGTTCGTGGTAGCCTCGTTCTGTTTTGTAATAATAAAAATAATCCTGCATAAAGACAGGCGCATCTTCTGGCAGTGTATCTGGTACCCCACCTGCTCGTTCGTAGCTGCCATTGGCAAAATCAACTGTACGTTGGGCGTTCAGCTGCTGGCGCAATTCATGGCGTCCTTCAGCCCCCATTTCATCAAAATACCCTTGAGCATTGACTCTCGACATGTCATACATGGTGGCAGAAACAGTCGCTTTCACACGGGTATCGATGGCTGCGGCATTCAAAGCTAGACCACCCCAGCCACAAATCCCGATCAAACCGATTCTTTCTTCATCTAAGTTTTCTTGGACAGATAGAAAATCGACGGCTGCTTGAAAATCTTCTGTATTAATGTCTGGGGAAGCCACATAGCGTGGTTCGCCACCGCTTTCACCTGTATAGGACGGATCAAAAGCGATCGTAACAAAACCACGCTCTGCCATCGTTTGCGCATATAGACCAGATGTCTGCTCTTTGACTGCTCCAAAAGGTCCGCTAACAGCGATTGCTGGAAGTGGTCCTTGCGCATCAATTGGTTCATAAAGATCAGCAACTAAAGTAATTCCGTAACGATTCTGGAAAGTCACTTTTCGGTGATTCACCGTGTCACTTTCTGGGAAGACTTTATCCCATTCATCTGTCAATGAAACATTTTCTGTCATCGTTTCTCCTCCTGAGCTGGCTTGCGGCTCTTCATTCGTCTCCTCATTATTGCTGCTACAAGCACCTAAAACCAACGGTGCCAGCACAACTAAAGACACAAGGGCCTTCTTTTGCCATTTTTTCATTTCATTCGCCTTCTTTCTCGGTCAACTATCCTGTACCTTAGGGCGATTGTCCAATGTTTCTCAAATGATCAAGGTCTGGATGATCGTTTTTTCTTGATCGCTTGAGCTATTTTTGGATAAACCTATTGTACTTGCCGCATCTTTCTATGTAAAATACTAATATTAAATACCCAACTATTCATATACAGCATAGAAAAAGGAGTATAGACCTATGGAATTAAAAAGTTTAACCACCTTTCTAACAGTTGCAGAAAAAGAAACGATTTCAGCTGCCGCAAAGCATCTGCATCTCTCGCAACCATCCCTGTCACGACAGTTAATGGAGTTAGAAAAAGAATTAGGCGTGACGTTGTTCACCAGAGGCAATCGCAAAATTACGCTGACGGAAGATGGCCTCTTGTTTCGTAAGCGGGCGGAAGAAATCGTAGAATTGATAGAAAAGACCCGTTCAGAATTTTTGTCACCTCGAGATACGATTGCCGGCAACGTGTCGATCGGTGCTGGAGAAACCTTCGTGATCCAGCTGTTGGGAAAAATCATCAAGGAGATTCAAGTTGAGTACCCTAACGTCAAATTTCATTTATTTAGCGGCAATGCTGACGAGGTCAAAGAACGGTTGGACAAAGGATTGTTGGATTTTGGCGTCGTGATCAGCCCCGTCGACGTCAAAAAATACCATTCCTTGCGCTTACCTGCCAGAGACACCTGGGGCGTCTTGATGCGAAAAGACAGTCCCCTTGCTAGTAACGAAGTCATCACACCAAAGGATCTCTGGGAGGTTCCCTTGATTACTTCACGACAAAGTCTGGTCAGCAGTGAGCTTTCTAAATGGTTGAAAAAAGACATGAACAAATTGACTGTCGTTGCTACGTATAATCTCGTGTACAATGCGTCAAAGTTAGTTGAAGAAGGTGTCGGCTATGCGTTGACCCTCGACAAATTAATCAACTTCACCCCTGACAGTCCTTTATGCTTTAGAAAATTGAGTCCCACCCTTGAATCAGATCTTGCGGTCATTTGGAAAAACACCCAAGTTTTTTCAAAAGCCTCTGGACTTTTCTTGGAGCGGATGAAGGAACGCTTTATAGAGGAATGATTTCAAATAAAAAAAGATTTATCTCAAAACAATTATGAGATAAATCTTTCTTTACGTTTTTTTCTGATTCTTTTTAAATGTGACCTCTTTAGACACCACCATCCTCCAAGCTTAGCAAATTTCCTTCTGGATCGCGGAAATAAGCAATATGAAAAGCTTGGTCCCCTTCCCCAAAAACGGTTTTACTCACTTCAAACACTACACCAGCATTATTCATTCTCGTATAATCTTCTTCAAAATCCGTGGTGTGAAACGTTGCCGAAAGCGTATCAGATGAAATCCGATTATCCGAAATCGGATAGCCCTCCATTTGATCGATCACGGCATCCACTTGGAACATACCAAAAAAAGGCGCCTCCTCTTTCTTCGATGCAAAGCTTGTATAAGGACCTGACTCATCGCCATAAGTTGGTACCAAACCAACTTTTTCCGTATAAAAATGATAACACTTCTGATAGTCTCCTTTGACTTGAACGCAAGCTGTGATTCGTTGAATAGTCATTGGTCTTTTCTCCTTTTCCAATGTGTCTTCCATCAATTCATAAGTAATTAAAGCATATTTTACCCATAATAGCATATTTAGCGAGTAAAATTTATTTCATTGTGAATTTTATCCGATAATCTAATCAAAATTAGCGTTGGTTTTCCCAAGAGTTACTTATATTAAAACCCAATCAGAGGAAAGGCGATAAACTTAGAGTCTTCTGATTGACTTTTACTTTTCTTAACCTAAAAAATGGGTAAACTATAACAAAGATTCCTTTTTGATAGATGTAATAAAATCAGACTATCCAAGTTAAATAAACATACTCTTACTTTATTTACTTTTTTTGAACACGATCAATTCGGTGATATCTTCAAAGAGTGATGGATTAGCGACATCAAAAATCACAGAAAAAAACTTCATTTTCGTGCCATTAGTTGGCGCCTTAAGAATGGTTTCCTTTGTCTCATCGCTGACTGGTAAAGACAATAACTGTGTTCGGACTTTCTCGCTAAAGTGAAAGGAGACTTTGAAGAAGCCCTCCCACATCGAGAGCCAAAAAATTGGTTTCACTTTATTCGTTCCACGAGTCGTTGTCCATTTGTATTCGCCTTTTGACAACCACGCTTTTCCATCTTGGTAATAGCGCCAATCCATAAGAGAGATGCCCTCGTTTTCAAGGGTTTCGATAAAACGTTGATAAATGACATATCCTTCACCCAGAGATTCAGCAATCAGCTGCTCTGTTGGTTTCACGTTTTTGTCTCGAAACAATTGCTTTTTGCCGTCCATCCTTCCACTCAACTCCTTTGCGCTTCGTTTTTTAAGGTTTTCGCTACGTTACAATTTGATTTTGTTGATATCATCTGTGATGACCCAATCATCCATATTTTTTTCACGATTGTACTGAAATGGTGTTATTTCTTCTAATTCAGCGATTTCATAGACCGCTAGATACTTTTTCCCTGCCCAACGATCGACTTGTTTTTTCGATAAATTCAACTCTTTTTCATAGCGTTTTACAAAATCTATGGATTCTTCTTTCGTCATCTTTTCAGATTCAATCACGTTGGCAATGATGCCCCGATGAGTGATGGTCAAATCGCCGCCGGTCTCCACAAAATACACAAGATCGTTGATTTTGGCTCTTCCTCCTAAAGGTGATTTTCTGCCGGCTGCCCCCCGAATGATCATTGTTTTGTCACCGTGAATCAGTTTCTCAAGCTCTTTGGCTTCCTTATTTAAATAGACCAAATGTTCTGCCCGACCGGCTTTTCCTTGATACCATTCTGCTGGTTTTGTCATAAGAAGTTCCTCTTTTCATATGAATTGTTTTTTGCGCTGTTCTTTCCATGGTGGCTAGTTATTGGAACGTTTTTTCAATCGTGTATAGGTGAGAGCTGCAACTGTTTAGATTGAT
This sequence comes from Enterococcus casseliflavus NBRC 100478, assembly GCF_001544095.1. Lineage (GTDB taxonomy): Bacteria > Bacillota > Bacilli > Lactobacillales > Enterococcaceae > Enterococcus_D > Enterococcus_D casseliflavus. Next base: position 116,466 of record NZ_BCPT01000007.1, on the reverse strand, counting down.
GAATGAATAAAACTTTTGTGCAAAGGCATTAGGCGTGCCGCATCGGGCAAATGTTTCCGCATCTTCTTTCGTTTCGAACTTGGTGATGTCCGCCCAAGTTTCTCCATCTACTAATAATTCAAAAGAAAGGTATCCTCTTTGTTTGGAAATGTATTCTCGGTTTAATTGTTCAACAACACGAACAAATTCCGCTGTTGAGACGCCTTTTTTTAATTTGTACGAATTATGAAAAGCAACCTGTGTCATCGGGGCTTCCTCCTTTTAGATTCCTTCAAGAAATAGAGTGTTTAAAAAAATACCAGTCCTCCATTCAACCGTTCAAATGACTTTTTTAACATCCATTGTATTTCTACCCTGTCCTTTCTTAACAGTTGCAACAAAAAGTCCGTTCAGCAGGAGAGCATTTGGAACTAAAGCGAGCACTCAAGAACTTCCCCCAATAGCTTGTCGTGGGGAACGATCAAACATTTCTCCATTGCTTTCCAGTAACTTTCATACAACTTTTTTTGAGCTTTGCCATAATTTTCTTCGCTATCAAACTCCCAATAGTGAGCATATTTCACACATTTTATGACTCTCGTCAATGGATCTGGCAGGCGACCTTCCTTGATGGTCCTCATTTCTTTGATGTAATGGGTTCGTTTCATTAATCGAAAGAACAAAGCCCCCTCCATGGCCTTCATTGCCTCTGTTGCTTCCTGCATGACTGCTTCAAAGGTCTCAACACTACTGGGTTTCACTTGATAGATACTGATTTCTGAAAACACCCCGACCGCTCCTTTCACTTGTGATTTTCTTCTCAATTATAGTATACCAAGTTTACGTCGTTGATAGTTTGGTCATTTTATTCATTTCTCATTTATCTTCCGTTTATTATTGATTTAGCCTACTACCTGCGGGATCAAATTGCTAAATTATAATTTCATAAAAAGGCTAGCAGCCGAGCTTTATCAGTAGGTCACCTGCCTGCCATAGTCACAAAAGGGATCATTAAGCTTTCGCCTACAAAAAAAGCAATCAACTTTTGACAGCAGACTGCTTTTTCTTAACGCTCATTAGTGCAAAAGGAACGGTTTTAGCTCTGTCTCGATAAAGTCGATGCGATCAAAGACAGTTGGCTTAAAATACGCCGTAATGGCGATAACAGTCTCTGATTTGGGATCAATATAAAGGACATTTCCACTATTGCCGATGGCGGCATAGGTGCTTTTCTCAGTATCCAAGATCCACCATAAATACCCATAACTCATATTTTGAAATTTCTCTATGTTTGTCTCTAGCGGATTGACCATTTCAGTGAGCCATTGTGAAGAAATCACTTGTTGTCCTTGATGGATGCCTTTGTTCAAGCATAGCTCACCGATTTTGGCTAAATCTTTTGCTGAAAGACAAAGCCCGTAACCTGCAGTGCCAATATTTAAAGGATCGCCAAACCAAACCGGTTTTTTTGGTGCCTTGTTCATCGTAAAGTGCTTATGCTCTTGTGCCGTTTCCGCATAATAATTGGTCAGTTCGGCTACACCAAGAGGTCGAAATAAATAATGGTTCGCATAATCAACGGTCGTCATTCCAGAAGCTTTCGCTAACAAACCAGTGAGGATCTGCAGACAAACGGTTTGATAATTGAATTCATTTGTCACTCCTTTTCTTCCTCCCAATAAATCAAGCGAGGCGCTGGTCCAGTCGTCACTCGAACAAACCTTTGTCCATGGATCACCTTTGCATTTATACGGGGCTCGCATCGTTAATAGGTGTTTGATCGTAATATCCTGAATCGTTTTTTCGCCCCGTTTTACTTGATAGTCTGGAAAATAATCGAGTACTTTGTCATTGACACTTCGGATGACACCTTGATCGATCGCTATCCCAACTAGTAGAGAAACGATACTTTTCGTAGCGGACATAAGGTGGCAAGTATCCTCTGGCTTATACTCATGCCATTCATCCGAGTAAACTTCCTTTCCATTTTGGTAGGCAGCAATTTGGCAAATATTAGGCTGGTTTTTACTGATACATGCATGCAGTTCTTGTCTATTCATTTGTGAAGCCTCCCTTCAAAGATAAGCATAATACCATTAAAAATTGTTTTCAATGTTATTTTTAAAATTGTTTTTGAAGGGTCTTTTAAAAGTCTATTAGCGATGAATACGCAAAAAAAAGCCCTCAATGATAGAGGCGCCTTACTTAAAACTTTCGAATATCGATTTTTGATTTCTATCCAGATTTTTTGAGAGGATCGTTATCAGCAATTCTTCTAATGCGGAAACAGTGGCGATGGTCCCCAAAATCAAGACAACAATTTTTGCATGACTCACCATGAGCAGCAATGGGAAACTACCTAAAAGAAAACCGACTGCTTTGTTGAGCCATGTATGCAGACTACTAAAAGACCGATATTTTACATAGCCAATCAGATAACTGACAAAACGAATCATAGCAATTACTAGTAGCCAGACCCAAAGTGTATGAGCCGCCAACAACTGTGGTAGAAAAGAAAGAAAAACTGCGAGAAAAAAGCTTACATCTGCGAAACTATCTAGTAAGGCACCCACCTCACTCGTAAGATTCATCCTTCTTGCAAGCAGCCCATCGACGAGGTCGCTTAAAAAACAATAGGAATAGAGCAGCCAAAACCAGCCAGACATTGGCTGAAGGAATAGTAAAAGTGGTGCGAGAATCAGTCGAGAAGTGGTAAGGATATTGGGTAAATGATTCATTTGTTCTCCCTGCATTTCATTTTCTTCACAAATTTTGAAAACCTAAGATTATTTCACGTACTTAAAAGAAGTCCAAAGACTTTTAAACGTTTTTTCTTTTGAGCATCCTACAAGCCCTGATGCGAATGTTTCAAATCTGGTCCTTAGTCTCCCTTCAACAATCGTATCCGATCCGTACTTCCTGGTATCCGATTCTGCACCTTTGTCCATCCCCCTTCTTGGTACACTTCATATTCTTCAAAGCGGCAAGGAAGACCTTTCGCATGAGCGATATCACTTGTGTCCATCACTTGAAAATGCAGATGAGGCGAAGTCGAATTTCCTGAATGGCCAACGTTTCCGATCACCATCCCTTTGGTGATGTTTTGTCCTACGGAGACAGTGACAGATCCTTTTTGCAGATGGACAAATGCCATATAAACGCCCTCAGAAGCTTTTATCACAATGTAGTTGCCAGCTATTTGTTGATAATCATCTTTCTGTTCATTAAAAAACAAACCATTTTTTATAGCGATCGAAAAATCTCTGATCCAGTGAACGATTTTCCGTTCCCGATAGCCATCTCTTGCAACAATTACTTCGCCATCACAAGGCGCATAGATTTTTTCGCCCCAACAATAACAGCTCTCCAGCGGAACCCCTAAGAAGAAATAGCGCAGAAAGCTTCGATTATGAAAAGCTTTGGTTTTCCCCTCAAAATTAACTTGTAAAAAATCAAAGGCATAACGCAACCCCATTCGATCGGTACCATGGCTAGGAATCTTCTCGGCTGGTGTAGTCGGCGCAAGCCACTCACCTCTTAAGGGGAATCCAATGGTTATCGGCTGCTCTTTCATAAGGCTTTCTCCTTTTTGGATCACATGATCTCTCTTATTTTGAAATGACTATCAATCGCGCGGCACTCTATACCCGTGCTTTACTCCTTTTCACTATAGGTCACCTAAGGCTTTTTTTCAACTCTAAAAAAGTGGGCTAGCGGGCGTGCCTATCAAAAAAACACCTCAATCATGTAGTGATTCCAAACTGTTAGACCAAAAATTCTAACTTTTGAGCGTCGCTTCATGGATGAGGTGTTCTTACATTTTATTTTTTTGTAGCTCTTGGCGGTGACGACTAATCCATCTAGCTATCGTCTGACAAAATAACATTTGTCCATCCTCTACTGTTTGCGCTCCACCAATCGATAGTAGACTCTTGCGGTGATGAAATACACCAGCAGATAAATCATTGTAAACAACAGGACAGAAATAATCGTTACCGTAATCAATAAGTTACGATCCGTCAGACCAAAAAGAATCAGTAATTTTCGAATCATTGGTAAAGCAAACGCCAAATGGATGATCGCTGCCACCAAAGGAAATGAGAAGATCATCAAAACTTGCTGCTGGATCACTTGCTTGACTTCCTTATGGCTTAACCCAACTTTTTGCAAGATCTCGAAACGTTCTTTGTCCTCCATCCCTTCGGAAACTTGTTTATAATAAATGATCAATGCAGCAGCTAAAATAAAGATCACACCAAAAATCAAGCCTAAGAAGAAGAAGCCACCTGTAAAGGTTTTTGTTTGAACTTCAAAAAGATCTTTTGACTGAACGCTCGCATGAGCATCTGCTGCTAGAAGTTCGCTGCGAATCTCTTTTGCGATGGCTTCGCGATCGCTTGCTTCTGCTGCTTGAAAATTAAAGACTGTTGTTGTCACTGGTTGCTGGTAAAGTTGAAACTCTTCGTTTTGATACCAAGAGCTTAGCTTTTCGGCAAGCCACTGATCATCCACCACGAGAACAAGATGCTGAACGGGGTTTTCTGTTTTCGTGAATGTTGGCAGTTCTTTCAATTCCCGCAAGCGAAATTGACGATCATCGATCGTCGTCTTTTCTGGTAACGCTTGATGCGTCCAGGTGGCAGGAAAAACGAATAGTTCGTCGTCAGCGGGTCCTGTTTTCCCTGTGATTTCATGGTATTCAGAACTGGTAAGAAAAATAAGATACACGGCTTTATCTAAACTACCGCTATTTTCTTCAAAAGTGGTTGAGGGAACAAAATTTGGTTCCTCAAAGGTAAAAAGCAACGGTCTTGTTGTAGTGACTTGCTGGCGCTCTTTGATCGTTAGCTTCTCTTCAAGTCCATTAATTGCTGTGTTGATTTGCTGGGAATCAGCCGCTGACTCAATTTGAACATCGTAAGGAAAACGGGTTTCGATCACATTCTTTTGTCCAAAATAAAGACTGGCGGTCGTAGCAACGGTCACTAACACCATCGTTGATAAAATACAAATGCTTGCTAAACCAGCCGCATTTTGCTTCATCCGATACAACATGGTAGAGACATTGATAAAATGGGTCGTTTGATAATAATAGGTCGTTCGTTTTCTTAAAAATTGCAATGCTTTGATACTGCCCGCAATAAACAACAAATAGGTAGCCAAGATTACGAGGACGACGGCGACAAAGAACAGGCCTAATGCACTGATGGGCGACTTGATCGTCACAGAGATCGTATAGCCTGCCACTAAGCATAGGACACCTAATAGTGCCAAAATACCTTTTGCTCGTGGTTCTTTTTCATTTCGCTTGCTTCCCTGCAGTAATTGAAGTGGATTGGTTTTGCGTACTTGCAGTATGTCAAATAAAAATAAACAACCAAAGACGAACATAAAATACAGGATCACCAAGCCAATACTCTCAAATGACAGTTTGAAGACAAAGAACTCGCCTACGGCTAAGATTTTCTTCAGTATCAAAAATCCTAATCGTGCAAACAATAAGCCACTGATCAGTCCGGCGGCAAGGCTAATGAGAAAACTGTAAAAGAGTTCCCAAAAGACCACGAAGGCTATCTCACGTTTTCCTAGTCCTAAAACATTGTAGAGACCAAATTCTTTTTTTCGCTGCTTGATCAAAAAGTTATTGGTGTAAAAGGAAAAGATCGCCGCAAAAATCATGAGGATGATATTTCCTAAACGAAACATGAAGATGGCGCTTTGACTACTAGGAAGTTCCTTCATTCCCGGATTGTTCACGATGATTTGCGTCATCATCAAAACAGCCACCAAGAAACTCATAGATAATAAAAAGGGTGTGTAAGCTTTGGCATTTTTACGCAAATTGGAGAAGGCGATTTTTTGAAAGAACATTGGTTACTCCTCCTTTGCAAAGACAGCAGTCATTGTTTCGGCTATTGCTTCTAGAAAAGCGGTATTGCTGCGATCCCCTCGATACAGCTGGTGAAACACATACCCGTCTTTGATAAACAAGACGCGTTGTGCGCGACTGGCTGCGATCGAACTGTGAGTGACCATCACGATCGTCTGTCCATTTTGATTGATCTGTTGAAATAATGTCAGTAGTTGATCAGAGGTTTTCGAATCCAGCGCTCCGGTTGCCTCATCTGCTAATAGCAGTTCTGGTTTTGTGATGATCGCTCGTGCGACAGCAACTCGTTGTTTTTGTCCACCAGACAATTCATACGGATAGTGCTGCAATAAATCGGCGATCCCTAAAGTTTGTACGATAGGCTGAAGCTGCTTTTCCATTTGTTTGACGGAAACTTTCGATAAAACTAATGGCAATAAAATATTGTCTTTTACCGAAAAGGTGTCCAATAAATTAAAGTCTTGAAAAACAAAGCCTAAGTGATCCCGTCGAAAACTCGCTGCGTCTTTTTCTTTGATCGTGGTCAGATCGATGCCATTCAGCTGCATTTCACCCGCTGTCGGTTGGTCTAACGTCGCCATCAAGTTCAGCAGCGTACTCTTTCCCGAACCTGATTCCCCCATGATAGCGACATATTCCCCTTCTTCTACCATAAAGGTAATATTTTTCAACGCTTCAACGGGTTGTCCGTTCAGCTGGCTTTGATAGATTTTTTTTACTTGTTGAATGTTTAAAAGTGTCATCTTGTTCCCTCCTTCCTTTTTAGAATAAGCTGACTGGCAGAAAAAAGCGACTTACAATAAAAACCGCAAACTTACAGTGTTGAAAGTTTGCGGCTATCGGTTATTTGTGGTGGGAAAATGAAGTGTGACGATGGTTCCCTGTCCCACTTCAGAATCAATCGCTAAACGGCAGCCGATTTTTTCAGCCGCTTGTTGACTCATATATAAGCCTAGCCCGCTCGCTCGTTGCTGAAAGCGACCATTTTGTCCCGTATATCCTTTCTCAAACACCCTTGGCAAGTCTTCCTTACGAATACCAATGCCGCTATCTTGAATCACCAAGGCATTGTCTTTAGTGAAAACGTTAATGGCACCGGTTTCGGTATACTTCAAGCTGTTGAAAAGAACCTGTTCAAAAATAAAAACGAGCCACTTTCGATCGGATGTCACCGTCAAATCCACCGCCATGTCCAGTTGCAGATTCTTTTTCGAGAAAAACAAGGCATACTTTTTGATCGTTTGACGAACGAGGGGCGCTAAAGCAATCGACTCAAAGACAAAATCTTCATTCGCTAAATTTTGTCGCAAATAATTCAACATCATTTGCAAGTAATCATTCACCTTAAATAATTCCGCTTTGACCTCCGTCGGTGACAACGAATCGCTTTGGACCAAAAGATCCAGCGCAGCTAGAGGCGTTTTGATTTGATGAAGCCACAAGCCGAAATCTTCATAAATTTCTTCATTTTTTAACGCTGCCTTGTAATCAGAAGTGGTTTTTTCTCTTGCCAATTGTTTAAGAAGGGCTTGGTATTCGTCTTCTAAACGATTTCGAGTGGCAGGCAAGAACGCCAACGCCGCTTCCGTCATACGTTCTTTTCTTAATAAATGCTGCAGCTGCTTTCTTTTTTGTGCGTAACGAAAATAATGAAAAAGGGAAAGTCCCCCTAAGATCACCCCTGAAAAGACCACATAGTCAATGAAGGGCTCCAACGAAAGGCTGTGGAGAAAGAATAGCCCAAATAGGCCCGCACTAAACAGCAGGTAAACGAGATAAAACTTTCCATAAAGGACGAAATATTCTTTCACGTTAGTCATAGGCGTGTTCCTTTTCTATCAAATACCCTTTATTCTTTACCGTCTGGATCAAATCGGATAGTTCGATCTGGCTTAATTTTTTTCGCAAGCGGGTCATATTGACCGCTAATGTGTTATTATCGATGAATTCTTCACTATTCCAGAGCATTTCAATGATGGTCTCTTTGGCTACGATCTTCCCTCGATGCTGCAAAAGCAAGGAAAGAATCCGAGCTTCATTTGGAGACAGTGGCAACTGTTCCCCCTGTTTTTTTAATACATTTTCTGTGGGATAAAAGGTTACTTGCCCTATCTCAAAGGTCAGCGCTTGTTGGTGGCTATACTGATAGCTGCGCCGCAGCAATGCTTGGATTTTTGCCAAAACGAAGGCTAAATCAAAGGGTTTTGTTAAATAATCATCTGCTCCCATGTTCATCGCCATGATCTGATTCATCTGTTGATCCATCGACGAAAGGAAAATGATCGGCACTTCTGACGTCTTGCGAATTTCTTGGCACCAATGATACCCGTTGTAATAAGGCAGTGAAATATCTAAAAGAACGAGATCCGGTTTGATCTCATGAAACTCTTGCAAGATGCTAGCAAAATTCTTCGCAGAAACACATTCGTACCCCCATTGCTGCAAATATTCTGCTAGAACAGAGACGATCGTTGCATCATCTTCAACAAGATATATTTTTTGCATGTCTTTCTCCTCTCTGTTGATTAATCACTTGCTTCTTTACAGACAGTGTACCAGAAAAGAAAAAGAATCGTCTAGATGAGAGGAACCTTTCAAAGGACTGTTTTTTCCTCAATCCTCTGCCAATCGAGCAAGAATTTCTTGGTAACGCTGAGTGGCAAAGGGACTGATATGCCCTTTTTGGCAAAAATTCAGTTTCCCCAGTTTTGGTACAACCCGTTCTACAATGACATTGCCATTTTTAACTTTCGATTCAAACTGCTGCAAAGCCTCCAAAAATCGTGCGTCTTTTCTAGCAGAAGGATAAAAAGACAAGACATACAGATAATAAAAAAGATTGTATCCTCTAAAGGGATATTCTGTCTGCATAAATAATGTACCCATCCCATAATGACAGGGACTGATTGGCTGACGGATCTCCCAATGAGCAAGCAAAAATTCGCTTGCTTGCTTAAGCGTTTCCATTTGTTCACGATCATGAGTATAGCGAAAAGCATCAAGGACCGTTAACGTCGTCATTGGCGTGGAAAAGTGGGTCTCAGGGCCGCGACCAAAACTATACTTATTGCACTTCCAGCCGCCATCTGCTTCCTGAGTAGCAAGAAAATAGTGAAAGGTCTGTTGCAGCCTCTGGTCCCTTGTGTAACCAAGAGCACACAGCGTTCGCAAAGCCAATGCCGTATGACATGGATAGATCCCCCCTGACGGAGAAATTTTAAATCTGCCGTCTTCTCTCCATCCTTGAAAGATCAATGCGGCTGTCTCTTTTAATAAGTTCTCCTCACGTGACATGCCAAGTTCAAGTAAATAAAGAGGACTTTCTAAGGTCGTAAAGGGTGCTCCTTTTAGTAATTTATGGTCTGGCGTCGACCATAAATCGGCGCCATGATCATATTGATGGGAAATGATTGCTTCGATGTCTTGCTGAACCCTCTGATCCATATTGATCTTCCTCCATCTCTTAAGTGTCGTGCAATCAACCCAATAATCCTCATTGACCCACGGTGCACTCGCTTCTAGAATGATAAAAATTCGAACGTTTTTTAACACATGTGTTAGATTTTTGTTTTTGAATTGTCCAAATGAATTTTAGGAATCAAATAGTTTTTTTTCCAAACGGACGTACTTTAAAAAAAGAGTGTTCTAGTTTTCCTGATGACAGGTTTTAAAAAAGTTTGTCTCTGAAATCGCATGGTTATACGAACCCCACAACGAAAGATCACCTGAATAGGAACACGCTCACGCAACAAGTTCATGCCCCACTCTTTTAGTAAAAGGAATCAGGCATAATGAAATAATTCAAAACGAATGCCTTCTGGGCTTTCAAAGAATAAGGCATAGTAATTAGGGGCGATTCGCTCTTTGTACTCCATTGGTCGATCGTGAAGGATCTTTACCCCTAAAGCTTTTATTTTGGGAAAGATCGCATCTACGACTTCGCGGCTTTCCGCCTTAAATGCTATGTGCTGAACAGAGCCAGGTTTTCTTGAATCGATTTTCTCGTTCTTCCATTCTTTTCGTGGGGAACAAATGCCGAAATCAAATGAATCGCCTATATATTCTACTACTTCCATATCGGCATGTTCTAAATACCCAGAATATTTCTTCTGGAGGTCAAAACCTAATAGTGCAAATAATTGATCATAAAAGCCTTCTGCTTTTTTTACATCATTGACTGTGATTTGGATATGGTGAAACTGAATGTTCATATTCGCTCCTTTCTGGCTAACAAAATAAGTGTTTCAGGAAGAAAAGCCGCTTGCGGAAGTTTGATTCAACTAAATTAGCTAGGAAGCTCACTTAATGTAGAAATCACCTTTTCCATTGCCGTTGCTACTTCTTTAGGCAACTTATTATAGCCATCATTTTCTGTCTCTTGAGCCAAAATAAAGTCCAGCCGTCCTTGCATCCGCTCTCTTAAATGAGCAACATAGGAGGCATCTTGAAAATCGACTTTAAAGCCTGTTACTGGCAGGAAACTCATTTCGGTGATCCCACCGAAATTTTTAAATTCAGCCTCGCCTTCCACAATTTTTTCAATCGATGTTAGTGTGACTTCAGGCGTGACTTTCTTGCCTTTGTAAAAGCCTGTATTTAGAATATAACAAGCCGTTTGGTTTTCTTTAAACAAGTGCATGAAATGGGCAAAATCTTCCCCTAAAGGATAGACTCTAAATGGATTGGCATAAGGTTCGATGACCAGTTTATCTATATCCGTGGTCTCGACAATATGTTCAGCTGTCGTGCGCTTCGTAGCTAAGGTCAAACCAAAAACAGCGGCTAAAATCGGATCCTCAATTTTTACTACAGGAGGCAGCGTGTCATCTTTCATGATCCAACATACGGCATCGATCGGCGAATCTAAATGGTCCACCCGATTAGGTGTGACATATCGTGATTTGACGGTTCGACCATTCCCATTACGAATATCTTGGGTCACGAGGACCTTTTTTCCTTTCTCGTCTAAAGTAACCCCAACATTTTGACAGGTGATAAAGTAGCGGACATTTGGGTTGGTTAGTGGATAGTCTTGCGTTTTATCAAAATAAGAAGGCTCCAGTGCAGTGGAGGCACCATTTGTTTGATTAATCACAAACGCATCGTCATGCAGAACCTTGATCTCATATTTGCCATCATGTTCTGCCAATGTGATAGTCGATTTTCCTGATCCTGAAAGACCAAAAGCAGCCATCGTAAATGTTCGATTCGGTAACTGATACTGCTTCATTCCCCCATGACACGCCACAAAGCCATGGCGATGCGCGGTAGCCCAAGCCAAAGTTAATGTCGCTTTTTTCAATTCACCAAAATAGTTTAAACCTAAGACTGCCGCAACATTGTGTTCAGGATCAAAAAGAGACAGCCCATAAGGAAAATCAGGATGAGACCAATCTGGATCAGCGTACAAAAAAATGTCCGTCTCTGGATATTCTTTGGAACGTTGGTACCTTTCCTCCCATGATTTCGTCATCAATTGAAAATTCAACAAATAAGAGTAAAAATTGGTTTCATAGTGCTCTGGTAACAACAGGTGAGCTTTGACCATAAACGCTTCATCTAATCCTACAACAACTTCACCACCATAAAATTGCTTGCGGGTTCCTTGGTATAAGGCATCTCGCAAAATGTCTTCATATAATTCTCGCTGGATTCCAGGATGCCCGATGATGCGTCGAGCTGCCGCTGTCCGTCCAACCACTTTTCCGTCATTAAACACGATGACTTTTGCATCCTCTGGTAGTCCTAACTCCTTGGTGTGTGTGACCGGCATATCCGTAAGAATAGCGCCAGAAGATTTTTTTGCTAAGTGATAGGCAGTGGCTAGATCATCAATCCAAGTGACATTGTTCCCATAAAAAGCTGACTCTATCAACACTTTAAAACTCGACAAATGCGTATTTTGCGGTGTAATCTCTTTGTGTGAAAATGCACGAATCGTTGCCATGTGCAATCCCTCCTAACAAAAATTTTCTATTCACTACGTTTATTATAATACTTTCTAATCACCACACGCCATATTTTTATACACATTAACTATAAATTGCCGACAAACCATTTTGTTAAAGGATTTGGCTGTCTGCATATTTGTAGCTTCCCCGCTTTTTGCATTGATTTTGTCCCTGCTCATCAATAGTGAGAAAGAACAAAAAAAACTGGAACAAAAAAGAATGTCTTTCTGTTCCAGTTTCTGGTTTTATATTTCATCCATTCCAAACGTCACAATCGACGTAATTAGATAGACAGATGGGTTATAGTTGCTTATTTCTCAATTGATTCGCCTTCTCTAGTAACTTTGTTATCGTAAGACTTTATGACAATTACCATAAAAAGAACTCACGGTCAAAATCACTGAAAAGAACTCGTTTTTCTTAACGACGTTCTAACAACACGACACACTCCACATGGGTCGTTTGTGGGAACAAATCAACAGGTTGGACTTCTTTTGTCACATACCCTTCTTCTTCAAACAACGCGAGGTCACGAGCCAAGGTTGCTGGATTGCAGGAAATGTAAACGATGCGCTCTGGTTTAACTGCAGCGGTCGTTTCAATAAAGCTGGCATCTAAACCTTTGCGAGGTGGATCAACGAAGACGACTGTCGGTTGAATGCCTTCACGTAGCCATTGCGGCATGATTTTTTCGGCTTTACCGATAAAGTAATGCACGTTTTCGACACCATTTCTTTTGGCATTGGCTTTGGCATCGTTCACTGCTTCAGGAATGACTTCCATCCCTAACACTTCTTTCACGCGATCAGCCAAACTGATCCCGATCGTTCCGATTCCTGCATAGGCATCCACAACGACATCATTTTCAGACAGTTGTGCCATCTCGAAGGCGGTTTGGTACAAGACTTCTGTTTGCGCTGTGTTGACTTGGTAGAAAGATTTCGCTGAGATTTGGAAGGTTTTGCCCAATAATTGATCATCGATCGATGACTTGCCATACAAGACACGCTCGAACTCGCCCATGATCACATTGGTTTTTTCTTCATTGATGTTTTGAATGACAGAAACAACTTCTGGAATCTCTTCGTGGATCACTTCCGCGATCTCTTCTCCCTTGAAGAATTTCGGTTTACGTGTCACTAATACGACCATCATTTCACCTGAGTGATGCCCACGACGAACGACAATGTGGCGTAAGAACCCTTCATGGGCTTCTTCATTGTAGGCTTTGACATTGAAGCGCTGCAAAATATCTCTGACTTTGATGATTGCTTGATCGATGTTTGGATCTTGAATATAAAAGTCTTCGATCGGTACCAGAGTATGGCTGTTTTTGCGGTAAAATCCAGTCGTTAATTTTCCATGAATCTTTTGCACAGGGATTTGCGCTTTGTTGCGGTAACCAAATGGTTTTTCCATTCCGATTGGTGCCTTGACCTTGATTTCAGGCAGTTTGGCGATTTTAGCCAAAACATTCTCTACTTGCTGCTGTTTGAAGGCTAATTGTTTGTCATAGCTCAAATGACTCAATGGGGCGATCCCGGTGCGCAACAATGCTTCATTCGGTAATTCTTGTCGATCAGGACTTGCTTGCAACAGTTTCATCACTTTGGCAAAACCAAATTTGTTGCCGACTTTCAACACTTTGACTAAGGCACGTTCATTTGGCAGGGTGTTTTCAATAAATAATAAGTAGCCAACGACTTTGGCGATCCCATTTCCTTCATGGGAAAGGTCCAAAATATCGACTTCAAGTTCCTGATTCTTTTTAACAGGATAATTTTTCATAGATTTCTCCTTTGTGCTTACTTTCTCCATTTTAAAAAGGAATGGTCGAAATTGCAAGCGGTGCTTATTTTAACGGTTCAACAGATCGGGTAGACGTGCAAAAAAGAACCGAAGGAGGGAAATCGGCTGATTGCTTTTCTAGGGGTTGCGGCGAAGAGCCGCTGCACCACAGGAGCAATCCCTTTTCCATCCTTCGGAAAATCGAACAGATCAAAGTTGGTAAAACCTCGATCATTGTTTATTTGTCAGCTGTTTTTTTCTTTTTCTGTGATTTTTCCCGTTCGCTCTTGTTCAAGATTTGTTTTCTCAAACGAATGCTTTCTGGTGTTACTTCACAGTATTCGTCATCGTTCAAGAACTCCAATGATTCTTCTAGTGAAAGGATTCTTGGTTTCTTGATGACAGATGTTTGGTCTTTCGTCGCTGAACGGACGTTGGTCATTTGTTTTGCTTTCGTAATATTGACCGTTAAGTCATTGTCACGAGAGTTTTCGCCGACGATCATTCCTTCATATACTTCAGTACCTGGTTCAACGAAGACCGTTCCACGTTCTTCAATACTCATGATTGAGTAAGTCGTTGCTTTTCCTGTATCGATCGATACAAGTGCGCCGTGGTGGCGTCCGCCGATTTGCCCTTGAATCATTGGCAAGTATTGGTCGAAGGTGTGGTGCATGATACCGTAGCCGCGAGTCATTGATAGGAATTCTGTCGTATAGCCGATCAAGCCACGAGCTGGTGCTAAGAAAATGATCCGTACTTGTCCATTTCCTGTATTGATCATATCTTGCATTTCTGCTTTACGAATCCCTAGTGATTCAATCACTGAACCCATGTATTCTTCTGGTGTGTCGATTTGCACTCGTTCAAATGGTTCGCATTTCACGCCATCGATTTCGCGTTCGATAACTTCTGGACGAGAAACTTGCAATTCAAAACCTTCACGACGCATGTTTTCAATCAAGATCGACAAATGAAGTTCGCCACGTCCTGAAACAGTCCAAGAATCTGGTCCGATTGGTTCAACACGTAGAGACACGTCTGTTTGTAGTTGCGCCATCAAGCGTTCTTCAATTTTACGAGCGGTTACGAATTTCCCTTCACGACCTGCAAATGGTGAATTGTTCACGACAAAGGTCATTTGTAACGTTGGCTCATCAATATGCAAAACAGGCAATGAATCTTGGTGATCGATCGGTGTGACTGTTTCACCAACGAAGATGTCTTCCATCCCAGAAACAGCGATCAAATCGCCAGCTTTCGCTTCTTGGATCTCTAAACGTTTCAAACCGAAGAAACCGAATAATTTTGTGACACGGAATTTCTTCACTTGACCATCAAGTTTCATCAAAGCAACTTGGTCACCAACTTTGATCGTTCCACGGAAGACACGTCCGATTCCGATACGTCCAACGTAGTCATTATAATCAAGCAACGATACTTGGAATTGCAATGGCTCATCGCTGTTGTCGATTGGCGCTGGAATATGTTCGATGATCGTATCAAACAATGGTGCCATCGTTTTTTGTTGATCGGCAGGATCATCTGATTCACTTGAGGTCCCGTTGATCGCTGAAGCGTAGATCACTGGGAAGTCCAATTGGTCATCGTCTGCACCTAATTCGATAAATAGTTCTAATACTTCATCTACCACGTGCTCAGGACGAGCAGATGGTTTGTCGATTTTGTTAACAACAACGATTGGGACTAAATGTTGTTCCAACGCTTTTTTCAATACGAAACGTGTTTGAGGCATCGTTCCTTCATAAGCATCAACAACTAAAACAACACCATCGACCATTTTCATGATCCGCTCTACTTCACCACCGAAGTCCGCGTGTCCTGGGGTATCCATGATATTGATTTTGGTTCCGTTGTATTCAACCGCTGTATTTTTCGCTAAGATCGTGATACCACGTTCTTTTTCGATCGCATTTGAATCCATCGCCCGTTCTTGTAATTGGGTATGGCTATCTAACGTTTGGGATTGTTTCAATAATTCATCAACTAATGTAGTTTTTCCGTGGTCAACGTGGGCAATAATAGCGACGTTGCGGATATCATTTCTAATATTCAATTTATAAACTCCTTTTTTGGTGACATTGCACTCGACAAGCCATTATACCAGAATTTCTTTCTGAAATATAGTGCAAAGTTTTCATTTTTACAGAAAAAACCAGATATTTATTAAATATCTGGTTTTTTCTTATTGATTGACGATCGCCAATAATTCTTCAAAAGCTTTCGGTGTACCGCCTACGAACAATTCCCGTCCATTCAAGGATAGCGGCTCTCCTTTGATGTTTGCCATTTTTAATCCAAGGGTTTCTAACAAAACGCCCCCTGGCGCATAATCCCATGGCGCAAGATGAGAAAGATAGCCTGCTCTTTGTCCTTTAGCGAGGGCAATCAGCTCTACCCCAGCACAGCCAGTCATACGAATGCCTAATGCTTTGTCACTGACCTCGGTTTCGTGGTGGCGGTTATGGATCAACATGGGTGAATTCAAGCCAACGAGACCTTCGGATAAGGCAATATCTTTCGGCGGTTCGATCTTCTCGCCATTGTTATAGACACCAATCTCTGGACCACCCCATAAGAATTCATCTTTCATAACATTATAGACAAAGCCAAAGCGCCCTTTGCCCTCTTCGTAAATCGCGATCATGATACAAAAGTTTTCTTTTTCTAACACGAAATTCATCGTTCCATCGATCGGATCAATGATGAAGACCCGCCCACTCATGTCGGCAAGTGTGTCCAGTCCGTTTTCTTCACCTAAAATTTTGGCATCCGGATCATAGGATTGGATCTTACCAATCAGAAAATCTTGCGTGGCTTTATCCAATTCTGTCACTAAGTCTTTCCGTCCTGATTTTGTCTCGACCACTAAGTCTTCTTTATTTAAATTGTCTTTGATCGTTTCACCTGCAGCGATCATCCACTGGCGAACTTCATTAACGATTTCATGCATTCGTTGATCTACCCTTTCATTTTTAGTTTTCCCTCAGTCTTTTTCGCTGCCTGCACAGCATGGTACAGCGAATAGCCTGATAGTTCTTCAAATTCTCTGCCTAAACGGCGTTCCTCGCCAATGCTAGGAACGACTTTCTTAAAGGCTTGATACGCCTCAAGAAACGTGCTACTAGGAAGGCCTTTTTCATAGGCTTGTTCTAATCGTTCCCACATCTTCATGACGACGACCATTTCATCTGTCGACCAATCTAAGTCAAGAGGATATTGATAATCCCGCATAGTTTTCACCTCTAGTTTCTTTCTCTTCCAGTGTACCATAAAACCTCTTATTGTCGAAAAGAGGTTCTTTGGTACAAGCATTTTTTTATAGGTAATTCTCTTAAAAAAACTAACAAAGAATCACTCTGCTCGTTTAGTCACCGACAGCAAAGCGGATATTTTGTTGTTTTTCTAGGCATTTGTTACACTTATGTTAGCAACCTAAAGGAGGAATTCTCTTGCGTTTAGAAAACAAAAAAATCATTGCCTTAGTCGACAACGATTTCGAAGATTTAGAACTGTGGTACCCGGTCCATCGGTTACGGGAAGAAGGCGCGCAAGTCGATTTAGTCGGTGAAGAAGCGCATAAAACGTATATTGGCAAATACGGTGTACCCGCAGAATCAGCCTATGCTTTTTCTGATATTCATGCCGATGACTACGATGCCATCTTAGTTCCAGGTGGTTGGGCGCCTGATAAATTACGTCGTTTCCCAGAGGTCATCTCTTTCGTGCAAACGATGGACAAAGACGAAAAAGTCATTGGTCAAATCTGTCATGCAGGCTGGGTCTTGATTTCTGCGAATATCCTGCAAGGCAAGACGGTCACCAGTACACCAGGCATCAAAGATGATATGACAAATGCTGGAGCCACATGGGTGGATACACCTGTGGTTACGGATGGACATATCGTTTCCAGCCGCCGTCCTCCAGATCTACCAGACTATATGCGGGAATTTATCGCTGTATTAGAAAAGAAATAGTACCCGTTGATCAGATTCAAAAGAGTTGCGACCGAAGCAAATACGGCCGCAACTCTTTTTTCTACCTAGCGATCATTCGCTTAGGATCGCTAGTTTCTTATTACTTTTAGGGATTTTTTTCACACCGATAAAGGTCAATGCAGCACCTAGAACGGCAAACCCAGTCCCAATCAAAAGCATTTCCCAAACACCGAAGCTTTGGATCAGCATCCCGCCCAAAAGATTGCCAATCACGCCACCGATCGTGGTAGCAATGATAATAATCGTTTGTCCAAAAACCCGATCTTCATCTGTCAAACTATGGTTGAACAAATAAGCTGAAGCTGGAATAAACAAAGCAAAACTAACCCCTTGCATCAAATGGCTCAATTCCATCAAGATAATGGAGCTGATCAACAGCATCAGCACCCCACGAATGGCAAAGGCAACACTGGAAAACAACAGCCAAAAACGGCTAGACCGTATCCTCACTAACTGTTCAAAGAAAATCATGCCTGGCAATTCGCATAACGCCGCAACCATCAGGGCGATGCCAACTTCCTTACTGCCACCGCCAATATCGGCAAAAATTTGTGCCAAAAAGCTGTTGATCATCGTGTGGAAGCTGAAAAGAAAGCTAAACCCGACAAAGAGAAAGAGTAGAAAAGGATATTTCTTCAAAAAGGCACCTGAATGACTTTGTTCTGTCAGCATCACGGGCATTTCTGGCTTCTTGATCGCTGGCAGCAAAAGCAAAATAATGAGAAACAAAACGGCCTGCCCGATAGCGATCATTGGCAAAAGGGCTGCCGAAAACTCCTCCAAGAGCTGCCCCAGTAAAAAGGAGGTCCCCGCAAATCCTAGTGACCCACCCGCACGCGAAAAGCCAAAATTGATTTTGTTGCCGCTATTCGTGTATTCAAACGCCAAGGCGTTGAGAAAGGACTGCATGGAAACGAGCAAAATCCCTCCTAAAACATAGGTCAGTATTGAGAATGCAGGGAAAATCACACCTGCTAAGAGCACCGCGACCACGCCGATTGTCATCGTTTTCAAGACAACGATCAGCGGTACTTTACTTTTTTTGATAATGATTTGACTGATGAAGGGCTGCAAAATCGTAGACGCAATATTGACTAAGGCTAAAATACCGCCAATTTTTGCTGGATCGACCTTGAAATAAATCAAAAAAAGGGTCGCAAAGCCATAGATTGAGCAAAACATCATCCAATAAAGAAATTGCAAACTTGTGTAGTAAAACCGAATCCTCTTGTCACTTGCATGATTACGCATACATCCCCCACCTTATCCATATTCCTTAGCAACTAAATATAGCATAGAACCGATGGATTTACTATCCTTCTATCAACAGAAACCGCAGTTTTATTTGAAACACTAACCGACAACAAAAAAGCGCAGCATAGTATCCTGCGCTTTTCCTACTGCTTCAACTATTTAGAGCTGTTGGAAGGCTTGCGTGAGATCTTCCAATAGATCGTTGATGTTTTCCAATCCAATGGATAGGCGAATCGTCTCTGGACGAATTTTGGCTGCTGCAAGTTCTTCTACGCTAAGCTGGGAATGGGTCGTCGAAGCTGGATGGATGATCAAGGACTTTGCATCCCCGACATTTGCCAGCAAAGAGAAGAGCTTGGTTGCGCCACAAAAGGTTTTGCTTGCTTCTGCCCCACCCTTTAATCCAAAGGAAAAGACGGAACTGGTCCCTTTGGGGAAATACTCCTGCGCCCGTTCAAAATAGGGGCTGTCCGGCAGTGTTGGGAAATGAACCCAAGAGACTTCCGAGTGCTTGGCTAAAAATTCAGCAACTTGTTGCGCATTTTCTACATGACGTTCCATCCGCAACGAAAGTGTCTCGATGCCTAACAGCAACACCCATGAATTGAAGGGAGAAATCGCAGCGCCTGTATCTCGTAAAAGAATCGTTCGTGCCCGAGTGATATAGGCAGCGTTACCAGCGGCTTCTACCCATGAGATTCCATGGTAGCTATGATCGGGATCAACCAGCTTGGGAAATTTGCCATTTGTCCAATCAAAGTTGCCGCTGTCGATAATGGCCCCTCCCAAAGCAGCACCGTGACCACCGAGGTATTTTGTCGTGGAATAAACGACGATGTCCGCCCCATGCTCAAATCCTCGAAACAGATAAGGAGTCGCAAAGGTATTGTCAATGATGAGGGGAATCCCTGCTTCATGAGCGATCGCTGCAATCTTTTTAAAGTCGGCAATATCAATATCTGGATTGCCTAAAGACTCTAGAAAAACTGCTTTAGTATTTTCTTGGATGGCTGCTTTTAGTGCTGCCAGATCTTCACTATCAACAAAGCTTGTAGTGATGCCAAAATCTGGCAACGTATGAGCGAATAAATTATAGGTCCCCCCATAAATTGAAGCAGCAGAAACGATATGATCTCCTGCTTGTGCAAGATTTAAAATCGCATAGGTGATCGCTGCTGAGCCAGAAGCCGTTGCTAACGCACCGACACCGCCTTCTAAGAGGGCTAGTCGTTCTTCTAGAACAGCCGTTGTCGGATTGGTAATACGGGTATAGATATTGCCATTCTCACTAAGACTAAATCTCGCTGCCGCTTGATCTGCGTCCTCAAACACATACGATGTGGTTTGATAAATGGGTACGGCGCGACTCCCTGTGGTAGGATCTGGTGTTTGTCCTCCGTGTAATTGAATCGTCTCAAATCTTTCTGTCATACTATTCCTCCTTAATAATACAAATAAAAAAGCCCTCTGATATCGAGATATCAAAGGACGTGTTTACGTGTTACCACCTTTATTCAAGCAGACTTTCCAGCATGCTTCTCAGCAAGTACGCGACAAATTAACGTCGTTATACTCTGACGCGATAGCGGGCGCACCCGGATCTTCTTATCTTTCGTACAAGTTCAGAAGATCACCTCTGAGGCCATTTTCGATTGATTCTACAAGTTCTTCTTGCACCCTACGAAGACTCTCTAGGCTTGCCAAATCAATGTACTTTCCTCATCAACGGTTGAAATATTAAGAGCATCGTATCATTTACAGAAGATTCTGTCAATAGCTTAGGATCGCTTTATTTTTGGTGATAAAAAAACTCGTTCACCAAATGATGAACGAGTTTCAAAAAGCTTAAATGTGGATTGGTAAACCTAGAGCTAACTCAGCAGCATCCATTGTGATCTCACCTAGAGATGGATGTGGATGGATGGTTAACGCGATATCTTCTGCGTTCATGCCAGATTCAATAGCAAGAGCAAGTTCTGAAACCATATCGCTTGCTCCTAAACCAGCAATTTGCGCACCGATGATCACATTGTCTTCAACCGTTGTTACTAAGCGAATGAATCCTTCGGTTTTTCCTAGAGATAAAGCACGACCGTTACCTGAGAATGGGAATTTGAATGCTTTTGCTTCAATTCCAGCATCCTTGGCATCTTTGATCGTCATACCGACAGAAGCCAATTCTGGGTCAGTAAAGGCAACTGCAGGCATCGCTTTGTAATCAACGGCAACTTTTTTGCCAGAGATTGCTTCAGCAGCGATTTTTGCTTCGTAGCTGGCTTTATGTGCTAATGCAGCACCAGGAACGATATCACCAATTGCGTAGATGTTTGATACGTTGGTACGGCCTTGTTTGTCAACCGTGATCAATCCGCGTTCGCCTACTTCAACACCTGCTTGTTCCAAGCCCATGTCATCAGTATTTGGACGACGGCCAACAGTAACCATCACGTAATCAGCAGTAACTGATTCTTCTTTACCATCTACGGCATATTTCACAGTTACGCTATCGCCATTGTCAATTGCTTCTTTCGCCATTGCGTTGGTAACGACTGTTACACCTTTTTTCGCAAAGTCTTCTTCAACCAATTTGACCATGTCTTTTTCATAGGTTGGCAAGATTTGAGGAGAACCTTCAAGGATTGTTACTTCTGCACCTAGGTTTGCATACGCTGCACCTAGTTCAGAACCGATGACACCGCCACCGATAACAACGAATTTTTTAGGAACTTCTTTTAATGCCAATCCGCCAGTTGAATCAAGGACACGTCCGCCGAATTTGAAACCAGGGATTTCAATTGGACGAGAACCTGTTGCGATGATTGCATTGTTGAAAGAGTAAGTTTGTGCTGAATCTGGGTGGATGACACGCAATGTGTGATCATCAACGAAGAAAGCTTCTCCTTCAATTGTTTCAACTTTATGTTTTTTCAATAGGAAACCAACACCAGAAGTTAATGTTTTAACGACTTTGTTGTCTTTCCATTCTTGTGTTTTGGTAAAATCAAGGGAAACATTTTCACTTGTTACACCAAACATTGTTGAATCCAAAGATTCTTGGTAATGATGACCTGCAGCGATCAAAGCTTTTGAAGGGATACAACCAACGTTTAAACAAACGCCGCCGATGTATTCTCTTTCAATGATTGCTACTTTTTGTCCCATTTCAGCAGCGCGGATGGCAGCTACATAGCCGCCAGGTCCCGCACCGATTACAACTGTATCTAATTCAACAGCAAAATCTCCAACTACCATTTGTTAATCATCCTTCCATCATTAATAGCTCTGGATCAGCTAATAGACGTTTGATATTATTCATTGCTTGTTGCGCTGTTGCGCCATCAACGATACGGTGGTCGAAGCTTAATGAAAGTTTCATCAGACGTCCGACAACGATTTCGCCTTCAGCGTTTACGATTGGTTGTTGCGCGATCGTACCTACACCCAAAATAGCTACTTCAGGGTAGTTGATTACTGGTGTGAACCAGCCGCCACCAACTGAACCGATGTTACTGATCGTGATGGTACCATTACGCATATCATCTGCAGCTAATTTGCCGTCATGAGCAAGTTTTGCTTTTTCGTTGATTTCATCAGCGATAGCAAACATGCCTTTACGATCTGCATCTTTTACGTTTGGTACATACAAACCATGGTCAGTATCTGTTGCGATACCGATGTTGTAATAGTTTTTGTATACGATCTCTTGTTTTGCATCATCGATCGACGCATTCAAGATAGGGAATTTTTTCACTGTTGCAGTCAATGCTTTCACAACATATGGTAAGAAAGTAAGTTTTGTGCCGTTTGCAGCAGCAACTTCTTTGAATTTCTTACGGTTATCCCATAGGTTTGTTACTTCAACTTCATCATGCAAGGTTACATGAGGTGCTGTTTGTTTGCTGTTTACCATCGCTTTAGCGATTGCTTTACGTGTAGGTGTTAAGGCAACACGTTCTTCTAAATCACCTAAGTTTGATTTGAAGGCTTTTGCTGGAGCTGCTGGTTTGCTTTCAGTTGCTGCAGCTTTTGTTTCTTCTTTCGCAGGAGCTTGAGTTTCAGCTTTTGCAGCTTGTCCGCCACCTGATAGGAAGTTTTCGATGTCTTCTTTTGTTACACGGCCGCCTTTACCTGTTGCTGATACTTGAGAAATATCAACATCTTTTTCGCGAGCGAATTGACGTACAGAAGGCATAGCCAAGACACGTTTGTTAGGATCTGCTGCTTCAACAACACTTGCTGAACCAGAAGTTTCCACTTTTTCTTTTGGTGCTTCTGCAGATGTGCTTGATGAAGCAGGCGCACTGTTGTGACCAGGTGCGTCGATTTCAACTAAAACATCCCCAACATTTGCGACTGTTCCTTCAGCAACAACGATGTTTTTCACTGTTCCTGTTACTGGAGATGGAATTTCTTCCACTGATTTGTCGTTTTGAACTTCAAGCAACGTATCATCTTCATTGATGGTATCTCCTGCTTTAACGAACCATTTTACGATTTCGCCTTCTGCAATTCCTTCACCGATATCTGGTAATTTGAATTGGAAAACGCCTGCGCCTTCAGAAGAACCAGCTGATGCTTCAGCCGTTTCCGTTGTAGGTTCTGCCGCTGGTTTTGCTGGTGTTTGAGACTCTGCTGCTACACCTTCATCGCCTTCGTTGTCTTCATGTCCTGGTGCATCGATCTCAACAAGGACATCCCCAACGTTTGCGACTGTACCTTCAGGGACAACGATGTTTTTAACTGTTCCTGTTACTGGAGATGGAATTTCTTCCACTGATTTATCATTTTGAACTTCTAGTAAGGTATCATCTTCATTGATGGTATCCCCTGCTTTGACGAACCATTTTACGATTTCGCCTTCTGCAATTCCTTCACCGATATCCGGTAATTTAAATTGAAATGCCATTTTCTATTCTTCCCTTCTTCAACTATTAAAAGTTCACGATTTCTTTCACTTTGTCTTCGATGTCTTTTGCATTTGGCAACCAAATGTTTTCAGCTTGACCGAATGGGAAGATCGTATCTGGTGCAGACACGCGTCCGATTGGAGCTTCTAGTGATAGAACCGCACGTTCAGAAATTTCAGAAACGACTTGAGCGCCAACACCTGCTTGTTTTTGTGCTTCTTGAACGACAACCACACGACCAGTTTTTTCAACTGATTTGATGATCGTTTCAACATCAAGAGGAGCAACTGTACGCAAGTCGATGATTTCAGCGTTGATGTTTTCTTTCGCTAAGTTGTCAGCAGCTTTGATTGCTTCACGAACCATCGCACCATAAGTGATGATGGAAACATCAGAACCTTCACGAGTTACTGCTGCTTTGTCTAAAGGAACTTCGTATGCTTCTTCTGGCACTTCTTCACGGAATGAACGGTAAAGTTTCATGTGCTCTAAGAAAACAACTGGGTCATTGCTGCGGATAGAAGCAATCAATAATCCTTTTGCATCATATGGGTTTGATGGAATAACGACACGGATACCAGGTGATTGAGCGATCAATCCTTCCAAGTTATCTGAGTGCAATTCTGGTGTGTGCACACCGCCACCAAATGGTGAACGAATAGTGATTGGTAAATTACGTGTACCACCCATACGGTAACGAGTACGCGCCATTTGACCAACGATTTCGTCAAAGGTTTCAAATACGAAACCAAAGAATTGGATTTCTGGAACTGGACGGAAACCTTCTAATGCTAAACCGAAAGCCAAGCCGCCGATACCAGATTCAGCAAGAGGGGTATCGAAGACACGATCTTCGCCGAATTTTTCTTGTAAACCTTCTGTTGCACGGAAAACCCCGCCGTTTTTACCGACATCTTCACCAAAGACTAAAATCTCTTTGTCATTTTCCATTTCAACAGCTAAGGCATCTGTAATTGCTTGAATCATTGTTTTTTGTGCCATGACTATTTCGACTCCTTCGCTTCATAAGTTGCAATTTGTTCTTTAATGTTTTGTGGTTGAACTTCAAACATGTTTTTCAAGAAATCTGAAACTTTTTGTTTTGGCACGCGGTCAGCTTCAGCGATCGCTGCTTTGATTTCTTCTTTTGTTTGTTCAATGACTTGTTCTTCTTTTTCTTCAGACCAAAGTCCTTTTTCAGTTAGGTAAGTACGGAAACGTACCAATGGATCTTTTTGTTGCCATTCGCTGTCCATGTCTTTTGAACGGTAACGGGTTGGATCATCACCAGACAATGTATGTGGACCGTAACGGTAAGTCAAGGTTTCGATCAATACAGGACCGTTGCCGTTTGCTGCCCATTCACGAGCTGCTTTAGAAACATAGTACACTGCCAATGGATCCATACCGTCAACTTGGATACCAGGGATCCCAGCTGCTGCTGCTTTTTGTGCCAATGTTGGTGCCGCACTTTGTACTTCACGAGGTGTAGAGATCGCAAAACCATTGTTTTGGATGTAGAATACAGCGTTTGCATGGTATGCCCCTGCAAAGTTGATTGCTTCATAGAAGTCCCCTTGTGAAGAACCGCCATCACCTGTATAAGTGAATACAACATTTTTCTTATTGCGTTTTTTCAATCCTAAAGCAACGCCGGCTGCTTGGACGTATTGTGCACCGATGATGATTTGTGGTGGCAATGCTTTTAAATCTTCTGGGTAAAGGTTCCCGGCAACGTGACCACGTGACCATAAGAACGCTTCTTTCAATGGCAGACCGTGTTGGATCAATTGTGGTACATCACGGTAACCAGGTAATAGAACGTCTTCTTTTTCAAAAGCAAATTGACTTGCTAATTGGCTTGCTTCTTGTCCAGCAGTTGGCGCGAAGAAACCTAGACGACCTTGACGGTTTAACGCAGTTGAGCGTTGGTCTAATACACGAGACCATACCATACGAGTCATCAATTCAACTAATTCGTCGTCACTTAAATCTGGTACTAACTCTTGATTTACAATTTTCCCGTCTTTGTCCAAAGCTTGGTAAGTTGGAAAATCCGCATTGACTTGCTCCAAAATCGCTTGGAAATCAAGTGCTTTTTGTTTTTTTGCCATCTTGACACACTTTCCTCTCTGATATAAAAATTCACTTTCGTATGTAACAGGGTTTAAATCTGTACTATCGAAATTTCATTTACTCTTATAAATTATCATTTAACTTCGAAAATGACAAGTGAAAAGGGTATTTTTTTTAATAAAACAATTCCCACTGTAGCAACTCTTAAGAAAACATTAGTGAAATTAATCACATTAAAGCAATCGCTTTCTTCAATTTTTTCTTTTCAGATTCTTTTTTTTATTTAAGAATAGTACAGCAATCATCATTTGGCTAAACAGATTTACCATTAACCTCCTTTTATTACTTGTGAAGGATTCGACTTGAATCAAAAAGAATTTTCTTAAGATGAGAAAAAAATAATACAGAGATCGGATAAAAAGAAACAGATCGGCAATTCTCCCCTCCATAGGAAGAACGCCGACCTGTTTTTTTAAATCCATTCTTTCGTTACATGAATATAAATGCGTTTGGCAAATTCAACTGTTACTAAATAAGCGAAATTGATACCAATAAACCATGGCCAGTAGCTTGATGGCAGCGCCGCAAAATCGAAGACGGTGTGCAATGGCGTCAAGATAACTAAGAAGCCAACTGCAATTGCTAGGACGCTGGAGATCAGGACTGCCGGTGAAGCAATACTATTGATAAATGGTAATTTTCTTGTTCGGATCATGTGAACGACTAAGGTTTGTGTCGTTAAGCCGATCATAAACCATCCTGCTTGGAACAAGGCTTGCTCTTGGATCGTATTTGCACTGAAGACATGCCACATCACAAAGAAGGTCAAAATATCAAAGATGCTGCTGACCGGTCCAATGCCGACGGTAAACTTCAATAGTCCGCCTACTTGCCATTTAACTGGTTTTTCTAACTCTGCTTTGTCTACGTTATCCCATGGAATCGTCAATTGTGCCATATCGTACACCAAGTTTTGAACCAACAATTGAATGGACAACATTGGTAAGAAAGGTAAAAAGGCACTAGCAACTAAGATCGAGAAGACATTCCCGAAGTTCGAACTCAACGTCATTTTGATGTACTTCATCATATTGGTAAATACTTTGCGCCCTTCGATGACCCCTTTATCAAGGACATTTAAACTTTTTTCTAATAAAATGATCGAGCTGGCATCTTTGGTGATATCTGCTGCTGTATCAACCGAGATGCCAACATCTGCCGTGCGTAAAGCAGGCGCATCGTTGATGCCATCTCCCATAAAGCCAACCGTATGGCCTGCTGCTTGAATGGTTTCAATGATTCGTGATTTTTGCATTGGGTTTAATTTTGCAAACAGATTGGTTTTTGCAGCTTTCGCTGCTAACTCTTCATCTGATAGATGATCAATATCGGTTCCCAATAAGTATTCACCTGCATCGATACCAACATCTCGGCAAACTTTTTGCGCAACGATCGCATTATCTCCAGTCAACACTTTGACATTGATGCCATGACCATGTAAAGAAGCAATCGCTGTTTTGGCTGTTTCTTTTGCTGGATCTAAGAAGCCCATAAAGCCAATCATGATCATGTCTTGTTCGTCTGCTACAGAATAAACGGCATCTGCGTGGGCATCGCGTTTTACGGCAACCGTTAACACACGCATCCCTTGTTTATTCAAGCGCAGGTTCACTTGACGTAATTGCTCTCTCAATTGAGGAGTCAGTTCCATCACTTTGCCATCAACTTCTACGTACTTGCAGACTTGTTCCATTTCTTCAGCTGCACCTTTTGTGACCATCAGTTGATGACCATCCGCATTGACAACAACCGTCAAGCGACGACGTGAAAAGTCAAAAGGAATCTCATCGATTTTTGTCACATCGTTAAATGGCGCTGCCAAACCTTCTTCTTCATAGTAGTTTAGCACTGCGATATCCATCAGGTTTTTCCACCCTGTTTGATAGTAAGAATTTAAATAGGTCATATCAAGAACTTGTTTATCTTCTACGCCAAACGGGTTTAAATGTTGTACCAGCACGACACGATCTTCGGTGATCGTACCCGTTTTATCGGTACATAGGACATCCATTGCACCTAAGTTTTGAATCGAAGGCAATTCTTTGACGATCACTTTTTCTTTTGACAAAGAGATCGCCCCTTTGGCTAAGTTACTGGTAACGATCATTGGTAGCATTTCTGGCGTCAAACCAACTGCTACTGCAATCGCGAAGAACAACGCTTCGCCCCAATCACCCTTGGTTAATCCATTGATCAGTAAAACGATTGGGAAAAGAACCATGACCATTCGCAACAATAGTTTGCTGACTTTCGTTAAGCCATCTTCAAAGGTTGTTTTGCCGCGTTTCGTGGTAGCATTTTTAGCAATATCGCCAAAGAATGTACTTTGACCGGTTTTCAAAATAATGGCTTTTCCTTGACCACTTAAGACATCGGTACCCATGAAAACAAGATCTTGCATATCTAGTGCAGAAATTTGTTCATCGCTTTCTTTGATCCCAGCATCGACAAATTTTTCAACGGGCATTGATTCGCCTGTTAATGAAGATTGATTGATAAATAAATCTTTGGTCCAAATCAAGATCGCATCCGCAGGGATCATGTCGCCAGTTGCTAAGGTGACGATGTCTCCTGGAACGACTTCATCCATTGGAATTTCTCTCGTGATTCCATCTCTGGTTACGGAACAAGTATTTTCAATAAGTTCTTTTAACGCTAAGCTTGCTTTTTGGGAACGGTATTCTTGGACGAAAGTAATCATGACACTGGCTAAAATCATGATTCCCATCACAATCACTGCTTCAATATCGCCTGTTACAAAAGAAATAATCATTAATAGGGCTAAAACTAACACAAAGGGATCTTTAAAAGCGCCTAAGATCATCAACCAAGCGGGTATTGGTTTTTGTGCGTCGACTTTATTTGGACCATACTCTGCTAAACGTTCTGCAGCATCTTCTTTCGATAACCCTTGGAAGGAGGTCCGCATCTCCATCAATAATTCTCTTTCGGTCAATTTTGCAAGTAATTTTAGTTCTTGATCTTTCGATAGTTTTTTTAACATCTTTTTTTCCTCCTAGCACTTAGGAGTTGCTTACGCCACCCCTAGCGATTCGATAACTACTCCGCTGTTTCATCTGGGGACTGGGGTATTCCATGTGAATCTTCCTTTCTTTTTATTAGGTAAGTCACTGTGGAACGCGCGCAAAAGACACAAAAAAACGCACGCTCCCAATAAGCATGCGTAAAAAACTCATGATCATTGTAGAGCTTTAGCACTATAGGGCGTAGATAGCAAATTTGCTATCAGCTGCTTTGGGTTTAACCTTCACGATTAGACCTGTCCTACCAACTAAGCATCTCTCGATGCTTTTGCGGCAGCAGCTTGTGTCCATATAGGAGCCTCACCTAACAATTATTTGTATAAAATGTCAGTTCGCCGGAAGTCTTTCTTCCAACTACCCACATAATAACTGCTATCCTAACCAATGTCAACAGCATCTAAGGAAAAAAGTACCCTTTTTTCAAAGTTTTCCATAGGTTTTCAAATGAAAGGTCTTACAATAAAATAACAACGTTAAAGAACTGATGTGATTTTATACTTGATAAACCTTTATATACGAGCAGATGAACAGAAATCCTTTCAAAGCGAAACTCACACTTAATCAAGCTTCTTCGTTTGTCACAATCAACGAAAAAATGGAAACGGCGTTCCCGCAGGTTTCATGTATATAAAAAGACAGCCATTTAACAAACAGCTGCCTCTTTCTCTATGTTCCCCTATACTGTGAGAATTATTATTCACTCTAGCTCTCACGAAAAATGATCGGCTAAAATTTGCAGGATTCGCTGGCTTGCTTTCCCATCGCCGTATGGATTCTCTGCATGTGCCATGGCATTGTAAGCTTCTGGATCTTCTAGAAGTCGCTTTGTTTCCTGATAAACCGCAGCTTCAGACGTACCGATCAGTTTTAACGTACCTGCAGCAATGCCTTCTGGACGCTCTGTTGTATCTCGCAAGACCAAAACAGGAACGCCTAATGACGGCGCTTCTTCTTGGACACCACCGGAATCCGTCAAAATCAAGGTACTTTGATTCGCAACGTTATGAAAATCAATGACATCTAAAGGCTCAATCAACGTAACATTTGCTAGTTCCCCAAGAATCTCCTGAGCAATCCCTCGGACTTGGGGATTCTTGTGCATAGGGAAAACCACTTTGATCGTTGGCTTCTCCTTTGCGATCTGCGCTAAAGCACGAAAGACCTGCTGCATCGGAGCACCTAAGTTTTCTCGACGATGCATTGTTAATAGGATCATGGTTTGATCTGCTGCGGAAAGTTCTGGATGCTGGTATTCCTCCGAGATCGTATAACGCATCGCATCAATGGCGGTATTACCTGTTACATAAATCGCAGCCTCATTGCGGTTTTCAGCCAGCAGATTTTTTTTGCTTTGGGAAGTTGGCGCAAAATAAAAATCAGCTAAGACATCGATTAACTGACGATTGGCTTCTTCTGGATAAGGAGATTTTTTGTTCCATGTGCGCAAACCGGCTTCCACATGACCCACAGGAATTTGCTGATAAAAGGCGGCCGTCGCGGCTGCATAAGCGGTGGTCGTATCCCCATGAACCAGCACGATATCAGGAGTTTCTTTTTGGAGGATCGGTTCTAGATCCAGCAAAACTTTGGTGGTGATCCCTGTCAAGGTTTGCCCTAAAGTCATAATATCCAGATCATAGTCTGGTGCGATCTCAAAAACCGTTAATACTTGATCCAACATTTCTCGATGCTGCGCCGTCACCACAACGATCGATTCAAAACGCGGGTCGTTTTCCAATTCCTTTACTAGTGGCGCCATTTTGATGGCTTCCGGTCTGGTACCGAACACTGACATCACTTTGATTGTCATTTGGTCACCCGCTCCTCTACTCTTCATTGCTTCTATTATAACGAAGAAAACAGAAAAACAAAATGGTTCTTCTTACAAAAAAAGAAACGACCAATAGAAGGTCGCTTCTTTAGTATCCTGTTTAGATCGTATCTCCATTGAAAATCGAATTTTTCACGATTACGTAATCCACTTTACGAATCGATTCTAAATCTTTTCCACCTGCATAAGAGATCGATGACTGCAAGTCTTGCTGCATTTCAACTAACGTGTCTTTCAAAGAACCTTTGTATTGAATCCAAATTTTCTTTCCTTCCACGTTTTTCTTTTCACCTTTTTGAAATTCTGATGCAGAACCAAAGTATTCTTTCATCACAACGCCGTTTTCTACCTTGGTTTCCCCTGGTGATTCTTCATGACCTGCAAACAATGAACCGATCATGACCATTGTTGCACCGAAACGGACAGATTTAGCGATATCGCCGTGTGTCCGAATGCCGCCATCTGCAATGATTGGTTTGCGAGCAGCTTTGGCACACCAGCGTAGTGCTGCTAACTGCCAGCCGCCAGTTCCGAAACCAGTTTTGATTTTTGTGATACAAACTTTCCCAGGTCCAATGCCGACTTTCGTTGCATCTGCACCAGCGTTTTCCAATTCACGAACTGCTTCTGGTGTTCCAACATTTCCAGCGATCACAAACGTTGCTGGCAAATGCTTCTTGATGTGTTGGATCATATTGATCACGGCGTTTGAGTGGCCATGAGCAATATCGATCGTAATAAAATCAGGAACAAGCTCTTTGTCAGCTAGTTCTTCCACAAAGGCATATTCATTTTCTTTGACACCTACGCTGATAGAAGCAATCAAGCCACGGCTCTTCATTTTTTTGATAAATGGAATCCGTGCTTCTTCATCAAAGCGGTGCATAATATAAAAATAGCCATTTTCAGCTAAAAATTCTGCGATCGAATCATCAATAATCGTTTGCATATTTGCAGGAACGACAGGCATCTTAAAAGAGTGTCCGCCTAATGTCACCGTGGTATCACATTCTGAACGACTGTTCACGATACACTTGTTAGGAATCAGTTGTATATCTTCGTAATCAAAAACTTTCATGTCAAACATAAAAATATCCTCCAAATCTTACTAAGAGTGAAGCAAGCATCAAATGGCATCAGCCTATTTTTAACGCCCACAACAATTTAAACCACCTAGAAGTGAAATACAAGCTTTTTAGAAATACTTTTTGAAAAAAAAGGATGAATGTTCGTCTTTTACGAACATTCATCCTTATAAGTACTGAAAAAAACGGGATTTACTAATAAATTACGGCAAGATGTTCCCTGCTGCTTTATACACCTCATACCATTCATGGCGAGTCAATACGATCGAAGATGCTTGCGCGATTTCTTCGATCCGATGCGGGGTCATCGTTCCAGCAATCACTTGCATGTTTGCAGGATGACGTAAGATCCACGCAGAAGCAATACCTGTCGGTGTCGTTTGATACTTGTCCGCTAGTTCAGTCAATTTTTCGTTCAACTCTGGGAATTTCTCATTACCGATAAAGACACCTTCGAAGAAACCATACTGATACGGAGACCAAGCTTGGATCGTCATCTCATGCAAGCGAGAATATTCAAGAATTTCTCCATCATGATCGACACTACCAGCATCCGTCATGTTGACATGAATTCCTTGATCGATCATTCCCGTATGCATGATCCCGAATTGCAGCTGATTCGCTACTAAAGGTTGAGAAACATATTTTTTCAACAATTCGATTTGACCAGGTTTTTGATTGCTGACACCGAAGTATTTCACTTTGCCGTCTTTTTCTAATTGATCAAAGGCAGCTGCCACTTCTTCTGGTTCAAACAAAGTATCAGGGCGATGCAATAGTAGCGCATCCAAATGATCGGTTTTCAAACGCTGTAAACTACCTTCCACGGAAGAAATGATATGTTCTTTCGAAAAATCAAACATTTCACCTGGAACGATGCCACATTTTGATTGAATGAACAACTCTTCTCTTTTGGCATCCGTTTTTGCTAACGCTTCCGCAAAAATCGTTTCACACTCCCCGCGCCCATAGATATCGGCATGGTCAAAAAAGGTAATGTCATTTTCAATCGCTGTCGTCAATACTTTCACTGGGTCTTTGGCATTGTTGATTCGCATCAAACCTAAAATCACGCTAGATACTTCTAAATCAGTGGGACCGAATGTAATTTTTTTCACGTAAAGTTCCTCCTTATTTAAACTACATTCTTATTTTAGCACAACAAGATGAAAACGCTACACCAACGTCAAAAAAACCTCCTATAAAATGAAACCCACCAGCACAACCGATTGGTTCTACTGGCAGTCATCCTTTACTTTCAATTTGCATTACGCATTGAAACGTTCTTTACTTCATCGCCTTTGATGAGTTGCTATAGTGTAAGGCTTTGTCACCAATGTCATTTCGATAAAACAAACCCGACAAAGGCAATTTATTGATTGCTTCATAGACGTTCTTTTGTGCAGTAGCTAAATCCTCAGCTGAAGCTTCCACAAGAAAAACACGACCACCAGCTGCCGTCAAATCGCCTTGATCAGCAGTCTCCTCCACTCCTGCATAAAAGAATTGTGTTCCTTCTCCTTGAGGAGATGGAACAGGCATTCCTTGCTGATACTTGCCAGGATATCCTTGCGATGCAATCACGACACCGATCGAAGCTGCTTGATTCCAGCGAATCGCGGGCTCTCGATCCTGCAAGAGATCATCAATGATCTGTGCCAGGCTACTATCTAAACGACTTAACACGACTTGCGTTTCTGGATCACCAAAACGAGCATTAAATTCAATGACTTTCGGTCCTTCATTAGTAGCAATCAGACCTGCATAAAGAATACCAGTAAATGGTGTCTTATTACGAATCATCCCTTTTGCTGCAGGAAGTAAAACTTCTTTGACCGCTTGATCGACCATTTCTTGCGGAATCTGCGGTACTGGTGTGTACGCCCCCATACCTCCTGTATTCGGCCCTAAATCGCCATCAAACGCACGTTTATGGTCTTGGGCAATGACCATTGGATAGACGGCTTCGTCCTTAACAAACGCCAAGAGCGAAAACTCTTCGCCAGCCAAAAACTCTTCGATCACCACTTTTGCACCACTTTCACCAAAAGCATTTTGCTCCAGCATCGCTTCGACAGCTGCATTCGCCTCATCAACGGTTTCAGCAACAACTACGCCTTTGCCTGCCGCTAAGCCATCCGCTTTGATAACGATCGGTGCACCTTTAAGTTGGATATATGCTTTTGCTTGCGCACTATCTGTAAAGCTTTGATAGTCAGCTGTTGGAATGTGATTGGCACGCATCAATTCTTTGGCAAACTCTTTTGATCCTTCGATCATCGCTGCTTGTCGATTGGGACCAAAAATTTCCAAGCCCGCCACCTGAAAATCATCTACGATGCCATTTAGTAATGGAACTTCTGGACCAACGAAGGTCCAATCAACCTCCTGCTCTTGAGCAAAAGCAATCAAACCTTCATGATCGGACTCTTCAATTGCGACTGTCACGATCCCGTCTTTTCGCATTCCAGGATTGCCCATTGCACAAAAGACTGTTTCAACTTGAGGGTCTTGCAGAAACTTTTTTGCGACGGCATGTTCTCTGCCACCACTACCAATAACAAGTATTTTCATCGTCTTCTCCTATTTCTTAGTGTTTAAAATGACGAACACCAGTAAAGACCATCGCCACACCGTACTTATCTGCCATGTCGATCGATTCTTGATCTTTGATACTACCACCAGGTTGAATAATCGCTTTGATTCCTTGTTGTGCTGCATATTCGACACTGTCATCCATCGGGAAAAAGGCATCGCTTGCCAGCACTGAACCAGCCAATTTATTGTTTTCACGGGCTTGTTCCACAGCGATTTTCACTGAACCAACGCGGTTCATTTGACCAGCACCGATCCCGACGGTTTGCTGTTGATTGGCTAAAACGATCGCATTGGACTTCACGTGTTTCACCGCTTTCCAAGCAAATGCCAAGGCTGCGATTTCTTCTGGTGTCGGCTGTCTTTTGGTCACCACGGTCCAATCTGCTGGTGACTCCATTTGATCGTCTGGTTCTTGCACCAATAAGCCCCCAAGGACAGAGACAACTTCTGGCTGTTTGGCTGCTTTTTCGAAATCAACAACCAGCAAGCGCAGATTTTTTTTCTTCGTTAGGATTTCAAGTGCTCCTTCTTCAAATGCAGGTGCAATAATAATCTCAAGAAAAATCCGCTGCAGCTGCTGCGCAGTTGCCACATCAACTGGACGATTTAAGACGATAATCCCGCCAAAAATCGACACTGGGTCTGCTTCGTAAGCTTCTTGGAAAGCTTCAGCAATCGTTTCTCCACTTCCGATTCCACATGGATTCATGTGCTTTAGGGCTACTGCAGTTGGCTCTGTAAATTCTTCTGCGATCCGTAAGGCAGCGTCAGCATCTTTAATGTTGTTGTAAGACAATTCTTTGCCGTGGATTTGTTTTGCGCTGGCAATCGAATAAGGCACGGGTAATGCGTCTTGATAGAAGGAAGCTTTCTGATGACTATTTTCACCATAACGCAATGTTTGTTTCAAAACATAGGTTTTCGTCAAGTTCTCCGTTTCTGTTTCAGCCACCGCTTTGGTCAAGTATTCACCAATCAAGGCATCGTAGGCTGCGGTATGGCGGAAGACTTTGGCAGCTAATTTCTTTCTTGATGCCAACGTCGTATTGCCTTCCTTCAGCTCAGTTAAAACCCAGTCGTAATCCTTGGGATCAACGACAACAGTTACTGAGGCATGGTTTTTCGCCGCAGAACGCAGCATGCTTGGTCCGCCGATGTCGATATTTTCGATTGCGTCGGCTTCTGTGACATCAGGCTTGCTGATCGTTTCTTTAAATGGATAAAGATTGGCGACAACGAGGTCGATCGGTAAAATACCGTGCTCAGCCATTGCCTCCATATGAGAAGGCAGATCACGTCGCCCTAACAGACCACCATGCACCCGCGGATGTAGCGTTTTTACCCTACCGTCCATCATTTCAGGAAATTCTGTGATCGCTTCGATGCCGATCGGTTGAAGCCCTGCTTCCTCCAAGACGGTTTTGGTCCCGCCAGTTGAAATGATCTCAAATCCTAAATTGGTCAATTCTTGGACAAATGGTACCAGTCCTTCTTTGTCAGACACACTGATTAATGCACGTTTATTCACGATTTGATAGCCCCTTTTCCACAATTTCAGCTAAAACAGCTGGATAGATTTGGTGTTCCACTTGATGAATTTTCTCTGTCACACTTGTTAACGTATCGTCGGTGTCAATCCGAACGATTTCTTGGGCAATGATTGGCCCTGTATCAATGCCAGCATCGACATAATGAACCGTAACCCCCGTCACTTTCACGCCATAAGCGAAGGCATCGGCAATCCCAGATTTGCCTGGGAAGCTCGGCAACAACGAGGGATGGATATTGATGACTCTGCCTTCATAAGCGGATAATAGGGTGTTCCCGATGATCCGCATATACCCAGCTAAAACAATAAAATCGATGGCATGATACTGCAATTCTTCGATCAATTTCCTTTCAAAGGCTGCTTTTGACGCAAAAGCCGCTGGCTCCAAGACAAGCGTTTCATAGTCTCTTGCGCGGGCTTTTTCTATCACTGGCGCTGCAGGTTTATCGGAAAAGACCAATCCGATCTGCGCCCCTTTGATTTCATTAGCCTGGATCGCATCGGCGATCGCTGTAAAATTGCTGCCCGTTCCAGAAGCAAAGACGGCGATCCTCATCGGACTGCCTCTTTAAAGCAGACAGCTTCGTTGTCACGTTTCGTCACTTTACCGATCCGATACGCTGGTTCTTCATTGGCAGATAGAAGCGCCATTACTGCCGCAACATTTTCTGGCGCAACGGCTAAGACCATACCGATCCCCATGTTGAAAATCTCGAACATTTCTTGGTGAGGAATCGCGCCATGAGCAGCGATCAGATCAAATATCGACAACTGCGGCCAAGTGTCTAAGGAGATTTCTGCCGCCAGACCTTCAGGCAGCATCCGCGGGATATTTTCAACAAAGCCGCCACCAGTGATATGAGAAATTCCAGCTAGCAATCCTTCTGTCAATAAAGGCTTCAATGCATCCACGTAAATTCTCGTTGGCGTCAATAAACTTTCTGCAAGTGTTTGGTTGTCAAGTTCTGCAAATGTTTCTGCTCCTGTATAGCCATGCTGTTCAAAAAAGACTTTTCTGACTAAAGAGTACCCATTCGAGTGAATGCCTGATGAAGGCAAACCAATCAGCTCATCGCCTTCTTTGATGGTTTCTCCAGTGATCAAGCGACTTTTTTCGACGATTCCTACGGCAAAGCCAGCAAGATCATATTCTTCTGGTTGGTACATTCCCGGCATTTCAGCGGTTTCCCCACCAATCAGGGCAGCACCCGCTTGCACACAGCCCTCTGCGACACCAACAATGATTTGTTCGATCTTTGCAGGATCGTTTTTACCGACTGCAACATAGTCAAGGAAGTAGATAGGTTCTGCCCCTTGAGCGACGATATCATTCACGCACATTGCGACACAATCAATGCCGATCGTTGTGTGCTGTTCTTGCTGGATCGCCAATAAAAGCTTAGTTCCTACACCATCTGTCCCAGAAACGAGTACTGGTTCTTTCAATTGGTACGATGATAAGTCAAAACAGCCACCAAAACCCCCGATTGCCCCCATCACGCCTAGACGTTCTGTTCGTTTCACATGCTTTTTGATCCGTTCGACTACTTCATAACCGGCTTCGACATCGACACCGGCTTTTGCATATGCATTTGCCACGTTTGTTCCTCCTCAATCATTCATCCGCTTTTCTTCATTCAGCTCATTCGTCGTTAACGCAAGTAAACCAGCGGTCCTTCACTGCTTCGTTTGAAAAACCATTTTTGCCTACAATTTATTCAGCTAAAGACGCGAGATAGTTTTCTTCATAATCATACAAAGGGGTTGGATAATCGCCATTGAAATAGGCCATACACAATCCTGAGTAAGGTGCGTCAAAATCTAAACCGATCGCTTCGATCAACCCGTCTTCACTTAAAAAGGCCAAAGAATCTGCTTCGATTTTTTCACAAATCTCAGCTTCCGTATATTTGGCTGCGATCAATTCTTTTCTCGTTTGAATGTCGATCCCGTAAAAACACGGATAGCGCAAAGGCGGCGAACCGATACGTACATGAACTTCTTTGGCACCGGCTTCTTTTAGCAGTTGCACGATACGGCGGCTGGTGGTTCCTCGGACGATCGAATCGTCGACTAGAATCACTCGTTTGCCTTCGACTACGCCACGAACAGCTGAGAGCTTCATCCGTACACCTTGTTCCCTTAACTCCTGTGTCGGTTGAATAAACGTTCGTGCGATGTATTGATTTTTTACTAAGCCTAATTCATAGGGAATACCTGAAGCTTCTGCGTACCCACTGGCAGCAGATAAGGATGAATTCGGTACACCAATGACCATATCCGCTTCGATCGGCGCCTCTTGTGCTAAGCGACGGCCCATATTTTTACGGGCACGATGGACGTTGACGCCAGCGATGTTGGAATCAGGACGGGCAAAATAGATAAACTCCATCGAACATATCGCAGGTTGTACTTCTTGGGTATATTGTTCAATTTGAATGCCTGCATCATCAATGATCACGACTTCGCCTGGTCGGACATCACGAATAAATTCCGCACCGATGACTTCCAACGCACAGGTTTCTGAAGCCACCACATAAGCACCATTGACCATTTTCCCGATTGACAATGGCCGAAAGCCATTGGGGTCTAGTGCTGCGATCATGGCATTTTCGGTCAGTAAAAGGTACGCAAATCCACCTTTAACTTGATTTAATGCCTCCTTGACCCGATCCATAAAAAGCGGTTCTTCGCTGCGACGGATCAAGTGCATGAGAATCTCTGTATCGGAATTCGAGTGGAAAATCGCACCAGCCTTTTCTAAGGATTTCCGTAGACTTTTCGCATTCGTCAAGTTGCCGTTATGAGCTAAGCCAATCTGCTGATCAAAAAATTTGAATAAAAATGGTTGAATATTATCAACGCTACCATTACCAGCAGTTGCGTAGCGAACGTGACCAATAGCAGCATCTCCTGTCAGACGCTGGAGGACACGTTCATCCGAAAAGACTTCCGCTAGCAACCCTAAATCACGGTGGCCATTGAGTTTCCCCGCATCATTCGTGACAATCCCTGCACCTTCTTGGCCGCGATGTTGCAAACTGTGTAGTCCGAAGTAGGTGACACGAGCGGCATCTGGATGACCCCAAACACCAAAAACCCCACATTCCTCGTTGAGGCTCTTTACTTCATTAAACATGGAATGGCTTCCTCCCATTTCAATTTCGCCTCAGTAAGGGGCATCTCGATCGTATCATCTTGTGCTTGCATGCGAATCTGGCCATCAGCAGTCACTTCCCCGATCGCTGTTGCAGCAGCGCCTACCAGCGCTTCAAAAGCTGCTTTCTTATCAGGTGCGACTGAAAGCACAAATCGGGATTGGGTTTCTGAAAACAATTGTGCTGCTGGCAATGACACGGTCACATTTAGACCAAAGCCCTTGTCAAAAGCGGATTCGGCTAAAGCGATCGCTAAACCACCTTCGGCACAATCGTGGGCACTTTGAACAAGACCTGCTTGGATCGCTGCGGTAACCAATTGTTGGTTCATTTTTTCTGTTTCAAGGTCAAAGGACATTAAACGCCCAGCGATCTTTCTTGTCTGCAGTTTTTGCAATTCAGACCCATTGAAGTCAGCATGGGTTTCCCCTAGGACATAGATCAGATCCCCCGCTGCTTGGAAATGCTGCGTCGTGATATGCGCCAGCTCTTCGATCAATCCGACCATCCCAATTACCGGCGTTGGATAGACCGATTGTCCGTCCGTTTCGTTGTATAAGGAGACGTTCCCAGAAATGACTGGTGTCTCTAGCACACGACAAGCTTCTGAGATCCCGTCAGCAGCCGTGGATAACTCCCAGAATCCTTCTGGTTTATCTGGCGAGCCGAAGTTAAGGCAGTCAGTGATCGCCAATGGACGCCCACCGGAAGCGACGATATTTCGAGCAGCTTCTGCAACTGCGATCTGTCCGCCGACTTCTGGATCTAAGTACAGGTAACGAGCATTACAGTCAGTCGTCATCGCCAAGGCTTTATTGGTTCCCTTGATTCGTAACACAGCGGCATCACTGCCGGGTCCTACCACGGTATTGGTACGAACTTGCGAATCGTAGGTTTCAAAAATCGAGCGTTTTGAAGCGATCGTCGGCTGCTGCAGTAGATCGGCAAATACAGACGTTGCTGAGTGAATCACTGGAACAAAGTCTGGTGTTTCCTTAAACACTTTGATCCGTTTCGGTTCTGCCATCTCTTTGTAGTAAGTCGGCGCATCTTCAGCTAAAGCATCTACTGGCAAATTAGCGACTTCCTGTCCGTGATGGAACAAACGATAGTTGCCATCATCTGTTACTTCACCGATCACGACGGCTTCTAGATCGTATTTCTTAAAGAGTGCTTCCACTTCAGCTTCATGTCCTTTTTTGACACAGATCAGCATCCGCTCTTGAGATTCTGACAACATCATTTCATAAGGCGTCATATTGGTTTCTCGTTGTGGAACATCATCTAACGTTAAGCGCAACCCTGATCCGGCTTTTGATGCCATCTCGGCACTAGAAGAAACCAATCCAGCAGCACCCATATCTTGAATTCCGACTAAAATGTCCGAATGATCCACGATCAATTCCAAACAAGCTTCCAACAAAAGTTTTTCCATAAAAGGATCACCGACTTGTACGGCGGAACGTTGTTGTTCTTCACCTTCGACAAATTCTTCCGATGCAAAAGTCGCCCCATGTATCCCGTCGCGTCCTGTTTTTGCGCCGACATACATGATGGTGTTTCCAACACCTTTGGCCTGCCCTTTTTGAATATCCTTGTGAGCAATGATCCCTACACACATCGCATTGACTAATGGATTGCCTTCATAACAAGGATCAAATGCCACTTCACCACCGACGGTCGGAATCCCAATACAGTTGCCATAGCCACTGATCCCAGCAACGACTTCTTCCAAAAGATATTTCGTTCTTGGATTATCTAACTCACCAAATCGTAAGGAGTCTAAAACAGCAATCGGTCTTGCACCCATACTGAAGATGTCGCGGATGATCCCACCAACACCAGTTGCTGCTCCTTCATAAGGTTCCACCGCGGAAGGATGATTATGGCTTTCCGCTTTAAAAACGACGGCTAGATCATCGCCGATATCCACGATACCCGCACCTTCTCCAGGCCCTTGCAGTACTTGCGGCCCTTCTGTCGGGAATTTCCGCAAAACAGGTTTGGAATTTTTGTAAGAACAATGTTCACTCCACATCACTGAAAAGAGTCCAGTTTCGGTATAGTTCGGTAAACGTCCCAAAATATCTTCTGAGATCATCCGATATTCTTCTTGGGTCAATCCCCATTGCTCGTATAATTTCGTGTCTTTGATTTCTTGTGGTGTAGGTTCTTTTACGATCATTTTATCCATTTACCGGCACCTTCCCAAAATTTTTCAATAATGAAGCAAAAAACTTCTTGCCATCTTCTGAGCCTAATAAGCTTTCCATCGCTCGTTCTGGATGAGGCATCATGCCTAGAACATTGCCAGCTTTATTACAGATACCAGCGATGTTGTGTAGGCTACCGTTGACGTTATCTTCATAACGGAAAACGATTTGATTGTTGGCAACCAATTCCTGATAAGTCGTTTCATCACAATAATAATTGCCCTCACCATGAGCGACAGGAAGCGTAATGACTTGATCCGCTTCATATTCAGAAGTAAAAGCTGTTTGATTATTCACTTGCAGACGGACCGGTTTGCAAATAAAATGGAGTGATTCATTTCTTTGTAAAACCCCTGGTAACAAGCCCGCTTCCGTTAAAATTTGAAACCCATTGCAGGTACCAAAGACAGGTTTGCCTTCATTTGCCAGACGAATGACCTCTGACATGATCGTTGAAAAACGGGCGATCGCTCCACATCTTAAGTAATCACCATAAGAAAATCCTCCTGGAAGCAAAACACCGTCAAAACCAGCTAAGCTGTCTGCATCATGGCGTACATATTCTGCTTCTGCCCCCATGATATCTTTGATTGCCCACATCAAATCAACATCACAATTTGATCCAGGAAAAACGATCACTGCAAATTTCATAGGGCTGCTTCCTCCATTTGAACCATTTCATAACGGTAGGTTTCCATATTGACATTTGCCAAAAGCTTGTCGCAGATCGCTTCGATCTCTTCTGCTACAGCTGCTTGTGTTTGATTGTTGGAAGGTGTCACTTTG
Source organism: Enterococcus casseliflavus NBRC 100478 (assembly GCF_001544095.1). Lineage (GTDB taxonomy): Bacteria > Bacillota > Bacilli > Lactobacillales > Enterococcaceae > Enterococcus_D > Enterococcus_D casseliflavus. The sequence goes on along the minus strand of NZ_BCPT01000007.1, from coordinate 74,278 downwards.
ATTTCAAAGTATTTCCCGATCCGAATATCACTGACATCTTGATACCCCAAGCGATGAACGGCTCCTTTCACAGCTTCTCCTTGAGGGTCTAAAACAGATTCCTTATAGGTTACATAAACTTTGACTAAATACATGCTGAATTCTCCTTTTCTAAACGATTTAAGACTTCTTCATAAACAGGAACGATGTCCCCTAAATCACGTCGATAAACATCTTTATCAAGATGCTCATTTGTCCCCATATCCCATAAACGACAAGTATCTGGTGAAATCTCATCAGCCAGAAGCAACTCGCCCTTTTTGGTTTTGCCGATCTCGATTTTAAAATCGATCAAGCGAATGTTGATGTTCGCAAAGATTTCCAGTAACGCAGCGTTGACTTGCAGCGCCAATGTTATGATCTGGTCCAGCTCCTCTTCTGAGGCAAGCCCTAGATAAAACACATGATCATCATTGATAAACGGATCATCCAAGCGATCTTCTTTGTAGTAAAACTCAACGATCGGCTTTGGCAGTTTGGTTCCTTCTTCGATACCCAAGCGCTTTGAAAAACTACCAGCAGCCGTGTTGCGAACAACGACTTCTAAAGGAATCATAGCAACAGCTCGAATTAATTGTTCGTGTTTAGACACTAATTGAAGAAAGTGACTTGGGACGTTTTTATCGGCTAGGCGCTGAAAAAGATGCGCAGTGATCTGATTGTTCAAGGCACCCTTTCCTACAACGGCATCTTTCTTTTGACCATTCAATGCAGTAGCTTGATCCAAATAAACGACTTTCAATACATCCTCTTCGTTGGTTTTAAACAATTTTTTGGCTTTTCCTTCATAAAGAAGCACTTCTGATTCCATAATCCACCTCAGTTAAGTAATATTTTTCACATAGCGATGACACACATCTTTATTTGCTTATTATTCTAACAACGCAGAAAAAGCGGGTCAACGATTATCTGTACATTTACACATTAATAAACACGAATGTTCGCTTTTTAACCAGTTGGTTGAAAGCAGATTCCTCTTTAGAAGCAGCGAAGGGTTTATAAAGCGTTTACAATATTCTTTTTTCATGCTATATTTAGGTCGTATTGTAGCTACATTCAAGGAGGAGTACTATATGTGGTCGCTAAAGAATCGTGCTGAACTTTTTTTAGCTCATTTATCAGACAAAGAAAAACAACAGCTCCATAACGAATTATTGGCCGTGCAGCAAATCCTTTCCATCAACCAACAAACAAGTTTCTATTTATTTAGTCCCTTCAAAAAAGGGGCGCGCCCTCATTATGCCGAAGAACAAAAGCGTGTTCTACAATTTCAAAATGAACGCAATGACGAATTGATCATTCATCAAATCCATCGCCAAAGCTTATTTAAACATACGTATTCTTTTCGGATTTATTTTAATTTAGAAGAAATGGACTTTTCTTTCTTGGATGATCTTTTGCATCTTTTGAAGGAACAAAGCCAGACATCAACGTTTAAATTGAGTCCAGCGGCAAATTGACTGAGTATCCTTCAATAAAAAAAGGTAAAATAAACAAAAGCCCGTAATTTATCGGGCTTTTTTTGTTATACTATTTTCAGACAACAGAAAGGATACGATTATGCTATTTACGAAACAATCATTTGATGCTTTTTCTTTAGAAACGTTAGACGAACGAATGGAAAAAATCCGTGCCGAGATTCAGCCGATTTTTCAAACGATCGGTGAGGCAGCGATCCCGTTAATTGAAGAAAGCTGCCAAGAGCCTTTTTATTTGCATATTGCTCAGCACCGACGCAGAACCGTCTACCCTCCTGCCGAAACCTGGGCAGGGATCGGTCCGAACAAACGAGGCTATAAAATGGATGCCCACTTTCAAATTGGGATCAATCAAGCGTATGTCTTTGTTTGGCTCAGCGTGATCGACCAACCGAAAAATCAGGCAACGATCGCTGAATCCTGGTTGGCCCAAAAAGAATTATTCGATCAATTACCAGCTGACTTTACACTTTCTCCTGATCACACAAAATACGACCACCACCCTATCGCCATGTGGCCAACCTATTTGGAACGATTTAAGAAAGTCAAAAAAAGCGAGCTTCAAATTGGAAAGATTTTTCCGAAAGAAATGATCGAAGACGTTGAGATGGCGGATATTTTAGCAGTTTATCAAACGCTGTTGCCGCTTTATCATGCCCGTATGACGGCTCTGAAGGAGGAACAATAATATGTCAGAAAATCGGCGCTCTCGCAACGAAAAGCCAGCGAAAAGCCCTAAGCGCTTCGTCTGGTTGGCACTTCCTGCCGCCTTATTGGTACTAGGTGGCGGCTATTATGGTTATACCGTCTATCAGGATCGGCAAGAAGAAGCCGCTGCTAAAAAAGCCCTCACTTCCTTTATCGACGCTTTGGCCGATCAGAAGTACAGTGACTTGCCTGCCTTCGTGTCTGAAGACAGTTTAGCATCAACCGGCTTTACCGCAGACGAAGTCTCTGCAAAATACGAAGCGATCTTCACTGGTATCGGTGCCGAATCATTTAAAGCCTCTGGGATTGAGGTAACTCCTAATGACAAGGATTCCGATCAATTCAATTTCCAATACAACGGTTCCTTGACCACCTCGTTAGGTGAATTAACCGAGCTTTCTTATAGTGGCACGATCACTGTAGCTGATAACGAAGCCAAGATCGATTGGTCCCCTCAGTTGATCTTTCCAGGAATGGAGGGACAAGACAAAGTCAGTATTTCCGTAGATAATGCCACTCGCGGTGAGATTCTCGACCGAAACAACGAACCACTAGCAGAAAATGGCACGCTTTATCAGTTAGGCGTCGTTCCGGGGCAACTGGGCACGGGAGACGAAAAAAACGCCAATATCAAAGCGATCGCGGAACGTTTCGACCTGACAGAAGAAGCCATCAATCAAGCGTTGGAGCAATCTTGGGTTCAAGATGAGTTGTTCGTCCCCTTGAAGATCATCGAACCAACGGATGAGATGCCAACTGGAACAAGTTTAAAAGAAACGACTGGACGCACTTACCCACTTGGGGAAGCTGCCGCCCAACTGATTGGTTACTTAGGAAATGTAACAGCGGAAGATATCGAAAAAGATGAAACACTAGCAAGCAACGGACAAATTGGTCGTAGTGGTCTGGAAGCTGCCTTCGATAAGGAGTTGCGAGGAGAAAATGGCGGAAAAATCGCCATCACAGATGAAGATGGTGCTGAGAAAGCTGTCCTGTTAGAAAAAGAACGCGCAGATGGCAAGGATATCCAACTGACCATTGATGCCCAAGCCCAAAAGACGGCGTTTGACTCCTTACAAAACCAAGCAGGAGCAACGGTCGTTACCGAACCCAAAACTGGCGATCTGCTGGTACTTGCCAGCTCGCCAAGTTATGATCCCAATAAAATGACCCAAGGGATCTCACAAGAAGATTATGATGCGTATGAACAAAATGAAGACCTGCCTTTCATCAGCCGCTTTGCTACGGCCTATGCACCTGGTTCGACCTTTAAGGCCATCACTGGTGCGATCGGCTTGGAAAATGGCACGATCGATCCTACGCAGAGTATCGCGATCGATGGATTGAAATGGCAAAAAGATAGCTCGTGGGGCGACTACTTTGTGACGAGAGTTACTGATGTAGCTTCTGTGAATCTCAAGGATGCACTGGTATACTCTGATAACATTTATATGGCGCAACAAACCCTATCTATGGGCGAAGATGCCTTTCGTGACGGCTTGTCGAAGTTGATTTTTGGTGAAACATTGGATTTACCGATCGCGATGAATCCTGCTCAAATTTCAAATGAAGACTCCTTCAATTCGGACATTTTACTGGCAGATACCGGCTATGGCCAAGGAGAATTGCTATTGAATCCAATCCAGCAAGCGGCTATTTACTCCGTCTTTGCCAATCAAGGGAAGCTGGTCTATCCCCGTTTAGTGAAAGAAGCAGAGCAAAAAGACAAAGAAGTCTTTAAAGCAGAAACGATCGATCAAATCAATCAAGATTTGACCGCCGTTGTTTCCGATCCAAACGGAACTGCACATTCCTTGGCAGCATTAAACATTCCATTGGCTGCTAAGACAGGAACAGCTGAAATCAAAGAAAAGCAAGATGAAAAAGGCCAAGAAAACAGTTTCTTATTTGCCTTTGATTCGCAAGACCAAGGATTTCTAATGGTCTCCATGCTAGAAGATCGTCAAGAAAACCAATCAGCAACTGGTTTAGCACCTGAGCTATTGACCTACTTAGCTGAACATTATTAAAAAAAAAGCCGCAACCTTCAGACAAGGATCTGAAGGTTACGGCTTTTTTCTTATTCGGCTAAACCGACACGTTCAAAGATCGTGTCGACTTGTTTTAAGTGATGGTTGTAATCAAACGCATCGTCTAAGTCTGCTTTGGACAACACATCCGTAATGGCTGGATCAGCTTCTAATAGTGGACGGAAATCCGTTTGCTCATCCCAAGCTTGCGCTGTTTTTGGCTGAACCAAGTCATAGGCTTGCTCTCTTGTCATTCCGTGATCGATCAATTTCAACATTACTCGTTGGCTGTAGATCAATCCAAAGGTCGCATTCATATTGCGCTTCATATTCTCTGGGAAAACTGTCAGATTTTTGACGATATTGCCAAAGCGATTCAGCATATAATCGATCAAAATCGTCGTATCCGGAATAATGATCCGTTCTGCCGATGAATGTGAGATATCCCGTTCATGCCACAGTGAGACATTTTCATAAGCTGTCACCATATGGCCGCGAACGACTCGTGCAAGTCCCGCCATATTTTCAGAACCGATTGGGTTACGCTTATGGGGCATGGCAGAAGAACCTTTTTGTCCTTTGGCGAAGAATTCTTCAACTTCTCGGGTTTCTGATTTTTGTAAGCCCCGGATTTCGGTGGCAAATTTCTCAATGCTGGTTGCGATCAACGCCATTGCAGAGAAATACTCTGCATGCAAGTCACGAGGTAGTACTTGTGTGGAAATATCTTGCGCACGAATCCCTAATTTTTCACAGACATACTCTTCGACAAACGGTGGAATATTTGCAAAGGTTCCAACTGCTCCGCTGATCTTTCCTGCTTCGACCCCTTTTGCTGCCCGCTCAAAACGCTCGACATTGCGTTTCATTTCCGCATACCATAAGGCTAATTTCAAGCCAAAGGTCGTTGGTTCCGCATGTACACCATGGGTACGTCCCATCATTACGGTATGTTTGTATTCTTTGGCTTTTTCACCAATGATCGTCACAAAACGATTTAAATCTTCCCGAATCAAGTCGTTGGCTTGCTTCATCAAGTAGCCATACGCAGTATCAACAACATCCGTCGACGTCAAGCCGTAGTGGACCCATTTACTTTCATCACCTAAAGATTCAGAGACTGCTCGGGTAAAAGCAACCACATCATGTCGCGTTTGCGCTTCGATCTCTAAGATACGGTCGATATCGAAGGTTGCTTTTTCACGAATCAAAGCAACATCCTCTTTCGGTATCTCCCCTAGTTCCGCCCAAGCTTCATCCGCCAATATTTCTACTTCTAACCACGCTTGGTAACGGTTTTGATCGGTCCAAATAGCACCCATTTCTGGTCTTGTGTAACGCTCTAACATGTTATTATCTCCTTTAATCCCAAATATTGGTTTGATAGATTTCTTCAGTGGTCTCTGCGATATCTTCTGTCAAAACAGTGATATGACCCATTTTACGCCCGGTTTTCGCTTCTTCTTTGCCATAGTAATGGAATTGCCAAGCAGGTTTTGTGGCAATCAACTCATACGTTTCTGTCAATTCATCGCCTAAGACATTGACCATGACTGCTGGTGAAAGCAATGACACTTCTGGTAATGGCCAGCCACAGATCCCCCGGATATGGGCATCAAACTGACTCATGGAACAAGCTTCGATCGAATAGTGACCAGAATTATGCGGTCGCGGTGCCAACTCATTGACATACAAGCCGCCACTTTTAGTCAAGAACATTTCGATGGCTAAAACGCCTTGCAGATCCAAGGCCTTCGCAATAATATGAGCGATCCGTTTGGCTTCTTCGGCAACTTCTGGATCAATGCGCGCAGGAGCGATCGTTTGATGCAAAATATTGTTGCGGTGGATGTTTTCTACCACTGGGAAAGTGGTAAAGGTTTCTCCATTACCAGCAACTAAAATCGACAATTCTTTTTCAAAAGGAATCCACGCTTCTAATTCGCACGTCCCTTCACGCAGTAAGTTCATCGAAGGCGCTAAATCCGCGGTACTGTATAACACGTGCTGCCCTTTTCCGTCATAACCGCCTCTAGTCGTTTTTAACACACAGGGATAACCGATACTGTCGATGGCATCTTGGATATCTGTTGGACTGATGATCGTGGCATAAGGTGCAATCACGATATTGTTAGCCTCTAGAAATGACTTTTCTAATAAACGATCTTGAGTGATTGCTAACAGGTCAGTCCCTTGAGGGATATGGGAATAAGGCAAAATGGAATTCAATGCCTCGACACTGACATTTTCGAATTCATAGGTAATCACGTCGGCACGTCGAGCCATTTCTTCTAAAGCAAACACATCATCGTAGGCAGCAACAATATGCCAATCAGCGACTTGGGCTGTTGGACAATTGGCAGTAGGGTCTAAGACGCCAACCCGAAAGCCCATTTCTTTGGCACTCATTGCCATCATACGACCTAGCTGTCCTCCGCCAACGATTCCGATCGTTGCGTTGGGCATTAAAGGTTTAATCAAGTTGATCACTACTTTCCAATACAATTTCTTTTAATGTATTTCTTCGCGCGTTTAATTTCTCCGCTATCTCTAAATCATACATGGAAAGCATCTGCGCTGCAAGTAGTCCTGCGTTAGTTGCGCCAGCTTTTCCGATCGCTGTTGTTGCCACTGGTACCCCAGCTGGCATCTGCACGATCGATAGTAGGGAATCCAACCCGTTTAATGCGCGAGATTGTACAGGCACACCAATGACGGGCAACGTTGTTTTCGCTGCGACCATTCCTGGCAAATGAGCTGCTCCTCCTGCTCCTGCGACAATGACTTTGATTCCTTCTGCACGAGCAGTTTCGGCAAATTCGAACATCAAATCTGGTGTACGATGTGCCGAAACGACTTTTTTCTGATAAGGTATCGCTAATTCATCTAAAATCAAGCAGCACTCCTTCATTGTTTCCCAATCTGACTTGCTCCCCATAATCACTGCAACTGCTGGTTTCATTTGATTTTCCCTCCAACGATTTTTTACTAGTTTCTTCTGAAACAAGCTCAGAAGTATTTTCTCACGAAATTAGTTTGTTAGCAGCAGTTTGTCGCTGCGACCCAACGCCCCTTACATAACACGTTATGACTAACAATCACTTTCACCTTTAAATAGTAACGAGTTGCCGGAGCAATGTCAAAATATTTTCGAACTATTTGCTAGTTTAACTTTGTATCGTTCGTTTTTATGGCTAAGAAAACTATTCAGTCTTTCTGTTTGGTAGGAAAAAGACAAATAAAGGAACAATACAAAAAATCCAGACGAATCCTCGTCTGGATCAAATCAACTTACTGTTGCAAGCTCAATTCCGTCACTTCGTCTGTTTCTTTCGGCAATCCATTGAAGAACAGATTCAAAACAATGGCTGTCAAACTACTCATGACGATCCCATTGCCTGTAAACATTTGGACGGTTTCAGGCATCTGACTGAATAAGGTTGGCATCATATTGAACCCTAAACCAAAACCGATCGATACCGCAATCACTAACAAGTTCTTGTCATTCATAAAATCAACTTTGCTCAGCATTCGCATCCCTTGAACAGCGACCATGCCAAACATCACTAACATGCCGCCTCCCAGTACTGCTTCTGGAATGATTTGCGCAATGGCACCGACTTTTGGAAACAGCCCTAATACGATCAAAAAGATAGCTGAAAAGAAAATCGGGCGTCGCGTCTTAATACCTGAAAGTTGAACCAAACCTACATTTTGTGAAAATCCAGTATAAGGGAATGTATTGAAGATCCCCCCAAGGATCACCGCCAAGCCTTCCGCACGATAGCCGCGCTTTAAGTCATTGCCTGTAATCGGTTTTTCAGTAATATCTCCCAGCGCAAAATAAACACCAGTGGACTCTACCAGACTCACGATGGAAATAATGATCATCAAAACGATCGACCACAGATCAAAGGTTGGTAAGCCAAAATAAAAAGGCTGAGGCAAATGAAACACAGGTGCATGGGCGATGGCAGAAAGATCCACTAATCCTAAGAGCGCTGCTAAAATGGTCCCACCGATCAAACCGATCAAAACGGCAATCGAGCGAATAAAGCCTTTCCCAAAGACCTGCACCCCAATGATCAGAGCAATCGTCACAAAGCCTAACAATAAATTCGTTGGATCACCAAAGTTAGCAGCTGCAGCATCGCCCCCACCGATTTTAGTGATGGCGACTGGAATCAAGGTCAAGCCGATGACGGTAATCACGGTTCCTGTCACCAATGGGGGAAACAAGACTTTGATTTTCGAAAAAATGCCAGCGATCAGAACAATGAAAATCCCAGCGGCAATGATCGCTCCGTAAATCGCACTGATCCCTGATTTGGTGCCAATCAAAATCAATGGGGAGACAGCTTGGATGGCACAGCCTAAAACGACTGGTAGGCCGATCCCGAAAAAGCGGGTAACAACTAATTGCAAAAGCGTAGCGATTCCGCACATGAAAATATCGATCGAGATCAAATACGTCATCTGAGCTTCATTGAAGCCCAGGCCTGTTCCAATCAGCAAAGGAACGGCAACAGCTCCTGCATACATCGCTAGCAAATGTTGCAAGCCTAAAACTGCTGAACGGCTATTCGTTTCTTTCATTAGGCATCTCCTTCTAAAAAGCTGACTTGTCCCTCAGACAATGAGGCGATCCGTGCTAGTGAAACAACAGGAATCCCCATTTCTTCAAGTAATTGTCGACCACTTTGGAATGATTTTTCAATCACGATACCAATACCGACGACGTTGGCTCCTGCTTGTTGGCACAGTTCGATCAAGCCTTTTGCTGCTTGTCCGTTTGCTAAAAAATCATCAATAATCAAGACTGTATCCTCTGAAGACAAAAATTTCTTGGAAATCGATACTTGGCTGGTCACTTGCTTGGTAAAGGAATAGACAGATGCAGTCAGCAGCTCTTCATCCATTGTCAGACTCTTTGCTTTACGGGCAAAGATCATTGGTACTTGTAACTGTTCTGCAGTATAAAGGGCTGGTGCGATCCCTGAAGCTTCGATGGTCACTACTTTTGTGATGCCGCTTCCTTGAAACCGTTCCGCGAAGACTGTACCGATTTCTTTCATCAACTCATAATCCACTTGGTGGGTCAAAAATTGGTCCACTTTAAGAACCCCTTCGCCCAGCACATTTCCGTGTGTTTTGATACGCTCAACTAATTTTTCCATCCTAGCTCTCCTCGTTCCTTTCTATTCCATCCTGAAAAAAAGACACTCTTTTTGCCAAAGCAAAAAAAGTGTCTAACAGGCACGATTTTTACTTATAGTCCGATATTTACGGTATCGGGTAGAGACTGTCGACCATATTTCGACGATATACAAGTAATTTTTAAATGATAGATTCGATTATGCCTGTCTTTGATTAAAAACACAAGCATGGAATGCCCTTTATAAATAAAAATATTCTCATTTGTGGATCATTTCCTACTCTGGCTTCTCCATATCGCGATAGTGCTCCATCTTTTTACTGAAAAGCTCCCCATTCGACGGCGGCGTGTAGGTGATGGCATTAGCGCCTGCTTCAATCGTTTCTAAGATGCTTTCATCGGTTGGTCCACCGGTTGCGATGATCGGCAGCTTCGGATATTTTTTACGGAAGAAAGCCACGGTATCTGCTGTGTCCTTGCCAGCACTGATATTGATGACTTTCACACCAGCTTCAAGCTTGGCATCAATTTCGGTATACTTACTCGTTACGGTACTGATAACGGGAATATCTACAACTTTACAGACCTGCTCCACAGTTTTCAGTGGCGTTGGTCCGTTTAAGACGACCCCGATCGACCCTTGGGCTTCAGCAAACATGCTCATATAAGACGAGCGAAATCCTTGGGTCAAGCCCCCGCCGACACCAGAAAACACTGGAATGTCCGCTGCTTCGATGATTGCTTTCGTAATTGCTGGGTGTGGTGTAAAGGGATAGACCGCAATCACAGCATCCGCATTTGTATTACGGATGATCGCAATATCCGTTGTGAAAATAATGGAGCGGATTTGTTTTCCAAATATTTGAATACCGCTAGCCTCTCGAATAACTTTAGGCACTTTCACGATATCTTTACGCAAATCGGTGGTGATTTTTGGCATATATTTTTCTTCCATAAGCAGCCAACTCTCTTTTCTTATTGATCAAATCGATTCAATTGGTAGGTTTCAATTACTTGAATGATTTTGCTGGCATAATCCGGATCCGTTGCATACCCTGCATCTTGTAATGCTTGTGCGGCACTGCGGTAGTCGTTTGCTGTCAAGACATTTACATAAAGTGCAGGATTCCAATCCACACCATTTACAAACAACATCGTATGATCATCCATTGATTCTTCCCAAGTATCATAGACACGAAAATCTCCTTGAATCGTGACCCATTCTCCATTATAAAACTCTTGGGTATCTAATGTCACCTTTTTTGAATGGCCAAACGACTTAATTCCAAATAAATTATTGTATTCACTGGCTAGAGAACTTTGACCCCAATCTGATTCAAGGATTGCCTGTCCAATAATGATACTTGGTAAAATCCCGTAGCCCTTTTGCAGTTCTTGTGCGTAAGGAGCGATGCGATCAATAAATTCTTCATGGGAGATGGCTTCCGTGTTTGTTTCTTCCTCTTTTGGAAGGGGGTCTGCCAAACTATTCAAGGAAAAAATAAAAGCAATCCCAATCAAGAATAACCCTAGAAAGACTAATGGGAAACGAGTCTTCTGTTTTTTTCGTCTTGCGCTCATTTTTTCACTTCCTTTGTCTGACTAAACACATTTTCAGAAAACAAATTGCCTCCATTCAGCAACAACTCATCTTGTGTAAGCTCACTGCTTTCCTGACTTTTAGCAAGAGACCCCTCATAGATCCAGTCCTCTGCCAAAGGATCTTCCCATTCGTGAGAGGACAGTTCTGCTTCTTTTCGAGCGATGTGTTCTTTTGCTTCTTCCAGAAACTCTTCAAAGGTCAACTCCTGCTCCTCAATGTAGGTTGCCACTTCGACCCCTACATATCGTAGATGCCAAGGCTCATAATCGATTTGCGTAATAGCATGTTTTCCTTTCGGGTAACGGATGATAAACCCATACTCCCTTGCATGAGCTTGTAGCCATTTTCCACCCTCAGTATCACCGAACCCCTCATTGAGCAGTTCTCCTGTATGATTTTGATACCAATCCTGATCCACAACATCAACAGCAAGCCCAGTATGGTGTTCGCTATAGCCAGGCTCAGTAAAGGTCAGTTTCGTGATCCGAATTGCTTCTTCTTTTGTATGACCTTGACTCATCAGGGTGTTGACATTGGCATTGAATATCTCCTCTTGATACGCGACTGAACGGTAGGCAGAGACCATCACCAAAGGATGTCCTGCAGCTTTTGCGGCATCTGCCAGCTTTTCATAAGCTGAAACGATGCGTTGATCGACGAGATAGCCATTCGACAATTTCCCTAAATCTTTTTGGGCAATTTCGCTTTTTATTTTATTGTTTGGGCCTACCAAAACCAATGACCAATCATCCAATGAGACAGTTGGAAAATCCTCTTCGTTCACTTCATCACTAGCACTTGCTTGTTCTTGTGACTCTTGCGTGTTCCCATTTGGCTCTTTTTCATTTGTTTCTGTTGTTTCACTCGTTGTTGCTTGATCTGTTGAACGAGCGATACTTGCACTCTTTGTTGGGGTGACTGCGGTCACTCGGTTCACTTGAATGGTTAAAAGAACCAGAAACAAGAAGCCCGCCGCCGCAGCCATTCCATAATACTTTTTCAAAAAATATCCTACCTTTAGTTGTAAGTTTCTTCCAGATTTTCTTTGACCCACTCCAACAGTTCGATTTTTTCATTGCGAATTTGCTGCTGAACAAAAGCGGGCAATCGGAAGTTTAGTATATCATCATAACCCCACTCATCATACGTAATACTGACTCTCAAATCAAGGTATTGGGCTGTTTCTTCAGATTCTGTTAACAATTCGACTTTCGCTAAATCGCTTGCTAACCACGTTCTGGCGATTTGAGTCTTCATTTTTTTGAACTCGACGACCGCTTGATTGCGTTTTTCTGGATAAATGACGGTTTGCCGAATGATTTTTTGGATCAACATCCATTCATAATCTGAAAACAGCAGCTTCACTTTCTGATTTTCAGCAGGTGACAGACTCATTGTGCCATTTTTCCATGCCTCCCATTGCTCCTCGGTGATGCCTAATTGTGTTTCATAAAACTGTTTTTCTGATGCGTATTGCTCGATGATGGTATTTAAAATAATTGCAATTGATACATTATGCATATGTTATCCCTCCTCTTCTATATTTTACTGAAAGTCAGCCGTAATGGAAACTTTTTGCGATTGTTTTTGATTATTTTAAAGAATTGATTTCTTTTGTTATACTAAATACGAAGGAGATGATCAATGATGAAAAAATACCGTTGGGGAATGATTGGCCTCGGAGATATCGCAACGCAATTTGCTGCTGGCTTTTCTAATGAAGCAAGTGAACTATATGGGGTCAGTGCCCGGAGTTTCCCTAAAGTCCAAGCATTTGCTGAGAAACACTCTATTCCCCATGCCTATGAAAGCACAGATGCCATGTTAGAAGATCCGCAAATCGATATTGTTTATATTGCAGTACCTAATGATCTTCATCATGAATTTATTATGAAAGCTCTGATGGCAGGAAAACATGTCCTCTGCGAAAAAGCCATCACCACCAGTGCCGATGAGCTAGCGGAAGAACTAGCCTTAGCCAAAGAAAAAAATCTAATCTTAGAAGAAGCAATGACGATTTTCAATATGCCGGTTTATGCTCGGTTGAAAGAAGAGATCGATGCCGGACGCTTAGGAAAATTAAAAATGATCCAAGCACCATTTGGCAGCTACAAAGATCCAGACCCAAGCAATCGTTTCTTCAATCCAGATTTAGGCGGCGGTGCTTTATTGGATATCGGTACGTATGCTGTTTCATTTGCCCGCTTTTTCATGACGGATACACCAGAAGTGACGTTTAGCAGCATGAAGCCCTTCTCTACAGGTGTGGATGAACAATCAGTCACGATCCTACAAAATCCAGCCGATGAAATGGCTAGTGTCACGCTGACTTTTCAAGCGAAAATGCCTAAAACCGGTATCGTCGCTTTCGAAGAAGGATACATTACCGTAGACGAATACCCTCGTGCGGACAAAGCCGTGATCCATTTCCGAGATGGAACAAATGAAGTGATTGAAGCTGGCGACAGCAGTCAAGCCCTTAATTATGAAATTGCCAATATGATCAAAGCCATCGATGGCGAGATCGAGGGATCGATCCATTTGACCACCGATGTCATTGACGTTCTTGATCAAATGCAAGCTTTTTGGGAACAGCAGTAAAATGAAAAAGACTCCTTTTTAGGAGTCTTTTTTTAGCGTGCTATTGTTTGCATTTGTTCAGAAAAGTCGGCTTTGATTTCAATAAAACTTTTAAAGGTTTGCAGAAACTGAAACAGCTGAGCGCGATTTTCAAACTCTGCTCTTGTTTGGGGCAATGGCTTTTGTCGATAATCTTCATAAAGCGCAGCAATTTTTGCCAAGATCTCTTTCCCATCGTTATTTTCGTGAAAGGACTCGGCAGTAAAGGATAGCAACTCTTGAAACGCATTTGTATAGGCTTCTTCTACCCAAAACAACTGCAATAAGTCAACCATTTCTAAGAGTAAGCGTGCCTGACTTTGGCGCATGGTAAAGTACTCTTCATAATAGGAGGCTTCTCCTCGCCATTGATTTTCACTATGCACCATTGCTTGTTGTTTGCCTTGCTTGATATCTCCCAAAAGCGTTTGGCAGACCTGGGGAAGCGTCGCCTTTTCTTTTTCAGTTAACGCAATCGACATGTCTTTTAAAAGACTTTTAAACGTTTCTTCCACTAATTGCTGTCTTTCTTTCAATGCTCGTTCGCCATCTGGCATATATAAATTGAACAAAAGTGCAAAGCCAATGCCAATACTCATCAATAAAAAAGCATTCCCAATCAGTGGCCAAGCAAACGAACGTTCCATCATATAATGGGTCACCAAGACAGAATTGACGACGATCCCATCGGTCAAATTGAAATAGACAGCGGTTGGGATAAAGAGAAAGAGAAAAAGAACAAATCCTATCGGCCCAAAGCCTAATAAATGGAAGCTGACAAAAGCTAAGAGCGTTGCGATCGCCAAAGAGATCAAACGCCCGATTCCCGTAAAAAGTGACGTTTTCTTTGTATTGCCGACGCTTAAAATGGCGATGATCCCTGCGGCTGGCGCATACAAAAGACCGATCTGTTGTGCCAGAAACATTGATAAACCAGCAGCAATCGCCGTTTTCACGGTCCTCATTCCGATTTTCATTTTTGTCACCTCCTGTGAAAAGTATACTAAATTGTGAGGAATAAGACTAGAATTTCTCAACTGCTTTGGGTATGATTAAGTAAAGGGGGCATTTGACCATGAAACTGGGGCGTTTTCGCTTAGGTATGCGAACGATAAAAACAGCCATCGCTGTCATGCTTTGTATTCTGCTCTTTCATTTTCTTGATCGTGGCCAACCATTGATTGCTGCCTTGTCGGCTGTGTTTTCTTTGCGACAAGACCTGACCACAACGATCTCTTTTGGTAAGTCACGAGTATTAGGAAATACGATCGGCGGCGGTACAGCCATTTTTTACTTTTTGACGAAGCAATATTTTCAAAATGACTTTCTGATCGAATTGTTTGTCTTGCCAGCGCTAGTCATTTTTGTCATCGTTTTTTCAGATGGCATCAATAACAATTCTGGCATTATCTCTGCTATTGCGACGATGCTTTTGATCACTTCCAGTGTCCCTCAAGGGGAATCGATCATCTTCGCCTTAGACCGTGTATTGGACACCTTTATCGGCACGTTAGTTGCCCTATCGATCAATTTCGTCATTCGACCACCTGAGGAAGAGAAAAAGGATGAGATCCAAGAAGATCTGGTGGTGCTGAGGCAAAAAGAGCTTGAACTAAAAGCCATGCTAGAAGAAGTCCAAGGTGAGATTTCCGAACAAGAAAAACAAGAAAAATAAAAACAGCCTTTTTCCAGAATCATTCTGAGAAAAGGCTGTTTTTGTTACTCATTGGCTTTCAGTGCATCGATCATATTGACATGTTTCAGTTTGAAATACATTGCGATCCCTACCACGCTTGAAAATAAGCAGGTCAATCCAGCGGCATACACATAGCTCATTGGTTCGACTGTCGGTGAAAACATGGCGATGTCGACTTCGATGGTCTGTAAGACAAATTGATGCTGAAGCACCCCTAATAATAAACCAAATGCAATGCCGAAGATCGTCAGAAAGATATTTTCACGAAAGACGTACATGGTCACTTCTCGATCATAAAAGCCCAATACTTTGATGGTCGACAACTCGCGAATGCGTTCCGCTATATTGATGTTGTTCAAGTTGTACAACACGATAAAGGCTAATGCCCCCGCAGACGAGATCAAGATCCAGATGACGATGTTCAAGGTTGCTGTCGTGTCATCTAAGGCATCCGCTGAAGCTGAGAGGAAGGAAACATTGATGACATTGTCTTGTGCCATCAAATCAGCCGCGATCGCTTCTTCCTCCGATTTCGTCAAACGCTGACTGAATTTCAATAACTCACTGTTGTAAGAAGGGGCGGCCTGAAAGATCTTTTGATACGCATCTGGGGTCAAATAAGCAAAATGCCCTGTGTAGTTTTCTGCGATTGCAGCCACATTCAGTTCAAATGCTTCGCCGCTTTCATTCGTCAACGTTATCGTATCACCCACCGATAATCCAAACAACTTAGCAAGCTTTTCATTGATGATGGCGCCCTCTCCTTCTAGCTCGTAAGCTTCTCCTGAAACCCGATCATTCAAGTGGACAAATCTCGATAAAGCCGCAGGATCTTCTGGCACGGTGACGGTTACTTCTTGCTGCGTGACCCCCGATTGAGCCAACGTCAGACTTTCCGTATGCAAGAATAACCCTGCTTCAAAGCCTTCAATATCTTCTGCGGCGGCTTTTGTATCACTCATTGCTTCCGAATCCTCATCATCAAAGGTGATCACCGCCTGATACTGCCAGATTTTCTCAAACTGTAAAGGAATGATATTGCTGATGGAATCTCTTAGACCAAATCCAGTCAAGATCATGGAGGTACATCCCGCGATCCCTAAGATGGTCATGAGCATTCTGGACTTGTAGCGAAACAGGTTTCGCATTGTAACTTTTTGAATAAAACTTAAGTGCCGCCATATAACGGTGATTCTTTCTAAGAGAATTCGTTTTCCTGTTTTGGGTGCCTTTGGTCGTAACAATGAAGCCGATGACTGTCTTAAATCAAAACGTAAAACCAGCAGCGCGATACCGATGGTGCAAAGCAAGCTGACTCCCACAGCAATCAATGAAAGCCGCAAATACCATGGGGTGTCATACTCCGTGAGATTGTAAAGCGGTCCATAAGCTTGAATGATGATTGCTGGAAAAAAGGAAAAGCCGACTGCTAGACCCAATACAGCACCTGTGATGCCTGCTGCAGAGGAATAAAGCAAAAATTTCTGTCCAATCTCCCAGTTACGATAGCCTAATGCTTTCAATGTACCGATCTCACTACGTTTTTCATCGATCATCCGCGTCATGGTGGTTAGACTGACTAACGCTGCAATCAAAAAGAAGATAACTGGGAAAATCGTTGCTAACGAAGAAACTCGTTCCGCATTGTCTTGGTACTCTGAATAACCAGGATTCGCATCGCGGTTCGCGACACGATAAACTGCCGGTTTTAGATCCAATAATTCCTGCTCTTTTTCAGCAACTTCTTTTTTGGCATCTTCAAGTTTTTCGCGTTCTTTTGGTGCTTTTTCTTTGAATTCGTCAAGCTTTTCTTGAAGGGTTGCTTCGTTTTCTCGATATTCTTGCCAACCAGCAGCTAATAAAGACTGACCCTTGGCTTTTTCAGAAGCTAAGGTCTCACGAGCTTCGCTCAGCTGCGTCTCTCCTTGGGTGATCTGGGTCTGCGCTTGTGCCAATTCTTGGCGCCCAGCTCTGATTTGGTTCCAGCCAGCATTGACTTGCTGTTGTGCCTGCTGAAGTTGCGCTTCTTGGTCATCGATCGCAGCCTTTTGCCCAAGTAATTGCGCACGTTGTTGCTCACCTTCGGCAATGAGTGGACGCAATGTATCTTCAGCTGCCGTCAGCATAGTAGCAATCATCGTTTCATCGATTTCCTCCAGATCAGGAATCGGACCAAGGACATCTGTCGGCAGGTTCAACTGTGCCAGAGCGGCGGTTACTTGTGCATAGACGGTAGGCAGCTGGGCCATTTGCTCCTCTGCAGAAAGTTGACCCACACTTCTGATTTGATCCATGCCTTGGTATGCCAGCGCCAGTTGCTCCTCTACCTGCTGGATGACCTTTTGTAGTTCAGGTCTTTGTGCCAAAACGGGTGCCAACTGAGCTTGGGCTGACTGTACTTGGGCTTCTTGCTGAATCAATGCTTGTTCATTTTGATCTAGCAGGCGTTGATTTTCGATCAATGCCTGTTTCCCCTCAGCTAATTTTTGCGCTTCTCCATTCAATTGCTCTTGGGCAGTTTGAATCTCTGTCTGAAAAGCTGCTTCTTGTTCCGTCAACTCCTGATGCGTCTGCGCCAATTTCTCTGTTGCGTCGTCAAGTTCCGCTTGCGCTTGCTGCAATGCTTCTTCGCCATCACGGATCTGTTCTTTGGCCTCATCAATGGCTGGTTGCGCTTCATCGATCAACTCTTGCCGCCGTCCTTGTGCCCGCGGAGCCAACCGTTCTTCTACTTCATCACTTACTTGATCCCTTTTTGTCTGATATGCTTCTGAATAGCTAGCCACTTGCGATAGCTCATCAAAACGAACTAACAATCTAGCATACGCAGTTTCTTTAAAATCTTCTTCTGGAATTACTGCAAAGTAATCGACCGTCCCATTCCCAACGGTACTATTGCCTCGATGAAAATTCTCAATAAATTCGGGACTATTGACAAAGCCAACGATCGTGTAAGTGTGCGTTTCTAGCTGGTTTTCACCGCTTTCTGGCAGTTCAAAAGTTTCATCTAGTGCAAACCCACCGCTGCTTTGTGCCGCTTGATCCAAAGCAATTTCCCCTGACTTTTGCGGCAATCGACCAGAAGTCACCTGATATTGATTGACTTGCCGCTCCTTCGAAAGGGAAAAGACACGGATCACGGCACGGTGATTTTCGGCATTGATATCGGCGATCTGCTCTGCTTCAACAGACGTGACACCAGGCATTTCTTCAATGATTTCCCGATCGGCAGTCGACAACCCTAATGTTGACGCAATCGTAAAGTCCGCTAATTTCTGGCGAGCAAAATAATCTTCAGCTGCTTGTTCCATATTTGGACCAGTTGCACTGATCCCCACAAAAAAAGCGACCCCTAAAAAGATAATGCCTAATATGGACAAAAACCGCCCGGGTGCTTGCCTGATTTCACGTAAACTGGAACGTAATAATGTTTTTTTCATAGGCATTTACCAAGAAATAGAGGCAATTGGAATCGGATGAGTATTTTTTTCCATCTTGCGGACCTTTGCATCATTGATATGGATCACACGATCAGCCATGGGAGCCAATGCGCTGTTATGTGTAATGATCAAAACGGTCGTCCCAGTCTCGCGAGCCGTTTTTTCTAGAATTGCTAGAATCTGTTTCCCCGTTTCATAGTCAAGGGCCCCAGTTGGTTCATCACAAAGCAGCAATTTGGGCTTATTCGCAATAGCACGAGCGATCGTGACTCGCTGCTGTTCGCCACCAGACAATTGCGCTGGAAAGTGATCCAAGCGATCACCAAGCCCAACTTGGGTCAAGATCTCAGCTGCATCAAGTGCCTCTGGCACGATTTGTGCTGAGAGTTCAACGTTTTCTCTGGCTGTCAAATTAGGGACCAAATTATAAAACTGAAAGACAAAACCGACATCTTTGCGGCGATAGGTCGTCAATTGTTTGGCATCAAAGCCAGCAATATCTGTTCCATCAACGATCACTTTGCCACTATCACATTGATCCATTCCGCCTAATATGTTCAAAACGGTGGACTTACCAGCGCCACTTGGACCAAGGATCAGTGCGATCTCTCCTTTTTCTACGGAAAACGAAACACCATCATTAGCAGCAATAACCGTGTCGCCCATTGTGTATTTCTTCACTTCTTTCACAACTTCGATATAACTCATTATGTTCCTCCAAGAATTCCAGCGCCGCATGCGCTTTCTCGCTTAATAGTGTATCATACTTATTCCTGCGAAAGAAACAGCAAAAAAGCAGCTCATTTTATCAAATTAAAAAATCTGAGACAAAATGATGCTCATTCTGTCCCAGAATCGATTTTACACTTCCCTCTAATTTGATTGACAAAGAACAAAAACCAATCATTGTGCTTGGTCGGCAATTCTTCGCTGGGTTTCTTCCCAAAGTTTTTGCGCTTGCTGCCGCTCATCAAGGATCTCCGTCGGCACTGCCTGACGATCGACAAAGTAGCGCCCGCTAATGCCAGCCACCTCGGGGCTTAGTGCCAAATATATCGCTGTATCAGACCCTTCCTCAGGTGTTTTGAAAAAAGGCGTGAGCATTTTGTAAACAGATTGACCAAATCCTGTCTGTCGGCTGACCCCTAAGCTCGTCGCCACACCTCCTGGATGCAATGCATTGGCAGTAACGTTCGTATTGCGCAGTTGAAACGCAAGCGCATCTGTAAATAAAATCAGGGCTTTTTTTGAGCGGCCATATTCCCGCCAAGGCAAAAAATTCGCCACATCGAAAAAGCGCTGATCCTTTTTCTTTACAAATTTGTAAGCACCAGAAGCAACATTAACGATCCTACCAGCATCCGCACGTTTTATTAACGGCAATAACTGACGGGTCAGTTCAAAATGCCCCACGTAGTTTACGCCCAGCATTTGTTCAAATCCATCGGCTGTTCGCTCTTTTTTTAAATTGACGATGCCCGCATTATTGATCAGTACATCCAATTTCTCAAAGCGGGCATTGATTTCAGCGGCTGACTTGCGTACGCTAGCCAACGACCCCAAATCACCGATCACTAGATCGATGCTTGGATTGCCTGTCTCTTCCTTCAAACGTTGCTGTGCTGCCTGCCCTCGTTCGGCAGAACGGCAATACAAAATCACATGCATCCCCAATTCTGCCAATTGTTTGGCTGTTGCAAAGCCCATGCCAGCGTTGGCACCCGTAACTAAAATCGTCTTCAATTTGCCACCTTCCCCTTCTAAGAATACCGTTTTCTTTCATCATAACTGAAAATAAAAAAATCTGCTCAAAAAACAGATCAAGAGAAGCTCTCTTCTTGTTTCTTGAAGCAGATTGTTTCATTTTATGCTTGGTAACGGCAAACACCATCTAAATAAGTGGCTGCTAAATTCATTTCTTGATCCAAAACAATGAAGTCAGCTGGACGACCTTGTTTGATCATACCGCAAGCGTGGTCGATGTTGCAGCTGATCGCTGGGATCAAGCTAGCCATCATGACCGCTTCTTGAGGGGTAGCAATTCCCCACTCTACAACATTTTTCACGGCTTCTTTTAGTTTCAAGATGCTGCCAGCAAGATTGCCTGTTTCCATTCGAGCCGTGCCATCTTTTACCACTACAGGAAATTCACCTAAAATGTAATCACCGTCTGGCATACCGCCAGCCATCATACAGTCGGTGATCAAGGCCACATGGTCGTGACCAGCTTTTTCCATCAAGATCTCAGCTGCTTGAGGATGCACATGGTGGCCATCACAAATCAACTCAGAAAAAACTTCTTTTAATGAAAGTAAGGCACCGACCATTCCAGGTTCACGATGGTTTAATCCGCGCATTCCGTTGAAGGCATGAACAAAAACACTGGCACCAGCTTCTACTGCTGTTTGCGCTTCTTGTAACGTTCCGTTACTATGCCCTAGCGCAACCACTACGCCTTCTTCCGTCACTTGCGAAACAAACTCACTCACACCTTCGCGCTCAGGAGCCAAGGCGATTTTCTTGATAATTCCACCAGAAGCTTCTTGCCATTCATGGAAGGTATCAATATCAGGATCACCAAAATAGATCGGATTTTGTGCCCCTTTATGTTCTTCAGTAAAGAACGGTCCTTCAAAGTAGATGCCTTGGATTTTTGCTCCTGTAACTTCGTCTTTGACTTTCCCAACGGTTTCAGCAACATCACGCAACCGTTCTTTGCTGGATGTTAAGGTTGTCGGTAAGAACGATGTCACACCACAAGACAAAAGACCTTCTGACATGGCTTTGATGCCTTCTGCATCGTTATCCATCACATCATGGTTCATAAACCCGTGGATATGAGTATCCACAAGACCCGGTGCTACCCATTTGCCTGAATAATCTTCTACGTCTGCACCAGCAGGGACTTCATCGACGATCGCGCCGAATTTTCCCTCCTTGACCTCCAAGTAACCAGGGCCATGAACCGCTGATTTCAGAAAGAATTTGTCTGCGTAAATATATTTATTCATCTTGATCGCTCCTCTATTTCTTTTCTTCCTTAAAAGTACTCTTATTTGCAGCAGAAGTCAAGAAAGGTCTACACCACTTTGTCTGATTGGCGAATATCCATGACGGCACGATACAGTTGAAAACTTTTTTCAGCTGCTTTTTCTTCTTTTAGTCTTTGAAGCAATTGTCCTTTTAGTTCAAACAATTCTTCTAGAAAATACAAGCTATTTTTCTCTCTCGCTAGGGCAATGCCTTCGTTGGTTACTTTTAGCGCGCGACAGTCTTCTTGTTGCTCCTTTAAAAAGACCGCATAGTTGTAATAAATTTTGGTCAGCGCTGTGGACAGTCGCTCCGGCGGCAAGGCATGCATGGCATCGTAGGCTTTTTCTAAGTAAAAACGCGCCTCACCCAGTTGCAGCAAGTCACTATAGACGCGACCCATGCAGCTCAGGATACGAATTTCCATCACCGAAACATTGGTCTTATCCTGTTGATAGGAATAGGCCAGTCCTTTTTTCAGCGCTTCAAGGGCGGCATCATAGTTTTGATCGAGGAAATAATCACAGCTGCCTAGATAGTAGTAATACATTTGCATATCTGAATCCAGATACAGATAATCCTTGATCGCCTTGTCTTCCATTTTTTCCCGCATTTCTTGAAATTGTTTATGGACAAAATGTGATTCGATTTCGGCAAAGATTTGATTGGTTTTGTTGATCTCTTCCGAATGAAGCATCATTACTTGATCTAAGGTGACGCCTAAGCGTTGGCAAATTTGATACATCACCCAGACATTGGGCAGCTCTTCGTTGTTTTCGATACGACTTAACACACTTTGCGAACAAATATCTTCCGCTAACATCTTCTGGGTCATCTTTCGTTTCAACCGAATTGAACGGATATTTTGACCAAAAGATTCATCTCTTTTTTTCATAATCGTCCTCCAGGGGGAATTCTAAAAAAATCGAACGTTTCTTGTCAAAAATGCGAATTCGCATTTTTAATTTTCTTTATTTTAGCACATAATGACAAAAAGGAAAGCAATTTCAAGAATGTCTTGTTATTTTTCCACAATTTCAAATGAGGTGTTAAGATGACGATCGACAGTACGATCTTTTTTACATGGGAAGGCAAAAAATACCAAGGGATCATCGAACGGGAATATGAAAATTCGGTCCTCGTTCAAGTGACCGATCCTAGTGCTGAAATGCTGGATAAGTTTACCAATCGGATGATTGTCAGCAAAAAAATTTGTCAACCAGTTACCGAATAAAAACATAAGCACCGCTCCCTCACGATCGCTGAAGGAGCGGTGCTTTTTCATGTACTTACTTCTGGCGATACGCTGCCAAGAATTCTGTCATTTTTTCAGCAGTCGTTTTTAAATCTTCCATATTAGGAAGGTAGACGATACGGAAATGATCGGGCTGTTGCCAATTGAACCCACCGCCGTGCACCAACAAAATATGGTGTTCATGTAAAAAGTCGAGAACAAATTGTTCATCATTGGTAATGTTAAAGCGCTGAATATCAATTTTAGGAAAAATATAAAAGGCTGCTTTCGGTTTCACTGCTGACAATCCAGGAATATCATTGATTGCCTTGTAGATAAACTCTCTTTGTTCATAGATTCGACCACCTGGCAGCAGCAGCTCATCGGAGCTTTGATAGCCGCCTAATGCAGTCTGGACGATTTGTTGCGATAAAACATTGGAACACAGCCGCATCGATGACAACATATTCAAGCCTTCGATATAGTCTTTGACATTGGACTTATCCCCGCTGAGAACCATCCAGCCAACGCGGAAGCCTGCCACTCGGTGAGACTTAGACAAACCGCCTAGCGTCACAACGAAGCGATCTGGTGCTAGTGTAGCAATCGGTACATGGACATAATCATCCATGACTAAACGGTCATAGATCTCATCGGAGAAAATGATCAAGTCATGCTCACGAGCAACCTCGACGATTTGTTGCAAAACTTCTTTCGGATAAACGGCGCCGGTGGGATTATTTGGATTAATAATGACGATGGCCTTCGTCTTGCTGGTTACTTTGGCTTTGATATCCTCGATATCAGGATTCCAATCTGCTTGTTCATCACAAATATAATGGACGGGTTTTCCGCCAGCTAATGAGATCGAAGCAGTCCACAAGGGATAGTCTGGCATCGGCACGAGCACTTCGTCCCCATTGTTACATAACCCTTGCATACACATCGTGATCAGCTCGGAAACACCATTACCTGTGTAAATATCATTGATGGTCACATCAGGAAATTTTTGTAATTGATAATATTGCTCGATCGCTTTACGTGCCGAGAAAATCCCTTTTGAATCAGAATAGCCTTCCGACTCTCGCACATTCATAATCAAATCTCTAACGATTTCATTTGGGGCTTCAAAGCCAAAGGGCGCGGGATTCCCAGTATTTAATTTTAAGATACTGATGCCTTCTTCTTGCATCCGATCAGCTTCTTCTAAAACAGGGCCGCGTACATCATAACTGACCCCTTCAAGTTTTGACGACTTTGAAAATTTCTTCATATTCCATTTCTCCTTTAACCATAGGTCAACGTCAGGTTATTGGTTCTCGTCGTTGATCTCTTTTCAGATTGAACCTATTATAGCAAAAAAATTTTAACTGTGGCGAAAATTTTTCACCTCTCGGTCGAGAGGGCTTGCCCTGCGTTCATCCACTGAATTTGGTTCATTCAGGAATTTTCAGGAAAATACTTCAAGTACAATTCATTTAACGCCAAATGCCCCACCGAAAAATCAGTGATTCCTGCTGCGATAAAACGTTGCAGCAACTGCGGATCGCTGATTTCTACTAGATACATCCGCCCTTGCAGATCGATAGTCACTGTCGTTAACTCTGGAAAAGCCACCAAGAAATCCGCCGAGTCCGTCTTTACATACAAGGGTTCATTGACCAACGACTTGCGGCCAAGGTATTCGTGAATGATCTTACCGTCTTTTAAAAACAAGACCCGATCCGAGTAAGAATCTAAATTCGTCAAAATATGTGAAGCGATCACGATCGCTTTCTTTTGCTCCCGCAAGGCTTTCAACACGTTGGAGATCAATTCGACATTTGTCGGATCTAAGCCATTCATCACCTCATCCATCAGCATGTATGGCGTATCTGTCACGATCTGCATCGCAAAACACAGACGTTGCCGCATCCCCAGCGAATAGGTTCCCACTGGCCGTTTGATATAATCGCTCATTCGCAAACGAGCAATCGTTTCTTCCACCAAGCGTTCCTCTGAACGCCACATTCGCTGATACAGTTTCAAATGCTCGAGTCCGCTTAAATCATTGTACAAATCATTTTGGTCAGGAAAAAATGAAATTTGTTGATGCGCTGCCACTTCTGATTTTTTGGTCACATATACTTGACTGCCGTTTAAAAATACTGCGCCTTCATTCGGCTGGATGAAATTCATCGCCACATTCAGTAGCGTGGATTTCCCAGTGCCGTTAGGGGCGACTAACCCGACGATCTCCCCGGGAGAAAAGGCAACGGAAAGTTGATCCAATACTTTTCTCGTATACGTGACAGTCACATTTTTCAGTTCTAACATGTCGTTCCTCCTATGCCAAATGAAATTTTTTGCGTTGGATCGTCAAAAAGAAACACATTTCGATCAAAAGCCAAACGCCGCCTAATAAAAGTAAGCCTTTTTCCATCGTAAATCCTGCAGAACCAAAGTAAAAGCGTGTCCAGCCTGAAAGGACTTGTCCCACATTTTGATACAGATAGACATACAGCGTTTTATCAAGGTAGGCACTAAACCAGCGTCGTTGGAAAAGAAAGGGCGAAAGCAAACAAAAACCAGCCACAAGCAGATTAATCAGTTCTGAGCGAAACAGGGCACTGAACAGCAAGATGCCGCGACAATAAAGAAACTGCAAGAAAAGCGTTGCAAGAAAACATTGGCTTAAAAAAAGACCGATGGCTTGTGTTTCAAAAGCATTGAAATCTGTGATCGGGTAGCGGGCATCAAAGGACGATGATAAAATCGTGACTGGCAGTTCCAAGGAGCCAAAGCCGAATTGAATACCAGAGCCAAACCAGATAAAGAACATGGTTCCTAGCGTTGCGATTGCAGAACCAACCATCAACGCTGCCGTTTTGCTCCAAAGGCTCTCTTCTGTCGATAATGGCAGTGAAAGAAACAGAGATTTATGTCTTCGTTCTTTTGGTAAACAATCGATCGCCAAAAACAAAGAAACAGCAATTAATAGAATCGGTAAATATTCAGTAAAGCTTCGCTGTAATGCTTGCACCCCCGTTTTTTGCTCCATGACTGCTTGAGAGAGTTTGCTATTGGGCAGCTGGCTAAAAGCCTCCATCAGTTTTGCGGTTGATGCATAGCCGAAGCGCCCGTCATACCCAGCATAGTAATTTCGAAACGTGTAATAATCAGGGGTATAAAATATATTTCGTTCATCGGTAAATTGCAAAGCGAGATGGTACCAAGTACTTGTGCTTTGTGCGTATGCTTGCCAGTCTTTCTCGGCTAGCGCGTCGAGCCGTTGTTTTTCTGCTTCATTCCATGGGGTAAACATTTCGACTGCCATGAATGCCGACCAATGGTCAGAGGGATTGGCTGCTTGTTGATCAAGAAAATCTTGTCGCACGGTATAGCGTTGTTGCATTTCTGTTTTATCTACTCGTTCAATTGGGCGAAAGTCTCTTTGCCAAAAACTGTAAACGCCGCTGTAGATCAGCAGCAAGCAAAAAAGGCCAATGGTTTTCTTGCTTTTTAACAGCTGGCGTAATTCAAAGAAAAAATAGTCTTTCATTCTTTACCTCCTCTCAACAAGCGATTCTGTTTATCCGCAACAAGCATGATGCTTAAACAAAGGAAGATCCACACTAGCGTCAGCAGCCAACTGGCATAGACGCCCCAAGAAGTGCCAGAGCCCAAAGCAAAGGCACCCGAATAAAATTTCTCCATAGCAGCTAGATGAACTGGTAATATAGGGATCTTTTGCAGCATCGGAATCAAGCCGAATCCATAAAAAAGCACCAGTAAAAAGAAAGAGACGTATCGATTGGCTGCGACCATGTTCATGACAAAACCTAAGCATTCGATCAAACCAATCAGCAAGGCAAAAGAAACCATACTAGATAAAACACTCTGCCAAAAAGGTAAGGCTACCCAATCCCCACTGAGATAGACGGCTACTGGATACTGCCAATCCCCAAACTCCCCCAGAAGGCTCATTGAAAGAAAGACGCCTAAGAAAAACACAAGCAAGATTCCTAAATTGGTGATCGTTTTGACAAAAACCTTACTGACCATCCGAATCGGGAAAATCTGTGGGTATGAGCGGATCAAGGAGAAGTGTTCTCTTTCTTCTAATAAATTGTCACTAGCAAAAAATGCCCAGAAGAAGAACCCAAAATTCAGTAAAAACGTTATTGCCAAAGCGACAGCCGTCTGGGTATTAGCAGCCGTGAGAACCGGATCTTTTTCTTGCTCGACTAAGGCTTGATAGACCGTCTGCTCTTGTTCGATCGTCCACATCGGCGGTAAAAAGGCTTTGTCATCAACTGAAGACGCCCAAATCTGCTTTTTTAGCTCCGCCATTTGAATACTCGTTTGATTAAATCGTTCATATTCCTCCATAATCAAGTTGGACAGCTGCCGTGAGGTCAGAGTATTGTTATCAAGTAATAGCTGATATACCTCTTGCTCATCCGGTGAACCAGATTGATTGGCTTGGTAGCGATCAACAAGCCGTGAAGCCTCCGCTTTTTCTGCGGTAATGGTAGCAGGCAAGTTGACAGGTTCCATCAGCTTCAAATAAATGGAAAAACAGCAGCCTAAACTAAAGGCTCCAATGAGTAGGAAGATGAATGTTTTCTGCTTAACAGCTTTTGCCAGTTGGTTTTTAAAATAGTTCATTTGCTCTCCTCTCAAAAAAAATTATTCATTCTTTTAGCATACCTTTTATGGAAAAAAATGCAATCTAAAGTCTGAAAATTCTTTCAAATAGCATTTGGAAAAGTTATTGACAAACCTGCTGAAAATCAGGTAAGATATTTTCTAGACGCGGCGTGACAGAACTACCTCAGCCTGCGTTTCCTTTTATAGTATTTGCGGAAATGACGGAATGGCAGACGTGCAAGATTGAGGGTCTTGTGAGCAATCGCTCGTGTGGGTTCAAATCCCATTTTCCGCATCCTTACAGCTTCCCCATTGTGGGAAGCTTTTTTTGTTTGCACAAAAGATCCCCCCTTGGTGATCCTTCAATGAATTCCCTCGATCGCTTTGATCTTGAGTACCTACTCCTCAAAAGTTGAGAGTAACCTTCCTTTCCCCAAAGATAAAAAATCCAACAAAAATCCTTTTATCGTTGCATTTAGTGATATTTTTCATATAAAATGAATAATATAACGACTATTCATAAAATTTAGTTCAATGTTCCGTCTTTTCTTATTAGCGTATCAGAAACAATTGCTTGAATGAACTTGTGATGGAAATCTTTTCAACATTTTTTCCATTCACCTGCCCTCCTCCTTCCCCCAGATGAACCAACCTCTGCCGACCGTTTTCTCAGTTACTTTCGATAGAAAGAAGGAGTCTAATGAAAAAAAGAATACTGATCACCCTATTGTCATTCGTTATTTTGCTTATCGGCTGCACGAAGGCAGATGAAGAACTGTCAGAGACCGTTGCGCTTGGCATCGACGCACGACTGGAATATACAAACCAGTCTGGAACGGGTTGGGCCTATTATCAACCAGCGACCTTAGAATTGCTGATTGCAGGCAGCCAAGCCGAACTGGCTATTTTGGAAGAACTTGATTCTTCCGACGAAGACCTTCAGCAATTGATCAGCCACACGATTGATTTGATGGCAACCGCTGAACGAGCGTTAGTGGAACGTCGGATCGATGTCCCTGCTTGGTTTGCTGCTCGCATTGGTCGCAGCCAAGCCCTTGCTGCAATCCATGAAAAAAGTCCGATCATCCTCAGTAATCAAGACAACCTCGACAGTCTACTAGAGGTAGCAAACGAAATGATTCCTGAAGCCGATCCGCGGGAAAAGCTGGGGCTTTTGGCAGACGATATCGAGCAGCTTCAGCAGCTCACAGAAGATGCGCTTACTCTTCATCGCACAATCGAACTTGACGATGGACTCACTGCCACCGTTTACCACACAAGCGAAACGAATGTTGACGTCTTCGTTTTTGCGATGCCCGATGAGGAGTACGCATCTGGGTTTACTGTTCTGAATCGGGAAACTGCCGACGAGCAAAAAGCTGCTTTCTATGAAACGATTTTACGAGCGCTCGCCGTAAATATTCCTCGTGAATCAATGATGTTTATGAATCGATTCGATCAATCTTCTGATGAACATCAGCTGGCGGTGATGACCTATGGCTTTGATCATGACATTGATCAAGACATGGTCACTACCGTGTATCAACAGCTTCAAGAAGCAAACGCCAAACAAGAAGCAGCTACGGCTTTGCAGCAAGAGCAAAACAATGACGAACAAACTCAGACCGAGAATGAAGGATCTTCAGAACAAAGACGAGCGATCGCTCGTGCCGAATCCTATACGAACCTCATGGCTTTCTCACGTGCACGATTGATACAACAATTAGAATTTGAAGGGTTTCCCCATAATGATGCACAATGGGCAGTTGATCAGCTCACGATTGATTGGAACGAGCAGGCGTTGAAGAAAGCAAATAGTTACCATTCCTTGATGAGTCTTCCTCCTGACAACATTCGCCGGTTATTGACTTTTGAAGACTTTTCAGAAGAACAAATCGACTACGCGATGACAAACATAGGTAACTAAAAGCTAGCGAAGAAAAGGGCATCGCGATGCCCATATGCTGTTATAGTGACCCCAAAAAGTTAGGTTTTTTGGTCTAACTTTGGGGGTCAGTTGATGTCCCTTATATTGTGGCTATGTTTATACCCAAGAAAGTGCTCTGATGCGTTCATTCGTACAAATTGGCGAGGTTTACTAGAGTCTCACGAGGAGGAGAAAAATGAAAAAACAAGTTTTGTTGCCATTATTACTAATACTGTCCCTGATTTCAGGATGTGGGACGATAAATTCAGCAAGCCCTGAGGAACTTTCTGAACGCATCGGTGCAGCTTTAGATGCTGGTTGGGAACATACCTATCATGCAGAAAATCTTACTTATGATTTAAGTATTGAAAATCTCGAACTGATGATTCGAGGCAAAGAAGCAGAATTGGCCTTTCTAGACCAGGTCAATAGTAACTCAAAACACAAGGCGGCATTCATTGAAAACACGGAAACAATGATCGCACTCGCTCAAGAAGCGATCGAAGCTCGCTATCTGGATATGCCCAGTTGGGTTGCCGCTCGCAATGGCCGTATCGAAGCCTTACTTGCCATCCATGAGGAAAGCCCGATCATCGTCAGTAGACGAGCAAAATTGCAAGAATTATTCAACGAATACGAAGAGGATTTGGCACTAGTGACCGCTGGAGCAAACAATCCACTTGCCGATGAAGAAGAAATCAATGAAGATACACGAGAAAAGCTTGGTTTGACACCTGATACACTTGAACACTTACACCAACAAAGCGATGACCAAGAAATCGAGTGGCAGAGTACGATTGATTTGGCGAACGGTGTGACCATGAATGTCTTTTCAACAAAATATGAGCCAGTGGGGATTCTCACATTTACGAATGCTGGTGAGACCTACCCTTCCGCAATCACTTTGTTTAATGGACAAACGACGGAAATCGTTCCCGAGATAATGACTCCTTACGAAGCCGTTTCCGCTTATTTTTACGAAATTGCCGATGCTGTTTATGAAACGATTCCATACGGTTATCGATTTCTGGTTGAATCACTATGGCTTGAACTGGAAAACGACAATCGTTTTCAATTCAGAACCTACGTGTTTGATAACGAAGTGACCGAGGAAACGATTTTAGCAGGGTTTCATCTCGCCCCGACTGTAGCAGCACGCTATGAGCGCGAAAACAATGCGACAGAACGAGAACTTGAAGCCTTTTTCCTCGTTAGAGCGCAAGGAAATCGTCGCTTTTATTCAAAACAAGAGATGGCAGAACTGTTAGAAACAGAAGGTTTTACTGCGGAGGAAACACAATGGGCACTAGAAACCCTAGATGTAGATTGGTATCGCCATGCTTTAGGACGCGCCAATCAATCCCGTCGGGTGTTAGGGATCCGTCAAAGAAATATGGCTGCTCATCTTGAAGGGAACGGCTTCTCACCTGATGAGATCGAATTTGCGATTGAAAACATGGAAAATTAATATGTAGGGGACGAGACCCCATTTCCCATTTTGTCTTAGCTTAAACAAAAAACCGACCAATCTTCCTGTTTAAGATTGGTCGGTTTCTTTATTTTTTGGTTTTGATTGGTACCATGGCTTTGCGCCGATGCTGCTTCATTATTGCTTGAAGACCATAGACACCAACTCCAATAATTCCTGCAAAAGCCGAAAAAGCAATAAAAATCACAGGAGACGCCCCACTTTCTATTAATTGTTTCCCTTGGACAAAGAAAAATAAGCCCATGCTGATCAATAATGCTAGAAATAGTGATTGTCCCGCCCCGTTTTTTTTCATGCTTGCTCTCCTTTTACTTGATTATAGGTTATTCTCTCATTTCATGAATGAAAAAACCTCCATCTTAAGGCTGATTCTTTCTTTCGATGATCAGATTGATCCCATTCGGATCAGTCAAATGCAAGCGGCTGTCTGTTTCTAACTCATACGAAACGCCTCTTGCCTTGAGATGACTTCGTAACGTAGAAAAAGCCAAAGCTGGCAAAACGATCGTAAAGTACGCTAAGCCTAGATCCTGTTCTTCCATAGCTGGAACATTTCTTCCCATCCAAATATTCGATCCGATATGGTGATGATACGAACCAGCAGCAAAAAACTTTGCTTGGCTACCAAAATCTGAGGTCAAACGCATGCCTAAAACTTCTGTGTAGAATTCTTCTGTTTTTGCCAAGTCCGCCACTTTCAAATGGACATGCCCCACCGTGGTGCCAACTGGAAAGGTCGTTTGAGATCGGTCAGCGGCTCCCAGCACGCCTTGCGCGTCCATTTCGATAGTAACGCCTACGATCTCACCATCTGCTCGAATATCCCATTCACTCATCGGTTTGTCACGATACACTTCGATCCCGTTTCCTTCTGGGTCGGTCAGGTATAACGCTTCACTATATCCATGATCGCTGGCACCATCGAGGGGAGCTTTGGCTTCCAAATAATGAATCAGCATATTTCCTAGGTCTTTACGGCTAGGCAAAAGAAACGCCGTATGGAAAAGGCCTGTTTTCCGTGTCAAAGGCAACGGATCACTCACCTTCTCTAGAACTAAAAGCTCTTGCGCTCCCACGCCTAATCGCGCGTGATCTACACTTTGCTCCAATAAAGTCAGGCCGATCACGTCCGAATAAAACTGGCTCATTTTTTCTATGTTTGCTACTTTTAAAACGACTTTGCCAATTGCGGCTGCTGCATCGATTTGATAGGTTGATTGAATCATTTTCATCGCTATTTCCTCTTTTCTAAACAGTTAAATTCACTTGTACCTTTAAGTATAACACTAACTTTTAGTAAGTAAACAAATCTGCTTGTTGAGGAAAGGATTCCGTGATCTCCCGTGATTCCTTAAAACAAAGCATTTCCGCATCAGTCACAATCAAAGACAGCTCGCTCACTTTTTCAATGCTTCAATCAGTGAAATGGCTGGCTGCATCGCTTCTTCGGTCGTCCCTTCTAACACAACATAACAATATGGCTTGTATTCAGCGGTGATGGCCAATAGTTGTTGATAATCAATCATTCCTTCTCCCAATGGGACTACCTTGATTTTCCCATCGATTACTTGATAGTCTTTCAAGTGCAAGCAAACGATGGCATCGCCAAAGCGGGAAAAAGCTTCCCTTGTCAAAGCGACTTGCTCTTGATAGTTCTTCGCAGTAATCAGATTGGTTGGATCAAAGATGATCCCTAAATAGTCAGAGGGTACCCGTTCCAGCAATTCTTCGATTCGGTCGATCGATGATAGTGGATGATTCAAGCCCGCTTCAATTCCTAGCATCACTTGATGTCTCTTAGCCACTTGGACCAAGCGCTTGATCACCTGAACCAAATCATCGAAAACGACGTCACTAAAATTTTCCTCGGTATACCCCATATTTGGCAAAACCGAACCAGTTTCACTTGCGACCATAGCTGCATCAAAATATTTGGCATGTGCGAGATAGGTCTCGAATCTGGATAAAATCGCTTCCCGTTTTTCCAGATCAGGATGAATCAGATTACAATAACAACTTAATAAAGCGACCTGAACGTGAGATTGACCAAAAACTCGTTTGAAAAAGCGGCCTAAACCAGGACTTAATTGCTCTGGCTCTGCCCATTGTGGGAAGGATTTATTTAATGCAAATTGAATGTTATGAATGTTTTTGGCGGCAATTTTTTGCGCTAATTCTTCTGGGGACCCATAATTCTTTAAATCATGCCCCCGAACAGTTAGTTGAAACATAGCTTCTCCTTTCTTCACTGCTTTTGAAGCAAAAAGAAGACCAAGCAGCGAATCACTTCAACTGGTCTTGGTCTTCAAATCTTTCAGCAGTAGCGGCTCCTCACTTCATCCATTTCTTCTCAATAGATGATCAGAACCTTTTGTGACCTTTATTGTTGTGAACGATAGTCTTCCGTGAACTCGTCAATGATTTGCTGTCCACCATTTCTTAAGAAGGTTTCGATCGCTGTATCAAACCCATCGATCTCGATTTCCCCAGTCATATATTGGTAGTAAGCGTCTGAGATTCCTTCAATCAAGCTTGACCATGAACGATCATAGGTTTCAGAGGTCAGCGATTGTGCAGGATTGATCACCGCAAACTCTTCATTTTCGCGAATCTTTTCATTGGCTAAGTTGACATATGGGTTGCTTGAAGGGAAAACTGTTACTAATTCTGATGGACGAGACGAAGAAAATGGTTGTACTTCTTGTTGCCACTTCGTATCATCTAAACGGACATAGACACCCTCATCATCAATTTCATAATGGACCCCTTCGATCCCTTGCGTCATCAACGTAAACGGCTCTTCGTCCATCAAATCATTGATAAATTTCAAAACAACACGTAAGTCTTCTTCGGTTTCAACATTGTTTTTCGGAATGGCTAACCAGCCGCCCATTCCACCATTGGTATCAGAAAGGATACGACGTTCCACATTTTCATGGACGATATCATTGATCAAGACCCATTCCATATGCTCTTCATCAGTACCAGCTGCATCATCAATGTAGTTACGTACTTCTTGCAAACCACTCAATACGATCCCACCACGACCTTGAACGATATAGTTCTTCTGATCATTTTTCGCCATTACCGCAAAATCAGAATTCATCCAGCCGTTATCATAGATATTACGGAACCATTCCATTGCTTCTTTGTATTCTGGTTGCATAAAGGATGGCATCACTTCATCATCATCCGTGATCGTAAACCAATTGTCTGCACCAAAGTAACCTGAAAGCGAACGGAACCCAACGTTAAAGGACTCATCACGCTCTACGAAACCAACCGTATCATCCGCACCGTTTCCATCTGGATCATCTTCCGTAAAGGCTTGGGCGACAGCAGCTAATTCTTCTAATGTCGACGGCACGTCCAAGCCTAAATTATCCAACCAATCTTTTCTGACAAGGACGCCATAACGCGCGATCGGTTTTAAAAACGGAACACCGTAGATTCGACCATCAATTCGAGATGACTCTAACCGATCTTCGGAGATTTCTGCCAAATTCGGGAACTCTTCTAAATAGGGTTCCACATCCCAGAACATTCCAGATGCGAGTGAGCTGCGGACGGTTGTGTTATTGATTTCTGTCAGACTAACGATATCTGCTAAAGAATTCGACGCCAATGCTGCATTCAAGCGTTCTGTTTTTGAAGCATCTGGCACCCACGTAAAGTCGATCTCGACCCCTGTGTATTCTTCTAACTTTTGCGTGACATCTCCAGATGGTGGGGAAGCAGTATGTAGCATCGCCATCCACGAAATACTTGATTTCCCTTCGCTTTCTGGTCCTTCAGGTGAACCTCCACCATCGCCGCAGCCTGCTAAAAACAGTCCAGCACATAATAATAAACTTGCAACTTTCAACTTTTTCATTTGTTAACCTTCTTTCTCTATTTTTAGGGAGCCATCATCGAGCGGATCTTTCCCTTGATACGTAAAATATTCAAAATCGGCATAGCTTTTGCCAAAGTGATCTAAATCATGGGCACTGATTCCAATGAAATTCCCCGTAAAACCACCAGACAAGAACTGGATGTTTTGCTTTTTAAAGCGATGCCACGTTTGTGATTGCCGATAGAACCATTGGGCTTCTAGATAAGAACCGACTACTTTCAATCCAATCGGCTCACTTGCAGCAGCGAGGGGCAATTTATCTGGGAACAAGTGAAATTCTCCTTCACAACACCGCAGCAACCGAAGGACCTTGCCTTCTTCTTCATCATAGGTTACGTAGAAAAACGAATAGTTTTCTTCGTTTAAGAAAAGCGACAATCCAGCCATCTGATTGAACGATTGGGGGTGGTATTCCATCACTGTTTCAGCTTCAAAACAAAAGTCTTGTTGACGAATCGCCAATAAGTGCTTATGAAAGTTCGATTGCATCGATTCTCCGCCGATCAATCGCAAATACCCTGGTCGCTCACTCAGATTGCACCACTCTTCATTGGGCAGCAATCGTCTACCGTTCCATGCTTTTTGCAACGATCCTTTAAAGTCATCAATAAAAACAGCAGGTGATGTCCTTTGCTTCTGAGCGTCGCTAGCGAGCCTGATGGTTTGATCTGGGATCGTATCGTTATTGCTAAGACGCAGCCATCCTTCGTGATCCCAATAGACAGTTTGGAGTGCCGTCTCTCGTCCAAGGATCGCTGCTCCTTCTACTGGCCGAGTCATCAAATAGCACATGACCCATTCTCTTGATGGCGCAATCGTCAAACTGCCATGACCTGTACATTGAAAAGGGGAATCTTCGCGCTGATAGGCACGCATCATGGGAAAATGCGGATCTACTTCATAAGGTCCAGTGATGGTTTTACTACGACAAACTGTTACCGCATGACCTGCACCCGTTCCTCCTTCTGCCGTCAGTAAGTAATAACACTCATTGTGGTAATAAAGATGCGGTGCTTCAGTCTTCGCCAGCTGGGTTCCAGAAAAAATTGGCACTCTGTCACCGATCAAGCAGCCTTGTGCTTCAGAGTATTCTTGGAGCACGATCCCCACCGATTTATTTGGTGTATCCTTACGATAATCCCAAAGCGCATTCAATAACCAGATACGCCCCTCTTGATCATGAAACAAGGACGGATCAAAGCCACTACCATTTAAGTAAATGGGCTCACTCCATGGTCCATGAATCGTAGGAGCCGTGATGAGATAGTTTCGACAGTCTTTGAAGGGGCGTGTCGTGTTGCGAACATTTGTATAGACACAATAGTATTGTCCGTTTGCGTAGCTGATTTGCGGTGCCCAAATGCTGCCATTTGCTGCGTTGCCTAATAAATCCACTTGATTCGTCAGAATATCTGTTTCATGGGACCAATTGACTAGATCTTGGGAACAGTAGACCCGAATTCCTGGCAACCACTCAAAGGAAGAAACCGCTAAATAATAAGCATCCTCGACTTTTAAAATACTCGGATCAGGATGAAACCCTCTTAAAATCGGATTATTGATTATTGCCTTCATGCAACCCCTCCTTGTTTGCTGACTGCGTCCGTTGTTTTTTTCTTGTGTCCGTCATCGCGATGGAGAAAACAAAAACCCGCCGCTAAAAAGAAACAAAAGGCAATCGGAAAAGCGATCATTTGACTACCAATCAATGTCACGACACCAGTCAAAAAATAAGTAGCACAAGATTGCTTTCGATAATTACGATAGCGAACAAGCATCGTCGCCACTGAAACCAATATCAGGAGTGTCAACAGCGTGAAGCCAAACCAAGCACCGAGTGTTTGAAATTGCGCCAATGCTGCTTCTGCCGTCATTTGATTCAGTATAGTGGGAAACGCACGTTGAAAGATCTCTTCGAACTGCTGGACAGTCATTTGATTGATCGCCAAGGAAAAGCCGCCCATCAACACCAGAGCGAGAACCATCCCGATCCAGCCAGACCATTTTGCCTTGCTCATTTTTCTATCACTCCTTCAAGAGTCACCCATTCAGGACGTTGGGGACTTCTTTGGTAACAACACATTCGCTCCGTGAATGTGACCGTTTGGTGGCTTGCTGTTTTTCCCCAATCAGACCATCCGCAAGGGGCGAGCTGTTGATCAAAGCAGCAGGATAAAAAGGTGACTTTGGCGTCATTACGCCAAGGGCGGCCTAAATAATAGGCTTTGTCCCCTGTCACCCGACACCGATCGAAGGTTAACCCGCTTGCTTGTTTGTTGGTTGAGGCAGCAGTAATGTAGTTCGTTTGTGGTGTATTTTTACAATGCAAGCGACACTCTTCAAAGGTGGCGGAACCACCGCCAAAAATAAAATCGACTGTTCCACTGATCCTGCAATGCAAAAACAAACTCTGTTGTTGGTCAAAGATTGTTTTTCGCCAAGGACTGATCATTGGTTCGCCCTCTTTGGTATATTTTGGCAATGGTCCCAGGCACAAGGTATCTTGAAAAGCATCGAGATGACAGCGTTCGAAGCGAATGTCATCCCCTTCGATATAGACGGCAACTGCTTGCCCGACTGCTCGCCCATACCCTGCGTCATTGATGATGGTCAGGTTTTTTACAAAGACTTCTCGGCTATTGATAAAGAGCGTCGCTGTTTGAAACGTTCCTCTTTTTTGCCCATTTTCATCGGTTTGCTCGGCAGCCAAGTGGTAGCATAAGAACGTGTTAGGTTCCGCAATCAACGTAAGCTGGTTCTTATAGATTTTCACCTGTTCTTGATACACGCCAGTGGCGATCGTGATTTCACAAGGTACGTTTAAGGCTTCAGCAGCCAGCACGGCTGCTTGGATACTCGTAAAATCACCCTTTTGCGGCTCTTTACTAACCTTTAGCTTGATAGGAGGTGCTGTTTTAGAAATTCGATCCACTGCGCTCTCATCTCCTTGGTTTCTTCATGACCGCCTGGCAAGCAACACGCCTGCCAATGCTCCTTGTAGCCTATTGCTTCATAATGCTGTCCGAGCTGCTGATCCAAACGAGCGACGCCGCTTGAGGGGCAGCCACGATCCTCTTTGCCAACCAAACTCAAACGCGGGCGCGGTGCGATCTGTTTTTGGATCGCCGCAGTCGTAAAGTCTTTCAACACATTAGGAACATAATAGTAAAACCCATGTTTGCTTAGACGGTCCTCTTCGATCAATGCTTGATAGTCCACTTGTGCTGCCATGTCCACCACCACTGATATCCGTTCATCAATTGCTGCCAACCACCAGCTCATCAAGCCGCCCATAGAAAGTCCCAATGTGGCAATAGCGGACTGTCTCACTTCTTTGCGGGAAGCAAGATAGGTCAAAAACTGTTGATTGTCATAGATTCGTTGGCCCCATAATGTTTTGCCTTGCAACAGAAACCGCTTGTAGCTATCATTCTCACCGTTTTTTCGTTCGCCAAAGCCCCACATGTCGATCACCCCAACGGCGACGCCCAAGTTCATAAATGTCGCGAATAGGCTTTCTTTTTGCATATAACACGGACTTTGTCGCAGTTCTTCTTTCCCCATCGTGAAGTCGCCGCCATGAGAATGATTGAACAAAACGAGTGGAACAGGTTGCTGAGAGCTAGGATAAGCAAAGTATGCAGGGACAGCCTCTTCTTGATTTAATCGTAGAAGTAAATGTTCCAAGGTATAATTTTGCACTTGCTCTTTTGTTTGCTGAACCACTTGTGGTGCAACTTTCATATCAGGACCTAGCAGCTGTAGTAACTGAGGATCCCTCACAAAAAATCTCCTTGAAATGCCAGAGGCTGACGATTCTCAAATGATTGTGTGACGGTGATTTCCCGACTATTCTCGATATGGAACGCTTCAGTTACGCCTTCCAAATTGATACGATCAAACTGAATATTCCGTCCACAGCCAATATAAAAGCCTTGTTTTGTCATCTCTTCGATACCTGTCATCATTGCAGGCTTTCCTGGAATTGGGTGTTCAGCCATAGAGACAGCAATATCTTGGAAAGTGATATCTGAAATAAATTGTTCAGCCAAGCCATAAACAAATCCAGCGGCCGCATGAACATTCCGAGCCGAGATATTTGCAAAATGGATTCTCCGAAAATGAGGGGTTTCCTCGGTGATCGGGTACGGATTTTTATCCCAAACATACTTTTCTTTGCCTTTCGGTCCACAGAAATAGTAAAGATTTAAAGTGAATGGACAGATAACATTATCCATCACAATGTTATTCACTCGAATATCTTCGATCGTTCCGCCACGTCCCCGACGGGATTTCAACCGAATCCCACGATCGGTATCTTGAAAAATACAATTACTGATGGTGACATTACGAATATCGCCGCTCATCTCACTACCTAGAACGACTGCCCCATGCCCATGAAGCATATGGCAATTTACGATCGTGATATTCTCACAAGCGACCCGTTCTTTGGTGTCCTCCGTTCCTGATTTGATGGCGATACAATCATCGCCAACATCGATATGACAGTTACTGATGCGGACATTTTTACAAGATTCAGGATCGATCCCATCCGTATTTGGCGAATCCGCTGGATTTTTGATGCGAAGATTATCGA
Source organism: Enterococcus casseliflavus NBRC 100478 (assembly GCF_001544095.1). Taxonomy (GTDB): domain Bacteria; phylum Bacillota; class Bacilli; order Lactobacillales; family Enterococcaceae; genus Enterococcus_D; species Enterococcus_D casseliflavus. The sequence goes on along the minus strand of NZ_BCPT01000007.1, from coordinate 34,706 downwards.
TCGTTAGATCTTGGCAAAGAATCGGATTGACGGTCCAACTTGGTGAATCGACAAGACGGATATCTTTCAACGTAATTTGCTGGCAAGAGTCAAAACTGATCAATTTAGGTCGTGGATAAGCAAGTTGTTCACGGTTTTCCCGAAAGGTCTTCCACCATCTTTGCCCTTGTCCATCAAGCATTCCTAATCCTGTGACAGCGATATTTTCCGCATTCTCGGCATATAAACAAGAGGCATAAACTTCCCGTTTGACCCCTTCCCAGCGAGACACGACGACGGGATAGTCTTTGGGATCATCAGAAAATACTAAGGTCGCCCCCAATAGTAGGTGCAGTTCAATGTTACTTTTTAAAAAGAGCGCACCTGTCGGATAGCGTCCTGCGGAAAAAGTGATTCTGCCTCCTCCTTGTTGATGCAATTCATCAATTTTTTCTTGAATCGCTTCTGTCAACAGACCTTCTTTTTCTTGTAAATCAGATGTAGTCAATTGGATATTCATTTCTTGCTTCCTTCCTCCGTTAGTGGTTGTAGCAGTAAACTTGCTTGTAAAAAGGCACCGTATCCTTTGAAATCATTCGTGATAACGGGTTCACTGATATAGTAAACAAACGTACCATCCCGATCATCTGGGCCACCAAGACCAGCAACTTCACAGTTTCTGATCAGATTCAACCAGCCTTCTTTTGTTAAAAAGACAAACTCATCAAGCAATCCTTGATAGGTCTCTTGGGCAAACACTTGCCATTTTTGATCGATGATCCCTGCTTTGACTGCTTTCGCTGTTGCGTAACAAATCATTGAAGAAGCGGATGCTTCTAAATAATTCCCACGCTCACTGCCTTTATCTAAGACTTGATACCACACTTTTTTCTGGGGATCTCTTACTTTAGCAAGAGCTTCTAGACAGGAGACAAACATTTTTTCTAATGGATTCTTCTGCTCTGATTCCCCTAATAGCACCATCGTATCTGTGAGAGCCATCATGAACCATCCCATTGATCGTCCCCAGAAATTTTTTGAACAACCGGTCTCAGGATCTGCCCACGGCTGGACTTTTTGTTCATCCCACGCGTGATACAAAAGACCCGTTTTTGGATCTAGGGTATGAGTAAAGCATAAGGTGAATTGCTTGATTACATCTTCCAATGCTTCTTCTTTCTCAAATGTCAGTGCGTATTCTGTTAGAAATGGGGCCCCCATATATAAGCCATCTAACCACATTTGATAAGGATAGATTTTTTTATGCCAGAACCCGCCTTCGCTTGTTCTTGGCATCTGCTGTAATTGTTGATACAGCGTGTCCAAGGCGATCTTGTATTTTGAAGCACCTGTTTCTTTGTATAGTAAGAATAAACATTTGCCATTATTGATGTAATCGATATTCATCGCATCCATCTGATAGTTTTTGATACAACCGTCTTCGTCAATATAAAAATCCATCGTGTTTTGGATATAGTCGAAATAGCGGTTGTCACCAGTTTGCTCATAGGCTTCTTTCACGCCTTGTAAAACGACCCCGATGTCATAGGACCATTTTCCGTGATAAATTTTTTCTTTGCATAAGTAGTCATAGCGCTCAAATAATGTGTTCAAAGCAATTTCCGAATAGTTCTTCATGTACGATACTTCCTTTTATTGTAGTCTCCTCAATTCATAGAGCTATTTGAATGAATCCGTTTTACCGGCTGTATTTCATGAGGGTTCAGCTTGTCTTGCTATTTTCAGGTGTTCTCTAGTGACCGTTTTGTTTGCGGACCAGTAAAAGTCTTTGAGCCGTTTTCTTTAGATAATGACCTCATCTCCTTTGCTGGCAACGGTTTGCTCCGTAGTCGATGCCGTTTTTGAAACCACCTGATCTGTTTCAATTGGGTGGATATCTTGAAGAATTTTTTTACCAGCAAGGGCAAAAACACCACCAACTAAGCTGCTACCCATCAAAAAGAGGCCGATCAAGAAATAACTACCCAGGACTAAATAGCCAACGATCAAAATCGTCCAACTTATGATCGAATAATGCAGATAGCCTAAACCTAACAACACACTCCCCCGCAGGATCTCAAACACGGTCACAAAGTTGGTGGCTGCCATGACGGTATACACGTGCATGAATAAAAAGAGAAACGCAATCAAAAAGAGGACATTCGCTACTTGGATAAACCATGGAAATGGCGCAAATATGTTGGTGATCACGATCGCTGCAATGATCAGAAACAACCAACTGATCAGCACCGATTGTCGGAACCGTTCTTTACTATAGTAGAAAAAACTTTTGATCAAAGGTGGTCGTTCATGAAGACGAAGCCAGCGATCATAATATTTCATCATGGCATACGACGCAGGGCCAATGCCAAAGAGGACCCCTCCCAGGAGAGTCACACTGAGCCAAAGAAAGTGAAGTGCGATCAGCGTCAAAAATGCGAGTAATCCTTCGTTGATTTTCGTGATCTTTTCGATCGTCATGTGATCCCTTCTTTCTTAATAAATCCCGTCTTCGCCAATTTTTTTCGCCAAACGATTCGCAAAGATAACGAGGATCAAGCCAACAAGTCCTTTAAACAGCCCAACAGCTGTCGAGTAACTCAATTGACCATTTTGAATCCCGGCGGTATAGACAAAGGTATCAAAGATTTGGGCAACTTCACGGTTCATTGAGTTCATCAACAAGAACATATGCTCAAAGCCCATATCTAAGATCGAACCGATCTTTAAAATCAATAAGGTTACAATCGTTGGACGAATACAAGGCAATGTGATATGCCACATTTTTCGTAGCTTGCCAGCCCCATCCATATCCGCAGCTTCATAAAGCTGTTCATCAACATTGGTAATAGCGGCTAGATAGACGATCGTCCCCCAACCGGCACCTTTCCAAAGATCTTGGAAAATGTACATTGGACGCAACCACGTGCGGCTTGTTAGAAACGGGATACGTTCGCCACCAAGACTTTCGATCATGTTATTGATTACACCACCTTCTGTCGTTAATAAAACATAGAAGATGGAAACAACGATGACCCACGACATAAAATGAGGCAAATAAATGATGGTTTGAATCCCTTTTTTCAAACGGCGATTGTTTACTTCATTTAGCATAAGTGCCAATAATATAGGAAAAGGGAAAGAAATCGTGATATTTAAGAAAAACATGATCAGTGTATTGCGCATCAACATCACGAAGGTATCTTCAGTAAAGAGCCGAATAAAATGAGTGAAGCCAACAAAGGGGCTTCCTAGGATCCCCAAGAATGGTTGGTAGTCTTGAAAAGCGATGACCAAACCGCCCATCGGTATGTAACGGAAAATAAGAAAATATAAAATCCCCGGCAATACCATAATATAGAGGGCACGATTTTTTCTGATTTGCGCCCATTTTTTCTTTTTCAGCCGCAGCCGCTGTTCTTCTTCATTAAGTGGTGAGAAGTAATTATCAACTTTTGTTTCCATACTTGTTCCTCCGAATTTTTTTGATTTGATAGTCCCATGGTAGCGTGAAAAAAAGATAACGTATATAATCATTTTCTCAGCTTTGAAAAGGCATACATTTTTTAGGATTATTTCTCAATCGAATTGGAAAACCCTTGATTTATCAACGTTTATCATTATTGTGAATTTCTTAACATGTAAAAGTGATTATATACGTTGTCCCCGCCTCATGATACGTTGGAAGTACCTATTTAAGTAAAAAAAGATGGAGGTTTTTTCTATGCAACAAACCCTGAAAAAAACGAACCGCCCGAAAAGTGAACGGGTCGTTCAAGGATTTATTATTGGCTTTCTACTACTCTTCACCTTAACGTGTCTCTTACCTTTTCTAAACATTCTCGGAAGCTCCTTTGCTTCTTCTTCTGAGATCGCGACACGAACATTTATCATTATCCCACGTGAATTTAGCTTAAATGCTTACCGGTATATTCTCTCGACACCCACGATTTTTACGAGTATTGGTGTTTCCCTTTTCGTGACCATCGTCGGAACGGTTCTTTCAATGATCTTGACCTCTTTTATGGCCTATGCTCTTTCGAGAAAATATTTGCATGGACGCGGCATCTTCAACTTTATTGTCGTATTTACCATGTTGTTTAGCGGTGGGATGATCCCAAGTTTTATTTTGGTACAAAGCCTCGGCTTGATCGATTCTCTCTGGGCATTGATCTTACCGAGCGCCATCAGTGCATATAATATGATCATTATGAGAAACTTTTTCCAAGGGATTCCTGATAGTTTAGAGGAATCCGCAAAAATGGATGGTTGCTCTGATTGGGGCGTCTTTTTCCGTATCATCTTACCCCTTTCCTTACCATCGATTGCGACGATCTCTTTGTTCTACGCTGTTAGTTATTGGAATACTTATCAATCAGCGATCTTGTACATCAATGATTCAGCGAAATGGCCGATCCAAGTGCTCCTTCGACAAATCGTGATCGTCTCCAGCGGGATGAACGCCGATGCCGCTAGTGTCGATGTTGTCCCCCCAGCACAATCCGTAAAAATGGCCGTGATCGTCGTTGCAACTCTGCCAATGTTGATCGCCTATCCCTTTGTCCAGAAGTATTTCGTGAAAGGTGCAATGGTTGGTTCCGTCAAAGGGTAACCAACAGGCAGCAAAGAAAAAAAGCGCTTTTGATCGACGATCAAAAAGCGCTTTTTTCTTTTAGTCTTTGGATCGTTTGCGATACTCTCCAGGGGTCATCTGTTCTTTCTTTTTGAAAAAGCGGATGAAGTTTTGAGAGTTGGTATATTGAAGGTTGGCTGCGATTTCCTTGATCGTCATATCCGTTTCCCGCAACCATTTTTTGGCGATTTGCAACCGATAGTTTTGTAAGTAATCGGCAAAATTGATGGATAATTCCTTTTTAAACACATTACTTAAGTAATTGGCATTATAATGCAGCTGTTCAGCAATGCTATCTAAGGAGAGATCTTGATCGTATTGTTGGTGTACGATCAAGACCATCTTTTCAGACAAGGAGCGAATTTCTCGATCTGTTTTGGCTTGTGTCGTTTCAACGATAGGTAAAACTAACTCATGATAGATGATTTGCTCAACTTTGAACAAACTAGTTTGGTTGAGCACGGATTGATAAACTTTACGACTATTCTGCAAGCTGGTATGATCCGCTCCTAAGAGTTGCCCTAGCTGAACGATACTGTTGATCAACTTAAACAAGGCACTTTCAATCGTCAACGGATTTTTGTTTTCATGAGTGATTTCCCGTACGACTTCCGTGTAACTCGCTTTGATGGTCGCTAGTTCCCCACTACGCATCGCATCCAAAAAGGTGCTTTCTGCTTCTCTAGGGTATTGAACGATCGCATTATTGTCTAATTGTGCTGCAATGTCGTCAAAAAAGATAATGACTTCTTCCCCTAAATTCATTCGATAGTGCAAGGCTTCTTTGGCGTTATCAACCGCTAATTTGGTTTCTACGAGGCGGTCGTAGGATTGTGAGACCCCACAACTTATTTTGATTTTCAAGTAATCTTTTGCCGCTTGATGGATCTTTTGACAATAGGTCAATACTTGTTTTTGGTCAACTGATTCAGGAAGCTTTAAAATCGTTCCTTGGGTTTCTTGACTGGAGATGATTGGTTGAAAACGCAAATTTGCTGGAATGATCTCAGAAACGAGATTCTCGATGGCAAGCAAGAAAATATCAATAGTCGCTGTTTCTCGTCCACACAAATCATCGATTTGAATCAGTAATACGGCAAAGTGTTCTGTTTTGGATACTTCATACCCAAACTGTGACAGTTTTAAGTGAATATCTTCTTCTGAGATACAGCCGCGAAACAAGTTTAATAGAAACAAGGATTCTAATTCGGGCTTTTGATGCTCGACTTTGACGGCGAGATCGTGGTTTTGATGTAAGACCTGGTCGATATCGGAAATCAACTGATTGACTTCTAATTTCTGACCTTGTTTTTTGGGCTTTAAAAGCTCACCGATCCGATTGATGGGTGAGGTAGCCACGATCGCAATGCGATAGGATACTAATAAAAAGAGGATGATCAAAAGACTGCCAATCACGATCAAACCGCTTCTTAATTCACGGATTGCTTGTGAAACGCTAGCAGGCGCCAGACGGATCACATGATACCACTGATTGTAATCCGATTGTGTGACCACATACTTATTGTTTTCTTTGTCAGTGAAGATGCCATCGCCGTGGGCAGCTGCAATCATTGTTTCTTGTAAGGCAGAATCGATCACTTCACCATTATCGAAAAGCAGTTGTCCGTCCGCATGAAATATATTCAAAAAGGAATCGTCATGATCTGCCACCAACTGCGCAATGGTATGGTCTTGGATTTCAGCAATCCCCAAAGCAGTGGTTTCCTGTCGAAACACAGGCAGCGTCATCACCATTTTTAAATAGCCATCTTCTGGCAACCAATACAAGTAGCGTTGGTTGTCGATCAACGCTTGAAAAGCAGCGAATTCAGTATCATCGATCTGTTTTAAGGAGCCTTCTTCGATTTTCCAATGCTGGTTCAAATTCACCAATTGGTAACTGGCGTTTTCGATCCCCATCACACCAATGTAAGCCAGTTGTGAATTGATCTCTCGTACTTGTCGATAATTCGTCACAGAAAACGGCTGTTCCATCGTATCGGAAAAGCTTTGTGTGCTACTGTATGTAGAAAAGGCATACTCCACCATCTGAATTTTTTGATCCAGATTTTCTTTGACTTGGTTGACCAAATTATGTTGACTTTGCAAAAATGTTTCTTGAATGTTTTGATACGTTCGATTATAAATGACCCCACTAAACCCAATGATTAAAGCGCTACCAATTAGAAAAATCAAAATAAATATTTTATAAAACAAGTTGGACGTTTGATGATAGCTTAAAAAGAATTTCATAGACTCCCTCCCATTACCTAACTATCTTCTTTTATACTAGCACATCCCAGAAAAAGTTCCTATGTTATTTTGAAAAATGTTTCACGTGTGCATCCTTGGTGTATTGACATTCTCGTGGGAACAAGCTATGCTTGAATCAAGCAAAAAGGAAGAAGGTTTTCTATGGTCACGATCAAAGATATCGCCAAAGTCGCTGGTGTTTCACATACAACTGTTTCTCGTGCGTTAAACGATAGCCCATTAATTAAGCCAGAAACAAAAAAGAAGATCGCAGCCATCGCCGAATCTTTACACTATGTGCCCAATGTCAATGCCAAAAGTCTGGTGAATCAAAAATCCTATATCATTGGTCTTTATTTTTCTCATCTATCCATTGGTACTTCCGATAGCTTTTTAGTCGAAGTGATCAAAGGAATCAGTGATACCCTACCATCCGAATATACTTTGGCGGTTCATGAATTATTGCAATCCGATACATTTGATGAAGAGCCGAATCGCCTCGATGGAGCGATCGTGATGAGTCAAAGCGATCGTGATGACGGTTTTATCGCTGCTCTTTCAAAGAAAAATATTCCCATCGTCGTTTTGAATCGTCAATTGCAGGATGCAACCTTGATGAATGTCACTAGTAATGATGCCCAAGGGGTCTATCAAATGATCACCTATGTGCTTGAACAAGGCTTTCGAAAGATCGCCATGATCGAAGGGATCGCTTCCTTTGGTTCCGCTAGAGAGCGCCGCAAAGGATTTATGAAAGCGATTCAAGAAAAGCAGCTTGTCTGCCCGAAAGAATACTTCGTAGCTGGCGACTACTCGTTGGAAAGCGGTCAGCTGGGTGCCCAGCAACTACTCGCTTTACCTGAACCACCTGAAGTGATTTTTTGCGCCAATGATGACATGGCGATCGGTGCGATCAATGCCTGTCATCAAGCAGGACGAAAGATCCCTGAGGAGATCGGTATCATCGGTTTTGATGATAGTTCTTTTTCTCCCTATACGTATCCCCCATTAACAACGATCCGCAAACCAGTCTATGAAATGAGTCAATTGGCAGCAACCCTGCTGTTGCAAGCATTTGCCAATCAAGTGGTTGAGAAACAACATTTCTTTGATACCTCGTTAATCATTCGTCAATCGTTGTAAGCCTCTTGTTTTCAAGAGCGCTTACGCAAAAAATGTTAACGTGTGCATAACTATTTTTTAAGGAGGATTCTATGAAAAAAATTACCGAACAACCCCATCAAACCTATCCAGCCCGAGTGATTCAATTCGGGGAAGGCAATTTTATGCGGGGCTTTTTTAACTGGCAGCTGCAGCAAATGAACAATCACGGTCTTTTTAACGGCAGTGCCGTTGTGGTACAGCCGATTGATCACGGCTTGAAAGAGCTGTTGGCACAACAAGAAAATCTCTACACCGTTATCTTAGAAGGCCTTGTCGATGGCGCTTTATCTCAAACATTTGAAGTCGTCTCCACCATCGATCAAGTGCTGAATCCTTATCAGCAATGGGAAGACTATCTTGCATTAGCCGAAGACGAGCAACTTGAGATCATCGTTTCTAATACGACGGAAGCAGGTATTGCGTTTCACCCAGAGGATACCTTACACGATACCCCTCCCCAAAGTTTTCCCGCAAAACTGACCGCTCTTTTGTATCGTCGTTTTCAACTACGAAAAAAGGGATTTTTGATCATTCCTTGTGAATTGATCGATCGGAATGGGGAAAAACTAAAAGAGATCGTCTTACAATATGCCGCATTATGGTCTTTGGAATCAGATTTCGTCAACTGGTTAGAAAAAGAAAACACCTTCTGCTGCAGCTTAGTCGATCGGATCGTTCCAGGATATCCTCGCGACAAAGTGGCACAATACCAAGAGGTTCTTGGCTATGAGGATGCCGTAATGGTCACTGCGGAACCCTTTATGTTATGGGTGATCGAAGGAAACGGCGTAGCCGAAAAGCTCCCTTTGCAAGAAGCTGGGTTGAATGTGATCGTGACAGAAGATATGACTCCTTACCGTGAACAAAAAGTACATTTATTAAATGGTCCTCATACGGCGATGGTTCCCCTCGGCCTTTTAGCGGGTTTAGAAACCGTTGAAGAAGTAATGAACGACCGTGAATTTGCAGCCTTTTTAGATGGTCTTTTTCAGGAAGAGTTGATTCCAATGCTTGATTTGCCTAAAGCGCAGCTTGCAGCTTATGCGGACCAAATCAAAGAGCGCTTCAGAAATCCTTATGTGAAGCATCAGCTGCAATCGATCGCTTTAAACAGCGTCTCAAAATTCCGTGCGCGTCTTCAACCAGTCTTAAGTCGTTATGTCCAACAAAACCAGCAGGTACCTAAACGAATCACTGCCGCACTGGCAGGATTGCTGACTTTCTATCTCACACGACCCTTTCAAGATGATGAGCTAGTGACAACCATATTTCAGCAAGTGAAACAATTTCCAGCAGAAGAACAGATCGCAGCTCTATTAAAAAATGAGCAACTTTGGCATGCAGACCTGAGCTTTATGACAGAGACGATCAATGAAATGTGCACATGCCTAAAACAAGACGGACCCCGCCAGTTACTTGCGTCGATTGACACCCCTGAGCCAAGTTTGAAATAAAGGAGAATCTTTATGTCCAGCACATTAACAGAAACACCCGCGCAACTATTGAAATTGCACCCTAAAGACAATGTCGCAGTCGCATTAAAACCACTAGCTGCTAAAACGACCCTTGCATTTGAAGGCCAAACGATCACCCTTTTTGAGGATATTCCACAGGGACACAAAATCGCCCTCAAAGATCTAGCACAATCACAAGACGTGATCAAATATGGCTATCCCATTGGACATCTCTTAGCTGACGTGAAAACTGGACAATGGTTGCATACCCACAATGTCAAAACCAACCTTTCTGGTACCTTAGCATACACCTATGCCCCCGATTTGCATCCTGTCCGTTATCCAAAAAGGGCTGCGACGTTCCAAGGGTATCGACGGGCAAATGGCAAAGTTGGGATTCGTAATGATTTACTGATCGTGCCAACAGTTGGTTGTATCAATGGCATCGCAGAGATCATTGTTGAAAACTTCAAGAAGAATCATCCAGATCTTGGCACTTTTGATCATATTACGATCCTTAAACATCCCTACGGCTGCTCCCAGTTAGGCCAAGATCATCAAAACACCCGTCAAATTTTAATTGATGCGGTGCATCATCCAAATGCCGGTGGCGTCTTGGTCTTTGGCTTAGGTTGTGAGAACAACACCGTTCCCGAGTTTAAGAAAAACCTTGGTGACTACGATCCAAAGCGCGTCAAATTTATGGTGGCACAGGAAAGCGACGATGAAATTGCGGTCGGCGAAAGCTTATTAGAAGAATTACTGGAAGCAGCAAAAGAGGATCAACGAGAAGCCGTTCCCTTGAGTGAGCTAAAGATCGGGTTAAAATGTGGGGGTTCCGACGGGTTTTCTGGGATCACCGCCAACCCTTTGTTGGGGGCATTTTCTGACTTTTTAGTTTCTCAAGGTGGCAGTACGGTCTTGACGGAAGTACCCGAAATGTTTGGCGCTGAACAAGTCTTGATGGCGCGTGCACAAGATGAAGCAACCTTTGAAAAAATTCTCCATCTAATCAACGACTTTAAAGATTATTTTCTTGCTTACGGTGAACCAGTCTATGAAAATCCTTCTCCTGGCAATAAGGCAGGCGGCATCACTACGCTAGAAGATAAGTCATTAGGCTGTACCCAAAAATCTGGGACTTCCGCTGTCGTCGATGTCTTAAAATATGGGGAAAAACTCCGTAAGCCAGGCTTGAGCCTGCTGGAAGGTCCAGGAAACGACCTTGTTGCCGCTTCTGCACTGGCTTCTGCCGATTGCCAACTTGTCTTATTTACCACTGGTCGCGGCACGCCATTTGGTGCCTATGTGCCGACCATGAAAGTTGCCACGAATCAAGAGATTTATCATAAGAAACCCCACTGGATGGATTTCAACGCTGGGCGCTTGTTGGAAGAGCCGATGGAGGTCGTGCTGGAAGATTTTATTCAAGCGATCATTGATACTGCCAGTGGAAAACCGACGCGTAATGAAGCCAACAACGTTCGTGAGATCGCCATCTTTAAAAATGGCGTGACACTATAATCAAAGAAAAGAGGTCCGACATGTTTTTAAATGAAAACTATTTATTGCCAAATGAAATTGCTCAAACACTATACCATGACTATGCCAAAGAGCTGCCGATCATTGATTACCACTGCCACCTAGACCCGAAAGAAATCTATGAGGATCGGCCGTTTAAAACTATCACCGAGGCATGGCTAAGTGGTGATCATTACAAATGGCGATTGATGCGCGCTTGTGGCGTACCCGAAGAAGCGATTACGGGCAATGCCAGTGATTATGAAAAATTTTTGGCATGGTGTCAAACAGTGCCAAAATTGGTGGGAAATCCCCTTTACAGTTGGACCCATTTAGAATTAAAGCGATTTTTTGAGATCGATCTTCCCGTTACTGAAGAAAATGCCGAAACTTTGTGGAGGCTATGCAACGAAAAATTGCAGCAAAAAGACTTTACCCGAAGAGCTTTGATTGCTCGCAGTAACGTCGAGATCGTTTGCACCACAGATGATCCAGTCGATGATCTTCACTATCATCACCAATTAAGCCAAACAGAACAACGTTTTCGGGTCTTGCCGACCTTTCGACCTGACAAAGCGTTACAAATCGACCATCCGAATTTTCTTACCTATGTTACCAAACTCGAAAAGAGTGTCGAAAACGCGATCATTACCTACGATGCTTTCTTGACAGCCTTGCGGGACCGTGTAACCTACTTTCACCAGCATCACTGCCGCTTGTCTGACCATGCGCTGGATACTTTAGTGTATGCTGCAGACGAACAGTTATCCCTTGAAGCAATTTTTGCCAAAGCATTAGCTGGAGAATCTTTGGAGGAAAACGAAGTCTCGTTCTTCAAAACCAATGTTCTAGTTGAACTGATGAAGCTGTATCACGAACATGGTTGGACGATGCAACTGCATGTCCATGCGTACCGTAACTGCAATCAACGAATGTTTGAGCGCTTAGGACCAGATACGGGCTACGATGGCATCAATGATCAACCACTGACTCAAAGCTTGCAGAAATTATTGAACGCCGCTGATGCGCAGGACCATTTGCCTCAAACGATTCTCTACTCCTTAAATCCCAATGACTATGATGCACTCGTCGCTTTGATGGGGTGCTTCCAGCAAGAAGGCAATAATAAATTGCAGTTAGGATCTGGCTGGTGGTATAACGACACCCGCGCAGGCATGCGTCACCAATTGACGAAATTCGCAGACGGCAGTGTGATCTTTAACTTTGTCGGCATGCTGACGGATTCAAGAAGCTTTTTGTCTTACACCCGTCATGAATATTTCCGACGCGTCTTTTGTGAATGGCTTGCTGAGATCGTTGTACGTGGTGAAGCACCTGCTGATCTTCGTCAGCTAAAACCATTAGTAGAAAATGTCTGTTATCAAAACGCCAACAACTACTTCAAATTTTAGGAGAAAGACAATGGAAAAAATCGTCATCGTCGGTGATTCCACCGCATCGATCAAAGAGCCTAGCGCTCGTCCAGAAACGGGCTGGGGTGAAAAGATCTCACGCTATCTCCCCCAGCATCAAATCGTCAACTTGGCAAAAAATGGGCGTTCCTCCAAAAGCTTCATTGAAGAAGGACGCTTGTTGCAGGCAAAAAAAGAACTATATGCTGGTGATTATCTCTTGATTCAATTTGGACACAACGATCAAAAAACAGATAGTCGTGGTACGACACCTGTAGAATATCAGCATAATTTAGCAACCTTCGTGCAAACGGCACGCCAGCAGCAAGCGACACCGATCCTATTGACCTCGATCACTCGTTTGCATTACGTGGACCAACAGCAACTTGATCCTTTGGCAGTCGGTCCTTACCCAGAAGCAATGCGTGCTTTGGCTACCTCCTTGGATGTGGTCTGTCTGGATCTTTTTGTCGCAACACAACGGTTCTTTTCAGCACTGGAACCACAACAGGCGAAAACCTATTTTCTTCATTTAGAAAAAAACCAGCACCCCAATTATCCAGCCGGCATTACGGATAACACGCATTTGAATGACCAAGGTGCTACAGCCGTCGCCAAATTAGTTGCCAAATGTTTGACAAATGCTCCATTACCGCTTGCACAACAAGTTTTGTTAGATTGAAACTCATTGTTCGTGTTGAATCTTCCCCTAACATAAATACGCTACCTGATTTGAAAAGAGCTACTCAAGCAAAACGCTGCGAAGAACATTTTCCTTCACAGCGTTTTGCTTTTCACTCTTTCTAAAAGATTTGTTTGCCATTCCTTTGCTTCAACCCATTTATTTTTAAAGCCTTGCATTTCTTAGGTGTTGCACCATAAAAAGGGAACGATTGCAATCGTCCCCATCCTTACTACTGATTGTTTTATTCAGGTTGTTTCCCGATATACGCCAAGATACCGCCGTCTACATATAAGACATGGCCATTGACAAAGTTTGATGCCTCAGAAGCTAAGAAAACCGTTGGTCCTGCTAAATCTTCTGGCTCACCCCAACGGGCAGCAGGTGTTTTCGCTACGATAAATTGATCAAATGGGTGACGAGAACCGTCTGGTTGGATCTCTCGTAATGGTGCGGTTTGCGGTGTTGCAATATAACCAGGTCCGATCCCATTACATTGGATGTTAGCTGAACCAAATTCAGCACAAATGTTTTTCGTCAACATTTTCAAGCCGCCTTTAGCCGCTGCGTAACCAGCCACCGTTTCTCTTCCCAATTCACTCATCATTGAGCAAATGTTAATGATTTTTCCATGTCCTTTTTTGATCATTGACGGTAAGACTGCTTTTGAAACGATAAATGGAGCGTTCAAGTCCACGTCAACGACTTGGCGGAAGTCTTCAGCAGACATCTCCAACATCGGGATTCGTTTGATGATCCCAGCATTATTGACTAAGATATCGATCACGCCAACTTCTTCTTCGATCTGCTTGACCATTTCGTTGACTGCTTTTTCATCCGTTACATCACAGACATAGCCGTGGGCTTCGATCCCTGCTTCACGATAGTTTGCTAATCCTTTATCCACTGATTCTTGATCCAAGTTGTTAAAAACGATCGTTGCTCCTGCTGCTGCTAGTGAACGAGCGATCGTAAAACCGATCCCATAGACAGCTCCTGTCACTAATGCGATCTTACCATCTAAACGAAATTGATCCATTGAAAAATCCATAATTGATAAACCCTCTTTCTTTTTATTTTAAGTCGTCCATTGCCACCATATCCATGTCGGTATAGGTGATATTTTCGCCACACATTGCCCAGATAAAGGAGTAGTTACTGGTTCCAACACCCGAATGGATCGACCAGCTTGGAGAAATAACTGCTTGTTCTTCACTAACGACTAAATGCTTCGTTTCATCTGGTTTGCCCATCATATGGAACACTTTTGTGTCTTCGTTGGCAAAATCAAAATACACATATGCTTCCATCCGACGTTCATGGGTATGACTTGGCATCGTATTCCAAGCACTGCCTGGTTCTAAGATCGTGTACCCCATTTGTAATTGACAGCTTTCACAAACATTTGGGTGAATGTATTGATAAATTTTCCGTTCATTTAATGTCAAGCCCTCGCCTGTCTCCATTGGTGTGACTTGATCGATACTGATTTTTAAATTTGGGTATTTCTTATGTGCTGGCACGCAAGATAGATAGAATTTCGCTGGATTTGCTGGATCATCTGAGTGGAACAAGACTTGTTTGGTTTCCTTGCCGATATAGTAGCCGTCTTGTTTTTTCATTGGTTCTTTTTGGCCATCGATCGTGATCGCACCAGGTCCTCCAATATTGATGACACCTAATTCGCGACGTTCTAAGAAGTATTCCACCCCTAATTCGCTGCTTAATTGCACTTCTAACGCTTCTTCTGTCGGTGTCACTCCGCCAAAGATCATCCGATCATTGTGGGTATAGGTCAGCATGATTTGTCCTGGTGTGAAAATTTTCTCTACCAAAAATTCTCTGCGTAATTCCTCGGTACTATAGTGACGAATATCAAGTGGACTATGGGTATAGCGTGTTTCCATGTGTTGCATGTTTTATTCCTCCTATCGGATAATTTTTCCTGAACCTGTTGCAATAAATTCTTGTATCTCATTGGCGCTAAACTGATTACAGTCGCCATGGATCGTATGTTTCAAAGCAGATGCTGCAGTGGCAAAATCAATGATTTCTTGGTCTTGTTTCTTCGTGACAAGACCATGTAGGACACCAGCTGAAAAGGCATCGCCGCCTCCGACGCGATCAACGATGGGATTGATCTCATGGGTAGCAGAAACGACATAATTGCCGTTGTGCCATAGGCTTCCTGTCAATTGATTGTGACTTGCTGAGAGCACCTGACGACTAGTTGAATAAAAGAGCTGGATATTTGGATATTTCCGATGCATTTCTTGATAATAGTAGTCATCTTCGACTTCCTCTGTTGGAGCTGATACATCCATAAAGACTTGGGCATCTAACTGTCCTGCCGAGCAATAATCGACATAAGGGAGCACTTCTTGCAAAAAGACGCGCGCTTCAGCGGTCGTCCACAGTTTTCCACGATAATTGATATCGAAACTGATTTTACAACCAGCTGCTTTCGCTTCTTTGATCAACGTCAGCAAAAGTGTCTGCCAAGTCGTTGAAAGAGCTGGCGTGATCCCTGAAAGGTGAACAATGTCAACCCCATCAAAAAGGTCAGATTGCCACTCATTTTCTTTCATTTGAGCAAAGCTAGAGCCTGCGCGATCATAAACCACTCGCGCTGCTCGTTCCCCGATACCGGTTTCAATATAGTAAGTACCTAGTCGGGAACCGCCACGAAGCAAGTGGCGACAATCGACGCCATAGCTTCGTAAATGATGAAAAACGGCATCTCCTAAAGCATTCTCAGGCACTTTACTAGCAAAAGAAACGCGATGACCAAAATTTGCTAAGGAGATCGCAACATTGGCTTCCCCACCGCCATAATGGGCAGCAAACGTCGAACTATGGGCGATTCGTTCGCCTAACGTTGTCGATAGACGCAACATGATTTCTCCTAGTGTCAGAATGTTTGCCATCTTACTTTCCTCGAATCTCTTTTAATTTTGCCGCATATTGTTTCGCTACTTCTGTTACTTTGTCAAAATCCCCACTTGCTGCTGGCGCTAACAAATTCCCCCCTACACCAACGGCTACGACACCCGCCGCAAACCATTCTTGCATGTTGTCTAAGCTGACACCACCGGTCGGCATAATGTTTAATTGTGGCAATGGCGCTTTGAAGGCCGAGATGATACTTGGTCCATACGCACTACCCGGGAATAGTTTAATGATATCTGCGCCTGCTTTTAAGGCGTCCTTCATTTCTGAAATGGTCATGCAACCAGGCAGATACGGGATTTGATATAAATTACATAATTCAGCCGTTTCTTGATCAAAGGTTGGGCTTACCACATATTGTGCTCCTGCCATGATCGCTAAGCGAGCGGTCACTGCATCAAGAACGGTCCCCGCACCAACGACTACCTCTGGATTATCTTTGAAGGTTGCTACTAATTCAGCGATTACATCCGCCGCTTGAGGCACTGTAAAAGTCAACTCAATGCCAGTGATCCCCCCTGCAACGATCGCTTTACTTGCTTGTAGTGCTTCTTCTTTTGAAGCGCCACGCACAACAGCGATCACGCCGCTTTCTTTTAGTTTCATTAAATTCGCTACTTTTTTCATTGAGACCCTCCATTTATTTCCTATTAGGAAAATGGTATTTATTATAAAGAAACTTACACGTTTATTATACCGTTCTCGTTTTTATTTGCAAGGGCTTTCCACTAAAAAGTTTATAATGCTTGTTCAATTTGTTGTTTTGTCGCAATAATCGCATCGATCAATGTCGTTTTGTATTCTGGGGTCAAGCGGTATTTCGGTAGGCTGATAGAAAACGCCCCAACGATCTCCTGATCTTTTATCAGTGAGGCGCCGATGCAATAGATTTCTTGTTCCATTTCTTCATCATCAAACGCTACTTGGTTTTCTTTTGCCTGTTCCAATTCTTTCTTCAACTTCAACTGATTCGTAATGGTGTTTTCCGTATAAGCGGTTAAAGGCGTTGCTGCCAAATATTCTTCCACTTGAGGGGCATCAAACTCCGCTAAAACGGCTTTCCCCATGGCAGAGCTATACAATGGTCTTGTGATCCCTACTTTTGAAGACATGCGGATCGTTTGATTGTGGGGCTCCAATTTATTGACATAAAGAATCTCATTGGCAGTCAAGACCCCTAAGTGGATCGTTTCATCCGCCGTTTTCTGCAATGCTTCCAAGTAAGGCAAGCTGATTTCCACTAAATCAAGCTCTTGAATGTTTTGATTGGCATACTTGATCAGCTTAGACCCTAAGCGATAATTCTTCTCTTTGTCGCGTTTGACATAGCCGATCATTTGCAGCGTTTCTAATATTTTCAAAGCTGTGGATGGGGTCAGTTTCGTTGCTTCTGAAATTTCTTGCAATGGTTTACTTGGCGCTTCTGCGAGATAATCTAAAATGGTTGCTGCTTTTAGTAGTACGGTTCCATATGGTTTTTGCGTCATCATTTCTCCACCTTTATTTTCTATATAAGAAATTATAATATCTTTTTAGGAAATGCACAATCTTTTTCCTATATATCAGCATGACGCGATTCCCATTTTACTTTCTGTCGTTATTCATTGTATGATGAAGACAAGACAAAGGAGTGCCGAACAATGGACTTAAATGTATTGATCAAAGGAAAAAAATTGACTGACAATGAGCTGCAAATACTTGATTATTTGCTTGCAAATACCGCTGCGATCGATGGACTGCCCTTAAGAGAAATCGCTAAAGCGATCTATACTTCTCCCGCAACCATCGTGCGGCTTGCACAAAAATTGGGTTTTTCTGGCTATCTTGAGCTACTTTACTTCTTAAAGAATCGCTTGAAAAATCAGACGATCACTGAAGCCGCCATCGATTACCAAATTGACGCTGCCAGTATTGCAGATACGATCGACGCGATCAAAGAAATCTATGGACGAAATAAGGACAAGTTTATTACGATTTATGCAACAGGTTTTTCTGGGATCGTGGCAGAATACCTCCACAAAAAAATGCTTGTCAACGGCATCAAAACCTTATTAGTCAGTGCTTCTGACTCAGGTGGGATCATTAGTAACAACATCGAGAACATCAGTATGCTGATCACCATCTCTAAATCTGGCGAAACACAAAAAGTGCTGGAGAAGATGGCATTAGCCAATGAACATCACATACCAACTGTTTTGTTTTGCGGGAACGGTGATCATCGCGCCAATCAACTGGCGACCTTTTCCTTTGAAGTGACCGATGAACGTCCCTACGACACCCAAAACATCCAGTACACTAGCTTCTTTGGTAAACTGCTCTTATTGATGGAATATATCGTCGACGCTTTTACCCATGTTGAAAAAGAAAACCAGCAACCCTAGTGGATTGCTGGTTTTTGCTTATGCTTGAAAATAGGTTTTTGCCAATTCTTGATAGAGCGCTTGGTTCTGCGGATCAGGAACAAATTTTTCATCTGGCTGATCTTGCCGCACAACAGAGCTTTTGTATAAATCATACAAGCCGAATATCGGTTCATTTTCATCGGAAAGATAACAGGTCAGCCCCAACACATCCGCGGTCATTTGACCTAAAAGTTTTGTTTGAAAGAAACCACCACTTACAGTGACTGCCCCTTCCAACTGCGCCATTTGCTTTAATAAATCGATGTTCATCAGCATGCCTTCGATGACTGCCCGCAACATGTCTGAGCGATTGTGTTTCAAAGTCAAGCCAGAAAAGCCGCCTGTGATCTCATTTGTCCAAAAAGGTGCCCGCTCCCCGTTTAAATAGGGAAAAAAACGTAAGCCGTTACTGCCGATCGGCGACTCATCCATGACTTGAGGCAGATAATGATAAAACGCATCAGGATCTTCTGATAAGGTCTCTTTTGCCCAAGCAAGGACACAGCCACCATTATTCGAAGGTGCCCCTACGACATAGAGGTCATCTTGCAGATAGTAGCAAAAATTTTGTTTTTGGCGATCAAAGACGGTGGTCTCGCTTACTTTACGAACCGCCGCACTGGTTCCGATCGTCAAGCTGTTGCGGATCCCTGTAGAAATATAGCCAGCATATGCTGCTAAACACCCATCACTAGCCCCACACATCACTTCTACCTCAGGCTTCAAGCCACACCGCTGCGCCATCTCCTCGGTAATCAAAAAACGATCAGTCGGTGCACATAAAGGCGCTAATTGGGCTTTTGAAAGGGATAAATAATTGAGAATTTTTTGACTCCATTGCTTTTCTTTCAAAGAAAAAAGACCGGTCGCTGATGCGGTACTATAATCGATCCGTGCTTGTCCGGTAAACAACGCCATTGCTAGTTCTTTTAAGCCAAACCATTTCGTCTCTTTGGAATATGAACCATTTGTTTGGAAATAAGCCAGTTTCGCAAAGGGAGACATCGCATGGATCGGTGTCCCTGTCTCTTCATAAAACGTTGCCGCCAGATCCGTTTGACGATAGTCCGTCATCGTTTGACTCGCTTGATTGTCTGACCAAATGTAAATCTCTTCTGCTGTCTCACCAGCCACTGGCATCAAACTGTGCATGGCGGTACTGAACCCGATCACTGTGATTGCCGCTTTTAATTGAGCGGGAATCGTTGTGACACCACTGATCAATTGGCTACTGATCTGGGTCGCTGATTGGGTCTGTTTTAACCCGTGGCTGTGGGTTTTGATTGGTAATGACTGTGAGTAAATGATTTTCCGATCTTCAATGACCCCAAATTTTATGGCTGTCGTGCCGATATCAATCCCTAAAAACATCGCATTGCTCCCTCTCATCTGATTCAATTAGCTTTATTCTACCATAGTTAGTGGCATATTCTAGTATACCTGTCTGATCGTTTTGTTGATAAGACGTTTAGTGGTGATTTTCTTCAGAGAATTATCCTTCCACAACAAAAATCAAAAAAGAGAAAGATTCTTGGAGAATCTTCCTCTTTCAGTTATCCAACCAGCGAATGTTTCGCAAATGTGAAACAAATCAAGACAATCCTGGCCAGTAATCACCATTTTCCGAGACCAAATCATCGAGTAACTCTTTGGCTACTTTTGCGCTAGGAATCGTTTTGGAAAGGCTTAACGCTTGCCACATTTTTTGATAGCTCTTTTCCACATATGCTTCGACCACTAATTTTTCCACAGTCACCTGCTGGAACATGAGCGCTTGTTGGAAGGCAGGAATTTTTCCTTGAGCAAGAGCTTCTGGTCCATCAGAACCGACGATACATGGCACTTCCACCATGGCATCATCCGGGAAGTTCGCAATTGCGCCGTTGTTTTCCACAATCATGACCATTCGCTCATGCGTATTAAAAGCGATGGCGCGTGCCAAATCAACGATAAAGGTTGCATGGGCATCAATCTCAAAAGCGATCCCTTCAGCAGATCCTTGGGCAGTGATCTTTTTGGCATGATCGAACACTCGTTTTTCCCGTCCTTCCATCACTTCATTGGAACGCGTATACTCTGGATGTTCTTTCATGTGTTCGTAGACGTAATCTGGGTATAAATAATACTTCAAGTACGTATTTGGCAGATATTCTGGTGTGAGCGCCAAGAGGTCTTTGGCTTTTTTGTGGGTGTCTTGCCAACTTGGGTCAGTATGTTGGGTATCCACTTCGATCTGCGTCAAATAGCCGTGTTTTGCAACGTAGTCACGAATGGTTTGAATGTACTCCGTGCCTTCTTTGTCTTTGACGCTGGTCCACCAGCCAAAATGATTCAAGCCAAAGTAGCGAACTTCTAGTTCCTCTGGCTGTTTGCCAATGATTTGCGACATGCGACGCAACGTGCCCACGGGCATGTCACAAATATTCAGAACCTTTGATTTCGGACGCAAGACCCGACACGCTTCAGCTACGATTGCAGCTGGATTGGAATAATTCAGCATCCAACAATCGGGGGAATATTTTTCCATGTAATCAATGATCTCCAGCATACCAGTAATGCTGCGCATCCCATAAGCGATCCCTCCTGGTCCACAGGTTTCTTGGCCAAAGACGCCATGGCGCAAAGGGACTTTTTCATCTTTTTCCCGCATGTCATACTTTCCTACTCGGATATGCGCCATACAGAAATCGACATCGCTGAAAGCTTCTTCAGGATCCGTCGTAAACGAAAATTCGATTTGCGGTGCTTGTTCTTTTAATAAAATCGCTAGGGCTTCACCGAGGATCGCTTGACGTGCTTCATCATTGTCGTATAGTTTCAGCTTTCTTAAAGGAAAGCGTTCTTGATTGTCAAGCAGCATCATAACGATTCCCGGGGTAAAAGTACTGCCGCCCCCTGCGATCACTACTGAAAAATTTTTCATCATTCAATCTCTCCTTCTCTTCCCAGATAATTTTCTAACTCTTCCCGCACTTTCGGCACGGTCAACCCATAGACGACATGGACATTTTCACCATTTTTGATCACGCCTTTGGCTTGTGTTTCGTCTTTTAGCAGTGCTTCATCCACGAGTTCAGGATCCTTTAGTTTTAAACGTAAGCGGGTATAGCAGTTGTCGATGGTTTTGATATTGTCATCGCCACCTAGCGCTTTGGTGATAATTGCTGAGATACTTGTTTCACCAGTCGGACTAGGGGCGGCTTGGTCATTCGCCATGACCCCGACACCTGCTCCAGCAAGTTGTTTTTCTTTGTACTCTTTCTTCGAATACAGTTTGGTCTCTGTCCCATCTTCTTCACGCCCGACCGTTTTCAAATTCAGTTTCGTGATCAAAAAGCGGAACAAGAAGTAATAAAGAAAGAAGAAGACGACCCCGACGATCAAGTACACTGGCCAGCGAGTTTTCTCGATCCCTAAGGGCAAGTTGTACAAAAGAAAGTCGATGAAGCCATTCGGTCCGATGGCGCGAGAACCAAAGAGATTTAACGCCACCATGCTCAAGCCGCTAAGGGCAGAATGAATGACGAACAAAACAGGTGCCACGAACATAAAAGAAAATTCGATTGGTTCAGTCACACCTGCAATAAAGGAAGTCACAACTGCTGGAATCAAAATGGCTTTGACTTTGACTTTATTTTCTGGTTTTGCCGTTTGATACATCGCCAAACAGGCACCGATCAGTCCAAACATTTTTGAGATCCCACGAGCGTCCCAAATGACACTTTGCGATAATACGCGGACTGCTGGGTCAGCAATTTCCGCAAAATAAATGTTTCGTGCCCCTTCAAAGACTTGACCGCCAACTTCTGCGACACCGCCTAATGAAGTATACAAAAACGGCGTGTAGATCAAGTGATGCAAGCCAGTTGGAATCAATAAGCGTTCTAGCGTACCGTACAAGAAGATACCAAAGTTGCCCGTTTGCTGAATGATGCCGCCTAAACCGTCAATGCCAGTTTGTATTACTGGCCATACAAACGTGGAAACGATGGCTAGCAACACGACGACCGGAATCAAGACAATAAAGACGAAGCGCGCGCCACCATAAACTTGAAAGGCATTGTTAAAGGTCGTATCGATGAAACGATTGTGGACCAATGCCACGACGATTCCTAAAATGATGCCAAGAAAGACCCCCATATCCAGCACTTGGATCCCTAAAACGATCGCTTGCCCTGAACCTTGAAGTGCATCGGCTGGAACCAACATCCCCCGAAGCTCCATGAATTTGTTCATTGCATTTAAGAAGACGAAATATCCCAACAACGCGGTAAATCCCGCTTCAGCCTTTTTCTTATTGGCTAGCCCTAGAGCGATCCCAACACAAAAAATAATGCCTAAATTGGTTAAAATCGGTAATAAGGAAGCGGATAAGATACTACCAAAACCGGTGGTTATCGGATTATCCAAAAAAGGAAACTGCTCAAGCAAGCGGACATTTGTAAACACATTCCCAACGGCAATCAATATCCCTGCGATCGGCAAAATCAAAACGGGCACAAACATTGCCTTGGAGAATTTCTGCATCGCATCCATCACTTTTTCTTTCATTGAGGAAACTCCTTTGTAGTTGATTTGTAGGTTCATTATAGGAAACATTTGTTACTAATAGAATAGCAAACGTTTTCAATTCAATGCGTTTCAAAGATTGGAACATGTTTCATCCTGTCTACTTCCTTGCTAGTGGCGGATACAAGCAAAAACAGAGTGAATCAAGATTGATCCACTCTGTTTAGATGCAACACTTTTTGATAAAAATACAAGGGCCCAGACAGACAAAACAGATAGAAGATACTTGGTGCTGATTGCCATGTGAAGAAATAGCCGATCGCTGCTAGGACTAAAATTCCGATCCCTTTATGGTAGTGCATCATCGTAAAGAAAAAACTACTACGAAAAAGGACAAACAGGTTTTGCCGATCTTGCAATTTTGATTGCATCACATACAGGTTAATGTTGTAGGACAACAAAAATGTAAGAAAAATGATGGTCAAAAAAGAGAAAAACAATGAATTCGTCAAAGCAGCAGAACGCCACAAGCTGAGTCCGCATAAAAATGAGAAGAGATTGAAGACCCCTAATGGTAGGGTCTTCAACAATGCGTTTTTGCTGTTTTTCAAGAAGGGGCGTAGCAGTTTTGCTTCAGGATGTTCATAAGCATCTACGACCGCTCGCATAGCTGCAGGAAACGTGATGATCGGAAACGACACCACCAAAAACAAGAGATTCAAAACCAGCATACGAAAAATAACTTCGCAAAGACGATAAAAACGACTCTCTAAAGCAAACATCACACACACACCTTTAGTTTAGTTTTTCAATATTTTCAGCGATTTTCTCATTTCGGTAATCAACGATTGCTGACCACCCATTGTTTTCTCGTTCTTGTAAGTAGTCTTCCCAAATCTGACGTCCCGCTTCTTCAGAGTCTGCTTGAATAAAGTTGACCAACGCTTGCACTCTTGCTGTGTTGATGGAAGTGAGGTTTCTTGCTTCAGAACCGGTGCGAGGATCAATGTCTTCGATCTCAAAACGTGGTGCTAACTTATCTTGAGACCATTCCACCATCTGACGAATCGATGTAGCTGGTTTTTGTCCCATTTGGATAGCATAATTGTCATTCCCAACAAACCAATAAGAACCTAGCCCAACTTCCTTGTCAAAACGAGCTATGTCCGAATTTCGTAAGGCCTCTGTTTCCTCTGAGTATTCAACCACGCCATCTACGAGGTTGTATGTTTCCCCTTCAATCCCAAAGGTCGTGACCATCGTGCCATATTCACTTGCCAAATAGGTCAAAAGCTCCATGGCTTTTTGGGGTTCTTTTGTCGACGTCGTGATAAAGGTTTGTGTCCATCCACCAATATTTCCGCCAGTAAAAGTGGAATCATCGCCATTCGAATTCTTCGGCCCATCGACGGCAATATAGGTTTGTTCAGGATTACGGGCATTATTGTCTGACATGAACTCATTGAGTCCTTTCGTGTTTGTATGCAAGTAAGCAAAGTAACGGCCCTGCCCTAGTTTTTCTTTCATCGTGTTGTCATTGTCTGAAAATTGGTCGTTGGTAATGTATCCTTCATTGTAAGCTTTTCTAAAAGTCTCGATCCACGTGATATACTCCTCATCAGCGTCTCGATCATTGAATTGCCCATCAACACTGGGTGCAATGCTTAGAAAATCTTGCAAAGTACCACCATAAGCGCCATCCCCGCCATTGGAAATATCTAATGCAGTCGAAGCAAATGGGACTAATGCAGCACCATCATCTGCTGTCGGAAATGCTTCTTTTGCCCGTTTTAACGCATCTAAAAATCCTTCGGGCGTCGACATATCAGGTTCACCCAATGCTTCGTAAATATCTTTGCGGACAATGAAGACTTGATCTCCCACTACATTGCCGTCCTCATAATCTTGCGCAGTCGTTGAAAAGCTTGGGTATCCATAGATATTGCCATCTTCTAAAGTAAACCATTGAACAGATTCAGGCTTCGCTGCATGTTCTAGGAAATAAGGATCGTATTTTTCTGCCAAAAGATTCAGTGGTAAAGCAAATTTCGTCGCTTCGTTGGCAGCAGATAGATTTTTATCGAAGGTCATGATATCTGGCAGATCGCCTCCAGCTAACATCGTGTTAAGGTTCTCATCATTCCCTGAAATAAATTCGACATTGATATTCATATCTTCTTTGATTTTTCGCGTCACAGTATCTTTTCCCCACCCTGGCTGAGCATACCAATCAAAGTTGACATACCACTTCAAGGTCGCTTCATGGTCAGTGTCTTTTTGCCAGCTTGGGGTATCTTTGTCTGCTTCAAAGCGAGCTTCTGGCAGATCTTCTACTACAGCAGCCCCTTTTGACTCGCTGTTGGAATTACCACAGGCGCCTAATACCACGACTGATGTACATACGAGACCGATTCCTAAGAATAATTTGCTTGCTTTCATTTTTTTCTCTCCTTTTGTCTATTCTTTTACTGATCCAAGAGTCATCCCTTGAATAAAGTACTTTTGTAAAAATGGATAGATCACGACGACAGGAACCGTCGTTACCACCATGGTTGCTAATTGCAATGACTGAGAAGTCGTATTTCTGACCACATTGGTGCCTGTTGCTACTGCAGGCGATAGATTTTCCGAAACGATCCGAAATAGTAGCATTTGTAAAGGATATAAACTACGATCATCAACATAGATATTGGCGGTCATGTAGTCGTTCCACTGAAAGACGCCGTGGAATAATGCGATGGTTGCCAAAACTGGAAGGGACAATGGCAAAATGATTTTTACGAAAATAATAAAAGGATTGGCGCCATCCATCATGGCAGATTCTTCCAGCGAAAATGGAATGCTCCGGAAAAAATTCATCAAAATCACCATGTCGTAAAAAGAAAATAAAACAGGTATGATGTAAACCCAAAAATTATTTAACAAGCCGAGTTCTTTAAATAAGAGAAAGGTAGGAATCATCCCTCCAGAAACGAACATCGTTAAAATCCCCATGTTCATATAGATTTTCCGCCCCATTAAGTTTCTACGACTCATCCCGTAAGCAACCATCGCCGTCAATGCCGTATGCAAAACAACACCAATCACTGTTTTTGCAACTGAGATGACAAAGGCTTTATAGATCGCAGAATCTTCAAAAACGGTGTAGTAACTTTCTAGTGAAAATTCCCGTGGCCAGAAATAGATCCCCCCTCTTGCGGCATCGGTTGCATCATTGAAAGACAAGGCGACGATATTCCATAGTGGCAACGCAATGATGGCTAAGAAGAACACCATGAAAATCACATTGGCAGTATTGAAGATCTTCTCATCTTTTGAAAATGTTTGTTTCATACTTTCCCTCCTCTAAAAGACTGATTCATCACTGATTTTTTTTGTCAAAAGATGACTACCGACCACAAGGATCAATGAAACAACCGACACAAATAGACCAACGGCGGTCGCATAGGAGAAGTCTCCTTGTTGAATCCCCATTTTATAGACGAATGAATTAATGACTTCACTGGACTGATAATTGACAGGGTTTTGTAATACGAGTGTTTGATCGAGGTTCGAACCCAATAACCCACCGACTGACAAAACAAATGTCAAGGCGATAATATGACGGATCGAAGGGATCGTGATCCGAGTAATCTGCTGAAACTTCGTGGCGCCATCCATTCTCGCTGCTTCATAAAGAGCTGGATTGATCCCTGTCATAGCAGCGATGTATAAAATCGTATTCCATCCAACTTCTTTCCAAATATCGGAAAAGACTGCAATCGCCCAATATTTTTCGGGATCAGTCAAGAAGCGGATCGGTTCATCGATCAACCCAACACCTAACAGTAAATTATTGACCAAACCGGTATCAGACAACCACGTAATAAACATGCCTCCTAAGATGACCCAAGAAAGAAAATGTGGCAAATAAGACACCGTTTGAACAACCTTCTTCAAGCGCACATGAACGATTTCATTGATCAATACCGCTAAGCCAATCGCTGCTGGAAAACCAATCAGTAGTTTAAAAAAGCTGATGCCTAACGTATTACTCATCACCGTCCAAAACATTGAATCACTAAAAAATTCTTGGAAATATTGGGTACCGACCCACTCTGCATTCGCGATCGAATCAAGCACTGAGTAATCTTTAAATGCGATGACGATCCCGTATAGTGGGATAAAATTAAAAATAATCATCAGGATAATCCCTGGCCAAACCATTGCTTGATAAAAACTTTGGCCTTTTAGTTTCTGCAAAAAGGTTCTTTTCTTTGGGGTTGCTTTAAGTACGACTCCTTTAGATTCCATTGTTCCACCCTTTCTAAAACGCTTACTTTTTCATCTGAAGGAAATGAGTTACTTCCTTCGTTGGTTCATCAACTGATAGACCGCACCAATCATACCTGCATCGTTTTTTAATTTTGAACGTCGAATCGGTGCAATCGTGCGTCCTTCTAAGTAACCAATACTTTCATGGCGAGCTTTTAGCTGACAGAGGTTCTCTTCAAGCCTTGCCATAAACCCATCATTTTCACTGATCCCACCACCAATCAAAATCAGCTCGGGATCAAATGTACTGATCAAATTGAGCAAGCCCACTGATAAATCTTGAAAAAACTGTGCAAGCACTTGGTTCGCTACCACTTCTCCTTGCGCTCCTCGCTGAAAGATCTCTACCGCATCTTGAGGGAAATCACTCCGACCAAGCTGTTGAAGTGCCAACTGGTACTGGTGGCAAAGCCCCCCCACGACAGCAGCTCTTTGGTTCAAGGAAACAGTTTCTAAATTTCCTTGGTCAGGTAAGCTATCGATCAGCATCCATCCGAATTCACCTGCCATGCCATGGCTGCCGCGATAGAGCTGATCATTAACAATGATCCCACCGCCAATGCCTGTACCGACGACAAGGCATAGATAGTTCTCACAGTTCTGTGCGTGCCCAAGCCATTTTTCAGCGATCGCCGCTGCATTGGCATCATTTTCAACCATGACCGGTAGCTTGACACGTTCTTCTATTTCTTGCTTTAAATTGATTCCATAAAGGGATTTGATTGATCCTGCTGTAATCATCGTGCCATCTTTTTGGATGATGCCCGGTGCGCTAATCCCGACACCATCGACTATTGCTTCTTGCTGCAATGATTTGATCAATGCTGTGATGGATTGCAAAAATCCCTCCTTTTCATGGATCGTCGGCATCTGTCCTTTTTTGACAATTTCACCGTTTTTCAAGATCACACCATATTTGATGGTGGTTCCTCCAACATCGATTCCAATAAACATTGCTTCACCCTCATTATTCATTTACTTGTTTTGTCGATTGATTGATACACAATTCCCCTGGTAAAACGTAGGAGATCCCAATGGCATTTTCCTCAATCATTTCGATCAAGTGTTTGACTGCCGTGACCCCTTGCAATTGGATTGGATTTTTCACAGTCGTCAACCGAGGCATGAAATAGTCCAAAAGATCGATGCCATCAAAACCAATTACGCTGAAATCATCTGGCACCCGCCACTTGGTCTCATGGATCGCCTTGACCGTTCCGATCGCACTAAGATCATTTCCCGCCAGAAACGCTGTGGGTAAATCTTTCTGCTCTAACAAAAACTGTTGCACACGGACTCTCGTTCGTTCTTCTTCAAAGAACCCCTGTAATTGATAGTCCGACCTTTTAGAAACCCCTGCCTCGTT
Organism: Enterococcus casseliflavus NBRC 100478; assembly: GCF_001544095.1. Lineage (GTDB taxonomy): Bacteria > Bacillota > Bacilli > Lactobacillales > Enterococcaceae > Enterococcus_D > Enterococcus_D casseliflavus. The sequence goes on along the minus strand of NZ_BCPT01000007.1, from coordinate 6,068 downwards.
TAATGCTTCTAAATACCCTCTTAAGCGCTCATCACTATCATAAACACCAGTGATACCACTGATAAAGGCAATTTTTTTGTGGCCAAGAGACAAAAGATACTCGGTGGCTGCTTTTCCTTTTTTGAAAGAATCAAAGACTACACTGCCGAAGTTCTTCTCTTGAATGTTTCGATCGATAAAGACGGCTTTGATTTGTTCTCGTTCCATCGCAGCCAAATCCTGCTTTGTTAAAAAATCTTCAAAGCCAATAATGCCATCAACAACACCGCCTAATATACTATTGAGAACCACTCGTTTATCCGTGGATAAGAAGACATTGACCGCATAACCATGTTTTTCTGCCTCTCTGGCAATCGCTTCAACTAATACGCTAAAGTAAGGCCCTTTCATGCTGGTAGTGTAGAAACCGAGCATTTTCGTTTTCGTGTTTTTCAATTGTTTGCCCATTAAATTGGGAACATAATGCAAACGTTGTGCTGCCGCCACCACACGTTCTTTCGTAGCTGGGCGAACAACATCGACACCGTTGAGTGCTTTGGAAACCGTCGCAATCGACACATTTGCTTCTTTCGCTACTTCTCGGATCGTGATTCGATTTGCCAAATGCCCCTCACCTCCTAAACTGATCCCGCAAAAATAAAAACGTTTTTATTTTATCGGAAAAATGAACGACCGTTACCTCACTGGTCATCTGATAATCCAACTATATATAAAAACGTTTTCATCCACAATGATTCTAGGGCTGATTGGCGTTTGTACCAGCAACTTGAAACCTGTGCCATCATGGTACAAGTTGTACCTACAAAAAAAAGCCTCGAAAGGCTTTTAAATCGTGAGCGTACCAATCAACTTCGCTGAGGCAGCAGCAAAGCCAAGGTATAAAGAAATCGTACCAGGATCACTTTTTGTCGAGAAATCGGAATGAACGTAAGCAAAATCCTCTGGTGTAACATAGAATGTATGCTGCCTTTCTTCGCCTGCAGCAAGATGGATTTTTTGCCATTGTTTTAATTCCCGCATCGGTCGCGCTACTTCTGTAACATCGTCTCTGCTATAGAGTTGCAGTGTCGTCGTATGCGGCACATCTCCCTCATTTTTCAGCGTGCAGCTGATCTCAAATGGTGCATCCTTTTCCTGAGGATTAATGATTTGGGTGTGGGTGATCGTGCATCGACCATAGCCCATCCCCGAGCCAAAAGAAAACAATGGCTCATTTTTTTCATCCATATAACGCGAAATATATTTTTGATCATTATTCTCTTCAGTCAGTGGACGCCCTGTAGAGAGTTGAGCATAGGTCATCGGTAATTGGCCTTCTGCTCGAGGAAAACTCATAGCTAAACGTCCTTGCGGTTCAGACTCGCCCATCAACAAATCTGCCAACGCATTGCCTCCTTCTGATCCAGGGAACCAAGCAATCATGATGGCTTGGCAAAGAGGCTCGATGGCGGTCAAAACCAGTGGTCTGCCACAGAAAAGAATCGTTGCGATCCTAGGATTGACCTGACTTACTGCTTCAATCAATGCTTCTTGCTTTCTTGATAAAGAAAGTTTGGTCAGACTTGCCGCTTCTCCCGCTTCCTCGCTAGTTTCCCCCAGAGCCAATAAAACAACCTCAGCTTCTTTAACAACTTTACACGCCTCATCAATAAAGGTACTCATCAGCATTTCCCCATCAGGATACGATAAGACAGTTAAGTCAATTTCTTTTTGAGAAAGACCCTCCGCTAAGGAGACCGCAGCCTCCGGTTTGCCGATCCACGACCAAGCCCCCAAAAGATCCTTCGAAGCTGCTTTGGGGCCGATCAATGCGACCTTTTGTTTTTTCTGTAACGGCAACAGTGCTTGGTTTTTCAGAAGAACCGTTGTTTTCTTTGCTGCTTCTCGTGAAAGGTGGCGTGTTTCCTGCACTAATTTTGGTGCTAAGTTGCCCTGCACTAATCCTCTAAAAGGGTCTTCAAAAAGACCCAACTTATTTTTTAAGCTTAACACATGAAAGACAGCCTTATTTAGCTGCTCGTTCATTTCAGGTTCTGCATGAATGATTTGTTCCAATGCATTCAGATAGCAATCGCTCATCATATCCATTTCCACGCCAGCAGTAAAAGCTTTCTTTGCGGCTTCCTTTCGATCAGCAGCTACACGATGCGCCATCAATTCCGCTACCGCTGCCCAATCTGAGATGATCAAGCCGTCGAATCCCAGCTTTTGTCGTAATACTTCCTGCAATAAGGGTTGATTTGCGGTGGCAGGAACACCGTGGATCGTATTAAAGGAGGTCATTACTAATTGCGCCCCTGCTTCAATCGCAGCCTGAAACGCGGGCAAATAATTCTGATAGAGCTCCAGATCGGACAAATCAACGGTATGGTAGTCCCGTCCACCTTCTGCAGCGCCATAGCCGATAAAGTGTTTGACACAAGCGGCAATTCGCTGTTTATTTTCTGCAAGGGAAGCAGTTCCTTGATACCCTCGTACATAAGCAGCCGTCAATACAGAAGATAAGGTGGGATCTTCCCCATTACTTTCCAAGACCCTTCCCCAGCGCGCGTCTTTGACATGATCCGCCATCGGTGAAAACGTGACATGGACACCAGCTTCTGCCGCTTCTTTCGCTGAAGCTTTAGCAACCTCTTCCACTAACTGCGCATCAAAGGAAGAGGCTAAGGCAAGCGGAATTGGGAAAATCGTTTCATACCCATGGATAACATCTGCCATAAAAACAAGGGGAATCTTTAAACGACTTTTCTCAAGATAAGACGTTTGGATGGCATATACTTGTTCAGCAGTATGAGTGCCCAACACAGAACCAATCGTAAATAATTGGTCTTCACTCATTTGCCATTGCTGCATCGGACCCGTGATTTCTCCTCCTTGTGCAAAAAAATCTGGCGTCAGTTGGACTAACTGGCCCACTTTTTCAGCTACGGTCATTTGGTCAATCAGTTCTTTTAGTTTTACGGTCTCCACTATTATTCTCTCCAATCATTCGGTTCTCTTCTTTTGCTTAAAAAAAGCCTTATTTGCGCCTTCTTAGCAGAAGCAAAAAAGTATCTATTCCTTTCATCCAGTATAATTAAAAACGTTTTCAAAAAAAGATAGTGTTCCTACTTTGGTGCAACTCATAGGAAAAAGGAAAAATCTTCATCATGGTACAAGGTGTACCACAAAAAATCGATCGCACCAAATCCCCTGATACGTCCGACATTGTCTCTTCCATGATTCTAATAAAAAGAAGCTGCAACTAGCTGCAGCTTCTTTTTACTTTATTCTTAAGGAACAAAGGAAAGTTCCCAGAGGATCGTTGCTGTATATCGCGTGGCTTGAGGTGCTGCACTCACTGGCACCTCAAGTTTCACACTTTGATCCATTGTTTCTCGATCGCCAAAGCGCTGGACCCAAGTGCCTCTACCTTCGTTGGCATTTGCTTGCGCAATCACTTCAGCCTGTCCAACAGTCAGGGTTGCTTGCGGTTTAAACGTAGGGGGATCAGACACATTCTCTCGAGTCGTTGCTACATCGATATTGTTTAACAAAATTCTAGCACCATTCAGTTGATGCCCTTCATCACTTTCAAAAGGGGTTCGTAAGGTTGCACGGAGGGTCCAACCAGAATTTTCCCGCCTCCGATCCGAAACTTGCACATAATTAGGGCGTAGATTATCATTTGGATCAGCCGGATGAAGCAGTTTTTGCGGTAAGGCATCATAGGTCGTCGTTTCTGACCGAATGCCCACTGTCCCAAACTGGAATTGGGAAACAAAATCCAAGCTGACAAACCCTTGTTCTTCATCAATCTCAGGCGGATTCTCAGGGTTTACTTGCGTATCCGGGTCAAGAGGATCTACTGGTTGCGGAGTACTTTCCAAACCATACACCAGCCAGTATTCTTGTTCATCTCGGGTGACTCTTGTTTCCAGCGGCTGACCGTCCCGCTCGTAAAGATATTGATAATAAGAAATCTCCACAGGCAGGATATCGACCGATTCATTTACGAATTCTCCTTGATAGGTTGGTTCCCTCAGTGTTACCCCTTCTTCATCTATGTGATTGATCTTGATGTTCGATGGCACGCGATCAAATAAAAAAGTCACCTCCTGATGGAACGGCTGCGGCATAATGTCAAATGTATCTGGGTCAAAGTGTTCTGCTTCATACTCAACACCATAATAGTCATACCCTAACTGATAGGGTTCATCGCTCTCTCGGTTCTTGGGGTCCAGTGTATGAAGAAAACGTAACGGCAGATCCAGTGTATCAGCAGGAAGAATAGGCTCTCCTGTCTCTCGATCCAGATAGTTTACATGGACGGTTCCGGTACCAATGTAGTAGTTCATTTCTTCAAAATAAAAGGTATGGCGATCACTTCTCGCTCCCGTACTGCCGGCTATAATAAATGCCATTGCAGAAACATCAGCGGGCTGCCAATCACTGATATCACGTCGCCAAATCCGATCTCTATACGTAACTTGAAACCAGCGACCTTCATTATTTGGCTGATATTCAATCAAGATCGGATCATCTGCCCCATTTCTGGCACCCGTTCTTGCTGCTGGAGCATCATTTCCCATATATGTTTCCAGTAATACTGGTGTCCTATGATAGATAAAGCCAGCAAAGGGTGCATCGCCGACTTGTATTGGATCCCTTTCAACGGTAAACCTATTACTATCAAAAAGACCTCGAGTATCATTATAATTATTATCTAGTTTAAAAGCGAAGGCATCTCTCAGTCCACCGATCCCAAATGCATTGCCCTCATGACCTCTTATGTGAGTCTCAGAATTATGAAAGCCAAATGCCATCCCATCAGCACCACGTGGTTTAGACCCTATATTGGCTCTACCTTTAAGCGTAAATGGCTGATCCAGACTAATTCTGTCTTTTAAGGTAACATAACCGACTGACCAAGTGATATCTTCTGTCAAGACTAATAGACCCGTTTCTTCATTGTAAGTAGCAGTGCCTTGGACATCAAAGTGTTCTCTAAAATTGTTTTTGTCAATCGTCACTTCGACCATCTGCTCACTTCTATCATCTACTTCCGCCTCTTTCGCTGCCGCATCCGAAGCCTCTTCTCCTTCTTCCTCTTGTGCAGCTTCCGCAGAATCATTTTCATCTTCGTCTTGATCAGTATCTTCGATCACCGTGTTTTCCACTATCAGAAGCCGTTGTGACGCAGACTCGGCAACGATGAGCTCATATTCTCCGATCGTATCCACAATAATCGGTAAGACAAAGGTGGTTTGTGGGGTCTCGCTGATCAGCTGCCACACCCCTTCGTTTTCTGTTTTTACAGCAGTTAGCCCCTCCATCAATGCTTCCTGATCGATGATTACTTGTTCAGGCAAAGCGAGGTCCACCGTTTCAAGGGCATCTTCTGAGTAAAAGATAAAATCTAGTACATAATCGACTTCTCCTTGGATCAATTCTTCTGGAAAGAAGATTTCTCCGATTACTTCTTCAGCTGATTTCTCCTCTTGCTCATTCTCTGGGGTCCACGAATAAATCGTCTCGGCATTCATGATCGTGAACGTCATAATCAGAGGGAGTAAGATAAGCAAAACCAGTAATTCTTTATTTTTTTTACGAAAAAATGAGTTCATCCCATTCACTCCTAAATGTCATTCTCTTGTTTGTTAAATGGACGCTATTCCCACTTTTGGGAAGTAGCTTTTCCTTTTCGAATGATTTGTTTTAGTACATATAAGTCAAGCGCGATAATTATCAAAAGACAGCCTAGAATCACCCAATCCAATCGCTGAACGGTGTTAGTCTGAGGCAGTTCTCCCCCCGGCTTCACCGTGTCTTGCGGCGGGCGTAGGACTGGTCCTGTTGGCGGTGATGGTTCTGGAGGATCTAGCGGTTCATATACTCCTGTAAACTGCACGGTGCCATCTGTTTCGGTTGATCGCAGCTCATCGCTGAAGCTTGTTATTGGAAAACTGCAAGCGACCCATAAGGCGAGACAGCCTTTTAGAAGTTTTGCAAAAAAACGCGCACCTTTGATGTTCATTCTCCCTCCTCCTTTTATAGAATTCACTTCAAAAACCATCGTTTTTGAGATT
>NZ_BCPT01000006.1 GCF_001544095.1 Enterococcus casseliflavus NBRC 100478 | reverse complement strand
ACATTATCCAAATGGATAAGAAGGGGCTTTTTTTGCTGAAAACGTGCTTTTGATACAGAAGGAAGGTTGCATGATTGGGGGCAATCGTTCAATGATCAGACAATTATCCTAATTTATAACCATTCTTTTAAAAGAAGATAAAATGAGTCGGAAAAAGAGCGTAGTATTAAAGGTGACCACAAGGAAATGCATTTGAAATGAATAGAAAAAGATCATAGGCACATTTGATGATTCAGGAAATTTTCTCCTTGTTTGAAAGTAGAGGGAAAGCAGAGAATAGATTGCCAGTGATAGAGGTCGTTTAATCATTTGATCGAGGGACATGTTCTTTTTGTCAGATGCTACTAGTTCTTTATCTGAGCATGAATCGGTGATTGCCCTTGAAACTTCATTTGAAGCACTTCTAACAGATGGCTTGAGTTTTCAGTTGGTGAACCATGGCTTCGGGACGCCATAATGAATTAGTCTTATTGCTAGTCTACTAGTTATCTATCTATCGATTTTGCTAAAGCAAATGATTATTTATTAAATAAAAGTGATTTCTGAAAGCAGAAAGGGGACCATGTAGTGCTAAAAAGCTTGTTATTCATATTTTCGGCGATATTTTTCTTTCCAACAGTAGAGGCTATGGCTGATGACGTTTCCGAAACGTTGATTTTTGAATTGAACACGATTGACTTTAAGGACGAAGACTATTATTTGTTGAAAACCACACAAGATCTTCAGCTGTCTGTCGATAGCAACGGCAGTGAAGGTGCTTTTAGCGTAACGATAACGGCTGTCGGAGAAGCATTTTCAGCAGAGCTAAACAGCGTGAACGGTTCGGAAGAGAAGATCATTCAGATTGAGGATACTGATGAAGCATCAATGATTCTTAACGTAGCTGCAACATTGAACATAAAGGAATACCTTGATGCCAACTCTGAGTACTACCTATCAGTCACGTTTACAGCAATTGATGATTCAGAGACCTTTACGAAAGATATAAAAATGAATCAGACGGATGAGGAAAAAGAAGAGATTCCAGATGAAAACTTGACAGATGAAGACCAAGACGATGAAAAGCAAGAAGACGATGGCATTGAAGATGAATCTGAACGCCCAGAGGAAGAAGACTCTTTAGAGAAAGATTCATTCAGCCAAGAAGAATCACTTGAGGATATCAATGATGATACTGTCCATGAGGATCGTTTAGAGGAAGAGTGCCAGTGCGAGATAGCGACAATTTTTACAAAAGAAGTGATTTTTGATAAAAGATATGTTTAAAACTAGTGTAGGAAAAACCGCTTAGCTGAATAGGAGCGGTTTTTTGCTGCACATCTTTTCTAATACTAGGTGATAAGTGCTTTTGCTGAATAAGTTTGTGACTAATTGGTGGTACTAAAAAAAGGAGCTTTGAAGCGACCTCCAAAAGTTAGTCCTAAAAGCTAACTTTTGGGGTCACAACACTAGCCCTCTCTTTTTCTTTTTGATTTAAAAATATAGATGACTGCAGCTGCCAACGCTGCAACGAGAACAAAGATGATCCAGATAAGGATTTGATTATTTGTCTGAACATCGGCAGTGTTCGTTGGAGGGTTCTCTTTTTTGAAGTTATCCAAGTCTTCTTTCTCATAAGAAAAAGTAGTCGTGATCGCTTTTCTAGTTGTTTCTATAGTTAAACGGTATTCTCCTCCAATAAGTTCACTATCGTCTATTAAAGGGATCTGCATTCTTGATTTGGTTAACGGCGTTAAAAGAACGGAATCTGCTAACTCTCCAGAGGCAATTGTTTCTCCATTTGGATTTATTAGTTCGTAAAGAGCATTGTTCAAGTTGCCTAAAATAGGATTATAGTTGAGTGCGTAAAATTGTAGGTTTACCGTATCTTGAAGCACAACAAAGGAGAAGTCTTCATAAACGACGTCTTTGAGCTCTTCTACATCACTAAAAAGTAAGTTGATAAAAATGATAGACTCGTAGGCAGACGCAATACTAATAGAGTCTTCAGCTGTTTGAACACCTAATATTTGCTTAAAATTAATTCCACCCATTACAGTACCTTCAAGCTCTATGTCGTCTGGAACATTTATGGTAATGCTGACACCAACAGATTCATTAGGGGCAATTTCTATTTGATTCTCCTCGTCTATAGCATCTGAAGCGATAGTAACATAATTTGAAAAGTCGTATTTACCATCGAGAAGGTTCTCTGTATTCGAAGTGTACAAAATAGAGGATTCTCTTGAAATAGCAGTTGAAGCAAAGGGAGTGACCGCTATTGATGAATCACCAGCTCCAATGTTTTCCATTTTGATTTCAAATGTATACTTTTTATCAACATCAGAAGGAAGAGTAAGAGTATTTCTTGATGTTTCATGTTCAGTATCACTAAGTGATAGTTTTAAAGTATTCGTCGTCTCATTCGCTGTTGCAATACTTATATTTATATTTGCGATTATTGTCAATATGAGGAAGAACACAGAAACTCTTAGAAAAGAGTCTCTGTGTTTTGATATTTTATCCATATGCTATCCTTTTTTATAAATTAAAATGTATCGCCATTACCAGTGTCAGGAGTATCTGATGCAGTAACTGTGATAGTGGGTGTGCCTTCGTCTAGCAAAGCAGTTTCACGATTGAATGTGAAGTTAACGGACTCGCCTTCTGTTGAACGAGCGATAGGGTCTGCAGTTATTGCTGGCAAAGAGATTTCTTTCAGTGAATTTGAGAAGTAGATACCATTAGATCCAGAAGAAACTCTAATGGTAACGCTCATAGGGTCACGGGTCAAGTTTGTTAATGTTCCACCAACGTTTTCAATAGTTCCTTCCTGAGTTCCATCCAATAAGGCGTCACTAATTTCGAATTCATTTAAAGTCAAGGTGTTAAATGTAAAGCTAACACCATTTTCTGGTTCGTTGATAGTAACAGCGATTGGGGGAGCGGTAACCGGGTCTCCAATAGTCGCTGACGCAGTGATTCCTCCTACTAGTAGTAAAGATGTTGCCAATGTAGTACCCAAAATAACTTTTTTCATAATAAAACCTCACTTTAATTTTTGCAGATGATTTACTGCTTAAATAAAGTATACAATGATGGTGAATTATGTTATTATCCGTTTTTTCGCTATTTTTAATGAAAAAGTAGAAAGTATTTTATTAATCTGATTTTTTTATACAATAATTTAATTAAATATTCTAGTGGTCAAATGATGCTGATTATCAAGTCGACCGATCTTTCTGTCTACGAATTATCAATTCGGTAATAATCACTATGAAAGTAAATTTGTTGCAGGGTTATATTTTGGCTTTTATTTTAAGTCAACGTCTTCTCAGAGTTGAAAGAATTGTCGTTCCAACTAGGATTGGACCTAAAAAACGAAAAAAATGTTATTCGTAGTCTCTGAGAATTTGCTCTGAATCAGTCGCTGTCAGAGAAACGAGTTCTGAAAATTCATGTTTAATATTTCTTTAGCGAACCCCTGCAATTCAATAGAAATCAACTTTCTATCATTTTTAAGAAACTATTTTGGCAGTAGCTTTACGCGTATGAACAGTTGCGTAGGGTGGGGATTAAAAAGTATGATTCTATATATGTATTCCTATTGGATAGGTATATCAAAGTTACTTATTTAAAAAATATCAATTAACGTTTTCATTCAATTTGTAATCTGCCCCTACAAATCTTCTAGCTTCACATGACAGAGAAATCAAGGGGTACTCCCGTGTTAATAAACGTTCATGTTTATTTTATTATGATGATATCTCAAAAACTAACTGTTTGGGATGGCTATCTCATGAACCATAGATTTTAATAGGAAGCATATTTTTTTAAGAATATACAATCAGACTCTTTGAAGAAAGCTTTGAAAGAGTTTTTTGTCTATCTTAATTTTATGAAGTTGCTACCCGTTTCTAATCGACAGGTCTTTTAGTCAGTAGAAAGAAAAAGAGTGACAATGATTATTTTATTTGTAGTTTTTTTGAAAAAAAGACGATAAAAATCAGCTGGTTCTTACTATATCCTTAATAGTAGAGGATCAAAGTTCTTTTAAGGAGTGAATCAAAATGCTGCAAACCAGAATAAATTTCAGTGGACAAAAGAATGCTACCATGTTGACTGTGCGCTTTTTCAGCAACAAGACGAACACGATTTTAGAGAGAAATTTAATTGTGGATCAAGAGGATGATCGTCAATCGGTTCTTGACTACTTAGCAGAATCACTAGGGGAAATCAACATCTTGCAATACTCTTCGAAAAACGTTTTGTGTATCGCTGAACGTTCAAGGCTAGAAAAAGCAGGAGGCACGCATCGATTGGAACATTTTTGGGGAGATGTCATCAGTTATATCGTTGAGTGCGTGGATAAATCTGGTATTCATTATGATTTGCATGTCATTGGCAATGTTGATTCGGATGATGAAGAAATTATGCGGTCAATTAATGAGATGAGTGATGAATTGTCGATCATCAACATTTATGAATACAAAGATTGCTGGCTAAAAAGAGAAGATATTTTATTACAAGCTCTTTGAAATGAACTTGATTCCTCAAAGAAGTTTGTCCAGCTAGAAAATGATTTTACTCTCCAAGTCACTTACCAATCAATGAAAGAATACAAATTTTATCTAAGTTTATGGAAACAGCTAATTCCCAGGATCTTTTTAATGGTTTCCAACACTTTTTTGTTACAAAAGGTAAGAATCATTTCACAAGTTCTTCTCACCCGTTCTGTTTTAAAGAAGCGGGGATTTTTCTGAAGTTTTTATTAAAATTGTCCGTTTAATGAAAAAAGAGGCTCAAATTTAAGTTTATTTTACTATAATTGGAAACTAGGATACTTTTTAAATAAGGCGGGTAAAAAATTTTGGAGTATATAGAAAAGTTGTATAGGTTTTATTTAACCAAAAAACAGGTAGATAAATTAACTATTATTAGAAATATCATTTTGGAGAAGCAGCTGTCTCTTGATAAAATATGTGAAACGATAAACAAATCTTTGTATCAGGTGAAAATATTGATCAATGAAATCGCCGAAGATATGAGAGAGTTTACGACCTTTGATGAGTCTATTTTTTTGTTGAAAAAGAGAACCGTTTATTTGTCACGAGAATTAAACGAAGAACAAAGCCTGCATATTTTTGTGAATCTAAAGAAGAAGTATTTCTTAGAATCTCCTTATTATCGTCTATTATCCTATTTGTTAAGAAAAAGAAAGACCCGTATGGTGGACATCTCAGAAGAATTGATTTTTAGTATTTCTTATTGTTATAAATTGATCAGCTATCTGAAAAAAATGCTGGTTATCCAAAATGTCCCGATTACTATCAATAACAACACAGATTCCATTGATCTGACAGGGGCAGAGCCTTGTGTGCGGATGTACCATTATTTAGTTGAGATCATGGCTTGCAATGTTTACATCAATCAGCGCACCCGTGCAAGCGTTGAATTAGCTGCGAAAGAATATGAGCCGTTGAAAACTACAAAAGTGAAGCACGACATTATGTTTTCAATCATTGAGAATGCGGTGTTGAGGGGCTATATCGTCAATGAATTAGACGAAGCTTCCATCGCTATTTATGAGCAAATCAAGCAACTCAATGGGGAAAAGCAAGTGATCAAGCTGCTGCCGATCAGAAGTCAGCAAGATATCGAGAAAGAACAGATTTTTTATCATTTCTGGGTTTTTCTCTTCATACCTGAAACGATCTCGGATCAAGAGAAACTTCTTTTGGGGAAACAGCTGCGAAACCTCTCGGGGAATCCATTGGTCGAATTTTCTGCCGATGTTGTGGCTGTCTTGTCGCAAAAGTATGATCTTTCCAAAGCGATTGAAGCGTTTCTTACCTATGAATTAGTGATGAATACATGGGGCTGTCTTCATCTCTTTTTGGATAGTTTTGTGTCTACTGAAGATTTGTCCTCTACGAACGAACGCGTATTAGAGGTGGAGGAGCTGATTGCGACCGTCTTGCAGCGCCATTCGTTTGTAATAGAAAAAGAAGCCCTTTTCTTAAGGAAAATCGCTCAGATTACAGCATCTTATTTACCTATCCAAAAAGAGGAACCGATTCGCATTGGTATTTCTCTTTTGAACCACCCAGAATATATCCCGGTCATTAAGAACAAACTATTGAAAATTTACAATGAAAATGTGATTCACTTTAGTTCGAACTTAGGAGACTCAGACATACTGGTTTCTGATGGCGTGCTGATCCATAATGAGTCACAGAAATTTACATTTTTTGGCAATGTTCATAGTACCAAGGATTGGCACAATCTACATGTGATGATCCAGTCGATGATTTCTAATAAATATACTTGAAAAAGAGAGCGTAATGCTCTCTTTTTTTGCTTGACTATCAGGTAGCGTTGGTCGAAGTACTAGGCGAAAGAAGGAGGAGAGAAGACAAAAAAAGATATCTATAAAAGAGGGCTGCGACAGTCACCTTTTATAGATATTTTTTAAACACGTGATTAGGCAAAGCTAACGTGAGGAAGACAACGTTTTTTTGATGGAGATTTCTACCACTTCGGGCATTTGGATCACAGAGATCGTAGCAGGATCATAGGATCCATCAGGTAATTTTTTCAAGAAGTAATTTTTGATTTCTTCTACTTCCGTCGGGCGAATATTCCGTTTTTTATTGATCAGCAAAATTTCATTGTGGTTCGGCGCTGAGGTAAAGATCACGGTCGTGTCTCCGGCAGTGTAAACCTTTACAAGTTCTGCGTCGGTATTTTCAAGTTGATTCAATACTAGTCGAGAATGGCTGTTTGTAACGTTGATTAATTTCACCAGACTCACCTCACATTCTATGTATTTATTAATAACATTATAGGTCGTTTTTTTTCAAAAGAAAAGCCAGACAACTCGGAATTACCCAATTTTTTGGCAAAACATGGTTGTCTGGCAAAACGAACGGTTTGGTCACCGTTTTGACACGTTATTGCTCATCTGTTTCCGATGGTTTTTCCTCTTCAGCAGAAGGTGTTTCTTCAGGAAGTGCAGAGGATTCGGCTGAAGTTACAACGATTTTATCGGAATCCTCCAATTGTGCTTTTAATTGACGAACTTGAGGATGCTCAAGATAATATTCAGCAATCCCGTCTTCGATTTGATCTTGGATGGTCCTGCGCAATGGGCGAGCACCCATCGTTGCACTGTAACCTAGATCGACCAGTTTTTCTTGCACGTCTTGTGGAACATCGATATGCAATTTTTGATGACTAAGTGTTTGATTGACATCATGCAGCATAAGGGACACGATCGATAACAAGTTTTCCTTGCTTAGTGCCTTGAATTCGATGATCCCGTCAAAGCGATTGAGAAATTCTGGCGTAAAGTAATTGTTCAATTGATTTAACACGGAACGAGTGATGCCTTCACGCGCTGCGCCAAAGCCAACATTGGCTTCAACTTTGCCAGTTCCCGCATTACTAGTCATGATGATCAGCGTATCTTTAAAGCTGACTGTACGTCCTTGGGCATCCGTCAAACGACCATCATCGAGAATTTGCAAGAACATATGCAATACATCAGGATGGGCTTTTTCCACTTCGTCTAATAAAATTAGGCTATATGGATTCCGACGAACTTTTTCCGTCAATTGACCCGCTTCTTCATAGCCAACGTAACCAGGAGGAGAGCCAATCAGTTTGGATACACTGTGTTTTTCCATGTATTCTGACATATCGAAACGAATCATCGATTCTTCAGAACCAAACATCTCATAGGCTAATTGTTTTGCTAATTCGGTTTTCCCGACACCGGTTGGCCCGACGAATAAGAAAGAGCCAATTGGACGGTTTTGTTTGCCTAAACCGACCCGATTTCTGCGGATCGCTTTGGCTACTTTATCGATCGCTTCATCTTGTCCGATAACTTTAGCTTTCAAGTCATCCGCAAGATTTTTCAATTGCGTTTGTTCTTTTTCTTTCAATTCACCAACTGGAATATTTGTCCGTTCTTCAACGATTTGTTCCATGTCTTTTTCGGTAATGACTGGCGTTTCTTCTTCGCTGATTTGGCGTTCCTTCATTTTTTGCAATTTATTGATTTGATCGCGATAGTAAGCAGCTTTTTCGAAATCTTCTTCTCGAGAGGCAGCTTGTTTTTGCTCTTCTGCTTCTTGTAATTTCTTTTCGATCGTTTTTGGATCAACGATTTGGATCGTTAAGTTTTTCTTAGAACCTGTTTCATCTAGTAGATCGATTGCTTTATCAGGCAAGAATCGGTCTTGGATGTATCGGTTAGAAAGGGTAGCGGCAGCTGCGATCGCTTCATCAGTATATTTCACATGATGATAATCTTCATAACGTGGTTGCAAACCTTTTAAGATGCGGATCGTTTCTTCCACAGAAGGTTCATCCACACGTACTGGTTGCAAACGGCGTTCTAAAGCAGCATCTTTTTCGATGATGCGGTATTCATTTAACGTCGTTGCTCCGACCATTTGTAGTTCTCCACGGGCAAGAGCTGGTTTTAAGATGTTTCCAGCATCCATATTTCCGTCGCCAGCTGCACCAGCGCCAACGATTTCATGGACTTCATCAATGAACAAAATCACGTTTTCTGCTTGCTTGATTTCTTCAATCAATTTTTGGATGCGTTCTTCGAATTGGCCACGAATACCTGTGCCTTGAACAAGAGACGCAACGTCCAAACGAATGACTTCTTTGTCCATCAGTTTTTGTGGTACATCGCCATCGACGATTTTTTGGGCTAACCCTTCAACGACGGCAGTTTTCCCAACCCCAGGTTCACCAATAAGCACAGGGTTATTTTTTGTTCGACGATTAAGGATCTCAATCACTCGTTTGATCTCTGAATCACGACCAACGACTGGATCGACTTCGCCATCACGAGCCATTTGGGTAATATTGATACCGTATTCTCCTAACAGACCTGCAGGTGCTTGGTTATTGCGTGGAGGCTGACCGCCGACAAAACCGTTACCGCCGGTTTGGGTCGGAGGGGTTTGTTCATAAGGGGTATTTCCTTGCTGCATCTGGCGAGACATTTGACGAAATAGATCATCAATATTGCCGAATCCAAAAGGATCTTGCGCCATTGCAGCTGCAGCATTCCCAGATTGAGCTTTTAATTTTTGGTAACAACTTTGACAATAATCGAGTTGTTTTCTTTGACCATTGACACTGGCATATAAATGAATAGACGCTTCATTTTTGCCGCAATTTTGACAAAGCATAGATTCACGACCTTTCATATTTGTTCCAACACCCTTATTTTACGGCGCTTTTTTACACTTGTAAAAGAAAAGGGGCTGTGTGCAAAGAAACGGTCATCTTCGAGGTAATGTGTTATTGACCTTTACTGACCATAATTCTATTATACTAACTTTTTGTCAGACTGCAAGAATTTTACTCGTAAAAATTTTTGCCGCTCTTTCATTAGCAGAAGCGTCTTTTAAATAAAAAGTAATTCCATTATAATAGAAAGAAAGAGGTGAGAATTGACGATGGAGAACAGAGATTTTGCTTCAGAAATAACGCGTTTGCGCAATGGAGAGATCCAAGAATTGATTGTCCAACAGCCAGAATTCCTGGCGTTTAGAGATGTCTGGCTCCAATTGGAAGATCGGTCTTCTTTTGTCGGAGAAGCGGGCTTAAATGGGAAGATCATCTACCGTTATGTGCAAGAAAATAAATAGGACATTTATTTCAATCGTTTATTTAAGAGAAAACGGTTGTCTATCGAGGAAAAAAATGGTAATCTTAACAGTTGAAAGGGCGATTTTTTTCGGGTGTCATTGCATGCATGGAAATTTTGCCTTCACACAAAAAAACGTATCATAAAGGAGATTGATCAATATGGAAAAGAAAGATTTTCACGTAGTTGCTGAGACAGGGATTCACGCACGTCCAGCTACATTATTGGTTCAAACAGCAAGCAAATTCAACTCTGATATCAACTTAGAGTACAAAGGTAAATCAGTAAACCTTAAATCAATCATGGGCGTAATGTCTTTAGGCGTTGGCCAAGGTTCTGATGTAACTATCACTGCTGAAGGTGCTGACGAAGCAGATGCAATCGCTGCAATCGTAGAAACAATGAAAAAAGAAGGTTTGTCTGAATAATGGTTGAGATGCTAAAAGGAATTGCTGCTAGTGATGGTGTAGCCGTTGCGAAAGCCTACCTGTTAGTACAACCTGATTTATCTTTTTCAAAAGTATCAGTTGAAGATACTGCAGCAGAGGAAGCACGCTTAGATGATGCGTTAGCGAAGTCAACAGCGGAATTACAACAAATCCGTGACAAAGCAGCGCAAACTTTAGGTGAAGCAGAAGCACAAGTATTTGATGCTCATTTAATGGTTCTTTCAGATCCTGAGATGATTGGTCAAATCAAACAAAACGTGACAGATAACAAAGTCAATGCAGAAGCTGCGTTGAAAGAAGTTACTGACATGTATATTGGTATGTTTGAAGCAATGGATGACAATGCTTACATGCAAGAACGGGCAGCTGACATTAAAGATGTCGCAAAACGTATCTTGGCGCATTTGCTGAATGTGACTTTGCCTAATCCTTCAATGATCAACGAAGAAGTAGTCGTTGTTGCGCATGACTTGACACCAAGTGATACTGCACAATTAGACCGCAACTTTGTAAAAGCTTTTGTAACAGATATCGGTGGACGTACTTCTCATTCCGCTATCATGGCACGTTCTCTTGAAATCCCAGCAATCGTTGGAACAATGGAGATCACTGCAAAAGTGAAAGCGGGCGACATCTTAGCTGTTAACGGTATTATCGGTGACGTTATCGTCAACCCGACAGATGACCAAGCAGCTGAATTTGTTGAAGCTGGGAAAGCCTACGCAGAACAAAAAGCAGAATGGGAAAAATTGAAAGATGCTGAAACAGTTACCGCTGATGGTAAGCACTTTGAATTAGCTGCGAACATTGGAACGCCAAAAGATTTAGAAGGTGTCCACAACAATGGTGCAGAAGCAGTCGGTTTATACCGTACTGAATTCTTGTACATGGATTCTCCTGATTTCCCAACAGAAGAAGACCAATACAAAGCATACAAAGCAGTTTTAGAAGGAATGGCTGGCAAACCAGTGGTTGTCCGTACAATGGATATTGGTGGCGATAAAGAACTTCCTTACCTAAAATTGCCTCATGAAATGAATCCTTTCTTAGGCTATCGTGCATTGCGTATCAGCTTATCTGAACTTGGGGATGACATGTTCCGTACCCAACTTCGTGCGTTGTTACGTGCTTCTGCTCACGGCAACTTACGTATCATGTTCCCAATGGTGGCAACATTGAAAGAGTTCCGTACTGCGAAGAAAATGTATGAAGAAGAGCGTCAAAAATTGATTGACGAAGGCGTTGAGGTTTCTAACGAGATCCAAGTCGGAATCATGATCGAAATTCCAGCAGCTGCTGTCTTAGCAGACAAGTTTGCGAAGGAAGTTGACTTCTTCAGTATTGGTACCAATGACTTGATCCAATACACCATGGCTGCAGACCGCATGAACGAGCGCGTGTCTTACTTGTACCAACCATACAACCCATCAATTTTACGTTTGATCAAAAACGTGATCGACTCAGCGCATGCTGAAGGCAAATGGGCTGGTATGTGTGGAGAAATGGCGGGCGATCAAACTGCTGTGCCGCTTCTTGTAGGTATGGGCTTAGATGAGTTCTCAATGAGTGCAACATCTGTTCTGAAAACACGTAGCTTAATGAAACGCTTGTCAACGACTGACATGCAAGAATTAGCAAAACGTGCTTTAGAAGATTGCGATACAATGGAAGAAGTTGTTGAGCTAATCGAACAGTATGTAAACTAATCATTTCTAGGCAACAAGCAATTTTGCTTGTTGCCTTTTTTTTGTTATAAGAAGCCTTCTTGTTCGATTTGACTTGCAATAGCCTGCTCGTTTTTTCAGAAAACGAACAATTTTGTCATATCTTTGTATAAAGCTATGATTCCGTAAGTTTTTCACGTATCATGATTAAATGGGGAACAAAATCTAGGACCATGGTAGGAGTATGTCTCCGATTGCCTATGGTATACTAATATCAGATATAAGCATTTCCAAGGAGGAATCATCTTTGAAAGTACTTCTTTATTTTGAAGGAGAAAAATTATTAGCTAAATCAGGTATCGGTCGAGCGTTGGCCCATCAGCAACGAGCACTGACATCTGTCGGGATTCCTTTTACTCTTGATAAAAATGATGAGAACTATGATATCCTTCATATCAACACGTATGGGATCAATAGTATGCACATGGTCAACAAAGCCAAAAGACAAGGGAAAAAAGTGATTTACCATGCCCATTCTACAGAAGAGGATTTTCGGAATTCATTTATCGGCTCAAACCAGCTTTCGCCATTATATAAAAAATATTTGATCAATCTTTATTCTAGAGCCGATCAGTTGATCACCCCGACTCCTTATTCGAAAGAACTTTTGGAAGGGTATGGTATCCAAGTACCGATCGACGCAATCTCAAACGGCATCGATCTTGACAAATATCAGCCGGATCAAGAGAAAGAAAAAGCCTTTCGCGAGTATTTCAATCTCTTACCAGATCAAAAAGTCATTATATCCGTCGGTTTATTTTTTGAACGAAAAGGCATTCTTGATTTTGTAGAGATAGCTAGACAGTTGCCTGAGTATACGTTTATCTGGTTTGGTCATACACCAATGATGACGATTCCTAAACAGATCCGCGACCTCGTCAATGAAGACCATCCAGAAAATGTGTTGTTTCCAGGTTATATCAAAGGAGACATTATCGAAGGCGCATATTCCGCTGCCGATTTATTCTTCTTTCCTTCTTATGAAGAAACAGAAGGGATCGTAGTCCTTGAGGCGTTAGCCAGCCGCCAAAATGTGCTCGTTCGGGATATTCCTGTTTATAAAGGGTGGCTAAGTAATGGGCACAATGCATACATGGAAAAAACCAATGAAGGATTTATTGAGAAAATCAAAGGAATCGTGGAGGGCACGTTACCACCATTGAGTGAAGCGGGTTATGAAACAGCAAAGCAAAAGAGTATTGATGAAATTGGGTTTAAATTACAAGAGGTTTATACAAAAGTGATGAATACGGAATGAAGAAACTAATGTAAAGTTTGGAGGTACCGTTTTGAAAATCGGATTTTTTACTGACACCTACTTCCCCCAGGTAAGTGGTGTGGCGACATCGATCAAGACATTGAAAGAAGAGCTTGAGAAAAAAGGCCATAAAGTGTATATCTTTACAACGACCGATCCAAATGCTGATCTGGACGAAGAAGATATCATTCGCATGCCAAGTGTCCCGTTTGTGTCCTTCAAAGATCGGCGAATCGTGGTTCGCGGCATGTTGTATGCCTATTTGATCGCCAAAGAATTAGAATTGGAATTGATCCATACCCATACAGAGTTTGGTTCTGGGATGTTGGGGAAAATGGTGGGGCGTAAATTGCAGATTCCTGTGATCCATACCTACCATACAATGTATGAAGATTACTTGCACTACATCGCAAACGGAAAGGTCTTGCGGCCATCTCACGTGAAATATCTTTCACGGCTATTTGCCAACCACTCGACAGGTGTTGTTTGTCCAAGTGAACGGGTCATCGATACGCTGAGAGGGTATGGTGTGGTTTCACCAATGCGGATCATCCCCACAGGGATCGAAGTTGAGAAGTTTCGCCGACCGGATATTACAACTGACATGAAAAAAGAATTGCGGGAGAAATTGGGCATCACTGAGAATCAACCCATGCTGCTTTCCCTCAGTCGTATTTCTTATGAAAAGAATATCCAAGCAATCATCGACGGCATGCCAGAAATTTTAACGAAGATTCCTGATGCGCAATTAGTGATCGTTGGGAAAGGTCCGCATAAAGAAAAATTAGAAGAAAAAGTGGTGGATATGGCTCTATCTGACCATGTTCAATTTGTCGGTGAAGTGGCAAATGATAAAGTGGCGATCTATTACCATGCTGCCGATTACTTCGTCAGTGCCTCCACATCAGAAACACAAGGACTGACTTACACGGAAGCAATGGCTGCTGGAACACCGTTAGTCGTTGAAGGCAATGACTACTTAAACACCTTGATCGATGATCCGTCTTTAGGCGTCACCTATGAGAGTGATCGGGATTTCGCAAAAGCATTTATTGATTATTATGAACGAAAGATTCCTGCTGATCCCGAAGTTCTTGCTAGAAAAATGTACGAGATCTCGGCATTGCGCTTCGGTGAGTCGATGCTATCTTTCTACCATGACATGGTCGCTTATTATGAAACAGAACGCATCGAAAAAGAAACCGAGCAGACGCTAGAAAAATTCAAAGTAAAATTAAAGGCCTTTCGCCGAACGATCGATTAAACAGAAAATTTTCGCAAGTTCATGTTTTTAGCGTATACTAAAGACATGAACTTTTTTATTTTGGAGGGATCTGCATGGAATTAGGATTTATCGGTACTGGTGTCATGGGTCAAGCGATGGTTGGTCATCTCTTAGCTGCAGGACATACAGTGAATGTTTACAATCGGACGAAAGCAAAAACAGATGAACTCGTTGCGAATGGAGCAATTTGGTGTGACACCCCAACAGAAGTTGCATCAGAAAGTGAAATCATCTTTACAATGGTTGGTTATCCATCCGATGTTGAAGAGGTTTACTATGGGCCTCAAGGGATTTTTCAAACGGCTGTGACGGGCAAAACATTGGTGGATTTTACCACCAGTACACCTGATTTGGCAGAACGAATCTACCAGACAGCGAAGGAAAAAGGAGCAGCGAGTATCGATGCGCCAGTTTCTGGTGGGGATCTTGGTGCGAGAAACGCTACGCTAACGATTATGGTTGGTGGCGATGAAGAAGCTTACCAACAAGTAAAACCACTTTTTGAAGTATTAGGAAAGACGTTTCAACTTCAAGGAGGGGCAGGAAAAGGTCAGCATACGAAAATGGCCAATCAGATCATGATTGCCGGAACCATGACGGGGATGACAGAAATGCTGGTCTATGCGAATCAAGCCGGTCTTGATTTACCACGAGTGATTGACACGCTTTCTGGCGGTGGGGCAGCCAATTGGTCCATGACGAATTACAGTCCTCGTATCCTAAAAGAGGATTATTCTCCAGGCTTTTTTGTCAAACATTTCATCAAAGATTTGGGGATCGCTTTGGATGAGGCCAAGAAGATGGGATTGGATTTGCCAAGCACCGCTTTAGCTAAAAAATTGTATGATCAGTTAGCTGAAAAAGGCTTCGAAAATGACGGAACGCAGGCGCTGATTAAACTTTGGTGGCAAGATGGAAAAAAATCTTAAAATGACAAAAAAAATACGAAAAATCAATGCAAGATAGAGGATGTTTTGATACAATATAACGGACAGAAAAAGGAGGCTTACGAATGAAAAGTTCGCAATTAGTCGCTATCATCAAACGTTTAGAAGCGATGGTCGAAGCGCAAGACAATGAAGTTCAAGTACGTCGTTTTGAAAAAGAAGGCGTCGAAAAATGTACCGTTACTTATGACAATTCGACAGAAACGTTTGAATTAACGGAAGCAGAATCAAGTCAATCTTATCAATTTGATAATGTTGATATTGTAGCCATGGAAATCTATGATTTGATCCAATAAGAATGAGTGGGACGTTCGTCGTCGCTTTCTCGTTTCTAAACAGCAAGCCTACTTGGGCTTGCTGTTTTTTTATTTATCTGCTGCTTTTTCTTGGCGATACAAGTGATTAAGGATGATCCCTAATGGATCGAGATCTTCCGGGGCTAAAGGAAGCGCAGCGCTTGCTGACGGGAGTGGCTGGAATGTTTCCTCGGGAGAAAGAACTTTTGTTTGGATCAACTTGCCAAAGCTAACTTGATAGTATTTGATTTGAGTCATCTGTGATCCTAGCTCCTCTAAGTCAAGGGGAATAGAAAAAATCACTTCTGGTTCTTGAATAAACTGATTGACTCTCACGATTTCTTGGTAAAAGCTTTGTGCTAAATGGATCTCGCGCTGCAGTACACTAGCTTGCTCAAACAATAGGTGATCAATCAGATATGCTAAGCGTTGTTTAAGGAGTGAAAAACAGTCGGTCTTCTTTCCTGCAAAAAAACAGCCGATCTCCCGCCACTTCTGTTCCAAGGGATACGCATCCATTTGAGGGAGCTGCTTACGTAAGGTCAATAGCGTCAGTTCGTTGACAGTCGGCAATTGAAAGGTTTCTGACAATAATTGAAACAATGCTGGCAATTTTTTTGTTTGCCGAAAGGGGCCATAACTGCCAATTTGGGGTATTTGAGTGATCGTGAAGGTATGATTCGTCAAGTCAACAAAGCAATAGTTGGCTGAATGGTTCATTTGTCGGTTGTAGATAGGATGAAAAGCTTGGATCAAACGACATTCAAGTAAAAGTGCATCCAATTCTGTATCTGTTTCGATCGTTTCATAATCAACGACATTATAAACAAGTCGAAGCACCTTATTGGCATGCTGCTGATTTTTTCGGAAGTAAGAAACGACACGCTGTTTCAATGATTTGGCTTTTCCTACATACAAGACTTCGTTGTGCTGATCTTTCATTAAATAAACACCAGGCTTTTCAGGCAGTGCATTTGCTTTGTTTTTTAGAAACTCTTTGTTCGGATTCATCGATCGTTCCTCTCCTTCCTTCAAAGAGTAGCAGAAGAAGCGTAAGAGAGCAACGTTTGCTGGCCTTTGACAAGAAAAAATTAGAAATAGAGTGGAAGCAACGCAATGATAAACTTTGACATTCAAAGGAAATTTCTCTATAACGGAAACGGATTATTTTGTCAACTCGCAGCTTTTAAAATCTTAGAAAATCAATTCTTAAATAAAAATGCGCTTAAAAATAAAAAAAGTTCGAAAAAATTCTTGCATTTCTCAATAACTTCCGATATAGTTTGACTATCAAATGATTTGATTATCAAAGTATTCGGATGGTGAAGGTTATGGAACCCAATTTAGAAACAGTTAATGACTACTTAGTCAGCGTCTTTAATGACATCTTAGTGATTGAAGAATCTGAATTGAAAAAATCTCAATTCAAAGACCTTTCAATTACCGAAATGCATACCATCGAAGCCATCGGGATGTACAAAAAAAAGACCACGACTGAAGTTGCCAAAGAGCTTTCGATCACTGTTGGGACTTTGACCATCGCGATCAATCGTTTGGTGAAAAAAGAATATGTAGAACGGATTCGCAGTGAAGATGATCGGCGAGTCGTCAAACTAGGTTTGACGAAAAAAGGAAAACTCCTTTATCGTGTTCATCAGCATTTTCATCGTGAGATGGTGAAAGGTGTCTTGAGTCAGATGTCTCCTGAAGAGGAACAGGCACTGTTGAAAGCACTGAAAAATCTGCATGACTTTTTACAAGATTATAAGTGAGAATAATGGATGAATATGTTTGGAAAAATTACCGCGACTGCAAGTTATGTTCCAGAAAAAATCGTAACAAATGATGATCTATCAAATTTGATGGATACTTCAGATGAATGGATCCATTCTCGCACGGGAATCAAACGAAGAAGAGTCGCTGTTGGCGAAAACACTTCAGACCTTTGTATTCGCGTCGCTCAAACGCTTTTGCAAGATGCTCAGCTTTCAGCAGAAAGTCTAGATTTTATCTTGGTAGCGACGATCACACCGGATTTCAATACACCGGCGGTTGCTTGCCAAGTCCAAGGGGCGATTGGGGCAGTCAATGCCTTTGCTTTTGATATCAGTGCAGCATGTGCTGGTTTCGTGTATGCATTGTCTATGGCTGAAAAACTGATTCGAACGGGCGCTAAAAAAGGATTGGTCATCGGTGGAGAAGTACTTTCAAAAGTCTTGGATTGGAACGACCGTTCGACGGCTGTTTTATTCGGAGATGGTGCCGGCGGTCTATTGCTGGAAGCATCTTCAGAGCAGCATTTGCTCAAAGAGTCTTTAAAAGCAGATGGGACGCGAGGCATGTCCTTAACATCTGGTTTTCGAACGAATGAGAATCCTTTTTCACAAAACGCTCCGGCGTATAGTGCTTGTATGCAAATGATTGGACGAGAAATCTTTGATTTTGCGACGCGTGATGTGGTCGCCTCGATCAATGATCTGACACAAGATGAAGCAATCGATTATTTTTTGCTTCACCAAGCAAATTCACGTATTTTAGACAAAGTTGCTCGCAAGCTGAAGCAGCCCCGTGAGAAATTTTTGCAAAATATGCAAGATTATGGCAATACTTCGGCAGCCTCGATTCCGTTATTGCTGGATGAAGAAATCAAACGAGGTACACTGTCACTTGGCAGTGGTCAAAAAGTGGTGTTCTCAGGTTTTGGCGGCGGATTGACATGGGGAACTATGTTAGCCACCTTATAACTTGTTCACGAAACAAAATTACTATTGAAAAACACATTGGAGGAATATACACATGGTATTCGAAAAAATTCAAGAAATCGTAGCAGAAGAATTAGGAAAAGAAAAAGAAGAAATCAAATTGAACACAAACATCCAAGAAGATTTAGAAGCAGACAGCTTGGATCTTTTCCAAATCATTAACGAGATCGAAGATGAATTCGATGTGAAGATCGAAACAGAAGATGGTATCACAACCGTTGAAGATCTAGTTAAATATGTAGAAAAACAACAAGCATAAAACAAAGGCTAGGCAGACAGCCTAGCCTTTCCTTTTTAAGAACGTGTTTTTGCTGATTCATAGACGAACTGCAAGAAGCCATGTTCTCCAACGACAACGATCAAAGTAATGAAGGAGTACAAGATGAAGACAGCCTTTTTATTTAGCGGTCAAGGCGCACAGTACCCCAAAATGGGAGAAGAGCTCTATCACCAAGAAGCAATCGTTCGTGAGACGTTTGAACAAGCCAGCACCATTCTAGGATATGATATGGCCGAGTTATGCTTTACTGAAAACGAACGTTTAAACCAGACGGAATATACGCAGCCTGCCATCTTAACGGTAAGTACGGCTTTTTGGCGACTTTTGGATGCGCAAGGAATCAAAGCAGATGCTGTTGCTGGCTTGAGTTTAGGCGAATATACAGCCCTAGTCGCTAGTGGTGCACTTGATTTCCAGACAGCAGTCGCATTGGTGCAAAAGCGCGGTCGGTATATGGCAAGTGCGGCGCCAGCAGGTATTGGGAAAATGGTCGCTGTGATGAACACACCCGCTGAAACGATTGAAGAAATCTGTAAAGAAGCCAGTCAAGTGGGGATCGTGACACCAGCGAATTACAATACGCCGCAGCAGATCGTCATTGGCGGTGAAGCACCGGCAGTGGATAAAGCGGTGGAATTGTTACAAGCTGCTGGAACCAAACGGGTGATTCCTTTAAATGTCAGCGGTCCTTTCCATACTGCTTTGTTGGAACCCGCATCGCAGCAATTAGCACAGGAATTAGCTCAAATCACCTTTGATGAGTTACAAGTACCTGTCATCAGCAATACGACCGCGCAGCCAATGCAGCAAGACCAAACCAAGGAACTGTTGACGCAGCAAGTGAAATCGCCAGTGCGTTTTTACGAAAGCATTGCGACACTGAAGCAGCTTGGCATCCAACAAGTCATCGAGATCGGACCAGGAAAAGTATTGAGCGGTTTTATGAAGAAAATAGACAAAGAAATCCAGACTGCGCGTGTAGAAGATAGCCAAACGTTGGCAGATACACTAGCCCGATTCAACTAGGAGGAATTTATGGATCTGCAAAATAGAAACGTCTTTGTAACTGGTAGCTCGCGAGGGATCGGTTTTACCATCGCGGAAGCCTTTGCCAAAGAAGGAGCGAATATCGTTTTAAATGGACGAAAAGAAATTCCCCAGTCACTGATCGATCGCATCACCAGCTACGGCGTGAAATGTGTAGCGATCAATGGGGACATTTCTGATTTTGATCAAGCGGCAGCCATGCTTTTGGAAGCAGAAGCGGCAGTCGGACCGATCCACATTTTAGTTAATAATGCCGGAATCACGAATGACAAATTATTGTTGAGAATGAAACCCGAAGATTTTGATTCAGTGATCAAAATCAATTTGACTGGTACCTTCAATATGACGCAGCACGCGTTGAAAAAAATGATGAAGCTGCGAGAAGGCCGTATCATCAATTTGACGAGTGTGGTCGGCTTGACGGGAAATATCGGGCAAGCCAACTATGCGGCAAGTAAAGCTGGCGTGATCGGTTTTACGAAATCTGCCGCTCGTGAAGGTGCCGCTCGGGGGATCACCTGCAATGCGATCGCCCCAGGATTTATCGAAACAGAGATGACTGAAGTGCTGTCGGATAAAGTCAAAGAACAATCATTGGCAAATATTCCATTACAGCGTTTTGGTTCCACACAGGATGTTGCGCAAACAGCAGTCTTTTTAGCAAAAAGCCCCTACATCACTGGTCAGGTGATCAGTGTAGACGGCGGGATGGCAATGCAAGGGTAGGAGGAAGAATAGATGAATCGAGTAGTAGTTACAGGATACGGCGTCACTTCTCCAATCGGAAATGACCCAGAAACATTTTTAGCAAGTTTACAAAACGGGACCAACGGCATCGGCCCGATTACAAAATTTGACGCAGAAGCAACAGGGATCTCAGTTGCCGCTGAAGTCAAAGATTTTCCGTTAGAAAAGTACTTCGTTAAAAAAGATACGAAGCGGATGGATCTTTTTTCCATTTATGGAATTTATGCGGCGTTAGAAGCGATGGAAATGGCGAAGTTAGATACAGAAACCATTGATGTGGATCGTTTTGGCGTGATGGTTGGTTCAGGGATCGGCGGCTTGCCAACGATTCAAGACCAAGTGATTCGGATGCATGACAAAGGAGCAAATCGGGTATCACCAATGTTCGTACCGATGTCGATCGTAAATATGGTTGCCGGCAACATTGCATTACGGGTAGGTGCGAAAGGCATTTGTACGACGACTGTTTCCGCCTGTGCTTCTGGTACCCATTCAATCGGTGAAGCTTTTCGGAACATCAAGCATGGCTACGCAGATGTCATGATCGCTGGTGGTTCAGAAGCGACGATCTGTGAAATTGGTATCGCTGGTTTTGCGTCTCTGACGGCGTTAACCACTGAATCAGACCCTGACAAAGCTTCCGTTCCGTTTGATAAAAATCGTAGTGGGTTTGTCATGGGGGAAGGCGCTGGCGTCTTCATTTTAGAATCATTGGCGCATGCGCAAAAACGTGGGGCAACGATTTTAGGTGAAGTCGTAGGGTACGGTGCGAACTGTGATGCCTACCATATGACTGCGCCAAATCCTGATGGATCAGGTGCCGGAAAAGCAATGAAATTGGCGATGCAAGAAGCATCGATCACCCCGGCTGAAGTTGGCTACATCAATGCCCACGGTACAAGCACGCCTGCCAATGACAGTGCAGAAGCGACATCGATCCAATACGGATTGGGCGAAGACTATAAAAAACCATATGTTAGCAGTACAAAGTCAATGACTGGTCATTTGCTTGGGGCGGCTGGCGGAATCGAAGCCATTGCTTCACTATTAGCATTACAACATCAATTTATTCCACCAACCATCAACGTGACAGAACAAGATCCTGAGATCGACTTGAACGTTGTTATCAATCAAAGCCAACCAGCAGAATTGACCTATGCCATGAGTAATTCACTTGGGTTTGGCGGTCATAATGCAGTGATCTTGTTGAAACGTTGGGAGGAAGCGTAATTGGAAACACATGAGGTAAAAGAGCTGCTCAGCCAATTCGATCAATCGACGTTAACTGAGCTTCAATTAAAAAAAGAGACATTTGAACTTTATTTTAATAAAAATACGACAAGTGGGTTACAAAGTGCATCCTCTGCACCTGCGCCTGCTCCTGCAGCGAATGCTGCGCCAACTCCTGTTGCACCAACGCCTGCTGTCTCAGCAACACCTGAAACAGTAGAAACGGCAAAACCTGTTTTAGAGGGCAAAGAAGTTGTCTCTCCATTAGTGGGTGTCGTTTATTTGAAACCAAGTCCTGATAAAGACAACTTCAAACAAATCGGCGATCACGTGAAAAAAGGTGATATTCTCTGTATCGTTGAAGCGATGAAAGTCATGAATGAAATCGTCAGTGACGTCGATGGCGAATTAGTTGAAGTCTTGGTTGAAAGCGAACAAATCGTTGAATACAATCAACCATTATTCCGTGTGAAAGAAGGGTAAAGCAATGAGCGCATTAACGATTCAAGAAATCAAAGAAATCATCCCTCATCGTTATCCGATGCTTTTAGTGGATCGGGTAGAGGAGTTAGAAGAAGGCAAACGGGTCGTTGCGAAGAAAAACGTTACTATCAATGAGCCGTTTTTCCAAGGTCATTTCCCCCATGAACCAGTGATGCCCGGAGTATTGATCGTGGAAGCAATGGCACAAGCAGGTGCTGTGGCATTGCTATCATTGGAAGATTTTCGTGGGAAAACTGCCTACTTTGGCGGTTTAGACAAAGCGAAATTCAGAAAAAAAGTAACACCAGGCGATACCTTGATCTTAGAAGTAGAAATAATCAAAGTGAAATCTGCAGCTGGCATCGGCAAAGGAATTGCCTATGTTGATGGGAAAAAAGTGGCGGAAGCAGAATTGACTTTCATGATTGGATAGGTGAGACATGTTTTCTAAAGTATTGATCGCAAACCGTGGCGAAATCGCCGTACGTATCATTCGCGCTTGTCGCGAATTAGGTATTCAAACGGTCGCCGTTTATTCAGAAGCAGATAAAGAAGCGTTGCATACAGAGCTTGCCGATGAAGCGATTTGTATCGGACCTGCCAAAGCAGCCGACTCTTATTTGAATGTACAGCAGATCCTAAGCGCTGCGATCGTCACAAAGGCTGAGGCGATCCATCCTGGATTTGGCTTTCTTTCAGAGAATAGCCGTTTTGCTGCGATGTGCGAGGAATGCAATATCGTCTTTATTGGGCCAAAGAGTGAGACTATCGATGCAATGGGAAACAAAATCAATGCAAGACGCTTGATGATCGAAGCAGAAGTACCGGTCATTCCCGGAAGCAAAGGCGCGATTTCTGATGTGGAAGAAGCTTTAACGATCGCTGAAGAGATTGGTTACCCAGTCATGCTCAAAGCTGCGGCCGGCGGTGGCGGTAAAGGGATACGGAAAGTCGCAGATAAAGAAGCATTGCCGCATCATTTTGCTTCCGCACAGCAAGAAGCGAAAGCGGCATTTGGCAACGATGAAATGTACATTGAAAAAATCATTTATCCTGCTCGACACATAGAAGTGCAAGTGTTAGGTGATTCTTTTGGTAATATTATCCACCTTGGTGAACGCGATTGCTCGCTTCAACGCAACAACCAAAAAGTGTTGGAAGAATCCCCTTCTGTGGTGATTTCTGAAAGCAAGCGAGCAGAACTAGGAGAAGCAGCGGTACGTGCCGCACAAGCGGTAGGGTATCGTAATGCTGGCACGATCGAGTTTTTAATGGCGGACACTGGGGAGTTTTATTTCATGGAAATGAACACTCGAATTCAAGTGGAACACCCGATCACCGAAATGGTGACAAACATTGATTTAGTCAAAAAACAACTTGAAGTCGCTAGTGGCGAACCGCTAGGCTTGACGCAAGCAGACATCAAGATGACGGGCGCGGCGATCGAATGTCGGATCAATGCAGAAAATCCAGCCTTCAATTTTGCACCGTCACCAGGCAAGATCAACAATTTGTTTTTACCAAGCGGTGGTCTAGGCGTTCGTGTAGACAGTGCCATGTATTCTGGCTACACGATCCCACCTTATTATGATTCTATGATCGCTAAAGTGATCGTTCACGGCGAGAACCGTTTCGAAGCGTTGATGAAGATGCAGCGGGCGTTAGCCGAATTAGTGACCGATGGTGTCATTACGAATGCAGAATTCCAAATGGACTTGATCAGTCACCCGAAAGTGATTGCAGGAGACTATACAACCGCCTTTTTACAAGAGGAATTTTTGCCAAATTGGACACCTGAACAATAGGAGGGAAGATGAGTGGCTTTATTTAAGAAGAAAAACTACATTCGCATCAATCCTAATCGAGGTCAGCTGCCAACGAACGAACCAGTCGTACCAGATAATCTTTGGGCGAAATGTCCTAGTTGCAAACGAACGCTTTATACGAAGGAGATGGGGGCAGAGAAAGTCTGTCCTCACTGCGGGTATAATTTCCGAATCAGTGCCTGGGAACGGATCGCTATCACGATTGATGAGAAAAGTTTTGAAGAATGGGACACAGATGTAACCACAAAAGATCCTCTTGATTTTCCTGGATATTTGGATAAAGTCGCCCAAATGCAAGAAAAAACTGGGTTGCATGAGGCTGTCCTCACAGGAGAAGCAAAAGTTCAAGGATTGCCGTTAGCGATCGGGATCATGGATGCGAATTTCATCATGGGCAGTATGGGAACGGTCGTAGGGGAGAAGATTACCCGTTTGTTTGAACGTGCGATCGAAAAACAGCTACCAGTTGTTCTTTTTACCGCTTCAGGTGGTGCGCGGATGCAAGAAGGAATTTTGTCACTGATGCAAATGGCAAAAATCTCTGCCGCGGTAAAACGCCACAGTAAAGCTGGCTTGTTTTATCTAACGGTTTTAACGGACCCGACAACCGGTGGCGTCACCGCTAGTTTTGCGATGGAAGGGGATATCATCCTGGCAGAACCGCAAGCCTTGATCGGTTTTGCTGGACGACGTGTGATTGAACAAACCATTCGTCAGGAACTACCTGAAGACTTTCAAAAGGCAGAGTTTCTGTTAGATCATGGCTTTGTCGATCAAATCGTTCCACGGACGAACTTGCGGGAGAAAATCCACCATTTGATTTCTTTGCATACGCGGAAAGGATGGGATCGCAATGACTAGAGCAGCCCACGAGATCGTTGAACTCGCTCGCAGCAAAGACCGTTTGACGGCACTGGATTACTTTGACGGCATTTTTTCTGAGTTTGAAGAGTTTCATGGAGACCGTCTGTTTGGCGAAGATGAAGCCGTTGTTGGCGGCATTGCTTGTTTAGATGGCAAGCCAGTGACCGTGATCGGTATTCAAAAAGGCCGTAATCTGCCTGAAAATTTACGCAGAAACTTTGGCTCGCCACATCCTGAAGGTTATCGCAAAGCGTTACGCTTAATGAAGCAAGCAGAAAAATTTCAGCGACCTGTGGTCACATTGATCAATACAGCAGGGGCGTTTTGCGGTATTGGCGCGGAAGAGCGCGGAGAAGGCGAAGCGATTGCCCGTAACTTGATGGAAATGTCCGATTTAACGGTGCCGATCTTGGCAATCATCATTGGTGAAGGCGGCAGCGGCGGTGCCTTAGCACTGGCATTAGGCGATGAGGTTTGGATGATGGAACATTCGATCTATGCCATTTTATCTCCCGAAGGCTTTGCTTCGATCCTATGGAAAGATGGCAGCCGTGCCAAAGAAGCTGCTGGCTTGATGAAGATCACAGCTCAAGAACTATATGAACTCGGTGTTATTGAAAAAGTGATTGCTGAAACCCATGAAGAGGCCTTTTTACCGAAAGAGCAATTGATGGAACAGATGAAAGCGGCAATTTCAACGAAACTTGCCGAACTTTCTACCTTGCAAACAGATGAATTGCTTGAGGCAAGGTATCAACGTTTTCGCCGATTTTAAAAACTAGGATATCCACTCTGATTAGAGGATGGGTATCCTAGTATTTTTTTATTAAAAGTGTTATTGAATAAATCGTACAAATGGCGAAGTTTTTAGTTTAAAATTTAATTATTCTGTGCTATTATGTATATATTCTGAATATATGAAGATTATATTGCATAAATATTTGTTTTGAAGAGGAGCTTTTTTTATGAAAAAATTATTTGGAGCATTTGTTGTATTGACGGGGATTTTGGTTTTAGGAGCTTGTGGGAATGGCGGCTCATCGAGTACTGGAAGTTCTAGTGCCAGCGGTTCGGCGGATAATCAATTGGAAGCCATCAAAGCAGCTGGTGTGTTAAATGTGGCAACTTCTGCTGACTTTGCCCCGTTTGAATTTCATGCCTTGATCGATGGCAAAGATACGATCGTGGGCGCAGATATCGATATGGTCAATGAGATCGCTGATCGTCTTGGTGTCGAAGTGAATATTTTGGACCTTGATTTCAATGCTGTTTTGACTGCTTTGCAACAAGGGAAAGCCGATATCGCTGTTTCAGGCATCTCAGCAACTGACGAACGTAAACAGACTTTTGATTTCACCGATAACTATTTTACACCAGAACAAAAATTAGTTGTTAATAAAAACAATGAATCGGCATTTGATTCAATCGAAAGCTTGTCTGGCAAAAAAGTAGGCGCTCAAAAAGGCTCGATCCAAGAAATGATCGTTCAAGATCAATTAGCTGATTCGCAATTGGTTTCCATCGCCAAAGTTCCGAATCTAGTCAATGAATTGAAACAAGGCTCGATCGACGGTTTGGTCCTTGAAAGTGCGGTTGCTGAATCGTATGTTGCACAAAATGATGACCTCGTGATCACTGATGTAGCATTAGAAGCATCTGAAGGCGATTCTTATGCAATTGCTTTACCTAAAGGGAGTACCGAATTACAAGAAGAACTAAACAGTATTTTGAAAGAATTGATTGAAGATGGTACAATCGACGAGTATGTACAAAAGAACACAGATCTAGCCAACGAAAATGCGGCGCGATAGATAGAACGGAGTAGACACAATTATGGATTTATCCTTTTTAGCGATATATTACCCTTATTTTCTTTCTGGTGTGGTGATCACCATCGTGATCTCTATCATCACCGTGATCTTTGGAACGATTCTAGGGGTGATTTTTGCCCTAATGAAATTATCAAAAGTGACGCCTTTGCGCTGGTTTGCTAATGCGTATATTGAAGTCATCCGCGGCACACCGATGCTGGTGCAGATATTGATCGCTTTTGGTCTTTTGCAAGGAATGTTTGCCTTGCCGACGGTCTCGATCGGCGTGTTGAGTCTTGATTTTGGGCGGCTATTTCCTGGGATCATTGCGCTCTCGCTTAATTCTGGGGCATATGTTGCTGAGATTGTCCGAGGGGGAATCAATGCGGTTGATTACGGTCAAACAGAAGCGGCTGGTTCTTTAGGGTTGCGGCCTTTTCAAACGATGCGTTATGTCGTATTGCCACAAGCACTACGCAACATTTTGCCGCCACTAGGCAATGAATTTATCGTTTTGATTAAGGATTCCTCTTTGCTTTCAACGATCGGCATCTACGAGCTGATGAACAGTGCGCAGATCGTTGTCACCAGTTCTTTCCAACCATTAACGCCTTTCTATGTGGCGGCGGTCATTTACTTCATCTTGACGTTTACGACTTCGCGACTATTGAGTTTATGGGAAAAGAAACTAGGCAAAGGCTATCGTCGTTAAAAGGAGAAGACAAGCTATGATGTTAGATATTCAAGATTTACACAAAACCTTTGGCAGCAATCAAGTGCTAAAAGGGATCACAACGACGATCGATCAAGGAGAAGTCGTAGTGGTGATTGGGCCATCTGGGTCAGGAAAAAGCACGTTTTTACGCTGTTTGAACCTATTAGAAGTACCGACAAGCGGAAAAATCTTTTTTGAAGGAACCGATATTACCGATCCAAAGAATGATTTGTATAAGATGCGTGAAAAAATGGGTATGGTCTTTCAAAATTTTAATCTTTTTCCGAATATGACGGTTTTAGAAAACATTACTTTGTCCCCGACGAAAGTCAAGAAGGTAGCAAAATCGGCGGCTGATCAGTTGGCAAAACAACTACTAAATGATGTTGGCTTACCAGACAAAGCAAAAGCCTATCCTCAAAGTCTTTCTGGTGGACAAATGCAACGAATCGCTATCGCACGTGCCTTGGCGATGGATCCAGACGTGATGCTCTTTGATGAACCGACTTCAGCGTTAGACCCAGAAATGGTTGGCGAAGTATTGTCCGTCATGCAGCGTTTGGCTCAGCAAGGAATGACGATGGTCATCGTCACTCATGAAATGGGCTTTGCGAAAGAAGTCGCGGATCGGATTTTATTTATGGATCAGGGAATCATTATGGAGGAAGGAACGCCAGAACAGATCTTTGATCATCCGAAAAATCCACGAACCATTGATTTTTTGAGTAAAGTATTGTAAACTGCGAGAAGTTCGCAGTTGTTAGTGATAAATTTGGACCTTTCCTAAGCATCCTTTCAGTAAAAGGATGCTTTTTTGACGGAAAAAAGACTACTTTAAAGAAGTGATAGAACAAACGGTTGTCTTGGCAGGTTCCTTTTTCAGTTCTTTTACAAGAAACCTGCAGAAACTGGCGCACTTGCTAGTATTCAAAAAGATTCTATTGTATAATTACAGGTTGAAGAGGTCTGATCTTGATAGAAACCATCTGCGTGATTGTAGGCAGATCGGACTGTTTCTTTTTAAGGATCGACAATTTGGATCGATGACTAGTCGCCGATTTTTAATACGTGAAGAAATCATGCAGCAAAGGAGATTTTATGTTTTCAAATTATAAACCGACTTGGATGGTCGATGCGATTTATAAAATCACCCCTAGCCAACTAAAGGCACAGGGGATCAAAGGGATTTTGACCGATCTTGATAATACCTTGATTGCTTGGAACAATCCTGACGGAACCGAAGAACTAAAAAACTGGCTACTGGAAATGAAAAATGCTGGGATACCGGTAGTTGTCGTTTCCAACAACAATAGTGAACGAGTGGCACGGGCAGTTGCGCCTTTTGGTTTAAAGTACGTACACCGCGCATTAAAACCCTTTTCAAGAGGGATCAAACAAGGCTATCAACAATTAGGCTTGAAAAAAGAAGAGGTCGTGATGATCGGCGATCAAATCATGACGGATGTACGAGGTGCCAATCGTGCCGGTGTTCGCAGTATTTTAGTGAAACCAGTGATCCCAACGGATTCTTGGAAAACCCAATTTAATCGAGCCGCAGAAAGAAAAATCATGAACTATTTATTGAAGCACAACCCAGAGTTAAAATGGCGTGGAGGAATTTAATATGACAGAAGGAATCGAAGAAATTCACTGTATCGGCTGCGGGGCAGTGATTCAGACAACGAACCCCAATGAATTGGGCTACACCCCGCAATCCGCATTAGAAAAAGGACTTGAATCAGGAGAAGTCTATTGTCAACGCTGCTTCCGTTTGCGCCATTACAATGAGATCCAAGATGTTTCCCTTACCGACGATGATTTTCTGCGTCTACTGAATGAAATCGGGGAAAAAGAAGCCTTGATCGTTAATGTCGTTGATATTTTCGATTTTAATGGTTCATTGATCCCAGGACTGCACCGCTTTGTCGGCAATAATCCTGTTTTATTAGTGGGCAACAAGGTGGATATTTTACCAAAATCTTTGAAAAAATCGAAGATGACCCAATGGATGAAGGAACGTGCTCATGAAGCTGGTTTAAGACCAGTGGATGTATTATTGACGAGTGCCAAGAAGCCAGGTGAAACGGAAGCTTTACTGCAAGCGATCGAAACGTATCGTGAAGGACGCGATGTCTATGTGGTGGGTGTGACGAATGTTGGAAAATCAACATTGATCAATCAAATCATCAAACAAACAGCGGGGATCAACGAATTGATCACGACTTCGCGTTTCCCAGGAACCACATTGGATAAAATCGAGATTCCATTGGATGACGGACACTTCTTGATCGACACACCAGGAATCATTCATCGTCATCAAATGGCGCATTATTTAGGTAAAAAAGATCTAAAAATCGTGGCACCAGCCAAAGAGATCAAACCAAAGGTGTATCAGTTGAATCCAGAACAAACTTTGTTCTTAGGAGGACTTGCCCGATTTGATTTCATTCAAGGAGAACGCAGTTCATTTATTGCTTATGTAGCAAATGATGTGGCGATCCATCGGACCAAATTAACGAAAGCCGATGAGTTTTATGAGAAACATGTTGGTGGGCTGCTGCAGCCGCCGCGAGCAGATGAAGTGGCGGATTTTCCTGAACTCGTCCGTTTCGAATTTTCAATCAAAGAAAAAACCGATATCGTTTTTGCTGGACTTGGCTGGATCACGATCACCAAACCGTGCGTCATCGCTGGGTGGGCGCCAAAGGGTGTCGATGTGCTTAGACGTAAAGCATTAGTATAAGGAAGAAGGAAGAATATGGACTTACGAGGAAAACAAAAAAGATTTTTACGAAGTGAAGCGCACCATTTAAACCCGATTTTTCAAATCGGCAAAGGCGGCTTGAATGACGCGATGATGGCGCAAATTGAAGAAGCGCTAGAAAAACGAGAATTGATCAAAGTCTCATTGCTCCAAAATACCGATGAGGTTGCTGACGAAGCAGCTGAAACGATCCGTGAGAAAGTCGGCTGTGAAGTGGTACAAATCATCGGACGAGTGATCGTTTTATTCAAACCGTCAAGCAAAGAAAAATACCAAACGATTTCAAGCAAAGTTCGTTCAATTTAGGAGGGAGAAGGCATGCAAGGACAAACATTTGGAAAGGTACAAACGGTTTTAGAGACACAAACACAAGAACTTGTACCGAAAAAGCAAGTGGGCATTCTTGGTGGGAATTTTAATCCAGTACACTACGCACATCTGGTCATGGGTGAGCAAGTAGGGCAAGCATTAGGGCTGGATAAAGTTTATTTCATGCCTGAGTATTTACCGCCTCATGTTGATGAGAAAAAGACGATCCCAGCTGAGCACCGCTTGGCGATGTTGGAGTTGGCGATCGCCGATAATCCGCGATTTGCTGTAGAGACCATTGAGTTGGAACGAAAAGGTAAGAGTTATACGGTTGATACGATGCGGGAATTGACAGCTAAGAATCCAGATACCAATTATTATTTTATCATTGGCGGGGATATGGTGAACTATTTACCAAAATGGCATCAAATCGATGAGCTGATGGAATTGGTGACTTTTGTGGGGGTTCGTCGTCCAGAAGTGCCGATCGATAGCCCATACCCGATTATTTGGATCGATATCCCGCTAATGGATGTCAGCTCAACAACAATTCGTAAAAAAGTGCAACAAGGTTGTTCGGTTCGCTACTTATTGCCAGATAATGTGTTACACTATATTCAAGAAAAGGGGTTGTACTTGGATGAAGAGTGAACACTACACACAAGCAGAACGGGAACTTTTGATGCAAAAGGTCCAAATGCAGATGAGTCAAAAGCGCTTTGAGCATGTGTTAGGTGTCGAAAAAACGGCCGTTGCCCTTGCGGAAAGATATGGTGCTTCACCGGTCAAAGCCAGCATCGCCGCCTTGACGCATGATTATGCGAAAGAACGCAGCGATGAAGAATTTCAATTAGTCATTCGTAGAGACGGATTCGACTTGGATCTCTTGAACTGGAACAATGCCATCTGGCATGGACTCGTCGGTGCTGATTTCGTTCAACGAGAATTAGAAATCGATGACGAAGAAATCTTACAAGCGATCCGTTTGCACACCACCGGAGCTGCTAAGATGAGCCTGTTAGATAAAATCATCTATGTGGCAGATTATATCGAACCCGGACGTACGTTTCCTGGAGTCGTTGAAGCCAGAGAGATCGCAATGATCGACTTAGATGCCGCTGTTGCTTACGAAACGAAACATACCTTGCTTCATTTGATCGAAACAGAAGCTGTTATCTACCCAAAAACGATCGAAACCTACAATTTTTGGGTAGCCAAATATAGGAGGGAATTACCATAGATAGTCAGAAAATATTAGAAATTGCTGTAAAAGCCGCCGATTCCAAACATGCCGAAGATATTATGGCATTAGATGTGCGGGAAATCTCTTTGCTCGCAGATTACTTTGTGATCTGTTCAGGAAATAGCGAACGTCAAATCAATGCGATCATTGATGAAGTCATCGATAAAGAAGAAGAAAATCAAGTATCTGTTCGCCGTGTCGAAGGAAAAGATGGTGGAAAATGGGTCTTGATCGACTTAGGTGACGTGATCGTTCACGTATTTAGTGCCTCAGAACGTGCTTTTTACAACCTAGAAAAATTATGGTCTGATGCGCCGCTTGTGGATCTTAATGAATGGGTCGTGGCGTAATGGCTTACGAAACCTTCGCATTTGTCTATGACGAAGTAATGGATTCCAGTCTCTATAAAAAGTGGCTGGATTTTTCTTGTCGTCATTTAGGAAAAAGAAAACAGCTGTTAGAATTGGCTTGTGGAACTGGTGCGTTAGCCGTTGAGTTTGCCAAGGCTGGTTTTGACGTGACTGGGTTAGATCTTTCAGAAGAGATGCTGATGATCGCTAGTCAACGGGCTGAAAAAGAAGAGGCGGCTGTGCAATTTGTTGCGGGTGACATGCTGGATCTCGTAGATGTTGGCACCTATCAAGCAATTACCTGCTATTCTGACTCCCTTTGCTACATGGAAGACGAGCAGAGTGTGCAGCAAGTGTTTGATGGTGTTTACAGTTGTTTAGAAGAAGATGGCGTCTTTTTATTTGATGTGCATTCCTTATATCAAATCGATGAAGTCTTTCCTGATTATAGCTATCATTACCAAACCGATGAATTTGCCTTTCTTTGGGAAAGCTATCAAGGCGAAAAAGACCATAGCATTGAACACTTCTTGACCTTTTTTGTTGCACAAGAGAATGGGTTGTTTGAACGCTTAGATGAGCTTCATCAAGAAAGAACCTATCCTCTTGAAAGCTATTTAAGAATGTTAGAAAATGCTGGTTTTGCTAATGTTGAATGCTATGCTGATTTTATCGATACGAAGCCAAATGAAAAAAGCCGTCGCTGGTTTTTTGTCTGCCATAAGTAACCGTTATGTAAAACAGGAGGGATGTCGATGAAGGCTTGCGGACTAGTCGTAGAATACAATCCTTTTCACCATGGACACCAATACCATGTGGAAAAAGCACGGCAAGTAACGAACGCTGATGTCGTCGTTGCGGTGATGAGTGGGAATTTTTTACAGCGTGGCGAACCAGCAATCATCGATAAATGGCAGCGAGCTCAAGCAGCACTACAATATGGGGTAGACTTGATCGTCGAATTGCCCCCCGCTTGGGCCGTCCACTCTGCTGATTTTTTTGCATCGGGTGCGATTAGGATTCTGCAGGATCTGCAATGTGAGTTGTTATGCTTTGGCACAGATACGAAACACCCCTTCGACTATGCCAAGTTTGCTCACTTTGAAAAAGAAAATCAACTAATGATCGATGACGCATTTCAACGCTTAGCGAGGCAAAATGCTACCTATAGTCAAAAAATGAGTGCGGTCCTCAGTGAGCTTTATCCTGAGTACCATGCAGAAAAAGACCAGCCCAATCATCTGTTGGGTATGGCGTATGCACGGGAAGTGCTGCATTATGAAAAACCAATGCGCTTGGTCCCCATCCAACGCGTTGCGGCGTCTTATCATTCAGAACAATTCGATCATCCCACGATCGCCAGTGCAACAGCCATTCGCCAAGCAATCAAACAAGGTGCAGCTGTTGCGGATTTTGTTCCTGAAGCCACACAAAACTTTCTTTCACAAGCAACAGTCGACTGGGAAGCATTTTGGCCGTATCTTCAATACCAGATCATCTCTGCCCCGCTCGAAAAATTAGCTGCTATTTACCAGATGGAAGAAGGATTAGAATATCGACTAAAACAATATGTGACGGCGGCGGATTCTTTTGCAGATTTTATCAAGTTGTTAAAGACGAAACGTTATACCCAAACGCGGCTGCAGCGTCTTGCTTGTTATGTATTGTTCCAAGTGACAAAAGCTGAAATGAAGGAAGCTCAAGAACATTCCTTTATTCGAGTCTTAGGGTATACGAAGCAAGGGCAGCACTATTTAAAAGAGGTCAAAAAAGAGCTGACCCTGCCGCTGATCGCTAAATTTGGTAAGCAAGAAGCACAGCGCTATGGCTTGTCATTGCGGATCGACCAGATCTATCAGCAAGGGAATCCTCAAATCACAGAACAAAATTTTCGAAGAATTCCGCTTTTTATTGATAAATAAGTGAAAATTACTTCACAGAACGCCATTTGACAAGTATAATGAATAAGGATTTTTAAAAACAAGAAAGCGAAGTGAAATCATGGGTCGTAAATGGGCAAATATCGTAGCGAAAAAAACTGCTAAAGATGCAAACAATAGCCGAGTTTATGCAAAATTTGGAATCGAAATCTACGCAGCAGCAAAATCGGGTGATCCTGATCCTCACGCGAACCAAAAATTACGCTTTGTTATCGAACGTGCGAAAACCTACAATGTGCCAAAACACATTATTGACCGTGCGATTGAAAAAGCCAAAGGTTCTGGCGATGAACAATACTCAGAACTTCGATACGAAGGATTTGGTCCAAATGGATCAATGGTGATCGTCGACACGTTGACAAATAACGTCAACCGCACCGCAGCCGATGTTCGGGCCGCTTTTGGTAAAAACGGCGGGAATATGGGTGTTTCAGGGGCCGTTGCTTATATGTTTGATAACACGGCACTCTTTGGCTTTGCCGGTGACGATGCGGATGAAATCTTAGAATATTTGATGGACAAAGAGATCGATGTTCGTGATGTTGTTGAAGAAGATGGACAAATCATCGTTCACGGTGAACCAAGTGACTTCCATGCCATTCAAGAAGCCTTGAAAGAAAAAGGAATCACTGAATTCTCAATTGCAGAAATGCAAATGATTCCTCAAAATGAAGTAACCTTGACGGGTGACGATCTAGAAAAATTCGAAAAAATGATCGATGTGTTAGAAGATCTTGAAGACGTACAAAACGTCTATCACAATGTGGCAGACGCGGAAGAATAAGTGTCACTTGGCAGCCTAGAGACAATCTGGCTGCCATTTTTTAGTATGTTTTTTTATGTAGAAGCTTTGTCGCTTATGCAAGAGAAATAATGAAGCGGTAGCGTTGCTCATTTACTGAAAATTCTTCTGTGTTGATCATCTTTTCAGTTGGTTTCTATACATTTTATGTGTTATGATTTACTACATAAGCAAACAAATCGTTAGGGGGGCAGACATGGAAGAAAAAATCGTTTTAGAGCCATTTAATCGAATCTTAAGTGGTTTTGAAAAGCTAGCAGAAGTGTCTGTATCGATTTCTGACTGCTCGGCTCTTTGTCGGAAATATCAAAAGTACGGGGTAGAAGGGTATCGTCTAGGTGATTATCGTGGTTCTTCTTATTTGAATCGTTATTTAAATGTCGTCGTTGATCGCGCACCCTTATTAATTTATAAAGAGCGATTCTTGATTCCATTAGTCTTTCGCATGTCGGAATACTCTGAACGGCTCTTTATCGATGAGTATCGAATGGAAGGGTTCTTCTTGCTTTTGGATTGGCTTTTAGAGCACCGACCAGAAAAAGCAATTATTGATTATAAACGAACGCGTGCTTTGCCTCATAGAAAAGAATTTGTCATCGATAGTTCCTATGTACTTTTTCGATTGACAGAAATTCTAGATGGCGCTGGCTTCCCTCTTAGTCGCTTTACGACGATTGAGGAATTTAGTGAGTGGAATCGTACCCATCGCTTGATCGATAACGGCAGTATTGGACGACATACAAAATTATTCGTTCCAGAAGATCCCGAACACGTTTCTGAGCTGCAAATGATTTTAACCATCGTAGGGATGCGTTATCCAGAAACCCGTTTATTTATTGGCGAGTTAAAAGGCTAAAAAAACATCACGATCGGCTTGTTTCCTTTGGGAACTCGCCGAAAGTGATGTTTTTTGTTATCCGATCGTTGATGCTTTTTGGAACTGATAAGTGGTAGGATCAGCTTTTGCTAGCAGCGGCAATTCCTCTTGGGTGAGGACGGTCAACTGATGCATCGCCCGTGTCGCCATTGTATAAAAAATCAATTGGTCTTGTTCAGTCACAAAAGTGGCACCTGGTGTCCAGACAAATACTTGGTCAAACTCTAGCCCTTTTGCTAAAAAGGCCGGGAAGATCATCACATTGCGTTTCATGAAGTCTTCTTCAGAGGTGATCAGCTGCACTTGTTCCTGCATTGTTTCTGCCAGCTGGGCATATAACTGCTGGCAATCCTTTGCGGTTTTACAAATGATCGCGGTGCGCCAACGCTGATTCTCAGCTGCGTCACGAATACTGGTTTCTAGGAAAGCCAGATTTTCAGTTGCAGTTCCTTTAACAATTGTTGGTACCGCCCCTTTACGAGCCGTCAATTCCACTTGATCACTGCCAACTAAAAATTGATTGGCGAAATCTGTGATTTCCTTAGTCGAACGATAGCTGGTTTTCAATTGATAACGTTTCACACTTTCGTGGGGGAATAATTCTGCTAATGCCCCGACGATCGTTTCATTGCCATACACTTTTTGATTCAAATCTCCGCACAGGGTGATGCCAGCCTTTGGATAAAGCTGACGCAGTAGAGCCACTTGTACTGGTGGAAAATCCTGCATTTCATCGATAAAGATAAACCGAGCTTTTTCTTCGACGTGAACAGGATAAAGCTGTTTGATCAGTAAGAAAAACAAAACGGCGTCTTCTTGTTTGATCTGTCTTTGGCGCATGCCTTGTCGAATATCGGCAATACTTTGCTGCCAAGCCGCAGCCTCGATGCCAGTTTCTTTGACTGCAGCAGACTCAACCGATTGTAAAAAGTGTAAGTATTGCTTGGCTTGGTTGATAAACTGAAAGTTTTTCACTCCCCGGGTCAAGGAACGGAACTTCTTGCGGACGATCTGCTGTCTAAGTTTCTTCCGCAAACGGCGTTCGTTTTCTTCGCTGTATTCTTGATGAGGATCATTGGCAAATACTTGTTGCAATTGTTCTTCGGTCGCTTCTTTGACCCAGTCTTTTTTTGCTTCATCTTTTTCCAAGCCGCCGATTTTTTTTAATAATTTCGTTTGAAGCAGTTGGGTTCTTTGGTAAATCGGCAGTTCGTTATTGGTTTCTTGATACCAGCGGCGAATCTGTTCTTTTGTCAAATAGGTTTGCCCTTGGATTTTTAGATCACGGAACAAGGGACCGATCGGTGCAATCGAACGGACATAACGGTTGATTTTTTCCACCAAGAAAAGACTACTTTTGATTTTTTCAATGGCATCATCATCGCCGCTTAAAAAGGTTTCTTCTTGTTGGGTTTCTTTCGTCACTTCATAGCCAGTCAGAATCAATTGGATAAAGTGGTGGAAGGTTCTTGTGGGCACTTCACTTTCACCTAAAGAAGGCAGGACCATGGAAATATAGTCAGAAAACAAATGATTGGGTGAAAACAGCAAGACTTGTTTTTCGTCCAACCATTTGCGATTCCGATAAAGTAAAAAGGCGACCCGCTGCAACAA
Organism: Enterococcus casseliflavus NBRC 100478; assembly: GCF_001544095.1. Classification (GTDB taxonomy): domain Bacteria; phylum Bacillota; class Bacilli; order Lactobacillales; family Enterococcaceae; genus Enterococcus_D; species Enterococcus_D casseliflavus. The sequence continues at coordinate 159,118 of NZ_BCPT01000006.1, read as the reverse complement.
AGCAGAGGTTTTCCCACTTCCAGCAATCCCTTCGATCAGCAAGAATTTATTGGTGGTATCACGAATGATTTGATTCTGTGCTTTTTGGATCGTCGAAACGATGTTACGCATTTGAGAAGAAGAGGCTTCATCCAATATTTCCAACAAAAATTCGTCATTGATGATCTCCGAAGTATCGACCATCGACAAGATTTCACCATTTTGAATTTTAAATTGGCGTTTCAAAAGCAATTCTACCGTAAAGCGATCAGTGTCTGTTTCGTAGAAGGTTTCACCAAGCTCTCCTTCATAATAAAGATTGGCGATCGGTGCGCGCCAGTCAATGACGATCGTTTCTTCATCTTTGTCTCGCAATGAAGCGATCCCCAAATAGAGGGTCTCGGTTTCTTGTTCTTCTTTGAAATCGATTCGAGCAAAATACGGATTGCCCGCCATCGTTGTTAAGGTTTTGACGCGTTTTTCTTGTGATTCTGCGGTTTGGTATTTTATCAGCAATTCTTGTTCATGCTGCTGGTACTCGATAACTGATTCATAAAAGGCTTCACTGTCGCCCCCGCGAATTTTCTTATCGGCGATTTCTTTTAATTGATCATCCATTTTAGCGGCTAACTCTTGTTTTTGCTGCGAAAGGATCGCTTGTTCTCTGTGGATCAGAGCAATGGTTTCATTGACATGTTGTTGTTCTTTTTGACGTTCGTTCACGAAGGATCCTCCTTAAAAAAATTGCGACATAAAATTATAGCATATTTTCCCTACGGATGTCGTGGAAAAAAAGAAACTATGCTAATATTTATAAAAAGAGCTTAGGTGTTCAAAAACGAAACGAAAAAGAGGTGGAGACGGTGAGGGAAGAAGCAGAATTGCACCAATTGATCCTGTCTGTGGGGCAACGTGTTGGGGCACGTGCCATCGGTTTATCTGGTTCACGGACCGATCCGCAGGCGCCAAAAGATTTTTTGCAAGACTTTGATGTGGTTTACGTAATGGATGATATTCAGCCCTTGGTCGATGATCCTTCATGGTTAGAAGCCTTTGGACCGATCATGATCAGGCAAACACCGGAAGCTAGCACCATCTATCCGCCAAGCTTGGGCGGGTGTTTTACGTACTTGATGCATTTTTTAGACGGAGTAAGAATCGATCTCATGCTATGTCCTCTTGCACTGGTCGATCGTCTGGCTAACGAACCAGGCTTGCAGCCGCTGCTTGATCCAGACCAAATACTAAGTTTTGCTAAACAAGCAAATCATTCGCATTACTGGATCAAGCGCCCGACCCAAGCCGCTTTTCAGGAACACTGCAACGAATTTTGGTGGGTAAGCACGTATGTCGTGAAAGGGCTGCTTCGAAAGCAGCTGATTTATGCTGCGGATCATTTATACACTATTTGTTGGCAAGAATTGTTATGGATTGAAGATTTGTTCGTTGCCCAAGCTCAGCAATTTCAGGTGAGTACAGGAAAAAATCATAAATACCTACAGTCGTTTCTAACGGAAAAGGAGTGGCGGGAATTGACCTCATTGCTTGATTTTTCCACGATCACTGCCTGCGGTCAGTCCCTCTTGAAGATGCAAAAACGTTTTGATGGCCAAGCAAAGAACATCAGCGAGAAATTAGGGCTGGCCTATGATTGGCAAGAAGCTGAGAATGTCCAAACATATACGAAGTATTGGAGTGAAAAAAATTGGCAGATGAAACCAGAGAATCAAAAATAAAAGACTGTCAGATTCAAGCGTTTTGGTAGCGGTTTTTAAAAGCAAATCCAAGAAATCAATCTCCTTTGACCTATGAAGATGCTTGGTCCTTTGGTGATACACCACAAATGGCCGATGAACTGGCAGCACTGGTTTTAGCTGGCAAAAAGACGGCAACGACATCTGCCGCTGCACTCTATGAAATCGAGCAAGAAGCATTGCCGCAATCAGGAACCTATAGTGTCCTTTTAAATGGGTCGGATGTACCAAAAGCTGTTCTTTACTTAGAGTCAGTGTCGATCGTGCCTTTTGATGAGGTGACAGCAGACTTTGCCTTTTTAGAAGGGGAAGGAGATCGCACTTTGGCTTATTGGCGCCGTGTTCATGAAGCTTTTTTTCAACGAGCTTATGCCTCAGCGGGGTTGTCTTTTCACGATCAAATGCTGTGTGTTTGCGAAAAGTTTTGTGTCGTTTATCAGGAAGAATAAAGTCATGGTTTTCTTTGGAAACCAAGGTAATAGTTTTTGTCTTTTTGAAAAAGGTGTATAATCAAAAGCAAACAAAGGAGGAAATCGTATGCCATTTATCCATGTCGAACTAGTTGAAGGACGTTCGCAAGAGCAACTGACGAATATGATGAAAGAAATCACTGAGGCTGTCCATAAAAATACAGGCGCCCCTAAAGAGCATATCCACGTTATCATCAATGAAATGAAGCAAGGAACCTATGCTGTGAATGGCGATTGGAAATAATTCTCTTGCTTTTTTATCAAGAGAGTGTTTTAATTGAGCCATAATCGATCAATAAAAAAGACACCTGAATTTGAGAGTCTTCGATAAGAGAGGGAAATCTTGGCTGAAAATTTCCTAGAAGAAAACCAAAGGATGACCACTTTTTTAAGACCTCTGTCGAAACGGAGGCGGCTGAACCGTTATCTCATGAAGAGGAAAACAGACTTTTTCTGTTTTTGAAGAATAGGTGGAACCACGTGTGATCGTCCTAGTATCGTAACCGATACTAGGACTTTTTTTATTGATTGAAATCATTCAAAGGAGGACATTCATATGTCATTATTTATTACATTTCCTGATGGCGCAAAAAAAGAATTTGCTGTTGGGGTAACAACCAAAGAGATTGCTGAAAGTATCTCGAAAAGTCTTGCAAAGAAAGCCTTAGCTGGAAAAGTCAATGGACAACTGATCGATCTTTCACGTCCGATCGAAGAAGATGCAACGATTGAGATCGTGACACCCGATCATGAAGACGCCTTAGGCTTACTTCGTCATTCGACAGCTCATTTAATGGCTCAAGCCATGCGCAGACTCTATCCATCGATCCATTTTGGGGTAGGACCTGCAATTGATTCTGGTTTTTACTATGACACAGACAATGGGGAAAACCCAGTAACTGCAGAAGATCTACCAGCAATCGAAGCAGAGATGATGAAGATCATCAAAGAAAATCTGCCAATCGAACGCCGCGTGTTAACAAAAGAAGAAGCGTTGACCCTTTTTGCCGAAGATCCATACAAAGTAGAGTTGATCACTGAATTACCAGATGATGAAACGATTACTGCCTATCAGCAAGGTGAATTTGTCGATCTTTGCCGCGGTCCTCACGTCCCATCAACTGGTCGTATCCAAGTGTACAAATTATTATCAGTGGCCGGTGCTTACTGGCGTGGAAGCTCTGACAACCAGATGATGCAACGGGTATACGGAACAGCCTTTTTCGATAAAAAAGACTTGAAGGAATTTATCCGTTTACGAGAAGAAGCAAAAGAACGCGATCATCGTAAATTAGGAAAAGAATTAGAATTGTTCATGTTATCACCTGAAGTCGGCGCTGGTTTGCCTTTCTGGCTGCCAAAAGGAGCTACGATCCGTCGTACGATCGAACGGTATATCGTGGACAAAGAAATCAGCTTAGGGTACCAACATGTGTATACACCAATCATGGCAAACGTGGATCTATACAAAACCTCAGGGCACTGGGATCATTACCATGAAGACATGTTCCCGCCAATGGATATGGGTGATGGGGAAATGTTAGTATTGCGACCAATGAACTGTCCACATCATATGATGGTTTATAAAAATGACATTCATTCGTATCGTGAGCTACCGATTCGGATCGCTGAATTAGGCATGATGCACCGCTATGAAAAATCAGGGGCATTATCTGGATTGCAACGGGTTCGGGAAATGACTTTAAACGATGGGCATACATTCGTCCGTCCGGATCAAATCAAAGAAGAATTCAAACGAACACTTGATTTAATGATCGGTGTTTATGAAGACTTTAACATCACCGATTATCGTTTCCGTCTAAGTTATCGTGATCCACAAAACAAAGACAAATATTTTGATGACGATGCAATGTGGGAAAATGCGCAAACGATGCTAAAAGCCGCTATGGATGAATTAGAATTGGATTATTTTGAAGCAGAAGGCGAAGCAGCTTTCTATGGACCAAAACTAGATGTCCAAGTGAAAACCGCTTTAGGCATGGAGGAAACCTTGTCAACGATCCAATTAGATTTCTTGTTGCCTGAACGGTTTGACCTAACGTATGTTGGTGAAGATGGTGAAAACAACCACCGTCCAGTGGTGATCCACCGCGGCATCGTTTCAACGATGGAACGCTTTGTGGCTTATCTAACGGAAGTCTATAAAGGCGCATTCCCAACTTGGTTGGCGCCGATCCAAGCATCGATCATTCCAGTTTCAGTCGAAGCTCACAGTGACTATGCTTACGAAATCAAAGAACGCTTGCAGGCACAAGGACTGCGGGTAGAAGTGGATGACCGCAACGAAAAAATGGGGTATAAGATCCGCGCATCACAAACCCAAAAAATTCCTTACCAAATCGTTGTTGGGGATCAAGAGGTCAATGACGCAACAGTCAATATCCGTCGCTACGGCAGCAAAGAGACCCAAGTCGAAGAATTGAATCTGTTTGTTGATGCAATGGCTGCAGAAGTAAAAAACTATAGTCGAAATTAGTTTTATGATGGATGAAGCGAAAAAGCACCTTCTTTAAGATGGTGCTTTTTTGTCTAAATTCACAAAAATAAATAAATAGGTTTTGTTATGATGATTATATTGTAGTATAATTGATAAGTGGCAAAAATGAAAAAAAGAAAAGGAGTTTGTGATGAATTATAATTACGGAGTTAGAAAGAAATCGGTTGTATCGGTCATTTTATTAACATTTATTACTTGTGGCATTTATACATTCTTTTGGATGTACCAAACAACTAAAGAGCTAGCAGAGTACAGCGGGGATAATCGTCTTTCGCCAGAAACATCGATCTTATTATCGATCCTTACTTGCGGATTGTACCAAATTTATTGGTGGTACCGAATTGCGGATGTCTTTATGGGGGCACAGCAACGAGCGAATATGCCTCGTCTGAGTGACAACAAAATCCTTTTTGTCGTCTTGAGCCTTTTTGGTTTTGATTTTATCAACATGGCGATTTTACAAGGAGATATGAACCAAATGTGGGAAGCTGCTGATCAAAATGTCATGATGTCATCTGCTACATCAAACGATTCGTCTGATTCAGATGATTGGGTCGATTATTGATTTGTCCGTTTAAATGGTTAACGGGGTTTCCTTGTCCAGGTTGTGGCATGACGCGCGCCTACTTGCACTTATTTCAGGGTGATCTTGAAGGTGCGCTGCATTTTCATCCCTTGTTTTGTTTAGTGCCGATCGTATTCGGAATCGTTTTGTTCAAAAAAAATCCGAAAATCAGCAAACTTTACCACAGTCACAACCTGTGGCTGACCTTGACACTTTTGGTACTAGTGGTTTATGGTGGTCGGCTCTGGCTTCATTTCCCACATGACGCGCCAATGGACTTTGATCCAGAGAGCATTTTCCCACAACTACTACGTCGGATTGGTCAAGTGATTCACTAACAGCCATTCACCCAAGCATTAAAAATCTTTAAGAAAATGCTTTGTTTTTTTCTGAAAGCGAAGGGAACATGCGACAGTAGTTGAATCTTTATGAAAATTGTGTTATATTTACAATGTAATGATACTTAGAGTGAGTGAGCGGTTTTTTCGCTCACTCTTTTTAATGGAATGAAGTTCGTTTCGTTGAGAAATAAAGGAGGCGATGTTGTGAGTACGGTAGTGGAAACTGTTACAGATATAGTGACCCCTATTCTGGATGCGCAAAAATTTGAATTAGTTGAAGTAGAATTCGTGAAGGAGGGGAAAAATTGGTTTCTTCGTGTGTTCATCGATAAAGAAGGCGGAATCGATATCGAGGAATGTGCCTTTGTCAGTGAACAACTTAGTGAACAATTAGACCAATGCGAACCTGATCCTATTCCACAGGCCTATTTCTTGGAAGTTTCTTCCCCTGGCGCCGAGCGTCCATTGAAGAAAGAAGCAGATTATCAACGGGCAGTCGGCGAGTACATTCATGTTTCTTTATATCAACCGATTGATGGAGAAAAACAGTTCGAAGGCTTTTTACAGTCATTCGACGAAAACCAGCTAGTTATTAAGACCCGAATCAAAACCAGAGAAAAAGAACGAACGATCGACCGGAAAAATATTGCCAAAGCTCGTTTAGCCATTCAATTTTAAACACGGAGGAATGAAAGAATCATGAGTAAAGAAATGTTGAATGCATTGGATGCATTAGAAGCAGAGAAAGGCATTTCAAAAGAGATTGTCATCGATGCCTTGGAAGCGGCATTGGTTTCAGCGTACAAACGTCATTACGGGCAAGCACAAAATGTGGAAGTTGAATTTGATCAGAAAAAAGGCAACATCCACGTCTATGCAGTCAAAGAAGTGACAGAAGAAGTCATGGACTCGCAACTAGAGGTTTCATTAAAAGAAGCGATGACAATCAACCCCGCTTATGAAATCGGCGACAAAATCCGTTTTGAAGTAACGCCTAAAGACTTTGGTCGTATTGCGGCGCAAACAGCAAAACAAGTCATTTTGCAACGGGTCCGTGAAGCGGAAAGAAACATTATCTATAACGAATTTAGTGCGTACGAAAAAGACATTCTGCAAGGAATCGTTGAACGCCAAGACAATCGTTATATCTATGTAAACTTAGGCAAAATTGAAGCCGTGCTTTCAAAACAAGACCAAATGCCAAATGAGTTTTATCAACCCCATGATCGGATCAAAGTATTCGTTTCTCGTGTTGAAAATACTTCGAAAGGCCCTCAAGTATTCGTTAGCCGTAGCCATCCAGATTTGCTACGCCGATTATTTGAACAAGAAGTGCCAGAAGTATATGATGGTACTGTAGAGATCGTAAGTATTGCTCGTGAAGCAGGGGATCGTGCCAAAGTTGCTGTTCGTTCCTTTGATGCCAACGTCGATCCAGTCGGCACTTGTGTTGGTCCTAAAGGTCAACGGGTTCAAGCGATCGTCAATGAATTAAAAGGCGAGAACATGGACATCGTGGAATGGAATGAAGATCCAGCGATCTTTATCGCCAATGCGTTGAATCCAGCAGAAGTCAGCGACGTTATTTTCGACGTTGATAATCCGAAGGCATGTACTGTTGTCGTTCCTGATTACCAATTATCATTGGCGATCGGTAAACGCGGACAAAATGCTCGTCTAGCAGCTAAATTGACTGGCTTCAAAATCGATATCAAATCAGAAACAGATATGGAAGAGTTTTATGCGAAGCTGGATGAAGGCGACTATATCGATGAGTATGATGCAACTGCTTCAGAAGCTGCTGAAGAAAGCAGCACAGAAGCAACAGAATCTGCAGAAACAGTTGATGAAGCGATCCTTTCATCAGACATGACTGCGGATGATTATGAAAATGTTGAGTTTGACGAAAAATAGTTGAGGTGAGATCGTGATGAAAAAACGAAAAATTCCTTTACGAAAATCAGTGATTTCAGGCGAAATGCTGCCTAAGAAAGAAATGCTTCGTATCACTCGTTCAAAAGAAGGCGTTGTTTCCATCGATCCAACAGGAAAAATGCCCGGTCGAGGAGCTTATATAGCGATCGAACCGGCTGAAGCCCAGAAAGCATGGGATAAGCGGATCTTGGATCGGGTGCTGGAAACGAAATTAACAGATGAATTTTACCAAGAACTATTGGACTATGTAACGCACCAAAAAGCGCGAAAAGAGTTATTTGCAAATGAATAAAACCAAAGCATTAAATATGTTAGGACTAGCCATGCGTGCTGGGAAATTAGTGACTGGTGAAGAAATGACCTTAAAAGAGATTCGCAATGAGAAAGCTGCTTTGGTCATTGTCGCCAGTGATGCTGGTAAAAATACACAAAAGAAAATTAAGGACAAAAGTTCTTATTACGAAATTCCGCTCCTAGATGCATTTTCTGCTGATGAAATCAGTGCGGCCATTGGAAAGCCAAGAATGGTCATTGGCATCTTAGATCAAGGATTTGCAAGGAAGGTGCAGGAATTAATATTAGGTTAGGAAGGTGATTGCATGGGGAAAAAAAGAATTTATGAACTTGCAAAAGAATGGAACAAATCGAGCAAAGAGGTTGTTGAAAAAGCACAATCTTTAGGCTTTGATGTCAAAAATCATATGGGCGCGATCTCAGATGGAGAGGCGCAGAAATTGCAGCAGTCATTAGGCGGCAATCCAAATGGTAAAACATCTGCAAACTCAAATCCCGCAAATCAGAAACCAGCCAACCAGCCGGAAAAACAAGAACAAAAGAAATTTAAAACGCAAAGAAATAATCCTAACTTCCAAAACCGTCATAATAATCAAAGTCAACAGCGAACTACGCAAAGCAATAACCGTCCTGCTGGTCAAGGACAAGTAGAGCGCACGAACAGTCAAGGAAGTAACAGACCAAATAACCAAGGAAGTCATAATCGAGTGAATAACCAAGAGAATCGTAACAATCAAGGGCAACAAAACCGCCCAACAAACCAAGGACAACAAAACCGTCCGAATAATCAAGGGCAACAAAATCGCCCAAACAACCAAGGACAACAAAACCGTCCGAATAACCAAGGGCAACAAAATCGTCCAAACAACCAAGGACAACAAAACCGTCCAAACAATCAAGGACAGCAAAACCGTCCAAACAACCAAGGGCAACAAAATCGTCCAAACAACCAAGGGCAACAAAATCGTCCGAATAACCAAGGACAGCAAAACCGTCCAAACAACCAAGGACAACAAAATCGTCCGAACAATCAAGGGCAACAAAACCGTCCAGCCGCTCAATCTGCAGGAAATACGCAAGGGGCAGACCGCAACAACAACCGTACGCAAGGCTCGAATGATTCCCGTGGAGGAAATCAAAACCGCGGCAAGTCAAATTACGGTGGACGCAATAACAATTTCAACAACAACAATCGCAATAAATTTAACAAAAAAGGGAAAAAAGGCCGTCAGCAGACGGAAAAGAAACCGCCAGTTCCAGCACGTAAATTCCGTGAACTGCCAGAAGTATTGGAATATACAGAAGGCATGAACGTAGCGGATATCGCGAAAAAAATCTACCGTGAACCAGCAGAGATCATCAAGAAGCTCTTTATGATGGGGGTTATGGTCAATCAAAACCAACCTTTAGATAAAGATACGATTGAACTGCTTGCTACCGATTACGGAATCGAACCACAAGAAAAAGTTCAAGTGGATATCGCAGATATCGATAAATTCTTCGAAGTAGAAGAACAAATTGAAGAGAATTTAGTATCACGACCACCTGTTGTAACCATCATGGGTCACGTTGACCACGGGAAAACAACATTGCTAGATACGTTACGTCATTCCCGCGTAACAAGTGGGGAAGCTGGAGGAATCACGCAGCATATCGGGGCTTACCAAATCGACATCAATGGCAAACCAATCACTTTCTTAGATACTCCTGGACACGCGGCGTTCACCAGTATGCGTGCACGGGGAGCAAGTATCACCGATATTACGATTTTAGTTGTCGCAGCTGATGATGGTGTCATGCCGCAAACGGTAGAAGCGATCAACCATGCGAAAGCAGCAAAAGTGCCAATCATCGTTGCAGTAAACAAAATCGATAAACCAGGTGCTAACCCTCAACATGTGATGCAAGAATTAAGTGAACATGAGTTGATCCCAGAAGCTTGGGGTGGGGATACGATCTTCGTTGAAATCTCAGCGAAATTTGGGCAAAACATTGAAGAATTGCTTGAAATGATCCTCTTAGTAGCAGAAGTCGAAGATTTGAAAGCTGATCCTACCCAACGAGCGATCGGTACCGTTATTGAAGCGCGCCTTGATAAAGGCAAAGGTCCTGTAGCAACACTATTGGTACAACAAGGAACTCTTCATGTTGGTGATCCAATCGTTGTAGGGAACACTTTCGGTCGTGTCCGCGTGATGACGAATGATTTAGGTCGTCGTGATAAAGCAGCTGGACCTGCAACGCCAGTCGAAATCACAGGATTGAACGATGTCCCTCAAGCAGGTGACCGTTTCGTTACCTTTGAAGATGAAAAAACGGCTCGGGCAGCAGGTGAAGAACGTGCAAAACGTGCCTTGATGGAACAACGTGCATCAAGCAGTCGTGTGACATTGGATAACTTGTTTGAAAGTCTGAAAGAAGGCGAACTGAAAGAAGTGAACGTCATCATCAAAGCAGACGTACAAGGTTCAGCCGAAGCGTTAGCTGCGTCATTGAAGAAAATCGATGTTGAAGGTGTGCGAGTAAACATCGTCCATTCAGCCGTTGGTGCCATTAATGAAAGTGACGTAACGCTAGCAGCAGCAAGTAATGCTATCATCATCGGATTCAACGTCCGCCCTACACCGCAAGCCAAACAGCAAGCGGAAGCAGAAGAAGTCGATATTCGTTTGCATCGCATTATCTACAAAGCGATCGAAGAAATCGAAACAGCGATGAAAGGGATGCTTGATCCTGAATTTGAAGAAAAAATCACCGGTCAAATGATCGTTCGTGAAACCTACAAAGTTTCTAAAGTTGGTACGATCGCTGGTTGCTATGTGACGGAAGGCAGCATTCGCCGTGACAGTGGTGTACGGGTGATTCGTGACGGTATCGTCATTTATGAAGGCAAACTTGCCAGCTTGAAACGCTTCAAAGACGATGTCAAAGAAGTGAAGCTAGGATTTGAATGTGGCGCGATGATCGAGAAATTCAACGATGTAAAAGTCGATGATGTGATCGAAGGCTATGTCATGGAAGAAGTACCAACAAAATAAACGAAATGACAACTATACAAGGAGGCTTTTTGAATGGCTAACTATCGAGATCGCCGAGTGGCGCAAGAAATCTTAAAAGAAGTCAATCAAATTCTTCGTAAAAAAGTTCGTGATCCTCGCGTGCAAGATGTGACGATCACAGATGTACGAGTAACTGGAGATTTGCAGCAAGCAACGATCTTTTACAGCACCTTGACGGACTTGGCTTCAGATAAGCAAAAAGCCCAAGCAGGACTGGAAAAAGCAACTGGGTTGGTTCGTCGTGAACTAGGCCAAGCGCTAACGCTCTACAAAGTTCCAGAAATCCAATTCGAGTTGGATGAATCTGTACAATACGGGAATAAAATTGATGAAATGATTCGCGCATTGCACTCAGAAGAATAAAAAAAAGAACAGCTTCCAGTCGAAGCTGTTCTTTTTTATTTGGAAAAAGCATCAGGAATTCATCAGTAAAGTAACCAGTCCAGCAACACCTGCCCCTAAGAGCCAACCACCGATCACATCTGTTAAAAAATGGATCCCTAAGTAGACTCTGCTAAAGCCAATCATAAAGCTAAGCAAAGTTGCCAGTAAGGTCATCGGGATGACAGCTGAGGGAACCAATTGTCCAAGATTCAAGGCGATCGTTCCATACATGGCAGCGGATGTGGCAGCATGAGCACTAGGAAAGCTGTGATCTTTTTCTTCAACTAAACGATGATCAATAGGACGATCTCGTCGGACGATTCGTTTGATCAAGTAAGCAGCTGCTGATACTATGAAGATACTGACTGCTGTTTTTGGTGCAAGATCCGCCCGCGATGATGGAAAGGCAAACAACAGTAAAGCGATCGCAACTGTCGGAAAGGCTTTTCCTAAATTGGTAAAAAAGTGCATCATGCGCGTCAAAGAGGGCGTACGGCTTTGGATGATCTGCAAAGCAAACGCTTCTTCCCAACGCTGCATCGTGCCGAGCTGAATCATGATCAAAAAAATGGCAAATCCAATAAATGACCCTATCGTTAAAACAACCATTTTAGGACCTCCTTATATGCTTAGTTTATCATGTAATGAGAAAGAGCGAAAAGGATTTTGTCGTGCAATGAATTTTTTTTATATGTTATAATAAGCAAGTTGAAGTGAAATGGAGGAATACGATGGACGGGATTTTACCATTATGGAAAGAGCGTGGACAAACAAGTCACGACTGCGTGTTTAAATTACGAAAAATATTAAAGACAAAAAAAATCGGACACAGCGGCACACTAGATCCTGACGTGGATGGTGTCTTGCCCATTTGTATCGGAAAAGGAACGAAGATCGTCGAATACTTGGTTGATTCTGGAAAAGTCTACACCGGGGAAATCACCTTGGGATTCAGTACCACTACAGAAGATCGGTCGGGGGATATCGTTGAACAACAAGCACTAACTCGTCCGTTTACGAAGGAAGAGATCGATCAGGCAATGAAACAGTTGACGGGGACGATTACCCAGATCCCGCCGATGTATTCGGCGGTCAAAGTCAATGGCAAACGACTTTACGAATATGCTCGTAATAATGAAACTGTCGAGCGGCCACAGCGCAACGCAGAAATTTATTCCTTTGAACGAATTTCAGAGCCGATTATTCATGAGGACAATACGCAAAGCTGGCGTTTTGAAGTTTCTTGTGGAAAAGGGACCTATGTTCGCACATTAGCGGTCGACACAGGGAAATTGCTGGGTGTACCCGCGCATATGTCTGATTTGACTCGCCTAAAAAGCGGTGGTTTTTCAAAAGAACAATCCTACACGATTGCAGAGGTGCAAAAGGCAGTCGATGAACAACGTGTTTCGGAACTACTACTACCTTTAGAATACGGGGTATCAGAATTTCTTCAAGTGACGATCGATGCAGACCTCTGGCAGAAAGTAAAAAATGGCATGCGTTTGCCCTTCAGCGCGTTTGGATTACCAAAGCGCCCAGAGGAATTAGTGGCGATTTTTTATCGAGAACAATTGATCAGTATCTATAAAGCTCATGACAAATACCAGGATATGATGAAACCGGTAAAAGTCATCCGTACAGAAATAGGAGAATGAACATGGAAATCATTGAAATGAGACACCCTTATGATCACGCAGCGATTCCTGAGGAGGAGATCGTCTTAGTTTTAGGCTTTTTCGATGGCGTGCATTTAGGTCATCAAAAAGTCATTGAAACAGGACGAAAGATTGCAGAGGAGAAAGGGTTAAAATTGGCGTTGATGACCTTTAATCAGCATCCCTCGATCGTTTTTCAAAAGGTGGATCCTGAAAAAATGCAATACCTGACCAGTTTGCCGCAAAAAGAAGCGCACATGGAACAACTTGGAGTAGACATTCTTTATATCATTGAATTTACTTCTGCTTTTGCAAATTTGGCACCGCAAGTATTTGTAGATGAATATATGATCGGACTGCATGCAAAAGTTGTTGTTGCAGGTTTTGACTATACCTATGGCAAGAAAGAGATTGCCAACATGGCGCTTTTGCCAACCTATGCAGAAGGACGTTTTGAAGTCGTGACTGTCGCGCAAGAATCGTTTCATGAGGAAAAGGTCAGCTCCACACGCATTCGCTCTGCACTACAAAATGGTGATATGGCGCAAGTCAATCGCTTGTTAGGGTATATTTATGAATTTGAAGGAACCGTCGTTCACGGTGATGCTAGAGGACGAGAACTTGGGTTTCCAACCGCAAATATCAAAGTGAAGAGCACCGTTCGGTTGCCAAAAGAAGGCGTCTATGTGACGGAAATCAAAGTTGGTGACAAGTGGTATCCATCGATGGGCTCGATTGGTCACAATGATACGTTTGGTCAAGGTCGCCAGTTAACAGTTGAGATTTATATTCTCGATTTTCATCAAGATATCTATGGTGAAACCGTGGCGATCCGCTGGCATCATTTCTTACGTGATCAAGTCGCTTTCAATGGCGCACAAGCGTTGATCGAGCAATTAAAGCAAGATGAACGAGACACTGAAGCTTTTTTTAATGGGCTTTCTGAAGAAAACTAGTCATTCGTAGTGAAAAGAAGCGTTTCAGGCTTCTTTTCACTTTTTCTTTTTCTCTCTTTTTATAACGTAGTTTATTTGAATTCTAATGCTTTCCCCATGAGGAAAAAACGTTTTTTCGATATACTAAAAAATAGGCTAAAATGATAATTTATGCAGTACGCTGCAAAGGGAAAGGGAGAGAAAAAGTGACAATTGGAAAAAAAGCGAAAAAGGGGAAAGAAAAGAAAGATTTAACCAAAATGAAAACGCCGCATACGTATGTCATCATTTTTGGGGTCGTGCTGTTGGCATGGTTGCTGACTTTCTTAGTTCCTGCTGGGAAATTTAGTACACAAGAAATCGAGTATACCGATGCAAATGGGGACATAAGTACCAGAACGGTCTTGATGCAAGATTCGTTTCGTTATGCCTACCCGTTAGATAACGAATACGTCTATCAACAGTTGAATCAATTGGAAGACGATCCACAAGAGCTGGAAGAATTAGATGTCGATCCTGAGGCTTTAGCAGCTGTTCTAGCTGAAGGGCCTAAAGAGTTGTCTCAGAGTCAATTAGATGAGGTCGGGCTAACGGATGACACCCTTTACAGCCTTTATGGCGAAAAGATTTATGATACTTCTGAAAAACTGCATAAAACAGCCAAGGTTTGGGGAACCGATGACTTTGGCGGTTTCGGCTTTTTAAATTTTGTTTTTGAAGGGTTGGTTTCTGGCGACAAATACGGCTCAGCAGTAGGGATTGCAGCACTGATTTTAGTGGTCGGTGGTGCATTTGGTATTATCATGCAAACGGGAGCGATCGATGCGGGGATCTTTGCATTTATCAGCAAAACCCGTGGATTAGAACGTTTGGCATTGCCGCTGTTGTTCTTTGCTTTTTCATTTGGTGGTGCTACTTTTGGGATGGCAGAAGAAGTCATTCCGTTTTCGATGGTCATGGTGCCTTTCGTGATCGCATTAGGGTATGACTCGATCGTTGCGGTCACTGTCACCTATGTCGCCTCCCAGATTGGGAATGCCACCTCGTGGATGAGTCCATTTAGTGTGGCAGTGGCTCAAGGGATCGCAGGCATTCCCGTTCTTTCAGGCGCAACGTTCCGAATCATCATGTGGGTCGTGGTTACCGCATTATCCGCAGGATACCTCATGATCTATGCCGAAAGAATTCGCAAGAATCCTGAGAAATCGCTCACGTATCAATCAGATGCGTATTTTCGAAATCATCTTGAAAAAACCTCTAGTGAGCAAAAACCATTTTTATTAGGTCATAAATTGATCTTGGTTGAAATGCTGGCGGTCTTGATCTGGATCGTATGGGGTGTGACACAAAAAGGCTATTATATTCCCGAGATCGCTTCTCAATTCTTTGTTATGGGCTTAGGGGCAGGAATCATAGCGGTTCTTTTCAAATTAGAAAATATGGGCTTGAATGATGTGGCGAGTGCCTTTCAATCAGGGGCCTCAGAATTAGCAGGAACTGCAATCGTTGTAGGGATGGCCAAAGGGATTCTTCTGGTTCTCGGCGGTTCTGATGCCAACGTGCCGTCAGCCTTGAATACGATTTTGCACAGCATCGATGGTTTGTTAAGCAATGTTCCAGCATTTATTGGGGCTTGGTTCATGTACATTTTCCAAAGCTTCTTCAATTTGATTGTGACCTCAAATTCAGGTCAGGCTGCATTGACCATGCCGATCATGGCGCCATTAGCTGATCTTTTAGGTGTTTCAAGACAGATCGCTGTATTGGCTTATCAATTAGGCTCAGGCTTCATGGATGCCTTCACTCCAGTATCGGCAAGTCTGATCGGTGTGCTAGGTGTCGCAAGAATCGAATGGGTGAAATGGGCGAAATTCCAGATCAAAATGCAAGGGTTCTTATTTGTATTAGGAACGATCTTCATCTTTATTGCAGTCGCGATCGGCTTGCAATAAGAAGCAATCAGACACGAGGAGGAAGCACTCATGAAGGTGATACGACAAGGGGAGGTTTATGCGCCTGACTATTTAGGAAAAAAAGATATTCTTTTAAGCGAAGACAAGATCATTGCTATTGAAGATTCGATCGAAGGAGGATTCTCAGGGGTTCCTCTTGAAGAAATCGATGGCACAGGGTTACTCGCTGTTCCCGGCTTTATTGACTGCCACTTTCATATCTTAGGAGGTGGCGGGGAAGGCGGCTTTCAGAACCGGACACCAGAAGTGAAATTGTCTCAGCTGACCTCTGCAGGGGTAACGACAGTGGTTGGGTGTTTGGGTACTGACGGAGTAGGCAGAGATATGACTGCCTTGATCAGTAAGGCCCGTGGACTAGAGGCAGAAGGCATCACGACGTACTTGTATGACGGTTCTTATCGATTGCCATTGACTCCGGTCACCGATTCTATCATTCAAGATTTTTTGACTATTGACAAAATCATTGGTATCGGTGAAATTGCCGTTTCTGACCATCGTTCTTCACAACCGAGTTTCGAAGAATTTACCCGCGCGGTGGCGGATGCCCGTGTTGGTGGGATGCTTTCTGGAAAAGCAGGCATCGTAAACGTCCACTTAGGTGGAGGAAAGAGAAAATATGAGCTGCTTTTACGAACCATCGAAGAAACAGAGATTCCAATCAGCCAATTTTTACCGACACATGCCAATCGGACCAGCGAGCTTTTCGAAGCAAGTATTGCTTTTGCAAAAATGGGTGGAACGATTGATTTTACAGCGAGTGAGGATCCTGATTTTTGGGAAAAAGAAGACGATGAGGTTCGCTTCAGTAAAGGATTGAAGCGTTTGTTAGCAGAAGGGATCGGGCTGGATCAATTTACCATGACCTCTGATGGGCAAGGCAGCCTCCCGTACTTTGATGAAAACAATCAATTCATAGGTCTGGGTGTCGGTAGTTCGCGAGCCTTGATGGTAGGCATTAAAGAAGCAGTCCAAAAAGAGCAGATTCCATTGGAGATCGCCATTCGAGCAATCACTTCCAATCCAGCGAAAGTATTGAAGCTTGATCAAAAGGGACGTCTTGCAGCAGGGATGGATGCTGATATTTGCTTGCTGAACAAAGAAACATTAGTAGTAGAAACGGTTCTAGCGAAAGGCAGAACGATGGTAGAAAAACAAGAAGTGAAAGTGTGGGGTACCTTTGAGCAACTAACATAAGAAGAATCCAGCTTTGACAAACTAAGAAACGGTTGTTTTTCTAAACAGAGTTGTAGAAGATAAAAATAAGCAGCCCGATCCATGACCAGTATTTACTGGACTTGATCGGACTGCTTTTTTTCAATTAAACGTAAGCATTCTTAAGCTTGCAACGCATCCAATTTCTTCATGTCTTCTTCAGAAATTTCAAAGTCAACTTTGGCATTGTCAGAAATGTATTCTTCATGAACGGATTTTGGCAATGGCAGAATGTCTTTTTGTAGCAAGTAACGAATTGAAAGTTGTGGAATAGATTTTCCATAAGCTTCCGCAATCGTCTTCACTGCATCGTTATCGAGTAAACGACCGGTGGCGATTGGAGAATAGCCTTCCACTAAAATATCGTGGTCTTTACAAAATGCCAATAACTCTTCATTTGTGCGTCCAATATGGTAAACAAACTGGTTGACCATCGGTTTCACATCGCAATGATCAAAAATATTCTGTAAATCTTTTTGATCGAAGTTGGAAACACCAATTGATTTTACTTTCCCACTTAAGTAGGCTTCTTCTAATGCTTTCCAAACATCGATGTTTTCAAGATAAAAATCTTTGTTTTCTGGATTGTTTCCCATGATTTTCCAAGGACGAGGGGCGTGGATCAAAATCAAATCGATATACCCTAAGTCAAGTTTTTTTAGAGAAGCATCAATGCTATCAACCGCTTCTTGGTAGGTCTTCAACTCAGCAGGTACTTTCGTGGTAACAAAAATTTCTTCGCGGGCAACGCCTGAATCGCGCACAGCTTTCCCAACCGCTTCTTCGTTTTTGTAAGCTGCCGCTGTATCGACATGTCGATAACCATTTTGAATGGCAAATTTTGTGGCGTTGTAAGCATCTTCTGGAGAAGATTGCCAGGTTCCAAGGCCAATCTTAGGAATCGTCAGTTTGTTCTGCAAGGTAAATGTTTCTTGTAATATCACGTATCTCAACCTACTTTCATCGCTTTTTTTTGTTACATCTTCCATTATAAAACGTTTTCTTGTTTGAAACAAATCAGACGCTGAAACTTTATCGGTAAATTGACTTTAAAAAGGATCTTTGATACATTATCAGCAACCTAAACGCAGAAAGATGTGGAAAAAATGGATTTTGTAAAAGAAGATTTTGCCTATTATCGGCGCTCTTTTGAATTGATGTATCGCAGTTATTTCCGTAGAAGAATGATTGCCCTAGGTGTGGCGATTTTGATTATCTTAGGTTATTTATTTTTGTTACAAGAAAGTTTGCTTTTAAATATCATCTTGCTAGGTATTTTGCTAGGGATGATGGCGTGGCTGGTTTCACTTTCTCAGAAAGCGAGTGAGGTCGTACGTGCTTTTGAAGAAGAAAATCAGGTGCCTCAAATTCATCAACTGACAGAATTCGAGGATCATTATGCGTTCCCAATGAACGATGGAACAACGATGCGCGTGAAGAAAAACGGCAATCGCAACTTCCCTTCCAATAATAAGCAGTACACGTTGATGGCAGGCTATAAAAAAGTTTTCTTTGTGCAACAACCCTTGATGATTTTTTACTATGACCTCTTGGAAATGAAGTATGATGAAGCGTATCGTTTGAAACGAAATCGCCAAAACGGGTTCAATCGTTGGTCGCGTTATTTCAGCTTTCGTTCCTTTAAGGGATCGATCGGCAATGTTTTTCAATTCTTGCTGGGAAATATTTTCTTCTTATTTATTGCGTATCGGTTGATCCGCTATCTGATCGATATTTTGCTACACATTCTATAACGGTCGCCAAGGGGATGATTCTCATCGTTTTCATAGACTGGTGAAAAAGATGATAGGACTTAATTTTTTAAAAAAGGTATACTTAAGTCAGATAAGACAAGCAATTGTCTTTCAAGAATAAGAGTCCTGCTCTTGTTAAGTAAGCCGTCAGCAACAGCTTATCTATTGTGGCGCTAACAGTTTGGGGGAAGTGTTAGTTCTTGTAACAAACAGATTTTTTTCTGGGCGGGATAAGAACAAAAGCGGTATTTTACCGTACTTAATAAGAGTAGTGCTCTTAATTTTTGCTATGACTATTTGAAGACATCACTTCTTGGAAGTGGTGTTTTTTCTTGCCCAAAATAGTCCAAGTGATAGGAGAATTCTAAGAACTATGCTACAATGAGTGCCGATGCTCTCAGCGATGGGAGTAAAAAGAAGGTAGAGGAGAATCACTTAGGAATGCCTGAAGGTCAAACAATAAACGATCCATCTACAAAAAGCGCGCAAAATATTTCTGCGTATATACATATACCATTCTGTGAACATATCTGCTATTACTGTGACTTCAACAAAGTGTTTTTAGAAGGGCAGCCAGTGGATGAGTACATCGAAGCGTTACTAAAAGAAATTGAGCTGACCCTCTTGCGTCAGCCTATCAATGAGGCGGAAACAATTTATATCGGCGGTGGGACGCCAACGTCGCTTTCGGCGAACCAGCTGGATCGATTGCTTGCAGGTGTGCATGAATTGCTGCCGACCCACACAACCAAAGAGTTTACCGTGGAAGCAAATCCTGGTGATTTGAGTGAAGAAAAAATGCTGGTTTTGAAAAACCATCAAGTCACTCGCTTGTCGATGGGGGTCCAAACCTTTGATAATCGCTTGCTTAAAAAAATTGGCCGCAAGCATACCGCTGAAGATGTTTATTCAACCATTCAGCTGCTGGAAAAACATGATTTTCAGAATGTGACGATCGATTTGATTTATGCACTTCCGGGACAAAGCATAGAAAGCTTCCGTGATACACTGACGCGAGCGATTGATCTCGGGTTGCCTCACTATGCGATGTATTCCTTGATTTTAGAAAACAAAACCATGTTTATGAACTGGGTTCGCCAAGGGAGAATGGCGCTGCCTTCTCAAGAAGCTGAAACGCAGATGTTTGATGAGGCGATCGCCGCGATGACAAAAGCTGGCTTGAATCAATATGAAATCAGTAATTTTGCACGACCAGGGTATGAGTCCTTGCATAATCTAGTGTATTGGAACAATGAACATTATTTTGGCTTTGGGGCAGGCGCCAGCGGGTATCTTGGACAGACCCGCTACAAGAATAAAGGTCCAATCCAGCATTATTTGAAACCATTACAGGAAAATCAATTGCCAATCCATGAAACCGAAGAATTGACAACCAGTAATCAAATGGAAGAGGAACTGTTTTTAGGCCTTCGTAAAAAGGCTGGCATTTCAAAAATACGCTTTGCAGAAAAATTCGGGAAGTCTTTTCAGGAAATCTATGGTTCAACTAGCGAACAGTTGATTCAAAAAGGCTGGTTGGCTAGTCAAGGTGATCGTGTCTTTTTAACGAAAGCTGGGATGTTCATTGGCAACGAAGTGTTTGAAGCATTTCTCTTGGATGGAGAAAAATAAGAAAGAACAAGGAAGAGAAGTAGCCATTTCGCGCTGCTTCTTTTTTTGATTTCTTTTTTTAGCACTCTCTTAGAAAGAGTGCTAAAAAAGTGATGCAAATACTTGACATTCCTAGCAAATATGGTATATTTATAATCGTGTTAGCACTTAATAGGAATGAGTGCTAACGGAGGAGTGGATAAAATGTTGACACCTAGACAACAAATGATTTTACACCTCATCATCCAAAACTATACGAATACTGGTCAGCCCACGGGCTCGAAGCGATTGATGGAAGATGGGGTTGAAGCTAGCTCTGCCACCATTCGTAATGAGATGAAGGAGCTGGAAGAAGCTGGACTTCTGCTAAAAACACATTCATCTTCAGGGCGTGTGCCATCAATAAAAGGGTATCGCTATTACGTTGATCACTTATTGAAGCCATCTGAAGTTGACCAAAACGAAATTCAAACCATTCGTCATTCTTTTGGAAAAGATTTTCATGAAATCAATGAAATCATCCAGCAGTCTGCCACGATCTTGTCCAACTTGACTAGCTATACAGCGTTGTCTCTCGGACCAGATATGAAGGAAAGGAAATTGACGGGCTTTCGAATCGTCCCTTTGAATGCACGACAGATCATCGCGATCATCGTGACGGATAAAGGAAATGTCGAAAATCAAGTCTTTACTCTTCCTGAATCGATGAGCAGCGAAGATTTGGAAAAAATGGTAAGGATCATCAACGACAAATTGATCGGTGAACCTCTAATGACGGTCTACCATCGATTAAGAACCGAGATTCCTATGATTCTGCATAAGTATTTTCAAACGACTGACGGAATCGTTGATCTCTTTGATACGATGCTGAGCCATATTTTTGAAGAAAAAATCTTCGTCGGCGGGCGAATGAATCTTCTGGATTTTGAACCGACGCAAGATGTTAGTCAGTTCAAATCGATGTATTCATTTATGAAAAACGCAGATCAGCTGACACAGCTGCTGGCGCCAAGAGATTCTGCGATTCAAATCAGAATCGGCTCTGAGCTTGGCAACGACTTGTTACAAAATATGAGTTTGATCCAAGCCAGCTATGAAATCGAAGGTCATGGACAAGGAACGATCGCTTTATTAGGTCCATCAAGTATGCCGTATTCACGGATGTTTGGATTGATGGAAGTTTTTCGAGGCGAGTTAGCAAAAAAATTGGCCGATTATTATCGCGCATTAGACGCTGCCAATGAATAAGCGGCAATGAAACAAATCGTAGAAGGGATGGTTGAAACGTGACGGAAAAAGAAGAGCGTTTAGATGAAGAATTAGATAAAACTGCTGAAGAAACCGCAGAAACAACTGAATCTTCAAATGAATCAACTGAAACTGAAGCACAGACTCCTCAACCAGAGGAAGAAGCAGTGGAAAAAAGCGAATTGGAACTTTTGCAAGAAAAGAATAACGAATTGGAAGATCAATTCCTGCGTGCTCGTGCAGAGATCGCAAATATCACTTCACGTAACCGCAACGAGCGGGAACTTTTACAAAAATACCGCTCGCAAGATCTTGGCAAAAAACTGTTGCCAGCAATCGACAATTTGGAACGAGCGATGGCAGCAGATGTCGATCAAGACCAAGCTGCGAATTTGAAAAAAGGCGTTGAAATGGTTCTTGAAAGTCTGCGTCAAGCCTTAAAAGAAGAGGGAATCGAAGAGATTCCTGCTGAAGGTGCAATGTTCGATCCGAACTTGCATCAAGCGGTGCAGACTGTACCTGCCTCTGATGAAACACCGGCAGACACAATCGTTACTGTCTTGCAAAAAGGGTATAAATTGCATGATCGTGTCTTGCGTGCAAGCATGGTCATCGTTGCACAATAGTTCTTTCTATCTATAAGTAGATGTTTAAATTAAAAAAGGGAGTGTATTACTTATGAGTAAAATTATCGGTATCGACTTAGGAACAACAAACTCAGCTGTTGCTGTCCTTGAAGGCGGCGAAGCAAAAATCATTACGAATCCAGAAGGAAACCGTACCACACCTTCTGTTGTCTCATTCAAAAACGGTGAGATCCAAGTAGGGGAAGTTGCAAAACGCCAAGCAGTAACAAACCCGAATACGATTTCTTCTATTAAACGCCATATGGGTGAAGCTGGATACAAAGTAGAAGTTGAAGGCAAATCCTATACACCACAAGAAGTTTCCGCAATGGTTCTTCAATACATCAAAGGATTTGCTGAAGACTATTTAGGTGAAAAAGTTGAAAAAGCAGTCATTACTGTTCCTGCATACTTCAACGATGCACAACGTCAAGCAACCAAAGATGCTGGTAAAATTGCCGGTCTTGAAGTAGAACGGATCGTCAACGAACCAACTGCTGCAGCTTTAGCTTATGGGTTAGACAAAACAGATAAAGATGAAAAAATCCTAGTCTTTGACTTAGGTGGCGGTACTTTCGACGTATCGATCCTTGAATTAGGGGATGGCGTCTTTGACGTATTATCAACTGCTGGGGACAACAACCTAGGTGGGGATGACTTTGATAACAAAATCATCGATCACATGGTAGCAGAATTCAAAAAAGAAAACGGCATTGATCTTGGAAAAGACAAAATGGCCTTGCAACGTTTGAAAGATGCTGCTGAAAAAGCGAAAAAAGACTTGTCAGGTGTAACAAGTACTCAAATCAGCTTGCCATTTATCACAGCTGGTGATGCTGGACCATTGCACTTGGAAATGACCTTGACTCGTGCGAAATTCGATGAATTGACCGCAGACCTAGTCGAACGGACAAAAATTCCAGTACGCCAAGCTTTGAAAGATGCTGGCTTATCACAATCAGAAATCGATGAAGTCATCTTAGTTGGTGGTTCAACACGTATTCCAGCAGTAGTTGATGCTGTTCGTAAAGAAACCAATAAAGAACCAAACAAATCAGTAAACCCAGATGAAGTGGTAGCGATGGGTGCTGCGATCCAAGGTGGCGTGATCACAGGTGATGTGAAAGATGTCGTCTTACTAGACGTTACACCATTATCATTAGGTATCGAAACAATGGGTGCCGTCTTCACAAAACTGATCGATCGTAACACAACGATCCCTACAAGTAAATCACAAGTCTTCTCAACTGCAGCAGACAATCAACCAGCCGTTGATATCCATGTCTTGCAAGGAGAACGCCCAATGGCAGCTGACAACAAAACATTAGGTAGATTCCAATTGACGGATATTCCACCAGCACCTCGTGGCATTCCTCAAATCGAAGTAACATTTGATATCGATAAAAATGGGATCGTCAATGTTTCTGCAAAAGATTTAGGTACACAAAAAGAACAAAAAATCACGATCAAATCATCTTCAGGTTTATCAGATGAAGAAATCGAACGCATGGTAAAAGATGCTGAAGCAAACGCTGAAGCCGACAAACAACGCAAAGAAGAAGTTGATCTACGCAATGACGTCGATGCTTTGTTGTTCACTGTTGATAAAACATTGAAAGAGCTTGAAGGCAAAGTGGATGCAGACGAAGTCAAAAAAGCGGAAGAAGCTCGTGATGAGTTGAAAGCTGCACTTGAAGCAAACAACTTAGAAGAAATGAAAACGAAACGTGATGCTTTGAATGAAATCGTACAAAACTTAACTGTTAAATTATACGAACAAGCAGCACAACAACAAGCACAAGAAAATCCAGAAGCTGCACAAGGCGGCGCAGACGATGTGGTTGACGCCGACTTTGAAGAAGTAGACGGTGACGATAAATAATCGCTGTTTGTGAAAAAGCCAAAGTCACCGCTTTGGCTTTTTCTTATGAATTTGCGAAACGTATTTTTCTAGAGCGAATTATATGCTAAAATACGAGAGACGCAAGAATATAGTGGAGGGAAGCCAATGGCAGACAAAAGAGATTATTATGAGGTCTTAGGTCTACAAAAAGGGGCTTCGGATGACGAAATCAAAAAAGCTTATCGTAAGCTTTCAAAACAATATCATCCAGACATCAATAAAGAACCTGATGCAGAAGCAAAGTTTAAAGAGATTTCTGAGGCCTATGAAATATTAAGTGATTCCCAAAAAAGAGCTGCTTATGACCAGTATGGTCATGCTGGTACCGATCCGAACTACGGAGGCGGTTATGGCGGTGGATTCGGCGGCTTTAACAGTGGCGGATTCTCCGGTGGCGGTTTTGGTGGATTTGAAGACATTTTCGAATCGTTTTTCGGTGGTGGAGGCGGCAGAGCAGCCAATCCTAATGCACCTCGACAAGGAGCGGACTTGCAATATGCGGTTGATCTTTCCTTTGAAGAAGCGATTTTCGGAGTGGAAAAAACTGTTCAATACAATCGTGAAGAAACCTGTCATACCTGCGGTGGGAACGGGGCAAAACCAGGTACTTCACCAGAAACCTGTCATAAATGTCATGGTGCAGGTACCATCAATGTTGAACGTCAAACACCGCTTGGTCGTGTGATGAGCCGTCAAACCTGTGATGTTTGTCATGGAACTGGGAAAGAAATCAAAGAACCATGTACAACATGTCATGGTACTGGCCATGAAAAGAAAAAACACAGTGTGAAAGTCAACGTACCTGCAGGTGTCGAAGATGGACAACAAATGCGCTTGTCTGGTCAAGGAGAAGCTGGCACCAATGGTGGTCCTTATGGTGATCTGTACGTTGTTTTCCGAGTGGAAGAAAGTGATATTTTTGACCGTGATGGGTCGGAAATTTATTACGAACTGCCGTTAAACTTTGTCCAAGCTGCTTTAGGCGACGAAGTCAATGTACCAACGGTTCATGGGAATGTGAAATTAAAAATTCCAGCTGGTACGCAAACAGGCACAAACTTCCGCTTACGCGGTAAGGGAGCCCCTCGCTTACGGGGAGGCGGCAATGGCGATCAACAGGTCAAAGTGAAGCTGATCACACCTAAAAACTTAAATGAGGAACAAAAAGAGGCATTGCGGGCTTATGCAAAAGCCAGTGGCCATGAAACGAACGAACAACAACCAGAAGGATTTTTTGATAAAATGAAAGATGCTTTTGGTGGGAAAAAGAAATAACCATGAAAAAATCCAACTCATGCCCTTATAAAACCATCCGTTTTATAAGGGCATGAGTGTTTGTATGGCTATAAATGTGCAGTATGGGCAAGAATCGAATCTTCTTGGCCATCTTTTTTTCTTTTCCTTTGAAATCGCTTGCTTAGTGTGTCACAATAAAAGTAGACCAATTAAAGGAGGAGATACAATGGAAAGAATATTTGCGAGTCCGTCACGATACGTTCAAGGAAAAGGGGTCTTGAAGCATGGGTTATCCCATATCAAAGATTTAGGAAAGAAAGTGCTTCTTTTGACCGATGAAACTGTTTGGAAAATTGCCGGTGAAGAACTATTTGAGAATCTGAAAGCAGCCGAGTTAGAACCGGTAAAAGAAATTTTTGGTGGAGAAGCTTCTGCAAATGAAATCGATCGTATCGTCTCTAAAGCTAAAAGTGAATCAATCGAAGTGATTGCCGCATTAGGTGGTGGGAAAGCCATCGATACTGGGAAAGCTGTTGCGGATGAATTGAAAATACCGATTGCTGTTTTGCCAACGATTGCCTCCACTGATGCACCAACTTCGGCACTTTCTGTTATTTATACTGATGAAGGTCGTTTTGAAAAGTATCGTTTTTATAACAAAAATCCTGAACTTGTCTTAGTGGATACCGCTGTGATTGCCAAAGCGCCTGCCAAATTGCTAGCCGCTGGTATTGCGGATGCACTCGCAACCTATGTCGAGGCACGTGCTGTTGCTCGAAGCCATAGTAAAAATATGGTCGGCGGGGTGCAACCAATTGCCAGCATGGCGATCGCTGAAAAATGCGAAGAGATCCTTTTTGAGAATGCCTTAAAAGCCTATCAAGCGAATAAAAAACAAGTCGTTACCGAAGCTTTTGAACAAATCGTGGAAGCAAATACTTTGCTTAGTGGATTAGGCTTTGAAAGTGCAGGTCTGGCAGCAGCTCATGCGATTCATAATGGCTTGACAGCCCTTGAAGGAGACGTTCATGATCTGACCCATGGTGAGAAGGTTGCTTACGGAACACTCACTCAATTGATGCTGGAAAATGCAGATCCTGAAGAGCTCGACCAATATATAGAATTGTATCAAGCATTAGAATTACCGACGACATTATCCGACATGCATCTTGCGGAAGCCAGCGATGCAGACCTATTAAAAATTGGCGAGCAAGCAACCATCGAAGGGGAAACGATCCACAATATGCCATTTCCGGTTTCTGCAGAAGATGTTGCAGCAGCGATCAAAGCCGTGGATGCCTATGTGAGTGCTTACTATCCTCTATGATGTTATTTTATTAAAGATCATCAATGTGTGCTCGGTGATTTCAAAAAACGTTTGACAATAAAAAAGAGTCGTGCTATTTTGATAACAAGCAAATTAAAGGAGGGAACAAGACATGACAAACGTCAACACACAAACTACCTGTTGTTGTTGTATGGTGCAAAAAGCAGCATACCGATTTGTCATGCCTATTATTAGTTCCTTTGTCGCAGAAGATCGCTGAAGTTTCTTTAGTGATTCACTTCTATCCGGATAAGACGACATTTTTTTGGGGTACTGATGTAATAGTCAGTACCCCTTTTTGTTTGCTGTTTTTTACCGCTTTCATTGGCGACGGCTGATGATTGCAAATGAAAATGAGTACATGAAGCATACGAGTTGTGCCAAACAAAGTTGAGCGAGGAGTCGAGCGATGATCGTTAATAATATAAAAGCATTGATTGGGCACACCCCATTCTTTGAATTTGATGCCGCAGCATTTGGCGGCAAAAAGGGAAGTACCATCTATGCGAAACTTGAGTATTTAAATCCTGGTGGAAGTATCAAGGACCGCTTAGGAAAGTATTTGATCGATGAAGCGTTTCGCGAGCATGTGATCGATCATGAGACAACCGTTATCGAACCGACAGCGGGAAATACTGGAATTGGTTTAGCTTTAGCTGGAATCGAGTATGGCTTAAAAATGATTTTTGTCATTCCTGAAAAATTTAGCCTTGAAAAGCAGCAACTGATTGAAGCGTTGGGCGGGACCATCGTTCATACGCCCACTGAAGCAGGCATTCAAGGGGCGATTGAAAAAGCAAAGGAAATAGCAAAACAGCTACCAAATAGTTATATGCCAATGCAATTTCACAATCAAAACAATCCTGCCGCCTACCAAGCAACCTTAGGCCCAGAGATCTTTCAGGAGTTATCTGGAAAAATTGACAGCTTTGTTGCTGGAGCTGGCAGCGGGGGGACCTTCGCGGGTGTCGCAACATACTTAAAGAAGCAAAAATCAAGCACTCGACTTGCTGTCGTTGAACCAGAAGGATCCATTTTAAATGGCGGGCCTGCCCATGGACATGAGATTGAAGGGATCGGTGTTGAGTTCATTCCCCAATTTTTTGACGATTTGCTTTTCGATCAAATTTATACGATCAGTGATGCGGAAGGCTTTGCTTTTACTCGTTACTTGGCAAGATACTATGGTCTACTTGTTGGAAGTTCAAGTGGAGCGGCGATGGCAGCAGCAGTAAAAGAAAGCCTCGAATTACCAACTGGAAGCTCGATCGTTACCGTCTTTCCAGATGGAGGCGATCGCTATCTATCAAAACAGATTTATGCGGGTGAATCAGCAATCACCCCATTCATAGGAGGAGCAAACCATGCATTTTAATACAAAAGTAATCCACGGCGGTATCAGCGAAGACGAAATGACTGGTGCTGTCAGTGTGCCAATTTACCAAACATCAACCTATCGGCAAAATGCTCTTGGTCAGCCAAAGCAATATGAATACAGTCGTTCAGGCAATCCAACTCGATTTGCCTTAGAAGAATTGATTGCGGATCTGGAAGAAGGCGCCCAAGGGTTTGCTTTTGCCTCTGGATTAGCAGCCACCCATGCGGTCTTCTCGCTGTTTCAGACTGGAGATCATGTCATTTTAGGGGATGATGTATATGGCGGGACGTTTCGTTTGCTCCATCAAGTATTAGAAAAAAGCGGATTGTCTTATACACTTGTCAAAACAAATGAGCTAGCTGCCGTTGAAGCAGCCATCCTTCCAGAAACCAAAGCGATCTTTCTGGAAACGCCGACTAATCCATTATTGAAGATCACGGACATCGCAATCGTTGCCCAACTAGCGAAAAAACAGGACATTTTGACGATCGTGGATAATACCTTTGCGACCCCTTACTTTCAAAAGCCGCTACAATTAGGCGCAGATATTGTGATTCACAGTGCTACCAAGTATCTCGGTGGACACAGTGATGTAGTAGCTGGGTTAGCGGTTGCCAAAGAGCCAAAAATCGCCGAAAGAATTGCTATTTTACAAAACGCCATTGGTGGTGTATTAGGGCCTCATGATAGCTGGTTGATTCAACGAAGCATCAAAACACTTGCTTTGCGGATGGAAGCACATCAAAACAACGCGATGAAAATTGCTCACTACTTACAAGCACATCCAGCTGTCGCAAACGTGTATTATCCAGGATTGATTGCCCATGAAGGACATGAGATCGCCAAATCACAGATGTCTGGGTATAGCGGTATGATATCTTTTGAACTAAACGATGAATCGAAAACAGCAGAATTTGTTGAATCATTAAAGATTTTTACTTTAGCAGAAAGCTTAGGTGGCGTGGAAAGCTTGGTAGAAGTGCCAGCCGTGATGACCCATGCCTCGATCCCTAAAGAAATTCGTGAGCAATCTGGGATCAAAGATGGCTTGATTCGGTTGTCTCTCGGCATCGAAGACGGTGAGGATCTGCAGGCAGATTTAGAGCAAGCGTTTGAAAAGGCAGGTAGCTAGTGATGGGGAGAGAGTTTATTCCAATTTTTTCTGACTGGGCAGCTGAGTACGATGAAACAGTTGCAGGTAAGGATGAAGAATATCGAGCGGTTTTTTTCAAATATGAACAGTTACTCGCTGAAATAGCTGAAAAAGCAGGGCAGTCTGTGGTAGAATTTGGTAGTGGAACTGGAAATCTAACACAAGCTCTGCTTGATCAAGGAAAAAACGTGCTGGCAATCGAGCCATCGCCAGAGATGCGGCGAATCGCCAAGTCAAAACCCAGTCTTTCTAAAGTGACTTTTGTAGATGGTGATATGGAGGTTTTTCCTGAGATCACGGATGTGATTGATACGATCGTTTCTACCTATGTTTTTCATCATCTTACGGAGGACGAAAAACAACGGGCAATCGGCAAATATGCTGCGATGCTGCCCAAAGGCGGGAAAGTGCTTTTCGGGGATACGATGTTTCTTTCTCTAGCCCACAAAATGGAACGAATCGATGAAGCACGGCAAGCTGGTCACCAGCGACTAGCCGCTGATCTGCAAAGAGAGTACTATCCAGTTATAGCGGATATCGAACGATACTTTCGTCAGCATGGGTTTACCAGTCGTTTTAAGCAGATCAATGAGTATGTTTGGCTTGTGGAAGCACAAAAAGAGTAGGAGAGAAGTACAATGAAAATGAATGTTGAAAGCTTTAATTTGGATCATACGAAAGTCAAAGCACCTTATGTACGGGTTGCCGATAAAAAGCAAGGAACGAATGATACGATTATCAAATATGATGTCCGTTTGAAGCAGCCGAACCAAGCGCATATGGATATGGCAAGTCTGCACTCGCTAGAACATTTGACGGCAGAATTGATTCGTAATCATGCGGATTATATCGTGGACTGGTCACCAATGGGCTGCCAAACCGGCTTTTATTTGACTGTCTTGAATCACGACGATTATGAAGAGATTTTGACCGTCCTAGAAAAAACCATGAAGGACGTTTTGCAAGCAACTGAAGTACCTGCCAGCAATGAAGTGCAATGCGGTTGGGCGGCGAACCATACCTTAGAGGGTGCGCAAAAATTAGCGCAAGAATTTCTTGATGAACGTGACAATTGGTCGACCGTTTTTGCCTAAATAAAAATAGAAGTAGAAAAAGGTGCCTGCGTTTGGATTCGCAGACGCCTTTTTTGTTAAACCCGCAAAGAGACGGGGGTTCGATAGTTTTTGTTTATGGTTCTACTGCTTGGACAGTAATGCCGACTCCGTTTGGATTATAGGTTTGACTAATGTAAAACTCAAATCCTTCATGAATAAAGAAAAGTCTCCGAATGGCGCTAACGTCTCTGATGTGAGCATCTAAACCATACTGTTCGATCAATGTCTCTTTGATCTCCTCAATATCATCCTCTTTCCCGAATTGTGAGAAATCAATACCGAAAAATTCTGGGACATCAACCAATGTGATTCTAGATAAATGTTCATTTCCCGCGTTATCGGAGTCAAAATCAAAGCTGATTTTGGCTAACTTCTCACGCGAGCCCCTTGGTACTCGTCTCGTTTCTAATGCACTACCATCACCCATCATTGACAACAATTCAATGTTAGAATCAGGTAAACGAGTGGTCACCTGTCTCACTTCATCGACCATGACTCCTTGCTCAGGCGAGAAGACCTTACAGGTTTCTTCGGTAACGATCACATTTTGACGCCGCCGCTTTTGATTGATGGCGGTTCGGCGTTGATTGACCCGGTCACTTCGTTTGATCAGATCAAGCCCTAGATCTTGAATAGCTTCTGGAGTCGTATCGTCTGCTAGTAAGGAAATTAAGTAATCGATAGTTAGAAATTGTTCATAAATAGGTGATGGCTGGTTTTCGATAAAAAAAGTTATTGCACCAATCATCAAAAAAGCAATACCTAAAAGAAAGAAGCAATGCTTTTTGATTTTCATATGTACCTGGTTGAAGGACCTTATCGGTTTCATCTGACGAATCAACTCCTAATAGAATGATTTGAAAAAAATTTACGGTGATATAATTCGGAAGGATCAATAAAACGAATTTCCTCTGACTACTTACTTAACTTCTGTTTCTGAGAATTGATCATGCCAGGTAACGCCAGTAACGGTTCGGTTGGAAAGGGTAACGATGATCGCTTCGCCCTCTTGATTGATCCAGGCATTGGATTCCACGCCTAGAATCGCTAGTCGCCAAGAAGGCAGTCCACCCATGATCTCTAATACTTGATCGCAGGACATTCCTTCTTGCAATTGGTGGAGCAAATCTTTGGTGACGGTTCTATTCCAACGTCGTGGCAATCCAATCTGTAATTGCTCGCAATAGGAGAAGTGAGAGGTGGATTCTTCGGTACTTACTGACTGTTGATCAAGGCTGTCAGAAGAGCTGCTTATGTCAATTGTAGTAGACGTTGATTGCTTTTCAGTAGAGGAAGAGCTGCTAGCTTCCGAATCCATTGACAATGATTCAGAAGTCACCGCTGTTTCTAATGACGAACTGCTTTGTCGCGTTTCATCCAGGAGTTCGTCAATCAGGGTACAGCCTGTGAGTGATAAGGAAAGGAAAATCAGTAAGGGAAAGAAATAGATGGTTTTCATACGATGCATGCCTCCAAAGTAATTTTCTGCATTTTTCTTTTGTTGTTATTTTAAGGTTGGTTTTTTATAAGAAGGGTTCTGACCGATGTTTAAACAAAAGAATCAATGTATTTATACAGCTTATGCAGTTATGGAGGGAGTGTTGTTTAATAAGTGTAACATGCCACTCCTGATCTGACTACTCGATTTCAAATTGCATTTCATAGTTTTAATAAAATTTAGTCTCTATTCCTGATGATTATAAAATTCACGTGATATACTATAGTCAACTACAAGATAAAAAAATACGGCTTCAGTGGCAAAGGGCATTTGACGCAAACAGATCGTTGGGAATGTTTTCGAGCATTTGAATGTGGCATTGTTTTAATAGAAAAGGGAGGAAGAGGGAATGAAGATCTTAAGGGATTGGCAAGCAAAACATCAAGCGAAAAAAGAAGAAAAAAAACAGGCATTACGGTTAAAAAATGCCAAGCTTCGTGCAGCGGGGAAAGAGCCGTTGAAGGGCTGGGGGAAAATGGTTGATACTGGCATCGGCGGGGCGAACAAAGCAAACCCCATCGATACAAAAGTGTTTTTGGGGGAAAATCAAAAGCGGATCGCAGATGAAACGAAACGGAACAAGCAATAAAGAAAACCTCTGCAACAGTTCCTTCGTCGGACTGTTGCAGAGGCTTTTTTAAATATTCAATACTTTGTCTAAGAAGTCTTTGGTACGCTCATGCTTAGGATTGGTAAAGATTTGCTCAGGTGTACCGTCTTCCAAGAAGTTCCCGCCGTCAATAAACATCACACGGTTTGCTACTTCTTTGGCAAAACCCATCTCGTGAGTTACGATCACCATGGTCATTCCTTGTTTTGCCAAATCCTTCATAACATTGAGGACATCGCCAACCATTTCTGGATCGAGTGCGGAGGTTGGTTCATCGAACAACATCACATCGGGATTCATTGCTAAAGCTCTAGCGATCGCCACCCGTTGTTTTTGTCCTCCAGACAGATTGTCAGGGTACATGTCTTTTTTATCTGCCAAACCGACCGTTTCTAATAAACGAATTGCGTTCTTTTCCGCTTCTTGCCGAGAAGCATTTTTTAGATCCATCGGTGCTAAAATGATATTTTCTAAAACCGACAAGTGAGGGAAGAGATTGAAATGCTGAAACACCATGCCGATATGTTGACGAACAGCATTGATATTGGTGTTTTTATCCATCAGATGTGCGCCGTCAACGATAATATCACCGCTGGTTGGTTCTTCTAAGCGGTTCAAACAGCGTAAGAACGTCGATTTCCCGGATCCTGAAGGACCGATCACACAAACGACTTCTCCTTCAGCGATTGAAACATTGATATTGTTCAATACGGTATTGTCGCCGTATTTTTTTACAAGGTTTTCAACTAAGATTTTTTCTTTCATGCTATTTCACCTTCTTTTCTAAAACTTTTGCAAGTTTCGTTAAAGCTGTGATCACGACTAAGTAAATAATCGCGATGATCAAGTAAACATAGGTACTTTGCGTAGTCCGAGCAACGATGATTTTCCCAGTTTGCAATAATTCTACGACTCCGATAACCGAGATGATCGTTGTATCTTTCAACGAGATAACGAATTGGTTAACGAAAGATGGAATCATGATTTTGATCGCTTGCGGTAAAATGATTTTCTGCATTGTCCGAGTGTAGGTCATCCCCAAACTTCGAGAGGCTTCCATCTGACCTTTTGGCACCGCATTGATCCCGCCACGGACGATCTCAGCGATATAGGCACTGGCATTTAAAGTCAATGTAATGACCCCGGCTGCAAAGTCGGGAATCGTGATACCAATGGCATCGGAAAGTCCGAAGAAGATGAAGAAAGCCAATACCATCATAGGAATACCACGAATGATATCAACATAGATCCCTGCAAAAACCCGCAATGCTTTGATTGGAGCAACACTAAATAGTCCAAAAATGATGCCGATCACTAATGCTAAGGCAAAAGAAATCAATGCTAGTAAAAGGGTATTCCATAAACCTTTTAATAAGACGTTATAGTTGTTGCTGATCAAACCAGTGATCGTTGATTCATCCACTCGTTTTTCTGTGGCAGAGCCATCTTCAATGTATTTATTGATGATTTGATCGTACTCGCCAGTCCGTTTCATTTCTTTCAATGCTTCATTGAACATTTGGATCAGTTCAGGATTTTGGCCTTTTTTCACCGCAAAACCGTACTGACCGCCAGATTCTTTTTCAATCGGTGTCACTAGTTTTTGACCTTGGCTGATGGCATAACCGATCACTGGATAATCATCCATCATGGCATCGATTTGTCCGCCGTTAACAGCCGCATATAATTGATCGGCCGCATCATAATATTTGATCGAATAGCCATATTTTTCTTCGTTGGCGATCAAGAAGTCTGCACTTTCTGTTCCCACTTTCGCACCAACGGTTTGTCCATCTAGATCTTCATAGGAATTGATGGGATCATTGCCTTCTTTTACAGCGATCTGAATGCCGCTTTCAAAGTAAGAGTCTGAGAAGTCGTAGGATTGACGACGCTCATCAGTGATCGTCATCCCAGCGATCATCCCATCTGCTTGGTTACCATCCAAGGCTTGCAAAGCTCCTGAAAAACCGATGAAATTGAATTCAATGTTGAACCCTTGCAATTCTGCCGCCCGATTCATTAAATCAACATCGATCCCTACATACTCATTGTCTTCATTTTGGAATTCAAAAGGAGCGAAGGCGGAGTCACTGGCAATTCGGTAAACATCTTTCTTTGGTTCGACTTTCACCATTTCACTGGTGTCTGCATCTGAATCAGACGTTGTGATGTAAGTATTGACGATTTCGTCGTATTTGCCAGAAGCTTTCATGTTGGCTAAACCAGCATTGAATTTTTCAAGTAGTTCTTGATTTTGGCCTTTTCTGACAGCGAATCCGTAAGAAGCACCTTTTTCAGGTTCGCCGACAAGTTTCATCGGTTCGCCGTTGTTGATGGCATAGCCAAGCACTGGATAATCATCAAAAGCGGCTGCCACAGTACCATTGCGTACAGCGCCATACAACCCAGTAGCGTCATCATAAAGTTTGATGTCGTAGCCATATTGGTCTTTATTTTCTTCTAAAAAGCGGGCACTTTCGGTACCAACCTTTGCACCGACCGTTTCGCCCTCAAGATCTTCGTAGCTAGTAATGCTGTCATTGTCAGCAGCTACCGCCATTTGAATCCCACTATCAAAATAAGGATCTGAGAAATCAAACGTTTCTTTACGTTCATCAGTGATGCTCATCCCAGCAATCATGCCATCTAACTGATTTGATTGCACGCCTTGAATGGAGGCGTCAAAACCTAAAGGACGTAAATCAACTGCAAAACCTTGATCTTCAGCGATCGCGTTTAATAAATCTATATCGATCCCAACGTATTCATTATTTTCATTTTGGAATTCGAAAGGAGCAAATGTTAAATCTGTTCCTATCTTATACGTAGTTTCCTCCGCACTTGCTGACTTTACTGATAGCGTAAAAATGCTGATAATCAGCGCGATTAAAGCGAAGGACATGTGTTTTCTTTTCAAGAAAATTCCCCCTTTAGATATAACGTATTTATAGATTATATGGATTTTTTCTTCAACACACAAGTCTTTCTCTTTAAAAATATGACAAAATTGCTTAAACCTCACATCAGATGTTAGAAAATCAAACATGTTAAGTTATGCTTAATCGCATGAAACTTTCATAGCAAATGATGGCGAAAGTATGTTCGCTATGATATACTTATTTATGGAAAAGCGGCAGCGAGTTTTTCTTTTTTTGTTGTCGTTTAGAATAATCGAGGGGGAATGAAGATGATCGAAAGAACAACTTCCCATGAATTTGACTTAGTATCAAAATATCAACCAGCTGGGGATCAACCAGAAGCGATCCATCAATTGGTTGACGGGGTGGTCGGTGGAAAAAAAGCACAGATTTTGTTGGGAGCCACTGGGACCGGTAAGACTTATACGATTTCTAATCTAATCAAGGAAGTCAATAAACCGACATTGATCATTGCCCATAATAAAACACTGGCTGGACAATTATATGGCGAGTTCAAGGACTTTTTCCCAAATAATGCGGTCGAGTACTTTGTCAGTTACTATGATTACTATCAACCAGAAGCGTATGTTCCTTCCAGTGATACATACATCGAAAAAGACTCCAGTGTCAACGATGAAATCGATAAGTTGCGTCACTCGGCCACAAGTTCTTTATTAGAGAGAAACGATGTGATCGTTGTAGCTTCTGTCTCTTGTATTTTCGGTTTAGGTTCGCCGATCGAGTATGCCAGACAGGTTGTTTCTTTACGAGTAGGGATGGAAAAGTCTCGCGATCAACTATTAAAAGAATTGATCGAGATCCAATTTGAACGAAACGACATCGATTTTCAACGGGGACGTTTTCGCGTACGTGGCGATGTTGTGGAGATTTTCCCAGCTTCTCGTGATGAGCGAGCGTTACGCATTGAGTTTTTTGGCGATGAAATCGATCGGATTCGTGAAGTCGATGCCTTGACGGGCGAGATCATGAGTGACACCGAACATGTGTCGATCTTTCCGGCAACTCACTTTGTGACCAATGAAGACCATATGGAACATGCGATCGCTTCGATACAAAGTGAACTCGATGAACGACTGAAAGTTTTGCGAGCAGAAAATAAGCTGCTGGAAGCACAGCGTTTAGAGCAGCGAACCAACTATGATATTGAAATGATGCGAGAAATGGGGTATACCTCAGGAATCGAAAACTACTCTCGCCACATGGATGGACGAAAAGAAGGCGAACCGCCTTATACGTTATTAGATTTCTTTCCTGATGACTTTCTGATCGTTATTGATGAATCCCACGTGACCATGCCGCAAGTTCGTGGGATGTATAATGGTGACCGTGCTAGAAAACAAATGTTAGTGGATTATGGCTTCCGTTTGCCTTCTGCACTGGATAACCGTCCGTTACGCTTGGAAGAATTTGAGAAGCATGTCAATCAAATCGTCTATGTTTCAGCAACACCTGGACCATATGAATACGATCAAACCGATACCGTCATTCAACAAATCATTCGTCCGACTGGTCTGTTAGATCCGGTGATCGAAGTACGACCGATCATGGGTCAAATTGACGACCTAGTAGGAGAAATCAATGAGCGAGTTGAGCGAAATGAACGGGTCTTTGTCACGACCTTGACGAAAAAAATGTCTGAAGATTTGACGGATTACTTTAAAGAATTAGGGATCAAAGTCAAATACTTGCACAGTGACATCAAAACATTGGAACGAACAGAGATCATTCGCGACCTGCGGCTCGGTGAATTTGATGTACTGGTCGGAATCAACTTACTGCGAGAAGGGTTAGACGTCCCAGAAGTTTCCCTGGTTGCGATCCTTGATGCCGATAAGGAAGGCTTCTTGCGCAGCGAGCGTTCATTAGTCCAAACCATCGGACGAGCAGCTCGTAACTCAGAAGGAAAAGTAATTATGTACGCCGATAAAATGACCGATTCGATGCAGCGAGCGATCGACGAAACAGCGCGACGCCGAAGTATTCAAGAAGCCTATAACGAAGAACATGGAATCGTACCGAAAACCATCATCAAAGAGATTCGCGATCTGATCGCGATCACGAAAGTGGCGGAAGAAACTGGCGAATACACCGCGACTTCTTATGAAGAATTGAGTCGTGAAGAAAAAGCAACCTTGTTGTTGAAATTAGAAAAAGAAATGAAAGATGCTGCGAAAGCACTGGATTTTGAAACGGCTGCTACCTTGAGAGATACTATTCTTGAGCTAAAAGCTGCTGATTAGAAGGAGAAACAATATGGCAAATGATAAAATCGTGATCCATGGGGCACGGGCCCATAATTTAAAAAATATCGATGTGACGATTCCCAGAGACCAGCTCGTTGTTGTAACTGGTCTTTCGGGTTCAGGGAAAAGCTCCTTAGCATTTGATACGTTGTATGCCGAAGGACAGCGCCGGTATGTCGAAAGTCTATCGGCGTATGCCCGTCAGTTTTTAGGGCAAATGGATAAACCCGACGTAGATAGCATTGATGGACTTAGTCCAGCGATTTCTATCGATCAAAAAACCACCAGCAAGAACCCGCGATCAACAGTGGGGACGGTTACTGAAATCAATGATTATCTGCGGCTTCTTTACGCCAGAATCGGTCACCCAATCTGTCCCAATGATCATATTGAGATTACTAGTCAGTCGGTTGAGCAGATGGTGGATGAAGTTTTGGCATTACCAGAACGCACCAAGATCCAATTGTTGGCACCTATCGTTTATCAAAAGAAAGGGCAGCACAAAAAAGTCTTCGAACGTATCCAAAGAGAAGGTTATGTTCGGATGCGGGTGGATGGCGAAGTCTATGATGTCTCCGAAGCGCCTGAATTAGAAAAAAATAAAAAGCATGATATTGCCATCATCATTGACCGAATCGTTGTAAAGGAAGGCATCCGTTCTCGTCTGTTTGATTCCTTTGAAGCGGCATTACGTTTAGCTGATGGCTATGCGGTAGTCGATGTGATTGGTCAAGAAGAGATGCTTTTCAGTGAACATTATTCTTGCCCGTATTGTGGCTTTACAGTTGGTGAATTAGAGCCACGGCTCTTTTCATTCAATGCGCCTTTTGGTGCTTGTCCAGACTGTGATGGTCTTGGTGTGAAGCTAGAAGTCGATGTCGACCTAGTGATTCCCGATCAAAGCAAAACGTTGCGTGAAGGCGCACTATTACCTTGGAACCCAATCAGTTCACAGTACTATCCGCAAATGCTGGAACAAGCCTGTCAAGAGTTCAATATCGATATGGACACACCCTTTGAAGAGCTGCCAGAAGAACACAAAGACATTATTTTGAATGGTTCGAATGGCGAAATTTTCCATTTCCATTATGAGAATGATTTCGGTGGCGTGCGTGATGTTGAGGTAGCTTTTGAAGGAATCTTACCAAATATTAAGCGCCGTTATCATGAAACCAACTCTGATTTCACCCGTGATCAAATGCGTTTGTATATGACGGAATTGACTTGTAAAACTTGTCATGGCTATCGTTTGAACCCTCAAGCGCTGTGCGTGCAAGTCAACGGAAAACACATTGGTGAAATGAGCGAGATGGCAATCAACAATGCGTTGAACTTTGTCGAAGAATTGAAACTATCGGAACAAGAGCAAATGATCGCACGTCCGATCGTGAAAGAAGTCGATGATCGTTTAAGTTTCTTGAAAAATGTCGGATTGGACTATTTGACCTTGAGTCGTGCATCAGGCACACTCTCTGGTGGGGAAGCGCAACGGATTCGTTTGGCAACACAAATCGGCTCCAATTTGTCTGGGGTGCTCTACATTCTTGACGAGCCATCGATCGGTCTTCACCAACGGGATAACGAT
Source organism: Enterococcus casseliflavus NBRC 100478 (assembly GCF_001544095.1). Taxonomy (GTDB): domain Bacteria; phylum Bacillota; class Bacilli; order Lactobacillales; family Enterococcaceae; genus Enterococcus_D; species Enterococcus_D casseliflavus. The sequence goes on along the minus strand of NZ_BCPT01000006.1, from coordinate 119,812 downwards.
CGCTTACTAGATTCATTGCGGAAAATGCGTGATCTTGGGAATACCCTGATCGTCGTTGAGCATGACGAAGACACGATGCGGGCAGCGGACTACTTGATCGATGTCGGTCCAGGTGCAGGACACGCAGGTGGCGAGATCGTCGCTGCAGGCACTCCTGATGAAGTCGCAGCCAATGCGTCTTCCTTAACAGGTCAATACTTATCAGGAAAACGACAAATCCCGACACCAACGCAACGCCGCAAAGGCAATGGTGAAAAGATTCGTGTGACCGGTGCTTCTGAGAATAACTTGAAAAACATTTCGGTCGATTTTCCATTAGGAAAGTTCGTCGCCGTTACTGGGGTCTCTGGCTCTGGTAAATCGACATTAGTCAACGAAATTTTGAAAAAAGCCTTGGCGCAAAAAATCAATCGGAATTCGAACAAGCCTGGTCGCTTTAAAACCATTACTGGTTATGAAGCGATTGAGAAATTAATCGATATCGATCAAAGCCCTATCGGTCGGACGCCTCGAAGCAATCCAGCAACGTATACCAGTGTCTTTGATGACATCCGCGATTTATTTGCTAAAACCAATGAGGCGAAAGTCCGTGGTTACAAAAAAGGCCGCTTTAGTTTTAATGTAAAAGGTGGACGCTGTGAAGCATGTAAAGGGGACGGAATCATCAAGATCGAGATGCACTTCTTACCTGATGTCTACGTACCTTGTGAGGTTTGTCATGGCAAACGTTATAACTCAGAAACGTTAGAAGTTCATTACAAAGGAAAAAATATTTCGGAAATCTTAGATATGACCGTGGAAGATGCAGTGGAATTTTTCCAACATATTCCTAAAATCCATCGAAAATTGCAAACGATCGTCGATGTCGGTCTAGGTTATGTCACGATGGGACAACCAGCGACTACTTTGTCTGGTGGGGAAGCGCAACGGATGAAGCTTGCCAGTGAACTGCACAAAAATTCCAATGGCAAGAGTTTTTATATCTTAGATGAACCAACGACTGGTCTGCACACGGATGATATTGCCCGTTTGTTGAAAGTTTTGGAACGATTTGTCGACGCTGGCAATACCGTTTTAGTGATCGAACACAACTTGGATGTCATCAAATCAGCGGACCATGTGATTGATCTAGGTCCAGAAGGTGGCGAAGGCGGTGGAACGATCATTGCAACTGGTACACCAGAAGAAATTGCTGCGGTTTCTGAAAGCTACACCGGTCATTATTTGAAAAAAGTCCTTTAAGCAAGGAAAAGAGCACTCACTTTTTTACTTGTCTGTCAATAGGTTTCGCTAAAGTTTAAGGAAGCGTGAAATATCTGCAAATTTCATGATAAGGGCTTGAAATCAAAATTTTATTTGATAGAATAGCAATAGGTATACGTATATTCGCATTGAATAAACTGCCTATAAGTTCTATCCGTTCAAAGTGGGAGAAAGCAATCAAAGATAGATACTTTGATTGCTTTTTTCTTTGTGGTATTATAATTCTATTGTAATTAAACGAAACGAGAGAGGTCGTTTTTCGTATTCAAAAGAGAGAGTGATTTTTGATGAGTCAGGAAAATTTTCTTCCCATATTATTAGGAAGCGATATGAATGTTTATGGTATGGCCAGAGCATTCCACGAAGCATATGGCATTCAATCAGTTGCTTATGCTGGTGCGGAACTTGCGCCAACCCGCTTTAGTAAAATCGTTACAATCAATCAAGTGGAAGGTTTTGACCATGATCCGGGATTCACTGAGACGTTGATCAAGTTAGGAAAAAATACTTACAACGATCCTGCCATGAAATATTTATTGATTCCCTGCGGCGATGGCTATGCAGAACTGTTAGCGAAGCATAAAGAAGAATTGAAGCCTTATTATACCTTTATTGCCAATGACTATTCCCTATTAAAACGGTTGATCAATAAAGTCAGTTTTTACGAAGTTTGCGAGGAATATGGCTTGCCTTATCCTAAGACCTTCATTTTAACACCTGAACTGTTGACGGAAGGAACGTTCAAAGGAGAGCTGCCTTTTGATTTTCCTGTGGCTTTGAAACCAGCAAATAGTGTCGCGTGGCTGTCAGTTGATTTTGAAGGGCGCAAGAAAGCCTTCATTATTGACAATCGAACAGAATTTGAAGAAATCGTTTCTCGCATTTATCAAGCGGGTTATCAATATGAAATGATCGTCCAAGATTTTATTCCTGGCGATGACAGCAACATGCGGGTCTTAAATGCCTATGTTGATGAGAATCACGAAGTTCGCGTGATGGGTTTAGGTCATCCTTTATTAGAGGATCCAACGCCTGGAGCTGTTGGGAATTATGTCGTGATCATTCCAGATGAAAATGATCAAATCTATCAAATGATCCGTAAGTTTTTAAAAGAGATCGAATATGTTGGATTTGCCAATTTTGACTTGAAATATGATGCGCGAGACGGTCAATATAAATTATTTGAAATCAACTTGCGTCAAGGAAGAAGCAGTTTCTTTATTACCTTAAGCGGATTGAATCTGGCGAAGTTCATCACAGAGGATTTAGTCTTCGAAAAACCTTACACAGAAACGGTTTATGGCAAAGCTGACGCGCCTGAAGCGAAATTATGGCTAGGGGTACCAAAAAACATTTTCTTGACTTATGCAAAAGAAAATCCTGCGAAAGAACGCGCAAAAAAATTATTAGCAGAGAATCGCTGGGGAACGACTGTCTTTTACAAAGAAGACTTATCTCTAAAGCGTTGGATTCTATTAAAGAGAATGTTCCATCTGTACAACAAACGATTCAAAACGTATTTCCATACGAAAGAAGGCTAGAAGATGGAGAATTTTTTTAGTATTTTAGGCGGCATGGGAACGTTAGCGACGGAAAGTTTTGTCCGCATTTTAAACCGACGGACACAGACCCATAAAGACCAAGATTACTTGAACTATGTTTTATTCAATCATGCGACAGTCCCAGATCGGACGGCATATATTTTAGACAACACGTTAGAAAACCCTGTTCCATATTTAATGGACGACATCGAAAAACAAAATTTGTTAAACCCAAATTTTATTGTGTTGACTTGTAACACTGCCCATTATTTTTTTGATGAGCTGCAAGCTGCCACTGAGATCGAGATTTTGCATATGCCTCGTGAGGCTGCGAAAGTCGTTTTTGAAAAAGGCGTCACTGGAAAAGTGGCCTTTCTTGGGACAGAAGGCAGTGTCAAAGCTGGCATCTATGAAAAAGAATTGCGGAAGTTCGGACTTGACGTCTATCTTCCAGAGCCGACGATCCAAAAAAAGGTCAATACATTGATCTATGATCGAATCAAAGAAAATGATCATTTGGATCAAGAACTTTACTTTGAGATACTGGAAGAAGTCACCGAACGTATCGGCTGTGAAAGCGTAGTGCTTGGATGTACCGAGTTGTCCTTGATGGATGAATTTGTGACTGATAATCCGTATCCAGTCGTCGATGCCCAATCGATTTTAGTTGATCGGACGATCGAAAAAGCATTGGCAAATCGCCAAGCAATCTAAAGCTGATAGCGACGTTAGCAGCATTTTTTGAGCTAACGTCTTTTTTTATGCCGGTGTTCCAATGATACGCCCGGCATGATATAATAGAGTTGTTTCAGAAAGGAGTTTTACCTATGACTGAAGTGGATCATTTAGAATTGGTCATTATTACTGGGATGAGCGGAGCCGGCAAAACGGTCGCGATCCAGAGTTTTGAAGATATGGGGTACTTTTGTATCGATAATATGCCCCCAAGCTTGATCCCTAAATTTTGGGAACTGATCAAAGAATCAGGAAAAGTGACAAAAATTGCCTTAGTTGTCGATCTGCGTTCAAGATCGTTTTTTGAAGAAATCCAAAGTATGCTGATCGATATTGAAAACACGAATTTTATCGACACACGGATGCTCTTTTTAGATGCATCGGACAATGAATTGGTGTCAAGATACAAAGAAACGAGAAGAGCACATCCATTAGCGATGGATGGCTTAGTTACGGAAGGCATTCGCAAAGAGCGAGCGATCTTAAACGATTTGAAGACGCGTGCCAGTATTGTTATCGACACAACGACGCTGACCCCACGGCAATTGAGAGAAAAAATCAATCAAGAATTTCGTGCTTCTCATGAGACAGGGTTTCGTATTGAAATACTTTCGTTTGGCTTCAAGTATGGCTTGCCGATCGATGCTGATATTGTGATGGATGTTCGTTTCTTACCGAATCCCCATTACATTCCAGAGTTGCGTCCTTTAACGGGTAAAGATGAACCCGTGTATGAGTACGTCATGTCTTTTCCAGAAACGGAAGAATTCTATCAGCAATTTAGTACACTGTTGCAAACGATCATGCCAGGCTATGTCAAGGAAGGCAAAAGCAGCTTGACGGTGGCTATCGGCTGTACTGGGGGCCAACACCGTTCAGTTGCATTATCTGAGCGCATCGGTGCGGTTTTGGCAGAAGACTATCGCGTCAATATTACTCATCGCGACAAAGATAAGCGTAAAGAGACGGTGAATCGTTCATGAAAATGAAAACGTACCGAATCAGAAAGCCGAAGATCGTTGTGGTAGGTGGCGGAACTGGGTTACCAGTCATCCTGAAGAGCTTGCGGAATCAGGGTGTCGACATCACAGCGATCGTTACGGTCGCTGATGATGGCGGTAGCAGCGGCGAAATTCGCAATTTGGTTTCCTCTATCTCGCCACCAGGGGATCTGCGCAATGTTTTGGCGGCTCTATCTGATATGCCGCAACTGTATAATGATATTTTTCAATACCGTTTTAAAGCCGAAGACAAATTTTTAGCCAATCATGCCCTGGGGAACTTGATTATTGCGGCGATTGCTGAAATGCGCAGCAGTACCTATGAAGCCATTCAAATTTTGTCAAAAATCATGCATATCGATGGACGAGTTTATCCTTCGTCAGATCTGCCATTGGTGTTGCACGCTGTTTTTAAAGACGGCACCGAAGCGGTAGGAGAGTCCAAGATCGCGGTTGATCGCAAAACGATCGATCGGGTCTTTGTTCGTAATCAAGAAAATAATGATGAGCCGAAAGCAGCTCGTAAAGTTGTTTCTTCAATTATGGAGGCAGATATGATCGTCTTGGGTCCTGGTAGTCTCTTTACTAGTATTTTGCCCAATCTCATGATTAGCGAGATCGGCCAAGCAATGTTGGAAACACAAGCTGAAACGGTTTATATTTGTAATATCATGACCCAAAAAGGTGAAACTGAACACTTTAGTGATGCCGACCATGTGCGGGTCCTGCATAAGCATTTAGGCAAACCCTTTATTGATACGGTGTTAGTCAACACCGAGAAAGTTCCAGAAGGGTATATGGACCCAGAGATTTATGATGAATATCTTGTACAAGTGAAACACGATTTCCAAGGACTGCGAGAAGAAGCCAGCCGTGTCATTTCAGCTGACTTTCTGGAGCTTAGAGATGGCGGAGTTTTTCATGACGGAGATAAAGTGATTGAAGAACTTCTACGTATCGTTTACGGGGCCAAAATCTAAGAAAGGAGGGATTTTTTTATGTCCTTTGCAGCAGAAGTAAAAAAAGAATTGACCGCATTAGAAGTTCATCGCGAACATGCCAAGGCAGAATTGGCCGCTTTGATTCGGATGAATGGGTCATTAAGTATCAACAACCAACAATTTGTTTTAAACGTTCAAACAGAAAACGCGGCGATTGCCAGACGCATCTATTCGTTACTAAAAGATCATTACGACGTGCGCAGCGAATTGCTGGTCCGTCGTAAAATGAAATTAAAAAAGAACAACGTTTACATCGTTCGTTTGAAGCAAGATACACAGCGCGTGCTTTTGGACTTAGATATCATGGACGGGCTGATGTTTCAAAGCCATGTTTCTGATGAGATCATGGGCAATACTCAAAAAATGCGTTCCTATTTACGAGGCGCTTTCATGGCATCTGGGTCCATCAACAATCCAGAAACCAGCCGCTATCATTTAGAGATCTATTCCATCTACGAGGAGCATAACCAAGATATTTGCGATATGCTAAACGCATATGGATTGAATGCCCGTGCATTAGAACGCAGAAATGGGTATATCTCTTACTTGAAAGGCGCTGAGAAAATCGCTGATTTTTTGACACTGATCGGTGCCACCAATTCCATGCTGAAATTCGAGGACGTGCGGATCGTGCGTGATATGCGTAACTCAGTCAACCGTTTGGTGAATTGCGAAACCGCCAATATGAACAAAACGATCGACGCTGCTTCGAAGCAGATCGACAATATCGAATTTATTCAAGATCGAGTTGGCTTGCAAGCTTTACCTGAAAAGCTGCAAGAAATCGCCGAATTACGTTTGGAACATCCCGAGGTCAGCTTGAAAGAGCTAGGAGAAATGATTCCATCAGGAGCGATCTCGAAATCAGGAATCAATCATCGCATTCGCAAAATCAATGAATTTGCGGATCATTTGCGTGAACAAGTCAGTTAATCTAAGTAGTGAATGAAATCAAAAAAGCAGGAGCTTGCATTTGACATGGATTTTAGTGTCAAATCGGCTCCTGTTTTTTGTTAGTGGTTATTCATTGATCAATGCAGTTAATTCCTCAGCAGAGATCGATTCATCAAAAATGTGCCCATCTAAGATAATCGTTGGCACAAATTGAATGTTGGCGTTTTTCGCTTCTTCCACAATTTCTCCTGCGATCGCAGGATGGTCTTGTTCAGATAGCCCTAAGGTATTTTTCGCATATTCTGCCACTTCAGGTAAAGATAAATGACCCCATTCGTCTTGTGTTTGATAAATTTTTGTGATCTCAGCGATCGTTGCCTGAGGATCTGTACTGGAAACAAATCGGTGCATCACATTGCCTCGTTGCAATGATTCTTTTTCTTTGTCGAATAGTTTGATGACACGGCGTAGTTTCCCAGCTGCGACAGCTTCACCTAAGATCGGTAACGATTCCTCAAACCATTGCCGACAGTAAGGGCAGCGCAAATTCATAAATTCGACGATCGGTTTAGCGGAAGGGTCTCCGATATGTATCCCTGTTACCGCATTTGTTTCCTGTGCTTTGATGATTGAAATATCCATTAAGATTCCTCCTTTTTCTTTTAGTTTACCGAAGTTTCTACTGAAAGAAAAGCCTCAGGTCTTTTGATTTAAGTCTGTGAAAAGAGGAGGAGAATGAGCTAAATACTATGTATTTCGTTTCACGAAATTAAGAAAAATCCCCTGACTGTGCTTTTATATTCCTTGATTTTCAGCTATAATGAATTGTGTTTTATTGTGCAAAATGATGATTAAAGGAAGTTATATAGATGAGAAAAAGAAAAACAATGGATGGCAATACGGCAGCAGCCTATATTTCCTATGCCTTTACGGAACTTGCGGCGATCTATCCGATAACCCCTAGTTCAACCATGGCTGAATTAGTGGATCAGTGGTCTGCTCAAGGAAAGCATAATCTTTTTGGGCAGCCGGTGAAAGTGGTTGAAATGCAATCTGAAGCAGGGGCGGCCGGTGTGGTTCACGGCTCATTAAAAACGGGCGCCTTAACGACGACCTATACGGCATCCCAGGGACTTTTATTAATGGTACCAAATATGTACAAGATTGCTGGGGAAATGCTGCCAGGCGTCTTTCATGTCGCCAGCCGAGCAGTGACCACCAATGCTTTGAATATTTTTGGAGATCATACCGATGTAATGGCCACCCGACAAACAGGCTTTGCTATGTTAGCGGAAAGCAGTGTCCAAGAAGTAATGGATTTAGCGCCAGTCGCTCATTTAGCAGCTATCGAAGCCAATATCCCATTTTTAAATTTTTTTGATGGGTTTCGAACCAGTCATGAGATTCAAAAAATAGAGGTCTTAGATTATGAGGAATTGGCACAGTTGGTCAATCATGAAAAATTGACTGCCTTTCGACAAAAAGCCATGAACCCGAATCACCCGACGACGAGTGGAACGAATCAAAATCCTGATATCCATTTTCAACAGCGGGAAACGATCAATCAGCATTATCAAACATTGCCTGAGATCGTTCGTTTTTACATGAAAAAAATCAATGCTTTAAGAGGAACCAACTATGATTTAGTGGATTATTATGGTGCTTCGGACGCCGAAGAAGTCATCGTTTCGATGGGGTCCTCGACGCAAACGATCCAGCAAACGGTGGATCATTTATGCGCTTCAGGCCGCAAGGTGGGGGTCTTGTCGATCCATTTGTATCGACCATTCCCACTAGAAGTCTTCTTAGAAAAACTGCCTGCTACCGTTAAAAGTATCGCTGTATTGGATCGCAGCAAAGAACCTGGTGCCAATGGCGAGTCTTTGCTTTTGGATGTGCAAAGTGCCATGTATGATGCAGCGATTCGGCCGACGATCATTGGTGGACGCTATGGTCTTGGGTCAAAAGATGTGACGCCTGATCAAATCGTTGCCGTTTATGACGAATTGCTCAAGCCAAAAGCGAGCCAAAAGAAACGCTTCACCATTGGGATCACGGATGATGTGACGCAATTGTCGTTGCCATCAAAGGGCACGCTAGATCTAACTGATCCATCCACCTTCCAAGCGAAATTCTGGGGATTCGGCTCTGACGGGACCGTCGGGGCAAATAAGTCAGCAATCAAAATCATCGGTGACCATACCGAAAAATATGTACAAGGCTATTTCCATTATGATTCGAAAAAATCTGGTGGTCTAACGGTTTCTCATCTGCGATTTGGGGATACCCCCATTCGTTCTACCTATTTGATCGAACACGCGGATTTCGTTGCGTGTCATACGCCTGCGTATTTGCATACGTATGATTTGCTGAAAGGACTCAAAAAAGGCGGAACCTTTTTATTAAATACGACCTGGTCACAAGAGCAAATCTTAAAAAATCTACCGAAGAAAATGAAACGTTATCTTGCTGAAAACGAGATCCGCTTTTATACCATCAATGCCATGCAGTTGGCAATGGAAGTCGGCTTAGGTGGGCGGATCAATACCGCGATGGAAACAGCCTTCTTTTACTTGGCAAACATCATTCCGACCGAGGAAATCTTGCCGATTTTAAAAGAAGAGGCGCTGAAAAGTTATCGGCACAAATCGATGGCGATCGTTGAAAAGAACCAAGCAGCCATCGATCGCACCATCGAATTATTACAAGAAATCCCTGTTCCAAGCAAGTGGGCAACGATCGAAGTGCCGGAGAGGACATCCACTGCTACAACACAATTTGTACGGGAAATCGTGGAACCCATCAACCGTCAAGAAGGCAACCAACTAAGCGTAGGTACCCTCGTACGAAATCAAATGACTGAAGGGGTGATCCCTGTCGGGACAACAGCGGTTGAGAAGCGGGGCATCGCTGTTGAAGTGCCCGAGTGGCTATCAGATCGCTGTACCATGTGCAATGAGTGTGCTTTTGTCTGTCCTCATGCGGCGATCCGTCCGTTTTTGGCAGATGAAGATGAATTAACCGAAGCACCTGAAGGCTTTATCGTCAGAGAGATGCGAGGCGTGAATGGGCAAAAATATCGAATTCAAGTTTCCGTTGAAGATTGTACAGGTTGCGGCCTTTGTGTGGAAGCATGTCCCGCCAAAGGGAAAGCTTTGACGATGCGTCCTTACGAAGAACAAAAAGAACAAGCTTTAAATTGGGCTTTTGCGATGACTTTACGTCAAAAAGAAAATCCAGCAAAACCAGGAACTGTTTTGGGCTCCCAATTCAATAAACCTTTGTTGGAGTTCTCTGGTGCTTGTGCGGGCTGTGGGGAAACCCCCTATGTGAAACTATTGACCCAAATGTTTGGTGATCGCATGATGATCGCCAATGCGACCGGCTGCTCTTCGATTTGGGGTGGAACCTCACCAGTATCTCCTTATACAACCAATCACTTAGGACAAGGGCCAGCTTGGTCAAACTCGTTGTTTGAAGACAATGCCGAATATGGCTATGGCATGTTCTTAGCCAACCAAACCCGACGGGAGAAATTAGCAGCCCAGCTGCAGTCGTTGAAAGCCAATGTATCAGAAGAATTGCAGGCTTTGATTGATGATTGGGACCTTCATCGAGAAGAAAGTGCTGGGACGCAGCAGCGAGCAGCAAAATTGATCGCCGCCTTAGAAGCTGAAGCTGCCACAACACCTCAGCTGAACAAAATCTTGCAGGAGAAAGAATTGTTTGTTAAGCCAAGCCAATGGATGATAGGCGGTGACGGATGGGCATATGATATTGGGTTTGGCGGTATCGATCATGTCCTCGCTTCTGGTGCAGACGTCAATATTCTCGTGTTAGATAATGAAGTCTATTCTAATACAGGGGGGCAAGTCTCTAAAGCGACACCGACTTCGGCCATTGCTAAATTCGCTGCGAGTGGCAAGTTTGTTTCCAAAAAAGATTTAGGAATGATGGCGATGACCTACGGACATGTCTATGTCGCACAAATCGCATCTGGTGCCAATCAAATGCAAACGATCAAAGCCTTTGAAGAAGCCGAGCGGTTCCCAGGACCGTCAATCATCATTGCCTATACGCCATGTATCACCCACGGTCTTGCAGGCGGAATGGGTCAATCCTTGAAAGAAGCACAAGAAGCAGTTGCATCGGGGTATTGGAGTCTCTACCGCTATAACCCGCTGTTGGCAGAAAAAGGGAAACAGCCAATTACACTCGATTTCAAAAAGCCAGCATTTGATCAAATGCCTGCCTTTATGCAGACACAAGTTCGATTTGCATCCTTGCAGTCTGCCAATCCGAATGCGGCGCAAGCGTTGTTTGAAAAAACCGTTTCAGATGCGAAAACTCGTTTCTACAACTATGCTCGCTTAGCAGGTCAAGAAGAAAAAATACGAGCAAAGCTTGAAAAAAAGGTAAGTACTTATGCAGAACAACCAACGGCAGTAAAAACGGAGCGTGTACGAAGAGAAAAACAGCCGTTAAGCGAAGAGCAGCTCGCTGAAAGAGCAGCACGGCGTGCAGCGCGCGCAAAGCGCCGTCAGCAAGAGTAATCGCTCGCTGAGGAATGACCCTGAAAAACGGTTTGACCCGTTTTTCAGGGTCATTTGTTGTTTTTCCTAAGAAATGAGTGCAAGAAGCTCGTTTAGATGAAATCTTCTAAGACCTTTGACAAACAATGATTTCAGGATAATGGTAAACTAAGTAAAAGAGCTGTTTATTTTTTCAAAACTTTTTCATAAATTTGTTTTTTTTCAAATCTTTGAAGAGGTCCTATGTTATACTATTATCTGAAGTCTTAAGAATAAAGGAAGGCTGTTTATGTTGATAAATTTCAGGGATTTTTTTAATTTAGATTATTGGAGAGAATTGCTCTCATTTGATATATTTTCTTGGTCATTTTTAGTAAATGTTTTAGATGTGATCGTTGTTTGGTACTTGGTTTATAAGCTGATCCAGCTTGTGCGAGGAACAAAAGCGATCCAGTTGTTTAAAGGCGTCGGCCTATTCATTGTTCTAAGGTTTTTGGCAGGTATCGTAGGATTAAAGACGCTATCTTGGTTGATGGATCAAGTCATCACATATGGGGTGATCGCCGCGATTGTTATTTTCCAACCAGAAATTCGACGAGGGCTGGAGCATCTTGGCCGTAGCTCTTTCTTCAAGACTTCTAAGAATGAAAAACGACGGGATGAAGTGTTGGTCCAAGCGTTGGACAAAGCTGTTCAATATATGGCAAAACGAAAAATCGGTGCATTGATCACGATCGAACGGACGACGGGGTTAGAAGAATATATTGAAACGGGGATTCCTTTAGATGCGGACGTGACGGGCGAATTACTTATCAATATTTTTATTCCCAATACACCGCTACACGATGGTGCAGTCATCTTAAGAGATGATAAGATCGCTGTTGCTAGTGCCTACTTACCACTGTCAGAAAGTCCGTTGATTCCCAAAGAATTTGGGACGCGCCATCGAGCGGCTGTCGGGATTTCAGAAGTTAGTGATGCGTTGACCATTATCGTCTCAGAGGAGACGGGAGACGTCAGTATTACCCTGAATAATCGGATGCTTACTGAGCTTTCGCGACAAGAGTATCTCGACGTGTTGAATCGCGAATTAGTGCCAGAAGAAAAGCCTGGTAAACGCAACTTGCTGCAATCTTTCTTTGAAGGGGTCAACAAAGGAGGAAGAAAATGATCAAGAAAGAACGTCGTCAAAACGTATTTTATGGTATACTAGCGCTGTTCTTTAGTCTGGTTCTGTTTTTCATCGCCAGCGGATCAAGCCTGCAAGTCAACCTTGCAGGAACTTCAAATCCTTATGAGGAAGAGATCGATAATGTACCGATTCAGACCACCTATGACACAGATGAATACTTTATCCAAGGATTTGAAACAACAGTAGACGTGACTTTGTCTAGTCGAAATCGGGTGCAATTGAATGCTGAACGTAGCGAGGAAACGCGGAGCTTTCGAGTAGTTGCTGATTTGACTGGACTTGATGAAGGAACCCATGAGGTCCCTTTAGAAGTGAAAAATCTTAGCTCAAGTGTGACAGCCGAAATCGAACCCAAAACCGTCACTGTGACGATCGAGAAAAAAGTCACCCAAACGTTTACCGTTGAGCCAGTCATCTCGACTGATGGAGCAACGAGTGGTTACGGCGTTGATTCAATGAGTGTTGAACCGCAAGAAGTAGAGATCACTACTGGCGACAAGACACTGGCAGAAATCGACCGAGTGGTAGCGATCGTGAATCCAGATGATATTACTGGTGATTCGATCACGGTGGATGGAACGATCGAGGCTTGGGATAGTGAAAACAATCCTTTAGCGATCATTCCTGAGCCAGATTCGGTCGATGTGGCATTGATGATGGAAGCACCAAGCAAAGAAATTGAATTGTTTGTCACTCAACAGGGGACAACACCAGATGGGATCTCTCATTACATCTACCGGATGAGTAGTATCAGTGCGGTGCTAACAGGACCACAAAGTATTTTGGATGAGACCCAGCAGATCGGTGTCCCAGTGGATGTTAGTGAGATCACAACCACGACCGAACGGACAGTAACGATTCCAGTACCAGAGGGAACAACGATCAATCCAACAGTAGTGACGATCCAAATCACTCCGGTTGCAGAAACAACTACTGAGAATCAATCAAACAATGATGGCGATGAAGCAACGAACAGTGCGAATTCTCAAGCCAATTCTTCGACAGTCGACACGACGCAAGAACAAACAGAGAATTCCGCAAGCAGCACGACGACAAGCAGTTCTTAGTCGTTTGACTGTAGAGAATGAATAAGAGAGGTTATTAAAATGGGAAAATATTTTGGTACTGATGGTGTTAGAGGAGAAGCAAACAAGGAGTTGACACCTGAATTAGCATTTAAATTAGGTCGTTACGGCGGCTATGTATTAAGTCAGCATGAAACTGGGGACCGCCGTCCCCGTGTTTTGGTGGGACGGGACACACGGATTTCTGGACAGATGCTAGAAAATGCATTGATCGCTGGACTATTATCTGTCGGGATCGAGGTATTCCAATTGGGTGTTATTTCTACACCGGGTGTTGCGTACTTGACGAAAGTGCAAAAAGCGAGTGCAGGTGTAATGATCTCTGCCTCTCACAATCCTGCACAAGACAATGGCATCAAGTTTTTCGGGAATGATGGCTTTAAATTAGTCGATGAACAAGAAGCTGAAATTGAAGCATTACTTGATGCACCGGAAGACACACTTCCACGTCCTTCTGCCGATGGCTTAGGGACGGTGGATGAGTTTCCAGAAGGGTTGTTGAAATACTCTCAATTTCTACGTCAAACGATTCCTGATGATTTGGAAGGGATCACGGTGTGTGTTGATGCAGCAAATGGCGCAACAGCAACAAGTGTCAATCGTTTGTTTGCCGATCTAGAAACAGAATTCTTCACAATGGGGACGTCTCCAGACGGGTTGAACATTAATGATGGTGTGGGATCGACTCACCCTGAAGCGTTAGCTGAATTTGTCGTTGAAAAAGGGGCGGATGCTGGTCTTGCGTTTGATGGAGATGGTGATCGGGTCATCGCAGTAGATGAACTAGGAAACATCGTTGATGGCGATAAAATCATGTATATCTGTGCGAAATATTTAGCGGAGCAAAAGCGCTTGAACCAAGGAACGATCGTGACAACAGTCATGAGCAATTTAGGGTTCCATAAAGCAGTGGAAGCAATTGGACTGAAAGATGTCATCACACAAGTCGGTGACCGTTATGTCGTCGAAGAAATGCGTAAAAACGATTATAATTTTGGTGGCGAGCAATCAGGTCACATGATTTTCTTGGATTTCAATACGACAGGTGACGGTTTGCTATCAGGAATTCAACTATTGAATATCATGAAACAAACGGGCAAGAAACTGTCGGAATTAGCAGGAGAGGTAACGATCTATCCACAAAAACTTGTCAACATTCGAGTGACAGATAAAAATGGCGCGATGGATGTTCCAGCTATCCGTAAAATCGTGGAAGAGACAGAAGCAGAAATGAACGGCGAAGGCCGTATCTTGGTTCGCCCTTCAGGAACAGAACCATTGCTTCGGGTGATGGCAGAAGCGCCGACCATTGAAAAAGTCGATTACTATGTTGAAAAAATCGCAGCGGTCGTTCGAGAGGAAATCGGTGCGGAATAAACGAAGAAGTAAGACGATCAAAGATATCCTTTGGTCGTCTTTTTTGTCTACTTACCAGCAAGAAGCCAACTTGCGAATTAGAGAAACTTGTCAACGATTTTGTCGGCAACGCTTAACAGAGGAGACGCAGTGGGCAAGCCTTGCGAAGGATAGTTGCTTTTAAAAGTCTTTTCGGATTTGTTGTGCAGTAGACAAGAAAAAAAGAACCCCTATGAACGATCGAGTCATCGAACGAGGAGTTCTTTTTATTATACAGAAGATAACCAATTCGGTTTCAATCTTTTAAAAAACTTATTCAACGGTAACGGATTTTGCTAAGTTTCTTGGTTTATCAACGTCGAATCCGCGCTGTAAAGTGGCAAAGTAAGCCAGCAGCTGTGTTGGAACGACTGCCACTAAGCTGGTTACCAATGGATGAACATTTGGTAAAATGATTTGATCAGTCGCTTTTGCTAATTCTTGGCTAACGATCACAAGGGTATGAGCCCCACGAGATTCGACTTCTTTCAAATTGCCTCGCGTATGAGAGCCGGTCACTTCTTCCGTGATCACACCGATCACTGGTGTACCTTCTTCGATCAACGCGATGGTGCCGTGTTTCAATTCACCAGCCGCAAAGCCTTCCGCTTGGATATAAGAAATTTCTTTTAATTTCAATGCCGCTTCCATCGATACATAGTAATCATTCCCACGACCAATGTAAAACGCATTGCGGGTATCAGATAAGAAATCCTCAGCAAATTGACTGATAACAGCTTTTTCATCCACTAAAGCCTCCATTGCAGAAGCAACGATGCTTAGTTCGTGGAAAACATCAAAGTCCAATGCTTCAGGAACAGCTTTTTCATCACCAATGGCTTTTGCTAATAACGTCATCACTGCGATCTGTGCCGTATACGCCTTTGTAGAGGCAACAGCGATTTCTGGACCAGCATGAAGCAATAAGGTATGGTTCGCTTCTCGTGAAAGAGTAGAACCAGCAACGTTGGTAATCGTCAGACTAGGAAGACCTAACTGGTTGATTGTCACTAATACTTGACGGCTATCTGCCGTTTCACCACTTTGTGATAAGAACAAGAAGAAGGGTTTTGCTGACAACAATGGCATGTTGTAGCCAAACTCACTAGATAAATGAACCTCAACAGGGATCTGTGTTAGTTTTTCTAAAATGGCTTTTGCTGCCCAGCCAGCATGATTGCTGGTACCACAAGCAATGATGTAGATCCGATCGCTAGCTAAAAGTTCGTTTTTTAACGCTGGATCGATCACTACTTCACCAGATTCTCCTTGATATTCTTGAATCAAGCGGCGCATCACAGTTGGTTGATCATCGATTTCTTTTAACATGTAGTAAGGGTACGTTCCTTTTTCGATGTCAGTCAGATCTAGTTGTGCTTCATAAGATTCACGGTACACAAGGTTTCCTTTTGGATCTTCGATTTCGATCGCATCGGCTGTTACGGTCACCATTTCGCCATCTTCGATCTCAACAAAATGAGTCGTTTGATCGAGCATTGCTAAGGCATCGCTGCAGATGACATTGAACCCATCTCCCAAACCGATCAATAAAGGACTTTTGTTTTTGGCAACATAAATGGTTTCTGGATCATTTTTTTCTACTAAGGCAAAGGCATAAGAGCCGCGAATCAAGGACAAAGCTTTTTTAAAGGCTGCTTTGGTCGTGCTGTTGTCTTGCTCCTTCAATGCTTCAATCAAATGAACAACGATTTCCGTATCTGTTTGACCTTCAAATTGGTGGTTGCTTAAATATTCTTGATGAAGCTCTTCAAAGTTTTCGATCACACCGTTATGAACCAACACGAGTGCTTGGTTTGCTGAAGTATGAGGATGAGCGTTCATTTCTGATGGCTTGCCGTGGGTCGCCCAACGGGTATGTCCGATACCGATCGTTCCTGTTACTTCAGAAGTCACTTTTTCTTCCAAGTTTTTGATTCTTCCTTGGGCTTTAATTAAGTGATCCGAAGTCCGATCAGCGACATAAAGACCTGCTGAGTCATAGCCGCGATACTCTAAGCGTTCCAATCCGTTCAAAATAATTCGTTCTGCATTTGATTTTCCTACGATTCCTACAATTCCACACATAATGATAATCCTACTTTCAAAAAAATTTAGTTTGGCATTATGTATTTCTATCTGCGTAGCAAGTCTTTGTCATCACCTTACGATGAGATTTGTTCTTGCCTGTAGAGTGCAGTCCCTAGAGTCATCCGCCGAATGTTTCGATAAACTCTTTCCTCGTCATCTGTTTCCAGATCAGGCGCTATCCTTATTGGTCTATCTATCCTCCTTGTGAGATATTTTATAGAAATACAAGCAATATCATAATATTTATTCCTGTTTCTGTCAACTCAAAGTTATATAAAAATGATTGGTATAGTTATTGGTAAGGTTGGTTTGAACCTGTTTAAAGGAAATCAAAACAGCTGACATAGCTTTGTCGATTAAGATTCCCAAGAAATTTCCTCATAAAGCTATGCTTTTTTTTTTAAGTTCGCTACAATAAAAAAGTAAGAAAGTGAGGGAATGAAATGCCAGAATTTGTAAATTGTATGACTTTTTCAGAGCTAAAGAAAATGGTAGCTGCGATAGAAAAAGATCCTAATGTCACAGATGAAACAAAGGTCATGTTGGATACGGGCTGGGACAGCTTGCAAGAAATTTTGCCTGGATCAGTCACCGTGGAAACCGCGCAAACATTCGAAGTCCAGGATGAACTGACAAAGGAGTTTTTTGGTGGCTACGTCTTAGCTGAAAAAAGCGAGAAATTTGATGCGGTTGGAGACGAAGAAGCAGTGATCGTCATCAAAAATCTATACTAAAAATGGGAAAGGTGAAAAGTTAGGTGGGAAAATGAATAAAAGAAGATGGATCGCAGCGGCGATCGCAGCAGGGTTATTTATCTGCTCGGGGGTTTTTTCAGTAATCACAAATCGTCCAGAGCAAGAGGAAACTCAAACGCTGCAAGGGTTAAATGCTTTGTTCTACGGAAGTAATGCGATCGAAGAGACAACGTTAGTTGCCGGAGATCAAGACAATCGTATTGTTCGCTTATCTTTAGAAGGAACCATCGCCAGCAGCTCCAGTGGTGGCTTATTCACAACAGAATCTTATGATCATCAGCGATTTTTAGAAGAATTACGGATGATCCAAGAAGATCCAACTATTGGGGGCATCTTGATGGAAGTCAATACGCCAGGAGGCGGCGTCTATGAAAGTGCGGAGATCGCTCGTGAGTTAGCAAAAATCAAAGAGTTAGGGATTCCAATGTATGTCAGTATGAAAAACATGGCAGCCAGTGGCGGTTATTATATCTCGGCAGGTGCTGATAAAATTTTTGCAACGGATGAAACCATTACTGGTTCAATCGGGGTGATCATGTCAGGGCTAAACTATGCTGGCTTATTCGAAAAGCTAGGGATCGAAGACAATACGTATAAAAGTGGCGCACTAAAAGATGTAGGTTCATCAACGAGAGAACCCACAGAAGCCGACAAGGAAGTCTTGCAGACCTATGTCGACAATGCCTATGGTCGGTTCGTAAAAATCGTAGCAGAAGGACGTGGCATGACAGAAGAAGCCGTTAGAAAGATCGCTGATGGCCGTATCTATGATGGTCAGCAAGCAGTGTCTGTTGGTTTAGTGGATGAAATCGGTTTTCCTGAAGATACATTAGCAGCAATGCAAGCAGATCTAGGCTTGGAAGATGCCGAGATTTTCAGCTATGATGTTTCCTCTACTGGATTTGCTTCTACTTGGTTAGGTTCAAGTTTAGCCGAACTGCAAGGGTTAAAAGAATCAAACACAGAGCGAGTGATCCAATTGATGGAAAGCCTTGGAACCAGCGATGCTCCGAAACCTCTTTATTACTATGGAGGTGAATGACTATGACAGAGAAAAACAAGTATTCCGCTGGCACATCGTCAAGGGATGACAATCACACAAGTTCGTCAATCGATCAAAGGGAACAGCGGGAAACCTCGACACCGTCAACCAATCATACGGATGTGCAAACTGAAGCGCAGGTTTCAGAAACAACCGAACCAGTAACTGCCAACAAAGCGATGAGGAACGCACAAGTAAATCATCCCTATGATTTTTACCAACAAGTCTTGACGTCTTTTAAGGAAGAAGAGTATACCCAAAGCGAGATCGAGGAAAAACAACAAGCCTGGCAACGGTATGAAGAACCTGAAAAACAGGCAGAAGACAGACGGTTCTTCAATGATTTTCCTAGCTACTTTTTTGCTGGGTTTTGGATTCGTTTCTTTGCTTATCTCGTTGATGTGTTGGTGATCCGAGCGATTACCCAAATAACGATCGGTAGTATCTACAATTTAGCGAATTTAACGGCAACCAATCAGCGGTTTGGCCTTTACAACATCTGTGCCTTAGCAATCTATCTAGGCTATTTTGTTCTAATGACAAAGCTAAATCATGGTCAAACGATTGGAAAAATGCTTTTTGGCATTCGAGTGGTTTCTTTTGTAGAGGAAGAACTCAGCTGGCAAACCGTGTTGATTCGCGAGCTATGCGGACGCTACGTATTACAATTCAATCTTTTCTTTTATCTCGGTTATTTACCGATCGTCTTTAATAAAAATAAGCAGCAGGCTGCGGATTATTTTGCAGAAACCAGTGTGGTGACCATTAATCTGATCAAAGCTTTCAATAAACAGGTGGATGCCAATCACGTAATGATTGGCGCACAAAACTAACTAGCAGATCAAGCAAGTAGTAAAGGAGGGATCGAGAATGGGTGAGACGATTGATTTCCCAGGACCAAATGAACGGCTTCGGCTGGCGGCAGAAAAAGCCTACCAGTCAAAGGAGTTTTTGCAAGCTTTTCGCCTGTACAATGAACTCTATCAAAAAAATGCCAGTTTTGAGATCAATCAATGGCTTGTTGAATGTCTGCAGCAGTTGAATGATTTTGCCAAAGCGTTAGATCTGGCGGAAGACTATTTGGATGATTATCTAAAAGAAACCGACGGGTATTTACAAATTGGTCATCTGCTGATCTTGGATGGTCAGTATTTAAAAGCTCGGCGCTGGCTTACATTAGGTAAAAAAACAAAAATTGCAAGCCGCTATCAGGAACAGTTAGCAAGTGAATTAGCAAAGGTAGAAGAAGTTCAGCAAATTTTAGGACTGGAAGATTTTCATGGGAAACGCAAGCATTTACGTGCATTGGATGAAGCCAATCAACCGGTGAGTGCAACAGAATGGCACGTTTTTACCCAAGCCATTACCAAACCACAATTTGTCACGCTGATGCATGAAACGTTAGCTTCCATCAAAAATCCATATTTACTGCCCAAATTAGTGGATGAGCTCGTGCGTCTTGAAGTGGACGAACCTTTTGAACTGATCGATTACCTTGGGAATATGCAGCAAATCGTTCCGAAAGAGTTAAAACTTTTGCAAGAAGATGCCGCTGTTAAAGCGATCCAGAAAGAGATTGACGAAACGATCGCCCAAGAAGATCCGATTTTAGCAGAAAGCGTCTCAGCAGAGATCAATGATCATTTAGCCATCAGCTACCCATTTTTACCTGCAAAAGAGGAGGCAAAAGCATGGGTGGCAAGCTACATTGAAGATTATCGTGGGTTATTTGAAGAAAAAGAACAGCCAAAAGCAGTGAATGAAATAGAAGAACGCAAACGACACCTACGCAATATCCTACGATTGAGCATTCGCTGAAAGAAAAATTCGCAACTTTCATGGTAAAATGTTTACAATTAAACAACGTTAGTGTACTATTTAAAGGTATGCATGAAGCTATTTCATATGTAAATCAATTAATATTCGGAGGGAAATAAATGACTGCAAAATGGGAAAAAACAGGCACCAATGATGGTGTTTTGACATTTACGATCGCTCAAGCAGAAATCCAAAAAGGCTTGACGACTGCATTCAATAAAGTGAAAGGCAATCTTAACGTACCTGGCTTCCGTAAAGGGAAAGTTTCACGCCAAGTATTTAACCGTATGTACGGCGAAGAAGCGTTGTATGAAGATGCATTGAACGCTGTTCTTCCAGAAGCTTATGAAGCTGCTGTAAAAGAAGCAGGGATCGATCCTGTTGCGCAACCAAAAATCGACGTTGACAGCATGGAAAAAGGCCAAGATTGGGTTATCAAAGCAGAAGTTACTGTAAAACCTGAAGTAAAACTTGGTGATTACAAAGAATTAACAGTTGAAAAACAAGACCGTGAAGTAACAGAAGAAGACGTGGATGCACGCATCAAACGTGAACAAGAAGCACAAGCTGAATTAGTTATCAAAGAAGACGAAGCAGCTGAAAATGGCGACACAGTCGTTATCGACTTTGAAGGCTTCTTAGGGGAAGAAACATTTGAAGGCGGCAAAGGTGAAAACTACTCACTTGAACTTGGCTCAAACTCATTCATCCCTGGTTTTGAAGAACAATTAGTAGGAACAAAAGCTGGTGATAGCAAAGACGTTACCGTTACTTTCCCAGAAGATTATCAAGCAGAAGATTTAGCTGGTAAAGAAGCAGTCTTCAAAGTAACTGTTCACGAAGTAAAAGCAAAAGAACTTCCTGAATTAGATGATGAATTCGCAAAAGACGTTGATGACAGCGTTGAATCATTAGCTGAATTAAAAGAAAAATACCGTGCTGAATTGACTGAAACAAAAGAAAAAGCAGCTGAAGATGCAAAAGATGAAGCTGCGATCCGTCAAGCAGTTGAAAACGCAGAAATCGTTGAATTACCACATTCAATGGTTCATGATGAAGTACACCGTTCAATGGATGAATTCTTGAACAACATGCAACGTCAAGGAATCTCACCAGAAATGTATTATCAATTAACTGGTTCAACTGAAGCAGATCTGCACACACAATTTGAAGGTGAAGCAGAAACCCGCGTGAAAACAAACCTTGTTATTGAAGCAATCGCTAAAGCAGAAGGTTTGGAAGCAACAGAAGAAGATATCGAAAACGAAATCAAAGAACTTTCTGAAGCTTACAACATGCCAGTGGATCAAATCAAACGCGTCTTAACAGAAGACATGTTGAAACATGATATCACGATGAAGAAAGCAGTTGAACTTGTCACAGGTACTGCAAAAGAAGCGTAAGCAAAATGCTTAAAAACGGCGAACATCTAGCGGTGTTTGCCGTTTTTTCTTGGGAGTAAGAGGGGCTAGTTTAACAATTACTAACAAATGATAAGAAAACGTTAGGCAACGTAAAAAGAACTTTTTCTTTCAAAAAAGTTATGATATGATTGTTTAAGACTGCAAAGTTAGTAAACAAAATTCCACTCCTTTAAATAGGTTGGAAAATTTTCAAGGGGTGAACAGTATGTACGATAATACAAACGGTAATGAAGCTGTTCGTTGTTCTTTTTGTGGCAAAACGCAAGAAGAGGTGAAAAAGATCGTTGCAGGTCCTGGGGTCTATATCTGTAATGAATGCATCGATTTGTGCAAAGAAATCATTGATGAAGAGTTTTACGAAGAAGCAATTCGTGAATTTACCGAAGTGCCGAAACCGCAAGAACTATTGAATGTTCTCAATGAATATGTGATTGGACAAGATCGTGCGAAACGGACATTGGCTGTAGCGGTTTACAATCACTACAAACGGGTCAATGTAGAAACGACAGCAGAAGATGTAGAATTACAAAAAAGCAATATTTGCTTGATCGGACCAACAGGTTCTGGGAAAACATTTTTGGCACAAACGTTAGCACGTTCACTAAACGTGCCTTTTGCAATCGCTGATGCAACCAGTTTGACAGAAGCCGGCTATGTCGGTGAAGATGTGGAAAACATTCTTTTGAAACTGTTACAAGCTGCTGATTATAACGTAGAAATGGCAGAAAAAGGAATCATCTATATTGATGAGATCGATAAAATCGCCCGTAAGAGTGAAAATGTATCGATTACTCGTGACGTATCCGGTGAAGGCGTGCAGCAAGCATTGCTGAAGATCCTAGAAGGAACGACTGCTAGTGTACCGCCACAAGGTGGACGGAAACATCCACATCAAGAGATGATCCAAATTGATACCACCAATATTCTCTTTATCGTTGGCGGGGCGTTTGACGGAATCGAAACCATCGTTAAAAACCGTTTAGGTGAAAAAACAATTGGTTTTGGCACGAACAATAAGCGTCTTGAAGAAGGCGAAAGTGTGATGCAGCAAATCATTCCTGAAGACTTGCTTAAATTCGGTTTGATTCCTGAATTTATTGGCCGCTTGCCAGTGATGGCTGCCCTAGAGAAATTAACAGTAGATGATTTAGTGCATATTTTGACTGAACCAAAAAATGCGCTGGTCAAACAATACCAAAAGTTAATGGCATTAGATGACACCGAGCTGGAATTTGAGCCAGAGGCTTTGCGTGCCATTGCTGCGCAAGCCATTGAGCGAAATACCGGTGCTCGTGGGTTGCGTTCGATCATCGAGAATATCATGATGGATGTCATGTTCAATGTCCCTTCTGATGAGTCGATCCAAAAAGTCACCATCACGGAAGAAGCGGCAAAAGGACTTGGTGAACCAAAAATCATTTACAATGAAGAGACCAAAAAAGCAGTCTAATCGAGACCAAGTCGGATAGTTTCATTGCTATCCGGCTTTCTTTTTGAAAAAATAGAAAGGAGCGATTCAATGAAAGTACATGATGCTGAAATCGTCATCAGTGCCGTTTCTCCAGCACAATATCCAGATACACCTTTACCGGAGATTGCCTTAGCAGGACGCTCAAATGTCGGAAAGTCATCCTTCATCAATACATTGATCAATCGTAAAAATTTAGCCCGTACCTCATCAAAACCTGGGAAGACGCAAACGCTGAACTTTTATTTGATTGAAAATACGCTGCATTTTGTCGATGTCCCCGGCTACGGCTATGCAAAAGTATCGAAAACAGAGCGAGCGAAATGGGGGAAAATGATTGAGACATATCTTGAACAAAGAGAGCAGCTGCGTGCAGTCGTATCTCTTGTCGATTTACGTCATGCCCCCTCACAAGAAGATATTCAAATGTATGAGTTTTTGAAATACTACGAGATTCCAGTGATCGTGGTCGCCACCAAAGCAGACAAAATCCCTCGCGGGAAATGGAACAAGCATGAAAGCATGATCAAAAAAGCATTATCCTTTGATCCAGCAGATACGTTTATCCTCTTTTCTTCCGTTACCAAACAAGGAAAAGAAGAAGCGTGGAAAGCGATTGAAGCAGCAATAAAATAATTATCATTTAGGAAACCGAAGCAAGAAAGTTCTTTGCTTCGGTTTTTCTCATTTTACAGTGGAAATCAGCTGATTTAAGCTATTCTACGCAGCGTAGAGTGCTGAATTTGCTCCATTTTAGCGAAAATCTCCTTGTTGTTTGTTAAACTTGTAACAAGGAGGTGTGGTCGAATGCATGAATCATTAAGTAAAAAAATAAAAGAGTATCGATCAAGACATAATTTAACACAGAAGGAATTAGCTGCGAGGTTATTTGTTTCTGATAAGGCCATTTCAAAATGGGAACGAGGAAATGGGTTGCCAGACATCGAGACATTGGTCCGTCTAGCCGATTTATTAGGCACACCAGTGGAAGAGCTATTAAAAGAAAAGAAAGAAACCTACTATTATGAATACAAAAGTGAACGGACGTTTCTGCGGCTTCCGTTAATGCACATTTTGATTCCCAATATATTCTTATTACTGAATCAAGTGACGAGTGTTCGAGCGTTTTTTGTGCTGATGAAAGAGCTACCAACTGCCAGCGGCTGGTTTAGCCTTGGTGTCAAAGCCAAAGGGGTTATTGCTTTGGGGATTGTGAGTTTAGGCTTTTTATCGATTGGCTTATTGTCCTTCGGAATGCTGGGGATTGGGACAGTCAGCACCGGTGTCATTGCAATAGGGAACCTCTGTTTTGGCTTTTTAGTTGGGATTGGCAATCTTGCTGTCGGCTCGATCGTTGTTGGTAATCTTGGCATTGGCTGGCTCGCTCTAGCAAATGTCGCAATTGCTTGGATTGGGGTTGCTAATTATGGTGTAGGGAGCTTTATGGCTGTTTTACCCTCAAATTCATCAACGGAAGATTTTAACCAAGCGATTCAACAGCTCTTAGTCTCAGAGATCCCTGACTTGATCAAAACCACTATCTTTGAACCAATGATTCGTTTTACAAGCTCACCGATTTTTGTGATGATCTTCGTGGTGACGATCTTAGCAACCATCTTTTTTATTCTTTGCTTGTTGACCATTGGCTTGGTGCGATTACGTCAAAGCATGTTGTATGAAGAGCTATAAGAAAACCTCTAGATGATGATTCTGATCGTTGAACTTATGTAGCTTCAGTGGCTCATTTTCTATTTCGACAAGTAAAAAAAGGCAAGGGACTGACGCGTCCTTTGCCTTTTTTATTAGTCTGCTTTCTTACTATCTTTAGGTTGTGTTTTTTTCTCTTCATCAGATTCGTTTTTCAAGAAACGCTCAATATCGTTTTCCTGCTTTTTCTTGTCTTCGTCGTTATCGGGAAGAAAGGCAAAATCATCAAACATTTTATCTAGCGAGTCTTCTCGTTGGAATTTTAAGCCCATAGGTTCACCTCCAAGCGCCTTAAGTTTACCACGAACGGTGGTAGATTTCATCAAAAAAAAGCGAAATAGTGTTCAATCGTTTCCCCCTTTACTATAATTAAAGAAAGGGGATAGAAAAGAGGGATAGCGATGATCAAAACTGAAAAAATCTATGGCTTTCTACAATCAACCCAAATGGAAGCGGCACAGTTGCGTTTGTTGATTGAAAATTGGTTCGCTTTGGTTCGTCTTAGCTATCAGCCGACGGAATACTACTACAATCAGCAAGCAAAGAAACCTTATGATTTGGATGAGGTCAGTCAACTGCTGCATAGCGCCCCTGAAGAAATCAATACGGAATTGATTGTGACGGACGGCAAAAATGAGTCCAGTATCCATATCATTCAAGAGGCTGTTTTACAACGGCACCTGTTTACGAAAGACGTATTTTCCACACAAAAACCAGTGATTTTAAGTTACTTCGATGAAACGATGCAAAGAGAGGGCTTGTTCGGCTATTTGCGTTCATATGATGAGTACTTGATGCATAACGTCGAGGGAATCGAGAAAAGGCAAAATTTTCAATCGATTGCTGAAATCAACGCGTTACCGAAGCGGAAAAATTTTGAACAAGAAATCGTCATCGACTGCAATCAGTTTTCTGGTTACGACGTCTTTTACAATGGCTATACACTGACTTCTTGCTGGCGCATGTACTTTTCGGCATTCTACGCGCATATCATTCCTCAGGTGATCATTACTGATGCGCAGCAGGTGGAGCAAGTGCAGGTAAGAGACCAAGGGGTTGTGATGGTGGAATTGTATCGAGATCCTTTCCAGTGGGATCACGAATTGAATCTATCCTACCAGCGATTGTTTCGCGATCAAACTGGAATCGATCAATTGACTTGGGATAACGGGGTCGGTATTTTGAGAGAACCATATATTGAATATGCCTTTGGTGATCACTTGATCCAAACCATTCAATACCAAAATGATCGACTGCAGCCAACAACAAAACGCAGCGCGACACATTTTGTCACCAGAAGCTTCGACCTCGTGAACGAAGAGTATCAAGAGCGGCGAGTGAAAGGGTATCTGAATGCCCAAGCGTATTTTCCTTGGGTGGATCAAGAGCGGTTGCGCATGATGGATTATATCGTATTAAAGCCAGAACTAACGATAGACGATGGTGTAGAGGCTTATTCATTCTATATTCGTAGCCATCTCGAGATTGAATATTCAGAGGATCGTTTTAAAGACTATACTGCTTGCCTGCAATTTTATTTGCCTGAGACTGCTTTGAAGCACTTACCGCTAGATGCTTTGAAAGCGGCCATGCCTGATGTTCATTTTGGCTATCTGCACCGCACGCGCAAATATACATGGGTCAATCTAAAGAAGGATGGGAAAAAACTTCGAGTGTATTTTATGAACACCCAAAAGCTAGTCGAGCAGCAGCTTTTTACCAATCAAGAATGAAAAAGACCCGCAAGATCACGAGGATCTTGTGGGTCTTTTCAATTAGGCTGTTTGCTCAGGCGCTTTTTTCAACAAACCGAATACGACGCCAGAAACGATCGCACCGATCAAGATGAATAGCAAGAACAAAATTGGTTTAGATAATAATAGGACAACGAAGATCCCACCATGTGGCGCCATCAATTGGATATCAAAGGCACCGACAAGTGCACCAGTCAGGGCAGAACCGACGATAAAGCTTGGGATCGCTCGCAGTGGATCTGCTGCTGCAAATGGAATCGCACCTTCTGTGACGAAGGACAGCCCCATGACGATATTTGTCAAACCTGCTTCTTTTTGGTCTTTTGTGAATTTGTTTTTGAACAATAATGTTGCGACAAAGATTGCTAATGGAGGAACCATTCCGCCCGCCATTACAGATGCCATCACGACGCTACCACCTTCAGCAACGGTCGTTGCCAATGTTGCAGTACCAAAAACATAAGCGGCTTTGTTGATTGGGCCGCCTAGATCGGCTGCCATCATCGCTGCTAACAAAGCGCCAAGTAAAGCTGCGTTGGTACCACTTAAGCCAGTCAAGAAGCTGTTCAAGCCGTCGTTGATAGCTTTCATTGGCACGTTGATCAGTAACATCAAGAAGCCAGTGATCAATAGGCCGAAAACAGGGTAGAAGAGGATCGTTTTGATTCCTTCTAATGATTTTGGTAAGCCTTTGAATAATGAACGTAAGAACTTAATGACGTAACCAGCTAAGAAACCGCCGATCAAGGCACCTAAGAAACCAGCACCACCTGTATTTGCTAACGCACCTGCTGCGAAACCGACGATCAATCCAGGTCGGTCACTGATACTTGAAGCGATAAATCCAGCTAAGACAGGTAGCATAAAACCAAATGCCGCGCTACCGATTTGATTGAACCAAGAAGCTGCTTGGTTGTAGTTTCCTAATTGACTCAAGGCATCTTGAGGGACACCCATGAACTGGTCCACCATGAAGGAAATAGCGATCATGATTCCACCGGCAATAACAAATGGCAGCATATGAGAAACACCATTCATCAAATCTTTATAGATTCGTTGACCGACTGAACCATCAGCAGAAGCGTCCTCTTTATCAGAAGCTTGGCCGCTACCATGAAAAACAGGAGCAGTTCCGCTCATTGCTTCATTGATTAATTGCTCGGTTTTACGGATACCATCACTGACAGGACGGTTTACTAAATGTTTGCCGTCAAAGCGATCCATTTCTACTTTTTTATCAGCAGCTACGATTACACCAGTAGCTCGGGCGATATCAGCTTCTGTTAGACGATTTTTGATTCCTTCTGAACCATTTGTTTCGACTTTGATGTCAACACCCAGCTCTTTGGCTTTCTTTTTCAAAGCATCTTCTGCCATGTAGGTATGGGCGATTCCTGTCGGGCAAGCTGTAACTGCGACGATATAGGGACGTTCGCTAGCGGGTGCTGCTTCTTGGTTTGCCGCTTCTTCTGCTAAAGCATCGGCTTCTTGCTGTGCCTCAGCTTCTGAGAAAAGTTGCTGTACTTGATCAGCAGTCGTCGCTGTTTTTAATTTAGCAACGAAATCTGGATCGATCAACAAGCGAGATAGCGCTGCTAATGCTTGTAAATGAGTATCATTTGCTCCTTCTGGTGCTGCGATCATAAAGAAGAGGTACGTTGGTTGTCCATCTAATGCCTCATAGTCAACACCCGCATTACTTTTTGCGAATAAGACCGTCGCTTCTTTGACCGCACTGTTTTTGGCATGAGGCATTGCGATGCCGTCACCTAGCCCTGTTGATGTTTGAGCTTCTCGGGCAAGAATTCCTTCTTTGTAGACCTCGATATCTGAAATTCGTCCGACAGCATATAATTTTGCTACCATATCATCAATGGCACCTTTTTTGTCTGTTGCTTGTAAGTCCATGATCATGGCATCTTTCAGCATCAACTCATTGATTTTCATTTTTTCCATCCTCCTATAGATTCACTTGTTCAATTATGACTTCCGGTAGTAATTCTTCGATAAATGACGCCTCAGCTAAATCATCTGAAAACGCAGTGGCACTGCCACAAGCGACTCCCCATTTGAATGCTTCAACCACATCTTTGGTCTTTGCATAACGCCCAATGAATCCAGCAATCATGGAATCTCCAGCGCCGACTGAATTTTTCAAAGGTCGTTTCAACACATTGGATCGATAGATCTCATTGCCAGTAAATAGCAGGGCGCCATCGCCGCCTAGAGAGACAATGACATTTTTAGCGCCATCCTTTAGCATTCTTTGACCATAAGGCAAA
The DNA here is from genome assembly GCF_001544095.1 of Enterococcus casseliflavus NBRC 100478. Lineage (GTDB taxonomy): Bacteria > Bacillota > Bacilli > Lactobacillales > Enterococcaceae > Enterococcus_D > Enterococcus_D casseliflavus. The sequence continues at coordinate 90,835 of NZ_BCPT01000006.1, read as the reverse complement.
ATATCTTCGATTGTTGAAAAAGAAGTTTCATAAAGTTCGGCTAATTCATGATTATTTGGTTTGATCAGCAAAGGCTGATCGGATAAAGCATCAAAAAGTTCCGCGCCGGTCGTATCAATGACAAATTCCGCACCCGCTTCTTTAACGATTTTGATCAATTCTTTATAAAAGTCGGTTGGAAGACCAGCTGGTTTACTTCCTGATAGGATGACGATGTCTTCGGCAGAAAGAGTGGCTAATTGGTGTTTCAATTCAGCAATTTCTTGCTGGCGAATGACTGGACCAAGACCGTTGATTTCTGTTTCTTCGCCGAATTTTAGTTTGATATTGATTCGTGTGTCCGCAGCGACTTGGGTAAAGTTGCTGTTGATTTCCTCTTTGGTCAGCCACTCTTCAATAAAACGACCAGTAAATCCGCCAACGAAACCAAGGGCAGTCGAGGCGATGCCGATGCGTTTCAAAATCCGTGAGACATTGATTCCTTTGCCGCCAGGTAGTTTAAAGTCTTGTTTCATTCGATTAAGGGCGCCGATTTCCAAATGATCGACATGGACGATAAAGTCGATCGATGGATTGAGTGTTACTGTGTAAATCATTGTATTACCTCCATAATGGTTGTTTTTGCTCTGAATTTCGCTAAATAGTTTTTTGGGCAATAATCGGTGATGATCGTCGCACCTTCGATAAAAGCAACTTGAGCAAAAGTCGTTTGCTGAAATTTGGAATGGTCTAGCAAGACATAGGCTTGTTGACTGTGCTCTAAAGCGATCTGCTTGATCAGGGCTTCTTCAGGATCAGGTGTTGTGAATCCAGCCTCAGAATGAGCCCCGTTCATGCCCATAAAGCAACGATTAAAGCGTAGTTTTCGCAGTTGCTCACCAGCATTGATCCCTAACACAGCGTTCGTCGATATCTTAATGGTTCCCCCTAAAATCATGGTGTCGATCCCGTGATCGATCAATAGGGAAGCGTGTTTGACGGAGTTTGTGACCACCTTAAGGCCTGAGATAGCCGATAGGAAAGGAATCATTTCGAGGGTCGTTGTGCCAGCATCTAAGTAAATGACTTCACCATTTTTGATCGTCTGGGCAGCTGCTCTTGCTATCTTTTGTTTTTCCGTTTGAAACTTCGCCGTTTTTTCTGACATGTTTGGTTCGAAGCCTAATTGCTGACTTTTCTTGGCTCCACCGTGAATTCTGACTAAAAATCCTTTGTCTTCCAACTCTTGCAGGTCTCGACGGATCGTTGATTCTGAAGCATCCAACAGTTGAATCAGTTCACTGACCTTGACGATCTCTTCTTGTTCCAATCGTGCCAAAATCGCTTGATGACGCTCCTCTGTAAGCATTTTCATCACCTCTTCACCTGCCATGATACCATATGATTCGTTCAAAATCAATCATAAACAGTAAAAAACATTCAAAATGAAAGCGTGAATAAATGGAATCGGTCATAAACGGTCATGATAACCGTCATTTTGATTTAATAGCTATCCTTATATTTGACAATTTTTACTATTATTTGGCTTAATTGAAGTAAGGGGGGATAAATAAATGAATAACAAAGTCATTTTACAAGGGTTCGAATGGGACCTGTCGGCAGATAGCCAGCACTGGAACAAATTGAAAGAAATGAGTAAAGAAATCAAAGAGTATGGATTTACCGCAATTTGGCTGCCGCCTGCCTATAAAGGGACAGCTGGGTCCGAAGACGTTGGGTATGGTGTCTATGATTATTATGATCTAGGCGAATTCGATCAAAAGGGGTCGGTGCCAACAAAATATGGGACAAAGGATGAATACCTAGAAGCCATCAAAGCACTGCAAGAACAAGGAATAGAGGTTTATGCCGACATCGTTTTCAATCACTTGATTGGTGCCGATGAAAAAGAAGTCGTTCCAGCGGTTAAATACAATACCGAAAACCGTAATGAACCGATCAGTGATGAGGAAGAAATCGAAGCTTGGACCAAGTTCACATTCCCAGGACGTCAGGGGACGTACAATGATTACGTTTGGACGTGGCATAATTTTTCTGGTGTCGATTATGATGACCGCAACAAAGACCACGGGATTTTTAACTTCGCTGATAAGGGCTGGGAAAACCAAGTGGATGATGAGATGGGCAATTACGACTACTTAATGGGTTGTGATTTGGACATGGAAAATCCCGAAACAGTGGAACAACTCAATAAATGGGGCCAATGGTACCAAGAACTGACCGGCGTTGACGGGTATCGACTAGATGCGGTCAAACACATTGAGTTCAACTATTACGCGGATTGGATCTTAAACCGACGCGAGGAAAAAGGCAAACCACTATTTGTTGTCGGAGAATATTGGTCAGGGGATCTGCCAAAATTAGAAGAGTATTTAGATTCTTCAGGAAATTTGATTTATTTATTTGATGTGCCATTGCACTACAATTTATATGAAGCATCTCACTCAAATGGCGAATACGATATGAGCCAAATTTTTGCAGGTACGTTGACCGCCGCTCGCGAAGATTATGCAGTGACTTTTGTGGATAATCATGACACGCAGGTTGGGCAAAGTTTACAATCTTGGATAGACGGATGGTTCAAAGTCCATGCCTATTCATTGATCCTTTTACGTAAAGCTGGCGTACCAGTAGTTTTCTGGGGGGATTTATTTGGGATTCCCGCGCAAGAAATCGCCCCTGTCGGGGATGCGCTGGTCCATATGCTGAAACTTCGGGAGAAGCTTGCATTCGGGAATCAAGTCGATTATTTCGATGATCCTAATTGCATTGGCTGGGTATTAACTGGCGATTATGAACATGAGCTTTCTGGATTAGCGGTAGTGATGACCAATGCCCAAGGAGCGGAAAAAGAAATGACTATCAGTGCGATCCATGGTGGAGAGACATTCGTGGATATATTGAGAAACAATGAAGCGAAAGTTGTTTTAGATGATACCGGAAAAGGTGTTTTCCCGGTCAATGATGGGCAAGTCTCGATTTATGTAAATGAAAAACTAGTAGAGAAGTACTTTAGTTAACCAAAATCTTCAAACGAATAAAAAGGCTGGTAGGTTTACAGCCTTTTTATTATGTAAACAAACCAAGCCTGCTTTCTCTTGAAAAATCGCATGAATCGTAAGGGAAAAAATCAAAGCGCTTTTAATTAAAAGTTTTCAAAGCGTTCGGTTTTCCCCTTTCCCGGATAATGCTATAATTGAGAAGATTGAGAAAGAAAGGATGTTTAAAATCATGTCATCCAAAAGTGAATTACTTGAACGCATGAACCCACGGCAAAAAGAAGCCGTTATGCATACGGAAGGACCGTTGCTGCTGATGGCAGGTGCAGGAAGCGGGAAGACCCGTGTCCTAACCCACCGAATCGCCTATTTAATAGAAGAAAAAAATGTAAATCCATGGAATATTTTAGCCATCACATTTACGAATAAAGCGGCACGTGAAATGAAGGAACGGGTCAGTCAACTATTAGGATCAGGTGGAGAAGACGTTTGGGTTTCAACCTTCCACTCGATGTGTGTCAGAATCTTGCGCAGGGACGTTGATCGTATCGGCTATTCGAAGAATTTTACCATCATTGACTCTTCTGAGCAAAATACACTGATGAAACGGGTATTAAAAGAATTGAATATCGATCCCAAAAAATATGATCCTCGTTCTATTTTGGGAACGATCTCTCATGCAAAGAACGAGCTGTTGACACCTGAAGCTTACCAAGCCATGGAAGGTAGTCTATTTGAGCAGATCGTAGGTCGTTGCTATGAAAAATATCAAAAAGAGCTGCGAAACAATCAATGCATGGACTTCGATGATTTAATCATGAATACGATCCGCCTCTTCCAAGACAATGAAGATGCGCTGCAATTTTATCAACGGAAATTCCACTATATCCATGTCGACGAATACCAAGATACCAACCACGCCCAATACACGCTGGTCAATTTATTGGCCGCTCGTTTTCGAAATCTTTGTGTTGTTGGGGATGCGGACCAAAGTATTTACGGTTGGCGTGGTGCCAACATGCAAAATATTTTAGACTTTGAAAAGGACTATCCAGATGCCGCAACGATTTTGTTAGAGCAAAACTATCGTTCAACGCAAACGATTTTAAATGCGGCAAACCAAGTAATCAAAAATAACCGCAACCGTCCAGATAAAAATCTATGGACAGAAAATCATGATGGGGAAAAGATCACTTATTATCGCGGGGATAGTGAACGAGATGAAGCGCGATTTATCGTCAGTGAAATGCAAAAACAAATTGCAGAAAAGAACCGTAAATTCGGTGATTTTGCGATATTGTATCGGACCAATGCCCAGTCACGGATCATTGAAGAAATGCTTTTAAAAGCCAACGTTCCTTATACGATGGTCGGCGGCAGAAAATTCTATGACCGCAAAGAAATCCGTGATATTTTGGCCTATTTATCGGCGATCGCCAATCCGCGAGATTCCATCAGCTTAGAGCGTATCATCAATGTACCAAAACGTGGGATCGGTGCGACATCCGTCGAGAAACTACGAGCGTTTGCGAATCTTCATGAATGGTCATTGTTAGAAGCAGCCATGAACGTCGAGTTAGCGAATATTTCTGGAAAGGCTGGCAAAGAATTAGGGAGCTTTGGGATGATGATGGATGGCTTCGCCCAGATGGTTCCTTACCTATCAGTAACCGAACTGACGAAAGAAATATTAGAAAAAACGGGTTATCGTCAAGAGTTAGTCAACCAGAATAATTTAGAAGCACAAGCTAGACTTGAAAACTTGGAAGAATTTTTATCGGTTACCCAAGAATTCGACAAACGATTTGAGGCGCAAAACGAAGACGATGCAGATGCACCAGATGAGAAGTTGAGTGTTTTCTTAAATGACTTAGCTTTATTGTCAGACGTCGATAGTTATGAAGAAGAAAGTAGTCAAGTGACTTTGATGACCTTGCATGCTGCAAAAGGACTAGAGTTTCCAGTGGTATTTTTGATTGGGTTGGAAGAAAATATCTTCCCGCTTTCTCGTGCCTTAATGGAAGAAAGCGAGCTCGAAGAAGAACGGCGCCTTGCTTACGTGGGAATCACTCGTGCCGAGGAAGAGCTCTTTATGACCAACGCTTTTTCCAGAACATTATACGGTCGGACCCAATACAATCGTCCGTCTCGGTTTATCGAAGAGATCGAACAAGATCTGCTGCAATCATTAGGCGAGCGTTCACAGCCGAAAGCTGCTGCACCGTTTCAACCAAAAGTGTTCAAACCGAGCTATACACAACCGCGTCAAACGACCGTCGCTTCTAAACAACAGACTTCTGCAGCTGGTAATACTTGGCAAGTAGGCGAGAAAGTTCAACATAAAAAATGGGGAATCGGTACCGTCGTTCGGACGACTGGCAGCGCGCAAGATGTTGAATTAGATGTGGCGTTCCCACAACAAGGCGTCAAACGATTGTTGGCGGCCTTTGCGCCGATTGAAAAAGTTGAAAAATAAGGAGGATATTAGGATGGATGTCCCTTCAAAAGAAATCCAATCACGAGCAGAAGAGCTGCGCACACAATTAAATCAGTATGCTTACGAATACTATGTAAAAGATCAGCCTTCCGTGGAAGATTATCTCTATGATCATCTATATGCAGAACTGGTTGAAATTGAAACCAATTATCCGCAGCTAGTAACCGAAGACTCACCCACCCAACGAGTAGGCGGTATCATTTTACCTGGCTTTGAAAAGGTCACGCATGATATTCCGCTGTATAGCCTGAACGATGTCTTTGACAAAGAAGGAATCGTGGCTTTTGATGCCCGTGTTCAAAAAGCACTGGGGAAAGCGGTAGATTATGTCTGCGAGTTAAAGATCGATGGATTGTCAATTTCCTTGAAATATGAAGAAGGGCGCTTTGTTCGTGGAGCAACTCGAGGAGATGGTACGGTAGGTGAAAACATTACAGAAAACCTAAAGACCGTCAAATCGATTCCACTGAAATTAAAAGAACCGATCTCGTTGGAAGTTCGTGGCGAATGCTATATGCCAAAGGCTTCGTTTTTGAAATTGAATCAACAGCGAGAAGAAGAAGGGGCGGAAGTTTTTGCCAATCCTAGAAACGCAGCGGCTGGAAGCTTGCGACAATTAGACACACGGATCGCAGCCCAAAGAAACTTAAGCACCTTCTTGTACACACTAGCTGACTTTGGACCAATTGAAGCCAATGATCAATTTTCAGCATTGAATGAACTGGATCAATTAGGCTTTCGTACAAATCGCGAACGCAGAGTGTGTCACACCATCGATGAGGTTTGGGCATATATCGAAGAGTTTCATGACAAGCGCAGTGAGCTTCCCTATGAGATTGACGGCGTAGTCATCAAAGTCAATAATTTCAAAGATCAAGATGCGCTAGGCTTTACCGTAAAAGCACCCCGATGGGCGGCAGCATATAAGTTTCCACCGGAAGAAGCGGAAACAGTGATCGAAACGATCGAATGGACCGTGGGACGGACGGGTGTTGTGACACCGACCGCTGTTATGACCCCTGTTCGTGTTGCTGGAACGACGGTCAGCCGTGCCAGTCTCCATAATGTAGATTTCATTAAAATGAAAGACATCCGCATTGGCGATTCGGTCATCATCTATAAGGCGGGGGACATTATTCCAGAGGTTGCGAAAGTCTTGGAAGAAAAACGAACAGAAGCAAGTCAACCCTTTGAATCGCCTACACATTGTCCCGAATGTGGGAGTGAGCTGATCCATTTAGATGAAGAAGTTGCCTTGCGTTGTATCAATCCAAAGTGTCCAGCACAGATCAAAGAAGGACTAAGCCATTTCGTTTCACGGAATGCTATGAACATTGACGGTTTAGGGCCCCGTGTTTTAGAGCAAATGTTCGATAAATCCTTAGTTAAAGATGTGGCCGACTTGTACTTTTTAACAGAAGAACAATTGTTGACCCTTGATAAAATCAAAGAGAAATCAGCCAATAACCTGTTGCGGGCGATTCATCAAAGTAAAGGAAATTCGGTTGAACGTTTGATTTTTGGGCTAGGCATCCGTCATGTCGGTGCGAAAGCGGCTCGGATTTTAGCAGAACATTTCGGTGATCTGCGGGCGCTCAGCAAAGCCAAGGAAGAAGAAATCATTTCGCTAGAAGCTATCGGCGCAACGATTGCTGAAAGTGTCGTCACGTATTTTGACAATCAAGAAGTTCACGACCTGTTAGATGAACTTGAAAGAGCGGGTGTCAACTTTGCTTATTTGGGGCTTAGAAATGAACAGTTGGAAGACGTCGAATCACCATTTAAAGAGAAAACCGTCGTTTTAACAGGAAAATTAAGTCACTTCACTCGTGAAGAAGCCAAGGAACGAATTGAAAATCTCGGTGGGAAGGTAACAGGCAGTGTATCGAAAAAGACCGATATCGTTGTTGCTGGGGAAGAAGCAGGCAGCAAACTGACCAAAGCACAATCCCTAGGTGTCACCGTTTGGGATGAAGCTCAAATGGTGGCTGCGATCGAAGGCAGTCATTCGGCAGATCAATAACCTTTAAGCATTGTCACAGACGAGAAGCAGTTGTTTTTTCTTGTCTAATTGAAATCATTTCTTCCCTGCACTACGAGGAAAGAAATGATTTCTGCTTTTATTTGCAATTATATTTGATAATTTTCAAATTCTATTTCATGATTTGTTAAAAAAATGATACAATACATTGGAAAAACGTAAACGTAAATTACGGATACGAGAAAGAGGAGGATTTTATGGCGATCAGCGAAGAACAAGTCAAACACGTTGCCAAACTAGCAAAACTTTCATTCTCAGACGATGAATTACATGAGTTTACCTCTCAGCTAGGGAAAATTATTGATATGGTTGAAACACTTGAAGAAGTGGACACCACAGGAGTACCATTCACATCGAATGTCGCAGAAACGATCAACGTGATGCGTGAAGATGTAACGACCGGCGGCTGGGACCGTGATGAATTAATGAAAAATGTTCCAGAATCCGAAGAAGGCTTTATCAAAGTGCCTGCAATCATTGATAATGGGGAGGCGGGTGCCTAATGACTGAATTATATAAAAAAAGCTTAGAAGAATTACACAGCTTATTAGTGTCAAAGGAAATTACTGCAACAGACTTAACGAGCGAAACCTTTGCTCGCATTAAAGAAACAGAGCCGAAAGTCGATGCGTTTTTAGCGTTGAATGAAGAAAAAGCGCAGGAATTGGCACAAGCCATCGATCAAAAAGGCATCACTGAAAGCAATGTGTTGGCGGGAATTCCAATCGGAATCAAAGACAACATCGTTACCAAAGATTTGCGGACAACAGCTGCTTCAAAAATCTTAGGTAATTTTGATCCAATTTACGATGCGACCGTTATGGACAAAGTTTACCAAGCAGACATGATTCCAGTTGGTAAGTTAAATATGGATGAATTTGCCATGGGCGCAAGTACCGAAACGTCGTTCTTTAAGAAAACGAAAAACGCTTGGGACGAAACAAAAGTACCTGGTGGTTCATCAGGTGGCTCGGCAGCTGCCGTTGCAGCTGGACAAGTTCCCCTATCATTAGGTAGCGATACGGGTGGTTCGATTCGTCAACCAGCAGCTTTCAATGGGATCGTCGGGATGAAGCCAACCTACGGACGGGTTTCTCGTTTTGGTCTGATCGCGTTTGCATCATCTTTAGATCAAATTGGTCCGATGACGCGTGGTGTGAAAGACAATGCCTTTGCATTAAATGCCATCAGTGGGTTTGATGCGAAAGATAGTACGTCAGCAGGCGCTGCTGTTCCTGATTTTACAGCAGGTTTGACGGGTGATATCAAAGGTATGAAAGTCGCTTTGCCAAAAGAATACTTAGGTGAAGGGATCCAAGCAGGCGTTCGAGAAGCAATCTTAAAAGCAGCGGACACTTTCCGTGCGTTAGGAGCGACTGTGGAAGAAGTCAGCTTGCCACACTCAAAATACGGGGTAGCCGTTTACTATATCATCGCTTCTTCTGAAGCAAGTTCTAATTTGCAACGTTTTGACGGTATTCGTTATGGTTTCCGTTCAGAAAATGTCAGCAATCTAGAAGATGTCTATGTCAATTCTCGCAGTGAAGGATTCGGGGAAGAAGTAAAACGACGGATCATGTTAGGTACGTTTTCACTAAGTGCTGGCTACTACGATGCCTACTTCAAAAAAGCCGGTCAAGTACGGACGTTGATCAAACAAGATTTCGATAAGGTCTTCAGCCAATACGACTTGATCATTGGCCCAGCTTCCCCAACGGTAGCATTTGGTATTGGAGAAAACATCAATGATCCGATCACCATGTACTTGAATGATATTTTAACCATTCCTGTGAACTTAGCAGGACTGCCAGGGATGTCGATCCCAGCAGGTTTTTCTGAAGGACTGCCAGTCGGCTTGCAGATCATTGGGAAACATTTTGATGAAGCAACCATGTATAAAGCGGCGTATGCCTTTGAACAAGCAACTGATTTCCACACGAAAAAACCAGTGATTTTAGGAGGGGATAAGGCATGAACTTCGAAACAGTCATTGGGCTTGAAGTCCACGTAGAATTAAAAACAGAATCAAAGATTTTTTCTCCAGCACCTGCTCACTTTGGCGCTGAACCAAATAGCAACACGAATGTGATCGACTGGGGCTATCCAGGTGTTTTACCAGTAATGAACAAAGCGGCTATCGAATTTGGGATGAAAGCTGCGCTTGCGCTGAATTGTGAAATCTCAAAAGAAACGCATTTCGACCGCAAAAACTATTTCTATCCCGACAATCCAAAAGCGTATCAAATTTCGCAATTCGATCAACCGATCGGTCATGATGGGTGGATCGAGATCGAAGTGGAAGGCAAAAAGAAAAAGATTCGCATCGAGCGAGTTCATTTGGAAGAAGATGCTGGGAAAAACATGCACGGCAAAGGCGGTTATTCTTATGTTGATCTAAATCGTCAAGGAACCCCTTTGATCGAGATCGTTTCCGAAGCGGATATGCGTTCACCAGAAGAAGCATATGCGTATCTAGAAGCGTTGCGTTCAATCATCTTGTTTACAGAAGTATCCGATGTGAAGATGGAAGAAGGTTCTATGCGTTGTGATGCGAATATTTCGTTGCGACCTTACGGCCAAGAACAATTCGGAACAAAAACAGAACTGAAAAACTTAAACTCTATGTCCTTCGTGAAAAAAGGGTTGGCATTTGAGGAAAAACGCCAAGCCAAAGTATTGCTTTCTGGAGGCGAGATCCAACAAGAAACTCGACGTTTTGATGAAGCAACCAGCAAAACCTTATTGATGCGTGTCAAAGAAGGTTCTTCTGATTATCGTTACTTCCCAGAACCAGATATCCCACGGTTTGTGATCGATGATGAATGGATCGAACGTGTACGTCAAAGCTTGCCAGAAATGCCGCAAAAACGTCGTGCCCGTTACATCTCTGAATTGGGCTTACCAGAATATGATGCAATGGTCTTGACTTTATCAAAAGAAATGTCCGATTTCTTTGAAAAAACCATCGATGCTGGTGCTGATCCTAAACAAGCTTCTAACTGGTTGATGGGTGAAGTTTCAGCGTATCTGAACAGCGAGAAATTGGAACTGCCAGAAACGAAATTAACCCCAGACAATTTAGCGGGAATGATTCGTTTGATCGCCGATGGCACGATCAGTTCGAAGATTGCGAAAAAAGTCTTCAAAGAGTTGATCACAAACGGCGGTGACGCTGAAGAAGTCGTAAAAGCCAAAGGATTGATCCAATTATCAGATCCTGCGCAATTACTACCAATGATCAATGAAGTATTAGATAACAACCAACAATCCGTCGATGACTTCAAAAACGGAAAAGACCGCGCAGTCGGTTTCTTAGTTGGTCAAATCATGAAAGCAACCAAAGGACAAGCGAATCCAGGTGTTGTGAACAAGCTGTTGCAAGAAGAACTAGCAAAGCGATAAGAGGCAAGCGATGAAAAGAGCAAGAGTAATCTACAACCCGACATCTGGGAAAGAATTGATTCGAAAAAACTTAGCAGATATTTTAGATGTTTTGGAAACTGGCGGTTATGAGGCGAGTGCATTTGCCACGACCGCTGCGCCATTTTCCGCTCGTGATGAAGCAAGAAGAGCCGGCGAAGCTGGTTTTGATTTGGTGGTAGCTGCCGGTGGGGATGGCACGATCAATGAAGTCGTCAATGGGATCGCTCCTTTAGAAAAGCGACCAAAAATGGCGATCATTCCTGGAGGCACGACCAATGACTACGCACGAGCACTAAAGATTCCCCGTACGGATATCAAAGCAGCTGCGGAAGTGATTTTGAAGCAGCAGACAGTGAAAATGGATGTCGGAAAAACACCCAACACGTATTTTATCAACATTGCTGCTGGTGGGCACTTAACGGAATTGACCTACGATGTTCCTTCTGAACTGAAAAGTGTTTTTGGCTACTTAGCTTATCTAGCAAAAGGAGCGGAATTACTCCCTCGTGTCAAACCAATCAAAATGCATCTAAAGTATGAAGACGGAGAATACATTGGCGGAGCGTCGATGTTCTTTTTAGGGCTGACGAACTCAGTGGGGGGCTTTGAACAGATTGCGCCTGATGCAAAGCTTGACGATGGGAAATTTTCGTTGATCATTGTCAAAACGGCCAATATTTTTGAGATCGTCCACTTAGTTGCTTTAATGATGAATGGTGGAAAACACATCAACGATCGTCGTCTGATTTATACGAAAACATCTTTTCTTGAAGTAGACGCACCAGAACAGGTCAATCGTTTAATGATCAACCTTGATGGCGAATACGGCGGAGATGCTCCTATGCGCTTTGAAAACCTACACAATCATATTGAGTTTTTTGCAAATGTCGATCAAATCCCTGACGATGCGGTCGTTGGTGAGCAAAATTATCAAGAGATGAGCGAAGGTTTTATTAAAGAAGTCGAACGTCTTTCCGATGAGGACATCAATGGGGATGGCAAGATCGGCGACGAAACAAAGTAAACGATTTTTCTTTTCATGCGAGTTGAAAGAACAGGGACTTTTGGACCTGTTCTTTTTTTAAAACGTAATTGTGGAAAAGCAGGCACCGATTTTTTTTCGAATACTTGATAGAATAGCTTTTCTTAAATTTTAGTAAAGGTCGTTTTTTATAAAGTGTTTCACGATTCGTCTTTGTTTCACGAGATCGAGCGCGGATCATATAAATAAAACGAATAAAATTTCCAAAACACGAATGATAATCATCAAAAAGCGAACTTTTCGAATATATGCTCATTAAAGTTCGTTATTTCCGCATTTCTATCCAATCTATGGATGCAAAAGCGAATAAGAATATGCTATAATGGTGAAACGAAGAAATGGGGGGACCGGAATGGAGCAAATCGATTCTACAAAAGCGCTTGATCTGCTGAGAGATGACGCAGAACGAATCAAAAAGCTGATCCGAAACCAAGAAAATAGTTTATGTATCGCACAATGCAAAGCATTTGAAGAAGTGGTTGATACCCAGATGTATGGTCTATCACGACAAGTGGCATTTGCGATCCGCTTGGGGATCGTTGATAATCAAACAGGGCAGCAATTGATGGCGGATCTTGAAAAAGATTTGAACCAATTGTATAGCGAGGTCTACGAGGACCAGCGGACACCTGACATCGGCAAGGAGGCATAAACTTGCCAGAGAAAGTTAAGAAAAGACATTTATTAGATTATAGTATTTTATTACCATATATTGTTATGTGTGTCACGGGCTTGATGATGGTTTATAGTTCCACATCTTACGTTGCGATGACCGCCGCACAACCGACCACAGCTGCTTCTTACGTCATCAATCAAACATTATTTTGGTTGGTGAGCCTAATAGCGATCACTGTCATGTATAAAATGAAAACGGATGTTTTTCGGAACAAAAAATTTGTCCAGATCGCCATGATCGTCATCTTGTTTTTATTGATCGCTGCCTTCTTTTTCCCAAGAAGAAATGGGGCACTCGGTTGGTTATCGATTGCTGGCTTTTCCATTCAACCAGCAGAGTATTTAAAGTTTATTGTGATTTGGTTTTTATCGGTGACGCTATCTTATCGTCAAAAAGGTATCCAACAAGAATTTTGGAAAACGGTTTGGCGTCCAATCGGAATCGTTTTTGTCTACACCGGGATCATGGCACTTTATCCCGACTTAGGGAATGCTGTAATCGTTATGTTGCTGGCATTTGTCGTGTTATTGTCTAGCGGATTGAATTACCTGTATACCTTAATATTAGGTGTGGCAGGTATTATCGGTAGTATGTTGATCGTCTTGTTTGTGAATCTAACCGGTGGTAAGCTTTTACCCGACTATGTCTATAGTCGTTTTTCATCTTTTTTGAACCCGTTTGCTGATGAATACAATACAGGTCATCAAATGGTGAATGGGTATTACGCAATGTTCAACGGTGGGCTGTTCGGGCGCGGGCTTGGAAATAGTATCCAAAAACGTGGCTTCTTAAACGAAGCGCACACCGATTATATATTTTCGATCGTTATGGAAGAATTAGGGCTGATCCCATCGATCATCATTTTAGGTGTTTTGTTCTATATGGTGGGACGAATCTTTCTTGTCGGTATCCGTTCAAGAGATCCCTTTAATTCCATGATGTGTATAGGGATAGGGACATTATTTATGTCTCAGATTTTTATCAACTTAGGTGGAATCACTGGTTTGATCCCGTTGACGGGAATCACTTTCCCATTTCTAAGTCAAGGTGGATCAAGCTTGCTGATGCTATCGATTTGTATCGGTTTTGTGTTAAATATCAGTGCCGAAGAAAAGAGGAAACAGGTTTATTTGAATTATTGATCAATTGAATGGAGTGGATTAGATGAAGAAAATTCTTGTTGCCAATCGTGGAGAAATCGCGATCCGTGTCTTCCGCGCATGTGCGGAACTTGGGATCAAAACTGTCGGAATTTATGCTGCGGAGGATGAATACTCCGTCCATCGCTTTAAAGCAGACGAAGCGTATTTAGTAGGGAAAGGCAAACGTCCGATCGATGCGTATTTAGACATTGAAGATATCATTCGCACGGCGAAAAAGGCCGGTGCCGAAGGAATCCATCCTGGATACGGCTTTTTATCAGAAAATCTGGGATTTGCTCAACGCTGTGAAGAAGAAGGTTTGATTTTCATCGGACCATCCACCCATCATTTAGATATTTTTGGCGACAAGATCAAAGCAAAAGCAGCAGCGATCGAGGCAGGGATTCAATCGATTCCTGGCTCTGACGGTCCAGTTGCATCGATCGATGACGTTTTAGCTTTTGCAAACGAACATGATTATCCAATCATGATCAAAGCAGCCCTTGGGGGCGGTGGGCGAGGCATGCGTGTCGCTCATGATGAAAAAGAAGCAAGAGACGGCTACGAACGTGCCAAAAGTGAAGCCAAAGCGGCATTTGGTAGCGATGAAGTCTACGTTGAAAAATACATTAGTAATCCAAAACATATTGAAGTCCAAATTTTAGGAGATACGCACGGAAACGTCGTTCACTTATTTGAACGTGATTGCTCGGTTCAGCGCCGCCACCAAAAAGTAGTCGAGGTGGCACCTTGTGTGTCAATGACTGATGAACAACGGGAAAAAATATGCCAAGCAGCCGTTCAACTAATGAAGCATGTCGGCTATATCAATGCTGGAACCGTGGAATTTTTAGTAGAGGGCGACAAATTCTACTTTATCGAAGTAAACCCACGGGTCCAAGTGGAACATACGATCACTGAAATGATCACCAATTTAGACATCGTGACGACACAAATTTTGATTGCACAAGGCAAAGACTTGCATAAAGAAATCGGAATTCCTGAACAAAAAGACATTCGCTTTGAGGGTGTTGCGATCCAATGCCGCGTGACGACAGAAGATCCAGCGAATAATTTTATGCCAGATACTGGTAAGATCGATACCTACCGCTCTCCAGGTGGGTTTGGGGTTCGTTTAGATGTCGGAAATGCTTATGCCGGTGCAGTGGTAACCCCTTATTTCGACTCGCTACTTGTAAAAGTCTGTACGCATGCTGTTTCGTTCGACCAAGCAATTCAAAAAATGATGCGCTGTCTGAAAGAATTCCGAGTACGTGGTGTAAAAACAAACATTCTCTTTATGCGTAATGTTGTTTCTCATCCAGCCTTTCGTTCAGGTGAAGCCAAAACCACCTTTATCGACAATACGCCAGAACTATTCAATTTCCCTCGGATTCGTGACCGTGGAAACAAAACCATGAAGTATATCGGTGAAATCACGATCAATGGATTCCCGGGAATCGAAAAACAAAAGAAACCTTTCTACAATGAACCACGGATGCCACAACACATCCAAGCAACGCCTGATTTTGTCAGCGCCAAAAATATTTTAGATACGAAAGGTGCCGAGGGTGTCGTTGAATGGATCGGTCAACAAAAGAATGTCTTACTGACGGATACAACCTTCCGAGATGCCCATCAAAGTTTGTTGGCAACTCGTGTAAGAACCCATGATTTTAAGAAAATTGCCGCGATGACGGAAGCTGGCCTACCACAATTGTTCTCAAGTGAAATGTGGGGTGGGGCAACCTTTGACGTTGCATACCGTTTCTTAACAGAAGATCCATGGGAAAGATTGCGGATGTTCAGGAAAAAAATGCCGAATACACTCTTACAAATGTTGTTTAGAGGCTCCAACGCTGTCGGGTATTCCAATTATCCAGACAATGTTTTGGAAGAATTCATCAAAGAATCTGCGGCACAAGGAATCGATGTATTCCGAATCTTTGATAGTTTGAACTGGGTCCCACAAATGGAAAAAAGTATCCAAGCTGTTCGTGATACGGGGAAAATTGCAGAAGCGACGATTTGTTATACAGGGGATATCAATGATCCATCCCGCCAAAAATATTCGGTACAATATTACAAAGATATGGCAAAAGAATTGCAAAATCTTGGTGCCCATATTATTGCGATCAAGGATATGGCTGGATTATTAAAACCGCAAGCGGCTTATCGTTTGATCAGTGAGTTAAAAGATACGATCGATGTACCGATCCATCTGCACACGCATGATACCAGCGGGAATGGGATTATCACTTACTCAGCAGCTACCAAAGCTGGCGTTGATATCGTGGATGTCGCTATGTCAGCTATCAGTGGCGCAACGAGTCAGCCAAGTATGAGTAGTTTGTATTATGCTCTTTTAAACGGCGAGCGTTGCCCAGAGATCAATGTGGATAATATCCAACAATTGAATCACTATTGGGAAGATGTCCGCATGTACTACCATTCCTTTGAAAATGGCTTGAACGCCCCTCAAACGGAAGTGTACAAGCATGAGATGCCAGGAGGACAATATACCAATCTCCAGCAACAAGCCAAAGCCGTTGGTTTAGGCGAAAAATGGGATGAAATCAAAGAAATGTATCATGAAGTCAATATGATGTTTGGAGACATCGTGAAAGTGACACCTTCTTCGAAAGTCGTGGGCGATATGGCGCTCTTCATGGTACAAAATGGCTTGTCAGAAAAAGATATTTTTGAAAAAGGCGATACATTGAGTTTCCCAGAATCAGTGATCACCTTCTTCCAAGGCGAGTTAGGTCAGCCAGTCGGTGGTTTCCCGAAAGAATTGCAACGCATTATCTTAAAAGGACGCCCAGCCTTTACGGAACGTCCAGGAGCCTTTGCCAAACCAGTTGATTTTGCCGAAGTGAAACAAGAACTAGCTGAAAAAATCGGCTATGAACCAAAACACGAAGAAGTCTTGAGCTACTTGATGTATCCGCAAGTCTTCCTTGATTATCGAAAAGCGTATGAGCAGTTTGCCGATGTAAAAGTCCTTGATACACCAACCTTCTTTAATGGTATGCGCTTAGGCGAAACGATCAATGTCGAATTAGAAAAAGGCAAAATTTTGATCATTCGTCTCGATGAAATCGGTGAACCAGATATCGAAGGCAATCGGACCCTCTTCTTTAACTTGAACGGTCAACGACGAGAAATCGTTGTGAAAGATAGTTCGATCATCAGTTCTGTTCAAACAAAACGCAAAGCAGAGCCAACGAACAAAGAACAAATCGGTGCGTCCATGAGTGGTTCAGTTTTAGAAGTATTAGTCAAAAAAGGTGACCGAGTAGCACGTGGACAGACGTTGATGGTCACTGAAGCGATGAAGATGGAAACTTCCGTCGAAGCTCGCTTTTCTGGTGTAGTTGAGCATGTTTACGTAACCGATGGGGAACCAATCCAGTCAGGAGACCTTCTGATTGAAGTCAAAGAAAAATAAGGAGTCGATCAGCAGATGAAGCGAAGGGGATTATTATTTTGCGGCTTATTTGTCCTAGCCCTGATAATCGTGTATTTGCAGCCAGTATTCATGCAAAACGCTTCAGATTCAAGAATGACGATCGAGAACCCAATCAAAGCACCAACGACCATGAATTACGAACCAATCGCAGCCCAAGGATTAGCTGAATTGATTGGGGAGCCTGTTTCTGACTTTGAAGAAATCTACGGGCTTCCAGTTCAAACGTATCGCTCGGGCTACGAGTTTGAAATTCGGGTCTACAATCAATTAGACGATCAGCAATATGTTGAGATCAATACTGATGGTGAGAGTGTGCAGGCAATCAAAGTGATCGGCGCCGGGGGATCTTCCCTAGCGCCCTTTGCAATGGGCATGACCTTGACTGACTTGACTGAGCTGACCATGATTTATCCAAATTTTACCTTGACACAAAATGATCGCACCATCAGTTTTGAATTGATGGAAGAAGATATGAACTACCGACCCTTAGTAGCGTTTGATAATGGGACATTTGCTGTTTTATTCTTTGATCAAGAGACAGCTCAACTGCAGGCGATCACTTATTTGGATCAGACGACCCTGCTTAAGTTAGCGCCCTATCCCTTGACAGAAGGAGAACGACCGCTGTTTCAAGTTTCGCAAACGATTGACCAAGCACAAGCTGATCTTGAAAAAGAGACGTTAGCCTTTGTCATTATTGATAAGCTTCGTAATCAAATCGGTTTAGAAAGCTTTGTACAAGATACCCAGACGCATCAAGATGCGGTCGGACTTTTAGCAGATTTGACGAATAATCTATCGGATCATTTGACCTCTCAACGCATCCATTCCTATCAACGTGCTCTTTCTTCGGAAATAACGAGTAATTTTGTTTTGACGAACGATGAGTGGCAGGAGTTATTAGCAGCGAAGGAGTTAGAGGCTTCTGCTTCGATTTTTGAAGCGCCTGTCTATGATCCAACCTTTACTATTTTATCTTGGTTCAGTAACCCAAGATTTACTGAACGTTTGACCCATGAACAATCAGAAAAGATAGGAATTGCTTTTTCTGAAGCAAATATGGTAGTCTTAGTGCAAGAAGATGTAGAAGGGACCGAGGATAGTACATCAAATGATTTACGATGAAGCCTTTTTCGAGATTGAAGATCAAATCGATTCACTTGTGACGGCAATCAAAGCGAGTGAAACGTGTAGAAACTATCAAATAGCGAAACAAACCATGCATCAAGATCCTGTTGCTCAGGAATTGATGCGAACGTTTTTAGAAAAAAAGCTGGATTTTGAAAGAATTGAAGCGTACGGCGCATATGCCCCTGATTTCAAAGAGAAAAAGCGTGCGATGCGCACAGCTAAGCGACAGCTGGATCTCAATGAGCAAGTGAGCGAGTACCGCTGGAGTGAAACGCAGCTGCAGCGTTTGCTGGATGAACTGACCGTAGCGATTTCTACGTGTTTTTCACCAACTGTCAAAGTGGATGCTGGAAGTCCTTTTTTTCAATCAAAATCAAGTTGTGGAGGAAATTGTCATGCACGAGGATAAAACGCCTTTTACGATGCAGAAGCGTCGAGGATTGATCGTATGGGTCTACAGCCTACGTCAACTAAAAAATTTGCGTCGTTTTGGCTTCGTTCATTATGTGTCACGCAAAATGAAATACGTGGTCATGTATTTGAACGAAGAAGAATACGAAAGCAAAAAAACAAAAATCGAGCAGTTTCACTTTGTTCGACAAGTTGAAGCTTCCTATCGACCAGATGTCGAAATGGATTTTGCTGAAAAAATTGGTACATCAGCAGCCTATCCAGTGAAAGATGAAGGGTTTGATATCGAAGAAAAAAATACGATGATTCGATTGGCAGAAAACGTGTAATAAAAAAGTGGGGGTGCCTTGAGTCACCGCCATTTTTTTATTGCTATTTATAGAAACAGTGCTATATTTGTATTTACGAAGATCTTGGAGGGAAAAACGCATGCGTGTAGTAGCCGGAGAATATAGTGGCCGCAGATTAAAAAGTCTTGCTGGAGATAACACTCGCCCCACGACAGACAAAGTAAAAGGGGCGATCTTTAACATGTTAGGGCAATATTTAGATGGAGGAGTTGTACTGGATCTGTTTAGTGGGAGTGGGGGCTTAGCGATCGAAGCGGTCTCTCGTGGTGCGGAGCATGCCGTTTGTGTCGACCGTAGTTTTCCAGCTATCAAAGTGATCCGTGAAAATATTGCAATAACCAAAGAACCAGAAAAGTTCACGGTACTAAAAATGGATGCCAATCAAGCCTTACGCCAGTTTGCAGCTGAGGGACAAAGTTTTGACTATCTATTTTTAGATCCACCTTACGCAAAGCAAGAGATCCTGCAACAGCTAGAAGCTATGCTGAAGGATGAATTGATTCGTCCGTTTGCTTATGTGGTTTGCGAAACAGATAAGTCCATCGTCTTGCCAGAAAAGATTGGTTCTTTGCATTTGATGCGCGCCCAAACCTATGGCATATCTGCGGTGACGATCTATAGAAATGAGGGATAACATGAAAAAGATTGCTTTATTTCCAGGAAGTTTTGATCCGCTGACGTCAGGTCATGTGGATCTGATTGAGCGAGGCGCAACGCTTTTTGATGAACTGATCGTGGGTGTTTTTACAAATACCAATAAAAAAAGTTTTTTTACAAGTGAAGAAAAAGTTCATCTAATTGAAGAAGCCCTCGCTCATATTCCAAACGTCAAGATTCTGGCGCAAGAAACGGAGCTGACGGTCACGATCGCGAAAAAACTAGGCGCACAGTTTCTGCTTAGAGGCATTCGCAGTGTGAAAGATTATGAGTATGAGCGGGACATCATGGAAATGAATCATCACTTAGAACCTTCCCTAAAGACCGTCTTTCTTTTAGCAGATGCAAAGCATAGTTTCATCAGCTCCAGTTTGTTGAAAGAAATCTTAACCTTTAACGGCGATGTGGCGGAATATTTACCACAAAATATCTACGATGCTATAGTAAAGAAGCGTGATACCAATGAATCTTAAATCAACGATCAAATATGTTCTCTTGTTTGTTTTAGCACTGATCATCGCAGCCTGTGCCTTTTTGCCGATTCCTTATTATATCGAGCAACCTGGTGCAACGATCGATTTAAAAGAATTGATTACCGTCAATCAAAAAGAAGACACCTCAGCCGGCTCCTTTTCCTTAACCAGTGTCGGGATTCGACAGGCTACCGTGTTTACGGCGATTGGAACGAAATTCAATGAATTTCAAGACTTGATCAGTGAGGAAGAACTTTTAGGCGGTGCGACAGATGAGGAGTACAATCGCATCCAGCGCTATTATATGGAATCCTCGCAAAATAGTGCGATTGAGCAAGCATTAAAGCTGGCAGACTTGCCTTATGAAATGACCTATAAAGGGGTCTATGTCATGGGGATCGATCCAAATTCCAGTTTTGCGGGGAAAATATCCGTTGGAGATACAGTCACCGCTGTCAATGGCAAAGAATTTAAAAGTAGCCAAGACTTTATCGACTATGTACAAAGTCAAACCATTGGTGATGAGATCACCGTGACTTACTTGCAAGATGGCGAAGAAAAAGAAGCAAAAGGCAAATTAATTGAACTGGAAAGCAATCAAAAAGCAGGTATCGGTATCTCGCTCGTCGATCATACAGAGATCACTTCTGATGAAGAGATCGTGATCGATTCTGGCAATATCGGTGGGCCTTCAGCTGGGTTGATGTTCACCCTTGAAATCTATGAACAGCTAACTGGAGATAACTTGCGTAAAGGCCATAATATTGCTGGAACCGGAACGATCTCAGCTGATGGGACGGTTGGTCGAATCGGTGGGATTGACAAAAAAGTAGCGAGTGCCAGCGAAAGTGGAGCAGAAATCTTTTTTGCTCCGGACGATGAAATCACTGATGAAGAGCGTGAAATAGATCCTTCCATTAAAACGAATTACGAAGAGGCAGTGGCAGCCGCGAAGAAGTTAGACACAGACATGAAAATCGTTCCGATCGCCAATGTCCAAGATGCATTGGACTACCTAGCAACACTAAAAGAAGCAAATTAAAACGGCACTTGCCGTTTTTTTTATTGTCTAAAGAATACAGTAGGCTCAAAGAAAAGGTTATGCTATACTTTTAGATAAGGAGTGTGAATCTAGTGGAATTAAAAAGACAACAACCGATCGTTGAAGCATATCATTTCGACATGAAACCGAAAGACAAAGAAATGGAAACAAAATTGAATGTCGGCTTTGCGCCGTTAAAAGTCAAAGATGAAGAATATATGGAAAAAAACAGTATTATTGGTGCCCGCTTAGAGTTCCAATTGGTGTTCCCTGATTACGTTTTGTCAGGACGTGTCGGACAAGTCAATCATATTTTGAATCGCAAAGTCAATTCTGGAGAGGATTTGACGAAAGCCGAAACCGATCGCTTGGTTGAGCCCTTGTTTGATATCGTCAAACGCTTGACTTATGAAGTGACAGAGATCGTGACCGACAAACCAGGTTTACAATTGAACTTTAATACCAATTCGAACGCTGCGCAAGAAGCGAAGGAAGCAGACGAATAACGAGAAATAGGAGGGATGCCCATTGTTTTCCAATCAAATGCAAGTGATGCTATATGTCGACGATGTGACGAAAGCAGTTGAGTTTTGGCAAGAACTAGGGTTTGTGATCATTGAGCAACAAACCGTTGATGGAACATCCGTCGTTGAAATCGCGCCATCAAAAGAGGCGGAGGCACATTTTGTCTTATATGACCGTGAGTTTATCGAAACACATTCACCTGAAGTCGCTTTGAATTCCCCATCGATCATGTTTTTTGCAGAAGATATTACGACACTTTATAAGAAGCTTTTAGAGATGGAAGCAGAAGTGGGTGAATTGATTCAGATGGAAGAACAACTGGTTTTCAATTTTGCCGATCCGGATGGCAATTATTTTGCTGTTTCAGGAAAATAGCTTTTGTCGATCGTAACCAATCATTCGTCCTTTTGAACCCGACTTTATGTTGTCGTACTGTTCAGGACAAATGGTTGGTTTTTTCGTTTTATTGCAAGACATTTTACAGGCAAAGGTCTAAAATTGATAACAAGAGAATCAATTGCCTTTAAGGAGGAAATGACTATGCAAAACTATCTATATGCAATCAGTGATATTCATGGAATGGCCGATCTGTTTAAAAAACTTCTTACCGATTATGACCCTAAGCTCCATCAGCTGCTTTTGATTGGAGACTTAAATGATCGGGGGCCGAAGTCAAAAGAGTGTTTTTTTCTGGGAAAAAAGTTAGTCGAAGAATACCAAGCGATTTATTTACGCGGCAATCACGAGGAGTATTTTCTGCAATTTCTAAATGCCCCTGAGGATTGGTTTGCCGCTTACGTACGCAATGGCGGCAAAGAAACGATTGAAAGTCTTTTGCATACAGGCGCTACTGAGGAGTATTCGCCGACGGAAATCGCCTTAATGATCCGCAGTAGCTATCGAGACTTAATAGAGTTTTTGATGGAGCGACCGCTTTATTACGAATGGGGAAAGTATCTCTTTGTTCATGCGGGCGTGGATTTAAGTAAAAAAGATTGGCGTAAGACCGCAGACCATGATTTTATCTGGATTCGCGAGCCGTTTCATAAAGGAAAAAACCGTACAGGAAAAACGATCGTTTTTGGCCATACCATCACGCCCATGCTGCATGGCGATATGCAGACGACGGATCTATGGCAACAAGACGACAAAATCGGCATCGATGGCGGGGCAGTATTTGGTGGATCGGTGCATGGCGTGATTTTTGATGACAAAGGGATCGTTCAGGACATCGAATACCAAAATTTAGCAGGTCCTTGGCAACCAGACTTTTAAAAGTCTTTTTGAGAAAAGACAAAAGCAGCCATAACAAGAGTCGCGAAAGCAACATTGTTTTCGTGCAATCTTGTTCGCTCAATGGCTGTCTTTTTTATGTTAAAATAGCAAAAGCAACAAAGGAAAGGTGAGAACAAATGGCAGAAATGAATCAAGAGGTACTTGATTTAGTACAACAAGAATTAACCGCTTTTACCCAAAAACAAATCAGTACGGTTTTGCAGTTATTGCAAGAAGGAAATACCGTCCCCTTTATTGCCCGCTACCGTAAAGAAATGACGAATGGACTTGACGAAGTTCAGATTCGAGAAATTGAAGAGCGATACCAGTACTTAGAAAACTTAGAGAAACGCAAGCAAGAGGTTTTGCGTTTGATAGAAGAACAAGAAAAGCTAACGCCTGAACTATCACAGGCGATTTTAGCTGCGACAAAAATGCAGGCCGTCGAAGACTTGTATCGTCCTTATAAACAAAAACGACGCACCAAAGCGACGATCGCCAAAGAGAACGGCTTGGAACCATTTGCTCAGTGGCTGTTAAGCTTACCAAAAGCAGGTGACGTTCAAGAAAAAGCGACCGAATTTATCAGTGATGCTGTTCCTACTGTAGAAGATGCCTTAGCAGGTGCGCACGAAATCATTGCAGAAGGCGTTGGTGATACTGCAGAGTTTCGTAGTTGGATCCGCAGCTATTACACAAACAAAGGACTGTATCAAAGCACGGTCAAAAATGCTGAAAAAGATGAAAAAGACGTTTATGAAATGTATTACGATTTCCAGCATCCTATCAATAAGATGGTATCCCACCGAATTTTAGCCACTAATCGTGGGGAACAAGAAGACATCTTGAAGGTCGCCCTTGTGGCAGATGAAGAAAAAATCATGGATTACCTACGTCGCAAATTGATCACGAATAGGGATTCACCCGCAGCCGGTTTTGTTGAAGCTGCAGCTGCTGATGCGCTGAAACGGTTTATTTCACCAGCCATCGAACGAGAGATCCGCAATGAATTGACAGAAAAAGCTGACGAACAAGCAATTGCGATTTTTGGAGAAAATCTTCGCAATCTGTTGCTGCAGCCGCCATTGAAGGGCAAAGTCGTTTTAAGTTTTGATCCAGCGTATCGTACAGGCTGTAAACTAGCCGTCATTGATGAGACTGGAAAAGTACTAGCGATCGAAGTGATCTATCCTCATAAACCAGCGCCTATGAATAAGCGAGAAGCTGCCGGACCAGCGTTTCGTCGCTTATTACAAACCTATAAAGTCGAGATGGTCGCAATCGGTAATGGGACTGCGAGTCGGGAATCAGAGCAATTCGTCGCTGAACAATTAAAATTGATCGATCAAGAAGTATATTATGTGATCGTGAATGAGGCAGGCGCTTCTGTTTATTCTGCCAGTCCGATCGCTCGTCAAGAATTCCCTGATCTGCAAGTGGAAGAACGCAGCGCCATCAGTATTGGTCGCCGTCTGCAAGATCCCTTGGCAGAATTAGTCAAAATTGATCCACAATCCGTGGGCGTCGGACAATACCAGCATGACGTTTCGCAAAAACGCCTCGCTGAACAATTGGATTTTGTTGTTGAGACTGTTGTCAACCAAGTTGGCGTTGACGTCAATACCGCAAGTGCGGCACTCTTGCAGCATGTAGCTGGTTTAAATAAAACCACTGCTCAAAATATCGTGACTTATCGAGAAGAAAATGGTGTATTTACGCAGCGGAATCAACTGAAAAAAGTCCCTCGCTTAGGACCAAAAGCTTATGAACAGGCGATCGGCTTTATGCGGATACCTGGCGGAAAAGTCATTTTGGACAATACCGGTATCCATCCAGAAAGCTATGACACTGCCAAAGAAATTTTGGTGATCGCGGGTATTTCTTTAGCAGAGCTAGGGAAAGAGCAAATGGAAGAAAATAAAGCGAAACTTGCCCAACTACGCCCAGCGGAGCTTTCCGCAAAATTGTCAGTCGGCAAAGAAACCATCACGGATATCCTAAAGGCGTTAATGCAGCCTGGACGCGATATGCGTGATGAAATGCCAGCGCCATTATTGCGTAAAGATGTGTTGAGTATGGAGGATCTAAAACCGGGAATGGAACTGAAGGGAACGGTTCGAAATGTGATCGACTTTGGTGCTTTCGTTGATATCGGTGTCAAACAAGATGGACTGGTGCATTTATCGAAGCTGAGCCGTTCGTTTGTAAAGCATCCGAAAGACGTTGTTTCCGTCGGTGATGTCGTAACCGTTTGGATCGAGCAAGTAGATGTCAAAAAAGGCCGTATCAGTTTAACCATGGTCGATCCGGGAAATGCAAAATGACCCAACAAGAATTGCAGCATTTGGTGGAAGAGCTGTCGCTGTCTGTTTTCAACAAACCATTCACGCATCGAGCGGTGTTTAATTCTCGCTTAAAAACAACCGGTGGCCGCTACCATCTAAGTGATCACCACTTGGATTTCAATCCAGCGATGCTCACAGAACACGGGATGGAGGTTTTTATCGGCATTATCAAGCATGAATTGTGTCACTATCATTTGCACTTAGCAGGTCTTGGTCACCGTCACCAAGATCCTGCTTTTAAAGCATTGCTGGCAAGAACGGGAGGCTTGCGTTATGCACCTCCTGCCAAAAGGTCAGCGAAACATCGCTATCGATGCCAAAATTGCGGCTGCGAGATTCGGCGGCAGCGACGGGTGGATATCAAAAAATATGTTTGTGGAAAATGTCGTGGACGTTTGCTAGAAATAGGAAATGATGAGAAAAGTCAAGTCGAAAAATAAAACTCGTTGCTATTTTTTTCATTTTGTATGATAATGTAGGTCGTGTGACAACCTGATATTTGTCAATACACGCGTTTTTTTACGACGCGGATTTGAGAAAAGAGGATTATAATAATGGAAAATCAAAACAAAATACATCATTTTGTTGGAATCAAAGGTTCCGGTATGAGTTCATTGGCTTTGATTCTGCACGAAAAAGGCTACCAAGTACAAGGCTCTGATGTGGAAGAATATTTCTTCACTCAACGTGATCTAGAAAAAGCAGCGATCAAATTGTTGCCTTTCGATAAAGCAAACATTCAACCAGAAATGGTCATTATCCAAGGGAATGCTTTCCCTGACACCCACGAAGAAATCGTACGGGCAAAAGAACTTGGTTTAGAAGTTACTCGTTATCATGACTTTATTGGCCAATTCATTCAGCCCTATACGAGTATTGCGGTGACCGGTTCTCACGGGAAAACCAGTACGACAGGATTGCTTTCTCATGTCTTAAGCGGCATCCGTCCAACAAGTTTCTTGATTGGCGATGGGACTGGTCATGGGGAACCTGATGCGGAATTCTTTTCATTTGAAGCCTGTGAATACCGTCGTCATTTCTTAGCGTATTCACCGGATTATGCAATCATGACCAACATCGATTTTGATCACCCAGACTACTTCCACTCGATCGAGGATGTCTTCTCAGCCTTTCAATCGATGGCAAGTCAAGTGAAAAAAGGCATCTTTGCTTTTGGTGATGATGAATACTTGCGTAAACTTGAAGCCGATGTCCCAATCTACTATTACGGCGTCAACGATAACGACGATGTCCAAGCAAAAAATATTGAACGCACCACCCAAGGTTCAGAGTTCGACGTCTTTATCCATGGTAAAAATATTGGCCATTTTGTCTTGCCAGCGTTTGGTCAGCACAACATCAACAACGCATTAAGTGTGATCGCTGTGGCTTACAAAGAAGGATTGGATATGAAAGAAGTTGCTGCTGAGATGATTTCATTTCCTGGAGTGAAACGCCGCTTTAGCGAAAAAATCGTGGCGGATATGACGATCGTGGACGACTACGCCCACCATCCTGCAGAAATCAAAGCAACGATCGATGGCGCTCGTCAAAAATATCCAGAGAAAGAAATTATTGCTGTCTTCCAGCCACATACCTTTACCCGCACGATCGCTTTGATGGATGAATTTGCGGAAGCATTGGATCTTGCAGACCATGTCTATCTATGTGACATTTTTGGATCTGCTCGTGAATCACGAGGAGATGTTAAAATTGAAGATCTAGGCAAGAAAATCCAAAAAGGCGGAACTGTGATCAAAGAAGAGAACGTATCTCCGCTATTGGATCATCAAAATGCTGTCGTGATTTTCATGGGAGCAGGCGATGTGCAAAAATTTGAGACAGCCTATGAAAAACTATTAAGCAATACAACTCGTAACGTATTGTAATCAAAGACTCTTGTGGCGTGTTTGCTGCAAGAGTTTTTTACATCTGAAGTTTTTGCAAAAGCAGCACCGCGAACTTGCACTTTTGTCGGCATCTGATAGAATATACTCAGATGAAACTATTCTTTTTGGAGGAATTAAATTTTGAATATAGGGAAACCGCGAAAAATAGGAAAAAGTATTGAAGATATCGAGGAAGGCGATTCGTTATCCTTAACAGAATCGATCGAAGACAATCAACTGTTGTTATATTTAGGGCTGACTAATGATGCCAATCCTTTGTATATACAACATGACTACACGCAAAAAACTGAGTACCAGCGTCCAATCGTACCATCCATTATGTTGATGGGGATCATCACCAGTGCCGTATCGAAACATTTGCCTGGTCCTGGCTCTCATGTAGTCAATTTTTCGGTAAACTTTATTGAACCTGTATATCATTATGAAACGTTGACCTTTGAATTCGAAGTGATCAAAGTGGATAAAATGAAAGACGTGGTAACTATTTCGGTTGAAGCGATCAACACAGAAGATCATCGTATTTTAGATGCTGTGGTCATGGTCCAGCCGCCAAAAGCAGTAGCAGAAATTGAGGAGGAACAACAAGATGAATAATTTAAATAATGAAACCGTCCAAGCCCAAGGCTTAAATCGCTTTTATTCAAAAGTGTATTTATTCTTCGGCGTTGGGCTTGCGATCAGTGCGATCTCAGCCTATATATTTGGGGAAGTCTTTCAAGCGCAAACCCTGCAATTTATTGACAACTTTCCGCTAGGATTTACTGGTCTTTGGATCTTACAGATCATTCTAGTTATTGTATTAGGGGTGAAGGCGCAGAAAAATCCGTCCTTGACCGTTGCTGGCTTTTTAGTCTATTCGCTCTTGAATGGATTGACCTTATCTGTGACACTGATGATCTATGACTTTGGATCGATCGTGGGAGCATTTGTTTCAGCAGCTGTCACTTTTGGTGTCATGTCAGCATTTGGGATCATGACCAAACGGGATCTAAGTGTAGTTGGTCGTATCGGCTATGGTCTGTTGCTCGGGATCATCATCTCGACGCTCTTGAATGTATTTATTTTACGCAGTCAACCGGTTGACTTTTTCTTATCGATCGTGACCGTCTTTGTCTTTATGGGGATCACCGCCTATGACAATCAGCAAATCCGCAATGTATACTTCGCAACGAATGGTGGCGCAAATACAGGAGTGGCCGTTTTCATGGCATTACAACTATATTTGGACTTTATCAACTTATTCCTTGCGTTATTGCGAATCTTTGGAAAAAACAACTAAAAAAAGGGCGAGGAAACTCGCCTTTTTTTTTGTATAAAATGAGAGAGAAAACAAAGCAATTCATCGCTTTTGTGCCCGTTCTTTGATAGAATAAAGAGGAACTTTTTGAGAAAAGGAGTAATCAAATGCCAAAAAATAAATTACTACTCGTTGATGGAAATAGTGTGGCTTTTCGCGCGTTTTTTGCGTTGCATAATTCATTAGAACGGTTTAAAAATGCCAATGGGCTGCACACAAATGCCATCTATGCGTTTCATACTATGTTTGAAAATGTGATGGCAAAAGAACAGCCAACACATGTTTTAGTGGCTTTTGATGCTGGAAAAACCACCTTCAGGACAGCGATGTATGAAGACTATAAAGGCGGACGTTCAAAAACCCCTGGGGAATTTAAAGAACAAATGCCTTACATTCGCGAATTGATCAACGCGTTAGGTGTTCAATATTACGAATTAGATAATTACGAAGCCGATGATATTATTGGTACATTGGCGAATAAAGTCGACAAGGAGCTGTTTGACGTTGTCGTTTTATCTGGCGATCGCGATTTGACCCAGCTGGCAACGGAGCACGTGAAAGTTGACATTACGGTCAAAGGAGTTAGCGAAATTGAAAGTTATACGCCCGCTCATGTGGCTGAAAAATATGACGGCCTAACGCCTTTACAAATCATTGACATGAAAGGACTAGCCGGCGATGCTTCCGATAATATTCCTGGTGTCACCAAAATTGGTGAGAAGACAGCCATCAAGCTATTGAAGGAATATGGCTCCGTTGAGGGGATCTATGAACACATCGATGAAATGAAAAAAAGCAAGATGAAAGAAAACCTGATCAATGACCGTGAGATCGCCTTTCTTTCAAAACAGTTAGCAACCATCGATGTGGATGCGCCCATTGAGGTCGATGTCGACAAACTGAAATATGAAGGCAAAGACTTAGAGAAATTGGTGCCATTCTACCAAGAAATGAACTTTAATAGCTTCTTAGAGAAGTTGCAGATTACAGCCGAACCAGTTGAGATGGAAGACATTTTGTTTTCGGTCGTTGAAGAAGTAACAGAAGATATGTTCCAAGGAGACACAGCATTGTATGTCGAGATGATGGGGGATAACTATCATTTGGAAGACATCGTCGGTGTTGCTTGGGGCAATCAAGAAAAAATTTATGTCAGCAATCGTGAAGAATTGTTTGAAAGTCCAGTCTTTACCAATTGGTTAAAAGACGAGGAACGTAAAAAATTCGTCTATGATGCCAAACGCACGTACGTGGCATTAAACCGATACACGACAGCACCAAAAGGAATCGCTTTTGATGTTTTATTGGCAGCTTATCTTTTAGACACGAATGATACGAATAATGACATCGCAGGTGTTGCCGCTCACTATGGCTATGATGCGATCCAATCGGATGAAGCGATTTATGGAAAAGGTGCGAAAAAAGGTCTGCCAGCGGATGAGGAAGACTTCTTTGCTCATTTAGCCCGTAAAGTAGCAGCGATTACGAACCTAACACCAAAGCTTACGGAAGAATTGGCAGCGAAGAATCAAACAGCGCTATTTGAAGAGATGGAATTGCCTTTATCAATGATTTTAGCTGATATGGAGATTACTGGAATCAAAGTTGATGCGTCTCGCTTGCATCAGATGAAGGGCGAATTTGCGCAACGGTTGCACGAAATTGAAGAAAAAATCTATGCCGAAGCTGGTGAAACCTTCAATTTAAACTCACCGAAACAATTGGGTGTGATCTTATTTGAAAAAATGGGCTTACCAGTCATCAAAAAAAACAAAACTGGCTATTCGACAGCAGTCGATGTGTTAGAACAACTAAAAGAGCAAGCACCGATCGTTGAAGACATTTTGACTTATCGTCAAATCGCTAAGATCCAATCAACCTATGTAGAAGGCTTATTAAAAGTGATCCAAGGGGATGGCAAAGTCCATACACGATATGTACAAACCTTGACCCAAACTGGTCGATTAAGTTCTGTCGATCCGAACCTGCAAAACATTCCGATTCGTTTAGAAGAAGGTCGAAAGATCCGTGAAGCCTTTGTGCCACGAGAAGCTGATTGGGTGATCTATTCTTCTGACTACTCTCAAATCGAATTACGAGTGTTGGCACATATTTCAGATGATACCCATTTGAAAGAAGCCTTTATCGAAGGTCAAGATATCCACTCAAGCACAGCGATGCGAGTCTTTGGTATCGAAAAAGCAGAAGATGTGACACCAAATATGCGTCGTCAAGCCAAAGCGGTCAACTTCGGTATCGTTTATGGTATTTCCGATTATGGCTTATCCCAGAATCTGGGAATCACCAGAAAAGCCGCCCAACAATACATTGATACGTATTTTGAAAAATATCCTGGTGTGAAAACGTATATGGAGGATGTGGTTCGTGAGGCGAAGGACAAAGGGTACGTTGAAACCTTGTATCATCGCCGTCGTTACCTACCTGATATCAATTCGCGCAATTTCAATATTCGGACTTTTGCTGAAAGAACCGCCATCAATACACCGATCCAAGGCAGTGCGGCGGATATCTTAAAGATTGCCATGATCGATTTGGCGAAACGTTTGAAAGAAGAAAAATTAGCAGCAACGATGCTGCTGCAAGTACACGATGAACTAGTCTTTGAAGTACCTGAATCTGAATTGCCTCGTCTTGACGCTTTAGTGAAAGAAGTGATGGAGCAAGCCGTTGCATTGCATGTCCCTTTACTGACAGACAGCAATTGGGGCAAAACATGGTACGATGCAAAATAAATGAGGTGAACAGAGGTGCCTGAATTACCAGAAGTTGAAACGGTCCGCAAAGGACTTGAAAAACTTGTTTTAAATAAAACAATCGAATCGGTCGAGATCCTTTGGCCGCGAATCATCGAAAGTCCTGAAGTGCCGATCTTTTCGGCACTGTTGAAAGGGCAACGTTTTGAAAAATTTGAACGACGTGGAAAATTTTTGATTTTTAAATTGACAGATTATGATCTGATCTCTCATCTACGAATGGAAGGCAAGTACGAGTATTTTGAGTCAGACCCGATTGTCGATAAACATACACATGTCATTTTCCATTTTACGGATGGCAGTCAGTTAAATTACCATGATGTAAGAAAATTTGGTCGTATGACTTTAGTGGATAAAGACCAAAGCGCAGCCTATAAAGGCATCATGCAATTAGGTCCTGAGCCTAAGCCTGAATTGTTTTTATTAGAAGCATTTGAGCAAGGATTGAAGCGGTCTAAAAAAGCCATCAAACCCCTTTTGTTAGATCAAAAACTTGTGACTGGTTTGGGCAATATTTATGTAGATGAGGCGCTATGGCAAGCGAAGATCCATCCTGAACAACCAGCAGATTCGCTCACCCCAGCAGAAGCCAACGTGTTGCATCAAGCGATCATCGATGTCTTGGAACGCGCCGTTGAAGCAGGGGGGACAACCATTCGGACCTATCTCAATGCATTGGGCGAAGCAGGAAAATTCCAAATGTCATTAAATGTCTATGGCCAAACGGGCAATCCTTGCGGGCGATGCGGGACACCAATCGTCAAGACCAAGGTTGCCCAACGGGGGACGCACTTTTGTCCTCAGTGCCAAAAATTGCATGTGAGGTCCAGCAAATGAGCTTTGTCTTAGGGGTCACTGGCGGGATCGCCACTGGGAAAAGTACCGCAGTCGCACATTTTCGCTCACTGGGCTTACCGATTATTGATGCCGATATCATCGCCAGAGAAGTCGTTGAACCGAATACGGAGGGCTTGCAGGCGGTGACACAAGCCTTTGGTCCGCAGATTTTGACCGATGACGGACACCTGGATCGGCAAACCCTCGGTGCCCTGATATTTAATGATCCAGAAAAACGTCGCTTGCTGAATCAGACGCTGTCGCCATTTATTCGACAAGAGATTTTGTCTCAGATCGAAGAAAAAAGGCAGCAAGTGCCCTTGTTGATCGTTGACATTCCTTTGCTTTATGAAGCCGACTACGACCAATACATGGATCAAACCGCAGTCGTTTATGTGCCAGAAGCGCTTCAAAAAGAGCGGTTGATGGCACGTAATCAACTGAGTGAGCAAGAAGCGCAACAACGAATCGACAGTCAGCTTTCCATTGAGAAAAAGAAACAACGGGCCGATATTGTCTTTGATAATCAAGGAACGATCGCCCAACTCAATCAGCAGATCGATGATTGGTTAGCATCCTTAAACAAATAGATAAGACAGCAGGTTCCCTTCAGCAAAAGGGAACCTGCTATTTGTCTTTCAATAGCAAACCTAGCCCTATCATTTCCAAAAACAACTGGCGCTGAAACACGTCGGAAACTGTTTGGTTTGGAAAGTAAGACGATCGTGTATGAATGGTTAAACATCAAAGTACCAGCCCAGATTTATTTTGGGGTCACGATCACGCGATTGCTGGAAAAGGGGTGAAGAACGATCGGCTGATCATAAAAAGAGGTGAGAACCTCCTCAGTAAAAATCGTCTCTCGTTGACCAGCGGCGTGGACTTTGCCGTTTTTTAACATCAGCAAATGAGTGAAAATCGGTAGTAGCTCTTCCGTATGATGGGTAACGTAAAGAAGAGTCGGCGTATTCGGCAGCTGTGAGAAAGCCTCCAGACGGGTTAGCAGTTCTTCTCGTGCAAATAAATCAAGGCCCGTACATGGTTCGTCCAAAATGAGGATCTCTGGTTGTGCCATCATGGCACGTGCGATCATGACAAATTGTTTTTCCCCTTGCGAAAGGACGTGATAGGAACGATGGATCAAATGCGACAAACCTAAGTCAGTCAAAAGCTCTTTTGCTTGGATCAGCTGCTCTTCTTCGTAGGACTCATAAAGACCAATACTGGAATAAAGCCCGGAAAGAACGATCTCTTCGGCAAGATCGCGACCATAAAACTTGCTTTGCAGCGCTGAACTGACCCAACCAATGCGCCGTTGAAGATCGGGCACAGACGTTTTTCCGTAACGTTCACCTAAGACTGTTCGTTGACCAGAAGAAGGCCATAAACTTCCCGTGATCATTTGGAGTAATAAACTTTTGCCAGCACCATTCAGACCCAAAATCGCCCAATGCTCATTTTTTTTCACTTGCCAATTGATCGCTTTTAATAAATAGTTCTTGTCGCGAACGAATGAAACCTGTTGGAAATCGAGGATTGTCATCTATTGTCGAACCTTAAATAGGTTCTTCACCTCCAGTTGTAAGAAAATTCAGAAAATAATCGCTCATATTATAGCATAAAGAAAAACATTTTGCTGACTGTTTGGTATCGTATTCATATCTTTTGTCAGAAATCAGAATGCTTGTTATGATGAAAGTATACAGGAGGGATGATAACTATGGGTACTTTTAAAGATGAAAAAGATGTGATCGTTGGCAAAGCCAAAGAAAAAATCGGTGAGTGGACCAACAATGAAGAACTTGCCCACTCTGGGAAAGAACAAGCACAAGAAGGTCAAATCAAGAAAGAGCACGATCAAAAACGAGTCAATGAACTAGATGATCAAAATGATGAGCGTGATGCCCGCAATGATCGAACCACCCCTGAAAATGTCAGCAGCGAAGAACTATTGCGAGCTGAAAATCCCGATGCAAATAAAATTTCTTCGAATGATCGACGGGATGCAGACCAGCTGAAGCATTACACAGGAATTGAAGATAAATTATAAACGACCATGGATGCCTTCGTCTTCTAGACGAGGCATTTTTTGTTAATGAGACCAAAGAGAGGTTGAAAGACAACCACCTGCACAGTTGACAATTGCTCAACCTCTCATTATAATCCATTAAGATCGCATGGAAAGCAGCAAAGAAATTGGGAGGTGGTCATCAAATGCTTATTTATGCATTGTGTACGACTGTCAAGAAAGTAGAACAGCCGCAATAGGAAACGGAAAATTAGAAAGAAGGCTTTTTTATGATCGAACCTTACCAATTTCATTCAATTAAACATCAAATATACCAATTAGTACGAACGTATCAATCGGTCAATGATCCTCGAACGATCAAAACGGTTGAAACGATGACAAAAGACGCCATAGAACAATTTTTTCCTGAAGAAGAAACAGCGCCACGTGAAATCTTAGCTGCTTTCTTTCAACCAGGGATGACGATCAGTCGCAGCGATGAGCTGTTAACAGAGCTCAAAGAGTACGTCCGACCCTTTCAGGTACCGACAACAAAACAAATTGAAAAAATGTTTCGGAAAGTAAAAAAACTAAAAATACCTGATTTTGCTTCCGTTGATTTAAAAGAGACCACCTATCTTTCTTGGGATGATATCGGTAGTCAAAGCAAGTTTATGATCGTTGCCACTGAACAAGGGTTTACAGGACTTCACGGTCATGTCTCAACCGAGGTCAAGAAAGGAATCTGTCCCTTGTGCCAGCATGAGGGGAATGTCTCGATGTTTCTTTCTTTGACGAAAAGCAATGGCGATGGAACGTATACCAAACGGGGGAACTATATTTGCCGGGATAGCCAACGGTGCAATCAGCAGATGGAACAGCCAGCAAATTTGCATGACTTTGTTTCTTTGCTGCAAATGAAAGATAAATAACGAAATGAAACGGCAGAAAAATTTCTGCCGTTTTTTCAAATTCAAAAAAACAGTAGTTATAACATTATTTAAATTTTGTAATAAATGAACAGAATAAACCACTTTGGCTATTGTACCAACGGATTTCATGTTATAATTAATCATAGAAACCGATGACTTTACGTAAATACGTAAGCGCATAAGAGAGAAAATGAGGTGGAACTATGCAATGTCCAAAATGTCATCATAACAATTCTAGGGTAGTTGATAGTCGACAAGCCGATGATGGACGTGTGATTCGCCGCCGTCGTGAATGCGAAAATTGCGGCTATCGCTTTACAACATTTGAACGTATCGAAGAGGCACCCCTACTTGTCATTAAGAAGAATGGTGCCCGTGAAGAATTCAATCGCGAAAAAATCCTACGGGGTTTGATTCGTTCTGCTGAAAAACGACCAGTGACAATGGATCAAATGGAAACGATCGTCGATCATGTGGAAAGTCGTGTCCGTGCTCTTGGTGAAAATGAAATTTCTACAACACAGATTGGTGAGTATGTGATGGAAGATTTAGTTGATTTAGACGAGATCGCTTATATCCGTTTTGCCAGTGTCTATCGCCAGTTTAAAGACATGTCAGTTTTCTTGAAAGAACTACAAGACATCGTCGAAAAAGCGAAAGAACCACAAGAATAGAGGGGGACAACAAGTGGGCAATAGTTTACCGAATCAATCGTACAAAGTGTTCAAAAGCCGTCCACTTACAACGGAAGGGAAAGACGCCCTCATTTATTTGTATCAACCAATTATTGAAAGTGATGCTTTAGCGTTGTATTTAACACTCGCAAGCGATGTCCAAGCCCAAAGCTTTTCTGGCGAGGAGTCGATGACGACCGTGCATCTAGATATCTTGAATGCCATGAATGCGGGAATGCCTCGCTTCATAAAAGCCAAGCAAAACTTAGAGGGCATCGGCTTGCTAAAGTCTTATGAGAAAGCAGATGCTCAAAACGGGAGCTCGTATCTGTATTGGTTGCAAGAACCGGTCCATCCAGCAGCGTTTTTTC
The DNA here is from genome assembly GCF_001544095.1 of Enterococcus casseliflavus NBRC 100478. GTDB lineage: Bacteria > Bacillota > Bacilli > Lactobacillales > Enterococcaceae > Enterococcus_D > Enterococcus_D casseliflavus. The sequence goes on along the minus strand of NZ_BCPT01000006.1, from coordinate 54,531 downwards.
AAGATGAATTGTATGCCTATCTGTTGTTGGAAAGAGTCGGAGAGCGTAAATTTGATCAGCTGGTCAAGCTGTATCAACCAAAGCAGTGTTCCTTGACCGATTATCAGGAAGTGACCCAATCCTTCTCAGCAGCCTATGGGTTAAATACCGCACGTTTTGCTTCACATGAAGAAACGTTACAGGTAGTCAGTGATTCTTTTCAAGAAACCAAAGCGAACTTGGTGCTTGACGAAAAGCAGTTGGATTGGGACTTTCTTTTATATGAAGCGCAGCGTCGGTATATCCGTGCCGCTAATTTCACGCCAAGTTTTCGACAAAAGTTAGTTCTATACCATTCTTTATATGGCTATGATGTGTTAGAATTGTTGGATTTGATGGCGGACAATGTTTCTTTGACAACAGGCGAGGTCGACCAGAAGAAGCTGGAACAAGCTATCATGAAGAAATCACGGCAAACATTCACGAAAACATCAAAAAGAGAAGATCCCCAAGCGGAAAGTCAGTTGCGCCGCTTCAATACCTTAAAACAGAATGGTTTTTCAGAAAATGATGTCTTATTGATTCAAGAAAGTGAGAACAATGCACCGATCGCTTTTCTCAAGGCGATCAAAGCGGAGAAGAACAGTTTCATGACGGATTCAGAACAATGGCTGATCAAGAGCCTTGTCGAACGGTCACCATTGCCAAATAGTGTGATCAATGTTCTGGTTCATTATGTCTTGGTGGTCCAAAACAATGCCGCTTTGTCAGGAAATTATGTGAACAATATCGCCGCCCAGTGGTCAGAATTAAAAATTGGTACGGCAGAAGATGCCATCAAACATGTTCGGAGCCTTGTTCGAAGTGCCAAGGAAAAACGCAGCCGACCACAAACCAGCGGCAAAAAAATCATTCGCGAAGAAAAGCTGCCTTCTTGGGCTGAAAAACCAGTGGAAGAGACAGCCCTAACGCCAGAGCGACAAGCAGAATTAGATAAAAAACTGCAAAACTACTTGCATAAGAAAGCTGGTGACAAGTAATGGAAGATGTAGGGAAAAACTTAGGAAAACTATTGGATAAACGCAATTACCGTGATCAGTTTTCAGCAATGATGGCAGAAGTTTTACAAGATCCTGATGTCAAAGCGTTTATTGCCGAAAATGAAGAGGTATTGACCGAAGCAGATATTCAAAAAAGCTATGCGAAACTGTATGAGTTCGTCCAAGAAAAGCGGAAATTCCGCATCAATGATCCATCCATGATCGCACCGGGCTATGAGCCGCGCTTAGCGTTAAATTTTCATTTTATTGACGTCACCTACGTACCAACGAAAGAGCTACTGGCATATCAGAAACAAGAAGAAATTCGCAGTCGCATCAAAGCGATGGATATGCCTAAAGATATACAAGAAGCAAGTTTTGCAGATTATCAGCAAACGCCTGGCCGAATGGAGGCCATCGCAGCTGCCGTTGATTTTATTAGTGAGTTGACAGCCAATCCACAGGAGTTTCATAAAGGACTTTACTTTGTGGGGAGTTTTGGGATCGGAAAAACCTATCTGCTTGGCGCGATCGCCAGAGATTTAGCGGAGGCAGGCTACACGACGACATTGGTTCACTTCCCGACATTTGCAGTAGAGATGAAGCAAGCAATCGGCAAAGATCAGGTGGGGGATAAGCTGAACGCAGTGAAAAAAGCCCCAATCTTAATGATGGACGATATCGGTGCGGATGCGATGAGCAGTTGGATTCGTGACGAAGTCTTCGGTGTGATTCTACAATACCGAATGCAAGAGCAACTCCCGACGTTCTTTACCTCGAATTTTACTATGCATGAGTTGGAGCAGCATCTTTCAGTAACGCAACGCGGCGAATCCGAACCATTGAAAGCCAAACGTATTATGGAACGTATTCGTTACTTGACACAAGAGATCCAAATGACGGGCAAAAATCGACGAAATGATGCCTAAAAAAACCATTACTGGAGGAAGAAGATGATGAAAAAACAAGTGATTCTAGGCTTGTCCTTAGCAGCAGTGCTGCTGTTAACGGCTTGTGGCAGTCCCGAAAACAACAATGCATCAAGTGGCGATAACACGCCTTCTGAATCAAGTGAGAATGCTAGTTCCGTTGCCAATAGTTCTTCAGAGAGCGAAACAGCGACGGTTTTTACTGGTATTATTCAAGAAGATGCCCGAGCAGGTTCAGATGATACCTTTCAATTATTTTTGAAAGACGTAGCGGCAGTTGAAGATGAGGATCAAGTCGTCCAAAGTTTTCAAAATGATGGGGTCATTCTCCATGTCCCTATCGAGGCCTATTCAGGAGAGATCGAGGAGTTAGTTGAAGGAGACAAAGTCCAAGTGTCGCTGCAAGGCGTCCCGATCATGACGATGTCGATCCCACCGCAAATTCCCGGTAACTCGATTCAAAAGGTTGAATTAGTGAACGATTAATGCAATGTGCGCCTTGGCAATGGCACCACAGTCAAGACGCACATTTTTTTCTATTTATGGAAAGCGTGTTATACTACGAAAGAAGGAGTGACAATATGAACGAACATGCATTATCGGATCGTTTGGCTTGCGTGGGCGAACAAATTCCCGACCAAGCACGTATCGCCGACATCGGCTCCGACCATGCTTATTTACCTGTGGCATTGATGCTGCAGAACAAAATCACTTATGCTGTAGCTGGAGAAGTCGTTCAAGGACCTTATGATTCTGCCAGTAAACAAGTACGTAAAAACGGGCTAACAGAGAAGATCGTGGTGCGCTTAGCAGACGGATTGGACGCTATTCAGCCAGCAGATAAGATCGACACGGTTGTTGTTGCTGGAATGGGGGGGACTTTGATTCGCTCTATTTTAGAAGAAGGCAGCAGAAAAAATCGCTTAGCGGGGGTCAAGCGTTTGGTCTTACAACCGAATGTTGGCGAAAGGACCTTGCGGGAATGGCTCGTTGATCACAATTTTACGATCATTCATGAAGTGCTGTTAGAAGAAAATGACAAAAATTATGAAATCATCGTTGCGGAAACTGGAAAAGCGACGTACACGACCCAGCAATTATTTTTTGGTCCCTTTTTATTAAAAGAAAAAAATCAAGTTTTTTATAAAAAATGGCAGCATGAATTGAAGCAGCGTCAACGAGTGGTCAAAGAGTTAGAGAAAGCCAAAGAACCACCTGCTGAGAAAATGAATGAATTGAAAGAACAAATCGAATGGATCAAGGAGGTACTGGCATGATTTCTGGTCAAGAATTTATCAAACGCTTTGAAGCATATTGCCCATTATGGTTGGCAGAAGAAGGCGATCCTGTTGGTCTGCATGTTGGTACATTAAACAAACCCCTCGAGCGAGTCATGATGACCCTTGATGTCCGTCCAGAAGTGGTAACCGAAGCCATCGAGAAAAAGATCGACTTGATCATCGCGAAACATCCACCGATCTTTCGCCCTTTGAACCGCTTACTGACCGATGATCCGCAACAAAAGATGTTGATGGATCTCGTCAAGCATGATATCGCCGTTTACGCCGCCCACACCAATATGGATATTATTGAAGACGGTTTGAACGATTGGTTTTGTGAACTGCTAGAAGTTGAACCAGATACGTACTTGAAGCAAACCCATCAAGTAAAAATGAAGAAACTAGCTGTATTTACACCTGTTGAATCGGCACCAGCATTGCGAAAGGCATTAGGAAAAGCTGGTGCTGGTCAGCAAGGCAATTACCAAAACACCAGCTATTCATTGATTGGCACCGGTCGCTTTACACCACAGCAAGCGGCGCATCCTGCCATCGGTGAGATTGGGAAAGAAGAACAGGTGCAAGAAGCGAAAATCGAAGTCATTTTTCCAGAAACGATCGAGAAAAAGGTCCTTTCGGCAATGATCGCTGCTCATCCTTACGAAGAGCCAGCTTATGATCTGTATGCCTTAGACAACTTGCCGAAGACCTATGGAATCGGACGGGTTGGCAACCTCGCTGAGCCTCTTTCCATTGATCAGTTTGTCGCACGTGTCAAAGAGCGGTTTGGTTTGACTGCTTTACGGGTTGTCAGTTTTCCTAATGCACCTGAAAAAATTCAGCGAATCGCAATTTGTGGCGGCAGTGGTCAATCGTTTTATTCCGATGCCTTACGCCATCAAGCGGATGTGTACATCACTGGCGATATCAGTTACCATTTCGCCCATGACATGCAAGCCAATGGGTTGATCGCGATCGATCCAGGGCACAACATCGAAAAGGAATGTATTCCTCGGTTTATTGAGAAATTCAATCAGTGGAAAGTAGAAGAGAACTGGGCTGTGACCTTTGTTCCTTCCACCACTTCAACAAATCCATTTGACTATAGATAGGAGAATCTTTTATGTACGAAAATTTATTGCCTCGCTTTTTAAAATATGTCAAAACAGAAACTCGCTCAGATGCGACAAGCACCACAACACCTTCCACCCAAACACAGGTCGCGTTTGCTAAAGAACTGCAAAAAGAACTTGAAGAATTAGGATTAAGCGATGTTCATTACAATGAATCCAATGGTTTCGTGATCGCAACATTACCAAGTAACGTCGATCATGACGTGCGCTCCATCGGTTTTATCGCCCATATGGATACCGCCGATTTTAATGCAGAAAATGTTGATCCGCAGATCATCGAAAATTACGATGGCGAATCGACCATTAAATTAGATAAAGAAGGAAAATACACATTAAACACAAAAGATTTTCCGAATTTAAAAAATTATGCTGGCGAAACCTTGATCACTACTGATGGTACCACTTTATTAGGTTCTGATGATAAGTCAGGTATTGCAGAAATCATGACAGCCATGGAAATTTTATTGAAAAACCCAACGATCAAGCATGGGGAAATCAAAGTCGCATTTGGACCTGATGAAGAAATTGGTGTTGGTGCCGATAAATTCGATGTGGAAGATTTCAATGTTGATTTTGCCTATACAATGGATGGCGGTCCAGTAGGAGAATTGCAATACGAAACCTTCAATGCGGCGCAAGCTGAAATTACGATCCAAGGAAAGAATGTCCACCCTGGAACAGCTAAAGACACCATGATCAACGCCTTGCAACTAGCAGTCGATTTTCAAAATGCGCTACCTGCTGATGAAGTTCCTGAGAAAACCGAAGGGACAGAAGGGTTCTTCCATTTGATGAGCCTTAGTGGTTCAGTAGAAGAAGCGAAAATGGCATACATTATTCGAGATCATGACCGGAGTCGTTTCGAAGAAAGAAAAGCACAATTATTAGCGGTTCAAGAAAGCTTGAATGCCCGCTTTGATGAACCACGAGTGCACGTTCATCTATATGATCAATACTACAACATGAAAGAAATCATCGAAAAAGATATGAGCATCATTGATTTAGCGAAAGATGCGATGAAAGCAGTTGGAATCACACCGATGACAGAACCTGTCCGTGGTGGGACGGATGGCTCGAAAATCTCCTATCTAGGGATTCCAACCCCGAATATCTTTGCTGGTGGAGAAAATATGCATGGACGTTATGAGTTCGTCTCACTACAATCAATGATGAAAGCGACCGATGTGATCGTGAAAATCGCCGAACTGAATGCGCAAGCATAGCAGCAGCTTCTTCATTGAAAGAAAAGAACAACTTTAGGGCTGGGAACTCTTCACGCAGGTCTTGCGTAAGGCCCGGCCTTTTATTAGGATGTGAATAGGATGAAAATTCTCGTATTATACAACGATACAGCGGGGAAAAGTGAAGCAAAAGAAACAGCAGAAAAATTCCAAGCCTATGTGAACGAACAAGGCGATGAGCATCAAGTGTTTTTACAAGCCTCAAATCCCGATGTTGACCCTGAGGATGTTAAAGAGGCAGCCAAGAAACATGCGGTCGATACGATTGTTATTATTGGTGGGGATGGAACGATCCATCATGGGCTGCAAACATTCAAAGAAAAGCTGGATGAGCTGAAGATCGGGATCATTCCTGGAGGAACGGTAAATAACTTCGCTCGAATGTTAGGTATACCAGTCAAGCCAGAAGAAGCGTTTGAGAATATTTTAACAGGGGTTGAACGTCCGATCGATTATGGGATGGTCAATGATCAAGTAATGATCTCGACGATGACCATTGGTCTTTTGGCAGATACAGCAGCAGCAACTTCCCAAGAAGAAAAACAACAGTACGGTCCGATGGCGTTTATGAAACGGTTCATTCATCTGTTGATCAAAAAGAAACAATACAAATTGGAAGTCATCGCTGACGAACGGAAATGGCAGGGGAAAAGTCAATTACTGACGATCGTCATGTCGAATTCAGCAGGTGGGTTTAAGAACTTTGATGAAGAAGCAAAACCTGACGATGGCTTGTTCCATGTTATTCTTTTGCCAAAATTGAATATTTTACGGTTTATTTTGTATTTGCCAAGAATTATTCGGGGTAGAATTGCCAAAGTACCAAGTGTTGAATATTTCACTGCCGCAAAGGTCTCGATCAAGGCGAAAGAAAAAACGGTTCATACTCGGACCGACGGCGATCCAACGGATGATCTGCCAATCGAGATGAAAGTCATCAAGCATGGGTTGACGATGTTGGTACCTGAGGAAGCACAAGAATCAAAATAATGGTCCCTACGATCAATCATATGGAGGAAATGGATGGATGCACTGATTTACAATCCATTGTGGTTTTATTTAATTGCAGTCAATCTTTATCTTTTCTGTCTGATGGGTTATGATAAATATCAGGCAGTAAAACAAGGTTGGCGGGTTCCCGAAGCAAATCTCCTTTTTATGGGGGCGATCGGCGGCGGATTAGGCGGTTTGATCGCGCAAAGCGTGTTTCGCCACAAAACAAGAAAGAAGAAGTTTTATTTCTTTTTTGCTTTCGGCACCGTTTTTGCTATCCTGCTGATGGTCTTTTTTGCATAAATTCGGTTTAACAAGCAAGGAGTTAATATGAAAACTAAAGTGAAGTTCGCCCTTAATTTACTTTTACTAGTAGGCATTCTGGGTGTGATGTATTTTTTTGTCCGTAACTCTATGATGGAAATTTTAGCGGGGCTAAGAGAGACCAGCTTTCTCGTCGTCTTACTGGTTATGGGGCTTGGCACATTGTACCTAGTGATTGAAGGACGAACAGTTAAAGAGATCGCAGTGACTTTTCAACCGGAATTCACCACCAAGGCGGGGTTTCTAACCGTCTGTTACAGTGGGTTTTATCGGATCGTGACGTTTGGCGCGGGCACCTTGATCTCAGAGGTGAATTTTTATCGTAAAAATGGTTTGCAGTTGTCACAAGGGGTTGGGGTCACCACCTTACACATGGTGATGTATAAGTTTGCCATATTGACTTATGCGATCGCTGGGTTGATCATTCAATTCTCGTTATTTTATGACAATGCGCCGAATATGATTTGGGTGATATTGGCGGGGATCGTACTCGTCTTTTTGATCATTGCCGCTTTATTGGCACTTTCTGTCAGTATCAACATTCAAGTCTTTTTTGTGATCGTCAGTAATAAGCTGTTCAAAAGTGCGACATTAAGAGGAATCGTTGACAAATGCAACACCCAGATCTATTCTTTGCGAGAAACGGTCAATGCGATCATTACCGACCGCACCGCTTTCTTACGCATCTACCTTTGGAATCTTTTGAAGATGCTGCCTTGGTACGTGATCCCTTATGTGATTCTTGTCGTGCAGCACCCAGAGATCGATTTCTTGTTGACGTTATCCTTCATCAGCTTTGCCGTCGTCTTGTCCGGGGTGATTCCAACACCGGCAGGGATCGGTTCCTTTGAATTTATTTATATGCTGCTTTTTGGTCCATTAGTCGGCACAGTCGATGCAGCATCTTCTATGCTGTTGTATCGCTTAGCGACATTCATTTGGCCCTTCATTATTGGTTTTGCATATGTAATGAAAGAAAAGCGCAAAGACATTAGCCAAGAGCTGACAGAGCTTAGAAAAGAAAAAGTGGAAAGTTAAAAAAACGCTTATCTTCGAGTAGAGGATAAGCGTTTTTTTTAGTCTTTCAAATCAATGATCCGATCAACAAAGGATTCATAGAATTCAGCTTCATGGGAAACGATCAGAACGGTTCCGGGAAAAGCTGCCAGGGTTTCTTCCAAATTGTTTTTCGTGTCTTGATCGATATGGTTGGTCGGTTCATCAAGAATCAAAAAGTTGCTTTTGATCAGCATCATTTCAGCTAACTTCACTTTTGTCTGCTCGCCACCACTTAATAATTTCAATTCCTCTTGAGCAAGCTGGCTAGGTAATCCCGCACGAGAAAGTTGTCGTCGCAATTCTTTGTTGGTTGCCTTTGGGAAAAGATCCTCGAGGTATTGCAGAGGCGTCTGTAATGGATACTCCCAGTCAAGATCTTGAGAAAAGTAATTAAACTTTGTATGCTGTGGGTAAGAAACGGTTCCTTCAATTGCAGGGATCACACCAAGTATTGTTTTGATCAACGTCGATTTACCGATCCCATTAAATCCCCGAATCGCAATTTTTTCGCCATAGCGGATCGTTAGGTTGATTGGCGATAGTAAAGGCTTTTGGTCATAACCGATCACTAGATTGGTCGTCTCTAATGCCAAGGTCGTAACGATCGGTGCCAAATCAAATCCTAGATGCGGTTTAGGGACATCTTGGGGTGGGGTCAAACGTTCGATTTTTGCCAACTGTTTTTCACGACTCTTTGCCATTGTGGAACGAGAACCAGCTTTGTATTTACGGATATAGCTTTCGGTTTTCTTGATATGCTCTTGTTGTGCTTCGTATTGCTTCATATAACTTTCATTTTGCAGCGTTTTTAGCTTTAATGCTTTGTCTAAATTCCCCGTATACTTAGAAAGCTTGCCAAATTCGATATCAATGATATGGGTCGTGATTTCATTCAAAAATTGACGATCATGAGAAACGACTAAGTAGGTACCAGTAAAGTCCTGTAAAAACTCAACCAGCCATTTGATATGCTCATCATCTAAGTGGTTGGTCGGTTCATCTAAAATCAGCATGTCGGGTTTTTCTAGCAGCATTTTTGCTAAGATCAATTTTGAGCGTTGACCACCACTTAAGGAAGCAAGGGGAGTATCCATGCCGAGAACCGAAATACCTAATCCTTCTGCTAAATCATCGATCAATGTATCCATTTGGTAGAAATTTCCTTGATCCAATTGATTTTGCAATTCACCGGCTTTTTCTAAAAGCTTATCGTCAAGACTTTCGCCATAAGCAGTATAAAGATTTGCGATCTGTTGTTCTTTTTCGAAGTCTTCTGCAAAGGCAGAGCGCAAAAAATCACGGATCGATTGCGTTTCATCAACATTGACATATTGATCCAAATAGCCCATTTTCAAATTTTTCGGAAATTGAACAAAGCCATCGTCTGGGAGAATTTCTCCTGTAATGATTTTGATTAAAGTACTTTTGCCGGCGCCGTTCCGTCCAATCAACCCGACTTTTTCTCCACGGTTGATTTGAACGGAAACATCTTCGTAAAGCAATTTGTCGCCAAATTGTTGGCTAATATTTGTTAATGTTAACATCGTTTCCTCCATATAAAAAAGCTGTAAACAGTAGACGTTACAGCTAAGTAGATAATCTTACTGAATAACTATCGCCAAAGAGCGATCAAAAGGATCAGGAAAATCGATTGTTCCTGACCAATCAGGACCTAGCATACCATTGCGGCTTCCTATCTGTCAATTTTCATGAAAGAATACTGAAAAAAATCTTGATCTTCGAGGGAAATCTTTTGACCATTACTGACCAATATTGTATAATAGAAGAGTAGAAAAAAGGATGCTGCTTGCAGTGTACTAATTTTTCTGACTACCATTTTGGGAGGGAAAAGTATGAACCCAGAAAAAATGACGACTACATTACAGAGTGCCATCGCGGAAGCACAGCAGATTGCCATGACGCGTCACCACCAAGAAATCGATATTCCGCATTTATGGAAGATTTTATTGCAAGCCAATCAATTCGGCCGCAATTTTTATACGGATACAGGTCTTGATGTCGATGCATTTGAAAGAGAAGTCGACCAGCTACTAGATGAACTGCCTTCGGTTGAAGGAGGAAATGTTCGTTATGGTCAATCCATGAGTCAAAATCTGTTTCATCTTTTGTCTGAGGCAGATCAATTAAAAAATGAATTTCAAGACGAGTATCTTTCCACAGAAATCGTCCTTTATGCGTTGATGAAATTGAAAAATCATCCATTGACGGTGTATTTAAAGAAACAAGGAATCACCGCGAAAGAAATCAAGCAAACGATCGAAACATTAAGAGGAGGGGATCGTGTGACCTCACAAAATCAAGAAGAACAATACAAAGCATTAGAAAAATACGGCGTTGACTTGGTCCAACAAGTCCGCAGCGGAAAAATGGACCCCATTATCGGACGAGACGAAGAAATTCGCGACGTGATTCGCATCCTTTCTCGGAAAACAAAAAACAATCCCGTTTTGATTGGTGAACCGGGGGTTGGTAAAACAGCCATTGTTGAAGGATTGGCTCAACGGATCGTGCGAAAAGACGTCCCAGAAAACCTAAAAGACAAAACGATCTTTTCTCTGGATATGGGTGCCTTGATCGCAGGTGCCAAGTTCCGAGGTGAATTCGAAGAGCGTTTGAAAGCCGTCTTACAAGAAGTGAAAAAAGCCGATGGACGGATCATTCTCTTTATTGATGAGATCCACAATATTGTAGGTGCTGGTAAGACGGAAGGCAGCATGGATGCTGGAAACTTACTAAAACCAATGCTGGCAAGGGGAGAATTGCATACGATTGGCGCAACCACCCTTGATGAATACCGTCAATACATGGAAAAGGACAAAGCCTTGGAACGTCGTTTCCAAAAAGTGTTGGTACAGGAACCAACCGTTCAAGATACGATTTCGATTTTACGTGGCTTGAAAGAACGGTTCGAGATCCATCATGGCGTCAATATCCATGACAATGCGCTTGTTGCTGCTGCGACCTTATCTGATCGGTATATCACGGACCGCTTTTTACCAGACAAAGCCATCGATTTGATCGACGAAGCAAGTGCCACGATTCGGGTAGAAATGAATTCGATGCCTACCGAGCTCGATCAGGTCACTCGACGTTTGATGCAATTGGAGATCGAAGAAGCCGCACTGAAAAAAGAATCTGATGATGCATCGAAAAAACGTTTAGGCATTTTACAAGAAGAATTGGCGGAATTGCGTGAAGAAGTCAATACCATGAAAATGCAGTGGGAAACGGAAAAAGAAGAAGTCAATGCAGTTTCCAATAAACGGGCAGAGATCGATAAAGCCAAGCATGAGTTGGAAGATGCTGAAAATAACTATGATTTGGAACGGGCAGCTGTTCTTCGTCATGGGACGATTCCACAACTGGAAAAAGAACTCGCTGAATTGGAAGAAAAAAACCAAGACGAAGGCATTCGGATGGTTCAAGAGTCAGTGACAGAAAATGAGATCGCCTTAGTCGTGGGCCGCTTGACAGGAATCCCTGTTGCGAAATTAGTGGAGGGCGAACGAGAAAAACTGTTGAAATTAAATGAGACCTTGCATCAACGAGTGATTGGACAAGACGAGGCAGTCGATGCCGTCAGTGACGCAGTCATTCGTTCCCGAGCTGGTCTGCAAGATCCAAATCGACCATTAGGTTCCTTCTTGTTCTTAGGACCGACCGGCGTCGGTAAGACCGAATTAGCGAAAGCGTTAGCGGTCAACCTCTTTGACTCTGAAGAGCATATGGTTCGGATCGATATGAGCGAATACATGGAAAAACATTCGGTGTCTCGTTTGGTCGGTGCCCCTCCAGGCTATGTTGGATTTGAAGAAGGCGGACAATTGACCGAAGCCGTTCGACGCAATCCATACACGATCGTCTTATTGGATGAGATCGAAAAAGCCCATCCAGATGTATTCAATATCTTATTGCAAGTGCTTGATGATGGCCGTTTGACAGACTCAAAAGGACGCGTCGTTGATTTCAAAAATACTGTCTTGATCATGACTAGCAACATTGGCTCTCAAGTCTTGCTAGATGGCGTGACTGCAGAAGGGACGATCCCAGAAACTGTTGCAGAAACTGTCCGTAATCTCTTGAGAGGCCATTTCAAACCAGAATTCTTAAATCGGATCGACGATACGATTTTATTCACACCGCTTAGTCTAAGCGATGTGACAGGCATCGTCGACAAGATCATCGCACAGCTTTCACAACGACTGGAAGTCCAAGATATACTGTTGACGATCACTGAAGAAGCCAAACGCTGGATCGCTGAAAATGCTTATGAGCCAGCGTATGGTGCGCGACCTCTCCGTCGGTTTATCACAAGAGAAGTCGAAACCCCATTGGCAAAAGAAATCGTTGCTGGCAGAGTCTTACCAAAGACCCAAGTCACGATCGAATTATTGAACGATCAGCTGGTTTTTGAAAATACGCCAATGACCGAGTAATAAAAAGAGAACAAATGAATAAATACAAAACGATGGTTGCCATTTCATTGGCAGCCATCGTTTTTTTGTCTCTCAACATATGACAAAAAAGTTCTCCTTGCTTGTTGTTTGGAGGAAATTCGCACTTCGATTATACTGTTCTTATGGAGTAGGAGAGGAATGAAAAGATGAATACTTTTTTTGAAACGTTGAATGAGCGAAAAGGGGAATTGCTGACAGCTGTCTTTGAACATTTGTCATTGTCGATCATTGCGCTGCTCGTGGCGATCGTTATTGCTGTTCCTTTAGCTATTTGGCTGGTTAATCATAAACGGGCAGCGGAAGTCGGCCTACAAATAACGAGTGTGTTACAGACGATTCCATCACTGGCACTGTTAGGTTTATTGATCCCATTCGTGGGGATCGGAACGCCACCTGCATTGATCGCACTAGTTATTTATGCGTTATTGCCGATCTTTCAAAATACCTATATTGGCCTTTCGGAGATCGATCCATCAATCGAAGAAGCTGCTGCGGCATTTGGTATGTCTCGGATGCGCCGATTGATCAAAGTCGAGTTGCCGATTGCTTTGCCTGTCATAATTTCTGGGATTCGCACGGCGCTGGTCTTGATCATCGGAACAGCGACCTTAGCCGCTTTGATTGGCGCTGGCGGGTTAGGTTCCTTTATTTTGTTAGGGATCGATCGAAATGCGCCTGAGTTAACGTTGATTGGTGCGATCGGGTCTGCCTTGTTGGCGATTGTTTTCAGTACCCTGATCCGTTACCTGCAACATTTAAAACCGCGCTATACCTTGATCACGTTGGCAGCAATCATCTTGCTGATTGGTGGGGTTTCCTTTTCACAAAGCGGATTTTTCGCTCCCAAAACCATTACCATCGCAGGAAAACTAGGATCTGAACCAGATATCTTGATCAACATGTACAAAGAATTGATTGAACAAGAAGACCCTGATGCCCAAGTTGAACTAGAGCCAAATTTTGGAAAAACCTTTTCTTATTCAGCGCATTGGACAATGGTCAAGTTGATATATATCCAGAGTTTACTGGTACCGTGTTGGAGAGCTTAGTTGAGGTACCAGAAGAGCTTGCGAGTCAAAACCTTGACTCCGACGAAACCTATACCGAAGCAGTCAATCTATTGAAGGATCAGTTTGAGATGACCTTGCTTCAGCCGATGGCGTATCAAAATACCTATGCATTGGCTGTCAAAAAAGAATTTGCTGAGGAAAATGGACTAACCACGATCTCTGATTTGAAGAAAATCGAAAATCAAATCAAAGCTGGCTTCACCCTCGAATTCATTGATCGGACGGACGGATATGCGGGGATCCAAGAACTTTATGGGCTAGATTTTCCAAGTGTCCAAAGTATGGAACCAGCATTGCGTTACCAAGCCATCAATAATGGTGATATCAATCTACTGGATGCCTATTCCACGGACAGTGAATTGCGTCAATATGGCTTAGTTATTCTAGAAGACGATCAGGAATTATTTCCACCTTATCAAGGAGCGCCTTTGATGAAAGAAGCCTTTGCCGAGGAACATCCAGAAGTCGTCCGTGCATTGGAAAAGTTGGCAGGGAAAATCACCGAAGAACAAATGAGTGAAATGAATTATCAGGTCAATGTCGAAGGAAAAAATCCAGCAGAAGTCGCACGTACCTTCCTGATAGATGAAGGATTAATTAAGGAGGGACAAGAATGACACCAATTATTGAATTTAAAAACGTCAGTAAAAAGTTTGATCAAAAACTAGTGATCGATCAATTAGATCTGAGTATCAATAAAGGAGAAATCTTTGTTTTGGTTGGTCCTTCTGGGAGTGGGAAAACGACGACTTTGAAGATGATCAACGCGTTGTCAGAACCGACAGATGGTGATATTTATTTCAAAGAAAAACGCATCAAAGAATACAATATTCAAAAGATGCGTTGGCAAATGGGGTATGTTCTCCAACAAATCGCTCTGTTTCCGACGATGGATGTCAAACAAAATATCGAAGTGATCCCAGAGATGTTAGGGTGGTCAAAAAAAGATCGCTCAGAAGCCGTGGATCGTTTGCTGACACAGGTCAAACTTGACCCAGAGCAGTACCGTCATCGAATGCCGAAAGAATTGTCTGGTGGAGAACAGCAACGGATCGGGATCTTGCGCGCGTTAGCTGCCAATTCCGAAATCATTCTGATGGACGAACCCTTTAGTGCCCTTGATCCAATTTCTCGTAATTCTTTACAGGATCTAGTCCTCGATCTGCACAAAGAGCTTGGGACGACGATTATTTTTGTCACGCATAACATGAAAGAAGCGGTAAAACTAGGGACGCGCATCGCTGTGATGAATCAAGGGAAGATCGTTCAATGCGATACACCAGAAGTCATCGTTTCACAACCGAAGACCGCTTTTGTGAAAAGCTTCTTTGAAGAAACCGGGGAAGATGAAGCGAAACTGGTCACAGCAGGAGATTTGATACGGATGAACTTTTTCAGCAATGACATCAATCAAGCTGACCCTAAAATTGCGGCATCTACGCCATTAAATGAGTTGTATACCTTATTTGCGCGTCATGATACGCTTGTAATCGAAGAAAACCAACAACTGATAGGGAGTTTACGTCGAAAAGATGTGTTTGCTTTCTTGAGTCGTGATCGAATGTAAACGATTCTTTTCTCAACGAGAAATATCATAAATTTTATAAAATCGATGATTTCTCTTGCTCAAAGCAAAAATTCCACGTAAGATTGAGGAAGATATCTTTTGTCAAAATGGCAGAACAAGCTTTCGCTGATGACAAAAGATGCAGTAAAGGAGCGAAAGAGCAGCTATGGTAAAAATCCTCAAAGAAAATTGGTTACTGCTTTTCTTTATCGTCGCCGTGGTTCTCATCCGTCTGTTTGTCCTGACCCCTGTTCAAGTCAGTGGCCATTCTATGGACCCGACGTTGGCAGATAAACAGCGTTTGATTGCATCAAAAATCTCCTCCTATGACCGACAAGACATCGTAATATGTGTTGAACCAGATGATCCAAGTAAAATCGCTGTCAAGCGGTTGATTGGTTTACCCGGTGATACCATCGAGATGAAAGATGATGTCCTAACGATCAATGGAGAAGTATACGAAGAACCCTATTTAGATGAGTTTAAAGAGAAATTTGCAGACGATCAATTACAAGACGAATATTCTTATCGCGAAATGTTTCAGCAAATCGCGGCTGGTGCCGAACACTTTACCGATGATTTTACGGTAACGGTTCCTGAAGGCAGCTATTTTGTGATGGGAGACAATCGTTTGATCTCTAGAGACAGTCGCAGTTTCGGGGTTGTAACGGAAGATCAAATGGAAGGGAAAGTGCTGCTGCGCTTTTGGCCATTGAATCAAATCAAACTATTTTAATCAAAAGAAAAAACATTCTTGCCAGTGCAGCGAAAACGATCGCAACTGGCAAGAATGTTTTTTAGATGACCCAAGCGACAAATGCAACCATAGAAAAGAACATTGTCCAAACCGCAATAATAGCTGATGCAATAAAAATAATTTTGATTGATAAAGGTTGGACAAATTTTCGGGCATCTTTAGAGAACGCATAGGTGATCGATGAAAAAATCAAGCAGCATAAAATAAAAAACACTGTTAGAACCATAAGCCTCTCCTTTACTGACGCAACGTCAAATGAATAATGTAATTATAACAGACCATGGTTTTTTGGGGAAATAAAAATGATTAAACGAGGGAATTTTTTTGTAGTTGTAATCGTTTTACAGGGAAATGTAAGAAAGGTCAAACCTTGATAGACAGCGAATCTATAAAAATAAGATGTGTTATTTAAGTATTTTTATAAATTTTTCTTTATGAATAAAAGAACAAAAGAAAAAAGCTGGTTGAAAAACGCTGGTTTCAACAAGCTCTTAAAGGTCGTTTATGATAATTTTTTAATCCGATAACTTTCAAAGTAATCAGGTTTGCCTCGACCTTGCACATACGCGATCACGCCCATCAAGGCAGCACCAATCGTGTTGGTCAGTAAATCACCCATCGTATCCATCAATGCTTCACGACCGATAAACGGGGTGCCATCTAAGGTTGCATAACGTTGGAGATTCATTCCACCAACGGAATCGCAGATAAATTCCCAAAACTCCCAGAAGATACCACACAAGCCGGCAAAAGCAAAGCCCATCAATAAGAATAACCAGGGAGAGACGTTTGAAACTTTGACTTCTTTCAGTAGCAGACAGATCAATCCATAGCCGACAGCCGTCAAGACCATTGGACTTACCGCATGCAGAATTTTATCCCAGAAAGCAATGGTTTCGATCAAATGTAAGATCGTCCCCATAAATACAGAGATCAGCAAGAAAAACCAATAAAAGTAGACGGTGGCATTTGGTAGCTGGATTTTCAAGAACTTTTTACTCATTTCTGGGACAAAGATCAATAAAATCCCAAGCAAGGCTTGGGCGAGGAAAATCAATCCTTGTGTTTGCGGATAGACCCCACGGAAGAATTCCCACAAAGAAAAACAAAACACGAGAACACCGAAAATAGTGAATACCTTTTGCAGTCGCTGATAATTTTGCCCCATTTAGTTGTCCTCCGAAAGATAGTCGGCTAAGCCAGCTAAAAGGGCTGCTTCAGAGGAGTAAATCTCCCCGTTTAGCTTGATCAAACCCACCGTATAAAGATTGACATAGTGGAATTGGTTTTCCGCAACGGTTTGTAATGCTGCCAGCTTTTGCTGATTGTCGGCACCTTGTTGGCGACTATCCGTATAAAGCCCTAAAACAGGAATGCCTTTTGCATAAGCGACACCGATCTCAGAGGCAACCCCAGCATCGATGGTCAAACCATCCAGCAATGCGATCATCAAATCACTTTCCAGCACTTTTTCAGTATCTGCCAAAGCGATCATTTTGCTATCCGCATAGGCGGATTTATCATTGATCGCGGCATTTTCTTGAGGTAAATAAATCTCCAGCTGCGGATACTGCTGACGAATCGACGCAACAAGTTCGGCGTTGTAGCGCAGGTCACTAGCAGCAAACAGGGGAGCAGCAAAATATAGTTTCATTCAAAAACACTCCTTAATCATTCATAGTTGTACATTTTGTTGATTCGTTGTTTAGAAATAATCGCTGAAATAGGCTTCCATATCAGGGATGATCGATTCCAGTAATGCCAGTGTTTCTGAATCGGTATTTAGCCGTTCCACACGCTCTAAGTAAGCTGGGCGGCGGTAATTCATCAACAGACAAGACAATGTCTGAATATCCAGCTGGACCGCTTTTCCGATAGCTTCTCTTGAAACCACGATCTCCCCGTGATTGTATTGGACACCGAAGATCCCGTTGTTCCAATCGGCAACTGGGTCGGAAACAACAAAGTGAAAAGGTGTTTGGAAGGCTTCAAATGGGAAGTTTTTCAAAAACTGTTCAACATCGACGATCCGCGCCATGTAATAAGGCTCTATGGTTTCTTTGATTTGGCTATCGTCCAAGTAGAAGGACAGGGGTTCATTTGAATATATGTCTCCTTTGACCCAATAAACCATTGAGAAATGGGCAGAGATAAAATTCCAAAGACCATTGCGGGCTTCTTGATTCAAGTAGAACATTTCCTTTACATGGAAGACTTCTTCGGCTACCCAATAAAAAAGTACACCAGTCGGATGACCACTGGCATTGTAATAAACAGCCGCGGTGCGCTCTTCTTCATTTTCATAGCGCCAATACTCTTCCCAGTGAAAAGAGGTCCGCTGCAAGGCACCATGGTTGTCGCGGGAGAATTGGTTGTAGACAGTAAAGACATCAGGATCATCCACTTCTTTGCGCTCTACGATCCCAGGGACTTCTTTGGTTTTCGGAAGCTGGGTATCACGAATTTTGAAGGTCAGCTTGTCGGACATGATCTCCCAGCCTTTGCGACGATAGTAGGGCACATTATAAGGGTAAAGGTAGGAGATCCATTGCTGATCTTCCCGCATCGTTTCTAAGGCAAGCTTGATCAAGTCTTTCATCAGGCCATGTCCGGCATATTCTGGGTAGGTCCCAACACCGGTCACTCCGCCCATTTTGATCAATTTGCCGTGTATATTGACTTCACAAGGATAAACGGCGATTTGCGAGATCAACTTGTCTTCATTGAACCAGCCAAAGACCTTGGAAAGCTCTAAGATCGGGCGCTTAGATTTGATCATTTCCCGTTTGCTCTCATAGCCGCTTTCTTCAATATCCGATTCAGTGATCTGAAAAACATAGCTTAACAGTTCGTTGAACTGATCAACGTCTTTTTCTTCCACCGCTCGAATATGTAGATTTTGATGAAAATTATTGTCCATTCTTTCAACTCCAATTTATTTGCTAGCTCTAGTATAGCAAAACCTGAATGAATATGTCTAAATAACGGTTAAGAAAAATACTTTATCTATTGGCGTTTCGTTGGTATAATAGAAAAGCTGACTAAAAGAAATGAGGAACGTATCCATGAACATAGAAGAAATGAAAAAACGACAGGAGAAGATTCGTAATTTCTCCATTATCGCCCATATCGACCATGGGAAATCAACATTGGCGGACCGTATTTTGGAACAAACCCATACGGTGACGTCACGAGAAATGCAAAACCAACTATTAGACTCCATGGATCTTGAACGTGAACGAGGAATAACAATCAAATTAAATGCCGTGGAACTTAACTATACCGCCAAAGACGGCGAAACCTACATCTTCCATTTGATCGACACCCCAGGGCACGTCGATTTCACCTATGAAGTTTCCCGCAGTTTGGCTGCTTGTGAAGGCGCCGTGCTCGTCGTTGATGCAGCTCAAGGGATCGAAGCACAGACATTGGCAAACGTCTACTTGGCGTTAGACAATGATTTAGAGATCCTACCAGTCATTAATAAAATAGACTTGCCAGCTGCCGATCCTGAGCGAGTACGAACAGAGATCGAAGATGTGATCGGTATCGATGCCAGTGAAGCTGTTTTAGCAAGTGCCAAAGCAGGTATTGGGATCGAAGACATTTTGGAACAAATTGTTGAGTATGTCCCAGCTCCAGCAGGTGATATTGAAGCACCGCTAAAAGCGTTGATCTTTGACTCCGTGTACGATTCCTATCGTGGGGTGGTCTTAAACGTCCGCATCATGGACGGGATGGTCAAACCTGGAGATAAAATCAAAATGATGAGCAATGGCAAGACCTTTGATGTTACGGAAGTTGGTGTCTTTTCACCAAAAGCCATTCAACGAGATGCGTTGATGGTGGGCGATGTTGGGTATATCACTGCTGCCATCAAGACCGTTAAAGATACCCAAGTCGGGGATACGGTGACATTAGCCAACAATCCAGCAGAAGAAGCCTTAGCTGGTTATCGTCAAATGAATCCGATGGTTTATTGCGGATTGTACCCAATCGATACTTCACGCTACAACGACCTTCGAGAAGCATTGGAAAAATTACAATTGAATGATGCAGCATTGCAATTTGAACCAGAAACCTCTCAAGCATTAGGATTTGGGTTCCGTTGCGGCTTCTTAGGCCTATTACACATGGATGTCGTGCAAGAACGGCTAGAACGTGAATTTAACCTTGAGTTGATTACGACTGCACCATCCGTAATCTATCATGTCAACAAGACAGATGGCTCAATGGTCGTCGTTGATAACCCGGCAGAATTTCCTGAACCAGTCACGATCGAAAACGTACAAGAACCTTACGTCAAAGCACAAATCATGGTGCCTAATGATTACGTCGGTGCTGTAATGGAATTGTCCCAACGCAAACGGGGAGACTTTGTCACAATGGATTACTTGGATGATTATCGTGTAAACGTCGTTTATGAGATCCCACTATCGGAAATCGTCTTTGATTTCTTTGATAAATTGAAATCCAGCACCAAAGGCTACGCATCACTGGATTACGAAATGTCTGGTTACCGCACCAGCAAGCTAGTGAAGATGGACATCTTGCTGAATACTGAAAAAGTCGATGCGTTAAGCTTTATCGTTCACCGTGACTTTGCTTATGAACGCGGTAAAGCCATCGTTGAAAAACTGAAAAAACTGATCCCACGACAACAATTTGAAGTACCGATCCAAGCAGCCATCGGACAAAAAATCGTTGCGCGTTCTGACATCAAAGCCTTGCGTAAAAACGTATTGGCGAAATGTTACGGCGGTGACGTTTCTCGAAAACGCAAACTCCTAGAGAAACAAAAAGAAGGGAAGAAGCGGATGAAACAAATCGGCTCCGTCGAAGTACCGCAAGAAGCCTTCATGGCTGTTCTGAAAATGGATGAGGATGAACCGAAGAAGTAATAAGGGTTTGTTTGAAAATATTTGATAATAAAATCTAATTTTCATTTTTTATTCGCCCATTTGTCGCCCTAATTTATTTTAGGGCGACATTTTTTATGAAAACTAAATTCTAATTTGATGATCTTCTTAGTCTTTGGGCGAATATATCGACAGCTTCTGTTCTCATTTTTTTCGTTACATGGACGTATTTATCCATGGTAGTTGAAATTCTGGAATGGCCAAGTCTTTCTTGTACTATTTTAGGCTTTACACCATCCTCCAAAAGCATAGTGGCATGTGTGTGTCTAAGGGAATGAAAGTTGAAATCGAATCCTAATTCTTTTTTTACTTTTCCACTATGCCATTTGATTGAATTCGGTGTGACAGGTTCACCGTTTTCCTTAGTGCAAACAAATTGACTATCAAAATAGTATTTTCCATGACGGAGTTTATTCTCAGACTGACGCTTGCGAACTCTCTTTAATTCTTGGAGCAAAATATCATCTATTGCTATTGTTCGAAAACTAGATTGCGTTTTTGGTGTTCCTAACTGTATGCCATGTTTATCTTGAAGCATGATGCGATCCACAGTCAGTGTTTGATCCTCAAATGAAATATCGGACCATTGGAGACCGCAAACCTCACCGCGGCGTAATCCAGTATGAAACCCGATCATTAGTGGTAGATGAAAGGGGCTAGAAGGTGGATTGCTATCCAATATAGCCTGATACTGCTCCATGGTTATTATTTTCATATCATCCCGATTTTGCTTAGGTTTATTTTCAAAAGCTGGCATCTCAACGTAGATCATGGGATTGCTATTGATTGCTTGCCAAGGATAAACGGCTCTCTTAAAGGCACCTTTCAAAACAGTAAAGATAATTTCAACTGAATGTTTAGCAAGTGGAGTACTAAACCCATTTGGTAATTTATTTACCAATTCTTGTAATCTTGCGGGCCCAATAGAACTGAGATAATACTTACCAATTTCTGGTTTTATGTATTTGTTAACCGCATTCTGATAATTTTTCTGAGTATTGTATTTTAACTTCTTTTCAACATAGTTTTCCATCCAGTAGTCAAAGTAATCAGAAACACTCATTTCCTTAATATCAACTTTTCCTCCATCTTTATAAAGGTTTAAAGCCTCTCTTAGTTTTTCTTGTGCTTCTGTTTTTGTATTCCATCCGCCTTTTTGTATACGTTGGCGTTTGCCCCCAACTTTTGCCATTTCTATTACATAATGCCATTTACCACCGATTTTTCGTACATGTCCATTCATAACAAGTCCTCCTTAAAACCTGATTTGTATATAAATACGCTAGAAATATACAAACATATGTTCTTTTGTGTTGAAAAAGAAAAGCCCGAAGGCGATTGTGTTAATATCTAGCAATAACTTGATAAAAAAAATATTTCGTGATAATATAATGAAAAAATAAGGAGCACTGTCACTATCTAAGTATTAGGTACGGAGACAGCGCTCTATTTTTTATATTTCGCCATGTGTTAAAACATCCCACATAATAAAGAGTTTTCTATAAGATGACTTTATCAACCCATCTTTGGTTTTTCGTGCTTTATAAAATTTTATAAAATTTGGTAGTGCTTCTGTTTTTACATAGTTTGAAAACTCATCATAATTAAATTGATCAGCATTGAAAGTTATTAAATCTATCTTTTTGTTCAAAGGACCTGAAAGATCCATGATTGAATCAATTGAATCAAAATATTTTCTGTTAGAATTATTAATTGTTTTTTTTATAGAGTCCATCTTTGTGTGTTTCAATTCGTTTATTTTGTCATTAATTCTATCAATTTCCCAGTTTTCAAGATTCGAAGTTTCTAAATCTATTTGATTATAATGCTTTATAAAAGGGTTTTTCGTGATTTTTCCTTCTTTTGCAACAAATCTGATGGCATTTTCAGGTAAAATTTCATTTTTTTGAAGAATATAATCTTCCAGGTATGTTATCGGCGTAGGATTAACAAAAACATGTTTAGTATCTCCTAACGCTAAGACGATAGGTTTTCCTTGATCTATTTGATCAGAGATATTGTCAAGTTCTAATGGAGAAAGTAGAACAGCATCTAAAGAACCTTTTTGACCAGAAGCTAAAACTAATTTCTTAATTACTGAGTTGAATTTTCTTACCTCATAAGGGGTTAGACCTTCATCAATTTGTGCTAGATTTTTAAAAATCTCTTTAAAATTATCCGTCAGTATGTGAGTGTAAGACATATTACTATCTCTATCTAATATTTGTTTCTCATCTAATGATTTTTCATCTTTTTTAAACTCTATAACTAGGATTCTATTAGCAGTTTTTCTTAAATCTTCATTAGGTATTTGAGAAGAAAAATCTGAAAGCAGCTTAACGATATTTCTATCTGTAAGAGAATAACCCAAGAAAATTATAGGAGAATGAATCATATTACTTAGTAATTTTGCGCTAATCAATATAGAGTTTTTGTCATACTCGTTATAGTCATCTTTATCAATAATCAAAGACGATGAATCTGATAAGCTACCGTGTACTTTATACAATTCTCCCCAATCTTCATAAGGATCAAAAAAACCTTTTTGACCAATAAAAACTTTGGCAGGACTATTTCTTTTATATAAAATATCCTCTATAAAAGTGTCGTAATTAGTAGTTACTATTATTTTAGAATTTACTAACAAGTCACAGAAATAATCAAATTCCTCCTGATCTATATCGTCGGATAATTCATAGTTTGAAAATTTATTTGCTATCGCGTATTTAAATGGATCAATCGTTTTTTCAAATACATCTTTAGAACTTAAATTCGGTATAGTAATTGATCCATCTCTAAAAGCTTTGTTATATAAAGTATGTATTTCCTTTGCAACTGTAACGTTTACAATGAAATTTTTATCTGCTTCTTTTAAATTAGTAGATAGATTATCTTTAATGCCATTCAAGTGATTATAAAACTCTTCTTTTAAATCTAGTTGAAGCCAAAAAATTTCAAGTAATTCTAACCATGATGGAAAATTTTTCAAATATCTTTTGGATATACCAGACCCAACAAAAATAATAGGATAAGTGTTTTCTTCAATGAACGTTTCAAAAATAGACATAGTGCACCTCATTTCTTGTTATGCTCTATTCCCCTAGACGGAATCGAACCGTCGCCACCAGTAGGGGGGAGAATAAAATGTTGGAAAATTTACATCTTCCTAAAAACTATTAAATGATTTTAAAACTGCTACGGTCCCATCCGCTTGGAATAGGAGAGTGTAGTTGTTTTCTGTTTTAATTCCGTTCCATTTCCTAGCGTACCATTTTACTGCATCTTTAAATGTTACTTCAGATACTTGCAAATGTTCAGCGCATTCCCAAATAGAAACACATCCCGCCTCAAAACAATCTATGATGTCATAAGGTGACACTAGCATCACAGCGCCAATATCACGAGCTTTTTTCTCTTGTTTTTGATTGGTAGGGTTATCTAGATCCGTTATATCACCAACTGAGGTAAGGTAGTGAGCAATTTCTTCAGAAATTGTGGCTGCTAATTCAATTGCTGATTGTCCTGGTCTCAAATATATCGTTTTCCCAATAATTAGCCCATCCTGATGATCTGGCATGCCTTTTTCAAATTTATACGTGAGTTCATCATATTCAGCCATCAAACGTTCAGAAATATTCAAATACATCACCTACTCTTTGTCATGGTCTCTCATCTTAATAAATTTGATGAAGTCTTGTACTTCTTGTTTTTGTTTTTCAGTCAAATCATCATCAACGTGAGTTGCAATTAGGAGATTAGGATCTTTTTTAGTACTCATTGAATCGGTTCTACCGTGCAAGTAGTCAAGGCTGACCTTAAAATAATCTGCTATTTTATTTTGAATATCAACATCAGGGGTACGTCTACCTTGTTCATATGATGAATATGTAGTACGTGCAACTCCCAAAATATCGGCCATTTCAGCTTGGGTTAATTTTTTTTTCTTTCTTAAATCCATAAGTCTATGACCAAACATCTAAGCACCTCCAATGCTTCAATATGTAATAATGATACTACGCAATGCGCGTATGTTAAAACAAAAAATTGAAATGTGTCAAAAAGAATAATTATTTTTTGACATGTGTCAAAATGCGTAGTAATATAAGAGTACGCAATACGACACATTGAAAGGAGAATCATTTTTATGGAAAATTGGTTAACTAAATTGCGTTTGGAAAAAGATCTAACACAAGATGAAGTTGCTCAGTTATCAAACATTCCAAGAACGACTTATTCATCTATAGAGCAAGGGAGGCGGAGACCATCTGTTGAAAAAGCTATGAAAATAGCAGATGCTTTAGATTTTGAATGGACTCTTTTTTTTGAACCTAAACTACGCGAAACGACACGTAAGGAGGTGACGAAATGAAGGACAAACCACAAATGATCAAAGTGAATGTCGACTCGGGATTTCTACCACGCTATGTAGAAATGATTATTCCTGCAATTAAACGCAAGTTTAGTATTTCAATTGGTATTGAAGGCGAACTGTTCATAAACCCTGGCGGTGTCGAAGAAATCATCATTCGTTTTTTAGCTACCGATGAAGTAGCACAGGACATTTATTCCTATATTGACGAAAAATGGCAGTTCGCCTCAACACCAGAACTTGTTGCTTAAGTACATTTTATGGCAGTTCAACTGCTACGAAAATAAATAACTAAATACAAAGGAGATGAAGATATGAGCGTAAATGCCATTGAACAGAACATTGCGGCTATCTATCGAAAGGAGGTAGACAAGCAAGCTCTTAATCAAAGGATGATGGCTCAGGATATAAATATTTCTCCACAATTACTGAGTCATGTTTTGAATGGACGTAGATCCATGGGGATTGAGAAGGTTGTAGATATTGCTGAATACTTACAAGATCCAAATGTTGACTTTGAGGTTGCAGCAACGCTATTCCACACACCTAAACCATTAAACAGAAAAAGAAGAGATAATCACCCTTTATCCAAAATGGTTGGGCAAGACAAGGAAGAAATGGAACGAATTGAAGTTGAGAAAAAATTTGAAGTTTGGGATTTGCTTACTATCGAACCGGATGAACTTTCAGATATTGAGATCGATCATCTGAAACTATATTGGTTTGAGCTTAGTGATGAAGTTAGATTGGAATTATCTGTTTTATCATCAATGTGCAATAGATTCGGTTGGGATATGCGAGATATGACTAGGCAGTCAGAAACAAGAGAAAGGAATGATTAGAAATGTTGGTTTACACATTGCCAGAACTAGCCGCTGAGTTTAAGACTAGCAAAGATAATATATACGCTTTAGTAAATCTCGGTGCAATTCAAAGTATTCAATTTAGTACAAATAAAGTGGTCAGCATATATGAAGCTGAAAGGTTCTTAAGGGAAAGTGCTGGAAAGCAGTTTGATCAAGTTATTAAGGAAGCCAAGAGACGAAAAAACTTGGAAAAAATTAGCAATGTAGTAAATCTTAAGGAGGCTTAAACATGAAAAGATCAATCAAAAATACATTCATCGTAACAACTTTATTACTATTTGTAGTAGCATTCTCAGCTATTCACATTGCTGCAGGTTTGACATTAGTTTTCTTATGGGGCTTCGCTAATGTTGTTTATGATTTAGCTGCTAAAGATTACCAAGACAAAGAAAAAAGACTTGCTAGCCGACCAAAGCAATAGCAAGTCAATAAAATATTTGGATAAATATCTTTGTCTCCATTTTAAAACAGAAAAGGAGAAATGACAATGAATTCTTTTGAACAAGCGTTAGACGAGTATTTGACAACTCCCGGATGGGGTCAACCAATTTCAGTTGAGGAGATGACAGATGATGAGTAAATCAACTCTTGAAATGACTCATGACGAATGGTTATTAGATCGCCGAAAGGGTATAGGCGGCTCAGATGTCGCTACAATCCTTGGGTTAAACAAATGGAAGTCACCTTATCAATTATGGCTGGAAAAGACTGGTCAAATCGATTTAGAACACACTGAGAGCGAACCAGCGTATTGGGGAAATGTTCTAGAGGAAGTTGTTGCTAAAGAATTTCAAGAACGAACAGGCAAAAAAGTTCGCCGACGAAATCAGGTATTCGAGCATCCGTTACATCCGTTCCTGCGAGCGAACATCGACAGAGATGTTGTTGGGGAAAATGCTATTTTGGAGTGTAAAACAGCAAATGCCTTTCTAGGTAAGGAATGGGAAGGCGAAGAAGTTCCTCTGAGTTACTTGTGCCAGGTTCAGCATTACATGAATGTTTTAAATAAAAAATATTGTTACATTGCCGTTTTGGTTGGTGGACAAAAGTTCATTTGGAAACGAGTTGATCGTGATCAAGAACTGATTGACATGATCACCGAACGATTAGTTAGTTTCTGGGAGGCAAATGTTTTAGCTGGCAAAGAACCAGAAATAGATGGTAGCGAAGCAACGTCAGACTTTTTAAAAGATCGGTATTCGGAACTTGATGAAACAGAAACCACATTGCCATCTTCATTTGATGATTTAGTTGACCAAAAAAGGGAACTTAAGAAAGCAAAAAAAGAGATTGAAACAGCCATTCGCCAGGTGGATAACGAAATCATAAACGAACTTGGCAAAAGAAATGCGAGTATCGGTATCGCTCCAAAAAACATCGTTTCTTGGAAGTTAGTATCCACTAGAAGAATGAACAGTAAGAAACTTGCTGAAAAATATCCCGAAGTAGCTAAAGACGAAGAAATCTATAACGTTACTGAATCACGAAGACTTACAGAAAAGGAGATCAAATAATATGGCCACAAATGATGCATTAAAGAATCAGTTAGCAGAGAAAAACACCCAGTTAGTCGATCCTTCGAAATTAGGATTCAAAGCACTGATGAGCACGCCTCAAATGAAGAAGAAGTTCACAGATATCCTTCACGAAAAATCAGATTCATTCATGGGATCACTCATGACACTTGTTGGTGGTGATAATTATCTTTCTCAAGCGGAACCAATGACAATTATTGCATCAGCGCTAAAGGCAGCTACTATGGACCTGCCGATTGATAAGAACCTTGGTTATGCATATGTAGTTCCGTTTAATCGATATGAGAAAAAAGGTAAGAATTGGATCACGCACAACGAAGCCCAATTCATTCTTGGATACAAAGGATATATTCAGCTAGCACAAAGAAGTGGGCAATACAAAGCATTGAATGCTTTGGCAATTTATGAAGGTCAACTAATTGACTGGAATCCGCTGACCGAAGAATTTACCTTTGATTATAAAGGTAAGGTATCCGATGAAGTTATAGGTTATGTAGGATTCTTTGAATTACTGAACGGCTTTAAAAAGACAGTTTACTGGACCAAGCAAGAAATTGAGAGTCATCGTATTAAGAATTCAAAAAATAAGGACAAAGAGAAATTAAGCGGGGCATGGGTTGATAATTACGATTCAATGGCCATTAAGACTGTACTGCGAAATCTTTTATCAAAATGGGGATTACTTTCAGTTGAAATGCAAACAGCAATCACTTCAGATGAGAAAGTCTTTCGAGTGGACGAAAACAACGATTTAATTGAAGAAACTGATCTATCGGATATGGAGCCGATGCCACAGGATCTTAAAGAAGCAGAAAAAGTTGTTGATGATCCGGTAACAGATGAAGGACAAGAATCATTGTTTGATACATCAAATCCACCACTAAACCAATAATGAGGGAGTTAAACTCCCTCTGATTAGGAGGAATAAGCGTGGCAAGACCAACGAAGAAAGGTCTTGATTATTTTCCTCTGGATGTCGATTTTTTATCAGATTTAAAAGTTCGAAGAATTATTAAAGCATGCGGTAAAGAAGCCGTTCATATACTGGTCGCCCTGCTGGCTAATATTTATCGTGATGAGGGGTATTACGTTTTGTGGGATGACGACCTTGCGTTCTTAGTGGCTGACGAAGTTGGTACGAAGGAGGGCACAGTTGAAGAACTGGTTAGAAAAGCCGTGCAAGTAAAATTCTTTGATAAAGATATTTTTGATAAATACTCCGTATTAACTTCTAAAGGAATTCAAAACAGATACATTCTAGCCACTAAGGAACGTAAAAAAGTTGAGCTTGAATTTAAGTATTTGCTGACAAATGAAGTTAATCGGTCGAATATCTCGATTAATGGGCGGAATAACTCAGTTAATCAGGGGAATAATCAACAAAGTAAAGTAAAGGAAAGTAAAGAAAAGGAAATAAAAGAAGATGCTACTGCGGGCGAGAGTGCGTCCCTTGAAACTTTCCAAAAATTATGGCTTTTTCCAAATGTTGTACAGGTTGAAGATCTGCTTAATCTGGTGAATATCTATGGCGATGAACTTGTAGAAGCTGCCATTAAACTTGCTGGGAGTAAAGACGTCCCTAAGAATAGAGCTATTAGCTTTTTAACGGCATCTTTGCAGGAATGGGCAGATGCTAACGTTAAAACGATCGATCAAGCGAGGGATTATCAACGAACTAGAGGCGCTAAGAAACAAGGCTATAATCAAAAGCTACTACGTGAGGAAAAACTACCTGATTGGGCTGTAAACGAACAGGGGGAAGAACAGTTATCACCTGAGCGCCAAGCAGAGCTTGATGCAAAACTAGCATTATATCTAAATAAAACGAAGCATTGAAAGGAGCAGATTGCTTGAAAATCGTCATACCGATCACACCAAAGCCTCAATCAAGGCCGAGGTTCACCAAGCATCGTAAGACTCCCTATGAGGAATCAGCGATGAAAGCATACAAAAATGCAGTCAAATACCATGCTATGTCAACAAGGCCGCTGTTAATTGAAAAAGGACCAGTAATTGTTGATGTCTGCTTCTTCGTATATCCACCAGCTTATATCTCAAAAGTAAAGAAAAACAGGACTTTGCTTCAGGACGAGACAATGTACTGCGATAAAAAGCCAGACATTGATAATTATTTCAAAGCAGTGACGGATGCGGTAAACGGCATTTTGTACAAGGACGACGGTCAGATAGCAGTTAGCATCTGCCGTAAAGTATACAGCTTCAATCCTCGAACAGAAATTGAAATTAATCCACTTTAGGAGGGACCATCAATGAGAAGCAGAAGCATTAAAGCGCCATTCGAAGATTTTGGAGAATATGAATCAGCAAATGTTCATGAAAAAGGATCTGTAAAAGTTGGTGAAAGCTACATCTGCACTCCGGGAAGACCTTTTTCAGGTCAGATAAGAGCGCAAGTAAGTCGTATCTACAAGAATTCAGCACGAGTAAGGATCCTCAGCTGTATTGAAGAAAAAGATGATGAAATACAACGAAATCTTAACGATGTGACTGTAGTAAGTCTTAAGAAAATCCACGAAGTCTGCTAGAAACTCAGAAATTTGTTAGTTGAGAATCGGGAGAAAGAAGGCACCTTATGGGAGAAATGGTTGAATACTGGAAAGATGCGAAGCCTTACCTGAAAGAGCGTAGAAAGCAGCATGTTAAGCGCATGGGCGATTCAGCGATAAAAAATATCAAGTCTTTGGGTTTTGAGTTTACCCATTATCCAAATAATCATCAATTTGCGATCAATACGCCAAAAGGCATGATTGATTATTGGGGAACAACTGGTACTTGGATTGATCGGAAATCGAAAAGACGTGGCAGAGGTCTGCATAGTCTGAGGAAATTCGTTAGCGGTCGTTAGTCAGCAATCGGAAGAAATTACCAACTAGGAGGATCATTATGAAAATAGAAAACTCAGCACTACCAGAGAGCGGATACATTGAAAAAGTAATCGATGTTGAAAAATTAGAGAGTGGAAATTATCAAGTGACCGCTCGTGCTTTTCCTACAAGAAAAAGGAAAGTCCAAATTATTACTATGGAATTTTCTCAAAATGGGTTTAATGCATTGGTTGGCTCATTGATGGCTATGTCGCAAGGAAGAGATTAATTCCACTATCCACCAAAATTGTGGAAATAAAAAAACTACCCTAAAAGAGTAGCAACAGAATCATAAATTATTTTTTTTGGAATCTGAAATTCCGTGTTTAACTGCCAATCTGATGATTCCATAAAGCATAAATCCTATAAAAATATACCAAATAAAAGCTAAAAAAGTTCCCAAAGCAATACCCCCTTTTAGGTATTGTAACATATTTTACATTTTACTAAGTCAGTTATCCGACGAAATAGCAGAAAGCGAGGAATGAATGTGAGTGAAAAATCAGAAGTATTTGAGATTATTGATGACAGAATCGAAGCCGTCAAACGAAAAATAGAATACTTTGAACAATTCGGAAATAAATCGAATCAGCAGGAACTTATAAAACATGCTATCAACCTTTCTTGTAAAGAAGTGTTGATATCGTTGAAAAGCGATTTAAATTACGGAGTTTGCTGGAGAATAGAGTAATAAAATTAATTCCGCAATCGTCAGCGATAACGAAAAAAAGATACCTAAGTATCTAATCTTTTAGGAAAGCAACTAATAAAAATAAAACAGCTGGAATCCAATAGAACTTTGAGCCTAGTCCTAGTATAAAAAAAGCTACAGCTATACCAAGGTAAGTTTTATCTGCATCATTATAATTATGAAATTTCATACGATCGCCTCCTATGGCGATTATATCATGAACGGAGGGATAAGATGGAAACTGATTCAAAAAAGGAGCAAGATCGGAAGAAAAATTCGCTCCAAAGTACTTGCGGTAAGAAGGAGCGAAAATGTGTAGTGTGCAAATCAAGTGCCGAACTAGAATTAGAAGATGGAATCTTTATTTGTGAGAATTGTGCTCAAATTCAAGGGGAGCTGTCTGAAATGTAGTGCTATCAGACCCGGTTCCAAGTTGTTACAAAGTTTTGAGCATCAACTTCTAGTTCAAGAACATCTTCACTTTTCAATGGACCAGCTTCGATAATTTTACCATTTTGCAAATTTAGAACAGCAAAATTCGAATCTGGTTCCATTTGAAAATCTTTTTCTGCCAGTTGCATTAATGTGAGTGATGATTGTATGTTACGTTTTGTCAGTTTTGCATCAGAAGATTTTTTCTTGTAATAAACCTTAACGTAAAGTTTTTTACCGTTAACTATAAGGCCTAATTCAGGTGAGGCACCTACAAATAAATCATCAGTAAGTTTCCAAAAAGATTTACCAGTTTTGAAGTAAGCTACATCGTTCTTTTTAATAAATTGAATGTAGGTATTTATGGCACCGGTGTAATTTTTAACTTTTTTCTCATTAATGCTGAGTAAGAGATTATTCAAGTTTTCAATTGGTAGATTATTTTCGTGTAACCTTTTAATCTCATCTCTTAAAGGCTTCCAATAATCAATCGATGGATGATAGCCAGGCGAATTTTTAATATCTCTCACAGCCTTTATTTTGGCGCTTGTACTCACTTTTGATGTGTATGTTAAGAATTGAGTTAATGAAACATTAATAGACATGGGTGTGCTCCTTTCATTTATTTCAGCGGACCACTCGCTGATAAGAAAATTATATCAAAATAAATAAAAAAGTAATCAGCAAATTTATGGAGGTGTCAGAGAAATGATGATAAAAGCATGTTTTATATTCGTTTTGTCTGTTTTAGCTATTTCATCATCCTATACAATAATCAACCAACAAAAGCAAATTGAGCAGTTACAAGAACAACTGCAGCATGAGCAGATGAAGTACAAGATTATTATTAATGATCCGTTAGTGCGAGATGCGATGGAAGCGGGGGGATGAAGATGACAGTTGCAGTACTAGGTACAACGGCTTTTGTTGTGATTATGTTTCTATGCGTTGTGATAGGGAAGGCTACTGACAAAAAGGAGCAAGATTATGGAGGAAGCTATTTTATGGAACAAGATGGCTTTGATCATCGAAGTGATCGTCAAAGAGCAGTTAAAAGAGATCGAAAGTAAAGCACAATAAAAAGCATTAAGCAATCGCCCAATGCCCCCAAAATAATGATTTTGTCCCCGCCAAGGTAACTTCATTATACCAAATAAAGGGGCGATTGAGCAATGATGCTATTACTAAGAGAAGTTGATTTCTCGCAAACGAGAAAGAATGCACGATATGTTTTGAAGAACTACCGTCGGTTGGAGCGGATTGCAGGTCGTTCAAAGATCGATGTCCGCTCACCAATTATTACTGATATGCCTAGAACACCTAGTAATGGAAATAAGTCTGAGGATGCTTTTATTCAAAGATTGGATGCAGAAACAGAAAGAGATGCAATAATTGTGGCACTTATGGCTTTGAAGCTAACAAGCAGACAGATACTTCATTATAGCTTCTGCTTACAAGATCAGTATTCTAATCTAAGGATCGCAGATGAGATGGGCTATTCAGTACGGCAAATTGAGCGAATGAAATCAGATGCATTGGTTGAATTTGCTGAAAGTTATCGTCGTGGCAAGCTTGTCGCTTATCGTTGAAAAATGGCGGTTTTTTGGCGGTATAATGGCGGTTTAATGCCAATAATCCATATTAAGATAGTATTATCAATTATTGTAAATAACAGGGCGCACTCCTTTAAGATGCGTTGGCAGACCTCCTTTCTGAAAATTATTCCCAGCGCCCTGTATTTAACTAAGACGGCGACAAAAAATCTATTATGAATGGAGTTGAACACACTCCTTATCTTCATTCGCTAGCCGTCTTTTTATTATGTCACTGTGGCGGAAGTAGAAGACGCAACTCGCAAGGGTAAACCTATTTGGTTGGTGCTGTGAAAGACGCAAGGCTTTGATTATTGAGTGAACACGCCTTGGAGAAATAATCGTGAGTGGAGCATTACCACTCCAGTGGCTTTGGGAGTTGTCAGTTAGATTACTCACATGATCTTTGATACTTCCTACTAGGCAGTCCTTCGGGACTGTTTTTTTATTGGTTATCACTCTGTTTCTTGATATGATATAGGAAAAGGAGTGGAAATCTTGAATAGTGAAATAACCGATTTTTTCAAAATGCAAATTGAGCATGCAAATTTTGTGTCTGACTCCATGATAGCTATAGCAGGTATAATGCTTACACTGTCAGTATTTGTCGTTACGTATCAGTTAGTTTTAAACAAAAAAACAATAGATACGTTGAAGAAAGATAATCAAAAATTAGTCAAGGATATAACAAAATACACTTTTATAATGGGAATTAGGAATCAAGCCGAAACTTCATCAAGACTAGAAAATGTAAAAGACACCATTGAATATTTTAATAAATATTTTTCTAATGACTTAGATGTAATTAATGAAATGAAAAAGTACAGATTACAAATACTAAAAAATGAACTTTCAAGTTATTCTGTGTCCGAAAGTTTAACATCGGAAAATAATCACGACGAGGTAAATAAAATATTTGAGAAAGAATTTGATGAAATAGAGTCATCAGGTAAAGGTGATGTGAATACTGATGCTAGGATAAAAAATACTCGAGAGATAATTAATTTTTTTAAGGATTTTTATTAATTAGCTAGGACCTCAACTGAGGTCTTTTTTTTAAATAGAATTACAAAACAAACACAGATTGTGAGGTGGTGGAGAATGGATGGCTAGAAAACGTAATCCAATGCGAGATGAAGCATATCGTATTTGGATAGAATCAAATAAACAGAAGCCTCTCAAAGATATTGCCGAAGAATTAGGTGTATCTGCTTCTACTGTCCGTAAATGGAAATCTGAAGATAAATGGGACGGCGAAGCGAAACGGAGCGCTCCGAATGAAAAAGAGCGTTACGATTCAATGCGTGGGAATCAAAATGCCAAGGGTAATCCCGGAGGCAAGCCACCACCTGACAATAAGAATGCTGTTAGCCATGGACTATTTGCCAACTGGCTTCCCGATGATACACGCCAAATAATTCAAGAACTTTATACTTCTGAACCAAGCGATATTCTTTGGAACAATATTATGATCCAATACACCGCAATCATACGATCGCAGAAAATCATGAACGTTCAAAGTGAATTTGATCATACAGAAGATGTTGTTAGTGCGGAAGTAAATCCGATGTTTGTTGATAAAGAAACAGGCAAATCAGTCCAAACGAAGGTCACACGTCAGTTTCAGTATGCTTGGGATAAACAAGCCAGTTTCCTAAATGCTCAATCAAGGGCTATGGGTACGTTGTCTAATCTAATTAAGCAATTTATAGCTGTTTCTGATGAGCAAGATGAAAGAAGACTTAAATTACAATTAATGAGTGCTCAAATTGATAATCTGCGTGCCAAGAATAAGGATGGCAGTGAAGAGTTTGATATGGAAGACGATGGTTTCATGGCAGCATTGGAATCTGAAGGTGAAGAACTATGGCCAGAAGAGTAAAGCAGGCAGTATTTAAGTTCAAGCCTTTCAGTAAAAAGCAGAAGATGATTCTTACATGGTGGACTAAAAAGTCTGCTGTCAAAGATAAAGATGGAATCATTGCAGATGGGGCTATTCGTTCTGGAAAGACTATTTCAATGTGTTTGTCTTACGTCATGTGGGCTATGTCAACATTTGACAGCAAAAACCTTGGAATGGCTGGTAAAACTATCGGATCATTTAGAAGGAACGTGCTTTTTTGGCTAAAGCTAATGCTTCTATCGAGAGGTTATCGTTACAAAGACCATCGTGCTGACAATATGTTAGAAGTCACAAAAAAAGGTAAGACCAATTACTTCTATATTTTCGGTGGTAAAGATGAACGATCGCAAGACTTGATTCAAGGTATTACATTAGCTGGCATGTTCTTCGATGAAGTAGCGCTTATGCCAGAATCATTTGTAAACCAAGCGACTGGGCGTTGTTCCGAGAAAGGTTCCAAGTTTTGGTTTAACTGCAACCCAGATGGTCCATATCATTGGTTCAAACTGAATTGGATCGATAAGCTCAAAGAAAAGAATCTGGTATATCTCCATTTCACCATGGATGACAACCTTAGTTTGGATGAAACAATAAAGCAAAGATATCGAAATATGTATTCTGGCGTATTCTACCAACGATATATTTTAGGTCTTTGGACGGTCGCTGAAGGTATTATTTACGATATGTTTGATCAAGCAAAACATGTATATCAAAAATTTATTGACCTTGCGACTGGTGAAACCTATGTCAGTGTTGACTATGGTACGCAAAATGCCACTGTCTTTTTAATGTGGCAAAAAAGCAAAGACGGAAAATGGGTATGTGTCAAAGAATACTACTATTCTGGTAGAGATAAGAAAAAACAAAAAACTGATAGTGAGTTTGCTGCTGATTTAGTTGAGTTTCTTGGTGGCATAAAGACAAAAGCAATCATCATTGACCCATCAGCGGCTTCCTTTATTGCTGAATTAAGAAAATATGGATACTTCATCAGAAAAGCCAATAACGATGTTCTTGACGGAATAAGATTCGTTGGTTCTCTTTTGAATGAAGATAAAATAGCTTTCGCACCGAATTGTATTAACACTCTGAAAGAGTTTAGTGCCTATATTTGGGATGTGAAGGCTGTTAATCGTGGGGAAGATAAACCTACCAAGCAAAATGACCATGCTATGGATGCTGTTAGGTATTTCTGCTATACGGTACTCAAACCAGATGGCTGGTTATATTAGAGGAAAGGAGTGATTCTTCATTGGATCCAAAATATTTTTTATCTCAGGAACCTAAGACGTTAGCATCTGCAGTGCAACAAGCAGTGAATTCAGATCGCACAGCAAGCTATAAGCGCAAAATGCGTAAGGGTGTAGATTATTACCAATACAAACATGACATTTTACACTTCCGATTGTTCTATATGGACAATGAAGGCAAAGTACATGAAGAAACTTCCAGAAGCAATATCAAAATACCTCATGGCTATTTGACAGAGCTTATTGATCAAAAGGTCCAATACTTGTTGTCAAATCCTGTTGAAATCAAGACGGAACAAAAAGGACTGCAAGAATTACTTGATCAATACATTGACGAAGACTTCCAGCTGATGCTGCAAGAATTAGTCGAAGGGGGAAGTCAAAAGGGCTATGAGTTCGTTTATACAAAGCTAGGTGAGGATCGCTTGTCTTTCCAAGTGGCTGATAGTCTAAAAGTAATTGAAATCTATGATGCAGATTACAATTTGATTGCTATTATTCGCTATTACGATACCGACATCTACCAAGATGGCAAGACGGTTCGTGTCACTCGTTCGGAGTTATGGGATAGTGAGAAAGTCTGGTACTTCATTAGCGAAGGCGGCTATTTACAAAGCTTTAAGCTTGATCCTAAGGTGGAGGTCAATCCTTTGTATCATGACACCAGATTGAACCCTGAGACCAAAGAAGCATATGGGCGATCGATTGGGAATGCGCTTGGCGTTGCTGATTTTATTCCCTTTTTACGGTATGACAACAATAAATACCAAACTACTGATTTAGATCCAATCAAACCACTGATAGATGACTACGATTTAATGGCTTGCGCATTGTCCAATAACTTACAGGACTTTGATCAGCCATTTTTTGCTGTCAAAGGCTTTAATGGTGACGGTTATGAACAATTGATCAATAACCTACGATCGCGTGGAGCAGTTGGTGTTGGTGATACCGGTGGTCTTGATGTCCATACTGTCAATATACCAGTGGAGGCCCGCAAAGCCAAACTGACGGTTGATAAAGAGGGTATCTACAAATTCGGCATGGGATTTGATTCCTCGCAAGTCGGTGATGGCAATGTGACCAATGTGGTTATCCAGTCCAGATACACCTTGTTAGATCTAAAGTGTAATAAAGCAGAAATCCGATTGCGTAAGATCATCAAACAAATGCTTGAACTGATCGTTGCGGATATTAATCAACGTAACAATACTGCTTATGATACATCTGACCTTGAAATCATAATCACTCGTGACACTATGATCGATGAAACAGAAGTCGAGGAACGTGAGAAGACCAAGGCAGAGCGCAAACAAATCGAAATTGACAATATCTTGAATGCTGCAGTCCGCTTGGATGATGAAACAGTACTCAAATACATTTGCGAAGTCTTTGATCTTGATTATGAAGAGATCAAGAAGCTGATGGATGAACAAGACTATGAAGAGGATGTGATTCCTGATGTCGAAGTACCAGAAGGAAATAGAATCTCTACTCAATAAGTCCGAATCAAATATCAATCAAGAGCTGCAAGCATTGTATAAAGAGTTGGCAAACGAAATGACAAAGGAAATCATTGAACTGAATGATCAGATTGAAAAAGATGATAATTTTAGTAAAAAGCTTCAAAAGGAGCTCCTTGAGTTCATTCGTAGTCAAATGTATGCCAAAGCCAATCAACTTGAAGAAAACCAGCGAAAAATTATGTACGATTTTTTAAAACGCAACGCTAGTACATCATATAACGAACTCTTTTATGAGTTTGAAATGAGTGAGGAAATACCTCTTTCCTTTGCTTTGCTGACCGATAAGCAAATAGCTACCATAATCAATACCCCGGTTGCGGGCAGGAAGCTTTCAACTCGTCTAAAAGGGAATTCTTCCAAGATGAAGAAAAACCTTAACAGAGTGCTTACAAGGGGTTTTAGTAAAGGGTGGTCAACTCAGAAAATGGCTGCTCAAATAGCTGAAATCGGTGGTGCCAATTATCGAAGAGCCATGAATATCGCTCGAACGGAATCAGGGCGTGTCACAAGTGTCACTCGCCAGCAGTCACAACAGCATGCCAAAGAACTTGGAATAAAAGCTGAGAAAAAGTGGGTATCAACACTAGACGGCGATACACGTAATAATCATCGGAAATTGGATGGTCAAATCCGAGTAATCGATGAATATTTTGAAGTTGGCGGTTTGAAAACTTTGCAGCCACATATGTTCGGTATTGCTAGAGAGGATTGCAACTGTCGGTGCCGTACAATCAATGTGATTAAAGGTTATGAGCCAAAACTGCGGCGTGACAATGCAACTGGTAAAGTTTCTGCTTATAAGAATTATCAAGAATGGATAAATAGTAAGAGGGAGGAATAAGCATGAAGAACTTTCATGAAGCGGTTTTAACTTTAAAAGTTCCAACAAGCCTTGCAAATGCGTATAAAAAAGCTATTGAAGATGAAAATAGTCGATACTTTGTTAAAAATGAACTGAAAGACTCAAACGGCGATGTCACACTTTCGGAGATCAAACCTGTATGGAACAGCAACCATGTTAGTGTGGAAATTGTCGAATCTTTACAGGAACCGGAATCGACTTTGAAAATTGCTATGATCAGCCACACGTTGCCCAACCTGCAGCAATCAGTCAAATGGTATGCGACGAACGGCGCTACAGTGGTTCACAAGAGTTGGGAGGAAGGGAAATGAGTCTAGTCAAGGCAGATATGATAGAAAAGAAACAAACATTTTCTATCAATGGCAATCCTGTCACAGCGGGCAAACCATTTGAACCAACATTTATCATTGGAAAACACACAGTAGATATACAGACATTGGAAAAGCTAATCGAGTTTGCCCAAAGCGGTAAATTAGATGAAATTATGTCATCAGAAGATTAAGGACCTGAATGGGTCTTTTTATTTTGTCCTGAATCATGACACTAAACTGATTCACACTGAATTCGGCAGTATATCCGAAAATCCTAAGCGGAACCGACCGCTATATAAATGGTATGGGAGGAAAAGAACATGGAATGGATCAAAAGTATTTTAGAAAAGCATCGTAAGGAAGATGGCACTGTTGATTTAGACGCAGCTAATAAGGAAATTGATCAAGAATTTCCCAAAAATGCTGTTCCTAAGGATCAATACAACAATCTTTCTGACAGTTTGAAGACAGCCAAGGACACAATCAAAAGTTTAGAAGACAAGACAAAGGATAATCCGGATATCCAGAAAGAGCTTGATACTTATAAAACAAAGGCGCAAACTCTTGAAACTGAAAATAACCAACTGAAAATTGATTCCCAAGTGGAATCTGCACTACGTTCTGCTGGTACTAAGGATTTAGACTATGCCAAATTTAAACTAGGTTCCTTGGAATTAGACAAAGATGGTAAGGTCAAAGATCTAGATAGTCGAGTAAAAGATTTACAAAAATCTATGCCTGACTACTTTCAAGCCAAGTCTGATGACAAAGATAAAGATGCTGCTAAGGACAAACTAGGCGGGTTCCAACGGATTGATGCAAAACCGGGAGACGGTCATCAATCTAAAAATGAGCCTACATCTATTCGTGAAGCAATGGAACAAACAATGGAAGAACAACAAAACTAATTAAGGGAGGGCATACATTATGCCAGTTACATTAGAGCAAGCAAAAGCAACTATGCAAGACAAAATTATTCAATCAGCAATTGACGAATTCCGTCGTAGTTCATTTCTGTTAGATCAGTTGACGTTCGATGATGCTGTATCCCCTGGTACTGGTGGA
Organism: Enterococcus casseliflavus NBRC 100478; assembly: GCF_001544095.1. Taxonomy (GTDB): domain Bacteria; phylum Bacillota; class Bacilli; order Lactobacillales; family Enterococcaceae; genus Enterococcus_D; species Enterococcus_D casseliflavus. The sequence goes on along the minus strand of NZ_BCPT01000006.1, from coordinate 14,475 downwards.
TCTACACTGGTTTATGGATACACTCAATTGAAAACACCATCAACTGCAGGCTTCCGTAAAATCAATACGGAGTACACACCAAATGAAGCAGATCGCCAAGACAAATCTGTTAAATTGAAAATCTTTGGCGGATCGTATGAAGTTGACCGTGTGATTCAAAATACATCTGGTCAATTAAATGAATCAGCCTTCCAAATGGAACAAAAAATTAAAGGTGCTGCAAACCTGTTCCACTACACTGCAATCAACGGTGACTCTGCAGTTGATGCGGATAGCTTTGATGGTTTAGACAAAATGTTGACAGGTTCATCTACAGAATTGGGAACTGATGCAGTGACTGACTTAACAGATGTAACCATGACTAAATACAAAATTTTAGAAACATTGGATGATTTCTTGTCAGAATTAGATGGCAAACCAACAATGTTGCTTGGAAATAACAAATTGATCAACATGATTCAGTCTGTTGCACGTCAAGCGGGTTATTATACACGCACTGAAGATGCTTTTGGTAACAAAGTTGGCGGATATGACAATATCCCATTGGTCGACTTAGGGTATTTCTACAATGCCTCTACCAAGAAAACGGATCCTATCGTTGAAATCGTTGAGCGCACGATCGGCGAAGATACAGTTGGCGGCTTGACTGACCTATATGCCGTATCATTAGGTTTAGATGGTTTCCACGGTGTTACACCACTTGGAAGTGCTGGTATTACAGCCTATATGCCTAATTTCACAACGCCTGGTGCAGTTAAAAAAGGCGAAGTAGAAATGGTTGCTGGTGTAGCATTGAAGCAAACACGAAAAGCTGGCGTGTTGCGTAACTTGAAGGTTAGATAGGAGGATAAATCATGCAAATCAAAGCGCCTAATAAATCCTATACAGGTGAATCTTTTGGTGTCATGTTTCAACATGGCATCGGCAAAACTGATGATCCGTGGTTGATTTCTAGATTCAAAGAAAAAGGCTTCATCGTTGAAGAAGAGCCTGAGGAAGTCAATACAGCTGATCTGGAAAAGCAAATTGCCAAATTGGAAGCTGAAAACAAAGCATTGAAAAAGCAGGTCAAAGAATCAAAGAAAGATACAACTGATGCTGCTGCAAAAAAAGAGGATGGCAAATAAGCTGTCCTCTTTCCTTTAGAGAGGAGACAGACTTATGATCATATCCTTGGAAGATGCAAAGAAGATTTATCCTGATGCGACGCAAGAGGATCTAGATGGTATCGAAAAATCAATTCGAATGCTGACTAATAATCCTTTTCAGAATCGGAAGGTTCGTTTTAAACAAATACGATTTGAAAATGAAACAACTATTGCTGTCTTGGGTGATATCCAAGGCCTTAGGGCAGAAGATACTATTCAAGTTTCAGGTAGTAAGTGGAACGATGGTCTGTATGTTGTGAGCAATATCGATGGGCAACTTATTAATCTAGAAAGAAACCCTAGATTGTTCACGGGGACAGATCCAGATGCGTTTTTGACCAAAGTTGAGTATCCGGCAGATATATTGTCAGGGGTTAGAAAACTTTTGACCTATGATGCTAAAATGCGCGATAAAGTTGGATTGAAATCCAAGACTGTTTCTCGAATGTCTGAGACTTACTATGATCAGAACAGCGGCGAGTCAGTCAATGGCTATCCAGCTGCTTTAATGTCGTTCATTAACAAATACAAGCTATTGAAATGGTAGGTGATTCGATGTTTCCCTTTGAAATCAGACGTGAACAGGAAACTGGTGAAAAAGATGAATTGAATCAGCCTATCGTTGAATGGCAGACGGTATACAAGCCTTTAGGTTGGTTGGATATGATCACTGGTTCTGATGAACAGACATATCAGAATAGCCTTCTGGCAACGTCTAGTCATGTGTTTTTAACGGAAGACACAAGCTTTGAAATCTTATCTACCGACCGCATCCTCAACCCAAGATCAGGCATTGAATACGAAATAACCTATGTCGATGATGTAATGGAATTATCTGATCACCTTGAGATTTATTGCAAGAGGTGGGCTTGATGAAATTTCTTGATCACTCCGATGAAGCCAAAGAAGTTTTGAAACAAGCAACAATCCAATGGCTGTTTCAAGCATGCATGCTAGTTGAAGGTCAAGCCGTAGCATTAGCGGCTGTTCATACATCTAGACTAAGGAATTCCATTGATTATGTTGTTGATGAGGCGGAATTGATCGGTTATGTAGGAACAAACGTTGAGTATGCCATTTATGTAGAAATGGGCACTGGTGAATTTGCTGAAAATTGGATGGGTCGTAAAGGTGGTTGGGTGTATCAAGATCCAAGCGGGGAATGGTTCTTCACTTGGGGGCAAGAACCCCAACCCTATTTACGTCCAGCTTTTCGTAAAAACAAATCACAAATAGAAGCGTTAGCAAAAGAAATATTCGGAGGAATTTAGCTGATGAGCCAACGTATTGATGTAATTAACTATTTAACGGGGCTTTTCAGTAGGATTGTCCCCGAAACACATTACCTAAAGAACAAAAAAAAAAATGTTGTGTATCCTTATCAAACCTTTTCTCTGACTGGTGAGCCGACTCACTTTGCAGGACAAGGATTCTTTATTGATATTGATCTGTTTGATAACAACAAGAGCGACGTAGCAATCGCAAAAGCATTATCAGCGATGATGGAATCATTTAACAATGAGCCTTTTTATCAAGTGACTGATAAATTTTTGGTGCAGATACAGTATGACGCAGACAACGATGTGCCAACTGGATCAGACACTTTGCAACGTCGGAATATAAGGCTTTATGCCAAATTTGATTGGAGGATTTAGAATGGCAATTACTAGCGAGACTTTACCTAAAAGCGGCTATACTGCTGATACACCCAAGCGCTACCTTTTAAATGCAGGTGCGTTAGTTCGGAACTTAACCTGGGATGCTACGGATAAAAAGTGGACCTATGATCTCCTGGGCGCTACAAGCGGCGGATCTAAGTTGTCACTTAAAAATAATCTACGCCAAGTGGAAGTTGATGGTGTATTCACCACACCAGTAGGCGGTGACATGATCGAATCAAGCGAAGGAACCTTTGAAGTGAATGTCATTGAACACACACGTGACAACGTCAAGATGGCCCTTTTTGCTGATGTGGAAGAATCGGATGAAACAGAATATCCAGCCGGATACGATGTGATCACTCCTAAGCAGAAAATTGAAGAATCGGATTACATTGAAAATCTTGGTTATATCGGCACAATTAGCGGATCGGATAAGCCAGTTATTATCATCATGGATTTTGCTATCTGCACTTCTGGATTGGAATTTGAAGTGAAAGACAAAGCAGAAGCGATTTATCCGCTGACATTTGCTGCTCGTACGCCAATGGACGATGTGACTACTACCTCCTTACCAGTCAAGATCCTAATGCCCAAAGAGCCTGAATTAGAGCCGTAGAAAGGATGAGTACATTTGAAATATAAAGTAGTTTATCCATTTATTGAAAAAGGGGTCAAATATTGGTCAGGTGATATTTATACCAATGAAGACAAAAAACGAATCAAAGAATTATCTACTGAGAATAACAAACTGAAAAAAGTGTTAATTAAACCAATCGATGCCGATGGATCAAAAAAAGCGACAGTTGAAACAACAAAAAAAGTAGATGGTGCGCCAGAGGAGGAAAAAGCTAAATGAGTGAAGCAAATGATCAATTAAGCGTTGAACAGATTGAAGCCGCGAAAAAAGCTGCTGAGGTCAAAGCGGCTGAAAAGAACAATAAAATCAAAGAACGGTTGTTGGGGTATTCCATGCGTGAACTCGAAGCCAATGATTTGTTCAAAGTGATCGAAATTGTTCAAATTTTGAATGTCACTGAATTAGTGACTGACTTCCTAAAACAAAAAGATGCTGCCAAAATCCAAACTCAAAAAGCGCAAGGCTTGGCACTTGTAGCTAGCAAAAAATCTGAGGGTGAGCAAGAATCGCTTGCAGAACAAGTGAAAGCTATCCAATCAGATATCTCAGCTCAAAGCTTTGATTTAGTAGCTAAGGCAGCAAAATTCATCATGAGTCATTCTAGTGAAATCAAAGCTGAACTAAATGGCCTTTTAGCAGATTTGACTGGTAAAACAACTGATGAAATTGGAAAAACCAATATTGTAACCTACGGATTGCTGGTGAAGGATTTTTTCTTAAAGCCGGAATTACGAGAAGCGTTAGAATTGCTCTTTTAATTCAAAATCATGGTGGCATGCATAAGTTTAGGGACACGTTATTCAAAAGATATAACGATGTCTCTTTTTTGTTGTCCACGATCAAGTGGAAAGACTTGCCCGAATTTCTATCCGTGCTATTCGATGGTGAATTTGATGATCAACTGTGGCAAATCTATCTATCTAATCCGTTTCGTACTGATTCATTTGGTGATTTTAAACAAAAAATCATTGAAAGTGCTAAACCAAAAGAGCAGGTAGAAACAGAGGCTCAAAAAGCCGCTAAAAATGCATTAGCAATGCTAGAAGACATGGGAGGTGATGGCTTTGGCGTTTAATGTCTTTGAAATGTTTGGGACCATTGATGCTGATAACCAAAAAGCAAATGATGCCATTGACGAAATAACAGGCAAAGCCGAAAAATCAACCTCCATGTTCAGCAAAATTGGCGGCGGTCTGAAAGTAATCGGTACTGGTATGGCGGTTGCAGCTGGTGTAGCAGGAGCGGCTGCAGTCGGCCTAAGTCAAAAGGTTATATCTGCATATGCCGATTATGAACAGCTTGTAGGCGGGGTAGATACGTTGTTTGGTGATGCATCTAAAAAGGTGCAACAATTCGCTGATGATGCATTTCTAACAGCAGGGCTATCAGCAAATGAGTACATGGAAACCGTCACAGGCTTTAGTGCCAGTTTGCTACAATCACTAGGTGGAGACACCTCAAAAGCAGCAGACGTGGCGAATCAAGCTGTAACTGATATGTCCGATAACGCCAATAAAATGGGTTCAGACATAGGCAGTATCCAAAATGCTTACCAAGGTTTCGCTAAGCAAAACTACACCATGCTTGATAACCTAAAACTCGGTTATGGTGGTACTCAAGAAGAAATGAAACGCCTCTTAGCCGACGCTGAAAAGATTTCCGGCATTAAATATGACCTTTCTAGTTTTGCTGATGTCACAGAAGCCATCCACGTGATGCAAACTGAAATGGGTATTACTGGAACTACTGCATTAGAAGCTACAGAAACTATCAGCGGATCACTTGCTGGTATGGGATCAGCGTGGCAAAATCTCCTAGCTGGAATGGGGAATGCAGATGCTGACGTAGGTAAACTGGTTGATAACCTAGTTGAACAGTTCGGTTATGTTGTAAAAAATATTACACCCGTTCTGGGAAATATTGTATCTGCTTTACCTGGACTTTTGAATGGATTACTCACGGCGGTAGCTGATTTATTGCCAACTTTACTATCCGCGGTTACAGATCTGTTTAATCAAGTATTGCAAACATTGTTAACATTACTACCAGGATTGATTCCTGTTGTAATTGATGCTTTATTGAGTCTTGTGCAGACGATTGTTGACAATCTACCATTGTTTATTGATGTAGCCATGCAAATTATTACAGCGTTGGTTACAGGTATCGCGCAAGCTTTACCTACCTTGATACCTGCAGCAGTTCAAGCATTGATAACAATCGTGCAAGGATTGATCAATAACTTGCCTATGCTGTTGGATGCAGCGTTGCAATTGATTGTTGGACTAGCTCAAGGATTACTGACGGCATTACCGATGCTGATACAAAGCTTGCCAGCAATTATAACGGCATTAGTCAGTTTCTTGATCGGATCTATTCCTTTGATTATTGATGCAGGAATTCAATTATTAATATCATTGGTTGCTGAACTACCTACGATTATCACTGCTATCGTAGAGGCTATCCCATTTATCATTACCGCTGTAATATCGGCTCTTAATGATGCAATTCCTCAATTGATTGAGGCGGGGGTTATGCTTTTCATTGCGTTGGTAGAGAATTTGCCTCAGATCATTATTGCAATTGTGGGAGCAATACCACACATAATGGTTGCTTTGATAGACGGATTTTTGAGTTACATCGGAATTCTGGCAAAAACAGGAGGCAATCTAATATCAAGTCTTAAAGATGCTTTCTTCGATATTGATTGGGCTGAAGTAGGGTCTAATATTATTGCTGGTATTGGATCAGGTATAACAAATGCTGCAAGTGGACTTTGGAATGCAGCCAAAGGTGTTTTTGGTGGATTCAAGGATAATGTTCTTGGATTCTTCGGCATTCACTCGCCATCTAGGTGGGGACGTGATGCAGTTGGTAAATGGATCCCTCGAGGAATTGCAGGAGGGATTGAAGAGGATGCCTATACAATGCAAGACGCCTTAACGGATGCCGCAAATCAACTTACTCTTGATACAAGCAGTCTAGGGGCTAATGTAGATCTGAATCAAATTAAGCCAACTGTTACGAACCAAGATGAACTTTCAGATGTCGTTACAGGAAACCACAAAGGCAAGTCCGGTGATATTTTCAATATTACGTTGCAAGCATTAGGCGAACTAACTGATCTGCAATTGATGGGTATGGCCAAGAAACTCGTTACATTTATCAAAGAACTTAAAGATCGAGAAGATGCACCAAAGGGAGGCGTATTAGGTGGTATATAAACCTGGGCAATTTAAGATTAACGGTTTGGACAGTGAAGAATTCAACGCTTATTTGCGGTCAAGACCACAACGCCTCTCTGCGGGGCGTGTAATAGAGCTTAAACCAAGACCCGGAAATGATTCGGTCGTGGTAGATTTCGCCTATTACAAAAATGTTGAATGGAAAATCCAATGTACTGCAAAAGCAGAAAGTTTGGATCATGTACCGCATTTAGAAGACCGAATACGATCTTGGTTAGACATGTCAAATTACTCTGATTTCACTTACAGCTTTGATGCACATTACATTTATCAGGCAATCGTAGTTAGTCCACCTGTATTTACAGGTACACACAAGGATGCTGATTGGGTACCATTTGAATTCACGATTAGTTTGCGGCCATTTAAGCAGTCAAGGACTGGTCTAAGATGGTTGAATAATGAAAAAAAGATCCATAACATTGAACGCTATCCTTCGAAACCTAAGATTCAAATTTTAGGTTCGGGGGATATTTCTTTTTGGATCAATGATGACGAATTCGAATTGACCAATGTTGGCAATGAAATAATCATTGATTCTCAGCTAGAAGAATCCTATCGCATTGTTGATGGAGTCCTTGAAAGCCAAGATAGCAAAACGAAATTTATAGATTTCCCTATTCTACCAGTAGATTTCACAACAATTAGATGGCAAGGGAACGTACAGGAATTTAATTTGATGCCAAGGTGGTGGACAAAAATTTGAAACCTAGAATTTATGATCCAACCGAAAAAGACTTTAGTCACAATGGCTTAGGCATCATGATTGATACTACTCGATGTGATGTAACTGAAGAAGCAAATGGCAAATATGAAGTTGAAATTGAGCATCCATTGATTAGTCGATTTGCTAAGTATTTTGAAAACGGATATCAGATCAAAGCGAAGCCTAATGATCAGGAAGATTATCATATCTTTGAGATCAAGAATACGTACGAAGATACAATCAGTAACACCATATTGATTTATGGCCAGTCACGAACCTATAAAATCGGGAATCGTGAAGTACAGCATGTGGCAATCGATTCTAAAAACGGCGCTGAAGCAATGGCAGCTATCGAAAATGGAATGGATGAACCAAGTGATGTGAAACTATATTCTGATATCCAAACTACTTCCAGCACTGTTTTTGAAGCCCGTAATGTATTGAGTTGCATTGCTGGTGAGCAAGGAAGCATGTTGCAATACTGGGGTGGAGAGATCAAGCGGGAGCCGTTTAAACTCTCATTACTGAGAAGGCGAGGCCGTGACAATGTCGGGACTGTTCGCTACGGGAAAGATCTAGTTGGTCTAAAGGTCAAATTTGATTGGTCCAGTATTGTAACCAAAGTTTTGCCATACGCTGATCTCCAAAACAGTGAGGACGGAACGACTAATCGCATTTATGGAAATGCAGTTTTATCTGATTTAGCAACAAACTATCCAGATGTCTATGCTAAGCATATTCAATTCACAGAAGAGCAAGGGGTAAAGGACCTAGCAAGCTTGAATCGAGTCGCTGCTAATTACTTTAAATCTATCAACGTGGGATCTGATAAGCCCAAAATCAGCATTGAGTTAGAAATTGAAAACCTGACTGATTCCGAAGAGGCGAAAGAGTTTGCCAAAATTAGGAACTATGGATTATTTGATACTTTTTCTGTATATCATAAACTTTACGATATTTACATTGATACGAAGATAAATAGCGTTGTCTATGATTCATTAACAGAAAAGAACAAGAAAATCTATTCTGGGGATGCTCAAATGGCTTTTTACACCAAGCAAAGTTATGAATTGCAAGAAACTATCAAAACTTTGACTAAGAAGGGTTATATGTCTGAATTTGTGGACTACGTAACCAATCTGATTAATGGTGTTGAAGGTGGAAGTGTTTTGCAATATCCAAAAAATAAACCTCATACAACCTACTATATGGATACAGATTCACGGGATACCGCTAAGGATGTAATTGCAATAAACAACCAAGGTTTAGGATTTTCTCGAACTGGTTGGCTTGGGCCTTTTGTTAACGCATGGAGCATTGACGGTACCTTGAATGCAGACTTTATTCGTGCTGGGAAAATTCGTACGGATATTATGGAAGTCTCATTCAACGGTATGGGTGATTTGTTGCGAATGGTATCTGGAACGTTGCAACTATGGAATGGTGATCTCAAAATCATGGAGCTAACCAAGAAGGGATTGCAATTTTGGAGTGGAGATAAGTCATTAGGAACTATTGGTACTGCTGGCGAACCATTTCCCGACTTGATGGATCAAGATGGACCTGTTTCAATGGACGGAAAAGCCTTGATGATTCGGGGTGATGTGGATAATGATTACATTGCCTTATCTGCCAAAACAGGAACCGGACTAATCTTGGGGAATGGAAAAGGCATTTATCTGATTGATCCAGATATAAGAATTATCGGAAATATCACTTTATCTGGCGATATGGATATACGTGGTGAGTTGAAAATCAACGGTCAAAAAGTCATACCTGGTCAAAATGGCGGCCCTGGTCCTGGTGAAGGCGGAACATTGTCTGATGTATTTGTTAGAGTCCTTGCGTTAACTGCAAAATACGAAATGGGTGATCGTGGTTCTGGCTATTATCATCCACCATTAGATGATGGTGCGGGTTGGAACTATGGTAAATATTCGTTTACCCAAGTTTATGAAATGGATAACTTTTTAGCGTGGCTGGCGCAATACTATCCAGACGCACGTGCTGCACTAACAGGATCCGTAGGGAGTACAGAATTTAACAACTCTTGGGCAGCGTATGGCCAGGCGAATGATACGCAGTTTACCCGTATTCAAGCAGAATATTTCTGCCGCACCAAGCTGAAACCAGCGATCGAGGCATTAGAAGCAAGTACGGGTGTAAACATGAATGATGGTCAGAAATTGCTAGGCACACTAAGTTTAATGGCATCGATTCAAAACTGGTATCCAGCTGCCGTTTCAAATGGTTTTTTCAAGAGCTTCGTCCAACAATATGCTAGTAATTGGAGTGACGCCGGGTTTATTACGTCTGTTTGTGATTACATCGTGGCCAATGCAGCATCTATGGTTGCACCTGCTTATGTAGAGGGGATTCAAAATCGTTTCCGTAATGAAAAAGCTGATGCCTTACAACTGATCGATAAAACTTATATTCCTTTCGATGGTGTGACATCAAATCGTGGATTGGAACACTTAGAAGATTTGCTTGGACAGCGTGTAGGCAATGGGCAATGTTATGGATTATCCGCAGAGTATTCTGGCTATATGGGTGGCTGTGGATTAGGTGCCGGCACAAAATACGGCATGAGTCATTTAACAGGGCAAGGCAGTACGTCGGCCGCTAGCGATATCGGTATAGCCTATGATTGGGCAGCTGTTGGCTGGACTGTGATCAAGAACCCAACATATGCGCAATTGCAAGTGGGGGCAATCATTAATATCACTCGTGGAGCCTTATGGGCGAACTGGCCAACAGTAGATGATACCTATGGCCACACTGGTGTAATTCGTGGATTAGAAAATGGGCGCATTCAAACGTATGAACAAAATACGGAACAAGGAATGATTATAGGAAAATTCGATCGACAGTACACAAGCCCTGCCGGAATTTCATCTATCGTTATTCCACCGAATTAATTCATATGTTTGATATAATTTAAAAAAGGAGTGATAGCTTTGGCAGTTAGATACCCAATTACACTTAACGTAAGTGAGCCCAACAATAACATTGGGTTACTAAAAATCAGGCAAGCAGATGAAGAAACACAAACTCTTGTTGTGCAAATTTTAGAAGATGCGATCCCTAAATCCTACGAGGGGCTACAAGTTTTCTTCTGTGCGAAGATTGGACAAACAAACGGACTAGGCATTATCGAACAAAAATTAAATCTGGAAGAAATGACTGATCCGAAAAACGGAAAACTAGAATACACCATGCGAGCGCAAGATTGGCAAATATTAGGAAGGCAGCTGGCTTATTTTAGTTTCCGAAAAATGACGGATGATCACACCTTCGTCCAACAATTTACTACACGTGATTTCACCTATGAGGTCACAAAAAATGTATTTAGTGATGGAACCAGACAGATCATTAGTGATGGTTCTACATACATTTGGACAATTGAAGATTTAAAAAGATTATACGAAGAATATATAGCTTCTGGAAAGTCTGACTGGGAAGAATTCGTTGAACAAAACAAAGAAATAATTGAATCAGTTGATCCAGGTGGAGTTGTTTTAAGTGAATTGATTCGTTCGAGAAAACCTGCGGACGCTGAAGCTCCATATCCCGACTTGCCCACTAGGCTCGACCAACAAATCGGCTTAAGCTCTGAGTTTCGTTCGTTTGAAAACGATAAATCATTTGTCCTTAGGACGCACAACGAATTCTTGGAACGCGGCGCTAATCCTTATTGGTTCGGGGCAAAAGGAGATGGAACCACAGACGATTATCAGGCATTACAAGACTGGCTAGATTTTGCGTTCGAAAATAGACTGCATACTGTGGTACTTCCTAAAGGGAGATTCGTATTTTCCAAACCGCTTATTTTGAAAACGAGAGTTGAAGATAATGATCATTGGTGGTTTGGCCAAGGGATAAATATTCGTGGAACTCATATGCATGAATCAAGGTTGATAAAAATTGGAAATGATACATTAGTTTCTGATAGTCCAAACATTAGCGGTGTAGATAGTGCAATGATTTTGCATACACAAGAACGAGAAAATATTCTTAGTCCTGGAACACAATCAACGGGGATTCAGCTGAGTAATTTATGGATTGAGAATCAATCGACCAATCCAGAATCGATGCTGGTTACCGGCGAAGCATGCGAGCGAATGAATGTCGAACATATCAATGGGATAAACCTCGTTGGTCGAGGATTAATCTTTGACGTTTGCTATTCAAGTTCTTTTATAAATCTTGTTATCAGATGTAAGAAAAATGCTTTGAACGTTAACAGCGGGACATCAAATACCTTCGGGTTCATATATGCACCATCTTGTCAGGATCCATACAATATCCACTGTGCTTATAGTACGTTAGATACTGTTTGTTGCGACAAAGGGACTGGAACAATCTTTAATATTGGCGGTCGAGGAATGGTCGCTAATATCGGTACTGAATCACCAAAGGCAAAACATATTGTTCAAACAGATTTATTCGGTGTGAATATTACTTCATTAGCAATCCATAGGCAGCAAGGAGATAATGATTTGGATATTAATGACACCTATGTGATTCGAGCGAATGGGCCTACAATCATTGAGCAACTACACGTCTTGGAGATGGCTACATTGCCAAGCGGGAAAACCGGATATTTAATAGATAATTCAGGAAGTTCAACAGAAAATTCAGTAAAATTGGGTATTGTGAAGTACACACAGCAAGGTTACTCAAACGCTAATATGAAATACTCTAAATCTAAGACAACTTCTCCTATTCCAAGTTCACGCATTGATCAAAACGGGCAAAGTGTTTCAATGAGAAGAAACCAATTTATGCCGTTTATTGGAACAAGAACCGCTCTTAGCGATTTGGGGATTGCAGCACCTGATAAAGCAATCTATTTCGATTCATCCGGACCAAGAACATTAGGCGACGGTACCTCAACACAAAATGAATTAGCTTATAATATCGGTGATTTATTGTTGGAGAATGATCCTAAAGGGAAAAATGCTTTAGGTTATGTTGTTACAGAAAAGACTGGTCAGTTTGTCGGAAATAACGAGTTTGCTACAATACCAATCGTTTCAGCTGGTTCTACTGCGAATAGACCAACGTCGAATTTATATGCAGGCCAACAATATTTTGATACCACGATAGGAAAGCCTATTTGGTGCAGATATCCTGCATCAAAAATTTGGGTTGATGCTTCTGGAGCAACGGTATAAGGAGGGATAACATGGGACAAGATATTAATCAAGCAGGAGAAATCTCAACTCAAGTAAAGAAAAGTGTTATATTCAATCGTCGAGAGTTACGAGATATTGTTATTACAGAAAATGATAACGTAACTATTCGGTATATAAACATTTCAAGTGAAGGTGAAAAGCAGGAAATGTTAGTCATACCGTTCGAAGATTACTTTGACAAAATAGAGAAATCTATCTGGGATTTGATTGACAGTGCATTAAGCGATCAAAAAGAATAGTTAATAAAGGCAGTCGATAAACAAATCGATTGTCTTTTTATTTTGGAAAGTAGGTGGCATATGTTCAGTTGGGGGAAATTAGAATGAAAGAATTTTTGGAACTTGAACTTTGTTTAAAAATTAGAAAAGGTGGTAAATATGGTGATTATTGATAACGGGATGTTACTAAATGAATTTCGGGGGTTACTGACAAATGGATATGTGCAGCTGTTCTTGTGGGTAGTAGTTGGGGATATTGTGACAGGTTTGTGCAAAGGGGTGTTCATTAAGGACGCCAACAGCACAAAAGGTTTGCTTGGCATTGTTAAGCATATGCTAGTTGTATGCTTAGTGATCATTGCTTATCCGTACTTGAAAATCATGAACCTTGAGACGTTTGCCACGGCATTCGTCTTTTTCTATATCGCAGTTTATGGGATCTCGATCATTGAGAATCTTGGACAATTGGGGATTCCAATTCCAAACTGGGTGAAAGAAAGACTGACAAAATTACAAGATAGCACCGAGAATCCAAAACCTAAAGTAACTGAAATCAAAATCGATTATGGTGATGGTCAATCTGAAACCCAAGCATTAGATAGCAAAGATGCTGCAGATTACGGTGTTGGCCAAGAATTTACAGACAAGAAAGAGTAGCCAATCGGCTGCTCTTTTTATTTAGAAAGGAAGATAATCATGAGTATTGAACAAATGATCAAATGGATGACTGACCGCGAAGGCAAGGTAACCTATTCTATGACTAACCGAATGGGTCCTAAAAGTTACGATTGTTCTTCATCTGTATTTTTCGCTATGGTAGCAGGTGGTTACTTGCCATCGGGATCCATGGGTAATACAGAAACACTGTTTGGTATGTCGGGATCTAAACTGCAACAAATCAGCAGAAGTGAAGCCAAACGTGGCGATATCTTTATCGCAGGCACTCCTGGTCAATCAAGCGGTTCGGGTGGCCATACGGGTATCTTTTTGGCCAACAATAAATTTATCCACTGTTCATACTACTGGGATGGCATTCACACAGATACGAACGACATCTATATGAGTACAAGATTGCAACACCAGTTTTATCGTATTGCTGCAGAATCATCGATCACAGTTGGTGGTAAATCGATCGATACAGTTGCTAAAGAAGTGATTAGTGGCTTGTGGGGGAACGGTGATCAACGGAACAAAGCGTTGAAGGCTGCCGGGTATGATGTGACTCAGGTACAAAACAAAGTGAACAGCTTGCTATCTGGTAATACATCATCAAATATCGTTGAGCAATTTACCAAATTGTCAGTTGATGGTAAGTGGGGTCCAGCAGTAACCACACGTCTGCAAGAGTATCACGATACCTACAAAGATGGTGAAGTAAGCCACCAATATAAAGAAGCTTGTAATGCTAATTTGCATTCAGCTCAATTTGATACTACATTGATCGGATCTGACTTGATTCGGGTGATCCAGAAAGGCTTGAAAGCCAAAGGATACTACAACGGTGGTATCGATGGATTGTGCGGAAAGAACACGATCAAAGCAATGCAGAAAGCTTTGGGAACAACTCAAGACGGTATTATCAGCTCAACGTCTGAAATGGTTAAAGCTTTGCAACGAGCACTTAACAACAACAAGCTTCCATGGTAAAGAAATACCCCTTACTGT
>NZ_BCPT01000005.1 GCF_001544095.1 Enterococcus casseliflavus NBRC 100478 | reverse complement strand
TACTGAGAATGCGTGTCCCTTTTTATTTTCCTATTTTCTAAGACCTACGACTGATTTTTGATAACTTTCCCTGCTTTACTTTACCTGTCGTAGTAATTGTTTTATAATTAGTACGACAGATGAAGTAATTTAGGAGGCGATTGCGTGATCTCGAGTGACGGAATTCGCGGCTATAACGACGCAATCATTTTATCCATTCTTTCCAATGAAGATTCTTATGGATATGAAATATCCAAGCGTATTCGCGAAGGAACAGATGCTTTATATGTGATCAAAGAAACGACGTTGTATTCCGCTTTTACTCGGTTAGAAAAACAAGGATTGATCCGCTCATATCCTGGAGAAGTGACGCATGGCAAAAAGCGGACGTATTACCAGATAACTGCAGACGGAAAAGCAAGCCTTACGGAGAAAATATTGGAGTGGCAGCAGACAAAGATCGTCGTTGACCAGTTCTTACAAGGAGGAGACAAATGAAAACCATTCATGACTATCTAGACAGCTTATTTTTATCAGTACCCATCACACCGGAAACCAAAAAGGCGAAAGAAGACCTCTTAGCGATTATGGAAGACCACTACTTAGAACTGATTCACCAAGGGAAAAGCGAGCATGAAGCCATCGGTGCAGTAATCAGTGAGTTTGGTTCCGTAGATGAGCTGTTGCAAGAGTTAAATGTTTCAAAAGAAGAAGCGCCGATTGATGATTGGTCCGATGCCATCACAGAAGACGATGCGTTTGATTATTGGGGAACTGTGCGACATTTTGCTTTCTCGTTATCTATAGGAATCGGTTTTTGTATCGCATCCCTAGCAGCCTTGATGCTCTTTGTTAGTATATATGCTGAGACCTTTGGAATAATGGTGATGTTTCTTTTTATCGCCATCGGGGTCGGTTTTATTATCTCTAGCAGCTTGCACTTTTCCGGTGCTCGTAAACAGTTGGATGATCGTCCAATAAAAAGGGATGCCAAACGAGAAGCCGCTCAGCAACTCACAAATTATGAAAAAAGTTTTCGGATTGGTCTTGTTTTAGGAATTGGTGCCTGTATTTTATCAATTGCGCCTGTACTTTTAAGTGAAGTGTTTTATTATTCTGTTGAGTTTGGGATTTCCTTGTTTTTCTTGACGGTTGCAGCAGGTGTGTTCTTTATTATTTATGTAAGTATTATCCGTACAGGCTTTGCGAAGCTGGCAACTGAGACGTATTTTATTCGCGACGAAGACCATCCGGGTGATCGAGCAACACGTCATAAATATGGGGAATCCGCTGGTAGAGTCACCTTTTTTCGAACAGTCTACTGGCCAGTGATTTTGGTCGTTTACATGCTTTGGTCCTTCATGTTTCATGCATGGGCTTACTCTTGGGTCATTTTTGTTATAGGTGGTGTCTTAGAGGACTACTTTATCGGACATACGAAAGCTAAAAAATAAGAGACACTTCAATCGAGAGTGCTTTCTTTACTTTTAAAAAAAGGAAGATTATAATACGCCTTGTAACTGAACCAATCAAAAAATAACAGCGAGAAATATGGTTCTCTCAATGCTTTTAAAAAGTTCAGAATACAAGAAAAGAGGCAATGAATATGTTAGAAATTCATTATCTGAAAAATGGCAGCAAAGAAATAGCAACAGTCGAATCTCCGGAGCGCTTTCTCGCAAGTCAATACTTGGAAGTTCCACCTTTTCAAGACCATTACCCGGTCGAAGAAGTTTTTTTAGACGGTAAGCGGATTACATTGAGGGATCGAACGATCAGTGGATTGTTCAACTATTTAAATACTAAATAAAAAATTGCCTTTTTCTATGGCTCACTTTACTTGGTGAGGAATCATAGGAAGAGGCAATCTTTTTTATTTAATTGAGAATGAGGGGTGTAATTGAGAATCTAACAAGTAGGGAATTAAAATGGAAACGATTAGTCAAACTTACAACTATACTCTATTTGTTTTGGATAGGAAATAAATATGCTCATTTCTGAGGAGGATAACATTTTTTTTGACTATTTCTGAATAAACTATTGCTTTTTATAGTTAGATATACTAATAATTAATAGAGATTATTCTCAAATAATTATTCTAATTGGAGGAAATGATATGTCATTAATTGGAAAAGAGATTGGTTCATTCGAAGCGAAAGCTTACCACAATGGAAAATTTATCGATGTTTCATCAGAAGATTTTAAAGGAAAATGGAACGTTGTTTGTTTTTACCCTGCAGATTTCTCATTTGTTTGTCCGACAGAGCTTGAAGATTTGCAAGATCAATATGCATCATTAAAAGAATTAGGCGCAGAAGTTTATTCTGTATCAACAGATACTCATTACACTCATAAAGCATGGCATGATCATTCTGATGCCATCAATAAAATCGAATATATCATGATTGCAGATCCTTCTCATGTGATCTCAGAGATCTTTGATGTACTAGATGAAGCTTCTGGGTTGTCTCAACGTGGAACATTCATCATCGATCCAGATGGCGTAGTCCAAACAGTTGAGATCAATGCGGACGGTATCGGTCGTGATGCTAGTGGCTTGATCGATAAAATCCGTGCTGCACAATATGTCCGTACTCATCCAGGTGAAGTATGTCCTGCAAAATGGAAAGAAGGCGAAGAAACTTTAACGCCAAGCTTAGACCTTGTAGGCAAGATTTAGGAGGCTCTCATGGCATTAGATAAGGCAATCAAAGACCAACTGACGCAGTATCTCGCGATGCTAGAATCAGAGGTTGTTTTTGCGGCAACTTTAGGTGAGGATGATTCTTCCACAAAAGTACGTGAATTCTTAGAAGAAATCGCAGAAATGTCGCCAAAAATCACTATCCAAGCTGTAGCAAGTGAACGGACACCAAGCTTTTCGATCAATCGTCCCGGTGAAGAAAGCGGCATCGCTTTTGCTGGTTTGCCGTTAGGACATGAGTTCACTTCGTTTATTTTAGCGTTGCTTCAAGTAAGCGGTCGTCCGCCGAAAATTGACGAAGCACTTCAAAAGCGCATCAAAGCGATCGATAAGCCATTACATTTTGAAACCTATGTCAGCTTGACCTGCCATAACTGTCCTGATGTTGTTCAAGCGTTAAATATCATGGCAGTGCTAAATCCTTCCATCAGCCACACCATGATCGAAGGTGGGATGTTCAAAGAAGAAATTGACAAGAAAAAAATTATGGCTGTGCCAACCGTCTTTTTGGATGGTGAAGAATTTGCAAGCGGCCGTCAAACGATCGAACAGTTGTTGGAAAAAGCAGCTGGTCCGACGAGTAAAGATGACTTTGCTGAAAAAGAGCTTTTCGATGTGTTAGTTGTCGGTGGCGGACCTGCAGGCGGAAGCGCAGCGATTTATGCAGCGCGTAAAGGCATCAATACTGGGATGGTCGTCGAAACAATGGGTGGACAAGTAATGGAAACCCTGGGGATCGAAAACATGATCGGTACTCCTTATACCGAAGGACCAAAATTAATGCGTCAGGTAGAAGAGCATATCAACGAATACAATGTAGACGTGATGAAAGGGCAGCGTGCGAAAGATATTCGTCGCAATGATGTCATCGAAGTTGAATTAGAAAATGGTGCAGTATTAAAAACCAAAACGGCCATTTTAGCAACTGGCGCTCGCTGGCGTAACATCAATGTTCCAGGAGAAAAAGAATTCAAAAATAAAGGTGTTGCCTATTGTCCACATTGTGACGGCCCGTTATTTGCTGGGAAAGAGGTTGCTGTCATTGGCGGCGGAAACTCTGGGATCGAAGCAGCGATCGATTTAGCTGGCATGGCAAAACACGTCTATGTTCTTGAATTTTTACCGGAACTAAAAGCGGACCTTGTGCTACAAAACCGTTTGAACACGTTAGAAAATGTGACTGTTATTACGAATGCGGCAACGAAGGAAATTGCTGGATCCGATCATGTCGAACAATTGACCTACGTTGATCGCGAAACGAATGGTGAATTCACATTAGCTGTTGAGGGTGTCTTCATCTTGATTGGCTTGATGCCGAATACCGAATGGTTAAAAGATCGCATCGTTTTAAACGAACGCAATGAGATCGTCGTAGACAAACACGGCGCAACCAATATTGAAGGGGTCTTTGCAGCAGGGGATTGTACCGATAGTGTATACAAACAGATCATCACTTCAATGGGTTCAGGTGCGACTGCAGCATTAGGTGCCTTTGATCACCTGATTCGCTCGTAAGCGCCTTACATCATTTAAAATCAAAAAACGTCTCAGGGGCTTTTAGGAGCTGCTGAGCGTTTTTTCTTTTTGTAAGGGCAGTTTGGGTGCAGTTGACAGAAGGACAGCTTCTATATTACAATGAAAAAAACTCGTTCAAAAAAGAAAGAGGTATATTGATGAGTGTCGTAGGTATCTAATCAGCCAATTAAAACAAATAAGCAAAAACAGACTGTTTATTTGTTGTGCCTGTAGATACCGATAAAAATCGTTATTGATGAATCAGGTGATGGGAGACTATCGCTTTTTTTGTACACTTTTTTGGACGGGGATCTGATCGGAATCCTCAGGCACAAGAAAGGATAACTCATGAAGATACCTCAAGCAACTGAATTTGAACAAATTAAAGAACAAGTAAGTAAAAAAATAATCAGCGATTACGGCAAGGCGCGCTTTGCGAATGAAAAACCAGCAGCGACGATCCACTCTGCCCAAAAACGAGTGACAGAGACCACTGAAGCGATGGCGCTATTAGCCGCTGGTCGTCAAGTGCCTTTTATGGGGCTGCAGCATGTCTTACACCATACGGAGAAAATTGAAAAAGGATTTGTTTTAGAACCACAGGAGCTTATCGAATATGGAGACTTTTTACGGTCTTTTCGAATCATCCGTCAATTGTTCGAAAAGAATCAATCGATTGCCCCAAGATTACATCAATATGCACAAGGGTTAGAAGACTTTTCTGAAATCGCCGAAATGATTTTCCAAAAGATTCGCAATGGTCAGGTTGATAGTAATGCCAGCCGAGAATTGCGGAAAATTCGCGGTACGATCGAAAAATATGAAGCTGATCTGAAAAAATTTTTTGCAAAGTTTTTTAAGGAAAGTCGCTATTTACAAGAAAATCGTGTCATCAAAAAGAACGACCGATATACGTTACCTGTGCGTGCTGAATTTCAACACCAATTTAACGGAACGATCATCGAACGTTCCAATAAACGAGCGACTGTCTTTATTGAACCGGAGGCAGCTGCCCGTTTAAATGATCGATTGATCTTGGCACAAGCAGAAGAAACAGCCGCTCAATACCAAGTGTTGTCAGAGTTGACAGGGGCGATCGCCGAACAAATGAACGCCGTGTTTGCCTGTCTTGACATTTTAGTTGTGCTGGATATTATTTTTGCTCGGGGAAAATATTGTCGAGAAATCAATGGGCAGCCGATAACTATGACTGAGAAAGAAGTTTTGCTTCTTGATCACGTCCGCCATCCTTTGCTGGGGCGTGATGCGGTTCCTCTTTCTTTAAAACTTGGCGAAGAAAACCGCTGCATGGTCATCACTGGACCCAATGCTGGAGGCAAGACCGTCGTCTTAAAAACCGTTGGACTTGTTTGCGCCATGGCTCATTATGGCTTATTTCCAGCACACAAGGGCAAAAGCATTGTTCCGTTTTTAAAAAGTCTTTGGATGGATATTGGCGATCAACAAAGTCTGGAAAATTCTTTAAGTACCTTCTCTGGACACATGTCGAACATTGCTCAGATTATGAAGAATGCTACCCGACACAGTATTGTTTTATTGGACGAAATCGGCAGCGGCACTGAGCCCAATGAAGGGGCTGCTTTGGCAATCGCCATCATGGAATCCATCTATCGCTCAGGAGCCTTAATGATCGCAACAACGCATTATGGTGAAATCAAGCAGTTTGCCGTCGATCATCAAGATTTCGAAACAGCGGCAATGGCTTTTGATGCCAAAACCTTGACACCAAAATATCGCTTGCTGACGAATGCAGTCGGTGATAGTAATGCGTTTTGGATTGCCGAGAAGATGGCGATCCCCGCTGACGTAGTCCAGACGGCCAAGGAATATTTAAAGCATAAAACCTATTCTTTTGAGAAGCAGCCTTTTGAAAAGGGGAAGAAACAACCCCCTCAACAAGAAGCCAAGATAGATCTTATTTTTCAAAAAGGAGACTTGGTCTTTTCAACAGAACATAACCAGCGCGGACTTTTTTATGAGTATTTGGAACAAGGACAAGCGAAAATTTCAATAGAGAAACAATTTTTTGTTGTTGCCGCACGTCGCTTGCAACTCCTCACAAAGCGAGAGGTGCTCTATCCCGCAGGTTATGATCTTGATCAGCTATTCGTTGAGTTTGCGCAGCGCAAGTTTACTCGAGATATTGAACGGGGATCTAAAAAAGCGCAGAAGCAGTTACGAAAAGCAGCGCAAGAACGGCAAACCAATCGACCAGTGGATTGATAGATCAAGAAAACTTTCAATCGATAGACCAAAATCAAGCAAGCAGTCCTTTTTCAGCACCTAGAGAAAGGACTGCTTTTTTTAAATGTTCGTTTTTTTAATAACGTCTTTTATCGATGCCGTTCCTTTGTTTGGATGATTATTTTGGTTGTTTTTTCTTTATAGAGCAGAAAATATTCGAAATATCTAAATTCTTTAAGAAAAGTTAAAGAAAAATAAAAATAACAGAGAATTGGTTGTATCTTTATTCGAGGAAGGGTACCATTCATATTGGATTGAAAAATAACATATAACCTTGTTAGGTGAGGCTCCTATACAAACACAAGCTATTGCGCAGAAACGTCGAAAGACGCCAATGTGTAAAACAGGAATTGTCGGATTAAGGCTTTTCATAAAATAGCTAAGAGGGCAAATGACTTTCTTTACGTTGTATAGTGCTAAAACTCGGACGATGAGATTGCTGCTAAAGTCTGACGTCCTAAGAGAAGTGAGACTTTTTTGCTTTTCTTTCTGATGGATGACGAAGCTCATAGAGCAAAATAACTGGTACCGTCTGAACACCTACTCCAAGGCAAGAGGAGTGGAAGCAATGATAGAAAAAAAGAAGATCGATTGGCTGCTGATCATAGCTTATTTGCTATTGAGTCTTATCGGTCTTTTAATGATTTATAGTGCAAGTTCATACCGTTTATTAACGAGAGATCAACCACCAGCGTCGCTATTTATCCGTCAATTGGTCTTTTTGTTACTTAGCTGGGTTCTTTTATTCATTATTCAGCGGACGCGAAGAGAGATTTTGCTTAGCAAATACTTAGCGATCGGTCTGCTAGCATTTGGGATCTTTACCTTGCTCTTAGCTCGTTTGCCCTTTTTCGGTGTCTCTGTTAATGGGGCACAACGCTGGGTCTCGATCGCAGGGATTCAATTTCAACCATCAGAGATTGTGAATGTAGGGATGGTCTTGTACCTTGCTCATTACTTTCAAACTGCAAAAACCACCTTGCAGGAAATGAAACGTCCGCTTTTCGTTTTGTTTTTGTGCTGTGTGTTGATCCTGTTTCAACCGAAAATAGCCGGTGTGATGATTTTGCTTTTTTTAGCATTTGTCATGATAACTACGGTACAAGTCCCCGTGAAGCTGACGGCTCTTTTATTTGGTGGCTTAGTGATCAGTCTATTCTTGGCTGCCCTGTTGATCATGTTTTTAGGGGACAATGATTTATTGCCTCATATTTTTATGCACGTATATAACCGAATTCGCCTAGTAGGTGATCCATTCTCCGACCCTTACAATCAGGGGTTCCAAATGATCCATTCTTACTATGCTTTATTTAATGGAGGGCTTACTGGTCTGGGTTTAGGAAACAGTATTACGAAAAAAGGCTTTTTACCAGTTGCGGAAACCGATTTTATTTTTTCCGTTTTAGTAGAAGAGCTTGGCTTGCTTTTCGGGATTTTTGTTATTGGCTTATTATTCGTAATCATCTTACGTTTATTTATTCGTTCCGCAGCTATTGAAAACCCTCAGATTGGGTTGATATTGCTAGGAACAAGTACATTACTTTTGTTGCAAACAAGTATCAATATAGCCAGTATTTTAGGGTTGATGCCGATGACGGGGGTACCGTTACCCTTTATCAGCTATGGTGGCTCCAGTTACTTTATTCTTTCATTTGCCTTTAGTATGTGCCTGAAATTAGAGCGAGAGGAGGGCAAACGAAATGAAGTTCCTCAAACGACATGATGCAAACTATGCCTTGCTGCTACCCGTTTTTCTGCTTTTTTTGCTAAGCATTTGGGTCCAGCATCAAGCTTCTGTAATGGATGGCAATGATCCTTCTGGAATCGTTTTTCGACAGATCGTTTTTTGTGTTCTATCCGCCATCGCGCTCTTCGTTACAAGTTTGATCCCAACCAATTTGCTCTTACGCTTTTCGGGCCTTTTGTATGTATTGGCGCTAGGTTTGATGGCTTCTCTTCATTGGTTCTACGATCAAACGATGTTTGAGCAGACGCATACCAAACGCTGGATCAGAATCGGCGACTTTACCATTCAGCCCTCAGAGTTTATGAAAGTGGCCTTTATGCTTTTTATGGTCTATCTCACCTTAGTGTATGAAAAGCGAAAAGCCGAACGGACCATTAAATCTGATTTGATCTACGTCACTAAGATCTTGCTTTATAGTATACCGACATTTCTATTGATGTTTATGCAACGGGACTTTGGTACGAGTTTAGTGTTTATTGTGATGTTAGGGGCGTTATTTATTATCTCTGGTGTTCATTGGAAAATTTTGACCGTAGTGATCGGTTTGATTGCAGCCCTCGGCGCTATTTTATTGCTGCTCGTGTTTACGGAATGGGGCAATCGTGTCTTGTTTCGACTTCATTTCTCGCAGTATCAATTAGACCGAGTGCGAGCTTGGGCAGATCCCCTAGCGTACCAAGACTCTATCGCGTTCCAACAAGTTCGCAGTATGTGGGCGATTGGCTCAGGAGGCTTATTGGGAGCGCCTGACACCCATACGACAGTGTACGTGCCGGTTCGTGAATCAGATATGGTTTTTACAGTTATTGGTGAAACCTATGGCTTTTTAGGAAGTACCTTAGTGATCTTCTTGTATTTTTATCTCATCTATCAAATCATCTTCGCCGCGTTAAAAACGAATAACAAGGCGTCGGTCTATATCGCCATCACGTACGTTTTTGGCTTAGTCTTTCAGATCTTTGAAAATATCGGCGCGGCGATTGGGTTGCTGCCATTAACGGGAATTCCTCTGCCATTCTTAAGCCAAGGAGGAACCTCGTTGATTGCGATCAGTATTGCGATGGGAATTATCTTCGGGTTAGAAAAATTCCCGACTAAAGCGAAGAAACGATCGTACGCATTAAAAGAAAGTAGGGGATTAACATGAGCAAGACAGCAAAACAAGGGGTGATAGGTGGACTGCTTTGTAGCTGTTTCGCATGGTTGTTTTTCCTTGTAGCATTAGAGCCGCAGTGGTTCCAAACGCTTGATACCCTGTTTTCCCACGTGCCTCAATGGCGGACGGCTACAGTAGAAGCGATTTTTGTTCCGCTTGCTAGCACGGCAACGATCGTCCCGATAGCGGCTATTCATTTTCTATTGGCAGCAATTTTGTTTTTTCGGAAGAAACGGATCGAGAGTTTTTGGTTGATGGGAAATATGATCATAATCAGTGGTGTTGGCCAACTGATCAAGAAATTCGTTGATCGCCCAAGACCGGAGTTTGCTGACAGTATGGAACGGGCGTCCGCCAGTTTTCCAAGTGGCCATACACTATTAGCGACCACGCTAATTATTTCTCTCCTCTTTTTCTTCGCACAAACAGCGCCTGGCCAAAGAGGCAAACGTCTTATTAGCCAAAAACTAGCTATGTTTTTGGGATTGGTTTATTTACTGCTTATTATGATGAGCCGCTTGCTATTTGGGGTTCACTATCCTAGTGACTTGTTAGCGAGTATCTTGTTGGCAAGTGGAATCAGTTTTATCACATCTGCTTTTGTATTTTCGTTCAAAAAAAGTGTGCGTAGGGGGAAGTAAAATGAGTACAGCGAAAAAACTGATAATTGTCTTCTTAGTACTGTTGATGGGCATCGTATCCGCCGGAACCGCCTATGCTATTAGGGTGTATTTTCAAGTAGAGGATGTCGTGGAGTCTATCCATCGACCGATCGAAGGGCGAGAAGAGGCGGAGGTTATCGAAAACGCCGAGCCCTTAAGTCTTCTCTTGTTAGGGATCGCCAATGACTCTCGTCGCAAAACGGATTACCGGGCAAACACGATCATGGTAGCGACGTTGAATCCTGCTACACGCAAAACGACCCTCACAAGTATTCCTCGAGATGCTTATGTGGAGATCGTCGAGCAAGGCTATCAGGATAAGATCAATCATGCCCATTCATTCGGTGGCGCAAAAATGATGATCGAAACAGTCGAACAATACTTGGATATACCGATTCATCATTATTTCTCCTTAAACATGGATGGGATGGCAGATCTTGTCGATGCGATTGGTGGAATCACGGTTGAAAATGAGTTTGCTTTTACGGCAGAAAAAATCGATTATCCAGAGGGAACGCTCGAATTAGATGGCTGGGAGGCACTTCAATATACTCGTATGCGCAAAGATGACCCCGAAGGTGACTATGGACGCCAACGTCGTCAGCGAGAAGTGACAGAGATTTTGGCGAATGAATTAGTTTCTCTATCAAGCGTGATGCGGATTCAGGATCTGTTAACGATTATTGGGGAAAATGGTGAAACAGATTTAACGTTTTCTCAGATGAGTCAACTATTCACCCAATATCAATCGGCACTCGTTACTGTCGAATCTTACCAAATGGCGGGTACTGGGTTCACTGGCGATGGCTTTAGAGGTGAATACGGTATCTCTTATCAAGAAGTGTCTCCTGAAGAACAACAAGCGACGAGTCAGCGTTTAAAAAGCGAATTAATGCTTGATTAAGTAATCCTTAGGTTTAATTAGTAACAACACCACTTCCTCTTTGTTCCTCTAGTAAATCGTGATTAGAGTTGACAGCTGCTTTTCCTCAGGATACTCTTTAGTCAAGCAAAGCAATTCGGCTTGAAGGGTAGCAAGAGCCTGTTCGGAAAAGGACTGTTAACTCTTTATTTGTTGCTGCATCGTTTGGTTAAAAGTAACGAGGAGGAAAAGAATGACTATCATCTTTAAAGATCAATTACCAGAGGATTCAAATCAGATTCTCGCTTTATATAAATGTGTTGGCTGGGTCGCCTATACGAAAGAGCCAGAGCGACTATTAAACGGCCTAGCTCAGTCACAGGTGATCACTGCCTATGTTGAAGAGCAGCTAGTCGGACTTATTCGATGTATAACCGATGGACAAACCATTCTTTATATTCAGGATCTATTAGTAGCGCCAGCGTTCCAACGTCAAAAAATTGGCCAGCGATTGCTCAAAAAAATGCTGGCGAGATATCCAGCGATTCGACAAAAGGTTTTGATCACGGACAACACAGAGAAAACGCGCCGATTTTATGAGTCTTGCGGCTTTTCCTCTGTAGAAACACAGCAAATTGCAGCATTTATTTATTCACCTAAAAACGAGTGAATAGCCAGAAACCCCATCGCTAGTTGAAAATGGTCAATTTATTAACGGTTTTATGTTTGATGAAGGAGTGGGAGAAATGAAGCTGCGATTTGCGTTATTTGTGTTAAGTTTAGTGATAGGTGTTGGCGCATGTGGAGGAAGCATGCTGGCGTTTATGAGTATTGAGCCATTAAGGAAAGGACAGTCATTTGCTGGGTTGGAATCGTCCATGCTCCAAGGAACGCCATTTACAACATTTCTGATTCCCGGGGTGTTTTTGCTAATTGTGTTAGGACTGGGCAATTTATTGGCAGCTATCCGATTGTGGCGCAACCAAGGGTACCATGGGGAATTGCTTTTAGGCATCTGTTTAGTTATCTGGATCATTGTTCAAGTGATTTTATTAAGGGGCGGGAATGTTTTGCATCTGATTTTCTTAGTGTTAGGTTTACTCCAGCTCGGTGTGGCAGCTTACTGTATCAAACACTTGCAACACTCGGTTCCTTTTTCTGCTCATCAAAATTGATTTTGCAGAAGGGTTTTATTGGCAAAATAATTAAATTACTCAAAAGTTTCCTATGAAAAACGTGGATTTTTGAAAAAATATTCGCAAAAGGATCATTCGCTTAAAAAATTATGATAAACTGAAAGAAGTGAACGTATTTTCTAGAATCAGGAGGATCAATTATTGGAGTTTCTTAAAAAATCAAAAATTTTTGCAGGTCTGGTGATCGTCTGCCTTTTAGGGATCGCCGTCTGGATCTATTCAAATATACTGTTTGTTTTTCGACCATTAGAAGCAATCTTTTCTAGTGTCTTTTTACCAGTACTGATATCAATTTTTATTTTTTATATCTTTTTGCCTTTCTTTAATTGGGTAAAAAGAAGGACGAAAAAGAAAAGCGTTGCGCTGTATGCGACACTGTTGTTGATCGTTTTTGCAGCCTATTTGATTATTCAGGTGATTGGACCCGCATTAGCCTATGAGATGGGACGCTTTATCAATCAAATACCCGTTATCATCAATTTGGTGATCGATAACATCGATCATTCCTATTTGGAGGAACTTTTCGGTCCTTTCATTGATTCGATCGATATTTCGCAAGCGAGCAATTTCGCCTTGCAGTTTATTACCGGGGCAACGAATAGTCTGACGAGTTTGATCTCCATCGTTTCTCACTCAGCGATCGTTTTGTTTACGATCCCACTGCTCTTAGTCTATATGTTTAAAGACGGTGAGAAAGTGCCAGACTTTTTAGCAAACAAAACACCGAAAAAATACCAAGGTTTGATGCGTCAGTTATGCAGTGATTTCCACCAAGCAGCGTCTGCTTATATTGGCGGGAAATTGCTTGTATGTTCGTACGTTGCCGTTTCCAGTTATTTGATTTTTTCTTTACTAGGTTTGCAGAATGCGTTGCTTTTAGGCCTGATTTGCGGTGTCTTGGATATCATTCCATACTTCGGACCATTTATCGGAGCGGCACCCGCATTTCTATTTGCTTTAAGTTTAGATATCCGGACTGCCATTTTATTGGTAGTGGGCATCACGATCATTCAATTGGGTGAATCGTATCTAGTTTCACCTCTAGTAATGAATAAAGTGTTGCATATCCATCCGATTATTGCGGTGTTCTTATTATTGATCGCAGGCAACTTGCTGGGATTTGTTGGTATGATCGTTGCACTTCCAGTGTATTCGATCATTATGGCGATGTCTGGCACGCTACTCCGTTTTTTCCAGGAACGCAAACTAGAACGTTCTGTGATCGATAAGGAGTCATTGTAACAATAAAACTTGCTGTTGAAGAAATCTTCATCAGCAAGTTTTTTGTTTTAGATGACACATAGCACGGTACAAAGACTCATGCTATACTGATTGAAACGAAAACGACGATAGGAGTGAGTAAATGAAGATTTTGTGGAATGATCAGATCGTTGATCGAGAGGTAGTGAGAATTGATATCGAAGACCGTGGCTATCAGTATGGTGATGGGATCTATGAAGTTATCCGAATATATAATGGCCACTGTTTTATGTTAGCGGAGCATATGGCTCGATTGGAAAGCAGTGCACAAAAAATTAAGCTAACGTTACCCTATTCGATTCCCCAATTGACTGAAAACCTAAAGTTACTCATTAAGACTGAAGGAATCACAGAAGGAGAAATCTATCTTCAGATCACCCGAGGAATCGCTTCTCCGAGAAATCACGAGTTTCCACCAGCTGGATCGGTCAAAGGGGTGGTGACGGCAAATGTGATCCCCTTTGAACGACCAGATGAAATGCAGCAAGCTGGGCTTTCGGCAACCGTTCTTCCTGATGAACGCTGGTTGCATTGTGATATCAAATCATTGAGTTTGTTAGGGAATCTTTTGGCGCTGGATCAAGCGATCGAAGCTGGCTTCGATGATGCAATACTGCAACGAGATGGCTTTTTTACAGAAGCATCTGCATCCAATCTCTGGTTTGTCATTGATGGGATCGTCTATACTCATCCGGATGGGCGTTTGGTGTTACCGGGAATCACGAAATTGAAGGTCCTTCAGTTGTGTCGCCAATTAGAAATTCCCTATCGAGAAGAACCCGTCCCGATTGAGGCACTACGCAACACGCAAGAGTGTTTCTTGACCAACTCAGTTTGGGAAATCGTTCCGATCGTTGCCATTGATGGGAAACCCGTTGGCACTGGCGTATTGGGTTCAATCACGAAACAATTGCAAGCAGCGTATATCGCTGCCACAAAGAATAAAAGCGATTCATTGTGATTATGCAATAGAAACCACCTGAAAAAGCTTTGGCAACACCCAGTATTTTTAAGGCTGGGTGGGACCAAAGCTTTTTCTTGCGTTGAAAATTATTCCTTACCATTCACTAGGGTTCCACAACTTCCCGTCAAGTTCTCCTTGTTTCAATTCGATGCGGGTTTCTTGCTGCTGCAACAACTGTCCCAGCTCTTGCAAAAATGCTTTTTCATGGTAATCAGTGGTTTCTTGAATGGATTGTTCTATCAGCGGTGTTAGCCAATCATGCCTCATCAAAGCACCTCCAATTCAGCTAAAGCATCTTCTAATTCGTTCAATGTTTCATGGTTTTCCTGCAACAGGGATAGCAAAGGAGAAAGCTGCGGTTTTTTAGAAACCAAATGTGCCAGTTTCTCAGCAAACCATTGTTGCTTTTGGTCAAACGTAAAGGGAGCGGGCATCGATAATAATTGCTGATAGGCAATGACAAAGGCACGCTTTTCTTTTTCCGTTTTATACATCAGTTGGTCAAGGACAACGATGGGTAACACGGTCATTTGGTGTTTTTTTGCCATCAGTACGAGTGGATGCAAAATTTCGTTAAAGGTCGTATTTTCTCGACCACCTAACTGAAATTCTTTGGCAGCAACACCAGTAGAAACGGCGAAACTAATTTCTTTTCCCATCAAAGCAGGCGCGCAATTTTCCCAAACCGTATCGATCCAAGCTTTCATTTTTGCTGGAACACTGTACCAATATAAGGGGAATTGTAAAACCAAACGGTCACAGTTATGCAGCAGCGCCTGTTCATCGGCAAGGGAAAAGTCAGAAAAATCATCAAGAAAGTGTATGGTGACATTAGAAAGTTTGGCACTTTCACTGAAAAAACGTTGGGAAAGAGAGTTGTGGAAATCTGGGTGGCTAGCCACCACTAAGGTTTTTATCATGAGATTGATCATCCTTTCCTACTACATGTACCATATTTTACCAGAAAGGGAAACTAGTCTGCTTTGCTTTTCGTAGTGTTGGTCCTCTTTTAGTTTGATTTAAGGTACCTCGTCTATATTCATTGTTAAGGAAGTGTCAGTAACAACTTACACGTGAAGGAAATGGGGGAATAGAGGATGGAACCAAACGATCCCTTGATCAAAGGTCTAGCAAATGTAGTAATGTTCGCCGCCAATACAATGGAATATGTCGAAAATAAACTTGTCAGTTGCCGACAACGAATATCTGGAAAGCAACCCTCAAAAGAAAGTGACTATGGCAATGGGCAAGAGTTTACAGAATTGACTGCGCAAAAATGATAGATAGAGAGAAAATAGAAGAAGTGGCTCACCTTTTACCTGGTGAGTCACTTTTTTGCTGTCAAGTTCTTCATCATCAGTTGGTACTTTTCTTGATGGAAGGTATAATGAGTAAATGAAGCATAGTGGAGAGGAGAAGAATAAAGAAACAGTAGAGAGGAGAAGCAGGTGATGAACCATTTATACAAACGAATCCAATACAAAATCCCTGAGCTAAACCGAGTAGAACGAACCGTCCTTAACTATTGTTTGAGAGCGCCTGAGAAAGTTTCGGAAATGACGGCCGATGAGTTAGCTTCTCAAACCTATACTAGTCAAGCAACGATCAGTCGAATGGCGAAAAAGCTTGGCTTTACGGGTTTTCAAGAATTCAAATTTTCATTGAAAAGTTATCAAAGCCTTGAAAGAAACGAGTCTGCTACCCAAGCCTCTCTTGGCTTATCCCCACTGATCAAGCAAATGATTGACCAGCTGACGACATCCTTATCAATGATTGAAGAAGCTGACTTTCAGCGTGCCGTGGAAATGCTGCAGCAAGCACAACGAATCGAATTTTTCGCTTTAGGGCAAAGTGCGCCGGTCGCATTATCTGCAAGTCGAAAATTGCGCTTTTTAGGTAAAACAGTGGGTGCATCAACGGATTGGGATGAATTGACAACCATCGCGAACCAACTATCAAAAAATGATTTAGCTCTTTTTATTAGTCATAGTGGAGAAACGATCGGGATGCTAAATTATGCTACTCGTTTGAAACAAAGAGGCGTGCCGATTTTAGCCTGTATTGGTCAACCAAAAAGCACGTTAGAAAAGCTTGCCACCTTCTCTTTTCCTGTTGAAATGACAGCGATTAATCATCATGAAGTCGATTTGAGCCCGCGGATCTCCTTAGCGGCGTTACTGGATATTTTAATTATTCAATACGCCAATCAAATCGAAGCAGGACTTGATCCTGAATGACCATTCCATTTTGTGAATGGTCATTCTTCTTTGGGGAACTGTATTGTAAGCCTTCTTGATATCGTTTACATTTTAAGAGATAAAAGTGTTAGGAGGAAATGATATGCAAAAAGGAAAGAAAGCAAGCTGGATGGAAATTTTTCAAGGACTTGGGAAAACATTTATGTTGCCAGTCGCTTTACTCGCATTCATGGGTTTATTTTTAGGGATTGGTAGTTCATTTTCATCTTCTTCAACGATCGACGTTTTCCCATTTTTAGGTGCCCCTTGGCTCCAAGTGGTTTTTCGTTTCATGTCAACGATCGGTGGGTTTGCCTTTAGTTACTTACCCGTCATGTTTGCGATGGCGATTCCTTTAGGTCTAGCAAGAAAAGAGAAGGGAGTTGCGGCATTCTCAGGCTTTGTGGGCTATGTCGTGATGCATTTATCCATCAATTTTTATTTGCAAGAAACGAATCAATTAGCTGCTGCAGATCAACTACGAGAAGCAGGGCAAGAGATCGTTTTTGGCATTCAAACATTATCAATGGGTGTTCTAGGAGGTATTATCGCAGGATTGATCGTTTATAAATTGCATATGCGCTTCTACCATTTTCAATTGCCAGATAGTTTTGCATTCTTTTCAGGAGCACGTTTTGTTCCAATCATCACCTCGCTTACTTTAGCTATGGTCGGGGTGATCATTCCGATGATTTGGCCGTTGTTTGCTATGATCATCACAGGAATCGGACATTTGATCCAACAAGCTGGTCCTTTCGGTCCGTTCTTATTTGGTTCAGGTGAGCGCTTGTTACTGCCATTTGGATTACACCATATTTTGGTTTCCATGATTCGCTTTACCGAAGCCGGGGGAAGTCAGCTGATCGATGGTCAGCAAGTCTTTGGGGCGTTGAATATTTTTTATGCGGAATTACAAAACGGCTTGAGCATCTCACCAAGTGCAACTGCGTTCTTGTCTCAAGGGAAGATGCCAACCTTCATGTTTGGCTTACCGGCAGCAGCATTAGCTATGTACCACACGGCAAAACCTGAAAATCGTTCAAAAATAAAAGGTTTATTGATTTCAGGCGTCATTGCAACTTTTGTGACAGGAATTACTGAACCAATCGAATTTTTATTCTTATTCATCAGCCCTTTATTATGGATTTTTCATGTCATCATGACAGGTGCTGGATTTATGGTAATGAGTCTATTAGGTGTCACGATTGGAAATACCGATGGGGGCGTGCTTGATTTTCTTATCTTTGGCGTGATGCAAGGCGCATATACAAAATGGTGGCTCGTTCTGATTGTAGGAGCTTGCTGGTTTGCCCTTTATTACTTTGTTTTTAAAACAGTAATCCTTCGCAAGAACTTGAAGACACCTGGTAGAGAAGAGAACAGTGATCAAACGAATGAGTTGGAAGAGGAAATGACCTATTCTGGAAAGAGTGGCTATGATGCCCATGGTATTTTGGCAGCTTTAGGGGGAGCAAGCAATATTGATTCTTTAGACAATTGCATTACACGGCTACGCCTCGTTCTAAACGATGGTACATTGGTTGATGATGAACGGCTGAAAAAACTAGGTGCGCTTGGGGTCGTTCACTTAGATGATACTAACGTGCAAGTAATCATTGGAACGAAAGTAACAACAGTCAGAAATCAACTTGATGCGATTCTTTAGCAAAATTGTCAAGTAGTAGGAGTGAAGAAAATGTTTTTTGATGAACCAATCAATCGTAAAGGAACCCAGTGTACTCAATGGGATTATGTTGAAGACCGTTTTGGTGAAAAAAACTTGTTGCCATTTACGATTTCCGATACGGATTTCAAGGTGCCAGCTGCAGTTGAAGCGGCACTTATCAAGCGGATGCAGCACCCGGTTTTTGGGTATACACGTTGGAATCATAATGAATTCAAGCAAGCGGTCTGCAAATGGTATTCTGAACGTTTTAACAGCATGATCAAAAGCGATTGGCTGGTCTACAGTCCTTCCGTTATGTATAGCGTTAAACAGCTCGTCACCCTACTCAGTGAACCAGGAGATGGGATCATTATTCAGACGCCAGCGTATGATGCGTTTTATAAAATGATCAAAGAGAACAAAAGAAAAATCGTACCTAATGCACTCATCTATGATGCGAACTCGTATCGCATTGATTTCGAAGAGCTAACAAGATTGATGGCACAGCCTGAAAATAAAGTTCTTCTCCTCTGTAGTCCTCATAACCCAACTGGGAGAGTCTGGCAAAAGGATGAGTTGCAACGAATCATCGAATTGGCGAAAACCCATGATGTATTTATCATTTCTGATGAGATCCATATGGACATTGTAAGAAAAGGACAAAAGCATCAACCGATCATTGATTTGTTGCAAGAAAATGTAGCCCTTGTTACTTCGGGAAGTAAAACATTTAATTTCCCAGGGTTGATTTATTCTTATGGAATCATTCCTGATCCCAAGTTGCGTGAGCGCTTCTTAACTCAGTTAAAAGAAGCCGATGGGTTGAGCTCCACCAGTATTTTTGGCATGACCGCAACAATTGCTGCCTACGATAATGAAAGTAAGTGGGTGGATCAGCTCAATGACTATCTTGATGGTAACATTGCTTATGTGATCGCTTATTTACAGGAACATCACCCAGAACTCGTGGTCACGAAAAGCGAAGCCACGTATCTTATGTGGATTGATTGTACAGCACTGGGTTTAACGATGGCGGAATTGCAGCAACGAATGATTCGAAAGGGGAAAGTCGCGATTATGTCAGGAGAGATCTATGGGAAAGAGGGGAGAAATTTTTTGCGCCTAAACATTGGCTGTTCGCGAGAAAAACTCATTGATGGCTTGAAGCGATTCACATTGAGTTTGACATAAAAAAGAACCCACTGAGCGATCAGAAAGATCCTGTATTCTTTCTGATCGCCAGTGGTTTTTTAGTCTTTCGTCGTGCGGGGAGTCATTGCAGTAGTAACGGGGATTGGTTCAACGACATGGAAATAACCTTCTTTGTCTTGAATGATCAGCATATCTTGCTGACTCTTGCTCTTGATGATCTCACCTTTAACAATTTCGTTGGTGACAGTCCGATAAATGCTTGTAGTCATGTTCATTCCTCCCAACGGTTTTTACCAATTGATCTTCAATAGGGGGACTAGTACAAATCAATTGCTTGATTTGTACCAGCAAGGAAAAAGAAAACGAATTGGTATCTTTAGTATAGGAGAGCAATGTTTAGATTGCTGCAATTCCATGTAAAGTTTTTGTTAATCCTTTTATTTTCAGCGATTGACTAATCGGCTAAAGAAAAACGCAAGGCCATTTTATTACTGCCAGACTCCACCATTTTTCCTAGTAACGTTGTTGCATTTTTTAAATACAGTTCGGCCATCTCAGCGTTGGCTTCTTCAAGCAGACGAGTAGGCTGCTTGTCAACGGAAGCTTTACGATCAGTTTCTTGTTGGATGCGGCGACAAGCCGCCATCGTTTCCATTTCAAAACGGTTGGCAAGATCACTATAGCGATCGTAGTCGCTGTCTCCAATCAACGCCAAGGTGCGTCCTAACCAATAGCTATTTGATGGATCGTAGGTCTTTGTCGTATCACAATAGCCAAGTGGGGTCTTAGTGATAGCTGCATAAAAGGGCACAACGCCATTGAAGGTATTGGGGCCAAAGGCAAGCCAATGAATGCCAGCGATTGCTGCGGGCACGTGGTTGCGGATCTGTAAAATATGGACTTGCTGGTTGCGATTGAGAGCAATCGATCGGAATTGTGTTTTTTGTGTCTCGCTCCCTGTACCGTAAGGGTCAAAAGGCGTATTTTGGAAGTGGGAGCTCAATGCCCATTTTACATCTTCCACGGATAGCTTTTGTTTTGGGTAGCATACAAACGGGAGCTCTTGATCGATCGGTTCAGCGGCTGTTCCGCTAAAGTGTTTTTGAATGTACCATGCCCGCGGGTTATTGTAACGGGTATCTTTTTCTGAGGAGCTGCCAAAAATATGGCGTAGATTAATCCCTTCAAAATCAGGATTTAATTGATAGTCTTCAATCAACTGTTCGAGATCCTGCGAACACAACGTCATTTCTGAGGCGAAATCGAAGTGATCAATGTTTAAGCGATTTGGTGCCACGACATAGGCATCATCTGGTATGCGAACAGCTGCCCAGTGATGTCCACCGATGGTTTCCATATACCAGATTTCCTCGGCATCAGAAAAAGCGATCCCGTTGGCTTCATAGGTTCCATAGGTTTCTAAGAGTTCCCCTAAGCGTAAAACACCTTCTTTAGCGGAATGGATGTAAGGCAGTACGATGCTGACGAAATCAGCTTCCCCGATACCATCTTCCACATATGGATCAATAGCCAAAACGCGTGAATTGGTTGTGATCGTTTCTGTTGCAGTCATGGCGATATTTTCTTCATTGATTCCTGAAGCTGCCCAAACTCCTTGCGATTCATCTGCTTCAGGGGTTGAAGTATAGCGTAATGATTTTGCTGGCAAACTGATTCGACAGTCACTTAAAACGGCGTAAAATTCATTTCCTTGCTGTTCTGGAGTGATGACGACGAATTTTTGCGGTTCCGAACCGCTTCCAGAATCTTCATTGCGGGCAATCATGGTCGAGCCGTCGATCGATGCTTTTTTTCCTACTAGTAAAGTGGTACAGGACGCTTTTTTTCTATCCATCATTCCAACACTCCTTCATTTCTTCTTACGAATGATTGAAGCTAGTATACCCATAGTCTCATGGTTTTACAATGCTTTCTATAGAGAGAAACAAAAAAATTTCGCCTTTTTTGTTTATTTTTAGTAGAATAAGGTGTTGTAAAAAAAATCAAAGGAGCCATTATTATGAAGAAAACTGTTGTTTTTAGTTATATTTTTTTACTAAGTCTGGTTTTTGCGGGCTGTGCCAAACCATCGATGGATGCGGGAAACTCCTCCAGTGAATCTTCGTTAGTCCAACAAAACGCCGAAGAGCGCACTGCCCAAATCAGCTTCAATAATAAAAGTGAAGAGCAAGACCAGGAGATCGAAACCAAAACGGTCACTTTTAAAGAAGGGGTTTCTTTGATGACTATCATGAAAGAGAACTTTGACTTGGAAGAAAATCAAGGGATGATCACCAGCATTGACGGTTTAGCGCAAGATGAAAAAGCTGGCTATTATTGGACATATACGATCAATGATGAAATGATTACAACTGGGGCAGATGATACCTTTTTAGGAAACAACGATAAAGTGGTTTTCACCTATGAAAAATTCGAATAAACCACTTGCATTTGCTGGAAAAGAAATTGCTTATTTAGGGCTGCTTGTGGCAGCGGCCGTCGTCGGCAGGTCACTTTTTCAACCCTTACCCAATGTTCAACCAATGACGGTGATCTTTTTATTAGTAACCATCCATTTAGGCCTTAGTCGTGGATTGATCGTTTGTCTGCTCTCGATGCTGATTACCAATTTTTACATTGGAATGGGAATATGGACGATTGCTCAATTAGTTAGCTATGCAATCATTATTTTGGGGATGTATCTGTTGTCAAAAAGCAAGCTGTTTATGAAACGGTTGCTTTTACAAGTCAGCTACAGTGTATTTGCAGGGTTTGCTTATGGCTTTGTGATATCTTGGATCAGTGTCAAACTTTATGGGTTTCCTAGCTTTTGGGCTTATTATTTTCAAGGATTGAGCTTTGATGCCCTCCACGCAATAGGCAATGGCATTTTTTATCTGTTACTAGCACCGATCTTTCTGCGGCTTTTCCAACACTACTATCCAAAGAACAACAGCGAAGGGCACTAAGCGCTTCGCTTTTTTTGTTGAGTTAGCTAGTGTCGGACAAAACGTCCATGACTAGAGGAAAAAGTCTTTGACGATCAAATGAGGTGAAAGGGGTTATGTGAGGAAACAAGCAGGCATATTGTTGTGCAAAAGCGGTTTCTGAAGGTATCCTTAAGGTATCTAAGGAAGGATGTGGCTTTTGATGAAATGGATCGTGAAAAAAGATGATTTAGAAAGCTACCGTGCGAAGTTCCATGGAAAACTGGCTGGTTATGCCGAGGAAGCCAAAATGATTGCCCTGCCAACACCAAAGTATTTTATCGTGGTGGTTGACGAAGAAAAAATCCACTTGATTCAGTTAGATCTGCAATTTCATGAAAAAGGGATGCAGACAATTATGATCCATGAGATCACAAAATTACAACTAGGCGGTGTGGTAAATAAAAAAGTCCAGATTCAGACACCTTCAACCACTGTCAAACTAATGATCAAACCGTTGGCGATCGGTATCAAAGAGGAGCAAAAAGCCTTGATCGATCGGTTTACCAGAATGTCGCGATAAACATCGGAGGAACACGCGGGAAAAATCAGCTGGATTTTTTCAAAAAAAAAGCAAGGGCAGTTGCCTGCACTTGCTTTTCGTGAGTCCTGTTATTCTGGTGTACCGACGATTTTAATAAACTCATCGATATTCTTGATTTTCATATGCTTGATCACTAACTGTTCCCGCTTGTTCCATTTTCCTTCGACTTCTAATTGGTATTTATTTAAAGGAAGGCGTAAGACATAACTGGCTAAGTAGCGATCCTTAATAATGCAATTCACGATTTTGTGGTCTTCTAAAAGTTGAATACCTGTTAGCATCATTGGCGTTTCTTGAAAAACACGGCTATTGACTAACAATCCAGTGTGGGTTTCGTTCATGGGATCTTCCTTTCTGATAAACCTGGGATAAATCATCTTTCTGTCTGTTATGTTACCTGATTTGCATCAGAAAGGCAATTCCTATAATAAATCCTCGTTATTATGTGCCACGTAAAAAGAAAGGAGGCAAAAGGAATGGTTGGGTATAACCGTTTCTCAAAAGAGTTTCAAAAGGCTTCGAAAGAACTCCGTGAAGGGAAGAAGTCCAAAAATGCCAATAAAGGGCTGCGAACACGACAAAAAATCGCTGCTGAAAAAGAACAAAAAGCACAAAATGCTTTTTCGACTGGTTTTTTGATCGGTTCCTTCAGAGAAATATTCCGCAAGAAATAAGCAAGTTCCGCTGCCAAAGCGGGACTTGCTTTTTGTTTAGAATAAATAGTTGAAGAAGACACCGTTGAGAAAGGAAAAGCTCAGATAAAATAGAAAAAGTGTCACGATGTCCAGGGGTAAGCCTTTTAGAATTGGCGGAATCGTGGCAATTTGATTTCGTGTATGAACCCCTGACAAAGCACAGGAAAAGAGAAAATACATGCCTACAGCAACAAGTAAATTGGTTAAATAATCGGTATAGGGAAATTGGGTCACGGTGGCGATCGTCAGCAAGATGACACTGACTAGGATCGTCTTTTTTAGATCATTCGTCAAGAAACGGTTTTTTGCTGGAACGATCAGTAAGCATAGACTGGCAGCAATCAAGGCGATGATGGCAGCACTTACTAAATTGGTGACCACTTGATTGCCATAGACAAAGCGATTTTGAAGTAAAAGATAAAAGCTTAAACCGCTCAACAAGTAAGCAACTGCAATGATCCCTGACAGGAAAACCACCCGTGTCGTCACGTTCGGTTTTTTTTCTTTGACGGTCGGCGCCAAATTTTGACAGGCGTAATTTGTGAGTAGAATGACTAGGAAGACCACTAGTCGATTGGCGATCATCATATGAGAACGCTCCTTTCTTGCGTTTTAGCTCATGATTTTAAGGTTGAACGGGGTCTTTTTTCCTTCCCCTAAAATGCGAAGGCGTAAGAAGCGATCGATGAGTGGAGTAAAACAATTCATGATCAAGATGGCATAGCTCATGCCTTCGTTTGTGAAACCAAAGAAACGGAAGAGGACAACGAGAAGCCCCACGCCTAAGGCAAAAAGATTTTCTCCTGCTTTTGTTCCTGGAGTCGAAGAATAATCAGTCGCCATAAAGATCGCACCCAACATGGCACCACCGCTGATGATATGCCCGATCACCGTTTGCCAACTGCCAGTAAAAAGTCCTTCTGGACCAAGGATAAAAGCAAAGAGCCCGATCGTTGCAAAAATAATCAGTGGGATACGAGGGGAGATGATTTTCTTGTAAACAAGAAAAATTCCACCCAGCAGTAAAAGCAAGGCACTGGTTTCACCGATTCGTCCCCCAGTAAATCCTAAAAAAGCATCCAACAGATCAGAACCGCTTAAAGTGTCCCCGGCCTTCATGACAGCTAACGGCGTAGCACCGGAAACGACATCGTTCGCCGTAGCTTGCGAAACCACATCAGGAGCAATGCTGCCAAAAGGTGGATCTGGCCAACTGATCAAAAACATCTGGTTATAAAACAAGCCAATCAACAAGGCGCGACCGCCAAGGGCTGGATTTAAAAAGTTATAGCCGATACCGCCAAAAAATTCTTTGACGATGATCACGGCAAACGCCACCCCGATCACTGGGAAATACCAAGGTGCGGTCGGTGGAAGATTCATCGTTAAAAGCAATGCCGTCACAACGATGCTTAGATCGAAACGAAATGGCCGTTTGATGAGGTAGGACCAAATTCCGTCGGCGGCAAACGCCGTGGCTAACGCAATGAGAAACAACCCATATACCTTGAGCCCGAAAAGGTAGCCCGAGAATAAAACTGCTGGTAGTAAGGCTAGTACTACACAGCCCATGATTTTGACTGTTTCGTCATTGCTGCGAATATGGGGGCTTGGTGGTGTTTCTTGGTTTTTTCGTTGCTGAAAGAGGCGCTCGCTATCGGAATCCTTGTAGTAATCAGGCACTTTCCTTCGCCTCCTTCTGCAGCTGTGCAACCTTGCCTTTTGCGGCAGTGATGTTGGCAGCTAAGGAACGTTTGGCTGGACAGACAAAGGTGCAAGCACCACAATTGATACACGCTTCTGCCAGCAATTCTTCACATTTTTGATAATCGCCTGCTCGATAGAATTGATCGATCTCCATCGGCATCAGGCGCATCGGACAAGCTTCGACACATTTATTGCAGCGAATGCAGGGGTTTTCGGCATATAGCCAATCGGTTTCTTCATTAAAAACAACGATCCCGTTGCTGCCTTTGGTGACCGGAACCTTTAATGTTTTGACGGATTTCCCCATCATGGGGCCGCCAAGAATCAGCTTGCTGGGCGCACCTTGAAAGCCGCCAGCAAAATCGATCAACTCTCCTGCGAGTGTTCCTAAAGGATTTTTGACGATGCGTGGATGTTGAACATCACCAGTCACGGTTGTATAGCGTTCAATCAGCGGTTTGTCATAACAGACCGCTTCAGCGATGGCAAAGCTGGTGGCAACATTGATCAATACGATCCCAATATCGGCAGTCAAGCCGCCTAAAGGTACCTCCTGATCGGTCAATAACTCTACTAACTGCTTTTCACCACCGGTTGGATAAACAGTTGGGACAGTAACGACTTCTATCGTGTCATCCTCTGCACTTGCGGCTTGCATCGCTGAAATGGCTAGCGGTTTATCATCCTCGATGCCAATGATGATTTTTGGATCAGCTAACAATTTTTGGGCAATTTTTGCCCCTTGGATGATTTTTTGGGCTTCTTTTTGCATTAAGAAGGCATCACTGCGCAAAAAGGGCTCACATTCAGATCCGTTTAAGATCAAGGTATGGATTTTTTTATTTTCATCAATACTGAATTTGACATGGGTGGGAAACGTTGCACCGCCTTTGCCGGCGATACCGCCTTGACGGATTTTTTTGAGGATCGTTTCGTTAGCAGCAGATTGCCAGTTGAATGGGGTGGACAAAAAATCATTATCGAAGGCATAATCGTTTTCAATGATGATGGTTTTTCCTTCTTCATTGTTTTGATTTGGCCAATCGACAATATCGACGATTTTGCCCGAAACAGATGCATGGACTTTCGCAGATACAAAGGCATCTGCTTCAGCGATCACTTGTCCTTGCTTGACGTACTCACCAACGGAAACCGTCGGTTCGACAGGGGCACCAATATGTTGTGCCAAAGGGATAAAGACCATCGTGGGTGAAAAGGTAAGGATTTCATCTTGTTCGATCATTAATTTTTCTTTTAACATTTGTAACGGGGGACTTAGTGAAATTCCACCAGTAAATGTTCTCATAGCCAACACTCCTTTTTTCTCCTAACTTTATTCTAGCATGCCATCCGCATTCTCAAAACCATAAACGCTTACATTTCACAAGAAAAACTTATTTCGGTTGACATATGATTGTTTGTTCATATATAATCAGGGTATAAACATGATTGATCGTTCATATGTTCGATGGAATAGAGGAGGTTTTGATGATGGCTGAACATACTTGTCAACACGAGCACACAAAAACAAAGGGACATACGCATACCCATGATCATGGGACGTTTCCTCGTAAGGTTTACTTCGCGGGGGTAATCTTCTTTATAGTGGCGCTGTTTATTTCGAATCAATGGGTAAAAGACGGGGTTTATTTTGCTGCAGTTTTATTAGCGGGCTACCACATTTCGTGGGAAGGGATCGAGGATACCGTAAAAAGCACAAGAATCAATCGGCGCTTTACGCCAAATGTACATCTATTGATGTTATTAGCAGCGATAGGGTCAATGATCATAGGCAATTTTAATGAGGCAGCCTTACTGATTTTGATTTTTGCTGGTGCTCACTTTTTAGAAGAATACGCGGAAGGGCAAAGCCGACGAGAAATCACCAATCTTCTCAAATTGAATCCAACGGAAGCACGTTTGATGGGCCCAGATGGGAAAGCCAAAAAAATTGCTGCTTCAGAGATAAAAAAAGGAGATATTTTACAAGTTTTGCCTGGCGATCAGTTAGCAACAGATGGGGTGATTCTTTCTGGCACGAGTGCTATCAACGAAGCTTCCATCAATGGCGAGAGTATACCGCGAGAGAAAACAGCGGGAGACGAAGTTTATGGCAGTACCATCAATGGCAATGGAACATTTTTAATGGAAGTCACAAAAGACAGCTCGGAAACGGTCTTTGCCAAAATTCTTTCAGTCGTTGAAGCGGCACAGTCGAATCAATCACCAACAGAAACACGAATCAAAAAAATCGAACCAATCTATGTAACGATTGTTTTCATTGCAGTCCCTTTGTTCATCTTAACAGCACCGTTTCTACTTGGTTGGGATTGGTATACCAGTTTTTATCGCGGGATCGTGATGATGATTGCAGCGTCTCCTTGTGCGTTAGCGGCAAGTGCCGTACCTGCTAGTTTATCTGCGATTTCAAATCTAGCGAAAAAAGGGATTCTTTTTAAAGGCAGCAACTACTTAACGAATTTTGCTCAGATCAAAGCGGTGGCATTTGACAAAACGGGCACGTTGACCGTCGGAAAACCAACGGTCACGGATGTCATTTTCGCTGAAGCCATCGATCAAGCAGAGGCCGCTTCCATCATCGTTTCGCTGGAAAAACAAGCCAATCATCCATTGGCAGATGCGATCGTTACTTATTTTGAGAAGAACAATAAAGGGCTGCAAAGCGAACAGCTGACGGTTACGAATGAGATTGGTTCCGGTTTAGTAGCCGTCTCAGGAACAAAAACCTATCGATTAGGAAAAAGAACCGAAAACTCCCAGTTAACAGGTTCGTTGGATCAACAGTACCGTCACCTGGAAGCGCAAGGAAAAACGATGGTCATTTTTTCCATCAATGAAGAGGTTGTCGCAATCATCGCTTTGATGGATGAGCCGAACGAACAGGCAGCTTCTGTGATTCGTTATTTAAAAAATGAAGGGATCCATACCGTTATGATCACCGGAGATAGTGCGTCTGCTGGGGAAGCCATCGGAAAGCGGCTAAACGTTGATCAAGTGGCGGCTAATGTGTTACCTGAGAACAAAGCGGAAGCGGTTCGAGCACTCCAAGAAGCCTACGGACAAACCGCCATGGTGGGGGATGGCATCAATGATGCGCCCGCACTTGTTCAGGCAGACATCGGTTTTGCGATGGGGGAAGGGTCAGATGTTGCTATCGAAGTGGGGGACGCCGTGATCATGAAAAATGATCTTTCACGCTTCGCGTATGCCTATCGCTTAGCGAAGAAAATGGATCGAATCATTTGGCAAAATATTTTCTTCTCCATGTTTATCGTCGCATTACTAGTCGGGTTGAATCTATTTGGAAAAATGAATATTGGACTGGGGGTATTTGCCCATGAAGGAAGTACGTTGATTGTATTGTTTAACGGGTTGCGCCTTTTGCGCAAACTGCCAGATGCATAAAAAAAAGCGGCTATCGAAGGATAGCTGCTTTTTTAATGACTGAATTGTGTCGAAGTTGGAAAATCAAAGGCATCGATTTTTTGCAATCGATTTTCGATCCTTCTTAAAATCCCTTCAGAGGAATCCAACGGTTTGATTGCATGATAAGCAGTCAGTAACAGGTCTTTTTCTTTAGCGGGACGGTTTTCGATGCGGTAGATATTTGCTAGTCGTTCCACGTATTCATAATGACTATAGTCTGTTTTGTTGATCAAGAAATGCAAGAGATCTTTTGCTTTTGCGTAGTCTTCTTGAAGATAAAAACTGATTGCTTCACGATACAATTTGATATCAAGTTCTTCGATCTGGTCAGGGGTTGCTTTAAGCGCACGCCACTCATTGATCGAGATTTTTCGTACGACTTTGCCAGTTGCATCGGTCAAAAAAATTACCGGTACATCGTTTGGATGTTTTGCTGCTTGCTTGATTTTCTTCATGTCGCACCTCCCGCGTGTCAATGGACTGACTGTTTGATATCTCCTATTTTAAAAGGAATAGCGGGAAAAGTCTACATGTAGATGTTAGATTCGTAGGAAATTTTAAAACATTCTCATTTATTAGGCTCTTTTTCGTTGAAAATGGTTGACCGCATCGGAGGCACCCATGAAAATCAAGATCCCGCCAAAAATTTGGAAGAATAATAACCAAGTGGCGAAGGGATTCAATACTAGGATGATCCCTGCAGCAATGATCAATAGACTGATGATCAAGCTAGTGATATAAGGTAAACCAATGCGTTTTTGGTTAAAGCTTGCCATCAATCGGGTGCAACCGCTGATGGTGATCATGATTCCTAAGAAAAATGGCACGATGGCAAGTAATCCTTTGGCAAAAACTAAAATCGCAGCTGCCGCAATCAACAGTAAGATACCAGAGACGGATTGCACATTGCGATAGCCCTTTTGTTTTTCTTTGTAGCTCGTATACAAGCTAATGATCCCTAAACATGCAATATACCCGGCAACAAGATAAACGATCGTGTTGAAGACAGATCGTGGTGCAATCAAGATGATGAAGCCAAAGACGATATATACGACGGCACGAAGTAAATCATAGCGTTGTAATTTATCAAAAAATGCATTCATGATAATTCCTCCTTTTTTTCCTATTGTACCGAATTCTTGTTAAAATAGATATCAAAAAACCTACGAAATAGGCTAAGCCTTTTGTATCAGATGGTTTTTTGGTAGAATAAGGAAAAGAAAACAGAACGGAGAGTATTATGAGTGGGTTAACGCTAGTTATGTGTGCCTTTACGATCGTTTTATACCTTTATTTATTCGTGGTACGGAAAGACATTCAATTTCTTGCTGTGGAGCGCAAACTAAGCAAGGTCGCCATTACGATTTTTTCAGTAATGATTATCCTATCTATGGTGATGATGGAAGAGGCACTTGATAATCGGGTGCGAGGGATCGTTTCGGGTTTGGTCTTTTTGAGCTTTGTTTTAGATAGCCGCGGCTTAGCACTTGATCGAATCATTGTCCATCCAATGAGTATCAAAGGGGTACTCTACCAAGAGATCGATCGAGTCGTTTTATTTCAAGAAAAGGAAGGGCAGCCCATCAAGATGAACTATTTTCGAAGAGGGATGAGAGGCCCATTAATGAAATTCAAGCAGCCATTAGCAGAATTGGTTGTTTTCTTGTCAGAACACTTGAATGAAGGGACACCGATCGATATTTTAGTCGATCATGATCAAGGAACAAAGGACTAAAAGACCCTCGATTACTGCCAG
Source organism: Enterococcus casseliflavus NBRC 100478 (assembly GCF_001544095.1). Lineage (GTDB taxonomy): Bacteria > Bacillota > Bacilli > Lactobacillales > Enterococcaceae > Enterococcus_D > Enterococcus_D casseliflavus. The sequence continues at coordinate 168,591 of NZ_BCPT01000005.1, read as the reverse complement.
TTTAAGGCGTAATCAAGGGTCTTTTTTTAGGTCGAAAATTGATTAATGGAACACGCGGAAGCGCTCATCGTCACTTAGAAATTCTTTTTCGTTCGGTTCGCTTTCTTTTGAACCAAAGACTAGTTGCGCCCGTAGTTGCCAATTTTCAGGAATTGACCATTCAGCTGCAACAGCGTCATCGATGACAGGGTTGTAATGCTGTAAGTTGGCACCTAATCCAGCTTCTTCTAAAGCGGTCCAAGCGTTCGCTTGAGCGATCCCATTCGATTGTTCTGCCCAAACGGGAAAGTTCTCTGCGTATAGAGCAAATTGCTCTTGCAAATTTTTCACGGTATCCGTGTGAATAAAGAATAGAACGGTTCCGTAACCCGCTTTAAAACCAGCAAGTTTTTGTTTTGTCGCTTCAAACGCTTCGGGTGGTGTCAATGGTTCTATCGCAGCCTCTGTTAATGTCCACAATTTTTCGTGGGCTTCGCCAAATAAAATCACGGCTCTTGGTGATTGTGCGTTAAACGCAGTTGGACTATTTTTCACTGCTTCTTTCACAATGTCTTCGATTTCAGTGTCGGAAAGAGCCACATTTTTACCTAGCCCATAGATTGAGCGGCGCTGTTTGATTGTCTCAAGAAATTTTGTCATCGTATTCCCACCTTTTCTATTGTCATAGAGTGAAGTATACATTCTTACTTAATGTTAGTAAAAGAAAATGCTTGGGACGTCAAAAAGTCAGGCAAACGCACCTGACTTTTTCTTATTGGGCATCGATAGCAATGAATTTAACGGTCACGTATTCTTCAGGGCCATATTTGCCGTTTTCACGACCAAAACCGGAATGCTTGACGCCGCCGAAGGGAGCCGCCGGATTTGAGATCGCAATGTCATTGACCCCAACCATCCCATATTGGAGGTTTTGGGCTACATTCGAGATCGTTTGCAAATTCGTTGAAAAGAAGTAGGAAGCTAGTCCAAATTCCGTATCATTTGCCGCAGCGATGACTGCTTGTCGATCCGTAAATGAGATCAATGGAATCACAGGTCCAAAGGTTTCTTCGTAGTAGATAGCCATCTCAGAAGTAATCCCATCGATGACCGTTGGTGCGAAGAAGTTGCCTTTTTCGTATTCACCTTCAGTAAGCTTTTTACCACCGAGTAAAACTTTAGCTCCTTTATTTACCGCATCTTCCAACTGCTCGATGACTTTTTCAACGCCTGCTTGGTTGATCAAAGGACCAACAGTAGGGTTTTCCAGACCATTGCCGACCGTTACGGTTTCCATTTTCGCTAGTAATGTTTTGGTAAAGGCGTCTTTGGCGGACTCTTCGACAAAAATTCGATTGGGGGATGTACAGACCTGACCGTTGTTGCGGAATTTTGCTGCAATTAATTTTTCAGCAGCTAAATCTAAATCAGCATCAGCAAAAACAAGAAACGGGGCATGACCACCTAACTCCAATGAAACTTTTTTCAGAGTTGGTGCTGCTTGTTCATATAATTTCATCCCAACTTTCGTGGAGCCGGTAAAGGTGATTTTTTTGACTTGTTCATTTTCGGTCAATTCTTTCCCAATCTCAGAAGAATCACCTAAGACGATATTGACGACCCCGTCTGGAAGTCCTGCTTGTTGAAAAAGCTCGCCTAAAGCTAATGCGGATAGTGGGGTTTCTTTTGATGGTTTCATAACAAGGGTACAGCCAACGGCCATAGCAGGTGCAATTTTTCTTGCAATCATGTTAGAAGGAAAGTTCCAAGGTGTGATCGCGCCAACAACCCCGATCGCTTCTTTGCGTACCAGCCAATGATTGTGTTCAGGGGCTGGAATCACTTCGCCATAGACCCGTTGCGCTTCAGCTGCATTCCAACGGAAATTGTCAACGTTGGATTGGATTTCTGCCTCCGCTTCTTTTAATGGTTTTCCTTGTTCCATACTCATGATTTTTGCTAAACGATCGCTTTCTTCCTCCATCAAATCAGCAATGACGTTCATCAAATCGGCACGTTCTCGAGGGGAGCGTTTTGACCATTCGGGAAAAGCAATCGCTGCGGCATCGATTGCTTGCTTGGTTTCCTCGATCCCTCCTTGACTGACTTTTACGAGTTCTTCATTAGTGGCAGGATTGGTAACCGAAACTGACTCTTTTGTTCCTTCAAGCCATTTTCCGTTAATCAATAACTTTGTTGGTACTTGTGGTAACTGTTGGTTCATCTTGGCACTTCCTTTCAATAATGGGTTCTTATTTAACCCTAGCACGGATCAGAAAGGATGACAATTCATATGCAAGTCTCTTGATTCTCCAAATTTTTGTAAAGAACCAAAGGGGAAATGTCCTGCTCCTATCATTTTATGGTAGAATAGAAAAATAAGAATGTTTGTTCGATTCTTGAAAAATATAGTAAAATATTCAAGGAGTGAGGGACGCGTGCAACAAGTAAAAGAGCTTTTAAAAACAGTAGGATTTGTCGTGATCTTCACTTTATTCCTCTTGTTATTAAGACAGTATGTCTTTACTCCTGTGATCGTAAAAGGAGATTCGATGGACCCCACATTACATGATGGTGAGCGGGTGATTGCTTTGAAAAATACCGAGATCGAACGTTTCGATATCATAACGTTTGAAGCACCGGATGAAGCAGGCAAAAACTATATCAAACGAGTGATCGGTTTACCTGGCGATCAGGTTTCCTATCAAAACGATACCCTTTATATCAATGGACAAGCATATGATGAACCCTACTTGGATGAATTCAAAGCAGCTGTCACAGATGGCTTTCCATTGACCAGTGATTTTGATATGGGGTTATTTGGTGTTGAAGTCATTCCTGAAGGTCAAATTTTAGTGTTAGGGGATAACCGCCGAATTTCCAAGGATAGTCGTCAATTAGGTTTGATCGATGAAGCAACGATTTTGGGTGATGTAAAATTTGTATTCTGGCCAATTGCCGATTTTGGTATGCTAGGCAAAGAGTGAAATTCTGCGACCGTTTTTTTGTTTTTAAGGAGATTCTTTTAAAACAAAGACGCATTTGAAGAAGCGTATCGCTGAATTTTAGTGTTTTTTTTAAAAGACGATGGAGAGAAGGAGTCCTTTCATGAGTTTACGATTTATCCTTGGCGATGGCCGTTGTCGTCATGATCAAGCAGTGATAGAAAATGCAAAAAGTTGGTTAGAAAAAGACCATCAAGAAGTATTTTTTCTGGTACCTAACTACAACAAATTTGAACGAGAGCGTGAGATCCTTCAATTACTGAAAGAGGATCGCGTAGAAGATTTTGCTTCTATTCGCGCGCAAGTGTATAGTTTTCACCGTTTGGCTTGGTTTTATTTGCAGCAAACCGGCTTGCTTTCTCAAAATGCCATCACTGAAAATGGTGCCTCCATGATCATGCGTAAGCTGCTTTTGGAACTAGAAGAAGAACTCGTCTTATACCGTGGTGAGATCAACAAAGCGGGTTTTATCCAGCAATTGTTGGCGTTCTATCAAGAAATGCATACAAGTCGATTGGGGATCGAAGATTTATTGGCAGGTGGTGCTGCACCAAGCGCAACCCAAGACGAGGAGAAAAAATACAGTGAATTAGCGAAAATATTTCAACGATTTGAACAAGAACTTCTGGAGCGTGCATTACAAGTCGAACAACCGATCACCTTGTTGACACGCTTTCTTGAAGGTTCCTTGCTGGATGATTCTCCAGTGGAGCAAGCAATGCCTAACGCGGTGTCAATGAACAAAGCACCAGATCTTTCCCATGCCTTATTTATTATCAGTGGGTTTTCCGCTTTTTCAACACAGGAACAGCAGCTGATTCAAGTGTTGATGAAAAAAAGTCATGTCATTATTGATCTTTTTCTGGATCGTGGGTATCCACAAGAGCTGCCTTCACCGTTAAATTTGTTTTATGAAGCAGGGCGAACCTATTATCAATTGATCAGTTTTGCCCGAGAAAATCAAGTGCCGATTTATTTGGATCAGAAACTTTCGGTCAACCAAGAGGTAGACAAGGAAGCGAAGGGATCGATGCAACAGGCGTATAATGAAATTGAAACATTTTGGCGGCAGACTCAGTCACAAGTCAACTATCAGCAACAGTCCTCTGTGAAGGACTTTCTGGCAATTTGGAAAGTTGGGAATCCAGAAGAAGAGATCCGTCAGATTGCAGCGTCGATCCGTGGGATGATGAGCGATAAGAAACGGTACCCAACATTACGATACCGAGAGATCCAATTATTGATCGCCGAACCAGAAATCTATCATCAATATATCCCTAAAATTTTTACTGAGTTTGAGATTCCTTTTTATATCGATGAAGAGCAGATGATGGCGCAACATCCATTGGTTGAGTTTTTGAATGCTTTTTTTGCTTGTCAATCCTATGGCTTTCGCTTAAATGATATTTTACGGTTGCTTAGAACGGAACTTTACTTACCGGCAGCCTATCGCTCCGAAGCAGATTGGCTCGTTGGGCGTGACCAGTTTCGTAAGTTGGTGGATATTACCGAGAACAAAGCGTTGGCTCATGATTTCCAAGGAGCGAGTTGGACGAGAAACGAAGATTGGGAACTGATCGAGTATTTACAATCGGAAGAAGAGCAGACGGATAAAGTGGATTTGACAGCGTATACCAACCAGTTGCGCAGGGCCTTTAAACAAGATGTTGCTGATACTCTAGACTGGCTGACGGCTGCTAGAACGAACCGCGATGCGGTCGAACTGCTGTATCGCTTTTTACTGAATGCCGGTGTTGAAGAACAACTGCGGCATTGGCGAGATCAAGCGATCCAGCAAGGGAAGTTGGATCAAGCCCGTAATCATGAACAAGCATGGCAAGCCTTGATGGATTTGCTGGATGAATATGCTGCGATCTATGGGGAAGAGTCCTTTGATTTTGGGCTCTTTGAGGATGTCTTATTGACTGGCTTAGAAAATGTCACATTCGGGAAGATCCCAACAGCGATCGACCAAGTCAACATCAATCGCCTTGATCTGGCACGTCCAAAGCAAGCAAAGATCACATTTGCACCGGGATTGAATGAAACGGCGTTGCCAAGAAAAATAGAGAACAAAACGTTGTTGACGAATGAAGAACGTCAGCATTTCAATCAGTTGTTCAATGGTGAAAAATATCTTAGAGATACAGTGGTGGAAGGCAGTGTCAAGGAGCCATTTGCCTTTTATTCTGTCTTGCTTTCAGCAACGGAACACTTATCACTGTCCTATGCCGTTAATTTTGATACCCAGCAAAACATCAAAATGTCGCCTTATTTAGATCGCGTGGTCAAACGTTTGGATGTCCCACTGCAAGAGCGAGGGATATTGACGCTAGTCAGCGATCCAAGAAACTATGTCGGCAGTTACCGTGGCCTGATCTATCAAATCAATAACCTCAGTCAGCAAGCGCAAAAAAACAAAGAGAATTTGCCTAGGGTTTGGGAGCAGCTGAAACAAGCACTGCTGCGTTCGGAATGGACAGATTTAGCTGCCCAAGTATTTGAAAGCCAAACCCATCAAAATATTCCGATTCCTTTGTCTCAAGCACAAGCTGCGGCACTATATGGACCGTCGATCTACAGTTCCATTTCTCAGATGGAGACGTTCTATCAGTGTGAATACAAGTATTTCGTCAGCTACGGATTACGGTTAAAAGAACGGGAAGTTTATGGCTTAAATCCAGCAATGACAGGTGAGTTTTTCCATGATGCGTTGGACCGCTTTGTCAAAGTCCTGATTGCTGAAAATATTTCCTTGACCCAGTTAACTGCTGACCAACGCGTGCAATTTGTGGAAGTCGTTTTGCAGGAAATTTTTGGCGAAAGCCGTTATCGCTTACTGACGAGCTCTGCTCGGATGAATTTTATTCGGTATCAATTAGGCAAGACGATTCAGCGAGTAGCGTGGGCATTAGCGAAACAAGGACAAAAAATGCATTTTAGTCCTGAAAAGACGGAGGTGCTATTCGGTCAGATCGCTGGCTCAAATGGGATCAATGGGATCGAATTGCCATTAAGTTCTGGCGGGAAACTGCATGTGCGGGGGAAGATCGATCGTGTCGATACGGCGAAAACGGAAGAAGAACAATGGCTTTCTGTTGTTGACTATAAATCTAGCAGCCGAGATTTTGACCTTTCTGAAGCATACTACGGACTTGCGATGCAGTTGATCACCTATCTCGATGTCGCATTGACGGATGCTGTCCAACTGGTTGGTTCGCCAAATGTGCGACCAGCGGGGGCTTATTATCTGCATGTGCATAATCCGCTTTTGGACGGACAAGAAGCCAGTGAAGAAGAACGTTTAAAACGTTTCAAGTATGATGGGTTGTTTATTGACGAACCGGCTGTTTTCCCGTTGCTAGATGAGGATGTTGAAGCCAGCAAAAATTCACCGATATTCCCTGTTCGAAAAGACAAAAACGGCAATTATCAAAAAACAACGCAGGCGAAAAACAAGTTTTATACAGAAGAAGAGCTTGAACTGTTAAGAAAACACAATCGTAAAAACATGCAGCAAAGCGGTGAGAAGCTGTTGAGCGGTGAAATCGCCTTAAACCCGTCTTATAAAATAAAAGACAAAAAACGGGCGTGTGAATTTTGTCCGTTTCGCAGCATCTGTGACTTTGATGTATTGTTGAAAGAAAATGAGTACCACCGTTTAGAAAACTTATCTAAAGATGAGATTATCCATCGCTTAAGGGAGGAAGAAGATGAGTAAGATCCCTTTAAAACCGCAAAATGAAACCTTTACGGATACCCAATGGCAAGCCATTTTTGATAAAGGGGATAATATCCTCGTTTCCGCTTCAGCGGGTTCAGGCAAAACCACCGTTTTGGTTCGGCGAGTGATCGAAAAGCTAAAAGCAGGAACGACGATCGATTCTTTACTGATCGTAACCTTTACCGAAGCAGCTGCTCGAGAAATGAAAGAACGGATTCAAGTGGCATTGCAACAGGCCATCAATCAAGAAAGTGACGAGCAAAAGCGCCAGCACTTCGTTCGTCAGCTGCAGCTGTTGCCGACAGCTAACATTTCTACCTTGCATGCGTTTTGTTTAACTGTGATTCGGCGTTTTTATTATTTGATCGATTTAGATCCCAATTTCCGCATGATGACCGATGAAACCGAAATTTTATTGATGAAAGAAGAAATATGGACACAGCTGAGAGATCAACAATATGAAGCCAATGATGAAGCCTTCTTTCGTTTGACGGAAAATTTTTCAAGTGATCGTTCTGATGAAGGCGTCGGGGATCTGATCCTGTCTCTTTATGACTTTGCCCGAGCCAATCCAGATCCAGTCAACTGGTTAGCCCATCTAAGTGATCACTATATCGGCAAAGAAACCTTTGCTGAAAATACCCTGTATCAATCGCAAATCAAACCGAGTTTGCAAGAAAATTTGAAGACAGCGGCGCATTTGCTGCAGGCGGCGCAAGACTATGCCCGTTCTGATGAAGCGATGGAAAAAGCAGCACAGTTGATCGATACCGAATTGGGCATGGTGGAAACCTTAAAGGCTCTGCTGGATGCAGACGATGTCGATGGATTCTATGAGCAGATCCAAACATTGCGTTTTGGTCGTTACCCAGCTTTTCGCAAACCAGAACAAAAGGAATTGTCCCAAGAAATCAAGCCCTTACGCGATGATGCGAAAAAATTGGTCGAGCAATTGAAAGCCACCTTCCCGTATCCACCAGCTGAAATGATGGAGCTGCTTCATCGATCAGCACCTGTCGTTGAAAAAATGGCAGCGATGACCGAAGCATTTATGAAAGCATTTCAAGAAAGAAAGCTTTCAAAAGGCCGTTTAGACTTTAATGATTTGGAACATTTCACCTTGCAGATTTTACAAGGAGATGGCAGTGGAAGTGAGGCGTCGACCTATTATCGTGATCGCTTTGAAGAAGTTTTAGTCGATGAATACCAAGACGTCAATCGGCTGCAAGAGGCAATTTTATATTGGGTCAGACAAGTCGATCATAACCCTGGCAATATGTTTATGGTGGGGGATGTGAAGCAGTCGATCTATTCGTTTCGACTAGCAGATCCGACGCTATTTATCGAAAAATACTTGGCATTTGAAACAGAGAATGGTGGGCGAAGAATCGTCTTAGCAGAAAATTTCCGTTCTCGTTCCGATGTATTGGATTTTACGAATCTAGTTTTTCAACAACTGATGGATGAAAGGGTTGGACAAATCCCTTACGATGAGGCGGCAGCCTTGATTACCGGTTTTCCTGATTTTCCAGAAAGCGAGGCCTTTGCCACAGAGCTCTTGTTATATGAAAAAGAGCATGAATCCGAAGAACAATTGATCGATGACAAAACAGAAGGTGAAATGCAGATCACTGCCTTGAAGATTCGAGAGTTGATTGAATCAAAATTCATGATCTATGACAAAAAAGCTAAAACAAATCGACCAATCACTTACAATGACATCGTCTTATTGACCCCCACACGTAAAAACAATCTTGTCATTTTAGATGTCTTTAAGCAGTTTGGGATTCCGATGGCGGTCAATGATGCTCAAAACTATTTTCAGGCAACGGAGATCCAAACCGTCGTTTCTTTGCTGCAGATCATTGATAACCCGTACCAAGATATCCCACTTGTGGCCGTTTTGCGTTCGCCAATCGTCGGCCTAACAGAAGATCAATTGGCTGAGATCCGTTTAGCGAATCGTTCCAGCGACTACTACGATGCAGTATTGGATTACCATGGGCAACAAGAAGCGTCACCCTTGTGGGAAACGGTGGATGGATTTTTAACAAAACTGGAACAATGGCGAGAGGAAGCACGACGATTACCAATCCCAACCTTGCTTTGGCAAATCTATGAAGATACTGCCTATTTGGATTATGTCGTGGGACTGCCTGCAGGTCAGCAGCGCTATGCCAATTTAGCGGCATTGGTCCACAGAGCGGAGAAATATGAAAAGAGCAGTTTCCGTGGGTTGTACCAATTCATTCGCTTCATCGAAAAAATGCAAGAAAAAAACAAGGACTTGGCAGAGCCATTAGCTACACCAGTAGAAGATGCAGTTCGTGTGATGACCGTCCATGCAAGTAAAGGTTTGGAATTTCCTGTAGTCTTCTTATTGGATACAACAAAATTCTTTAATTACCAAGATTTTCAAAAACGCTATATCTTTGAAGAACAGCTGGGGGCTGGGATCCAATATGTGGAACCCGCAGAAAACCTTAAATTTGAAACACTGCCGTTTCAAGCCATCAAGCAAGTTCGTTTGAAAAAAGCCTTGTCAGAAGAGATGCGAAAATTATACGTAGCATTGACACGAGCAGAGCAGAAGCTTTTCTTAGTAGGCTCCTATAAAAATCAAGCGGATGCCTTTAAGACGTGGCAATCTGGCTTGACACAATCCGAGATGGTTCTTGATCCAGCGTTGCGCCTTGTTGCTCGGGGGAGCTTGATGGATTGGGTCGGACGGACACTGATGCGCCATCCAGATATGGAAGCAGTATTCTCCGAAGCGTCAGAGCGCAAGCGGACGATCGATCATCCTGCTCATTTTCGTCTATCATGGTGGAATCAAGAAACGATCACGCAAGAAGTCCAAGAGACCCTTGCGCCAGTCGAGGAGCCTAAACGATTGATTGCGCCAGATAGCAATATCGATGATCTTTTGAAACGCCTAGCCTATCGCTATCCTTATCAAAAAGCGACCCAAACGACTAGTTATCAATCTGTTTCAGAATTGAAAAGACTCTATAACGATCCTGATGATCAACAGACCACTTTGTTGGAATGGCGGTCGGTTTCCGAGAAGACGAATCCTCAGCAATATCGCTACGTACAAGATGAATTGGCGAAACCCAAATTTCTGCAAGAAACGAAGCCTCTCGCCAGCAGTATCGGAACCGCAACACATACGGTTTTGCAAATGATCCCCTTAGGAATGAAGCCAACACAAGATACTTTGGCGCTCCTGATTGCTGAACTCGTGAAAAAGCAATTTTTTTCTGAAGAAATCGCCAAAAAAATTGACCGATCGAGTATTTTGTGGTTTTATCAAACTGAACTAGGTGAACTGCTGAACCAATCCTCTGATGTGGTGAAGCGGGAGCAGCCGTTTTCGATGCTAAAAGAGACCGATACGATCTTTGAAGGGTTTGACGAACCAGATGCGCCACTTTTGATCCATGGTATTATTGACGGCTATATTGAATTGGCGGATGAAATCATTTTGTATGACTTTAAAACAGATGATGTGTTCGGCAGTCAGGCTCAGATTGAACAGAAAATGCGCGAACGATATTATGGTCAATTAAAACTCTATTGCCAAGCATTGGAGAAAGCATTGAACAAACCAGTGAAACAGACCTATTTAGTGCTGTTAAAACCTAAGATGATCGTGGCATTCTAGCTGATCGATCCTAGTTTCTTACATTTCGTAAGTCATATGCTATAATAGGTAAAAGAGGTGATGGAGAATGATAAAAGTAGAATCGGATTATGCCCTTTGTCCTAAATTTGAAAAAGCTTTTTCTATTTTAGGCAAAAAGTGGAACGGCTTGATCATTGATGTCCTTCTTGAAGACGGCAAACAAAGATTTGTTGAGTTAGCAAACAAGATTCCTCAAGTGAGTGATCGGGTGTTAGTCGAACGCTTGAAAGAATTAGAGCGGGAAGAAATTGTCTGCAAAGAAAACAATCTTTACTGCTTGACGCCAAGAGGTATTGCTCTTGAAAAGAGTATGATGAGTGTGAAGCGTTGGGCAGAAACCTGGGTACGTGAGGAAGAATGCAGTTGATTTCTCAACGGAAATTAGGTAAACTAAGCTTAAATGAATAGTAAAAAAAGCGTTGATAGAAACTAGTAATTTGGCTGGATCAGAAAAAGGGAGACTTGTCACAGACTGAAAGCAAGTCCTGTATTCGAAAAATGAATTTCACTTCTGGAGCTTGCTGAGAACAATCAGTCGGCAGTGTTGCTGTCGTTAGCCGAAGTGAGTGCGCGGAACTTTCCGCGAATGAGGATGGTAACACGAGACGTCGTTCCTTTTTTTAGGGATGACGTCTTTTTTTGTCTTTTTATCAAAAGATCGTCACTTTTTCCAGTCAAATCGTTTTTTACACTATTCACTGTATAGAAGGAGGAAACACATGTCTTTACAAGAAAAATTAGAAGCATTGAAGGAAACGACATTGCTTAAAATCAAAGAAAGTCCAACCATGAATGACTTGAATCAGATTCGAGTGGAAGTGCTTGGAAAAAAAGGTCCCATTACTGAAGTTCTACGGGGGATGAAAGATCTTTCTGCGGAAGAACGGCCGAAGGTGGGGAGCTATGCCAACGAGATTCGTGATATCTTGACAGAAGCGATCGAAGAAGCAAAATCGTCTATCGAAGCAGCAAACTTGGAAAAAGCCCTTGCTGAAGAATCCATCGACGTGACTTTGCCTGGTAAAAAGATGGACCGAGGAACACGCCATGTGCTAACGCAAATCATGGAAGAAATCGAAGATATCTTTGTTGGTATGGGCTACCAAGTAGTTGAAGGCTACGAAGTGGAAAAAGATCATTACAATTTCGAACGGATGAATCTGCCAAAAGATCATCCAGCCAGAGACATGCAGGATACTTTTTATATTTCAGAGGAAGTGCTGATTCGGACCCATACGTCACCAGTGCAAGCGCGAACAATGGAGACTCATGATTTTTCTAAAGGGCCGCTGCGGATGATCTCACCAGGGAAAGTTTTCCGTCGTGACACAGATGATGCGACCCATAGCCACCAATTCCATCAAATTGAAGGCTTGGTGATCGATAAAAATATTACGATGGGTGACTTAAAAGGAACCTTAGAAGTCATGATGCAAAAAATGTTTGGTGAAGACCGCCAAATTCGCTTGCGACCAAGCTATTTCCCTTTCACTGAACCATCGGTCGAAGTTGATGTCAGCTGCTTCAAGTGCGGTGGGGCGGGTTGTAACGTTTGTAAACAAACTGGCTGGATCGAGATCCTCGGTGCTGGAATGGTGCATCCTAACGTCTTAGAAATGTCAGGGATCGATCCAACCCAATATTCAGGATTTGCTTTTGGTTTAGGTCCTGATCGAGTGGCAATGCTGCGCTACGGCGTAAACGACATTCGCCAATTCTATCAAAATGATGTGCGTTTCATTCGCCAGTTCAAGGGGGAACAATAAATGTTAGTATCGTACAAATGGTTAAATGAATACCTTGATCTGTCTGAGATCACACCAAAAGAGCTGGCGGACAAAATGTCAGTGACCGGGATCGAAGTCGAAGGTATTGACGTGCCTGAAGAGGGTTTAAAAAAAATCGTTGTCGGAGAAGTGACCGACTGCCGACCACATCCAGATTCTGATCATCTATCGATTTGCCAAGTAAATATTGGTGAGGAAGAAGACACGCAAATCGTTTGTGGGGCACCAAATGTCAAAAGCGGCATCAAAGTCATCGTGGCATTACCAGGCTCTCGAATCGCGGGCAATGTAAAAATCAAAAAGGGCAAGATGCGGGGAGAAGTTTCGAACGGCATGATTTGTTCATTGCAAGAATTGGGATATGCTGATAGTGTAATCCCCAAAGAATACGCAGAAGGAATCTATTATTTACCAGCAGAAGCAGAAGTAGGAACACCGGTTTTTCCTTATCTCGATATGGATGATCACATTATCGAATTATCGATCACTCCGAACCGCGCGGATGCGTTGAGCATGCGGGGGGTTGCTTATGAAGTCGGTGCCATCTATCGGCAAACACCGAAGTTTCCTGAAATTGCGCTTAATGAAAGTGAAGTAGCTGCTGCCGATAAAATTCAGGTGAAGGTCACGGAAGCAACCGATGCACCCGCCTACCAAATTCGAATCATTGATGGTGTAACGATCGCCCCAAGTCCACAATGGCTGCAAAATCGCTTGATGAATGAAGGCATTCGTCCAATCAACAATGTCGTGGACGTGACAAATTATATCTTACTATTATTTGGCCAACCTTTGCATGCTTTTGATTATCAAAAGCTAGACAGCAAGGAAATACTGGTACGTCGCGGCAAAGAAAATGAAAGCCTGGTTACCTTAGATGGAGAAACACGTCAGCTCTCATCAGAAGACATCGTTATCACCAACGGAACGACACCCGTTGCGCTCGCAGGCGTCATGGGAGGGCTTGATTCTGAAATCACGGAAACAACGACCACAGTCGCTTTAGAAGCGGCGTTGTTCGATCCATTAGCGATTCGTTTAACCTCAAAGAAATTCAATTTAAGAAGTGAGTCCTCTGCTCGTTTTGAAAAAGGGATCAACCAAGCAACGGTTGCAAAAGCTTGTGATGCAGCAGCAGCACTGATTGCAAAACTTGCTGGCGGAACGGTCTTAAAAGGGGCAGTAATAGGTTCCCAAGTAGCTGTAGAACCTGTGGAGGTTACAATCACTTTAGCTCGAATCAATAGCTATTTAGGCACAGAAATCACTGATGAAGAAGTGCAAGAAATCTTTGATGCATTAGGCTTTGGTCATCGTCAAGAAGCAGACAGCTATATTGTTTCTGTCCCACCTCGTCGTTGGGATATTACGATCGAAGCAGATATCATTGAAGAAGTGGCGCGTATTTACGGTTATGATCGTTTGCCATCGACTTTACCGCAAGGAGAAACGGTTGCCGGTCATCTAACCAAAACTCAACGTCTGATTAGAGAAGTTCGGACACTATTGGAAGGCAACGGGGTCAGTGAAGCCATCAGCTATGCTTTGACCACTGAAGAGAAGGCACAACAATTTACGGATAAATCGAGCCAAGTGACTCGATTGGATTGGCCAATGACCGAAGAGCGTGCCGTCTTGCGGTTGAATCTGATTTCAGGCTTGTTAGACGACGTTGCGTACAATTTGGCACGTAAAAACAATCGTGTTGCTTTGTATGAAATTGGTCGCGTCTTCTATCAAACAGGCGACAGTAAGCACGAGCTGCCAACAGAAGTCAATCACTTAGGGCTAGCTTTGACAGGAAATATCCATGAGAAAGACTGGCAAACCCAAGCTCAAAAAGTTGATTTCTTCCATTTGAAAGGCATTTTAGAAAATCTATTTGATTCGTTGGCATTAACCGACCGTATTCGATATCAAAAAACGGCAGCCCTCAAAGAGATGCATCCTGGCCGTACGGCAATGATCTTGTTAGATGACCAAGAAATCGGCTTCTTGGGACAAGTCCACCCATCGATCGCCAAAGATTATGAAGTGAGTGAAACCTATGTTGCTGAATTGAACTTAGATCAACTGTTAGCAGCGAAAACAGAACAATTGGTTTATCAACCAGTTTCTAAGTTCCCATCAGTAACGCGGGATATGGCACTCTTGCTTGATGAAACGATCGATAACCAGTCCGTGATGGAGATCATTCGCGAAAGTGCCGGTCGCTTCTTAAGTGCGATTCGTTTATTCGATGTTTATCAAGGGAAAAACATCGAAGCAGGCAAAAAATCATTAGGGTATAGCCTGACCTTTAGCAATCCAGAAGCTACCCTGACGGATGAAGAGATCAATCAAGCAATAGCGAAAATTACTCGTAACTTAGAAGAAAAAGTTCAAGCAGAAATCCGCTAATCAAATAAGTAGAAAAACGTTCTCCACCATACAAAGAAGTTGGGTGGGGAACGTTTTCTACTATTATAATAGATGCTCAGATGACACAAGAATGTGAGGAGTTGAGTGAAAGCCGTAAAAGATTTCTCTATAGAAGGCAATCCAGCTTTTTTGGTACAACTTTTTTTAAACACTGGCAAGGTTGAAAAAATGCATTTTCTAATCCACATTTTATGAAGATATTTTTTAGGACAGCTCTCTTGGTTTTTGTGCAAGAAACAGCATCAAATCAAATTACACAAAGTGTCAGTCTGGGGAGGAAGGGTTCTCGTGAAATCTAACACATAGTTGGCACATAGGTTTTGTATGAAAGAATTCATTCCGATTTGTAAACAAAAAAACAAGCCGTAAAGGCTTGTTTTTTTAGGCGAAGTAATTGATGCCCATTGCATTTTTGACTTCAGCTAACGTTTGGGCGGCAACTTGTTCTGCTTTTTCACTACCAAGTTTTAATAAGTTCATCACTTCACCGGGATCTTTGGCAAAAGCTTCACGGCGTTCACGAATCGGTGCAAATTCGGCTTCCAGAACATCGATCAAATAGCGTTTGATTTTGACATCGCCTAGTCCACCACGGGTGTAATGTTCTTTTAATTCAGCAATTTTTTCTTTTTCAGTGCCAAATACATCAAGATACGTAAAGACCATATTGCCTTCGACTTGTCCAGGGTCGTTGACATGAATGTGATTTGGGTCCGTGTACATACTCATCACTTTCTTTTGTAATACATCGGCTGGATCAGCTAAGTAAATACCATTGTTCAGTGATTTACTCATTTTCCCGTTCCCATCGATCCCCGCTAAACGTCCCATGCCTTTTGGCGGTAAAACCGCTTTTGGTTCGACTAATACTTCACTATACGTAGAATTAAAACTATGCACGATTTCTTGCGTTTGTTCCAGCATTGGTTTTTGATCTTCTCCAACGGGAACTAAATTTGCTTTAAAAGCGGTGATATCCGCTGCTTGAGAGACAGGATAGATGAAGAAACCAGAAGGGACGCCTTCACCAAATTTTTTTTGTTCAATTTCGGCTTTAACAGTTGGATTGCGTCGTACTCGAGCAACACTGACTAGATTGAGATAATACATCGTCAATTCAGAGAGCTGAGGGATTTGCGATTGAATAAACATCGTTGTTTTTGCAGGATCCAATCCAACGGCTAAATAATCCAAAGCAACTTCTAAAATATTCGCTGAGACCTTCTCAGGTGTTTTCGCATTATCTGTTAGTGCCTGCATGTCAGCGACCATGATATAAAGCTGATTTTCAGGGTCAGCTTGCATTTCGACCCGTTTTTTTAAAGACCCCACATAATGGCCAAGATGCAATTTGCCAGTTGGGCGGTCGCCAGTTAAAATCGTATTCACTTTTTTTCCACCTTTTCCTTTGTTATATGGTTTATCTTACCTTTTTTTAGCAAAAGAAACAACCGGTTCTCCTTGTGATCTGATGGGGTGAGAAAAATTTTCATGGACAAAAACCTCACATCAAAGTAAAATAGCACTTGTCTTTTCAGAAATAAGGGGGGAACATTGGAAAAGCACCTTTACAAATGAAAAAAGATTGAGCTATAATATGAATCAAATCTTTCCAATTACTCATTTAATTTTAAAAAAAGCTAGGAGTGTGAATCAATGGCAATGATCGAATTTAAGAACGTAGAGAAATATTACGGAAAGTTCCATGCATTAAAAAACATCAACCTTGAATTTGAAAAAGGTGAGGTCGTTGTTGTTATCGGACCTTCAGGATCTGGTAAAAGTACAATGCTCCGTACGATTAATGGTCTAGAAACCATTTCAGGTGGTCAATTATTGGTCAATGGCAAGAACTTGTTTGACAAAGATGTCAAAATGACAGAAATTAGAAAAAACATCGGCATGGTGTTTCAACATTTCAATTTGTATCCAAATAAAACCGTGTTAGAAAACATTACGTTGGCACCAATCAAAGTATTAAAACAAAATGAGCAAGAAGCCATCAATTTGGCGGAAAAGCTTCTTGATCGGGTAGGGATGTTAGATAAAAAAGATTCCTATCCTTCCATGTTATCTGGCGGACAACAGCAGCGGGTCGCAATTGCCAGAGGGCTTGCGATGAAACCAGAAATGCTGCTTTTTGATGAGCCAACGTCAGCATTGGATCCAGAAATGATTGGTGATGTCTTGGATGTCATGAAAAAAATTGCCAGTGAAGGCATGTCCATGATCGTTGTTACCCATGAAATGAGCTTTGCCCGTGAAGTAGCAGATCGAATCGTCTTTATGGCGGAAGGACAAGTCCTAGAGGATCGGCGCGATGTCGATGGATTCTTTGATGCACCAAGAGACGAACGTGCAAAACAATTCTTGAGCAAAGTCAGCAATCATTAAGCAATAGGAGGAACCCTTATGAGAAAGAAAATCTTTTCCTTTCTAGTCTTAGCCTTTGCCCTTGTGACTTTCTCAGGTTGTAAAGGACAAAGTGCCGCAGAGATCGATATTTTAGAAAACAGCAAAGAGACGAATCAGATCGTTTGGGGCGTAAAAAACGATACCCGTCTTTTTGGATTAATGGATATCGCGACCAGAGAAGTACGAGGATTCGATATTGATATCGCTCGTGCAATCACTGAGAAAATTTTAGGTCGTGATGGCAATGCCATCTTTGTTGAAGTTACCTCAAAAACCCGGATTCCTCTTTTGAAAAACGGCAACATCGATGCAATCATCGCCACGATGACTATCACGGAAGAACGTAAAAAACAGGTCGATTTTTCCGATGTCTACTTTGATGCAGGACAATCTTTATTAGTCGCAAAAGATAGTCCAATCCAAGGGATCGAAGATTTGACCGCAGACACCACTGTATTGGTCGTGAAGGGCTCTACTTCAGCTGTCAACATCCGTGAAGCAGCACCAGAAGCGCAAATTTTGGAACTTGAGAATTATGCGGAAGCCTTTACCGCTTTACAATCTGGTCAAGGGGATGCTATGACCACGGATAATGCGATCCTATTAGGGATGGCGAGTGAAAATCCCAATTACCATTTAGTTGGCGAAACTTTTACAGAAGAACCTTATGGGATTGCTATCAATAAAGGACAAAAGCCGTTTCTTGATGCAGTGAATCAAGCCTTGCGGGAAATGCGTGAAGATGGAACCTATGATGAGATTTACAACAAGTGGTTCCCTGAAGACGAATCAGGAAAAGTAGAGTAGGAGGAAACTGAATGGTTGAATTATTTCAAACGTATACCGGTCAGTTTATTGAAGGCTTTAAATACACAGTCATGGCGAGTTTGATCGCACTGTTTTTTAGTCTTTTGATCGGAACCTTAATGGCAATTTTTCAGTTGTCAGACAATCGCCTCATCAAAGGGATTGCCAAAGCGTATGTTGAGTTTTTTAGAAATATTCCCTTATTGATCATCGTGATGTTCTTTTATGTCGTTGTGCCAATGTATTGGGTTTCTTTTGACGGCTTTCAAGCAGGAACGATCGGCTTAACGATCTATACATCGGCATTTATCGCTGAGACGATCCGTTCAGGGATTCAAACGGTCCCTAAAGGCCAGATGGAAGCTTCCTTGTCTTCTGGTTTTACTTACAGCCAAGCGATGCGCTACATTATTTTGCCTCAAGCATTTAAGATCGTCGTACCGCCGTTAGGCAATCAATTTATCAATCTTGTCAAAAATTCATCAATTTTGGCGATGGTCGCAGGATTAGATATTATGTATCAAGGCGATTTGATCGCAAGTGAGACCTTCAATACATTTGATACGTATATCATTGTTGGTCTTTTCTATTTGATCATTACCCTACCATTGTCTTATTTGATGGTTTACTTGGAACGGCGTTGGGCTGTCCGCTCATAGAAAGGAGCTAACGAACTATGGACTTTTTTGAAGCTTTTTCAGCGATTAACATTCGCTTCTTGATCGATGGCTTGCGGGTAACAGTTGAAGTGTCGATCCTATCGATTTTATTTAGCTTTATTATCGGAGGGATCGCCGGCATTTTGCGCTTCAGCTCGATCCCAGTCTTTTCTAAAGTATTAGGTGTCGTGATCGATGTTATTCGTAACTTGCCTTTGCTCTTGATCATCTTTTTCACTTACTTTGCATTGCCGCAGATCGGTATCCGCTTTAATATTTTTTGGTCAGCGGTTGTAGCATTGACGATTTTTGAATCAGCGATGCTTTCTGAAATCTTTCGTGCTGGTTTGAATTCTGTGCCAAAAGGACAGATGGAGGCTGGTTTATCTACAGGGCTAAGCTATGTCGAAGTATTGCGGAGCATCGTCGTGCCGCAGGCATTTAAAGCGATGCTGCCAGCGATCGTCAGTCAGTTGATCTCTTTGATCAAAGATACGTCATTAGCCGTGATTATTTCTTTACCAGAGCTGACTCATCATGCTCGAATCATTTATGGTCAAAACACAAACTATGTTTTGCCTATGTTTTTGGCAATGACTGTTTTATACTTTTTGGTTTGTTATGCCTTGTCATTGCTTTCTGGCTTTTTGGAAAAACGTCAGTACGATTACTAAAACGAATAATCGACAAAAACATCCCCACGATCGGTCTTTCACCCATGCAAGTGCAACTTGTGGGGTGTAAGCCAATCGTAGGGGCTTTTTTCATTTTGACCGTTTCGTGGTTTTTCGGAAAGCTTTTTTAGCAAACGAAAGGAATACTTGAAAAATAGACAAAAAAAGTCCAAAATGAATAAGAGAGAAAAATGCACCAAACTCTTTCTTTCATGTAAAGGATGGAAACTATGACAAACAACAGACCAATTGGTTTTATCGATTCTGGTGTTGGTGGGTTGACGGTCGTCAAAGAAGCAATCAAGCAATTACCCAACGAATCGATTCTTTATCTGGGAGATACAGCCAGATGCCCGTATGGTCCGAGACCTGCTGAGCAAGTCATCGAGTATACGTGGCAAATGACCCGTTTTTTATTAGAAAAAAATATTAAAATGTTGGTGATCGCTTGTAATACAGCGACAGCGGTCGCCCTTGAAGAAATCAAAGAACAACTAACGATCCCAGTGATCGGCGTGATCCTGCCTGGCAGTCGAGCAGCAGTCAAAGCAAGCAAAAACCAACGAATCGGTGTCATCGGGACAAACGGAACGATCAAAAGTGACTCTTACAAGCGCGCGCTTCATGGCAAAGCGCCCCATGCGTCCGTCGTCAGTTTGGCTTGCCCGAAGTTTGTGCCGATCGTAGAAAGCAAACAATACCATAGCTCGGTCGCCAAGAAAATCGTGGCAGAAACGTTGCGTCCATTGAAAAACAAACGGCTAGATACAGTGATTTTGGGTTGTACCCATTATCCTTTATTGCGTCCTTTGATTCAAAATGAATTGGGCGCTCATATCCAGCTGATTGATTCAGGGGCAGAAACGGTGGGGGAAGTCAGTACCTTGTTGGACTATTTTTCCATTGCTGCAACGAGTCAGGACGATCCGCATCCGCAACATGCATTTTTTACTACTGGTTCACCGAAAATGTTTGATGAGATTGCCAATGATTGGCTTGATTTAGACACGATCTCATCGATTCACACTGATTTAGGAGGCTTTTAAATGCGACATGATGGCAGAAAAGAAACAATGTTAAGACCAGTTAAAATTCAAACCAACGTCTACAAACACCCCGAAGGATCGGTTGTGATCTCTTTTGGTGACACAACCGTGATCTGTTCGGCAACGATTGAAGAGCGGGTCCCTCCGTTTTTACGAGATACGGGAAAAGGCTGGGTCACAGCCGAATACAGTATGCTCCCACGAGCGACCAACACTCGTAATCGTCGAGAAAGTGCCAAAGGCAAGCTTTCTGGTCGGACGATGGAGATCCAACGGCTGATCGCTCGTTCCTTGCGCGCAGTAGTCGATTTAGAAAAATTAGGGGAGCGCAGTATCGTGGTCGATTGTGATGTCGTTCAAGCAGATGGCGGTACCCGAACAGCTAGTATTACCGGCGCTTTTGTCGCGTTGCGTTTAGCTATCGATACCTTGTTGCGTGACAGAGCATTGACGGAAGATCCAATCAAGGAGCATTTGGCAGCAATTAGTGTCGGGATCTTACCAGATGGCACCTGTGTGACCGATCTCGATTATCAAGAAGATTCTTCAGCTGCTGTTGACATGAATTTGGTGATGACGGAATCTGGTCGATTTGTCGAATTGCAAGGAACTGGGGAAGAAGCGACCTTTGATGGTCAGCAGTTGAATGAGATGCTGATCTACGGAAAAACAGCTATCGAAGAATTGATCGCCTATCAAAAAGAGGCACTGTTTTTACCAGATGAACCCCCTTATGAGATTCCCGAAAAAACGATCGTCATTGCTACAGGCAATCCAGGAAAAGCCAAGGAATTTAAAGCCGTATTTGGCGCAGCAGGTTACGATGTCCGTACCTTAAAAGACTATCCTTCCTTACCAGATGTTGAAGAAACCGGCACCACCTTTGAAGAAAATGCCCGCCTTAAAGCGGAAACCATCGCCAGAATTTTGGGAAGACCGGTGTTAGCTGATGACTCAGGACTGAAAGTCGATGCACTAGGGGGACGACCAGGGGTGTACTCTGCTCGATTTGCTGGTGAGCAAAAAAGTGACGCTGCCAATAATGCAAAATTGCTCTATGAATTGACGGATGTCGAAGATGACAAACGCAGTGCCCAATTTCACTGTACGTTAGTTTTCGCAGCACCAGGAAAAGAGAGTTTGGTGGTTGAAGCTCAATGGCCGGGGAGAATCGGCCGCATCCCTCGTGGAGAAAATGGGTTTGGCTACGATCCATTGTTTATTCCTGATGGTTCAGAGCAAAGCGCAGCCCAAATGAGTCAAGAAGAGAAGAACCGAGTGAGCCACCGTGGTCTAGCAATCAAAAAACTGCAGGAACAGTGGCGGGAGTGGTTAGAAGGAGAAAATGTATGAAATACTTAGTTGTCAGTGACAATCATTCAGATCGTGAGATTCTTGTTGATCTTAAAAATGAATTCGAAAATCAAGTCGATTTGTTCCTTCACTGTGGGGATTCAGAACTTCCTGAAACGGATCCTTTATGGGAAACATTCCAAGTCGTTTGTGGCAATTGCGATTACGGTGGTGGTTTTCCGAATGAACGTATCGTTAAAACGCCACTGGATACCATCTATATGACCCATGGCCATTTGGCGGATGTTCGTTTTGGCGTAACCAAATTAGGCTTAAAAGCGCAACAAGCAGATGCTTCGATCGCTTTGTTTGGTCATACGCATCAAATTGCTTGTGAGAAAGTCGGGAATCGACTTTTCTTGAATCCTGGCAGTATTTCTCAACCGCGAGGGCAAATCCAAATCAAAAGTTTTGCGATTATTGAAAGTACACCAGAACAATGGGCAATCCAATACTATGATCGTTCCTTTCATAAAGTCCCAGAGCTAGCTTTCGTTTTCACACGTTAAGTAAGCGGAATCAAAAAGTAAAAATTTCATTATAATTTTGCAGGTTTCTACTTTCTATTCTCATTTTCAAGTAAAATAGAAGAGTAGCTGTGAAATGGAGGCAATTAGATTGATAGGACAGACCGTAGAAAAAATATTACTCGAGAATCAAGAAAATTTCTTGGTGCCGGCAGAGAATGTGGCATCGGTATTTTATAACCACCCTTTGAGTCACGCATTGCTTGTTTTATCAAAAGTGGGCTATTCAAAGATCCCAGTACTAGATAGTGAGGACCATTTAGTCGGCTTAATCAGCCTCTCAAACATCGTAGAACGAATGATGGATCTCACTGGCTTCAGTATGGAAAATATTGAAGGGCTGACTGTGGCAGATGTCATGGAAGTCAATGTGAATTGCATCAAAGAAAACGATGAGTTGGAAAGTATGCTGCATCTGTTAGTGGATCAAGCATTCTTGCCGATCGTTGATGATGACAATGTCTTTGTTGGGATTATCACCCGCAAAGAGATTTTAAAATCCGTCAATCATTTGGCGCATGAAATCGAAAGACGCTATTTGCTGATTTCGAAAGAAGATGCCCCAAAGATGACAGATGAACTGCATGTGGTATAGAAAAAAGGTTATCCCAGTTTCGGGATAACCTTTTTTTAAATACCGACGATCGGCGCATTGGGGATCGTATAGCCTTTGGCAGTTAATGCATCGATCGATGCGGCCAAAAATTCCTCTTTGATTTTCCATTGCGTACCGTTGGTCACATACATGGTCGTGCGAATTGCAAAGTTGTTGTTTCCTAGATCCACCAGACCGAAGACCGTAGGGGCCGTTTGAATCTCTTCTTCGTGCTGCTGAGCAATCTGTTCATTGACTTCTTCAATGATGGCACGTATTTCATCTAAGCCTTCAGATGGTAAGATACGTACGTCTACCACGACTTGCATATTGGCTCTTGATGTATTACTGATGGTTGTGATGTTACGATTTGGGATATAATGAACGGTTCCATCAACGGATTTTAATTGAACAGTCCGAATACCGACGGCCGTCACCGTACCCTCAAGCGTCAGATTGGTCAAGCGGACGTAATCACCAACGTTGATTTGTTGTTCGGTAATAATAAAGAAGCCAGTAATCAAGTCATTCATAAAGCCTTGGGCACCGAGACCGAGAGCGACACCGACGACTCCGGCACCGGCTAGTAGCGAGCCTACAGGTACGCCGATGGTTGAAAGGAGTGCATAGACAAAAAAGAAGCCTAATGTGTAATGAACCGTATTGCGGATCAGGGTATGGATCGTGTTGATTCGACTCACATTGAAGGTGGCTTTTTTTTCATAGGACCGATAGATCCGGTCAATGATCATGTTGCTTATTTTTAATAAAATTCCGAATAAGATACACAAAAAAAACAGCATCAGTGCTTTTTGGATCAGTAGGCCAATGATCGATTCCCAGTCGATCGATGCCCACCATTTTTGTAATGCATTGAGCTGAGCAGCTGCTGGTTCGGTAATGCTGGAACCACTTGAATCGGTCGTGCTAGCTGCAATTAGCAGTTGTTTCATAAAATCCCTCCAAGTCTTACTGCATCTATTTTAACGAAGATAAAATAGAAATGCAAAGGAGGTTTTCTGAAATATCTGTTTTTTTCAGAAAAAGCCTGCTTAGCCAACGGAGAGGCAAATAGCAGACTTTTCTATGACAATCATTGATTAAGATAAATGAACGCCTTTATCAACGAAAATCACTTCGCCGATAATCCCGCTTGATAATGGACTGATCAAGAAGGCACAAGTATTGCCCACTTCTTCAATCGTCACACCAATATGATCAGGTGTTCGATCCTCTGACAATTGGATCAGTTTTTGATAGTCTTTTACACCAGTTACTGCCAGCGTCTTGATGGCACCAGCTGAAATCGCATTGACGCGGATTTTTTGCGGTGAAAGTTCGGCAGCTAAATAGCGAACGCTTGATTCTAAAGCGGCTTTTGCAATCCCCATCATATTGTAGTTCGGTACTGCCCGTTCGGCACCTAAGTAGGAAAGGGTAACGATTCCAGCATTTTCAGCTAAGATTGGTTTGGCATATTTGGTGACGGCAATCAATGAATAACTGCTGATGTCTTGCGCCAAAGCATAACCGTCACGAGAAATATTTAAAATATCGCCAGATAGATCTTCTTTATTGGCATAAGCAACGGCATGGACAACACCGTGGATCTCACCTGCATATTCTTTGATCGTTTCAAAGGCGGAAGCAATGCTTTCGTCATTGGCGACGTCACATTCCACTACAAATTCATCAGATTCCAATAAGCGCTCTAAAGGCTTTTTCATGCGGTCGTTTTGATACGTGTAGATCACTTCGGCTCCTTGTGCTTTTAATGCTTGTGCACAGCCCCAAGCGATACTGCGTTTGTTAGCAACGCCCATGACGACAACTTTTTTACCGGTTAAAAAACTCATAATTCCACTCCTTAATAAATTCAACAATAATAAAATACGTATAATGACAAATAGTAAATCAAACTATCTTGATTTCTAATTATTAAGCATAATTGTTTGATTGTCAAACTATTTTTTTCTTAATAAATATTTAGTTGCGAATTTCGCTGAACTATGATACTTTGATAATCAAACTATAATAAATTCTTAAGCAAGGAAGGGAAACCATGAAAAAACTATTGACTGAAACAGAAGTCATGGATTTGATTCCAAATCGCTACCCAATTATATATATTGATTACGTCGATGAAATCGAGTCTGGCAAAAAGATTATCGCAACGAAAAATGTCACCATCAACGAAGACTTTTTCCAAGGACATTTCCCAGGAAATCCAGTAATGCCAGGTGCCTTGATTTTAGAAACATTGGCACAAGCAGGATCGATCCTGATCTTGAAATCCGAGGAATTCCAAGGTAGAACGGCGTATATCGGCGGCATCAACAAAGCCAAATTCCGTCAAAAAGTTGTTCCGGGAGATACCATGAAACTTGTTTTCGAGATCACTAAAATCAAAGGCTCTGTAGGAACTGCTGATGCGGTCGCTACAGTGGACGGCAAAAAAGCTGCGGAATGCGAATTCACCTTTATCGTTGGCGACCAAAAATAAAAGAAAACCGCTGAAATTCCCGATTAACGGAGACTTCAGCGGTTTTTTATTTATTCTTTGGCTTCTTGCAAGACCTTGATCGTTTCGATCTTCACTGGCTCAACCGGTTGAGAATTCTCACCATTGCCAGAGTCTTGGGTTTCTGCTTGCGCAATTTTATCTACGACATCCATGCCTTCGATCACTTGACCAAATACGGTATAGCTACCGTCCAATCGTGGTGTTCCACCATTTTTGTAGGCTTCGATGATTTTTTCAGGATAGTGTTGGATCGCTAGACCGTCAGATACATCCTGATCATTTTGAACGATGTAGAATTGACTGCCTTGGCTGTTTGGCGCACTTGATTTTGCCATTGCTAATGCGCCTCGCAAGTGATAAAGCTGGTTCGAGTATTCTTCGCCGAATCCTTCGCCCCAAATGCTTTCTCCGCCAGTGCCATCACCATTAGGGTCGCCCCCTTGGATCATAAACTCTTCTACGACACGATGGAAAGTCAAGCCGTCATAATACCCATCTTTGGCATGGGTCAAAAAGTTTTCGACTGCTTTGGGCGCGATCTCTGGGAAAAGTTTGATTTTGATCGAGCCTTCTTCCGTTACCATTTCAACTAAAGCTTCATTCTCTTGCACATCCGTTGATAATTGCGGCAATTCCAGGGCATTCAAGTCAACAGATTCTGAGGTTGACGTGCTTTCTGCCGAATTGCTTGATGAGGGATCGGTGGTACTTGAACCTGTACAAGCAGCTAATAATAAAAGGCTAGCAGCTGCTGTCAGTGTGAATAGGATTTTTTTCATTCTTTCATTCCTTCCAGTTTTCTTAATGATAATCATAACAAAAAAGAGACATAGAAGAAAGCGCAGATTTTGTGGAATGAGAAAGAAACAGACGGAAAGGTGTAGACCACTTTTTAGATGTTTGCTATAATGAAAGAGGATTCATTATAATAAACGGATAGAATTTACAGGAGGTTTTTTTGATGGGAAAATTAGGGATATCGATTTATCCAGAGCGCTCAACGTTTGAAAAGGACAAAGCGTATCTAGACTTGGCACACAAATACGGCTTTAAACGGGTATTTACCAGTTTGCTGCAAATCAACGATGACAAAGAAAAAGTCTTGGCAGACTTTAAGCAAGTCGTGGATTATGCCAATCAGTTAGGAATGGAAGTCATGGTAGATATCAATCCTGGTTTATTCGAACAGTTAGGTATTTCTTATGATGATTTATCCTTCTTTGATGAGATGGGGGCTTACGGTGTTCGGTTAGATATTGGTTTCACTGGTTCAGAAGAAGCCAAAATGACCCGTAATCCTTACGGGATCAAAATCGAAATCAATATGAGCAGCGGCACGAGCTACGTGGATAACATCATGAGTTATTCACCTAATACTGAAAATTTACTCGGTTCGCATAACTTCTATCCTCATCGCTATTCAGGGTTAGGCTATGACCATTTTGTTTTTTGTTCGGAAAAATTCCGCAAATACAATTTAAATACGATGGCTTTCGTGAATTCTCACGAAGCTGATTTCGGTCCATGGCCAACACAAGATGGTTTATGCTCGTTGGAAGACCATCGTGATCTGCCACTAGCTACACAAGTCAAACATTTAGTGTTGACTGGTTTGATCGATGATATCTCTATTGGAAATGCCTATGCTTCAGAAGCAGAATTGGCAGCAATGGCTGAAGCGTTTCATGCTGATTATCCGACATTAAGAGTCGATGTCGTTGACGGAATCACTGAAGATGAACGAATTTGTCTCTTCGATAATCTGCACAGCTATCGAGGAGATCGCTCAGAGTACATCTTGCGTTCAACGATGACGCGGATCTATTATAAAGACAAGGAATTTCCACCTCATGATACCCGTGATATGGTAAGAGGGGATGTCTTGATCGATAATGCTGGCTATGGACAATACAAAGGTGAGACGCAAATCGCCTTGAAAGCAATGAAAAATGATGGTCGTGTCAATGTCGTTGGTAAGATCGCTGATGAGGAACTATTCTTATTAGAATTCTTGAAACCTTGGTCAAGTTTTAAATTGGTCGAAAATAACTAATTATCACGAGAAATCAACCATTGCCAACAAAGCGTGTTGGCAATGGTTTTCTTTTTGGGCGCTTGCAATTGACAAACACGAGCAAAAAACGGTAATTTATGTAGTGGGTTCTTTCCATGAAGAACGATGAAACCATAATAATATTATGTAAACTATATAACAAGAGGACGTGACAAGTGTGAAATTGCGCTGGAAGATTGCCATCGGAGTGGCTGTATTAGCAATTGCAGGATTAGGGTATGCAGGAAACTATTTTTACGATTATGCGGTGGTTCCTTCAGAAAAAGATTTTTTGGAAGGAGATACCCCTGGTACGGATGAAAATCAGACAGGAAATGAATCGCAAAATTGGTTTACAGATCCCGCAAATCGTGAGATGTGGCAGCTGACATCTGAAGATGATTTAAAATTATCCGCCATTTATCTACCGGCGGAGGAGAAGAATCGAGGAAAAACGGCGATCATCGCGCATGGCTACATGGGGAATGCAGAAACGATGGCGGACTATGCTAAGATGTATCATGATTTAGGCTATAATGTCTTGGTTCCAGACGCTCGAGGGCATGGTCAAAGCGAAGGAGATTATATTGGTTTTGGGTGGCACGAACGTAAGGATTATCTGCAATGGATCGATGAAGTACTCGCAAAAAATGGTCCTGAAGAAACGATCACTTTGTATGGCATCAGTATGGGGGCTGCCACGGTAATGATGACCAGTGGGGAAGACTTGCCGAAAAATGTCACTTCTATCATTGAAGATTGTGGGTATACCAACGTCAATGAAGAATTGGGGTATCAACTCGATCAATTGTTTGGTCTACCTGCCTTTCCATTGATGAATGTCACTAGCCTTGTCACAAAAATCCGAGCGGGGTATTTCTTTGGTGAAGCAGATGCAGTCAAACAACTGCAAAAGAATACGCGTCCAATCTTTTTTATCCATGGCGATGCGGATACGTTTGTTCCTTATTCGATGCTGGAAATTTTGTATAACGCGACCGATGCACCAAAAGAAAAATGGGTTGTTTCAGGTGCCGAGCATGCGAAAAGCTACAAAACAGATCCAGACCTTTATAAAGAAAAAATTGCAGCTTTTTTGGACAAATACGATCACCCAGCAAGTGAATAAAAAAGTGCCGGTTCAAAAAAAGAACCGGCACTTTTTGCTTGACCCTTGGCTTATAAACGAGCAAATTCTTCTAGCAAACGAATCATTTGGCAAGTAAAGCCATATTCATTATCATACCAAGCGACGGTTTTCACCAGTTGGAAATCGCCAGCCGTGGTTACTTCTGTTTGTGTCGGATCAAAGATAGAACCTTGAGTGGTACCAATCACATCTCCAGAGACGATCTCACGGTCATCGTAACCGAATGACGGATTATCGACGGTGTGTTTTCTGATCGCTTCATTGACTTCATCGGCGGTTACTTTGGTTTTCAAAATTGAGACTAATTCTGTTAAAGAACCATCGACGACAGGAACCCGTTGGGCGTGTCCTTGTAATTTGCCATTTAATTCTGGGATAACTAGACCGATCGCTTTAGCAGCACCCGTCGAGTGAGGGATCGTGTTATCTGCAGCGGACCGAGCGGCTCTTAAGTTTCCGCCTTTTACCGGACCATCCAATAGCATTTGTGTAGAAGTATAGGCATGTACCGTCGTCATCGTACCAACTTCGATCCCGAATTCCTCATTTAAGAAGTAGGCCATCGGAGCTAAGCAGTTGGTCGTACAAGAACCTGCGGATATGATAGTATCCTCTGGTGTTAACGTGTCGGAGTTGACATTGTAAACGATCGTTTTCATATTACCAGCTGGTGCGGAGATAACGACTCTTTTGACACCCGCATCAAGATGGGCTTGTGCTTTTTCTGCGGAAGTGTAAAAACCCGTGCATTCTAAAACGATATCGACGCCATTTTCTTTTGCCCAAGGGATTTTGCTTGCGTCTGGTTCAGCGTACACACGGGTCTCTTTGCCATCGACAACGATAGCATTATCCGTTGCAGTAACAGTTCCAGGGTACGTGCCGTGGGTCGAGTCAAATTGCAATAAGTGTGCTAACATGACTGGACTCGTCAAATCATTGATTGCCACAACTTCAATATCGGCAGAAACTTCTTTGATCCTACGAAAAGCCAAACGTCCAATTCGTCCAAAACCATTGATTCCAACTTTTACTGTCATTTCTTGTTTCCTCCTTTGATTGTGTCTGGTACACTTAAAAGTTTGCTACGATTTCAAGTGACTGTCAAAGAATAACCCTTAAGAATTCGCGATTTCTTACGGAAACCCATGAGAAAAGATAGACAAAAGACGTTTGGGTCGTTACAATAAAATAGACTTTCTTATTAGAGAAATAGTAACCACTTAAGGTGAGATAACTGATAATCAAAAAGTATAGAAGGTAGTAAAAAAAGAATGGAGGACAAATAATGTCCATGTTTTTAGATCAAGTGACAATCGATGTCAAAGCAGGAAAAGGCGGCGACGGAATGGTTGCTTTTCGCCGAGAGAAATATGTCCCAGACGGCGGACCAGCAGGTGGTGACGGTGGACGTGGTGGTGATGTCATTTTAGTCGTAGACGAGGGTCTGCGTACATTAATGGATTTCCGTTTTAATCGTCATTTTAAAGCGCAACCCGGGGAAAACGGCATGAGTAAAGGAATGCACGGTCGTGGCTCAGATGATACCTACATCAAAGTACCACAGGGAACGACCGTTCGTGACGCTGAAACAGGTGCCTTATTAGGTGATTTGATTGAGCAAGGCCAAACATTAGTGATTGCTAAAGGTGGCCGTGGCGGCCGTGGCAACATTCGGTTTGCCTCTCCGAAAAACCCAGCCCCAGAATTAGCTGAGAATGGAGAACCTGGTCAAGAAAGAAAAATCGAGCTCGAATTAAAAGTTTTAGCAGATGTTGGTCTAGTTGGTTTCCCTTCAGTTGGGAAGTCTACATTACTCTCTGTGATTTCCTCTGCTCGACCAAAAATTGGTGCGTATCATTTTACCACGCTGGTACCAAATTTAGGTATGGTAACAACTACTGATGGCCGTAGTTTTGCGGTCGCTGATCTACCTGGTCTGATCGAAGGAGCCTCACAAGGGGTTGGTTTAGGGACTCAGTTTTTACGCCATATCGAACGGACCCGCGTCATTTTACATGTGATCGATATGAGTGGCATGGAAGGACGCGATCCATACGAGGACTATTTGTCCATCAACAATGAATTGTCGACCCATAACTTGCGCTTACTAGAGCGACCACAAATCATCGTTGCCAATAAGATGGATATGCCGGATGCTGAAGAAAACCTAGCCCTTTTCAAAGAGCAGCTGGCAAAAGAAAAAACGGATGAGTTCGCGGATGAACCAATGATTTTCCCAATCTCTGGTGTCACTCGTAAGGGAATCGATGCCTTGTTGAATGCGACAGCGGATCTATTGGAAGTCACTCCTGAGTTTCTTTTATACGATGAAGAAATGGAAGAAGATGTTGTTCATTACGGCTTCCAATCGGATGAACCAGAGTTCTCAATTGATCGCGATCCTGATGCAACTTGGATCTTGAGCGGTGAAAAAATCGAAAAACTATTCCAGATGACGAATTTTGATCATGATGAAACCGTGATGCGTTTTGCTCGTCAGCTGCGTGGTTTAGGTGTCGATGAAGCATTACGGGCGCGCGGTGCCAAAGACGGCGATATCGTTCGGATCGGCAACTTCGAGTTCGAGTTTGTCGAATAATCGTTTAAAAGAACATCATTTGCCTAAAAAATACCTTTTTAGCTGCAGTGTATTTGACTACCGATCATTGATTTTCACTAAGAAATCAATGATTGGTAGTCTTTTTGGTTTCTTTTTTCATTTAAATGATTTACTGTTAAAATAAAGAAGAGAACAAATAAACCAAAGGGAGCGATTTTTATGTCAAAACGTGTCATTGTAATGAATTTTGATGCCAGTGCCAAAGCGTACCAAGCCTTTTCGGAAGTGAAACGGATGCATATGGAACGGAAGATCAAAGGGGAACAAATGGCGGTTCTTACCCACACCAATGAAGGCGTGCATCAATTTAAAGTCGAGGACTTTCTCGATTTTACTGGGAACAATAAGACATCAACGGGTGGATTGATCGGGATGCTCGTTGGTGTGCTAGGCGGACCTTTAGGAATTATGCTGGGCTGGTTTGGTGGCAGTATGATCGGTGCTACTCGTGATGCAAAAGAGATCCAAAATGCGCAAATGCTTTTTGAACATGTCGGAAACCAAATTGGTGTTGGTGATACGGGGTTATTATTGATCGCAGATGAAGAAGACAATCGTCCTTTGAATCAATTGATCATGAATGAATTAGGCGGTGACATCACGCGCTTTGACTACGATGAAGTGGAAGCAGAGATTGAAACGGCTAAGAAAGTCGAAGAATCCACCAAAGCACGCGTTCAAGAAGACTGGAAAAACTCTCATAACGACGCAGAAGATCGCCAATCTGAGAAATAAAATCCACAAGCTTCAATTGCAACTTGATTTCTTTTCCGCTAAAATTGGAAAGAGATGAAAGGAAAGAAGCTTATGGAATTAGAATTTTTAGGAACAGGCGCGGGTGTGCCTGCGAAACATCGAAACGTGACCAGCATTGCGTTACGACTTTTAGATGAACGGAATGCCGTTTGGCTTTTTGATTGTGGCGAAGGGACGCAAATGCAGATTTTGCATTCTACGATTCGTCCACGAAAGATTGAAAAAATCTTTATCACTCATCTTCATGGTGACCATATCTATGGGTTGCCAGGATTGATCAGCAGCCGCTCCTTTCAAGGAGGCGACACGCCTCTAGAGATTTATGGACCCAAGGGGATCAAAGCATACGTTCAAACCGTTTTGCGGATTTCTCAGACCAAAGTCAGCTACCCCTTACATTTTTTCGAGATTGAAGAAGAAGGGATTCTTTTTAAAGATCAGCAATTTGAAGTATCGTGTCTGCGTCTTGATCATGGCATTGACAGTTTTGGTTATCGGATTGTTGAAGCAAGCCATCAAGGGGAATTGCAAGTGCAGGCTTTACTGGAACTTGGGTTGAAACCTGGGCCGCTCTTCGGTCGTTTGAAAAAAGGTGAAGTAGTTACCCTTGACGATGGACGTCAAATCAATGGGGCTGATTTCTTGGGCCAAGCGAAAAAAGGTCGGATCGTGGCGATATTAGGTGATACGCGTAAATGTCAAAACGCCGTACTGCTAGCAGAAGATGCGGATGTATTGGTGCATGAAAGTACCTTTAACAAAGAAGAAGCCAAGTTGGCTCGCGCTTATTTTCACTCGACGACGTGGCAAGCTGCCGAAGTGGCACAAGAAGCTCAAGCTAAGCGTTTGCTGTTGACCCATATCAGTGCGCGTTACGTTGGCAAAGATATTACAAATTTAGTAAATGAAGCAAAAGAAGTATTTCCGAATACGTTGATCGTCAAAGATTTTGATATTGTTGAGATCCCTTTTGCCGGAGAGGAAGAAACAGATGAATTTAGAGAATAAAGTTGTCGTTGTAACAGGTGGCTCTGCTGGACTTGGCGAACAAATCTGTTATGAAGCCGCAAAACGTGGTGCGATCGTCGTGACTTGTGCCCGAAGAACGAATCTGATTGGAAAAGTCAAAGAACAATGTATGGAATTAAGCGGCAAAGAAGCGTATGCGTTTCAATTGGATGTAGCAAATCCTGAAAGTGTGGAGCGCTTACTAGAAAAAATCAATGAAAAAGTTGGTAAGATCGATGTCTTCGTCAATAATGCTGGCTACGGGATCTTTCAAGAATTTACAGAGATGGACCCGGCGGTCATCCGAAATATGTTCGAAGTCAATGTGCTTGGCATGATGGTTTTGACCCAGCAAGTAGCGATCCAAATGGCTGAACAAAAGCATGGTCACATCATAAATGTTGCTTCGATCGCAGGTAAGATCGCTACGCCAAAAACGGCCGTCTACTCTGCAACAAAATTTGCTGTGCTCGGTTTTTCTAACGCATTACGTTTAGAACTAAAACCATTAGGGATCAACGTAACAACGGTCAATCCTGGACCGATCGAAACGGCATTCTTTGACCAAGCAGACCCAAGCGGTAGTTACTTATCGTCGGTGGGCAGCCTAGTGCTCGAACCGAACAAATTAGCGCAAACGATCGTCAAAGCGATGATCCATCCAAAACGAGAAATCAATCGCCCACATATTTTAGGCGCTGCTGCGAAACTATATACGCTGTTTCCTTCAATCGGCGATTATATGGCGGGAACGATGTTCAACAAAAAATAGGAGTTGAAGCCCATGAAAAATCAATGGCGTGTTATCGTTGGTATTTTACTGATTTTAGTGATCGTTTTATTTGCCGTTGCAAACAATATGACTGTCCCGATCAACTTTGGCTTCACAACGATTCAATCGCCACTGATCTTAGTCATTATTGGTTCTGCTTTGTTAGGCGCATTGATTTTGCTGCTGGTTTCCACAAGCGCAATGTTCCGCCAAAAAAAAGAACTAAAGCAATTGAGAAAAGAGCTCTCAGATTATCGTTCGAATAACGAGAAGGTTCTCCAAGAACAACGAGAAGCTTTGGAACGGGAATACACGAACAAGCAGGCGGAGTTAGCGGCAAGACAGCAGCAGCTCGATGATCAAGAAGCCCAGCTTTCCTCACGTGCTGCGGGCGCATCCACGCCGCCAACGATCGATGAGGAAATGAAGTCTTTTGAATCGCAAGCCTAAAAGAGCGACATTTCACAAAAAAAGAGTTTGCTAGTGCAAGATTTGCTGCAAGCTCTTTTTTTGTGTTGTAAAACGAGTGCTGTTTCTCTCGTTGTTTTTCTTTTTTGCATAAACTTTGCTATAATATCCTAGTTAGGAGTGATTTGGTGAAACGTGCAAATTTTCATTGGGTGCGTCCGCAAGAAAGCGAAACGACCCCAGTATTTAAAGAGCTGATCCAAGAAAGAAAGCTCCCTGAGCGGATCGGCGCGTTGCTATGGCAGCGAAATATTCGAACAGCAGAGGCGCTCGATGCTTTTTTATCAACGGACCTGCAATATCTTCATGATCCGTTTTTATTTCATGATATGGCTAAAGCCGTGGAACGAATCCATGAAGCGATTTTAAATGGCGAACGAATCTTGATTTATGGTGATTACGATGCGGATGGGATCACGAGCACTACCGTGTTAAAGGAAACGTTGGAATTGCTAGGGGCGGAAGCTGAGTATTATTTGCCTAATCGTTTTACAGATGGATATGGTCCCAATCTAACTGTCTATCAAGATAAAATTGCAGCAGGGACGCAATTGATCATCACCGTCGACAATGGGGTGTCTGGTCATGAGGCGATTGCTTATGCTCAAGGACAAGGAGTTGACGTGATCGTCACAGATCACCATGAACTACCTGCAGAACTACCGGAGGCGTTTGCTATTGTCCATCCCCGTCACCCTCAAGGAAACTATCCTTTTGGTGATTTGGCTGGAGTCGGCGTCGCATTTAAAGTGGCTTGCGCTTTGTTAGAAGAAGTGCCAGTGGAATTGCTTGATCTTGTTGCGATTGGGACGATCGCTGATATGGTTTCTTTGACCGATGAGAATCGGCTATTAGTCAGCAACGGGTTGAAAATGATTCAGCAATCGGATCGCATCGGACTGAATGAGTTGCTGTCAGTCAGCGGTTTAAAAAAACAAACAGTCAACGAAACAGATATTGGCTTCGCTGTTGGACCACGTTTAAATGCGATCGGTCGTTTGGAGGACCCCAATCCGGCTGTTCGCTTATTGACTACCTTCGATGAAGAAGAGGCAGTAAGCTTAGCCCAAACCTTAGATACGATCAATCAGCAGCGAAAAACCTTTGTTGAAGAAATCATGAAAGAAGCACAAGAAAAAATCGATCCTGCGAATCATGTTCATTTGGTGGTGGGAGATCATTGGCACGAAGGTGTTTTAGGTATCGTGGCAGGACGAATCATGCAAAGTACAGGACAACCAGTGATCGTTTTGACCAAAAAAGAAAATGGCTTAGCCAAAGGGTCGGGAAGAAGCATTGCTGCGTTGAATCTGTTTGAAATGCTGTCGACGATGAAAGACATGTTTACTAGCTTTGGCGGCCATCATGCAGCAGTTGGATTAAGTATCCCCATCGATCATTTAGATATGCTGCAAGCCCAAATGAATCGTTACGTTGAAGAAAATGGCATTGACCTCAGTCAGGGCATCCCCTTAGCGATCGATGAGGAGTTACCGTTAACAGAAGTTTCGATCAGTTTTATTGAATCATTAAAAGTCTTAGCGCCTTTTGGAACGGACAACCCCTTACCGAAATTTTTATTTTCTAATCTGATGACTCAAAATGCTCGCCAGATTGGTTCAGAAAATCAGCATTTGAAGTTAGTGATGAGCGATGAGTCTAACACGCAGCTGGATGTCATTGGGTTTGGTTTTGGAAAAGATTTAGTAGCGTTTGAAAACGACCGCTTATCGATCGTTGGTCAGCTTTCCATCAATGAATGGAATGGCAACAAAAAACCGCAGCTCATGTTGGATGATTTTGCAGTGGAAGGGATTCAGCTATTTGATTATCGTTCGAAAAGAAGCCGTCAAGGTGTCTCTCTGGGCAGTCAAACACTAGGCGTTCTTTTCAAGCAGAAACTTCCTCGGGAATTGCAAGGCTTTTGTGGGCAAACCACCATATTTGACTCAGTTACAGCCTTGGAAGATACTTTTCGTGCTGGTCAGTTCCAAGAGATTGCATTTTTAGATTGTCCTGCTGACCCTGCAGTGATCAAAGAGATCGTTCAAGCGCTCCAGGCGTCAAGAGTTGCTTTTGTTTTCTACTCGACAGAAGATGCTTATTTAGATGGGGTAGGGACAAGAGAGCAATACAGTCGTCTCTTTCAACTGATCAAACAGCAGCCTCGTTTGGACATTCGTTACAAACTAAAGATGGTCGCTGACTATCTAAAAATTCCACAAAAATTACTTATTTTCATGATTCAGGTGTTTTCTGAGCTGGAATTTGTTACAATACAAGATGGTGTTTTGAATAAAACTGCTGATCCTGTTTCCCGTCCATTGACGGAGAGTCATTTGTATCAGCAACGACAAAAACTGATCAAAACAGAAGAATTTTTATTAATGAGTGATTTATCAACCCTTCGTCAGTGGTTGACAGTCTAGGAGGAAAGAAAATGGATTTAAAAGAGTATATTGCTAGTATTCCTGATTATCCCCAAGAGGGAATTATTTTTCGGGACATCTCGCCATTGATGGCAGATGGAGAAGCGTATCGGTATGCGACACAACAAATCGTTGAGTATGCGCAAGAAAAAGGCATCGATATGGTGGTAGGACCTGAAGCCCGCGGCTTTATCGTTGGTTGTCCAGTTGCCTATCAATTAGGTGTCGGCTTTGCCCCAGTACGTAAAAAAGGCAAATTGCCACGAGAAACGATTGAAGCAGAATATGAAAAAGAGTACGGTGTGGATGTCTTGACGCTGCACGCCGATGCCATCAAACCAGGTCAACGTGTCTTGATCTGTGATGATCTACTAGCAACTGGTGGAACGATCAAAGCAACGATCGAACTCGTAGAAAAACTAGGTGGTATCGTTGTTGGCTGTGCCTTCTTGATCGAACTGATGGATCTACATGGAAGAGACAAGATCCAAGGTGTAGAAATTAAGACGTTAATGGAATACTAAAAAAGCAGAAACAAAAAAGGACTCGCTGGAGTCCTTTTTTGTTTCTGCTGCCTTATGGGCGTATGTAGGGGAAGGATCATGGTTCATAACGATAAAAATCATGATCGTGATAATAATGGCGGTTACGTTTGCGCTCTGCTTGGCGGAATTTCTTTTCATCCCAAAGCATGAACCAAAGCATCATTAGAGGGCAAAAAATCAGAACAGCACTTAAAACGCCAAAATAGCCAATAACAATTCCCATCAATAATACCCACAACATAAAACCAAATCGACGAACTGCTTTCATCTCATTCACTCCTTAAATAATACGAACTTATGTTTGTATACTTATTATACGAATGTTTGTTCGCTTTGTAAAGAGGAAAGAAAAAAAATCTTCGTAGAAACGAAGATTTCCTAGTCAGCTCGTTGAGCATCAAAGCAGATGGCGATACAATCCAACAACCAATCCTAAAATCGTTACGTCAGGCAAAATGATTGGTTCTAAATAATCATTTTCTGGTTGTAAACGAATGTAATTCTTTTCTTTATAGAATCGTTTGCACGTAGCTTCGTCTTCATCTGTCATAGCAATCACGATATCGCCATTTTGAGCACTTTGTTGTTTACGAACGATTACTTGATCACCGTCGAGAATGCCAGCATTGATCATACTTTCTCCTCGGATCGTCAACATGAATAAACTTCCTGTGCTATTCGCTAAATCTGGCGGAATCGGAAAGAAATCGGATGCATCTTCCACGGCTAAAATCGGTTCTCCAGCAGTTACGACACCAAGCATCGGAATGGATGCTGGTTGAACATCGATTTTTTCAAGACCGGAAGCAGTTAATTCAATGGCTCTGGGTTTTGTAGGATCTCGTAAAATCAGTCCTTTTTTTTCAAGTCGGGACAAATGGCCATGAACAGTTGAGGTAGAAGATAACTGAACGGCTTCGCCAATTTCGCGAACAGTCGGCGGATAGCCTTTTTCAGTGACACGTGTATGAATGAACTTAAGAATTTCGATTTGTCGATTTTCTGTTCGTTTTGCCAAAACTGACACCTTCTTTCATTTGATAACCTTAGTGTACCATAGCTATATCGATTATTCAAACAAATGTTCGCTTTTTGTGCTATTGTTTTTGCTCGCTAGTTTGTAGTAAAATCAAGAGGGAAAAGGAGGAACAACTATGCTATCTCAAGAAAAATTAGCTCGAATCAATGAACTTGCCAACAAGAAAAAAACAGAAGGATTGACTGAGGCTGAGACCCACGAACAAAAAGTTCTGCGTGAAGAGTATTTAACCGCCTTTCGTGGAGGGATGCGACACCATATCGAAGGAATGAAAATCGTTGACCCTGAAGGTGCTGATGTAACACCAGAGAAGTTAAAAGAGATTCAAAAGAAAAAAGGTCTCCACGGCAGATAATTGTGAATTCCTTTTCATTGCTATTGAAATAAGCTTCTGAATCACGTATAATGAAAGATGTAATAAAGGTAAAAAAAACCTAAATTAGGAGGAACTACCATTGTTTGATAAAATCGATCAATTAGGAGTGAACACCCTTCGTACATTAAGTATCGAAGCCGTACAAAAAGCCAATTCAGGACATCCAGGATTACCGATGGGGGCAGCACCCATGGCCTATGCCTTGTGGACGAAACACTTGAAAGTCAATCCAACGACTTCTCGCAACTGGGTGGATCGTGACCGCTTTGTTTTGTCTGCTGGACACGGTTCGGCGTTATTGTACAGCTTGTTGCACGTGTCTGGTTACGATGTGACCATTGAGGATCTAAAAAACTTCCGTCAATGGGATAGCCGCACGCCAGGACATCCAGAAGTCGATCACACAGACGGCGTGGAAGCAACCACTGGACCTTTAGGACAAGGGATCGCCATGGCAGTCGGTATGGCAATGGCCGAAGCCCACTTGGCTGCAACCTACAATCGCGACAAGTATCAAGTCATTGATCACTATACCTACGCTTTATGTGGCGATGGGGACTTGATGGAAGGTGTTTCGCAAGAAGCTGCATCCATGGCTGGTCACATGAAATTAGACAAACTGATCGTCTTGTACGATTCAAATGATATCTCCCTAGATGGCCCAACTTCAAAAGCCTTTACAGAAAATGTCGGTGCGCGTTTTGAAGCGTATGGCTGGCAACACATTCTCGTTGAAGACGGCAATGATTTAGAAGCGATCTCGAAAGCGATCGACGAAGCAAAAGCTGAAAGCGACAAACCAACCTTGATCGAAATCAAGACTGTGATCGGATACGGTGCGCCAAATCAAGGCACCTCTGCCGTTCATGGTGCGCCGATCGGTGCCGAAGGCATTTCTGCAGCCAAAGCGATTTATGGTTGGGAATACCCAGAATTTACTGTGCCTGAAGAAGTTGCCGCGCGCTTCAAAGAAACCATGATCGATGAAGGGCAAAAAGCTGAAGCAGCTTGGAACGAAACCTTCCGTGCCTATGAAGCAGCCTACCCAGAACTTGCTGCGCAATTCAAACAAGCCTTTGCGGGTGAATTGCCAGCAGATTGGGATGCAGCATTACCAAGCTACGAAGTTGGCAGCTCACAAGCTAGTCGAGTATCCAGCAAAGAGATGATCCAAGCCTTATCCAAAGCCGTCCCTAGTCTCTGGGGTGGATCGGCTGACCTTTCTGGATCCAACAACACGATGGTGGCAGCAGAAAAAGACTTTGAACCTGGCCAATACGAAGGCCGCAACATTTGGTTTGGCGTCCGAGAATTTGCGATGGCGGCAGCGATGAACGGCATCCAATTGCATGGCGGTACGCGAATCTATGGCGGAACCTTCTTCGTCTTCGTTGATTACTTGCGTCCAGCGGTGCGCTTGTCTGCGATCCAGCATGCGCCTGTGATCTATGTCTTGACGCATGACTCCGTGGCGGTTGGAGAAGATGGACCGACGCATGAGCCAATCGAGCAATTAGCCAGCGTCCGTTGCATGCCAAATGTCCAAGTGATTCGTCCAGCAGACGGCAATGAAACCCGTGCTGCCTGGAAATTGGCCATGACGACAACGGATAAACCAACAGTCTTAGTCTTAAGCCGACAAAATCTACCAGTGATCGAAGGCACGCAAACCGGTGCGGATGAAAATGTCGCAAAAGGTGGTTACGTGATTTCAAAACAAGCTGGTGAAACACCAGCGGGGATTTTGATCGCCACAGGTTCTGAAGTGAATCTTGCGGTTCAAGCACAAGCTAAATTGGCAGAAGAAGGCATCGATGTATCGGTGGTCTCCTTACCAAGCTTTGATCTGTTTGAAGCACAAAGCTCAGAATACAAAGAAAGCGTCTTGCCAAAAGCAGTGAAGAAACGGGTAGCGATCGAAGCGGCTTCCCCATTTGGTTGGGAACGTTACACCGGTTGCCATGGAAAAGTGATCGCGATCGATCATTTCGGTGCATCCGCACCTGGTGACAAAGTCTTAGCGGAATTCGGCTTCAGTGTTGAGAATGTCGTGAATACTTTCAAATCAATCGATTAATTGATCGACAATCAATCAAAAATAGCACGTTCGAGAATCTTTTCGATTTTCGAGCGTGTTTTTTTGTCTGGATTCTTGCCACTTTAAACGTGTTAGAGTGACTTATTTAAAGTAATAGTGGCTAAGATTTCCAAAAAATGGTTGTACCGCAAGGCACAAGCACTTGTGAATAGTAAGAGGGAATCGATAAAATAGCAATCTAACAGTTTTTAAAAAAACTTATCAGTAGTTAGCAAACCAAGCGGGATACCCATACAGTTTTTTAAAAGTCTTTTGTTGTTTGCGAAGTGAACATTGTTTGCACTGTTAGATGTTTTTCCGTATAATAGCTGTATTGATTTATTTGAAAAAACGTACAGTTACTGGAGGAAAAAAATGGGAAGTTATCAAACAAGAAGTGAAAGACATCATCAACCAAAGAAGACGATAAAAAGACCTACTAAAGAGGCGGTGGTCTCTTTGATGGGGGCAGGAATGATGTTAGCGCCAATGACGGTCACTTTCGTTCCTCAACAGGTACAAGCTGCTGAGAATCAATACGCGACGCAGGACATCTCAGGTTTTATTGAGCAAATTGGCTGGTCAGCACAAGATGTTGCTGCCAACAATGATCTCTATGCTTCTGTGATGATTGCTCAAGCGATTTTGGAAAGCGGCTATGGTTCTTCTGCGTTATCCAATGCACCCTATTACAATTTGTTTGGGGTCAAAGGCAGTTACAACGGACAAAGTGTCTATATGCCTACACAAGAGTATTTGAATGGTCAGTGGGTAGAGATGAATGAACCGTTTCGTCAATATAACTCTTACTGGGAATCGTTTCAGGATCATGCGAATGTCTTGCGCAGCACGAGTTTCGCGACAGGAACTGCTCATTACAGTGGTGTTTGGAAAAGCCAAACAACCTCATTTTATGATGCAACGAATTACTTGACGGGGCGCTATGCTTCCGATCCAGGGTATGCACAAAAACTGAACTGGTTAATTGAAACGTATCAGCTCACACGCTTTGATACTGGGACAACGCAAAGTACCGCATGGACAAGTACAACGAGCACAACTAGCACCAGTACTACGCAAACTACAACGCCGACTCAGGTAAACAGCGGATCTACAGCGCAGAGCTATCACGTTGCTTCAGGCGATACACTTTGGGATATCGCCAATAAATTTGGCACAACGGTCGACGCTCTAATGGCAACAAATGGGTTATCTAGTGAGGTCATTGTTGTTGGCCAAGAATTAATCGTTTAATTATCTGATACTGCCTTAAGAATGATTGCTCTAAATGGCATCATTCTTAAGGTTTTTTTGTAATGGAAAAACAAAATCAAGAAAGTGAATACAAACAAATATAAAAAAATAAGAAAAAAATTGAAATTGCTTACTTTTTATTCGCAACTCGGGGTTATTTTAGGTAGAATGGAAGAATAAGAACGGGAGGGATTTTCAATGACAAAAATCTATCAATCGGTCAATGAGTTAGTTGGGCATACGCCAATCGTCAAATTAAATCACATCGTAGAAGAAGGTTCTGCGGATGTGTATCTGAAATTAGAGTTCTTCAATCCTGGGGGAAGTGTCAAGGACAGAATTGCTTTAGCCATGATTGAAAAAGCAGAAAAAAATGGCTTGTTAAAAGCTGGTGATACCATCATCGAACCAACTTCTGGGAATACTGGGATCGGCTTAGCCATGATCGGTACGGCAAAAGGCTATCGTGTCGTGCTGGTTATGCCAGAAACCATGAGTATTGAAAGACGTAAAATTGTTCAAGCTTATGGTGCAGAGTTGATTTTGACCCCTGGGTCTGAAGGAATCACTGGTTCTATTAATAAAGCAAAAGAATTAGCAAAACAAGACGGCTATTATATGCCATTACAATTTGAAAACCCAGCCAATCCAGAAGTCCATGAAAAAACGACAGGGAAAGAAATTGAGGATGCGTTTGAATCTAAAGGGTTAGACGCTTTTGTTGCTGGGATCGGCACAGGTGGTACGATCACTGGTGCGGGGAAGGAATTGAAGCGCGTCTATCCTAATTTGAAGATCGTGGGCGTTGAGCCTGCAGAATCAGCTATTTTAGGAGGTGGCAAACCTGGTCCCCATAAGATCCAAGGGATCGGCACGGGATTTGTTCCTAAAGTACTAGACACTGAGATTTATGATCAGGTCATTGCCATCGCTAGTGAGGATGCCATGGAAACTGCGCGTCAAGTTGGGATGAAAGAAGGAATCTTAGTAGGGATTTCTTCTGGTGCAGCGATCAAAGCGGCATTAGAGGTTGCTAAGGAATTAGGAAAAGGCAAAAAAGTCTTAGCGATCGTACCAGATAATGGTGAACGCTATTTGTCTACGGCACTGTATCAGTTTGAAGACTAGCAAAGAGGGAGAAAGCAGGCATTCGTTTGTCTGCTTTTCTTTCTCGAAAAACTGAGTGAAGACGGGCTGGGAAAATGCGCTATTCCTTTGAAAAAAACAAGGAAAGCTGTTTGAATTTTTAGGTTTTACATAGTATGATAGGTAAGATAAGAGAAATGGAGGAACTCCTGTGAGTACGATCTACGATGAAGCGATCAAACGATTAAAACATGAAAATATTCGTATTACACCGCAGCGAGTAGCGATATTAGAATTTTTAGCCAGTCACGATGCCCATCCGACCGCTGAAGAGATTTATCGGGCGATCGAAGTTCATTTTCCTGGTATAAGTGTCGCAACGGTATACAATAACTTACGTTTGTTCACAGAAATTGGCTTTGTAAAAGAAATGAATTATGGAGATGCCTCCAGTCGTTTTGATTTTACAACGGAGCCTCATTATCATGCTATCTGCCAAAAGTGTGGAAAGATCGCTGATTTTTACTATCCAGGATTGGAAGATGTCGAAATGGCGGCTTCGAAATTAACTGGGTATCAAATAAATAACCATCGACTAGAAGTTTATGGTCTATGTCCTGAATGCCAAGTGAAAGAGGAGGAAACAAAATGAAGATAATTTCTACAGATCAAGCACCACAAGCAATCGGTCCTTATGTTCAAGCAAAAATCGCAAACGGCTTTTTGTTTGCTTCTGGTCAAGTGCCATTAGATCCTGTTTCGGGGGAAGTTGTCGGTACGACGATTGAAGTACAGACTCAGCAAGTATTGAAAAATATCAACGCGATTCTTGAAGCGGCGGAACTTACGCCAGATGACATCGTTAAGACGACATGTTTTTTAAAAAATATGAATGATTTCGTTCCTTTCAATAATACGTATAGCACATTGTTCAATGAAGCGTTACCTGCACGTTCTGCTGTCGAAGTTGCTCGCTTACCAAAAGATGTTTTGGTTGAAGTTGAGATCATCGCAGCAGTCAAAGAAAAAGCGTAACCAACAAAGAATCGTGGGACGTCCGCATTTGCGTCGTCCCCTTTTTATTGATTCGATCCTGATAGGAAGAATCTTAATGTTTCAAGTGAGCCAAGGAGAAGAGGATGTAGTATGGTTTCGTTAAAGGAATATTTGGCAAAAGGGCAAACGACGATTTCAAATTTGCTTTTAGAGAATTACCATCATCTTGGTTTGACGAATGATGAATTTTTGTTATGGCTACAACTGTATCGCAACCATGAGCAAGGCAATGATTTTCCAGATTTACGTGAGATCGCCTCGGTGATGGGCAGCGACCAAAAAGAGATCTATCATTGGTTGAATCAATTGCTGAAAAAAGATGTGCTGCGAATGGGTTCTAAAAAAGACGACGCAGGAAAAATGGTTGATTATTATGATTTCACTGGCATTTATGAACGGCTCGAGTTTCTTTTGCAGCAGCAATCCAAAAAGGAAGTCGCTGAAACAAATGAAGAGAAGATACGCGAGTTGTATCGCTTATTTGAAGGAGAATTTGGTCGCCCCTTA
This sequence comes from Enterococcus casseliflavus NBRC 100478, assembly GCF_001544095.1. Classification (GTDB taxonomy): domain Bacteria; phylum Bacillota; class Bacilli; order Lactobacillales; family Enterococcaceae; genus Enterococcus_D; species Enterococcus_D casseliflavus. Next base: position 124,188 of record NZ_BCPT01000005.1, on the reverse strand, counting down.
TCGGCGATCGAATACCAACGGATCGGGCAGTGGTTGGATGAGGACCACTATGATCCCGAGCTGGTCCAGTTTGCTTTGCGCGAAGCGGTCTTGAATCAAGCGTATAGTTTAAACTATATCGATCGTATTTTGCTTTCGTGGGAACGCAAGAATATTACCTCAAAAGCGCAAGTAGAAGAAGAGCAAAAAAGAAGAAAAAAACAGTTTCTTCAAAATGAAATCACGCCACAAGAAGATGGCCCAATGCCCAAAATCCCTATGCATAATTGGTTAGAAGGAGAGTAAGATACAAGGAGTTTAATTCGTCCAATGATCAGTAAAGAAAAAACAATGACTGCGATAGAAATAATGTATGAGATGTTTCCTGAAGCACATGGAGAACTAGTGTCAAAAAATGCCTTTGAATTGCTGATTGCTGTCATTCTAAGCGCACAGGCAACAGACGTGTCAGTTAATAAAGTGACACCGGCACTTTTTGAAGCATATCCAACGCCGCAGGCTCTCAGCGAGGCGCCGTTAGAAGACATTATTGAAAAAATCAAATCGATTGGCCTCTATCGAAACAAAGCGAAAAATATCAAAGCTTGTGCCTCTGAATTGTTGCTGCGTTTTGGAGGCGAAGTGCCTCAAACCAGAGAAGACTTAATTTCTTTGCCAGGTGTCGGCAGAAAAACAGCGAACGTCGTTCTTGGCGATGCATTTGGCATTCCAGCAATCGCTGTCGATACGCATGTCGAACGGGTATCAAAAAGGCTGCGCATCTGTAAACTAGACGCCAACGTATTCGAAGTCGAACAAACATTGATGAAAAAGATTCCAGATACGTTGTGGGTCAAAACGCATCACACGTTAATTTTCTTTGGTCGTTATCATTGCACAGCACGGGCACCTAAGTGTGAGGTTTGTCCATTGTTGACAATGTGCCAAGAAGGAAAACTTCGGATGAAGGGGAAGAAAACCATTTAATGGTGAACATAAACCAAAAGTAACTAGGATCAAGACGCTAAGCGAAATCGCTTAGCGTTTTTTTGCACAAATTGATAAAAAAAACAGGTAATTAACGTAATACCCTTTATTAAAGCCCTTTCAAGTAACTGGAAAAACATAAGCTTACCGAATTTTTTTGATTACACCACTCAAAATCAGGTGTTTTTTCACAAAGAGATCGTGTGAGGGGTGATGCTCGATGCGAAATGAACCTTCCGATACGCCTTTTTTTTGAAGCTATTTGTAAGCTTAGTATGATGGGTTTTTTTTGCACAATTTTCATCCTTTCTTTTTATAAAACTGCTTATTTTTAGTTAATAAAACGTAAAATTAATAAGAAAATTCACCTATTGGTGAAAAATAGTATTTCAAATCTGTGAAAATCATCAGTATAGTGAACTTTGTCAAAGGTTATAAGTCTTTCTCTGCTATTTTACGAATGACAGAAAAAGCGTTGCATAGTTCAAATGATTCTGTAACGATCTCAAAATCATTTTTTGTTAACGGGTCTTAGACAAACGCAGTTTTGAAAAGATCACTTATAAGATGTGGCAAGTATAGAGGAGGAGGGAGAATGAAAGGAGAAAAGGTATGGAAATTAGTTCGTATGGTTCTGTTTTGCACTCTTTTTTATGGGATAACTATTTCTACTGCAGCGGTGAATGCTCAGGAAGTGCAGTCGGTTGAAACAGAAAGCTCTGTGCTTTTTACCGGTGTTTATGAGCCTATTGGGCAACCCGAACCAGCACCGCCAGCAGGCCCTACAGAGAATATCTCGCCACCAAACGAGGTAGCAAAACCAGGTGGTATTTTACCAAAGACCAACGAGACAAGAACTTACGGCGTAATCTTACTTGGATTACTGCTCGTACTGGTTGTATTGTATGTGCAATATACCAAACATCGATCAAAATTTATGATGGTTAAAAAGAAAAGACAAATAATTTGAAAGCAGGGATGAATTTGAAATTCGTAAGATTTGCATCGGCAGCTGTTTTAGCTGCAACTTTATTTACTATTAGCGCGCAAGCCTTCGCTACTGAAAGTGTAACAAACCATGATACAGAAGGGAAAGTTCTCTTTGTACCAAACGATAGCGAAGCAACAGTGGTTCAACCACCAAATCCTGGTCCTAATGGTCCAGATGTAGAGATCGATCCAGTCGGCCCGGAAGGACAAACGGGACCATTGACGATTGCTTACGCACCTACGCTTAATTTCGGTGAGCAAGTGATTTCTAATACCGATCAAGAATATAAGCTAGTGGCTGAATTACACAAGCTAAGAGATGCGGAAGATAGTGAAGAAAGAGTTCCTTATGTTTCTTTTGCCCAAGTCCAAGATACGCGTGGGACAAATGCTGGGTGGGATTTAAAAGTTTCCTTAAGTGCTTTTGAATCAGGAACACAAAATAATGAACTGACTGGAGCAAGAATTCGTTTTAATTCGCCAAAATTGGAATATAACGGAAGCAACCAAGAAAATGAACCACAAATTCATGCGGATGGATTGATTTTAGATGCTACAAATAGTGAGCGTTCGGTTCTGACCGCTGCTCAAACAAAAGGTGCTGGTGTATCGTCAGTCGTTTGGGGCGATCAGGAAGAAATCAATCGACAAGTGGAAGCAGGCGCAGAGGTTGTTGAAAATGCTGGAATCGAGTTACTTGTTCCTGGATCAACAGCGAAAGACGCTGCTCTTTATGAAGCAACCCTTACTTGGACATTGGCTGCAACAGCTGGACCGGACGGAGAAACGGTTCAATAACTTGGTTTTGTACTGAATAAAAAGAAAGAAGGAACTAGAAATGAAAAAGATTCGTTTAGCTACGGTCGCTGTATTATCCACCACTTTACTAGCAGGAGGCGTTCAAGCCTTTGCCCAATCTTCATTAGAAACGACTACCGATAACGTTGTAGGGTTTACCTCAGACGGAAGCGATCTAACAGTGGTACAACCGCCAGTCGTGCACCCAGAAGTAGAAACGATCGAACCAACACCGCCAGGACAAACGGGTCCATTTACCATTGCTTATGCACCACAAACATTCGATTTTGGTCAGAATGCTATTTCTACCAGTGATCGTTGGTATTCAATCTTTGCTGATGAGCGTAATTTGGCTGATCAATCAGGTACGACACCGTATGTATCGTTTGCCCAAGTGCAAGATACCCGAGGAACGCATGCTGGTTGGACATTAAATGTTAGTCTAACTGATTTTACTTCTGAATCAGGGGATGTCTTGACTGGGGCAAAAATCAAGTTGGCAAACCCTGAGATCGTGTTCAACAAAGGCGAGGGTGATCCAGACTTACAGCCAAGTGCCGTTATCAATAATGAAGAACAAAATGCGTTGATCTTAGATGTCAACGATCAAGACATTCCTGTCATGCGTGCTTCGGTCGGTCAAGGCGCGGGCGCTTCATCGATTTACTGGGGAGATCAAGAAAAATTGACGGAACAAAATCTTAATAAACAAGAAGGCGAAATTATCAGAAATGATGATATTCAACTATTTGTACCAGGTTCTACCACGCAGCTAGCAACTAACTATACTGCGGAAATGACATGGACGCTAACTGCTTCTGTTGATAGTGGCGGCGAAACAGTAAATCCGTAAGAAGGATCATAGCTTGCAACAAGAAACAACTGGCAGGAATAGTAAATTATTCCTGCCTTTTTTGGAAGGAGAACCACTTTTGACTGAACAACGTATGAGAATGAAATGGATAAAAACGGTTACCTATGCGGTCATCCTATTATCATTCTTTTTTTCACCAAGATTGAGCTATGCTCAGACAGAATCAGAATTAAACTTCTATGTGACGCCTATCTTACCGGAAAGTCAGCTGGAAGGAGGGGCATTGGGGTATTTCGATTTAAATCTTGGGGCAGGAGAACGTGATGAATTGGCTTTAGAGATCGAAAATGGTTCTGATCAAGCGATCGAAATAGAAATTTCTGCCCATACGGCATTTACGAATGTGAATGGTGTTGTGGAATATGGTAGGGATGCAGAATCCCCTGATCCGACTTTACCTGCATCAATTGATGAACTGGTAGAGGTGCCTGAAACCGTATCGTTCGATCCATTAGAAAAACGAATCATTTCTTTACCGATTACGATGCCAGAAGAGGAATTTAAAGGGGTTTTGGCAGGTGGCATTCGAATCAAAGAGGTTATTTCGGAAGAGGAGCAAACACAATCTGCTGAACAAGGATTAGGTATTCGGAATGCATTTTCCTATGTCATTGGTGTGGTAGTAAGCAACAATCGGTCCGCAACGGATCCGGGATTGGAACTGCTTGATGTTTTTGCCGATCAAGTAAACTACCGAAACGTATTTAGTGCTGTTATCCAAAATTATACTTCAACATTTGTCAATCAATTGGAAGTAACAGCTGAAATTCGATCTGTTGGCAGTGAGACAATTTTATATGAAACAAGTCAATCAGCGATGCAAATGGCTCCTAATTCACATATGCATTTCCCAATTCCCTTGAATGGCGATCGTTTTCGTAATGGGGAGTATGTATTGAATCTTACTGCGCGGTCAGGAGAGGAAGAGTGGTCTTGGGAACAGACATTTAGCGTAGAGGCAGAAGATGCTCGCCGCTTAAATGAACTCGATGTCACTGTAGATACGTCACTCAATTGGTGGATGATCGCCACGGCTGGTCTAATCAGCTTGTTTCTATTGCTTGCGATCATCCTAATTGTTCGTCAGAAAAAAAATGCAAAGGAAGGTGGGAAAAGTTGAAATGAAGAATACCCCACACAAGGTAATAATTGCGATCATTATTGGATTGCTAAGTGTGCAAACTTTTTTTCCAAGTCTGAGCAGTTTACTATTGCCAGAAATCCACGCCATCGATCACACGATTGAACCATTGGACGAAACGCATAACATGTCCTTGCTTGATAAAGCAACACAACCGATCCAAACAAAAGAATTTGACATCCATACCCCTTTTTTTCAGTTTCCAGTTAGTGTGATTGAAGGTGTCGTGGATCAACCGATCGATGTTTTCGTCGTATCAAGCCAACCGTTAGATGAGATTACGCTGGTTGTAGCGAAAGAAGCAGCGATCGTGGAAGAAGAATTTGCTGCAGAAGTGAAGAGTAAAAAGCTGTCTGAAGAAGAACAGGAATGGACGCTTACCTTTGATGAAGAGCTAATGGAGTTCGAGATTCCTATCGTCTTTAATAAAATAGGCGATTATCAACTGGTTATAGGTGAAGCGGAACTAACGATCGAAGTACAGGCAGAAGATGACGAGGAAGAGGACTCGGATGATGATGCAGATAATGAAACGATCGAGACAGAAGTCTCACCATCAGAGACGCCGCAGGAAGGGGAACGAACCACGCAACCTTCCAATGACGCGAACCTAAACGAGAATCAGCAAGACACAGAAGCTGATCAAGCAGAAGCGATTGCCCAATTGACAGAACCGGTCACACCGTTAAACGAAATCAGTCACCGGGATGTTTCCAACTGGCAAGAATTTATGGCGGCAATCGTGAATAAAGATGTAAATTATATCAATATCGTAAATGACTTTGAATCTTCGGATAATCCTACTCAAGGAGTTTCTGGAGTGGCTGCGGGAAGTGCAACTTCCAACCCTACAAATGGATTAGCCTATATTTGGACCAATGCTTCTGGAATTTCAAGAACGCTTGTGATCGAAGGCAATGGGTATCAAATCGACTTTAGAGCTGTTGCAGTCGGATTTTATGATAGTACCGTCAATAGTGCAACGCCGTGGGACATCACGTACCAAAATATCGATATCGTTCATGGCAACTATTATGGCTTCATGAATTTTACGAATATGAGCATTCCACAACAGAATCTATCCAGAATGCGCTACCATAATTTGACCAATGCGGGAAATCAATTGATTCACTCGCACGCAACACCTGTCGTTATGTCTGGCGAGGTAACATCGCATCAATCACCGACGTATACGTCCCGATCAGGACGAGTACAAACGATCAACGCAACGAATCAGGTAAATATGGAAATAACCCAATTAGAAGTTCTCGATAACGCAGTAGTTGACATGTCAACGATTAATGCGGGAAATATTTATTTGTACTATGCAACGGGTCGAATGATTATTGGCGATGATGTGAAAATGACCTTGCGAACAGCTGGCACAGGAGGAGAAGCCTTTGGGGCAAATATTTACATTCAAAATGGTCGGATCGATATCGGTAATCGATCCGAGCTTCATTTGAATGCTCGAGCCAGCTCCCCCGCAATCAGTATGTATGCTAGCGGCGCCCACTTTGAAATGTCTGAGGATAGCAAAGTGGTAATCAAAGCTGACGGACGTACCACAAGCCTCAATGGATGGGGCTATAACATTATCTACATGGGTGCTGGAAGCACGATGCTTATTGGAAATAAAAGCAGTGTCGAAATTGATGCAGTGAATCAAGGGACCACCACATCCGGAGTGATCCATGTAGCCGGTGCCGCCACATTTATTGTTGCTAAAGAAGGAATCTTGGATATTAAGTCAGACGGAACCAATCCCTCTCATTCCTTGATGACATTTTTGAGCTCGGCCTCAACCTTCACTTTTGCGGATGCACAACGCATCAATTTAGAGAAAACAAGGGCGGTTACCGGAAATGCAGCAAATAGCAGCCTTATTTCGATCTCCGGCAGCGGTGGGCTATTAGATGTGGATATTCAAGCAGCGAAACAATGGCGGCACGGAAACTTGACGGAGGAACCAGACTTCAGTTGGAGTCCAATCTTCAATTTAAAAGTGAATTTTGCCTCAACCTTGTCATCGATTTCGAATGTTTCTTCCATCTCTCAAGAGATCGTTGATCATTTTCGCGCGAATTTTACCACAAGAGCACAACGTATCCTATTTGAATATATTCCAGATGTCGAGGTTCATTTAGAACCATTAACGGAAGACCCGGCACTGGAAGGCTCAAGAATCATTAGGGGAAAAGCCACACCTTATAGTGTGATTCGTTTTGACGGAGATCCAGCGATTCCCGCACCGCAACTGCAATCACCCTCTTTTGATGATAACAGCTTGTTCCATCTTCAAGCAGATGCCAATGGTGATTTCAGCTTGACCTTAGCCGAGGGGGATCGGTTTACAAAACATAATACGGTGACGGCTTACGCTTTCTTAAATGGAAAATTTGATACAGCTGAAACAGTTGTTCAAGAGATTGCCACAATGAATCCACGAGATCCGATCGCGCCAGATATTGAAGTGAATCCAGAAAATAAACCGGATATACCAGAACATTTAGGGTTTATCAGTATCGATTTCATCTCCCAGTATAGCTTTGGAGATGTATCAATAAGTGCAGATACCAAACAGTACAAGGCATTGCCGCAACGTCTTAGCAGTGCAGATGGCTCAGTAACTGAGGAACGGCCAAATTACGTGCAGATTTCTGACCGTCGCGCTCAATTTACCGGCTGGGAACTAAACGCGACATTATCCGCTGCAGGATTTCGTAATGATCGAGGAGAAGAACTTCGGGGGGCACGAATTATTTTAGAAAATGCAGTTATGCTGACGAATGCTGCCAATTCAGCAATTCCTCCCACTTATAGTGAATCAATGATCCTTGATCCTGGGGTACCCGCTTTGATCGCTGAAGCAGATGCAAATGAAGGAAGCGGTACCTGGATTCAGCGCTACGGGGATATGGGGACGATGGGGGATAGTGTCAAACTTGAAGTACCCATTGGATCAAATCCGCGTAACATGACCTACCAAGCAACGATTGAATGGGAGTTAAGTTTTGTCCCATCTACCGAATGATCAATGCTCAATCTTATCAAATGGAAGCTGTTGACGCCTATGACAGCTTCCATTCTTGATAGGAAGATAGTGAGTAAATCGCTTGAAAAGCAGTGGGTTTTACCGTTTTTTTGCGGTAGATCACGCTTGCTTCATAATAACCGCGAAGAGATAGAGTTCACCTAAACTCGTGCAAAAACTATTCAAGCAGCTTTGAATCAGTTCGTCAGGTTTTGTTCAAAACCAATGATGCCAGCTGAAACAAGAGAAAGGAAACTGTATGAAGAGTAAAAAAAAGAAGTCATATCTGACAGTATTCAGTGCTGGGATTTTAGCAAGCCAACTTTTTGTTTCTCCCGTATTGCTGGCGAAAGAAAGCCCTCAGCCTGATAACTATTCAGAAAATACAAATGTCCAACAGCAACTTGATGACCAAGATTCATCGGCAGCAGAAGACCAAGAAAGTCAAGAAGACGTCAGCAAAGAGCAAACGGAGGACTCGACCAAGTTATCCTCCGAATCAAATGAACCGCTTATGGATTCAGAAACAGCAGATCCCGTTGTAGAATCTCTTGATTCGTCTGAAGAATCAGACTCAACACAAACGATCGAGTCAGCGGAAACGACCGAACTAGACGAATCTGAGTCCACGGAACCTTCCGAGGAAGAGGAAAAACTAGATGCTGAAACGGACGATCTAGAAGTAGAAACAGAGAACAAGCCAAAAGAGACCGACTTGATTGATGAGTCATTGGCACCAAAAGAAAATGAAATTTCAACTGAGAGCAACGAAAATACTGAAAATGCAAAAAAAGAGGAGCCGAAAACACCTCCGATTATTGCACCTGAGCAAGTAATAAACCCTGTCGTTCAATCACCAGATGCTACTTCTCACTTGAAAAATTCTTTTTATGATGGACGTACCATTGATTTACCAGAGAGTTTTCGGACAGCGAAGATCGCAGATTCGAATCTGTTAGATTTCACCTTGCCAATATTAGCTGATTATGATGCCCAATGGCAAGCGGCATTGGTCTACGAGATCATCGGGCAAATTGGTGAACTAGAAGAACCATCGACAATGGACGAATGGATCAATGAACGGATCAAAGCGGTTATAGAAGGAAAAGCTAGCTGGATAGAAAAAGAACAGCAGGTTGAACAATTACAACCGGGGGATCTTTTATATGACGCAAATAAGTTAATCGGTATCTACCTCGCAGATGGTTACCAAGCAAGTTTAGTGACAAATCAAGAAGAGCCAACGAAAACTGCCATCGAAGTTCAGCGGGTTTCAATCGAAGAGCCGCTATCGATCAGACGGCTATCAAATCCTGAATTGGCTACATATGGCGAAAAGCTAGTTACTGAATATCCAGCCCCTTACGAATTTACAGTGAATCAAAAGACCCAGACGTTTATTGAAACATTGGCACAAGAAGCCCAAAGCTTAGGGCAAGAATACGATGTCTTTGCTTCTGTATTGATCGCGCAAGCGATCCTTGAAAGCGGCAGTGGCGACAGCGGGCTTTCCAGCAGTCCCCATTATAACCTTTTTGGGATCAAAGGCAGTTACCAAGGAAGCAGCGTGACTTTACCAACAATGGAAGATAAAGGCAACGGAGAACTATTCCAAATTCAAGCAGCCTTTCGTTCCTATTCAAGTTATCGAGATTCGATGGCGGATTATGTCAAATTGATTCGCGGAGGAATCACTGGAAATCCAACCTTTTATCAAGACGTGTGGCGCTCTGAATCAAAAAACTATCTTCGGGCAGCAGATGCTTTGACGGGCACTTATGCGACCGATGTTAATTATAGTAAAAAAATCAATTCACTGATTGCGGTCTATGGATTGACGCAATATGACCAAGTGATCGCAACAGAAACAGGCTTGTTTATCCAAGGAAAAGAACAAATTCCAGAAGAGTATCGCTCCCTCATGACATTTCCAGAATACAACGGTCGTGACTACAATCTTTCTGGTTCGTATCCTGTTGGACAATGTACTTGGTATGTGTTCAATCGGGTGAGTCAATTAGGCGGTCAAGTAGATGACTACATGGGAAATGGTGGTCAATGGGGCAATACCGGACGACGTTTAGGTTACAACGTCAGTCAAACGCCTAAAGCAGGTAGTATGATCTCTTTTGCACCTGGAACAGCTGGATCTGATCCTCGTTATGGTCATGTCGCTTTTGTTGAAGCCGTTGGTCCAAATGGTATTTTGGTTTCAGAAGGAAATGTCTATGGTGGAACCACAATCTCTTATCGCGTGATCAGCAATGAATTGGCGCACTCATCAAGTGTTTCATATATTATGCCAAAATAAGGATGGAGGGCTGGCAATATGAGTAAAAGGCATAGACAAATAGGTCTTCCTATCAGCGGTATCTTTTTGATGGTCCTTTTGCTTATTGCGTTTCTTCAGCCGTATCGACTGGCGTTAGTCAGAGGAACGTCCATGCTGCCGACGATCGAGGATCGACAAGTTGTGCTGATTCATAAAAAGCGCCAGCCAAATCGCTATCAGCTGATCGCTTTCGAACAGGAAGGAAAATTTTTGATCAAGAGAGTGATTGGTGTGCCGGGGGATTCCTTCGTTCGTACACAGGAGCGGTTGTTGATTGGGGCGGAGGATACTGACTTTGATTTTTCATTTATGATCACTGTGAAGGATGAAGCCGTTGAGGCGTTGCCGATTCGGGGGTACCTCAAAGAAGATGAGTACTTTGTCGTTGGCGATGCACTGCTCACTTCAAGTGATAGTAGAGAATTTGGAATCATTTCAAGTAAAACCTTTTATGGTGTGGTGACCACGTTCTTCTGACACATCAGCTTTTTGAAAGGAAGTTTGCGATGATTCATTTCTTGCAACATATCAACGAGACTAAGTTTGTATCAAAATGGATGAATAAAACGAATTTTAGTTTTGATGGAAGGAAGAGACTGTGATTTTTATCTGTATTGGGATGATACTGCTTGCCATTGGAGCAGGTAGTATCATCGGTTGGCGATTGTATCGAGAATATTTATTAAGAAAAGTTGAAAGGCAGCTGTCGTCAGATGCTTTAGCCAAAAGGAAACTGCGTTTATTTAAGCACAACCTGCGCAGTGGGCACCTGCTAATTTTATTGGGCTGCAGTAGTGCCATAATCGTAAGTGTCTTGCTACTAACAGTTTTTCAGCTGACAGGCGGCATTCATTTGCAAAAGCTGCAAGAAGAAACCAGTCAATTGAAAGAGGAAGTCTTCGCGCTAAGAACTGAACAAACGGAATGGGTGCGGATGCCGATTTTTGCATATCCTGAGAACGGCTTTTCTTTTGAAGCGATTGATTGGGAGCATTTACTCGTCTCCAATGATCGTGAAGCACAGTTTGCAGCTGAATATGAGTTGGCCTATCAGTTATCACCATATCTAGGTCGCACTGTAGCGATGATTTTTGTTGATCAGCCTTTGCAAGAAATCTCCATTGTTCTATCTAGCAAATTACCATCAATTGATGACTTAAACGGATGGGAAGAGAATTTTTCTCGTCTACTCCATGATATGCAGAACGTTCCCCTGATCACCCAAGGAACCTTCTCTGTCCAATTTTCCAAGGATTCTGATCAGTCCTTTGAGCAAACGATCATTCGTGACGAGAATGGGGTCTGGACCCTTTTAGAACGCAGATTCCCAAACACTGATGCTCAAGAAGTAGCCAACAACGAGAGGAGCGAGAGCATATCGTCTACTCCTCAAACGGATCAAAGTGAAACGATCAATACAAATGAACAAAAAGGCAGTGTGAAAAATTAATGATGAAAAAGAAAAACAAAGGTTGGTTTTCTGCCCAAAAGCTAATGGATGAAGTGAATCAATTATCCATAGAAGAGCTGAATGAATTTGAGGAGACAAATCAAGAAGAGGGAATCGTTGAGGATCAAGGGTCCGCAAAGGCTACCCCTGAAAAAAATGAGGACGAGACCAATCGACCAGCAGACAATGAACTCCCTAAAACCCAGAAAGAAGCAGTAAAACCTGTCGCACAAACTTTCGCAAAACCGATTTCTCACCAAAGAGTGGCTGGAGATCAGCAGAAAGAGCAAAGTGTCAAAAAGATAGCAGTGCAGCAAAAGTCCTCTGGCAACCGTGATAGCTACGCCAAGGATAGTCAACTCGTTGAAGATAAAGGAGAACGTATGGAGAAAGAATTGAGTACAAACCAGACAAATAAGCAAGAGTCAAAAGAACAAGAAAAGGATCATATGATTGAAAATTTATCTTTTGAAATCAAAGAATTGATTTTAGAAAATGAGCAACTACAGGAAGAAAAAAATCAGTTAAAAAAACAGCAGAAGGTAGTGGCTCAACAAGAAGCAGAGGCAAAAGAATTAAAAGCTTCGCTAGTAGAAGCGAATAAGAAAGTCAAAGACCTAGAAGAGCAGCTTGCAAAAGTAGATACAGAAAAACTTGAAGTAAAAATCCAGCAATTAGAAGCCAAGTTAGCTGTTCAGCAAGAAAAAGAGCAACAAGAGAAACAAACTTACGAAAAGGAACGCGCTGAATGGACCTTGAAGCGGCAAGAAATCCAGCAGCTGCAAGAGGTAATTGCTGATTTGAAACAGCAATTGGCAGAAAAAGAAGAGCTTGCTGCAAATGGATCAGCTAGCGAATCAAATGAAGAAGTCGCAGAGCTTCAGGCGACAATCGAAGCATTAAGGGAAGAAAATGCAGCCCTACAAATCGAAAACGAGCAGTTCCAAACAGAAATCAGCGAGGTCTTAGTCTTTGCTAGAAGAAAAGCGAATCGCACGATTCAAGAAGCGAAAATCGAATCTGAACGAATGATCCGTACAACAGAAATGCGGATCGATGGGATTCATGATCGTGCCAAAGAGATTCTTTTTGAAGTGAACGAGACGAAAGAAAATGTGATTCATTTATTTGACGATCTGCATAATCAAGTTTATCAGCTTTCCGATAAAAAATTGCTGTTTGAAGAGCTTGAAAAGTAAGGTTCTACATTTATATGGCAGGAATTAAAAAAAACAGTAGATCAGATTTTGATCTACTGTTTTTTTGCGATTCTCCATTATTCGACACTACCATCGTTTGGTTCCGGCGGGTCCGGTGGTGAGGAAGGATTATCCTCACTGCTGGAAGGTGTTGTTGAACCGGGATCCTGACTAGAAGCAGGAGGCGTAACGACCGATGATGAATCATCCTCATCAGGTGTTGTCACTGGTGGTGTCACTTCGCTTGATGATTCTGTTGTACTTGATGGTGTTGATTCGCTACTTTCTGTAGAAGGTGTCGTTGGTTCAACGTAGGAACTGCTGCTGGACGAACTTGGTGCTGAATAGCTTGGTTGGGTGTACGTCCCTTCAAGATAAAGCTCTCTTCCGATCCGTGTCAATCCGTCAGGCATTGTCCAGTCCGTGTTTTCTACAGAAGCAGAAACATAGCGCATCAATTCACGATAGACATCTGAAGCCACATGGGTACTACTATCAGTGATCGGTGTCATTTTGTCGTTGTAGCCTGTCCAAACCGCCAATGAGTAGGAGGGAGTATAACCGGCAAAGGTAATATCAGGGTAGGCACCATTCGATGTATCCAGTTGTGCTAACTGGTCATCGGTGTAATTGGACGTTCCCGTTTTCCCTGCTTGGTACAAACCATCGATTTGCGCGTTGGTTCCAGTTCCGACAGAAATAACATCTTTTAAGATATCGGTCACCATGTAAGCTGTCGTATCATCCATTGCTTCTTGACCAGAAACTTTAAAGGATTCTTCGTCTTCTGTGCCATCTTGCATGACGATTTTATTGACGTACTGTGGTTCATAATAGGTGCCACCATTTGAAAACGCAGCATAAGCAGCGGCCATTTTCAGACTGGAGATCCCATACTTTGTGCCATCCAATTTATCCGTATTGCTGGAAATCGCATTGGATTGGGTGATCGTATCATATTCGATTCCTAAACCACTGAGAAAGTCTGCGATATTGTCCGCGCCGACTTCATCAAACAGCTTCACTGCTGGCACATTTCTAGACTCTGCTAAAGCGGTCCGCAAGGTGATATTGCCCATATATTGGCGATCCCAGTTGTAAACAGGAATATTCGTCCCTTTATACGTGTAAGGTTCATCTAAAATCATTCTACCCGTGGAATCTTGTAGAAATTGAAAGGCAGGGCCGTAGTCTGTGATTGGTTTGACGGTCGAACCAAAGTCTCGTGCGACATTGACAGCCAGGTTATTTGCTAGAACATCATCAACATTACGGGCACCGATCTGAGCGGTCACCTTGCCTGTGTTAACATCAACTAAGGTAGCGGCAACTTGCATCTTGTCATCTGGGTAATCAACGTAGTCGTCACTGTTGACGATGTCATATAATCGTTTTTGTGCATCGATATCGACATTAGTATAAATATCTAAGCCGTCAGTATACACATCTTTCCCAGTTTTTTCTTTGACTTCAGCGATCACTTCGTTAAAGTAGTTGTCAAAGTATTTCCACTCTTGGTTTTCACGGGGATTGTCTTGCAAGCCTTCTTGAATATCCTCGGCAACGGCCGCATCATATTCCGCTTGCGTGATTTTTTCATTTTCCAGCATCGCACCTAAAACAACATCTCGCCGACTTTTCGCATTATCAGGATGCGCAAATGGGTCAAAAGCTGAAGGGGCATTTGGTAAACCGGCAATCAATGCGGTTTGCGCAAGGTCTAGTTCAGCTAACGGCTTGCCGTAAAACTTCATTGCGGCCGTTTGCATCCCATATACACCATTGGACATATATACTTTATTGATGTAGTAAGTGAGGATCTCTTGTTTTGATTTCATTTGTTCAAGACGAACCGCCATCCATGCTTCTTGTGCTTTACGACGTAATGTTTGGTCTTCAGCGCTGGTAGAAAAGAAGGACAGCTTGATCAATTGCTGTGTCAACGTACTTCCGCCTTGCATACCGCCGGTTGTGGCATTGGATAATGCGGAACCGACGATCCGAATCGGATCGACTCCGATATGCTGGTAGAAGCGGCGATCTTCGACAGAGACGATCGCGTCTTCCAGCAGTTGAGGAATCTCACTTGCTGTAATTTTTTCTCTGGTTTCACTACCGAATTCAGTGATCAATTCGCCATTTGACGCATAGAAACGAGAAGAAACCGTTGAATCCAAACGTGTTTCATCAAGTGCAGGCGCATCTTTGGCATACCACCAGAATAGCCCCATCCCGGATAGAATCCCGATACAGCCCAAGAAAAACAGCCCCATAAATACTTTTAAAAGAATACTCCCAATGCTTCGTTTGCCTTTTGCCTTAGGAGGCTTTGGTGCTTTTTTAGCTGTACCTTTTTTAGAATCATGCCGAGAGGTCCTCGATTGTGATCCATTTGCCATACTAATCATTCTCCTTCATCGTTAAAAATTGATCAACTGCTTTTAAATAGGGAATACGCGGCGCAATTGAAGGGATGATTTCAATCCCATTCGTTTCAATATAGGCCAGTGTCATTGATTTTTTCCCCGTTTCTTTTTGCAGGTGCCATTGAGAAATTAAGCACTTGCTATCGAGAAAAAAGCAGCGTTGTAGACTAGAAAACCATAAAAGAACGAAACATAAACCCGCTTGTTCCAAACAGTCTTCCATATGCTTGATTTGGTGTGGATGAAAATTTTTAAAGGGAAATGACGTTTTGTTTTGAGTCTCTTTCGCTTCAAAGTCGATATATTGCCCTTGATAAACCCCATTGTAATCAGTGGTGGATGCCTCACGGAAATAGGCTTCTTTGATTACGGCGGCGCTTCTTCTTGGATAATCTACTTTCACGATTTGAATTGGTGTCGGTTTCTTATGGATGACAGCAAGTTTCCGATTCAAATAATAAAGGTTGCTTTCATTGATCGCTTCTTCAAAACGCATCCCACGATTGGCATACGTTTTTGGCTTTATTAGTTTCTCTTGCATTTTTTGTTTTTTGCCGTCATCATAGGTAGTAGATTGTCCATTCGGGTAACGAATAACCATGTTGTTCACACTCCTAGGCAACATTATACCAAAAAGTCGTTTGGAAAGAAAAGAGATGACCAGAGAAACAATGAAAACCTTATACTTTACTGGCTATCGTAATTATGAATTAGGTGTCTTTCAAGCAAAAGATCCCAAGATTGCAGTTATTAAGAAAGTAATAATGTCGACTTTGACCAATTATGTCGAAGAAGGGTTAGAATGGCTCTTGATCAGCGGGAATCTTGGCGCGGAGCTGTGGTGTGCCGAAGCCGTTGAACAATTAAAACAAACATACCCAGAACTGAAACTAGGAATTATTTTTCCTTTTGAAGGGTTTGGTGAAAATTGGAACGAAACAAATCAGCAGGCACTGCAAACAGCGAAGTCATTTGCCGATTATGTCAATGCCACCAGCCATAAGCCTTACCAAGACCCCAGTCAATTAAGAAATCACACGGCATTTTTACTGGAGCATACCGAAGGCGCACTTGTGTTATATGATGACGAATTTCCAGGAAAACCTAATTATTTCTTAAGAGATGCCAAAGCTTATAGTGAGCAAAATCCCTACTTTATTCATCAAATAACAATGGATGACCTACAAAACGCAACATTTGATAGTAATTTACTTTGATTTTCGTATATTTTTTGATAGAATGGTCTAGAAAGTGAAAACCATTTGGAATAAACAATGAGGTGTAAATAATGGCAAATTTAATTTATAGTCCAAAAGATATTCTGCAACAAGAATTCAAAACAAAAATGCGCGGGTATGATCCAGTTGAAGTGGATGAGTTTTTAGATAATATCATTAAAGACTACGAAAGCTACAATAAAGAGATCTTAGCCCTGCAAGAAGAAAATGACCGTCTGACAGCGAAAATCGATCAATTGTCGAAAAACCAAGCGATCGCATCTCGTGTTCAACAAGAAGCGCCGAAAAGCCAAACCGTTACAAACTTTGATATTTTGAAACGTTTGTCTAATCTTGAAAAAGAAGTGTTTGGCAAAAAGCTTGATCGTGAATCAGAACCTGTCACTCGTTCTTCTTCCTACAACAGCAACTATACAAATGCTGATTTTGAAGATGACAACGAAAAAACCCGTCAATTCTAATCTACTGTAGAAAAGATAGTTGTGGTTTTCGGGTAATTGCGGCATAACTCGATTATGCTGAGGAAAGTCCATGCTCGCACAAGCTGAGATGCTTGTAGTGTTCGTGCCTAGCGAAACCATAAGCTAGGGTACTTGAGAAAGTAACGGCAGGAAAAATGGCTAAGGTGTAAGCTATGCCAAAGTATCCTTGAAAGTGCCACAGTGACGAAGCAAGGCGGGAAACCGTCTTGGTGGAACGCGGTAAACCCCTCGAGCGAGCAACCCAAACAATGGTAGGGGCACTTTTTGCACGGAAATGAACGGAGCAAGAAGGCAAGTAATTGCAGATAGATAATTACCCAGTGTTTTCTTCTCCCTGAGGAAAATACGGACAAAACATGGCTTATAGAAAATCACAACCTATCAGGGAATCCTTCCAGCAACGGAAGGTTTTTTTATACCAAGAAGGAGAGCGTTATGACTGAAAAAACATTTAATTGTATTGCCACCGCTGCGAGCGGTTTAGAAGCACTAGTGGGCAAAGAATTACGGGATTTAGGGATCGAGTGTGAGGTTGAAAACGGCCGAGCGCGTTTTAAAGGGACGATGGAGACCATTGCTACTGCGAACTTGTGGCTCCGTACAGCGGACCGTATCAAAATCGTCGTCGGGGAATTTGACGTATTGACTTTCGATCAGCTGTTTGAAGAAGTTAAAGCGTTACCGTGGGAAGACTTTTTACCTTTAGACGCTGAATTTCCAGTAGCTGGAAAATCAATCAAATCAAAATTGTATAGTGTACCTGATTGTCAAGCAATTACCAAAAAAGCAATCGTCAATCGTTTAAGAGAAGTATACCATCGTCCAGCAAGTGTGCCGCTGACTGAAACGGGCGCTTTTTTCCAATTAGAAGTCGCTTTATTGAAAGACCATGCGATGATCACATTGGATACGACTGGCCCTAGTTTGTTTAAACGTGGCTATCGTTTAGAAAAAGGAGGCGCGCCGCTGAAAGAAAACATGGCTGCGGCTTTAGTGATGCTGACAAATTGGTACAAAGACAAACCGTTTGTCGATCCTGTTTGTGGATCAGGCACGTTGTGTATTGAAGCAGCGTTGATCGGTCACAATATCGCCCCTGGCTTTAATCGGGAATTTGTTTGCGAAACGTGGGATTGGTTCCCAGCAGAAGTATTTGAAAAAGTA
Source organism: Enterococcus casseliflavus NBRC 100478 (assembly GCF_001544095.1). Classification (GTDB taxonomy): domain Bacteria; phylum Bacillota; class Bacilli; order Lactobacillales; family Enterococcaceae; genus Enterococcus_D; species Enterococcus_D casseliflavus. Next base: position 106,094 of record NZ_BCPT01000005.1, on the reverse strand, counting down.
CGGAAAGAAGCAGATGAAGCAGCAGATTATGATGTCGAATTAGATATTACCGGTTCGGATATCAATGGTCGAATGATTGAGATCGCCCGCAGAAATGCGGAAGAAATCGGTCTAGGAGACTCGATCACCTTCAAACAACAAGCCGTTAAAGACTTTAAAACAGAAAAAGAGTATGGTGTCGTTGTGGCTAACCCTCCTTATGGCGAACGCTTAGGAGAAGAAGCGTCCGTTCAGCGACTGTATCAGGAAATGGGCCAAGTGTTTCGGCCGCTTAAAACCTGGAGCAAGTACTTTTTGACCAGTGACTTGACTTTTGAGACCCATTACGGCGAAAAAGCGACAAAAAAACGCAAATTATACAACGGTGCGATTCGTACCGATCTCTTCCAATACTGGGGACAACGTCCGCCACGCAAAAAGGAGTCTGCTGAATGAAAGAACAAGAATTTCTGAAAGAATTAAAAGAAATCGATCTATTACAACAAGCAATGGGGATCTTAGGCTGGGATAATCAAACAGGGATGCCAGAAAAAGCCAGTGATTACCGTGCGGAAGTTGACAGCTATTTATATGGTCTATACTTTGATAAAAAAGTGGGGGAACCAATCCAAGAAGCGATCAGCTATTTCGGGAAACACCCAGATGAATTATCAGAAGTAGGGAAAGCTGCGTATCAATTAGTCAAAGAAGAATATGAATTGCAAAAAGATGTACCCAATGAGTTGGCGATGGCGGCTTCCGCAGCTACGTCAAAAGCACATACTGCTTGGCTAAAAGCCCGTAAAGAAAAAGATTTTACTTTATTTAAAGACGCTCTTTCTGAAAACATTCGCTTGACGAAAGAATTGATTCCTTATTGGAAGAAAAATGAGCTGACGAACTATGACGTGTTATTAAACCAATACGAACCGAATATGACGGTTGAGATTTTGGATAACGTATTCTCACAAGTGAGAGACGGTATCATGGATATTCGTCGTCAATTGGCTGAAAAAGGAACAGCGCCAGATACTTCGATCCTTTCACGTAAGATGACCGAAGCGCAGCAACGTAAATTTATCTCAAAAGTGATCGCCGACTTAGGCTATGACTTTTCTCGTGGCCGTTTGGATAATACGGTCCACCCATTTGCTACGGGGATCAACCACAATGATGTACGGTTGACCACACGCTGGAGCGAAACTGACTTTTCGATGGGACTGTTCGGTGTGATTCATGAAGCTGGTCACGGGATGTACGAGCAAAACATCGATGAGAAATACGAAGGCACGCCTGTTCATGAAGGGGCGTCCATGGGAATCCACGAATCCCAATCGCTGTTTAATGAAATCATTATCGGTAGCAACCGTAATTTCTGGGCAAAGCAATACCCATTTTTCCAAGAATGTGCGGAAGGCACGTTCGATGATGTGTCTTTTGACACTTTCTATGACTCTTTGAAGAATTCAAAAGCTAGCTTGATCCGTATTGAATCCGATAGTCTGACATATGTCATCCATATCATTATTCGTTACGAGATCGAAAAAATGATCTTTAACGAAACCGTATCGATCGATGAACTGCCAAAAATCTGGAATGACAAATACGAGGAATATTTAGGGATTCGTCCAGAAAATGACCTGGAAGGGATCTTACAAGACGTTCATTGGTCTGGTTCAAGCTTCGGGTATTTCCCATCCTATGCTCTAGGATATATGTATGCAGCGCAATTACTCCACGCTATGGAAAAAGAAATCAATGTCGATGAAGTGTTGGCTTCGGATGATTATTCACCGATTCGTAAATGGCTGACTGAAAATATTCATCAATATGGCGCATCCAAGAAACCAAATGAATTGATTTTAGATGCAACGGATGAATTATTGAATCCTCAATATCTATTAGACTATTTACGCAAGATCTATTTTAGTGTCTATAAAATCAGCGAGACGCAAGATTTCGCTTAAAAGTAACGAGTGGAAAGAAGCTTCGCAAGACGTTGCCGCCCCAATTATTTCATGGGGTGCTCGTCTTGTTGAACTTCTTTTCCTTTTGTATCAATCACCATCGAAAAAAGAAGGCTAGCTGCTTTCATATCGAAAGAAGGAAAAAAATGAAGGAAGAAAACAATGTTGCCGATCTTAGTAAAGTAATTGCTTATGCCGAAAGTATTCTGGGGAATGATTACACAGGACATGGGTTTGATCATGTCAAACGAGTGGCTGGGTTAAGTCAAGCCATCATTGATGCCGACGAATTGACAGTTGATCGCTTTGTCGTACAGGCGGCAGCCTATCTCCATGATACGGTGGATGACAAAGTTGTGGCGGATGTCACAGCGGCGTCTAATGAAGTGCGAGCTTGTTTGACCACAGCGGGAGCCAGTGAAGCACAAACGAAAGAAATTTTTTCTATTATCGAGAATCTGTCTTTTTCAAAAGAACTTTTGCAAGGCGCGCAAGTTGTCTCAGTAGAAGGCCGCGTCGTTCGTGATGCAGATCGTCTCGATGCTTTAGGTGCGATCGGTATTTTACGGACGAGTTATTTTGGTGGGAGTCATCAACACCCGATCCATGTCAGTGACTTAGCCCCAAAGACGTTTCAAAATCATGAAGATTACCGAAAAGGAACGACGGTGATCAATCATTTTTATGAGAAACTATTTTTGCTTCCTGAAAAGATGACCACGGCGTATGGCAAAAAAGAAGCCCAACGACGTGTGGCTTTCATGAAGGATTTTTTAGAAGAATTCTATGCAGAGTGGGATGTTTAACTTTGTTTAGAGTTTTTTAAACTGAAATTCGATTATTTCCTTTTTCCTCCATTGTTCTTTATAATAATAAGTACAAAGGAGGGATGGAAATGTACTACCAACAGGCATTACAACCGAATGAACTATTGCCAGCGATTTCCAATTCAGGGGAATGCTTTTTTGTCATTCGGGCTGAGCTACCCATCCGGCAATATCAAATCGCAGTCTATCTTTACGACGATCAATTCTTTTTGTTGCAAGATGATCGCTTGTTTGATCAAATCGACCAAATCTCTAGTGAAACATTAGGAGATGAAGAAGAGATTTTACCATTTATCGAAGAAGCGCTGGAAGAAAACCATTATTTATTAGTGGAAAAAGCGTTTATTCGTTTAGATCTATCTACTTTACAAAAGATGACCGATCTTACTAGTTTCGATATCTTGTTTTATGAATTTTTTGACTCATGGGGGGAAGAAGGATGAAACGGACTGAATACGTAACGCTACAAGACCAAACATTGATCGACCTATTCCAGCAGTTAGGAGAGGATGTTTCGAATCTCGAGCTGATCGATGAAGAAAAGAATATCGATGTGGTGGTTGTGTCGAATAGTGATTGGCAATATTTATTGGAGCAAGTCAATGATGATGTGAAAGAGTCTTTTGCTGATACCTCAGAGACAGACCTGGATGAAGAACTAGCCGACGAATAAACCTTTTTTTAGTTGATAAACTGTTTTACTACGAAAGTGGCGGATGGATCTTTAGAAGGGGTCTAGCAATCAAGGCAGCTTACCAAAAAAATACGAAGCGATCTCATTTCCCGTCAAGAGGAGCAGGATCAATTCGTATTTCTAGGTAGGTTGCTTTTATTTTGTCCGCAGACGAACGTTTTTGACTTTTAAATAGCCGCGAATCAAGTTGACAATCAGTAAAAGAATGCCCACAATCAATGGAATCGCTAATAAGTAAGGCGAGTAAAGGTGGGTTGCTTGCACGTGTTCAAGAGATGTTTTCTCCACTTCATTGATGGCTTGTTGAATGACTTGTAAACTAAATCCTGTCAGAAAACCAGCAATGATGAAAAGGACGAAGCCTAAATAGGGAATATCGGAAGACCGGCGAAAAAGAGCAAAAGCTGCATATAAAACCAAAAGGAATGCCGGTACGCCAAAGGCAAAATAGGGATTTAACATGGTTTTTTAACCTCCTTTTCTTTTATGATACTCCAAAATTTACGTTTTGGGAAATAGCGTGTAAGATAAAAAGAAAACGTGAAGGAGTTCTTTATGTCCGCTTATATTACCCCAATAAAGGTTGCCTTGCTGGTTTTTCCTTTCCTAGCATTGGCGATATCAATGATTTTTTTTGTTATCCAATATCGAAAATACGGTCGTTTTATCTTGTCACGCGCACTGGTTCTGTATTCATTTGTCTTCTATTTATTGTGCGCCTATTTCTTAGTTATCCTACCATTGCCCTCGATCGAAGAGGTAGCGCAGATGACTGGTCCTAAGATGGAATTGCAGTTAGGGGCATCGTGGCAACATTTTGTCCAACAGACCGTCTTAAACATTCACGATCCGCAAACCTATCTTCCCGCTATGAAGCAGGGCGTCTTCCTTGAGCCACTCTTTAATTTATTGTTGACCTTACCATTTGGGGTCTATTTGCGTTATTACTTCAAATGTTCCTTTTTAAAAACACTCGTTATTACGTTTTGCCTGACGTTGTTTTTTGAGTTAACGCAGTTGACGGGACTGTATTTTATTTATCCTCGTCCGTATCGCTTATTCGATGTCAATGATCTCTTTGTCAATACAGTTGGAGGGCTTGTGGGCTGGACGATCGCCCCGCTTTTTACGTTCTTATTGCCATCAAGGGAAGAGATGGATGCCGATTCTTACGCAAAAGGCACTCGGGTGACTGTGACACGAAGGGTGTTTGCTTGGTTGATCGACTGGGCAATACTGAATGTGGTCAGTTTTATTGTGGTGATCGCTGTTCGTTTGCTCACTCAACAGACGGTTCGGGACTTTAGTGGGGACTATTGGTACTTTGCTCTTGAAGTATTGCTGTACTTTGTGTTGTTGGCTTACCTTGCCAAAGGACAAACGATTGGAAAAAAACTCGTACGAATCAAAATCATGCAAGAAGGCCGTGAGCGTGTCAGCTTGGGGGCTTTATTGAAACGCTATGGCTTGTTTTATCTGATTTATGCCAGCATCAGTCGGGTCAATATCTTTTTCGCACCGTTTCTTGAGTCCAACAATCTGCTGCTTTTAGTCGTTAGTTTGTTGATGGTAGTTATTTTTGGGTTGATCCAGTTTGGTTTTTACTTGAATCTCTTGTGGGCAGCAATAAAAAAAGAAAGCCGCTTTTTCTATGAACGCCGCAGTGCAACGTATACTATCAGTACGATCGATCCTCAATCGATTACAAAAGAAAGTTAGGAAAACAAGGCAACATATGCTATAATCCAAAGGATGCTAAAAGAAAGAAGGTGTTTGAATGTCTTTTGAGTCATTTAAATTTCAACCATTTATTTATGAAGCACTTGCTGATAAAAAGTTCTCTAAACCAACAGAAGTGCAAGAAAAACTGATACCTGTTATCCAAAAAGGACGCAGTGTTGTAGGGCAATCACAGACCGGAAGTGGTAAGACCCACACATTTTTACTGCCGTTGATGGATAAAATCGATGCCGAAAAAGATGAAGTGCAAGTAGTGATCACTGCACCGAGTCGTGAATTAGCCACGCAAATCTATCACGCCGCAAAACAAATCGGCGGATTTCATGATCCTGAAATTCGAGTGTCAAATTTCGTCGGAGGAACAGATAAGCAACGTCAATTAAGCCGTCTGCAAAATCAACAGCCCCATGTCGTGATTGGGACACCTGGTCGTATCTTGGATATGATCAACGAACAAGCGTTAGGGGTTCACACTGCCAATGTATTTGTCGTGGATGAAGCAGACATGACCTTGGATATGGGCTTTTTGGAAGAAGTCGATCAAATTGCGGGGCGTTTGCCTGAGAAACTGCAAATGCTGGTTTTCTCCGCAACGATTCCAGAGAAATTGCGCCCATTCTTGAAAAAATACATGGCCAATCCATTGATCGAAGAAATCAAATCGAAAGCAGTCATCTCTGATACGATCGAGAATTGGTTGATTTCTACCAAAGGGAAAAATACCAATAAATTGATCTATCAATTATTGACTACAGGCCATCCCTATCTTGCCATCGTTTTTGCCAACACGAAGAGCCGTGTGGATGAAATTACGGATTACTTAAAGGAACAAGGCTTAAAAGTAGCGAAGATCCACGGCGACATCAGTCCTCGTGAAAGAAAACGGATCATGCGCCAAGTGCAAAATTTGGACTACCAATATGTTGTCGCAACAGATTTAGCTGCGCGAGGAATTGATATTGAAGGGGTTTCTCATGTCATCAATGCTGAGATTCCAGCTGATTTGGATTTCTTTATCCACCGTGTTGGTCGGACCGGTCGAAACCAAATGGATGGGACCGCGATCACTTTATATGATCCAAGCGATGAAGGGGCAATTCAAGCCATCGAAGATCTAGGGGTTGTTTTCCAACCGAAGGAAATCAAAAATGGCGAGATCGTTGCGACTTACGATCGGAATCGTCGGCAAAAGCGGGAAAAATCTCGTGACGAATTAGACCCAACCTTGATTGGCTTAGTCAAGAAAAAGAAGAAAAAAATCAAGCCTGGCTACAAGAAAAAAATTCAATGGGCTATTGATAAGAAGAACAAAGAAAAACGGAAGATCGAACGTCGTCAAACGACTCGAACCGCCCGCAAAAACAAGAAAAATTCGAATAGCTAATGCTTACCAAAACAGCAGTCAAGGAAGAGAACTACTCTTCCTTGACTGCTGTTTTTAATTGCTTGGTCATTTCTACACACAATACGCCATCTTCAGCATAGGGTTCAGATGTTTTTTGATACCCACAGGATTCATAAAACGCACAAGCGTCGATCTCTGCGGATAACACTGATTGGAGGGCACCCTCTTGGACACCACGCATTTCGAGATAATGCAATAATTTGGTGCCGTACCCTTGGTGCCGATAGGCCTTAGCTACGCAAAAGCGATCAGGTTGCAGAGTGTTCGGTGAAGAGAATTGATAGCGAATGGTCGCGATCGGGATGCGTCCATCTAACCAAAGATAGTATGGGCAAGTTTGGTCTTTTTCATCAAATTCCCAATCTATAGGAATGTGCTGTTCTTCCACAAAAACGGCTTGCCGCAGGGCGAAAACCGCTTGTAGCATCCACGGACTGCGTCCAAAATAAAGCATCAGTCGTTTTCCTCCTTTTTCGTGGTATACTCGTTATATAGTAATTGTAGCAGATGAGAGGAGAAATGACGTGGATTTTTTTGAGGCGTTACAATGGTCAAATTGGAAGACACTGTCCTTTGAAATCAAAGAACAGCTGATCCAGCAAATTTTAATGTATTTTGTCAGTCCTTTAAAGGAGATCACCGATGTCCATTTTAGTCAGTTGACGTATGCAGGGTTGAAATGTGCTACCTTTGAATTAACGATCGATGGTGAAGACTTTGTCTTTATACCAGGGAACTCTGAGGCGATCTTAGGTTGGGATCTCGGTGTGCAAGGATTACCAGCTACTTGCTGGAGTAAAAATTGGCAGTCACCACCCAACGAGATCATTCGCCAGCTGGAAACAATCTATGAGTTAGAAACCAGCCAGGATTGGGGGATTTTTGTCAATGAGTCTACGAGCCCTTTGCGCAAAGCTGTGATTGATCCTATGCTAGTCCAAAAAAGTTCTCTGCCTGCTGGCGCAAGGTATATCGGGCAGTTAAATACAATCACTGGGGAGTTTCACGGGTTAGTCGATCAATTCAGTGTTTTCGAAAAAGAGCTAAAGGCACAATTCACAGCACCAGCGTCCTTTGAGGAAAGCTTGCGTTGGGAATTACCCGCTTTTTACCACGAAGAGAATCGCTATTTTGCTGCACTCGAGCCGTTATCGGAAACCTATCAGTTATTTACCCACGAATCCGTCAGTCAAACAGAATTGAAACAGCAGTTAGACAAACAAGGCTTTCAGCTGCTATCAGAGGATCAATGGGAATACGTTTGCGGTGCTGCGACTCGGCGACTTTTTCGCTGGGGCAATGAAAAGTCCTGCGACGATGGTGTCTCTTTGTCAACCGCTGAATTGCTTGAACCGAATTTATTTGGCTGCACCTATGGGCTTGCGGATGCGTGGGAGCTGACAGATGGCTTGTCTTTAAAAATGGAGAACTGGCAGATTTGTGGGCATCCTTTATTCGATGCCTTGCCATATGCCAGTTATTACCGTTCACGGAAAATGCTGCAGCCAGATCAAAAGCTTTCTCCCCAGAGCTATCGTTACCGCAAAGCGATTCTGATCAACAAAGAACGGATTTGAGGATTGACTTTTTCGAAACATTTCCTTATACTTTGAATGACGAAGGATATGGTCGGTTTGATGATTCATTACAGAAAGTTTTTCACTGCTGAGAGAAAAACATGAATTCGGACGGATTGCTCCCTTTGGTGCTCAACTGCAGCAGAAATGTTGCCGTCCACTCCGCGTTAACGAGTCTAAGAGGTAATGAGTCACATCATTGCAAGCAAGGTGGTACCGCGTATCGACGTCCTTGCTCTGCAATGGTGTTTTTTTATCGTCAAAATGACTCTACAGGAATAAGAGCGCCTTACCAGCAATTTTGTCAGCCCCTGTATCTTAAGCGAACACAGAAGAAAGTAGGAGAATAACGTGAAACAATTATCCAGTGCAGAAGTACGCCAAATGTTTTTGGACTTCTTTCAATCAAAAGGACATTCCATCGAGCCGAGTGCGTCCCTTGTTCCAGTCAACGATCCAACCTTATTATGGATCAATTCAGGGGTGGCAACGCTAAAAAAATATTTTGATGGCAGTGTTGTTCCTGAAAACCCAAGAATTACCAATGCGCAAAAATCGATTCGGACTAACGACATTGAAAACGTTGGGAAAACAGCAAGACATCATACGATGTTTGAAATGCTAGGCAACTTTTCAATCGGCGATTACTTCAAAAATGAGGCGATCCATTGGGCATGGGAGTTTTTGACCTCACCAGAATGGATGGCTTTTGATCCAGACAAATTATATGTCACGGTTTATCCAAAAGACACAGAAGCAAAACGGATTTGGGCAGAAGAAGTCGGCTTACCAACAGAGCATATCGTTGAGATTGAAGACAACTTTTGGGACATCGGTGCAGGACCTTGTGGACCGGATTCAGAGATTTTCTATGACCGTGGTCCTGAGTTTAATGACGTAGCGGAAGATGATCCCGAAAACTACCCTGGTGGCGAAAATGAACGCTATTTGGAAATCTGGAATCTGGTCTTTTCAGAATTCAATCATCAACCAGATGGCTCCTATGAACCACTACCACATAAAAACATTGATACGGGGATGGGGCTGGAACGAATGGTTTCCATCGTTCAAAATGCACCAACCAATTTTGAAACAGACTTGTTTCTGCCGATCATTAATGCAGTGGCAGATTTAAGCGGTCGTGTGAACTACGGCGACAGCAAAACGACAGATATCTCCTTTAAAGTGATTGCAGACCATATCCGCGCGCTTTCTTTTGCGATCGGCGATGGGGCACTTCCTTCAAATGAAGGCCGTGGCTATGTTTTACGTCGTTTATTACGTCGTGCAGTCATGCATGGGAAAAAATTAGGGATCGATACTGCCTTCTTATACAAATTAGTACCGATCGTTGGCGAGATCATGGAAAGCTACTATCCTGAAGTACTAGAACAGCAAGAATTTATTGAGAAAGTGATCCGCAACGAGGAAGAACGTTTCCATGAAACGATCAATGAAGGGTTAGATATTTTAAATCAAGTGATCGCCCAAGTAAAAGCAGACGGTCAAGATACGTTAGCTGGTCAAGATATTTTCAAATTGTATGACACTTACGGCTTCCCAGTTGAATTGACAGAAGAAGTGGCGGAAGACGAAGGGTTGAAAGTGGACCACCAAGGGTTTGAACAAGAAATGGATGCACAACGTGCCCGTGCTCGTGCGGCTCGACAAACGGAGCTTTCAATGGGCGTACAATCCGCTTTATTGACAGATATCAAAGTAGACAGCCGTTTCGTTGGCTATGATTCACTTGAAGCAAACAGCGAATTATTAGTGATCATCCAAGACGAAGCGTTACATGATTCTGTTTCGACAGGTGAAGCAAAACTGATTTTTGCCGAAACACCATTTTACGCAGAAATGGGTGGACAAGTTGCGGATACAGGCACGATCGTAGCAGAAGATGGTACGATTGTAGCGGAAGTGACGGATGTCAAAAAAGCACCGAACGGTCAGTTCTTGCATACTGCTACAATCAAAGCACCACTAAAAGAAGGCGTGAACTATTTCTTACAAGTGGATCAGCATCGTCGCAATAAGATCATTAAAAATCATACGGCTACTCACTTATTGCATAAAGCCTTAAAAGAAGTATTAGGCAGCCATGCGAACCAAGCAGGTTCATTAGTTGCTCCAGGACATTTGCGCTTTGACTTTAGTCATTTTGGGCAAGTGACCAGCGAAGAGCTGAGCCAAATGGAACAAATCGTCAACCAGAAAATTTGGGAAGCTCTTCCTGTTGTGACGATCGAAACGGATATCGATACCGCAAAAGGCATGGGAGCGATGGCACTCTTTGGTGAAAAATATGGGCATGACGTTCGCGTCGTCAATGTTGCCGATTGGTCGATCGAATTATGTGGGGGAACCCATGTAGCAAATACGGAGGATATCGGTATTTTCAAAATCGTTTCTGAATCAGGGATCGGTGCTGGTGTTCGTCGGATCGAAGCAGTGACTAGTCAAGAAGCTTATACGTTATTGCATGAAGAAGAAGCGCAATTAAAAGCAATTGCAGGGATCGTTAAATCCGCCCAATTAAAAGAAGTCGTTGCCAAAACAGAACAACTGCAAGCGCAGCTGCGTGAATTGCAAAAAGAAAACGAAGCTCTTGCCAGCAAGTTAGCAAACCAGCAAGCAGGGGATGTTTTCAAGGATGTCAAAGAAGTAAATGGTCTGCGTCTGATCACAGCAAAAGTGACTGTAAAGGACATGAACCAATTACGTCAACTAGCTGACCAATGGAAACAAAAAGACCATTCTGATATTTTAGTGTTAGCTACCGCGAATGATGGCAAAGTGAATCTTTTAGCTGCCATGAACAAAGCAGCCAACGAAAAAGGATTGAAAGCAGGCGATTTGATCAAAGAGATCGCACCTAAAGTTGGCGGCGGCGGTGGCGGCCGTCCTGATATGGCACAAGCCGGCGGGAAGAATCCAGAAGGAATCGCAGCAGCACTTGAGACAGCAGCAGCGTGGTTAGCTGCCAAGTAAGCACACTAGCTGGTTGAATCTGTACCCGCGAGTTCCTTTCCTTTAAGAAGATAGGTGAAAGTGGAGCGTAGGTCTTTAACACATTCCTTTTTTGAACGAAGATGACGGAGGGGGAGACCCTTCCGTTATCTTTTTCCTTTTTTCCTACGTGTTATCTGAAAATGCGTTTGATAATTGAAGGGAATTCGCTTTTTTTTCGAAAAAACGATACGAATAGTTGTTTAATTGAATTCCTTCGGGGTAAAATAAGAAAGATGGTTTTTTGAGAGGGTGATGATTTGCTAAACTTTTTTTTAAATCGCAGCAAAAAAAATGGTGTCTACGAACGTACAGCCATCGGGAAGTTAGCAGGTAGCCTCGGGTTGCTTTCTAACCTACTATTATTTGCTGGGAAATTTATCATTGGCTTATCTGCCCAGTCTGTTTCGATTATGGCAGATGCCATCAACAGTCTTTCAGATACCGCTTCGTCTATTTTAACATTGATCGGTTTTCGGATCTCTGCGAAACCAGCCGACAGTGAACATCCATATGGTCATGAGCGATTTGAAGCCATCAGTGGGTTTGTAGTATCTTTGATCATCACGTTTGTTGGCGGCCAATTTCTCATCAGCTCTGTGCAACGCATAATGGAACCGACGAGTATCCGTCTTTCCCCACTATTGTTTATCGTTTTGGTCTTATCGATTTTGATCAAAATCTGGCAGGGAGCGATGTACCGCAAACTGGCGAACCTGATCGGCTCTCAAACACTTAAAGCCAGCGGACAAGACAGTCTCAACGATGTGTATACAACGGGGGCAGTTTTGTTTTCAGCGACGATCGAGTGGCTGACTGGCCTACGTATCGATGGCTTTGTCGGCTGTCTGATTGCCTTGTATATTTTGATTAGCGGAATCAAAATGATTCGTTCCTTTATCAACGAATTATTAGGGGCACGCCCAACCCAAGAAGAAGTAGCTGCCATGGAGCAACGCTTGGATCACTATCCGACGATTCTCGGTTACCATGATTTACTGGTTCATAATTATGGACCGAAAAATCGCTTTGCCAGTGTGCATATCGAAGTGGATGAAACGTGGTCTTTACGAGAAGCGCATGAGGTGATTGATGCGATTGAACAAGATTTTCGCCAATCTTTAAAGGTCGACCTGGTCTGTCATCTTGATCCAGTACCAATTCAAGATCAGCAGTATCGGCATTTAAAAAAAGAAGTGTCAAAGATCATTCGCTTCGTTGACCCACAGTTACGGATGCATGATTTTCAGGTCAAAGGAGATCTGTTGGCTTTTGATTTAGTGATTCCCGCAAAATCGGCGTATAGTGATCAAGAAATCGAAGAAATGCTGAAACAAAAAATCAAAGAAACACTAGGGGACTATGAATTGAAGCTTGCTTTCGATCACAGTTACCTATTATAGGGTTACAGGATATAGGAGGAAACTATGATAAAAATGGATATGAGCATGATTTCCACGGTATTATTGGCACTTTTGTTTATTAATACGATCGCTGCCTTTATTACTGTTTTTCGGAAACCACGCTCGATTGCAAGTGTCTTTGCTTGGATGATGACGTTGGTATTCATCCCCGGCATCGGGTTCTTGTTGTACTTGTTTTGTGGTCGGGGGATCGACGGAGAAATTATTTATAAATTTAGTGAGCACCACCAAAGTAGGATCAATGAGTTGAATCAAATCATCAAAGTGCACAATTATTCTTTTCCTGAACATCCTTACTCAGATGACAATCATCTATTAGAGCGCTATTTTAAGAACCTTGATGAATCGCCCTTGACGAAAGGAAACAAAGTAGAATTTTATACAGATGGAAAAGAAAAATTTGCAGCATTGTTTGAGGACATGAAGCAAGCAGAAGATAATCTGCATGTGGAGTATTATTCGTTTTTTAATGATGAGATCGGTGGCCAATTCTTGTCAATCTTGATCGATAAAGCCCGTGAAGGTGTTGAAGTGCGTTTGGTCTATGATCCATGGGGGTCACCGAAGGCCAATCGGAAATTCTTTCAACCGTTGATTGATGCCGGTGGAAAAGTCGTGCCTTTCATCACTTCGAAGAACCTGATCCGCAACACACGATTGAACTACCATCTACATCGAAAAATCGTTGTGATCGACGGTCAAATCGGATGGACTGGCGGCTTTAATGTCGGCGATCAATATTTAGGGAAAAAGGCCAAATTTGGCTATTGGCGAGACACCCATGCGAGAATCGTAGGTACTGCCAGTTTTACACTACAAGAGATTTTTATTCGTGACTGGAACGCATCTGTAAAAAGAGAAGAGGATCAGCTGGAATACGAGGATCGTTACTTTATTCTACCGCCGAAAGAGCGCTCTGGAAATGTCGATTTGCAGATCGTCGCTGATGGGCCTGAAAGTGAGACCCAAATTCTCAAAGGCGGTTTTGTAAAAATGATCTTAGCTGCCAAAGAATCGATTTGGATCCAAACGCCTTATTTGATTCCTGATGACAGTATGATGAACGCATTGGAAATTGCCATCCACTCAGGTGTAGACGTCCGAATCATGATTCCATGTATGCCTGACCACCCATTCATTTATCGGGCAACACAGCATTATGCTAATTACTTGCATCGCCGTGGTGCAAAAATCTACATCTATAACAATGGTTTCCTCCATGCGAAGACGGTCATGATGGATGATACCATTAGTTCCTTTGGGACGACGAATCAAGACATTCGGAGTTATGCCTTGAATTTTGAAGTCAATGCCTTCGCCTACGATCACGATGTCACGCAAACGTTGAAAGGCTTCTTTGAAGAAGATATGGCACAATCAACATTACTGACGGATGAAATTTTGGCGAAGCAATCTTACTGGTTGCGCTTCAAACAAAACTTCTCTCGGTTATTGTCTCCGATCCTTTAATTTCATCGCTTTTGCTAATCCTTGGCGTGCCAAATGGTCGGCACCTTTGTTTTGACTCTCAGGGACCCATTGGATGATTGCTAAAGCGAACTGTTTCAACAAGTATTGAATTTCTGTTAAATAATCAGAAAAAGCAGGGTTTTTGGTATAATTCTTGTCGATGGTCTGCGCAACGACTTTGCTGTCGGTATAGAGCATAATTGTCTGTTCCTGTAAACCTTTGTCAATCAGCAGCTGTAACGCGTTGACCATCACAGCGAACTCTGCTTGGTGGTTGGTTGAATCAGGTAGCGGAAACGCAATTTGTTCATGCAGATCAGTACCGACAATGACGATTCCACCGCCACTAGGGCCGGGGTTGCCTTTCGTGGAAGCATCAAGATAAACTTTTAACATTGTCTCACCCTTTTTTGATATGATAAAGATAGTATACTAGAAATTTTATGTTGTGAGGAACTTTTATGAAGCGTAAATTGTATTGGCAACCGGAAGCTGCTACAGCGATCATTTATTGGTCGTTTACTATGATGATATTATTTATCAGTTTGATTCTTTCGTTAGAAAATACCAGACCTTATTGGAAAAGCAACCTCGTTTTAGCCGTCTTTTTCTTTTTTGTATGGTTAGGGATTCACCGAAGCATGCTCATCAGGAATGATTTGCTCCTGATTCGCTATGCGCGCTTATGGAAGAAAAGCCTTATTTCTTTACCTGAGATAGAAAAATGGCAAATTATAAACCGTTTAATAAGCATTACCGATCATCAAAAAACGTATACCTTCACGTTGCGTAAAAAAGATGTGGCATGGTTAGAAACTTTTTTTCAAGAAAAAATCCCTGAAAAAAGGGTGCAGATCGAAACCAACGAGTAATTCATAGGAATCTAGAAAGCAACGATCACTCCTTTTGGCGTTACAGCCTTAGGAGGGACGTTGTTTTTTGTTTACATAAAGGATTCGTGAAACTTCTTGTAAAAGTGTGAAAAATCACTCTTTCTTTCTGAATAAAATCAAGTATAATAAGAGCATAGCAAACAAAATACATTTTAAAGTGCTAAATAGTTCGTGAATTGAGGGTAAAAATGAAATCAGATATCGAAATTGCACAAGAATCAATGCCTAAACCGATTATTGAAATTGCTGAACCACTTGGTTTAACAGGAGATGACCTGGAACTTTATGGCAAGTATAAAGCAAAAATCGAATGGTCGGCAATCACCGAAAAAGCAAACAATCCACTGGGTAAACTCATTTTAGTCACAGCGATCAGTCCGACACCCGCTGGAGAAGGCAAGTCAACCGTGACCATTGGACTTGCAGATGCGTTAAATCAAATCGGCAAGCAAACCGTCATCGCCTTACGTGAGCCATCTTTAGGACCAGTAATGGGCATCAAAGGCGGCGCCACCGGCGGCGGCAAAGCACAAGTGTTGCCGATGGAGGACATCAACTTACACTTCACTGGCGATATGCATGCGATCACAGCAGCAAACAATGCCTTGTCTGCATTGATCGACAATCATATCCAGCAAGGCAATGAGTTGGGGATCGACGGACGTCGGGTCACATGGAAACGGGTTGTCGATTTGAATGATCGAGCGTTACGACAAGTGATCGTCGGTCTAGGGGGACCGTTACAAGGCGTTCCCCGAGAAGACGGTTTTGACATCACTGTTGCTAGTGAAATCATGGCGATTTTGTGCTTGGCAACAAGCATTGATAATTTAAAAGAGCGATTAGGAAAGATTTTAATTGGTTATTCTTTTGAGAAACAACCGATTTACGTAAAAGATCTGGCGGTCCAAGGTGCTTTAGCCTTACTTTTAAAAGATGCCCTCAAACCGAATCTTGTTCAAACGATTGAAGGAACCCCTGCGCTGATCCATGGCGGACCTTTTGCGAATATTGCCCATGGGTGTAATAGTGTCATCGCAACCGAGACGGCTTTGCACTTAGGCGAATACACGGTGACCGAAGCTGGGTTTGGTGCTGACTTAGGGGCAGAGAAATTTCTTGATATCAAAACACCGAACTTATCAAAGGCACCAGATGCGATCGTAGTAGTAGCGACGATCAGAGCACTGAAGATGCATGGTGGGGTCGCTGTGGCTGATTTAGGGACAGAAAACTTAAAAGCATTAGAGTTAGGCTTCAGTAATTTAAAGCGACATGTTGAAAACATGCGTAAATACGGGATTCCAGTTGTCGTTGCGCTTAATGAGTTCTCACAAGACACCGAAGCGGAGCGAACATTAGTCGAAACCATGTGCCAGCAAATCGACGTCACCATCGCACGGACAGCCGTTTGGGCAGACGGTGGTGCAGGTGGAACGGATCTAGCAAAAGCAGTGGTTCAAGTAATCGAGGAAAAACCTGCCAACTATCAACGCTTGTATACCGACGATTTGCCTTTAGCGGATAAAGCTTCTTTGATCGTGCGGGAAATCTATGGCGGGGCAGAGGTTGAGTTTGCGCCGAAAGCCAAGGCACAGTTGCAAAGCTTCAAAGAACAAGGCTGGGATCAGCTGCCGATCTGTATGGCAAAAACCCAGTATTCCTTCAGTGATGATCCAAAGCGATTGGGCGCACCAGATGACTTTACAGTAACGATTCGCGAATTCGTGCCAAAATTAGGGGCTGGCTTTATCGTAGCCTTGACAGGTGCCGTGATGACGATGCCAGGATTACCGAAGAAACCTGCCGCCATCAATATGGACGTGACTTCTGATGGCCAAGCGATCGGTCTTTTCTAAAAGAGCTATCACAAACAAAGAAGGCATTCGCGGCATTTGAAACGGAAAAACGGAAAGAGATGATTTGAAAGGACGGGTGCAAGCGGCATTCGTCTTTTTCTCGTTCATTAGACGTGATGGAAGATAAAAGTAGGGATTCTTGTTATAATAATCAAGGAAGCAAGCAAAAGTCTATTTTCTTTCTTTTGATAATCAAGTATACTTAACCAATTGAGGTGATCTTTGTCAATGGAGCTACAACTAACTAGGAGGACTGGTTTTTATGGAATGGGCAGTCCCTTGGAGGTCATGCAAGGAAAAAAAAGAATCGCTGCCATCAATCATCAGCAAACGATTTTTTTGGCGCTGGCTGAGCGGACGCCGATTCGTGTGCGCATGTTTTTTTTAGAAAGTCAGCCTTTTCAGTTACCAAAAGGCCAATCAGCGCTCAAGCTGGAGGTCGTGATGAATCCTGCGCTTAAAAGAATATATATCGGCTTTTATTTAAGCCTTTTTCTCATGATGGGGGTATTGGGCTTATTATCCATCTCCCTTTACTCGTTGCTTTTTGTCGGTGTGTATTTAGTGGCATATTTTGTCTTTGTTTTGATTTATTTAAAAAAAGCGTATCTTATCAAGGAGGTTCCTCATGGCTAGTGGTGCAGATCAATTTTTGAGCAGTTTTAATCGAATCGAAAAGCGGCTTCGTGACGAATTGGATAATCCGCGGAATATGGGTTTTTCTGAAATGGTTCGTCGCTTGTCAAAAAGCAAAAATATCAATGTCAGAAGAGCAGAAGATGATCTATTACAAATGGCTCAGCTGCGCAATGCCATCGTACATGAAAAAATCGGAGAAAACTTTGTCATTGCGGAACCGAATGAATGGGTTGTCAATCGCATCCAAGAAATTGAACGCTCCTTACTGGCACCTGAAAAAGTCATGCCGCGTTTTGCGAAACGAGTGACTGGTTTTGAAAAGCACCTGCCATTACCAGAGTTATTGAAAATCGTTGCCCAAAAGCGCTATTCACAATTTCCGATCTATGATAATGGTCGATTTTTGGGCTTGATCACCTTGCGGATGCTGGGATACTGGTTAGCGAAAGAAAGCCTCCATGGTGAAATCAAGTTGGCAGGCAGAACGGCAGATGAATTATTAGCAGGAGATGGGAAACGATCGAATTATTGTTTCGTGTCGGCTGAAACGACCATCGTAGAAGTGGAAGAATTGTTTCAAAAAAATGCCCTGCTTGAGGCGGTTTTGATCACCAAGGATAAAAATCCGAATGGAAATCTCTTGGGCATCATCCGTCCGCGAGATATTTTTAAAGAAGAAAGAGTGGAAAATTTATGATCGCGTTGTTTTTTTTGTTAAGTGCTGTTGTCATTGGCTTGGATCAATGGCTGAAAATTTGGATCGTTGCCAATTATCAACTGGGTGAAACACATTCTCTGATCGACAATGTGTTGTCCCTGACCTATCTTCAGAATACGGGCGCAGCTTGGAGTATTCTAGAAGGAAAAATCACCTTTTTTGCGATCATCACCGTTATCGCGGTTGCTGTTGTTGTTTACCTATTGTTTCGCTACCAAAAAAGCAGCCTATGGTTTCGTTTCGGACTGGCGTTTGTTCTAGGTGGGGCGATCGGTAATTTTATCGATCGGTTGCAGCATGGCTTTGTGGTCGATATGTTCCAGCTTGATTTTATCAATTTCCCAATTTTCAATATCGCTGATATGTCATTAGTGTTCGGGGTGATCTTGATTTTTATTTATGCACTGGTAGATGACGAAGCAAAAGGGAAACAAGGAGAATCAAATGGAAAAGCAAATTGAAGTAATCATTAAAGAAGAAAAAGGGCGGGTCGACAAAGTGTTGGCTGAACGCTTGCCAAATCATAGTCGGTCACAAATCCAGCAGTGGCTAAAAGAAGATGCGGTCACATTGAAGGGCGAAACGGTTCGGGCAAATTATAAGGTAAAAGCAGGTGATCACTTGATCATCCAAGTACCAGAACCTGAAGTTGTAGACTTACAACCAGAAAATATTCCTTTGACGATCGTCTATCAAGATGCTGATGTGGCAGTCATCAACAAACCGCAAGGGATGGTGGTTCATCCATCCGCTGGGCATCCAAATGGCACCTTGGTTAATGCATTATTGTACCATATGGATGATTTATCCACGATCAATGATGTTGTTCGGCCAGGAATCGTTCATCGAATCGACAAAGATACGTCGGGTCTGTTAATGATCGCCAAAAATGATCAGGCGCACGAGTCGTTAGCGAAACAATTGAAAGACAAAACATCGTTACGCAAGTACGTAGCATTGGTTCATGGTACGATCAGCCACGAAAAAGGCACCATCAATGCACCGATCGGTCGATCAAAAGTCAATCGCAAAATGCAAGCCGTGATCGAAAATGGTAAACCCGCTGTCACTCACTTCACCGTGTTGGAGCGCTTCGAGCAGTTCACCTTAGTAGAACTACAGCTGGAAACAGGAAGAACCCATCAAATAAGAGTCCACATGCAGTACATCGGTTTTCCGCTAGCTGGCGATCCGCTATATGGACCTAAGCGCACGCTAAAAGGCAATGGGCAGTTTTTACATGCCAAGCTTCTAGGCTTCACCCACCCAACAACAGGCGAGTCGCTAGTCTTTGAAGCGCCATTACCAGAGCTGTTCTCGGATACGTTAAAAAAATTGCGAAAAAATGATTGATTTTTTTGTGTGAGAACTGTATAGTAATTGTAACAACTAAATAGCTCCTTTAAATGTAGTCCCGTGAGGCTAAGAAGGAATGAGTAAGCAGACGACTCCCGCGTTGGAGATTCGAACCCTTACTAGATGATAACGTGTACCCAAAATCCACAGAATGGGATTTTAGGCAACGATCGGAAAACATGACTCCTACCTCAAGCAGGTAGGAGTTTTTTTATGTTCAAAATTAGGAGGGAATAACATATGGCAGCGAAAGAAGTAGTAGATGCAGTAACAATGAAACGAGCGTTAACGCGGATCACCTATGAAATTATAGAAAGAAATCGCGGCATTGATAACTTGGTGCTGGTAGGGATCAAAACCCGCGGCATCTATATCGCGCAACGAATAGCAGAACGTTTAAAACAACTAGAAGGCGTAGAAGTACCTGTCGGTGAATTGGACATCACCTTGTACCGAGATGACAAAAAGACAGAAGATGATCCAGAGATCCATTCATCAGACATCCCGACTGCCATTGATGGCAAAGAAGTCATCTTGATCGATGATGTCTTGTTTACAGGACGGACGATTCGGGCAGCTTTGGATGCAATCATGGATATTGGTCGACCAAAAAGAATCTCACTCGCCGTTTTAGTTGACCGCGGTCATCGTGAACTGCCGATTCGGGCAGATTTTGTTGGAAAAAATATTCCAACTGCTTTAAGTGAAGAAATTATCGTGGAGATGGAAGAATCAGATGGTTCTGACCGGATCATGATCAATAAAGAAAACGACTAGGAAGAAGAGTGACAGCAACATGCAGAAGCAAGAATTTCGTAATCCAGACGCAGTTTTAGACATCAAAGATCGGCCCAAAGCACTGCCTTGGTTAGGCCTAAGCTTACAACATCTTTTCACGATGTTTGGGGCAACCGTTTTAGTTCCGATCCTCGTTGGGATCAACCCCAGCATCGCATTAGTTAGTTCAGGTATTGGAACATTGGTTTACTTGGTTACGACGAAAGGGAAGATTCCAGCGTATCTAGGCAGCAGCTTTGCGTTTATCGCAGCGATGCAGATGCTGATGAAATCTGACGGCTACCCAGCTATCGCACAAGGCGCCATCACGACTGGGTTGGTCTACGTGATCGTTTCGATGATCATTAAACGTGCAGGTGCTGCTTGGTTGGATAAGATCTTACCACCGATCATTGTCGGCCCTGTGATTATGGTGATTGGATTAGGGTTAGCTGCTAACGCAGCTCAGAATGCGATGTACAATGACTCAGTCTACGATTTCAAGTACATTCTGGTAGCGTTGGCTACCTTAGGATTAACGATTTTCTTCAATATGTTTCTGCGAGGGTTCTTAGGACTGATTCCGATCCTTCTGGGGATCGTGGGCGGATACTTGATCGCCTTAGCAGCGGGAATCGTCGATGTACAGCCCATCATTGACGCCAACTGGTTTGGCATGCCGAGCTTCGAGATTCCCTTCATTAACTATGAACCAAAACTGTATCTGAATGCGATCACGACGATGGCACCGATCGCTTTTGTTACCATGACCGAACACATTGGTCATCTGATGGTCTTGAACAAATTAACGAAGCGGAACTTTTTTGAAGAGCCAGGCTTGAACCGAACACTTTTGGGCGATGGTTTTGCTCAAATCGCAGCCGGTCTCGTTGGGGGACCCCCAGTGACAAGTTACGGAGAAAACATCGGGGTTTTAGCCATTACACGCGTCCACAGCGTGTTCGTCATCGGTGGTGCGGCAATTCTAGCCATCGTACTAGGCTTCGTTGGAAAACTAAGCGCATTGATCTTAAGTATTCCTGGTCCAGTCATCTCAGGGATCAGCTTCCTGCTCTTTGGCGTCATCGCTGCCAGCGGGTTGAAAATTTTGATCGACAATAAAATCGATTTTGATCGTAAAAAGAATTTGATCATTGCGTCAGTGATCCTTGTGGTAGGAATCGGCGGGCTTGTCTTCACGGTCGGGACCTTCACCTTATCCGCAATGGCGTTAGCAACTGTCCTAGGAATCTTCTTGAATCTTATTTTACCTGACAGCTCCCGCAGCGAAGAAAAATAACTTGTGCCAACTCATCGTTTAAACAGAATCAAAGGAGGAATTCATTCATGATTATTCAATCCGAAAGAATCAGCTTAAAGCATCTTTTGACGGTCGAAGCATTGACGGACCGTGAAGTGATGGGACTCATCCGCAGAGGACAAGAATTTAAAAGAGGGGCGAAATGGATGCCCCAAAAAGAACAATATTTCGCAACAAATCTCTTTTTTGAGAACAGTACCAGAACCCACAAAAGCTTCGATGTTGCTGAGAAAAAACTAGGGATCGAAGTCATCGAATTTGAAGCCTCCACCAGCTCTGTTCAAAAAGGCGAGACCTTGTATGACACGGTCTTGACGATGTCGGCTTTAGGTGTAGACGTTGCGGTCATTCGCCACGGCGATGAAAACTACTACGACTCTTTGATCCAAAGCAAAACGATCCAGTGCAGTATCATCAATGGTGGGGACGGCAGCGGCCAACACCCTACGCAATGTTTGCTAGATCTGATGACGATCTATGAAGAGTTCGGGCACTTTGATGACTTGAAAGTCGCAATCGTAGGCGACATCACCCACTCACGGGTCGCGAAATCAAACATGCAAATGTTGAAGCGTCTCGGCGCGAAAGTCTTCTTCTCAGGTCCAAAGGAATGGTATGACGAAGAATTTGAAGTATACGGTCACTGGATGCCACTCGACGAATTGGTCGCAGAAGTCGATGTCATGATGATGCTTCGTGTCCAGCACGAGCGCCATGATGGAACGGAAAGCTTTTCAAAAGAAGAATACTTAAAAAATCACGGGTTGACCGTCGAACGCGCCGCAAGAATGAAAGAGCATGCGATCATTATGCACCCAGCACCAGTCAATCGCGATGTGGAGTTAGCTGATGCCTTAGTTGAAAGCTTACGCTCGCGCATCATCACCCAGATGTCCAATGGCGTCTTTGTTCGAATGGCAATTCTTGAAGCGGTGTTGAACGGTAAGGCCTAACAGGCAAAAAGGAATGAATTAGAGGAGGAAGTTTACATGAAAACACTCATTAAAAACGGTAAAATCATCAAAAAAGACAATCACTGTGTGCCTGCAGCAATTTGGATCGAAGACGGAATCATTCGCGGGATCGGTACAGCATTTCCCGAAACAGATTTTGACGAAGTCATCGATGCCAAAGAGCAATTGATCACACCAGGTTTAGTGGATGTTCATGTACACTTCAGAGAACCGGGCTTTGAATACAAAGAAACAATCGAAACGGGCAGCATGGCAGCCGCTCGTGGCGGGTTTACGACAGTTTGCGCAATGCCAAACCTTGACCCAGTTCCTGATACACCAGAAAAATTAGCAGCTGTTTACGAAAAAATCAACGCAGCTGCATCAATCAATGTCTTACAATACGCCCCGATCACCGAAAACTTGCGCAGCGAAACGTTGACGGATGCAGCTGGAATGAAAGCCGCGGGGGCATTTGCCTTAACAAATGACGGTGTCGGGGTTCAGACTGCTGGCACAATGTATTTGGCAATGAAGCAAGCCGCCGAAAATGACTTGGCCTTGGTTGCCCATACAGAAGATGATTCCTTACTCTTTGGCGGCGTGATGCATGCTGGTAAAAAAGCAGAAGAACTTGGATTGCCAGGGATCTTGAGTGTAACAGAAGCTTCTCAAATCGCTCGGGATGTGCTTTTGGCGGAAGCAACAGGAGCCCATTACCATGTCTGCCATGTCTCTACGAAAGAAAGTGTTCGAGTGATTCGAGATGCCAAAAAAGCTGGGATCCATGTGACAGCCGAAGTTTCTCCCCACCATTTGCTTCTCATCGATGAAGATATTCCTGCCGATGAAGGCTTTTGGAAAATGAACCCACCGTTACGTGGGCAAGAAGACCGTGAAGCGTTGATCGAAGGTCTGTTGGATGGCACGATCGATTGTATCGCGACGGATCATGCCCCACATGGCTATGAAGAAAAAATGCAAAGCTTTTTAAAAGCACCATTTGGCATCGTCGGATCAGAATATGCCTTCCAATTGTTGTACACTCATTTTGTGAAAACAGGACGCTTTACCTTGCAGCAGCTAGTGGATTGGATGACCGTGAAACCAGCGTCGCTCTTTGGTCTAAGTGCTGGAACGATGATGGTCGGAGACAAAGCCGACCTGGCAATTTTTGACTTAGAATCAGCTTATAACGTGGATCCTAAGCAATTCCTATCAAAAGGAGTCAATACGCCTTTCGGTGGATGGACGTTATATGGGGATACGAGTTATACATTTGTAAATGGTAAAACAGTATGGCAAAAAGGTGGGCAATAATATGAAGCGTTGGCTTATTTTAGAAGATGGAACATACTTTGAAGGCGAAGGGTTTGGTGCCAGTGTCAATGTTTTTGGTGAGATCGTTTTTACCACAAGCATGACAGGGTATCAAGAAGCCATTACGGATCAAAGCTTTAACGGACAAATCATTACGTTTACGTATCCGATGGTTGGCAATTACGGCGTCAACCGAGACGATTACGAATCAATTTCACCAACTTGTAAAGGGGTTGTTGTGAAAGAACACGCGCGTCTAGCGAGCAATTGGCGGAAACAGCTGACGTTAGACGAATTTTTAAAACGCAAAAATATTCCAGGGATCGCAGGAATCGATACACGAGCGTTGACGAGAAAGATTCGTCAACACGGAACCATGAAAGCGAGTATCGTTGATGCAGGCGATGTCTTTGATCATGCCTTTGATCAATTAAAAGCGGCGGTTTTACCAACCAATCAAGTGGCACAAGTTTCTACCTCAAAACCTTATCCAAGTCCTGGAACGGGTCGCAATATCGTGGTTATCGACTTCGGCTTGAAGCACAGTATTTTACGGGAGTTGTCACGCCGCAACTGCAATTTAACGATTTTGCCATACAATACGACAGCCCAAGAAATTTTAGACCTCGCACCAGATGGTGTAATGCTGACGAATGGACCAGGCGATCCCAAAAGCTTGCCAGAAGCAATTAAAATGATACAAGGGATTCAAGGTAAGGTACCAATCTTCGGGATTTGTTTAGGCCATCAGCTCTTCTCATTAGCGAATGGGGCAGATACCTATAAAATGAAGTTCGGTCACCGTGGATTAAACCATCCGGTAAGAGAGATTGCCACTGGTCGGATCGATTTTACCTCACAAAACCATGGCTTTGCTGTGGATGAAGCATCCATCGATCCAGAAAAACTAATGGTGACCCACGTCGAAGTAAACGATGGCACGATCGAAGGGGTTCGTCATCGCCGTTACCCAGCATTCAGTGTCCAATACCACCCAGATGCGGCACCGGGCCCGCATGATGCAGTCCACTTATTTGACGAATTTTTAGAGATGATCGATGCATGGAAGGAGCAGAACTAATATGCCAAAACGTACAGATATCAAGAAAATCATGGTTATCGGTTCTGGACCGATTATTATAGGACAAGCGGCAGAGTTTGATTATGCCGGCACACAAGCTTGTTTAGCTTTACGAGAAGAAGGCTACGAAGTGGTGTTAGTCAATTCGAATCCCGCAACGATCATGACGGACAAAGAAATTGCTGACAAAGTCTACATTGAACCAATCACATTTGAGTTCGTCTCACGGATTTTACGTAAAGAACAGCCTGATGCAATTTTACCGACATTAGGCGGACAAACGGGCTTGAATATGGCGATGGAATTAGCCAACTCAGGTATTTTGGATGAATTAGGAATTGAGTTGCTAGGAACTAAATTAGCAGCAATCGACCAGGCAGAAGACAGAGATCTATTCAAACAATTAATGGAAGAATTGGATCAACCGATCCCAGAATCAGAAATCGTGTCAACGGTGGAAGCAGCAGTTGAATTTGCGAAAAAAATCGGCTTTCCAATCATTGTTCGTCCAGCATTTACGCTAGGGGGAACGGGCGGCGGCATGTGTAACAATGAAGAAGAACTTCGCCAAATCGCTGAAAACGGCTTGAAGCTCTCGCCAGTGACCCAATGCTTGATTGAACGGAGTATTGCTGGATATAAAGAGATTGAATATGAAGTGATGCGAGATTCTGCTGACAACGCGATCGTCGTTTGTAATATGGAAAACTTCGATCCAGTCGGTATCCACACCGGCGATTCCATCGTCTTTGCGCCGAGCCAAACTTTGTCAGACCATGAATACCAAATGTTACGGGATGCCTCATTAAAAATCATCCGCGCGTTAAAAATCGAAGGTGGCTGTAATGTTCAATTGGCGCTTGATCCTCATAGCTTCAACTACTATGTCATTGAAGTAAATCCACGGGTCTCGCGTTCCTCTGCGTTAGCAAGTAAGGCTACAGGGTACCCGATTGCAAAACTGGCAGCGAAAATTGCCGTCGGTTTAACATTGGATGAAATGAAAAACCCAGTCACAGAAACCACCTATGCAGAATTTGAACCCGCCCTTGACTATGTCGTCGCAAAAATTCCTCGCTGGCCGTTTGACAAGTTTGAAACTGGGGAACGTCGATTAGGAACACAAATGAAAGCGACGGGTGAAGTGATGGCGATCGGTCGTAATATTGAAGAGTCATTATTAAAAGCCGTTCGTTCATTGGAGATCGGCACACACCATATCGAAATGAAAGAATTAGAAGCTCTTTCTGATAATGATCTGATGGAAAAAGTCATCAAGGCGCAAGATGATCGCCTATTCTACGTCATGGAAGCCATCCGAAGAGGGTACACCATCGAAGATTTGAACGAAATGACGAAAATCGACTTGTTCTTCTTGGATAAGATGCTTCACATCTTTGAGATCGAACAAGCATTAGCAAACGAACCACAATCCCTTGATGTGTTGAAAAAAGCCAAGCAAAACGGCTTTACGGATAAAAAGATTGCTGAGCTGTGGGAAACCACGGAAGCTGAGATCCGCACGCTGCGTCATGAGCAAAAGATTTTGCCCGTCTACAAAATGGTAGATACATGTGCCGCAGAATTTGAATCAGCAACACCTTATTTCTACAGCACCTATGAGTTTGAGAATGAAAGCAAGCGCAGTGAAAAAGAATCTGTTCTTGTCCTAGGTTCTGGACCGATACGAATCGGACAAGGGGTGGAGTTCGACTATGCAACAGTGCACTCGGTGAAAGCGATCCAAGCTGCTGGCTATGAAGCGATCATCATGAACAGTAATCCTGAAACGGTTTCGACTGACTTTTCTATCTCCGACAAGCTGTACTTTGAACCATTGACCTTAGAGGATGTCTTACACGTCATCGACTTGGAACAACCCATTGGGGTCATCGTCCAATTTGGCGGGCAAACGGCGATCAATTTAGCAGAGCCTTTAGTAAAAGCTGGGGTCAAAATCTTAGGCACCAGCATTGAAGATCTTGATCGTGCCGAAAATCGTGATCTCTTTGAGCAAGCATTACAAGCGCTAGATATTCCTCAACCACCAGGGGATACAGCGACGAATGAACAAGAAGCGATCGCCATCGCTCAAGAAATCGGCTATCCTGTTTTAGTCCGCCCAAGTTATGTCTTAGGGGGACGTGCGATGGAAATCGTGGAAAACCAAGCCGATTTAGAAGATTATATGCGTCATGCAGTGAAAGCATCACCAGAACATCCTGTTTTGGTCGATCGTTACTTGGTCGGTAAAGAATGTGAAGTCGATGCTATCTGTGACGGCAAAACTGTTTTGATTCCTGGAATCATGGAACATATCGAGCGTGCAGGGGTCCATTCAGGAGATTCAATGGCGGTCTATCCACCACAAAATCTTTCGGATGAATTAATTGCTACGATCGAAGAATATACCAAACGCTTGGCATTAGGTTTAAATTGTATCGGTATGATGAATATCCAATTTGTCATCCATGAGAACAAAGTGTATGTCATTGAAGTAAATCCTCGTGCTAGCCGAACCGTACCATTTTTAAGCAAGGTAACAGAGATCCCAATGGCACAAATTGCCACGAAGGCGATTCTCGGGGAAGAGATCACAGCGTTAGGTTATCAAGACGGACTTGCCCCAACACCAAATGAAGTACACATCAAAGCACCTGTCTTCTCCTTTACAAAACTTTTAAAAGTCGATACTTACTTAGGCCCTGAAATGAAATCAACGGGTGAAGTAATGGGATCAGACAAAGATTTGGCAAAAGCACTTTATAAAGCTTTTGAGGCATCAGGCCTGCATATTCCTGAATTTGGAAAAGCACTTTTCACCGTTGCAGACGAAAGCAAAGAAGAGGCAGCAGCACTGGCAGCGCGTTTCGAAGAGGTCGGCTTCACCTTATTGGCTACCAATGGAACCGCCGATTACTTTGAAGAAAAAGGACTACAAGTGACTCGGGTTGCCAAGATTTCCGAACAGCAAGCAGAAGAAACGGTTGTTGATTTGATCCGTAAAGGAACGACCCAAGTAGTAGTCAATACCATGGACAAAGATCGCCAAAATGCAACGGAAGACGGATTTATCATCCGCCGTGAAGCGGTGGAACATGGTGTACCGACCTTTACTTCTCTTGATACAGCGGATGCGATTCTAAAAGTGATGGAATCCCGCAGTTTTTCAACGAAAGCAATTTAACGCAGATAAAGGAGTTTTTTGATGAAGCAAGAAATCATGACCATCAGCAAACAGCGTCAACTGGCACCGCGGATTTTTGAAATGACATTGACGGGTGAATTAGTCAATGAGATGAGGACCCCAGGGCAATTTCTACACCTGCGGGTTCCTCAAAATGCCTTTCTTCTTCGCCGACCGATCAGTATCAATCATATCGATGCTGAGAAAAAAGAATGCCGAATCATTTATCGGGTTGAAGGAGATGGCACAAGAATTTTTTCAGAAATGACTGTTGGTGATGCAATCGATGTGATGGGGCCGTTAGGAAATGGGTTTCGCTATCATCATTTAAACCAAGGGGACACTGCATTTATCGTAGGGGGCGGTATCGGTGTACCGCCGCTCTATGAATTATCGAAACGCCTGACGCAACAAGGCGTCCACGTCATTCACTTTTTGGGCTTTGCCAGCAAAGACGTTATGTATTATGAAGAGGAATTTCGCGCACTGGGAGATACGAGGATCGCTACCGATGATGGCAGCGCGGGTTTACAAGGAAATGTTGGCAACCTGTTATTAGCTGCAGAGCAAACACCTGCGGCGGTCTTTGCTTGCGGAAATAACGGTCTTTTAAAAACCACCGCCCAGCTTTTCGAAGACCTTCCAGATGTTCAATTATCCATGGAGGCGCGAATGGCTTGCGGGATGGGTGCCTGTTATGCCTGTGTTTGCCATACGAAAGATGATGAACAAGGCACAAAAAGTGTCAAAGTTTGTGACGAAGGGCCTGTATTTCAGGCGAGAAAGGTGGTCATTTAATGTCGATCAATGTCGAGCTACCCGGATTGAGTCTAAAAAATCCGATCATGCCTGCCAGCGGCTGTTTTGGGTTTGGTGCAGAATATGATAAATATTATGACATCAGTCAATTAGGTGCGGTGATGATCAAAGCGACCACACCTGAACCACGTTTTGGCAATCCGACCCCAAGGGTAGCTGAAACGCCTAGCGGTATGTTAAATGCCATCGGGTTGCAAAATCCTGGGTTAGAAGCGGTCATGAATCAAATTTTACCCGACTTAGCTCAAAAACACCCCGATTTGCCAATCATCGCGAATGTTGCCGGTTCGACCGTCGAAGATTATGTTCTTGTGTGTCAGGAAATCAGTCAGGCAGAAAATGTCAAAGCGATCGAATTGAATATCTCTTGCCCGAACGTCAAGCATGGCGGCATCACGTTCGGAACCGATCCTGCGGTTGCTGGTGCATTGACTGAAGCGGTCAAAAAAGTCTCGCAAGTGCCGATCTATGTCAAACTTTCGCCGAATGTGACGGATATCGTCCCAATTGCGCAAGCGATCGAAGCAGGCGGCGCCGACGGGTTTACGATGATCAATACACTTTTAGGCATGCGGATCGATCTAAAAACACGGAAACCAATTTTAGCTAACCAAACGGGGGGCTTGTCTGGTCCGTCAATCAAACCAGTGGCGATTCGCCTGATCAAACAAGTGGCGCAAGTTTCTCAATTACCAATTATTGGCATGGGGGGCGTGATGTCAGTGGATGATGTCCTTGAAATGTATCTGGCAGGTGCTAGTGCTGTTGCAGTCGGAACCGCAAACTTTACCGATCCTTACATTTGCCCAAAGTTGATTGAAGAATTGCCTATACGAATGGCAGAATTAGGAATCCCTTCTTTGGAACAGCTGATAAAAGAAGTGAGAGAGGAGCACATGTGATGAGTGAACGGCCAATTATTGCCTTAGATTTTCCTAACAAACAGGCTATTGAAACTTTTTTAGCGCAATTTCCTAAAGAGGAAAAGTTGTTTGTGAAAGTGGGAATGGAGATTTTCTACCAAGAAGGACCAGCGATTGTTACTTGGTTAAAAGACTGTGGTCATGATATTTTTTTAGATTTAAAACTACATGATATTCCCAATACAGTAGGACGAGCAATGGAACGCTTAGCCTCTTTAGGTGTGGCTTTGACGAATGTTCATGCAGCCGGTGGGATCGAAATGATGACTGCTGCTAAAAAAGGCCTGCAGCAAGGAACCCCCGCAGGGCACAAAGTTCCTGATTTGATTGCAGTTACCCAATTGACCTCCACTAGTGAGGCACAAATGCATCATGATCAGCAGATCATGACGTCACTGCAAGAAAGTGTCATGCATTACGCCACTTGTGCCCAAAAAGCTGGGTTAGACGGTGTTGTTTGCTCCGCTCATGAAGCAAAGCAGATCAAACAAAGGACAACGGATGCCTTCATACGCTTGACGCCTGGTATCCGACCAGCTGGCAGTGAAGTTGGTGATCAAAAACGGATCATGACACCTGCACAAGCTCGTAAAGCAGGGGCTACCATGATCGTTGTGGGACGTCCAATCACCCAATCTAAGGCACCGTATGAAAGTTATCTGCAAATAAAACAAGAATGGAAGGAAGCTAGCCAATGAAAGAACAATCCAATCAAATCGCCAAAGATCTTTTAGACATCGAGGCGATTTTCTTACGACCGAATGAACCATTTACTTGGGCAAGCGGCATCAAAAGCCCTATTTACTGCGACAATCGAATTACTATGAGTTATCCACATGTACGTCGCGCCATTGCGAAAGGCTTAGCTGCAGTCATCAAAACGACTTACCCAGAAGCAGAAGTGATTGCAGGGACCGCAACAGCTGGGATTCCCCATGCTGCATGGGTCGCTGAATTGTTAGATTTGCCAATGGTTTATATTCGCAGCAAAGCAAAAGAACACGGTAAAGGCAATCAAATTGAAGGGCGTATTCAACCAAATCAAAAAATGGTCGTCATTGAAGATTTATTGTCAACAGGTGGCAGTGTCTTAGAGGCTTGTGAAGCAGCCAAAAGAGAAGGAGCCGATGTATTAGGCGTCGCTGCGATCTTTACTTACGAGCTGCCTCAAGTCCAAGAAAACTTTGATCAAGCAGGTTTATCCTATGTGACTTTGACAAACTATACAGCGTTGATCGAGTCGGCTTTAGAAACGGGTGCTATTCAAGAATCTGATGTTGCCCTGTTACAAGAGTGGCGTAAAGATCCTGCTGCTTGGTTGAGTGAATAAGGAATTGAAATAAGAAACGGATATGTGAGGGAATGACCAAGCATATTCGTTTTATTTTTACCTATTTTCTGATAGCATTGGGAGAAAGTTTTTTGATAGGAAGGGCTATACCTTGCTGTCAACTTGAATTAGGAGGCTGTTTTTTTTGAAAAGAAATATGGACGTTCCCTGGAGTTATTCCGGAGACAATGGACCTGAACATTGGCACACTTTGTGCGACTGGTATGCACAAGGTGCCGAATTTCCTTACCAATCCCCAATCGCTTTAGTCCACGATGAGACCGAAGAACCCATCGATCAGGACTTGGCTTTTCACTATAAACGAGAGCGGTTCACGGAAAAAGAATTCAAAAATACGATTCACTTCGTTCCTTATAACAAAGAAAGCTATGTCACATTTAAAGGGATCAACTACTATTTGACGGATATTCATTTTCACATGCCGTCTGAACACATTATCGATGACGAGCAGCAAGAGTTAGAGTTTCACCTCGTTCATATGAATGATGACGGAGAAAACTTGGTGGTGGGTATCTTATTCAAACTGACGGATAAACTCAACTGGATCTGCAATCAGCAAGACGACAGCATCTGGGACTTTGAGAACCACACCCAATGGTTTGATCCGAGCATGTTCTTGCCAGAACGCACCCACCATTTTCATTATGTTGGTTCCTTGACGACCCCACCAACGAAAGGGCCAATCAACTGGTTTGTCTTTGACTGGATTGGGGAGATGAGCCGTCGCTTCATTTTAGAATTCCGCGAAGAAGTATTAGAAAATAATAATCGCCCATTACAAGACCGCAAAGATCGGCCTATTTATTTCTATTGATTTATAAAAATGGTTCCTTTTACGTATTTTTTCGGACTTCTCTTCTGATTATCCTATAAAACCCGACGTAGTGGGAACCTTCAAGCAATACAATAGTTTAAAACGAACGGAAAAAAAGACGAAAATTCTCGTCTTTTTTTATTTTCATAGCCATCGAGCACAAAGGCTATGCTAAACTAATTAATAAGCAGGTTCTAAGCATTCGTTTTATTGTGAAATAAAACACAATTAAATCAATTGAAAAAGAGCAGACACGGTAAAGCTTTTTTAGCGAATTATTTTATAGTAAAAGAAAGGAAATTCATATGCATGCATGGGAGGCAATCCAAAAATCAATCGATTATATTGAATACAATCTTACCGAGCCATTAGAGATCGAAACGTTGGCGCAAGTTGCATCATTGTCCGTTTTTTATTATCAGCGCTTATTCACTCGTTTGGTTAAAATTTCTGTTAGGGAATATATAAAACTGCGTCGTTTGGCAAGAGGTGCGCTTTTATTGAAAAACCAAAAGAAGCGAGTCATTGATGTCGCTTTTGAAGTCGGCTTTAGCAGTCATGCCGTTTTTTCAAGAACGTTTAAAACGGTCTATAGAATTTCACCCTCGCTTTATCAGAAAAAGCCCATTGGCTTACAAAACTTTGATAAGCCAGATCTTTCATTAGGCTATATTGTGACGGAAGAGGGTATCCCATTGATCAGTGAAGGGGTTGTTTTAGAAATCCAGAAAAAAAGCAATCCGCATCCGCTGGTCTTCTATGGTGTCCTCGGTTACTACCCATTCAACTATGGGAAAATGCTAGGGCAACGAACAGGGATCGACCCGATTGAAGAAATTTGGCATGAATTTCTTCAAAAGATTGCCAATCAACCGGGAAAAGCCAACTACCAGATCGGTGTTTCGTTTCCAGGAGATGCTCCAGAAGGCTATTCGAGTTACTTTGTTGGCCAAGTAGGTGATGACTCACAGGGATCGACCTTCAGTGAATGGACGCTACCGGCTCGGGATTACGTTGTTTGCAGTTTTGATACGATTTCAGAGCAACTGATCATCAATATGGGGAAGGCGATGCGCTATACCCGTTTCTGGTTAAAGAAGAAGGGGTGGATTGCTGAGGATTTTTTCCCTGAGCTTTATCAAGAAAGAGAAAATCATGTCGTTCATGTTGAATTATGGATTCCTTTTAAAAAAAGAAGTGAGATGTAAGGAGGAACAGTACAATGACTCAGTTTGAAGAAGGAGTAAAACTGCTTGAAGAAAAATTCGGACATTTTAAAGACAATGTAATCGCCCTTGCCACGACTGCTTGTAACGAGAATGACAAGGGAGAAACACAGCCAGTCGTCCGAGAAGTAGATGCTTTTTATGAAGACGGCGTTTTTTACGTGTCAACTCATGAGCAATCAAACAAAATGAAGCAAATCAGTAAGAATTCAGCAGTTGCGATTGCTGTCAGTGGTGAATGGTTTACTGCGATCGGTCAAGGAGAGAATTTAGGGTGGGTGCTAGACCCTAAAAATGCAGAATTAAGAAGCAAAATTCGCAAAGCCTTTGTCTGGTACGACGAAGTTAACAATGAGGATGATAAAGGCTGTTGTTTTCTAGCGATCCGTTTGACCAAAGGAACGTTGAATATCAATCACTGGGAAAAGCTGTATCATTTTGATTTTGAGAAGAAAGTCACTATGGAGGATGGCGGGATTTATTAGCCAGCAGAGCCTATTAGCCGCAGGTGATGTTCAATTGCCATTCTAGCGGATCTAGCAGATATGTTGATGGCTGAATTCTGAGAAGGCTTGCCTTTTGTGATACAAGCTAAGCAAAATTGTTACTGAAAGAGCAGTAGATAGAACGAAAAAGCATAAAAACCGATCACAAGCGCTGCGAAGAGGCACGCGCTTGTGATCGGTTTTTTGATTGATTACTTTATGATTTTTGATCCGAATAAACTTAGAAACAGCTAGGACTGTTTTAATCTCAAAATTCCCTCATCAGGTGTCACAAAAAGTGTTTTTTGATTCTCATAAATGACGAATCCAGGCTTGGCACCATTTGGTTTCCGAATATGTTTGACTTGCACGTAGTCCACTGGTACTTGGGCAGATTGACGATATTTTGAGAAATATGCGGCAAGCTCTGCAGCTTCCATTAAGGTTGTCTCACTAGGATCATCCGAACGAATGATGACATGAGAGCCAGGAATATTTTTGGTATGCAGCCAGATATCACTCTTACGAGCTGTTTTTAAGGTCAGTTGGTCATTTTGTAAATTGTTTTTTCCGACGAAAATTTCAGTTCCGTCTGAAGAAAGAAATCGTTCTGGTTGCGAAGGAGCAGCTTTTTTACGCTGTTTCGCCCGATTTTTGACATAGCCTTGTGCGATCAGTTCTTCCCGAATAACCGCCAGATCCATGGGAGAGGCGATTTCTAATTGGGCTAA
Organism: Enterococcus casseliflavus NBRC 100478; assembly: GCF_001544095.1. Taxonomy (GTDB): domain Bacteria; phylum Bacillota; class Bacilli; order Lactobacillales; family Enterococcaceae; genus Enterococcus_D; species Enterococcus_D casseliflavus. The sequence continues at coordinate 71,546 of NZ_BCPT01000005.1, read as the reverse complement.
CACGGATTCGAGATACGCGATTTCTTCTTTCGTTTCGGCAATCTGCTGATGGATCAGTTTGACTGCATTTTTTAATTTCTGGTAACGTTGAAAATATTTCTGAGCATTTTGATTGGGAGAAAGAGCAGGATCGAGTTTGATCGTCAAAAGCCGATTCTCATCATAATAATTTTCCAAATCAACTGAAGCAGCACCACGGGGGACTTGATTCATAAAGGTCGTCAAAAGCTCACCTTTTTGACGGAATTCTTCGGCGTTTTCTGAATCAATCAACGTTTGTTGGCGTTTCTTTAACTTCAACTGGTTCCGTTTCAGTTCATTCTCAATTTTTTTCAGTAATTCGCCACCTTGTTGTTTGACCCGATCTCTTTCCGCCTTGTCGTGATAAAACGCATCTAAAAGCTCACTCAGACTCTGATAATGGGTGACAGTGGTGGTCGCATCGATCAATGATGGATAGGGAATTGGTGTAAAATATTCCTTTTTCTCTGACTGGAGATAACTTGGTACTAGCTCCTGGGTAAGCTCTGTAAAGAAAGCTTCCCACTGACGCAGTTTTTCATTGGGATTGGCATTGATTCGAGCGATCAATTCTTCTGCTGTATCGCGGCCTAAGCCTTGGAATCGTTGTTGAAGTTCTTTTGCCGTCAATGGATCAAGAGTAGATAATTCTTCAAAAATTTTGGTGCGAGAGGCTGTGAAAGGATTAAGCGTCGATTGCTTTGGTGGTGCAACATAGACAGCACCTGGCAATAAGGTACGATACGTATTTTGTGAATGACCAATGTGTTTGATCGTATCGACGATTTTTCCGCTCGTCTTATTCATTAATAAAATCGTACTGTGACGGCCCATTAGTTCGACGATCAAGACGAGGGCTTGCAAATCACCTAATTCATCTCGTCGCGTGAAATGAAAATGGATCACACGGTCATTGTCGATTTGTTCGATTGATTCTAAGATCGCCCCTTCTAAATATTTCCGTAGCATCATCAAGAAATTCGGTGGGGTTTCTGGATTGCTATAGGCGATCGTTGTGCATTGTACACGAGCATAGGTGGGGTGTGCGGATAGCAAAAGTTTGTGATTTTCCCCTTGGGAACGAATCACAAATACGACCTCATTTTCATAAGGTTGATGAATTTTGTTTACACGTCCACTGGTTAATTGATTTTGTAATTCTTGGACCATTAAATGGGTAAAGACACCATCAAAAGACATATTGTTTCCCTCTTTTCTTTTAAGGATAGTTTGACTGAGGGATTGATCCTTCCAATGTCAAATATTCCTATCTATTATACCGAAGAATCCAAAGAAAAGCCATGGCAGCTAGCTTTCCTTTTTCTTGGTAGGTTGGTGATCGGTGGTTTGCAGTGCACGCTCGATTTCCTTATTCAAGAAATAAGAGATGACTGTCCGAATAATAACGACGGCAGCTAGTCGTACGATGTCTTCGAAAGTAGGGTGGATGATCGTCTCAATAATATCTGCTGCAATCAAGATCTCCAGACCTAATAAAACATAACTCCCTAAATAATTGCGGATAAAATTATTCTCTCTGGCTGCCACCAATCGATCCTTTTCTGTTAATTCGTAGCGCACAAAGTCAATGCCTGCGATCAATACACCCCAAACGATGACAAAAATGGAGAGAAAGTTCAAACAGACAACGATGAAATCGAAGATTGGATTGGCTCCAGACATCAATGAATCAGCTAGATTATGCATAATGACTCCTTTACCGTTTTCTTTTATCTTACCGAATTATCGAAGAAATGTGAAGTTTCTTGACGTTCTAGAAGGGAATTGATAGTATGAATTAATAGTAGGATTTTTAAAAAAGGTGGGCAAATTATGGAACAAGTTAGGAACTTTGTTCATTACACGAAAGAAAAAATAGTTGAAAGCTGGCAAGCTTTTTTAGATGATCTTTATCGAGATCAGAAAAAAACGATTTTCACGCTGATCGGGGGAATTCTTTTCGCACTGGTCTTCGCAGGTTTGATCGTCTTTTCTCAAAATCGTATCAATGCTTCTTTAGTGGATCGGATCGCTTTTGACAAGCTGCCGTCAGAAAAAGTACAGCCATTGCCTTATCTGACTGCAGACAAGACGATTCGTGAAACACGAGCGATCTCGGTGATGTTTAGTAAGCCCAACGGACCTCAACTCGATCAAGTATTTGATCTGATCCAAGCGCAAGAAGATGAGCTGAATCGGACATTTTTTTATTATCCAATCGTCTATGATGCGGCTTTTTTCTCCAATGAATACAGCGTTGATCCTGATAAAGTGACGTTTGTTTTTTATGAAGAAGGGGTTGAGAAAAATCGCTTTACCTTTGATTCATTTGAGCAGCCAACGACGGAATTCATCCCAGAATTGAATCGTTTACCGATGTGGACGATTCGTTCTTCTGCCAATGATCGATAAAAAAATCTGACAATTTGACAGAAAATTGTTGACGTTTTTTTATCAATAAGCTAAACTGAATTCAATCAAGAAAGAAAACAAGTTGAGAAGGAGGAACAATCATGAAACTATTTATTCCATTGCAAGTGAAATCATGGCAAAACTGGCGTAGATAGTTGTATTGATGGGACCTCATTCCATAGATACAACTTTTTAGAGAACCTTCTAAAGTGCTGTATCTATGCTGGTAGTTGAATTTATCGCCGCATAGGACAAGCTTCTATGCGGCTTTTGCTTACTTGCAATTGCCGTCACATAGGCAGTTGCTTTTTTTGTTCTCAAAAACCATAAAATGAAAAACACGAAAAACGTAAGCAGAAAAAGGAGAATGAAAAATGAAAAACAAGGGATTAATTGCATCGGTTGCCGTTATTTTATTATTTTTAGGAGCGACATTTGTCTATCAGTTAGGAATGAGAAGTGGGACCAATCAAGCTAGTGAGACTTCGGAACCAGTAGAAAAAGCTGAAAAAACAGTCGGGATCCTACAATTTGTCAGTCATGAAGCACTGGATGCGATCACCGAGGGGATCAAAGAAGGCCTTAAAGAATCAGGCTATACCGAAGGGGACAACTTGACGATCGAATTCCAGAACGGTCAAGCGGATCAAAGCAAATTGGCAACGATGAGTCAGCAGCTGCTAAATAAAGAAGCCGACGTTTTGGTTGGGGTAGCAACACCCGCAGCACAAGCGTTGGCGAATGTCACTCAGGATGTACCGATCGTTTTAGGAGCGGTCACTGATCCAGTTGGGGCAAATCTGGTGGCAGATATGGATCAACCCGGCGGCAATATCACTGGTGTTTCCGATAAAGCACCAGTTGCTGCACAAATCAAACTAGCAAAAGATTTGCTGCCAGAGGCAAAAACAGTCGGTATTTTGTATTCTTCGACCGAAGACAATTCGAAATACCAAGTGGCAGAAGCAGAAGCTGCTGCCGAAGAAAATGGCTTGACCAGCAAATCGTATGCCGTTCCTTCAAGTAATGAAATTGCGCAAATGGTGCAAGTGATGGCACGGGAAGTCGATTTTATCTATATTCCGTTGGACAATACGATCGCAAATGCTATGCAGACCGTAGTTCAAGAAGCCAATAAATCAAAAACACCAATCATTACTTCCGTAGACACGATGGTGGAACAAGGCGGTTTGGCAACGGTCGGACAAGATCAATTTACGATAGGCGTGGAAACTGGGAAGATGGTGGCAGCAATTCTTGATGGGACAGCAGAACCTGCGACAACACCGATCTATACATTCAGCGATGGCGAAACGATCATCAATGAAACTCAGGCGCAGTTATTGGGCATCACTATCCCAGAAAACCTCAAAGACGAGGCGAAACTGATTACAACCACGCCAGAAAGCGAAGCAAGTGACGAGTAACAACCAAGAACAGCGACCACCTGCGATCATCGAGAGGGTCTTGAAAGAGAAAACTTGTAAGAATATGGAGGAAGAATGATGATTGTTTCAGCAATAGGGCAAGGACTACTTTGGGGAATCCTGGGATTAGGGATTTTTATGACCTATCGAATTTTAAATTTCCCGGATATGACGACGGAAGGGTCCTTTCCGTTAGGCGGTGCTGTCTGTGTGACAGCGATCACCCATGGGGTGTCGCCCGTCTTAGCGACTTGTTTAGGAGTATTGGCTGGGATGTGTGCGGGCTGTGTGACAGGACTTCTTTATACAAAAGGCAAAATTCCCGTGATTTTAGCTGGAATCTTGGTGATGTCTTCATTGAACTCGGTCATGCTGTTTGTGATGCGCTCACCCAACCTCTCTTTATTAAACCAACCGAAAATTCAAGATTTTTTTACTAGAATGAATTTACCTAATTATTATGATACGGTGATCATTGGATTGATCATGGTCTTGTTGATCGGGGGCGTCTTGGTTTACTTTTTCCATACAAATTTGGGTCAAGCTTACATCGCTACAGGTGATAATGAGCATATGGCAAAATCGATGGGGATCAATACCGATCGAATGAAAATCATTGGATTGATCGTCTCCAATGGCGTGATCGCACTCTCAGGCGCATTGATTGCGCAAAATGACGGCTATGCCGACATAAGCAAAGGTATCGGTGTGATCGTTATCGGACTGGCGGCAATCATCATTGGTGAAGTGTTATACGGGGAACTGACCTTGCTGGAACGTTTGATCGCTATTGTGATCGGCAGCATTATTTACCAATTATTGATCCTATTTGTGATCAAAGCTGGATTTGATACGACCTACTTGAAGATCTTCTCTGCAATCGTCTTGACGATCTGCTTGTTGATCCCTCAATTTAAACAAGCCTTGCATCTACGCACTGGTTTTGAAACGGAGGACGAATAATGTTAGCCTTAAAAAAAGCCTTTAAAGTTGTCGGCAACGGACCAAATGAGAAAAAAGTACTCTTGAATAAAATCGATCTTTCTTTAAAGCCAGGAGAATTTGTCACGGTCGTTGGAGGAAACGGCGCCGGCAAAAGCACGTTATTCAACTGCATCTCAGGCACCATGCCCTTGACGAGTGGGCAAGTGATGATCGATGATCAAAATGTGACTACACTTTCGGAAGAAAAACGCGCACGCTTTTTGGCGCGGGTTTTCCAAGATCCGAAAATGGGCACTGCTCCCCGTATGACAGTGGCAGAAAATCTGCTGTTAGCCCAAAAAAGAGGGCAAAAACGGTCACTTGGTCTTCGACAACTCCAAGGACAAAGGGAAATGTTCTTTGCACTTTGTAAAGAAATCGGCAACGGGTTGGAAAATCATTTGGATACGCCAACGGGCAGTTTATCTGGTGGTCAACGACAGGCACTAAGTTTATTGATGGCAACGATCCAAACTCCAAAACTGTTGTTGCTAGATGAACATACGGCTGCGTTAGATCCAAAGACCTCCAAACAGCTGATGCAAATCACTGCAAAACGCGTGGAAGAACAAAACCTGACCTGTCTAATGATCACCCATCGGATGGAAGATGCATTAAAATACGGAGACCGCTTGATCCTTCTCAGAAAAGGGGAGATCGTCAAAGATCTTTCAGCAGAGGAAAAAGCGCAATTAAGCTTACCTGAACTATTATTGTTCTTTGAGGATGACTTATAAACCCTTGATAGAACAGTGTTTTCAAAAAAAACAATCAAATAAATGAAAAAAATAAGAAAAAATCATTGACATCTTTCAAAGTTAAACCTATACTTAGGTCAATCTTACATCAGTTTGGAGCGAACGACTATGCAAAAATTATTGCTAACGAACCCCACACAACTGAATAAATATTACTTTAGCTATTTTAGATAGGTTTGTATTCATGAAGGCATGGGTACAAACGCTAAGTTTGTATCTATGATGGCTAGAGCATTTCGTAATGAATTCGCAGCCACGTAGATCGTAAAATCTATAGTGGCTATTTTTTATATTCACATATCGGCTCTGTCGTTATGTAATGTTTGAAGGTGTTCACTGTAGATTCTTAAATTTACGGTGGACATCTTTTTTTGTTGAAAGGAATGAACCAGATGAAACAAATGATAACCGGACACACACGGTTGGCGGCACTATTTGCCAAACCAGCCAAGCACAGCATCTCTCCAGCGATGCACAATCTTTCTTTTGAAGAACAAGGGATCGACGCCGTGTATCTGGCCTTTGATGTTGAGCCGGATGATTTAGCCGCTAGTATCCAAAGCATCCGTCAGTTGGACCTCTTAGGTGTCAATTTATCGATGCCTCACAAAATGGCGGCTGTAGCGCTGATGGATGAATGTTCACCAGCAGCCGAGTTGATCGGCGCAATCAATACGATCGTCAATCAAGAAGGTCGCTTGATTGGGCACAATACAGACGGCATCGGCTTTATGCGAGCTCTTGAGGACATTCAAGTATCCATCATTGGCGACACCATGACGGTGATTGGAGCTGGTGGAGCGGCGACAGCGATCATTAGCCAAGCCGCACTAGACGGCGTCAAAACGATCCATGTCTTTAACCGCAAGGATGAGTTTTATCCAATCATCCAAGAAAAATTAACACAGATTGCACAAAAAACAGCTTGTGAAATTACCTTAACCGACTTAGAAGATCAGATGGCTTTAAAAACAGCCATCGATCAAAGCAGCTTATTGGTAAATGCCACGGGCGTGGGAATGAAACCAAATGATACCGTAAGTCCTCTGAAAGATAAAACACTCCTGCGGGAATCATTAGCTGTCTATGATGTCATCTATAATCCAAGAGAAACGCAGCTTTTGAAAGATGCGAAAGCAGTCGGCGCCAAAACTGCAAACGGCTTAAGCATGCTACTCTATCAAGGTGCAGCCGCATTTGAACTTTGGACTGGCAAAGCGATGCCTGTTGAAAAAGTCAAAGCACTCATCGAATCCATGTAAAAAATAAAAAACAGAAAAAAACGAAAGTAGGAAGAAAAAATGATCGTAATTATGAAACCAGGCGCTACGCCAGAACAAGTTGAAGTTGTTGTAACAAGAATCAAAAAAGAAGGCCTAGATGTTCAAGTCAACCAAGGAAAAGAACAGGTCGTTATCGGCTTAAAAGGGGATACCCGCCGCATCCAAGATGTTGCTTTTCGCAGCTACGAGGGTGTCGAAGATGCCATTCGGATCTCAAACACCTACAAATTGACCTCTCGTGAGTTCCATCCGCAAGATACGGTTGTGGATGTAGATGGCGTGAAAATCGGTGACGGCAACTTTGTTACGATGGCTGGTCCATGTTCGATTGAAGGCTTAGACCAAATTCGTGAATGTGCCCGAATCGCTAAAGCTGGTGGTGCACAAATCTTACGTGGTGGTGCCTTCAAACCACGCACGTCGCCATACGCATTCCAAGGGCTGGAAGAAGAAGGGCTAAAATACATTCGTCAAGCAGCGGATGAAACGGGCATGAAAGTCATCACAGAAGTCATGGACGAAGGACATATCGATATGGTTGCGGAATACAGTGATATTTTGCAGATTGGTGCTCGGAACATGCAAAACTTCAAATTGCTAGCTGCCGTTGGGAAAACTGGGAAACCAATTGGCCTTAAACGAGGCATCTCTGGCACGATCGACGAATGGTTGAATGCAGCGGAATACATCGCCGTTCAAGATAAAAGTGAAGTGATTTTCATTGAACGTGGGATCCGAACTTACGAAACAGCAACCCGTAATACCTTTGATCTAAGTGCGGTACCAATCATCAAAAAACTGAGCCACTTCCCAATCATCGTTGATCCTAGTCATGGAACAGGTATCTGGGATCTCGTACCGCCTATGGCTAGAGCAGGTGTTGCTGCTGGCGCCGATGGGATGATCGTTGAGATCCATCCAGATCCAGCCAATGCTTGGTCTGATGGTCCTCAATCACTTAATGAAAAAACGTACATGAACATGATGAAAGAAGTCCATATCATGGAAAAAGCGATGAAAGAAATCAAAGCGTTGCAAGACTAAGCGTCAAGACAACCAATAAAAGAGGGGCAAAAATCAATGTTACACATTCATTTAGAAGAACATTCCTATGATATCCTCATCAAGCGAGGGGCGTTTCAAAAAGTCGGAACCTGGGTGCAACAGTTGTGGGACAAACAGCGTATTGCCGTCATTACAGACAGCAACGTCGCACCCCTGTATGGCGGACAAATCGTCGATTCCTTAACCGCTGCAGGGTTTGAGGCAACACTGTTAGTCGTACCAGCTGGCGAAAAAAGCAAATCACTAGAGCAAGCAGCTAATTTATATGATGGTCTTGCCCAACTCGGAATGACCAGAAGCGATGGGATCATTGCCCTTGGTGGCGGTGTGATTGGTGATCTTGGAGGATTTGTTGCTTCTACTTATATGCGCAGCATTGATTTCTTGCAGATTCCAACGACGTTATTGGCACAGGTCGATTCAAGTATCGGCGGAAAAACAGCTGTAAATACTGGCAGTGCCAAGAATCTCGTCGGGACATTTGCACAACCAGCCGGTGTAATGATCGATCCAGATTTACTTACAAGTTTGCCCCTCAAACGCGTCCAAGAAGGCATTGCTGAAATCATCAAGTCAGCCGCTATTGCAGATTCTGAGCTTTGGCAAACGTTAGCAGGTTTGAAAGATGAAGTCGATCTTTTGGCACATGCTGAGAAAGTAATCACTGCTTCTTTAAAGGTAAAACAAAAAGTAGTAGAAGAAGATCCTTTTGATCATGGCAGTCGTCTGACACTGAACTTCGGTCATACGATCGGGCATGGCTTAGAAAGAACAGCCGCGTTTGACACCAGTCATGGCGAAGGGGTTGCAATGGGGATGATCATGATCACCCGTCATGCAGAAGCCATCGGATTAACACCAAAAGGTACGACCCAGCAGCTTACAGAAATGGTTGAGAAGTTTCATTTGCCGATCACACCAAGTGAAATAGATAAAGAGCAATTATACCAAGCAATCACTCATGATAAAAAAGCCCGTGGGCAACAATTGAAGATTATTCTATTAGAAGCGATCGGACAGGCGAAAATCGTGACGATCCCGACTGAAAAAATCAAAGACTACCTATTATAAGAAAGGAAGGTAACGGATCATGCGTTATATTACAGCAGGCGAATCACATGGACCAGAGTTGACCGCCATTATCGAAGGTTTACCGGCAGGATTGCCATTAACAGCAGAAGACATTAATTTTGAATTAGCGAGACGACAAACCGGCTATGGCCGTGGGGGACGGATGCTGATTGAAAAAGACCAAGTCCGTATCACTTCGGGTATCCGTCATGGAAAAACACTAGGCTCTCCTGTGACTTTAGTGGTTGAGAACAAAGATTGGAAAAACTGGACCAAGGTCATGGCGATCGAAGAGGTACCAGAAAAAGACCGCAAACTACGACGAGTGGCACGACCAAGACCTGGTCATGCTGACTTAGTCGGCGGCATGAAATACCATCATCAAGATTTACGAAACGTTTTGGAACGCTCATCTGCTCGTGAAACGACCATGCGGGTAGCCATCGGAGCAATCGCGAAGAAAATTTTAAAGGAGCTTGGCATCGATGTGGCGGGTCATGTAACAATGTTAGGCGGCATCAAAGCGGAAATTCCTGAAGGGTTGACCGTCAAAGAAATCGCAGAACGCTCTGAAGCTTCAGAAGTAAGGGTGTTAGATCCGTCAGTCGAAGAAGAAATCAAGCAGCTGATCGATCAAACGAAGAAAAATGGCGATACGATCGGCGGTGTAGTGGAAGTACTTGTTGGCGGCGTTCCTGCTGGTTTAGGCAGTTACGTGCAATGGGACAAAAAACTTGATGCGAAAATCGCCCAAGCCGTGGTCAGCATCAATGCCTTTAAAGGTGCTGAGTTCGGCGTTGGCTTTGAGGCTGGTGTTTTGCCAGGTTCCAAAGTCATGGATGAGATTTTATGGGACGAACAACGAGGCTATACCCGTCGCAGCAACAACCTTGGCGGGTTTGAAGGCGGCATGACGAACGGTGAACCAATCGTGGTTCGTGGTGTTATGAAGCCGATCCCGACCTTGTACAAGCCGTTGCAAAGTGTGGATATCGACAGCAAAGAACCGTATAAAGCAAGCGTCGAACGCTCAGATAGCACCGCTGTACCAGCAGCCAGTGTTGTTTGTGAGAGTGTGGTGGCGACAGTGGTGGCCAATGAACTATTAGAAAAGTTCCCAAGTGATTCATTCGCAGAATTGACTGCATCTGTTCAAGCGTATCGAGAATACTTGTTAACCTACTGATTAAAGAACCAGCAAAAATTCCAGTAGAAATGAGGATTCTTTTCATGAACCAAAATATCTTTGTCGCCGGTCTAGGATTGATCGGCGCTTCCTTAGCAAAATGTATCAAAAAGGCACATCCGCAAATGCATTTGATGGGCTGGGATTGTCAGGAAACCAATGAGATCGCATTAGCAACAAGTTTAGTAGACGAAGTGCCCCCTTCATTTTCAGAAGGTGCTGTCCGTGCCGACGTGATTTTGTTGGCATTGCCGGTAGAGATCACCAAAAAATATCTTGCCGAACTGGGGGCACTTTCATTAAAGCCTTCGGTGCTGGTAACAGACACCGGCAGTACCAAAGCGGAAATCACCCAATTCGCCGAGTCCTTTTCCTTTGATTTTATTGGGGGCCATCCGATGGCTGGCTCTCATAAATCAGGGATCACAGCAGCCGATGAGAACCTTTTCGAGAATGCTTACTATATCTTCACACCGACGAAAAGTCAGCGGATGGAAGAGCTGCAAGAGCTTTTTCGCGGCACTAGAGCCAAATATGTGGCGCTTGCGCCAAAAGAGCATGATCAAATCACAGGGATGTTGAGCCATTTGCCCCATATTATTGCTTCTGGATTAGTCAATCAGGCAGACGCTTTCAACCAAGCCCACCCCAGAGCGCAACAACTTGCAGCAGGCGGTTTTCGCGATATCACTCGCATCGCTTCTTCAGATCCTCGCATGTGGACCGATATCTTAATGAGTAATCGACAGGAACTACTGCAGCTGATCGATGAGTGGCAAAAACAAATGACGACCATGGCTCACTGGTTGCAGGAAAAAGACGAACGGGCGATCTTTCGGTTCTTTGAATCCGCGAAGGAAACACGGGATCAATTGCCGGTTCATCAAAATGGCGCGATCCCGGCATTCTATGATCTATTCATCGATGTACCGGATCATCCCGGTGTTGTGGCTGAAGTGACGGGGCTATTGAGCGAACATCAACTCTCTTTGATCAACTTAAAAATTCTTGAAACTCGAGAAGACATCATTGGTGTTTTACAGATTTCATTCAAAACGCAAAATGATTTGCTGCAAGCAGAGCAGCTGATCCAAAACAAGACGACCTATTCGTGTCGAAAAAAATAGGAGGCTGGGATGAAACTAAAAAAAGCAACACATTTAAAAGGGACGATAGCGGTCCCTGCTGACAAATCGATCTCGCATCGCAGTATCATGTTCGGGGCGTTAGCTGAAGGAACAACGACTGTCCGAAATTTCTTACGTGGAGAAGACTGCTATAGCACCCTTCATGCATTTCAATCATTAGGGGTTCCGATCCATGATGACGGTCAGACGATCACGATTGAAGGACAGGGCTTTAATGGTCTTAAGCCTGCTGACGAACCAATCGATATCGGTAATTCTGGCACAACGATTCGTCTAATGATGGGGATTTTGGCTGGACAGCCATTTACAACTACCTTATTCGGTGATGACTCATTGAATAGACGACCAATGAATCGCGTGATGCTGCCATTAAGAGAAATGGGTGCCAATGTGAGAGGGCATGAACAGAGGGAGTTCCCACCGATCACCATCAATGGCACGGCTTCATTACATCCCATCAATTATCAGATGCCCGTAGCAAGTGCTCAAGTAAAATCAGCGCTGATTTTTGCGGCACTACAAGCACAAGGTACATCTACGATCATTGAAAAAGAAACAAGCCGCAACCACACCGAAGAAATGATCCGTCAATTCGGTGGTGTCATCACAACACAAGGCAAAACGATCACTGTGACGGGACCTCAAACACTCCAAGGACAAGAAGTAGTTGTTCCCGGTGATATTTCCTCCGCTGCCTTTTTCTTAACAGCCGGCGCGATTATGCCAGAAAGCGAGATCGTTTTAAAAAATGTCGGGATCAACCCCACTCGTACAGGAATTCTTGACGTGCTAGAGGAGATGGGTGCTTCGATTGCTTTTTCTAATCAAGACGATCAGAATCAATCAGCTGACCTTACCGTTCAAAGTTCAACCTTGCAGGCAGTAACCATCGCTGGCGATATTATCCCACGCTTGATCGATGAATTGCCGATCATTGCGTTGTTAGCCACGCAGGCGCATGGCAAAACGGTGATCAAAGATGCGGAAGAACTAAAAGTAAAAGAAACCAACCGAATTGATGCAACTGCCGAAGAGTTGACAAAACTAGGAGCGGACATCACTCCCACCGAGGACGGGTTGATCATCAACGGTCCAACCCCTTTGCATGGCGGACGTGTGTCAAGTCGGGGGGACCATCGCATCGGCATGATGCTGCAAATTGCCGCCTTATTGACAGATGAAGAGGTAGAATTAGAAAAAGCCGAAGCCGTAGCAGTTTCTTATCCTGATTTTTTTGAGGATGTCGCACGTTTGGCTAAAGGAGGAAACAGCGAGTGAAAAAAGTGATATTAATTGGCTTTATGGGTGCTGGAAAAACCACGATTGGTCGTCTTTTGGCTGAAGAAACGAAACAGTCTCATGTGGATTTTGATGACTTGATCGTTGCTGAGATCGGCATGACCATTCAAGACTTTTTCGATCAACACGGTGAGGAAGCCTTTCGCAAAATCGAAACGGATATTTTAGCTAAAACTTTGGCAAAGGAACAAATTATTTCCACTGGTGGGGGCATCGTATTAAAAGAAGAAAATCGTCAGCTTTTAAAAGAGATGCCGCTCGTCGTGTATTTAAAAACAGATCCCGAGGAACTGATCCATCGCTTAAAGGCGGATACTGGCAGCATTCGTCCCTTAGTCGTCTCAAAATCACCAGAAGAAATATTGGCCGTTTACCGTCCTCGGATTCCTCTTTATGAAGAAACTGCTTCATTGATCGTTGAAACGACGAACAAAACACCAGAAGAAATCGTACAGGAAATTTTGATCAAAGCAGGTGCATAAAATGAAGATTGGTTATTTAGGACCGAAAAGTTCCTTTACGCATTTAGCTGCGCAAGAAGCGTATCCAGAAAATGCCTGTATCCCTTATGGATCGATTCCACTTTGTATTCAAGCGCTAGCTAATGGCGTGATCGATCGCGCGGTCGTTCCGATCGAGAACTCATTAGAAGGGTCCGTTCATGCCACTATTGATACACTGTTTCGTCAAAATCAATTGAGCATCGAACAGGAAATTATTTTACCGATCAATCATCAATTGTTAGTTTCTCAGCAAACAGCAAAAGACAACCGTCCTATCACTAAGATAATTTCTCATCCGCAAGCCTTGGCGCAATGTGCCGACTTCATCGAAGCCAGATTTGCTGGAGCTACTGTTGAGGCGGTTGCTTCCACAACGACTGCAGCAGCCTACGTAGCAAAACATCCAGAAGAAGCAGTTGCGGCGATTGCTTCCAAAGAAGCCGCTTTGGCTTATCAGTTAACGATCAAAGAAACCAATATTCAAGATGTTGCCTTTAATCAAACCCGTTTTTGGGTTTTGACGAAGAAAGCAGCAAACACCCAATTACCAGAGCAGACCGTCGAGAAAGCAACGATTTTTGTGACGCTGCCAGCAAATCGCCCGGGAATCTTGCACAAAATCTTAGCAACCTTTGGCTGGCGAGAAATTGATTTAAGCAAAATTGAATCGCGACCGTCAAAAACCACCTTAGGGGAATACTTTTTCGTGATCGATCTGGTGATGGACAAACCGTGGCAACTGATTGTAAATGCCTTTGAAGAGATTCAGTTGTTGGGTGGACACGTCCATCTTCTCGGCGTGTACTCGGTAAATGTTGTTGAGGAAGTGACAAAAAATGACTCAAGTCAAAATAAAAATTAGCCAAGATGAAACACTTTTAGCAACGTTTCATAAAGAGATCCAAACGCAGCACCATCAATGGTACCCAACGATTTTTAAGCCCTTTGATCAGCCAAGATTTGAACAAGCAATCACACAGCAGCTGCAAGAGCCAAGCCACCACTTTTTTATCGCTTGGTTGGCGGAACAGCCTTGTGGCTTTGTGCATCTTCAAGAGGTCTGTTTGCCACAAAATGCAATGATGCATGAACGAAAGTGGCTGGAAATTGCAGCGATCGCTGTTGACCCTCGGTACCAAGGGATGCATATTGGGAAACAATTGTTGGCATTTGCTGAAAACGTTGCGCTGGAAAAAGGCTTCGATGATCTCTCACTAAACTTTTGGTCGGCAAATCAAGTGAAATCATTTTATGAGCAAGCAGGATTTGTAAGCACACGACAAGGAGCATCAAAGCATCTAAGGTAGAAAAATGAAGAAATTTCCTAGAAAAAGGTTAAAATTTCAGAAAATAGCTTTCTTTCTATAAGGTCTAGGGTATCCTTATAGACAGAGAGCTATTTTTTAGTTGGAGGATCAGAAGCAATGAGCAGGATGGAAAAGAATAAAAAACTGCATGAACGGCTAGAAAAGGAATCCAGTCAGGCAGCCAAAGAAAGTATCTTTGCCCGCCGAGAAGCCAAAAGAAGAAACCAGCGCGTCAGACCGAGTGATTCTACTTCGTCTGCTGATGAGCCAGTAAGAGACATTTTGTCTCAAAACACCGAGCATCCTAGGGCAAGCGACCCTCGTGCGGCTCAAAGTTCCCGAAAACAGTCACAAGTAGGAATAAAAAAAACTGAGGGACGAAAAAGCGCAATCCCCCCGCTATCTGCTCAGGGACCTGCGATGCATCAAGGTCAGGAACAAAGCAAACAAAAACCGCAAAAGCTTAAGAAGAGCAAGCAACCCAAACAAAAGAAAAAGCGGAAGCACCCAGTTCTGCGTATTGTGGTTCGGGTACTATTGGTGCTTTTTGCCTATTCATTAATTGCTTTTCTTGTCGGTCAGCAAGTCGCAAGAAGTGACGCTGCTTTTGCTACGACTGATGAAGAGACCTTTAATGGTACGGCCGCTGCTAATGGTGCTAGTAATATATTGCTCATTGGTAGTGATAGTCGTGAAGGAGAAGCTGGACGCGCAGACACTATTATGGTTTTGCAATTAGATGGTCCCAGTAAGCAACCGAAGCTGCTTTCCTTTATGCGGGATACTTTAGTTACGATTCCCGGTTATGGCGAAAACAAGATCAACGCGGCGTATGCCTTTGGTGGTGCTGATTTAGTCAGACAAACGTTAGCGGAGAATTTCGGGCTAGAAACCAACTATTATGCAAAAGTTGACTTTCGTTCCTTTGAAAAAGTGATCGACACACTGTTTCCCTCAGGTGTTGCTATCAACGCGGAAAAAGATATGAGTAAAAATCTTGAAGTTGCCATCAAACAAGGGCAACAACAAATGAATGGGCTTGAGCTGTTGCAATACGCACGCTTTCGGATGGACGAAGAAGGTGACTTCGGTCGTGTAAGACGACAGCAGCAAGTAATGGATGCGATCTTTAGCGAAATGAAAAATCCTTTAGCTATTTTAAAATTGCCTTATGCAGCAGGAAAAGTCTTAGGCTATGCTTCCACCAACCTGCCAATGTCTTTCCTATTAAAAAATACCTTCTCGATTGCTCGAGGGGCGGGAGGAGTCGACAGCTTGACTGTCCCAGTCGCTGACTCTTGGCAATACGGTTCAAGTGCGAGTGCTGGAAGTGTGTTAGTCGTCAATCTTGAAACCAATCAACAAGCGATCAGGAATTTTCTTAATGAGTAAGCAGAATGAAAAGTTCTGAAAACCATTTGAAAGTAAGTAAATTTATGCTATATTATTAATGACGTTTGAAATTTGTTGAAACGAGGAAAAAGAATGAAATTAGCCGTTGTTACTGACAGTACAGCTTATCTGCCGGAACGGATCAAAAACCATGAAGATTTGTTTATCATACCGATTCCTGTTATTTTAGATGGAAAAGTCTACAATGAGGGTATCGACATTGAAGCTGATGAGTATTACGCTTTGCTGAAAAACAGCAAAGAATTCCCAACCACTTCTCAACCGGTATTAGGAGAAGTGTTAGCCTTATATGAGTCATTGAAAGATCGCGGTTACGACACGATCATTAGTATCCACTTATCAAGCGGGATCTCTGGATTTATCGGAACGCTGTATGGAATCACCGATGAAATCGAAGGTGTTCAAATCATTCCTTACGATTCGAAAATCACAAGTATGCCGATGGGTCACATGGTAGAAACCGCTCTTGATCTATCAAGTCAAGGCAAAACCGTCGAAGAGATCATTTCCCATCTGGACACTATCAGAGACAATACCTATGCCTATTTGATCGTGGACGACTTGAATAACTTGGTTCGCGGCGGTCGCTTAACCAATGGGGCAGCCTTGATTGGCGGATTATTAAAAATCAAACCGATCTTGACCTTTGATCAAGGAAAAATTGTGCTTTACGAGCGCATTCGTTCCAGTAAAAAAGCATTCAATCGCGCAGAAGATATCATTGGTCAACGGGAGCAAGAAATCGCATTGCCTGTTAAATTTTATGTAATCCACGCCAACAATTTAGAAGTAGCGAAAGAAGAAAAAGCGAAGCTACAAGCGAAATACCCAAATGCAGAAATTGAGATTGGTCACTTCGGACCAGTTATCGGCACGCATTTAGGAGAAAAAGCCATTGGGATCGCTATTTCAGCGCAATAATTATTATTTTTCTATGTTCATTCACGCCTTTATCTTTTCAAGACATTGTATGTTAGAACCTGTTAGACGTTTGTCTAGCTGGTTCTTTTTTCTGCTTTTTTGAGATTCGCTTGTAAAAAATCACACAAACTCGTACAATAGGATCAAAATGAAGGACTGACAAAGGAGGAATTGCTATGAAGTGTTCCTTAAGAAGGTGGCAAATGAGCGATGCGCAAGATTTAGCCCATGCGTTAAATAATCAACCCATCCACGATTATTTACGAGATGGGTTGCCATTCCCCTATACGGTCGCAGATGCACAAGCCTATATTCGATCTGTGGAGGAAGCAGAATTTGCCTTTGCGATCACTGTGGATGACCGAGCAGTCGGCAGTATCCGTGCTGTTCGCAAAGAAAATATCCATTATAGAACGGCTGAGATTGGCTACTCTATTGCACAAGAGTATTGGGGAAAAGGCTTGATGACGCAAGCCGTTCAGCAACTATGTGACTATGTATTTACTACATCAACTATCGTTCGTATTTCTGCTGAATCTTTTGCGAAGAATCATTCCTCTTGTCGTGTGTTGGAAAAGGCAGGTTTTACGTTAGAAGGCGTTTTGCGAAAGCATGCGGAGAAAAACCAGCAGCTGTTCGATATGAAGCTCTATGCGTTGGTTCGTCAAGAGAAAGAGGGGCAAGATGACCACAATCAAAAAGGAGAAACCTATGAATGAACTGCAAAAATTACCAAACGTAGGTCAGGTTTTAGCGGATCACCTGGTTCGTATCGGCATCAATACCCCTGAACAACTACGCACAAAAACGGCCGAAGAGGTTTTTCTAGCTATCCGCCACCAATGCGATGCGGACGCTTGCTTGCATATGCTCTACGGCATTGAAGGGGCGATCCAAGGCATTCCTAAAGCGCAGCTTACATATCAGAGAAAACAAGCGTTACGCCTTTTTTTCAATCAATTGAGTTAGTGAAGTAATGCGTCATAAAAAAGCATTTTTTAAGAGCGTTTGTTTTTAGATGCTTCTTATCAAGTGCTTTTTCTATAAGCATCTGTCCCTAGCTACTAGAAAAGACCTTTTGCTTGTTCCAAACCAGCTTCCTCATTATACTTACTCTATCTAGTAAATTACTAATTTACTAAACAAGGAGTGAGAATAATGAAAATACCAGAAAACTTGAAACATAAGCCCGTCATTAAAGTGGAAGACTATGATACTGTTGACGGAAAAAATGCGTTACATACAGATGCAAAAGGCCTTTCCCTCGGATTAGCACAATGGAATGATCGCGGAAAAGTCGATATATCAGGCAAGGTTTGGCGCCATACAGGTGAAAAATGGTCTCGTCAGTCAGAAGAACTACCCCTCACTAGAATCTTAGATCTAGCAATCTTAGTGGCGCAATCTAGTTTGTATTTTCAAGAGGCCTATCGCCATGAAAAGTTTTACGATCCTGAAAATCCGTTGATCGAGATCATTGGCCTGCAAGGAAATCGTATGACCGTAGAAGTAGACACCGAAAATCCTAAAATCGATGAAGACATTCTGCTTTTTTATGATTCCTTACAAAAAGATGGCGAGCTATACGGCGAACGCTTCAAAATCCTAAAGCGGCTTTTAGATGAGCTAGGTTATTAAGAAAAGGAGCAGATTGCCATGACACGAAATCAACCGTCTTTTGTCGTAACGAAAGGACGCGCTTTTAGCAAATTAGAACAAACCATGATTTGGAAAAAACCACAAAGTCATCAGACCAGTGCTGAAGAACTACGAATTGCTTCAGAGATCGCGTTGAATTGGGCGGATCCAGAGATGAAGATCTTCAATGTGTTGCTGGAAGGCGATGCTGGGTCTGGTAAGACCCAGTTGGCAAAGGCACTTTCTGCCGACCTGCAACTGCCCTACACCAAAATCACCTGCTTTGCGGATATGGATAAGTCAGATGTATTTGGTGCTTTATTACCAGTGATCAACACCGACCAAGAAGAGGACAAGGACTTGCTGGATGCGATTTATAAAAGTGATTGTTTTGAAGATGTCTTGACTTTGATCCAGCGGCATTTTTCCTTGACTCGTGAGCGGGCACGGGCGAAATTTGCGGAACTGATCGAACGGATTGAAACCAGTGATCAGCAACCGACGATTCAATACAAATTTTATCCCTCCGAAATCGTTCGGGCGCTGGAAAAAGGCTATTTGCTTGAGATTCAAGAACCAACGGTCATTCGTGATGCTTCGGTACTAGTGGCACTAAACTCGGCCCTTGAACAAAACGGGATGCTGAATATCCCGACTGGCTTTGTTCGACGACACCCTGACTGTGTGGTGATCATCACAACGAATCGGAATTACCAAGGCAACCGCCCCTTGAACGAATCCTTGCGAGATCGGATGCAGCATGCTGAAAAAATGGATTTACCTGAGCTAGCAGTCATGGTGCAGCGAGGCATTGCCAAAACCAATTATCCGGACAAAACGACTGCACAGAAAATGGCTGAAATCATCCGCTTACTAGACGTGACCGCCAAAGCCAACGCCATCAAAGGGGTGGCGGGTATGCGTTCTTATTTTTATTGGTTAAATGCAGTCAAACAAGGACAAGATCCCTTTACAGCAATTGATAGCAAAGTGCTCTACAAAATCACTACCGATCCAAATGAGCTTTCTCTTTTACAACAGGCGCTAGAAGCTTCAGGGTTATTGGCGCGATTGCGGCTTTTGTTTTCTGGACAACCGCTAAATGCCTTTAAAGAACAAATCAAAGGACGCAGAATCAGCAGCGAAGAGGCTGACCAACGCAATGTAGTGGAAGAAGGCACACCCGTCTTAAAAAATGAGCAAGTCCTTGAGACCGCCAATCAAGAAACTGAGGCGGAAACGATGGAAACCAGTGATTCTGACAAACAAGAAGCGAAAAGCGCAGCAACTGAGGCGACGTTTTCAGAAGAACTAGAACGCAATAGTCATGATGGCCAAGCAAAAGCTGGGAGTGAGACACAAGAGGCAGCTCCTGCTTCTCATTCTTTGTCGATCGAAGCGTATGAAGCCCAGGAGAAAGAAAAGAAAACCGCGGCATCAAAGGCAGCACGACAAGCATTGAAAGAATCGATCCATGCCAAAGAAGGGCTGATCGTTCATCGACCACCCGTCGATTTAGAAAAAGCGACTGAAGCCCAACAGCGTTTGCAGCCGTTGCTGCCGATCGTAGAGTCATTGATCAAGCAAACCCAAGAAGTATTGGAAAACGAACAAGCTTCGGCATACAGTAAAGGTAAGTACAGCGGTACACGCTTTGATGCCAGCAAGGTTGCGTATCAGGATTTTCGGACCTTTGACAAGAAGAATCCACCTCACGAACAGCCTTCCTTAGCTCTTGCTTTGCGCATCGATGAATCAGGTTCGATGATTCGAGAAGATCGGATATTGTATGCCCAACAGGCGGTCTTAGCGGTGAATGCTTTTGCCGAACGTTTGTCTTTGCCATTGATGATCTATGGCGATACAGCGGACGTGACCGCTCTTGAAAAAACCTCGCTTTTTGCATACAAAGAATTCAATGAAGGCTTTGAATTTGTGCCAGAGAAACTCATGACAATGAAGCCTCGGCAAAATAACCGTGATGGAGCTGTCTTGCGCGTGCTAGCTGAAAAGCTCGCTCATCAGCCGGCAACCACTAAATTACTCTTGAATATCAGTGATGGCCAGCCAAAAGCTCTTCCTGATTATACAGGGGTAAAAGCCAAAGAAGATATTCAGCAGGTGATCGCTGACTATGAACGACAAGGGGTGCTGTTTCTTGCAGCTGCTATTGGGCAAGACAAAGAGGTGATCAAAGCGATTTATGGGGAAGAACGCTTTATTGATCTTTCCAATCTAACAGAATTTCCGCAGCGTTTGTTGCAGCTACTGACAAGGTATCTGTAAACGTCGATAGCGAAAGGGAAAAGAGTGTGGACTGCATGCCGCACTCTTTTTTTGATCATAATTATATTATGTAAACAAGATGATATTTGTCTAAATTTGGAAAATTCTGTAAAATAGACGCCAAAAGGAGAGATATCATGAACAAATGGCGGTACTTCTACTATCCTTGTCAATTCGGCTGGCACGCGGCTCTTCGTAGGCGCAGTTTGCTGATGAGTGGTGTATTGGCGATTATTCTACTGATCATCGCCATCTTTGCAGAGCATTGGCTAGTGTTTTTTCATCAATGGCTACAATATGAAACAAATAGCAGTGAGAATCAGATGGATCTCACGTATGCCAGTTGGCTTTTCTTTTTGCAGTTGCTACGCTTCGTACTAGGCGTTCTAACTGTAGGCTTGATCGCCGCCTTTTTATGGCACTGCAATCACATGTATCGTTTTCATTTGATGGGGGAGGAGCAGCAATCTCTGGGTATTCGGTTGTTGTTAGGACAGTCTCCGTTGTTGGTCACCTTTGAAGAGCTTTTCTTTGTAGGTATTCAAAGCATTGTTATTAGTTTGGTAGGGCTTGTCAGCGGTCTGTGGCTTAGTCAAAAAGCACTGCAGGATTTTTTCCATTTCTTTCATCTTCCCGCAGGCTTTACTTTTGAATTTCCCTTTAAAGGTCTATTAATCGCTCAACTTGGTGTGCTCTTGCTGCTTTTTTTGTTACGATTCCGCGGTACAAAGAGGACGGTTGAAGAGATTCTCGTTAACGGATGCCCGAATGGGTGAGGGGATGATAGGCTGCTTTTATTTCCCTCTTCCAAAATGCGAACATATGTTTTATAATAGGTGAAACAAGACAAAGGTCGTGAATTTGTGAAGACATCCTTAACTTTAGAAATGGAAGAGGCACTTTATTATTATTGTCGTGAAAACAGTGATATTGTGGTAGAAGAGGTAGTCATGCCAGATGATCACGGCATCGTGGATACTTTGAGTTGTCGCTTGACGGCTGAAAATACCTTTGAATGGCGTTGCTACGAACTCAAAGTTAGTTTGGCAGATTTTCGCTCAAAAGCAAAACTATCCTTTATTGGGAATTATAATTATTTTGTCTTACCCAAGGCATTGTATGAGAAAGTCAAAGATCAGATTGCACCTACAATTGGTGTTCTGGTCTATCATGCATTTCTTGAAAAAGAAACGGGCAGCAAAGGGTATTTCAGTGTCGAAAAGAAGCCCCAACGGCAAGAGCTGCAGGTTCCAGAAAATGCCTTATTGTTTCGGTTGATTTCGGCACAAGCGCGAGAAGTCGGCAAAGCAAAACAGACTGCTCGAGGATTGCGGGTATTTTCAACAGAACGTTTGTACCAAGAACTGAAGAAACGTCAGCCTGAGTATGACTTGTTCGGTGGTGGAGTCAATTACTATGATCGATTTATTGAAGATACTCAGCTGCAAGCGATCGAAGCCTTGAAAGAAGAATTGGCCGCTACGAGAGCAGCCTATGAAGCGCTGGAAAAACGTTTTTTATCAGGCGAGTAAGAAGGAGAGAAGAAGATGTACTTCCCGTATATTCGTGGCAAACAATTTGATTTATTGGCGTTGAAAGCACTGTTGGAACAAGATTGTTTGTCAGACGCGATCCAGCCGATCATTGAACCAGTCAAGCAATCAAAAACGTTTTGGACGACCATTGACCTGTTTCAAAGGAAGCAGCATCCTTTTTATCTGGTTCGCAATCCACAGGCGGGGGCTTTTCTGACGGCAGAGGGGTTAGCAGAGTTGCAAAATGTTACTGCCCCTAAAGCAATGATCGTAGATCGCCCCATTGAGACAGTGGAAGAAAAGCCTGATCTTTGGATCATTCATCAAGCGGACCAAGCACTCGCTAGTGATTGGCGGGAAAATACGCTGCCGGTGCTGGTAAGCAAAGAGTTTCGTTTGTTAAATAAAATCAACGGCCCGAAACTACTGATGGAAGATCCGTTTACCCGTTTACCTAAAAATAGTTTTTATACAGAATGTCCGGAGGAAGGATTTTCAAAAACCCATCATCTTTATCATAAATTGGGCTATGCGGGATTTAGTGATTTTTCTGTCGATAGCAAAATTTATTATGAGCACAGTTATCCCTCAAAACGGTTGGTTTTGCATTGGATCTATCCGACAGCAGAGCAAGACTTGCGAATCGTTCACTTATTTTCTGAGGAAGAATTACCAAGTCAGAAAGAAAAGTTTTTCGAAGTCATGGAAGCTTTGTTACAGCATGAGGAAGAGTATCCTACGCAAACAGCTGGGCTGCAGCTATTAGTTGCTGCCTATCAGCAAAGGTCGTTTCCTGGTATGGGCGTTATTCGGAAAGCTGCCGTTATGAATCACTTGGAACTCGTCAGTCGTCTTATTTAGTCGCTATACGCATACGATTGTAGGCTCTAACAAAATACTGCCATTTATTGTACAAAACACCTTGATTGCACCCATTGTTTTCAGGATAGTGATAAAATCAGGGAAAAGGAGTTGGCGCTCGTGGGAACAAAAGATAGAGAATATTATCGAAATGAAGGAAAAGAATTTGAAAAAAACAAGAAAAACCTGCTTATTCGACGTTTAAATCAACTAATCGTTGTCTTGGTCATTTTGATCATTGTCTTTTCGGCGATCCTGTATTACATAGTTTGAAACTTTCCGTAGCTGTCATTGCTTTATTGGCAGCAACAAAACGAAACTTGTACTTAGATGACTGTGCACCCTTGATTAGGACTCGCTATGGGAATCTGATCCGTTTAGGTGAAAACTGAACGCAACGAAACGTTTCTTGTTTATCGTTGCTGGTTTGCCTGTGATCAAGATTCCCATTAGGCTATTAGTTAGCACAAATTTGCTGGGTTAAGTGCGAACCATTACTGATAAGATCGTGAACAACGATTAATTGACTGATTCATTGAGTTTGGCCAGCAGCTGCAAACCAAAGCTTGAATTCAAAGAATCAAGAATCAACAAGATCAAATACAGACAAAGGTTCAGAGATAATTTGTCAGTTGCATGTTGTTTCACTCGTAGAACCAACAAAAACAAAAACTATCGCTCAAATGACCATTTTTTTGGATTATGCTGTCAATTAGGTGAATTTGAAGGAAATAATCCTAAATAAGAGGGAGGAGAGCCGTAAAATTACCAGTTAAATACGGTGTTCGAAAAATTTTATATTTTAGTTTACATAATATATATTATACAAAGTTATATTCGGAAAAGAGTTCGTGATATTTTAGACAGTTCAAGTCAATTTTGCATCATTTTACCTCCCTCCGAATGACTTTTATCAGGAAATTGTCACTAATTCACTTAAAATTCAACTAAAACTAAGATTTCTTATTTTACAAGTTTCTTCAGATTCTTTTTTATGATTTGCTGATCAACAGTTTGTTCATTGTTAACTGTCTTGTAGCAAGTTACATACGGATTCGTCTTTTTTATCTCAGCAAATACAGATTCAAGCTATCAGCCTTGACTCACGAACCAATCGGTTTGATTGTATGCTATAATCATTTTGAAAATCTTTGAGCTTTTACCTAGAACTTTATCCATATATAGCCAATCCGTTTTAAAATTCTGACACAAGTACTTAGACGTTGCAAATGCCAACAAATATCTATTACATGATTCGATAAAAAAGAACCCTAAAATCATGTAGATAACTTAGGGTATTTCGTTATTTAATATAATTGTAATGTTCATAGGTCGCCATAAACGTCCATATTTTGCTAAAAAAGTCTGAATAAAGCGCCGTTGATCATTCCTTGGAATACTAGAACCATGGCAAGTAAAATCAAACCAGCAGCTATCCACAAGCTTATTTTTCCTTTTCGTCGACTGCTGAACGGGTTTTGCTTCAAATTGCCACTCGTCAGGATGAAATACATAATCATGCTGAATGATATGAGCAAAATAATTTCTATCCCTATACCTAACCATAATTTACCATTAATGAGTTGCAGACTACTGATTTGCCTGGTTTGTAGCTTGTTTTTTCCATTTGTGTAATTAACACCCGATAAAAGCAATTCCATCCGTATAAGCTGACAATTCTAAAAGGAGAATAAAAATGAAAAAGAAGAAGCAATTAAAGCTAGTCTTTTTACCAAAAATCTGGGCGTCACTCCTCTACTTGCTTTTCGTGTTCACAGCCCTCTTCCTCTACTTATCAAAGTACTTGGATATTTCTTTATTTACTTCGATGTATCCTGACTTTTATCTTCATATCTCCAATTTTTCGATTAGTTTGATTATTGGCTTACTGGGGTACTTTTGGCTTCTCGTAGGTGCGCCATTTAAAGTCGTCACGCTATTGACCCTGCTCTTACTCATTGCCAATCTATTGAGCGAGACTGTCTTTGGCTTTATGAACACCCCTGATCGAATCGATTTACTTTTTGGGATTGCAGGAACGCTCGTCGCATATTTTACTTTGGCAATGATCAAAAGACACGGTTTAGTCAAGAATCAATCGGTTTGATTTCAACAGTCGTAGCTTCTCCTTATATGAACCCTTTGCTACTTAGGTCCAACCCATTTTTTTGAAAAGAAACATCTTGCTGCAGTGATTTAGCCGAAAAAAGCACTCAATAAAGGGAGTGCTTTTTTTCGTTTCCATTTATGGCTAGTCACTTGGTAGCCAATACAATGGACTTAGCTGTAGATTTTCCCAATACGGGTTGTGAAACCCTATCAAATAGTGCATAGCTAAATACCCGAAAATCATAAAGCCAAATGACAAAGTCACGATCCGTCCCCACCGTGGTATTTCTTTGATAAATAGACCTAGCATACATATCAATAAGGGGAACGAATAATTAAACAGTAAATCACTTCTAATATTTTGGTTCAGAGAATCCTTCATTATTTTGTCATTTAAGCCCCAACTTATGCCGACGATCACAAACATAAGCGCCAGAATAGTCAATCGTTTGCGATCAAAAAGCCACTGTTCTTTATCTTTCCTACTTGCAAAGTAGATCGTAAGCAGGACCACGATTAATCCAGACATACTATTCTCCTTTTTCGCCAGCTATTTTCTAAAACGTTCATTATTCCTTCAGGATAAATTATAACATATATAGTATAAAAAAAACGATACCCGCCACTATCCCCTTGTTTGATGCACTTTTTAGATGTTTCATAGAAGAATCAGAAATTTAAAAATCTGTTCGCTTTACAAAAGAGAACGTATGTTTGTATTATATAGATAAGAGGTGATTGCTATGGGTATGCTGCAACCATATGAAGATCGGAAAAAGCTAAAGTGGCAAGGATTCTTTTTATCTGAGCATACAACTGAAATTGAAGAAGAGCCGACACGCACGTTTGATTGTCCGCCTAAGCCGTCACTCACAACGGAAGAAATCAATCAATGCTTATTCGAAGCGATGAAAAAGAACGTAACTGTGGCGATCCAACGAGAAGAAGTCAATGAAGAAGGCGGCTATCCCCCAGATATTGTCGGAAAAATCAGCGGATACGACACATTGGGCATTTATTTGACGGGAGAAACCACAGAAAAAATCCATTATGATGAGATTCGTCATGTTGCTTTTTATGAAGAGAAAAAATGGTTTGATCTCAACGAATGATCCACTTTTTACTACTTACTAAAGGAGGAATACCTGATGCAAACACAAAAAGGCGCTGTCTCAAAAATAAGGATCGTCTCCTTTGCCCCCTCCCCTTTGGTCCGCTTTACACTAGGAACCACCAACTGTTTGATTGCGAAGCACAGTTTGAATTTTTTAGGGGATGTTGATGAGGGCATGTTTCTAACTGTGGGTGGCTATTGGAATAAGCGCCACCAATTCGTGGTGCAAAAGTATACGGTGTACGGCAAAACAAAAATCATGTTGGATATCGATGCCTATCGACAAAAAACAGTAAAGGCGGGTTCACTATGAGAGCAAGAGACCTCTTGACAGCACTGACAACGTCGTCGAGTGCTGCAGATTACCAAGGAATTTATTTAACTTACAAAGAAAACCTGATTCCTTTTACGACGATCGCACAAGATAGTCATAACCAATTGATTTTATTTTTCGAACCCAAAAAGCCTGCTCTGACTCTGAAAGAATTATATACACAGCTAATGCTGCATAAGAATTTGGACTTGCTCTATTGGGATGGCGAGTCACGACAAAAGGTATTGGGGTTTCGTGAACAAGAAGAAAAAATCATCCTTTAGTCCCCTCGCCTATTTTGGCACACAACAAACGTTGAAAATCTCGGCAAAAAGAAAAAAATGAAGTATACTTTGTGTAAAGACTAAAGGAGTTTATCATGAAAAATCAAAAGATTACCCAAATGAGTTTTGCGAAAGTCTATCCTCTGTATATTGCCAAAGCAGAACGGAAAAATCGGACAAAAGAAGAAGTAGATCAGATTATTACCTGGCTGACTGGGTATGACCAAGAAACACTCCAACAGATGGCTGATGATGTTTCTTTTGAACGCTTTTTTAAGCAAGCCCCTCAGCTCAATCCTGCACGAAAACAGATTACTGGTGTGATTTGCGGGATTCGGGTAGAAGAGATCGAAGAGCCAATAGTTCAAGAAATTCGTTACCTAGATAAACTGATCGATGAATTAGCGAAAGGAAAAGCCATGACGAAAATTCTGCGCTCTGCTGAATGAGGCGTTTTTTTTCGAGTTGCTATTTAAGAATCAACGCTTTATACTAGAAATACCTTGGCAGGGGCAAATCATTGCTCAAAACACAGTGGGACAACACCCCACTGTGTTTTTTTATCCTGCCTTTCTGGACGACAGCTTGTAACCAGGCAGGCGCTCTTAGTTTAGTTCAACCACTTAGCATGTAGTGCCCTTTGGAATTGGCCGCCTTTTCGTGAAAACACAAGAACGTTGGCTGCGGCTCTCCTCTTCTTTACTCAACAAGGCGCTCTTGACACGTACAAAAAAGCACTCCTCTTATAGAAAGGAGTGCTAACTATTACTTTTTCATTTCTTTGATCTGTTCTTTTCGTTTCAAATACGCCAGCTCTTTTTCCATTTTGCGATAGCGAGCGAAGGCTGCTTCTGAAAGCTCACCGGCAGCAATAGCTGCTTTTACCGCACATTTCGGTTCTGTTTCATGCTGACAGTCTCTGAAGAAACAACCTTCAGCATATTGACTGATCGCTTCAAAGGATTGCTCGATCGAAGCTGACCGAACGGTACTGATGCCAACTTCCCGCATGCCAGGAGTATCGATGATCATTGCGCCAGAGGGCAGTGTGAACAACTGGCGACTCGTCGTCGTGTGTCGTCCTCGACTATCCTCTCGTATGTCATTGGTTTTTTGAACGGCTTGTTCCATGAGCTGATTTAATAAGCTGGACTTCCCAACGCCTGACGAACCGATAAATGCACTGATTTTTCCGTCTGAAAAGTAGGCTTCTGTCAACAATTCGTTCGGTTCATAAATAGAAGTAGCGAATGCTTTCACACCAAAAGCATCGTTTAATGCTTGCAGCAGCTCTGCTTTTTTATCAGCTGTGACTTGATCGGCTTTGGTCAAGAGAATCACTGGGTTAGCGCCACTGTCCCAAGCGATCGTGACAAAGCGCTCTAACCGAGCGAAATTAAATTCTTCATTAGCGCTAGTTGCAATAAAAACCGTGTCGATGTTCGCAGCGATCCCTTGTTCATCCGTCCGATTTCCGGCTACTTTTCGTTGTAAAAAACTCTTTCGTGGGAGCAAAGCATCAATCAAGAAATGATCTTGATCATACACCTGCCCTTGGACAAAATCACCAACAATAGGATAATCCTTTGGCGCTCGTGCCTGTTGACGAAATTTTCCTGAAACGGTTGCTAAACATTCTTCACCTGTGGTCAGGCGGACTTTTGCGATATCCTTAGCCTGAAAGACCACGATTCCTTGTTTTTCCATGATTTCCCTCCAGTTAATTAGGAGGCCGCACTTAAAAAGAGAAACCTCCGAGTTGATGTTGCTTCATTTGATTTGTCATAGGACATTTCCCCTTTCTATGTTGTGCTCATCATGTGATGTCGCTTTATTATACCACTGGAACGGACAGTATGCTAAAGCAAATGACCCAAAAGAACATTTACTGAAACGAAGTAGATAAACAAGCCAGCAATATCTTTGATCGAGGTGATGATCGGTGCCGAACCGGCTGCTTGGTCGATGTTTAGTTTAATAAGTACAAACGGGACTAAAAAGCCAAGTGCTGCCGCTAAGGTCATAGCAAAAACTAATGAAATCCCAACAGCGACCCCTAACATCGGGATTCCTTGCCAAAGTGAAGCAGCGGTTCCTGAGATGATCCCGACGATCAAGCCTAGACTCAAACCGATCCAAACTTCTTTAAAGAAATGTCTGGTGAAGGTTGAAAGATCAATATGCCCTAACGACATCCCCCGAACAAATACAGTAGAGGATTGTGTACCAACGTTTCCACCCATATCCATGATCAAAGGAATAAAAATCGCAACGGCTGCCACCGACTCTAACGTTTGTTCAAATTCATCAATGACGACCCCAGCTAAAAGTCCAGCCACTAAAGTGATCACTAAGAATGGCAAGCGGACTTTCCAGATTTGCCACAGGCTGCCATTGATCAAAACATTACTACGGTCTGCTTCGTTGGAGGCGACATCGACCAAACCAGCGGCATTAAACATGTCTTCCGTTGTTTCCAACTCGATGACATCGATCGCGTCATCGACGGTAATGATCCCAACGATTCTTGATTCCTTGTCTACGACTGGCAGCGCAATGATATCTAGTTCATTTAGCAGACGGGCTGCTTCTTCTTGGTCGGTGTCAGTGGTCACATAAATAACTTTTTGGGACATGATTTCACTGATGCGTTGATCCCCTTGTGCCATTAAGAGATCTTTCAGCGACAAAACACCTTCTAACGTTTTCGTTTGATCAGTAACATAAAGTGTATAGATCGTTTCTTTTTCTTTGGCTTGCATTCGCACTTTTTCCAATGCTTGATTGACTGTCATATCTTTTTTCAATGTAATGAATTCCGGTGTCATCAAGCGACCCGCAGTTTCGGCTTCATACCCTAGTAAGAGGTTTGTTGCAGCTCGTTCATCAGGCGCCAACGATTGTAAAAGTTTTTGTGTTACGGTCGCTGGCAACTCATCTAAAAGCCGTACACGAACATCTGGCGCCATCTCATTCACAAATTCGGTTGCTCGTTCATCGGTGAAAGAGCGTAATAAGTGTTGTTGGGTAGCTGGTGTCAAATCTTCAAACAGGATAAGGGCTTTGTCTTTCGGTAACAGTCGGAAAACGATCACTTTTTCATCCGCGGATAAGTTGCTGAATAATTGTAATAGCGGCAGCTCTTCCATTCCTGATACGAGTTCTTTTAACTTTTCAGAGTCTTTCTTATTTAAATAATGTAAGATGGTTTCTTGCTGGTTCATGGGATACACTCCTTCTCCTATAATTTTGGTCAAAGAAAGAAAGGCAATCGTTCAGAAAATTGTCCAGTTTTCTTTCGTTTGAACGTTGTCTGCTAGACAGCTGAAAGTTTGTTCCGCAGCTGGAGATGACTGTTATTAAAACAAGCATCAAAGGGATAGAGCAGCAACTTTATTCATTATATCACATAGTTTTTTTAAAATATGAAAAATATTACTCGCAGACGAAAAAATTCTTTTAAAGGACGTCGCTTGTAAAGAAAATTGACTGAAGTTTGTCAAGAACAAAAGGCAAAAGAAGCTAGCAGACGCTGTAAAACATCCCCCGCAAATGGTATGATAAACTAGTTGTGATTTTTTTACTCACCGTTTATTCTAAACCTATATCAATGAAAAGAGAGGCAATAAAGAGATGGCAAAGAAAAAAACATTGATTGGATCGGTCACTGCGCTTCTCGCACTCGCAGCAGTTGGCTTTGGTTTCCTACAAAACAATGACCTATTTCCAAAGCAGGAAACGCAACAATCAGAGGTAAGCACCCCTTTTGCTAAAGATATTCGCGCAGACGAATTGGCACAGCTAACCTACCAAGGCACCCAAACAATTGAAGTCAATCAAAACATCCCTGAGTTTTCAGAAGACGACCTTTCACTTGAAAATGGTGCCTGGGAAGCATACGGCGACCTTGACCACCTCAATCGAGCGACTTCGGCTGAAGCAATGTTGAATCAATCCTTAATGCCTACGGAAAAACGTGGCGATATCTCCAGCGTGAAACCGACAGGCTGGCGTAATAAACAGCTCCCCAATGGGAAATATTTATATAATCGGACGCATTTGATTGGGTTTGCTTTAGCTGGCGAAAATGCAAACTGGAAGAATTTGATCACGGGAACTAGTCAATTGAACAATCCAGAGATGTTGCGCTTAGAAATGGATATCAACTACTATCTCAAGCAAGACAAAAACCATTATGTTCGATATTCTGTCACTCCAATCTATCGTGATGACGAGCTGGTTGCCCGTGGGGTACAGATGCAAGCCCAATCTATTGGCGACGATACGATCCAATTCAACTATTATATCTTCAACATCCAAGATGGTGTCACGATCAACTATGCGGATGGCAGCAGCGAGATTTCAAACGAAGATATGACGCAACAGGAGAATGCGACAAGTAGTGAGAACAACACGACAATAGCCACTTCTCAAAGCAGTGAAACAGAGGAGAAACAGAAAGAATATGTCGATCAACAAGGAAATGGTTTGATCAAAGGATCAAGAAGCGGCATCTATCATTTGCCAGGATCTAAATACTATGATGATACGACGAATCCGAAAGAATGGTTCAAAACGATCGCTGAAGCGGAAGCTGCTGGCTACCGTGCACCAAAATAAAAAAGCCTAGAGGCTTTTTTATTTTGGTGTTAAGTTATTCTTCATTGCCATGCGTTTGTTTTTCGTCTGCTAAAAGTGCTTGTCGCAACGCTTTGACATAGGCCTTCCCTTCGTCTGTAAAACGAACCGAACGTGACTTAAAGCGATAAGCTCGGTAAATTAGGCCTCTTTTTTCGAGACGCAGCAAATGACGATAAACCAAAGAGGTCGTTTTTATTTCTTCATTGGCACAGATTTCTCGTATGGTAGGTGCGCAACCTTGAGCTTGCATATATTCATCAATGAAAAGTAAGATTCGATCTTTTCTAGGCATAAGTCCTCCTTTCCGCAAAACAGTCTTCACTGCTGCAAATTCGTAAAAACTGATAAACTGCTGCCTGGTCTGCTTTTTGTCCGATCAATACACTGAAAATCTATTGATCTGTCTCTTTTCCCCTTCTTCCAACAAATAAAAGTTCTTTTTATACGCTGAAATTTTCCCCTTAACGAGAAAAGCATCGGCTAGCAGCGCTCTTTGGTATTGATTTTATCAAATTTAGCAGCAAAAAATATTAAATTTCAAAATTATTTTCCTTTTTATTGACCTAAAAACAAATAGAGCTATTATTTTTTCTTAGAATTTGTTATTCTAAATTTAATTAAAGGAGGATTTTATGTTAGGGATCGGTTTATTTTTTGTAGGAATTACTTTGATAATCAACGGCTGGGGCAGCTTACTTCACATTGACTACCGCTCACTTGCTTTGATCAATCTTTTTACAGGTTCGTTATCTTTTATTATCAATCTAATTTATATGCTTCAAGGCGCTTATTATGAAGCAGGCACTGGCTTTCTCTTTGCCTTCACGTATTTGTTGGTAGGGATCATTTACCTTTTTGATTTAGATTTACGTATTTATGGGATTTTTGCGCTATTCGTAGCCATCAATACCTTGCCTTTTGCTTGGGTCTCTTGGCAATGGGAGCAAGATCCCCTCTTTGCATTGATTTGGTTAACATGGGGAGCGTTATGGTTTTGCGGCTTTTTGGATACGATCGTGAAGGTAAACTTCGGTCGTAAGATTCATTATTTTTCGATCGCTTGTGGTATCTTCACTACGTGGGTCCCAGGCTTGCTGATGCTAGTAGATCTCTATTAAAAAAAGAGTGATTATCTCAATGATAATCGCTCTTTTTAATAGGAAAATTGTTTTTTTCTAAAAAGTGTTCAATCTCCTGCATCGCTTTCTGAGGACCATTTGTCGGGAAATCCTTCTTTAACTGATAGGCTTGTTGGCAAATCTTCGGAGCTCCAACCTCAGTCAGGGCAGCATCCAGCTTTTTCTCAGTTAATGGTTTTGTCAGTGCGATTGCATTGCCATACGCCACGCAGTACTGAATATTGCACCATTGCTCATAGTGCATCCCAATTCCGATAAACGGCTTCCCAGATGCACAAGCTGTTTGAACAGTCCCTTCCCCACCATGAATAAAAGAAAAATCGATATGCTCATGCAATAGATGACTTGGCAGATATTCGGTCAAGAACAGATTCTCTGAGTCGTTGTGTTTCTCCTTGAGTAAATGCGTAACTGGAGCAATGATCGCTAGTTCCGGACGGTTTTGCAAGAAAGCTAAGATTTTTCGCACCATGCGCGGATTCCCCGAACTGCCCATCGCAAAATAAACGATTCGTTTTCTTTCCCGCCGCTTTTGTTGAATAAAAGTCAACACTTCGTCTGGTAAAGAAGACCCGAGCTTCGCAAAAATCGGTCCAACGATTTGATAGTTTTCTGGCAGCTGCTCTTTCGTTAAAAATAAATCAGGAGTGGTGATGAGATTTAAATCAGCGTCCATCATTCGTAAGCTCGTTTCAGGCATAAAAAGTTTTTCTGTTTGGGCAGCGTGTTTGAATGCTCGGGGCATCCAGCGGGATTTTACCAATTGTTTTCTTGTCCAATACCAAAGTGGTTTCCTTAACGGTCCGAAGAAACGCAAACTAGAAGGGATAAACGCGCTATCTGATCGAAAAAAGGGATCACTCATCGCATAGGGTTTTACGTAGACTAAGGGAATCTGTTTGCTGCGAGCAGATAGAAAGATCGTGACATTCGATCCAGTTACAATGACCTGAGGAGCAAGTTTGTCGATCAGCTTTTGTTCGCTCAGGATACGCGCGGCAACCATCTCTTTGGTGAAGGGATTGTTGATTGAGCGTAGTTGATCTAATTTTATGATCTGTTCCTCTTGTTTTTCTGTCAGAGTCGGCGTCAGCAAATGGTACGTAAAGCCACTTTCAGTGATAAGTGAAGCAAAGGTTTTTGAAAAACCAAAGAACTCGCAGTGGTGATTTCCTTGCATTTGTTTAGCGACTTCGATCATCCTTGTCGTTTCAGCCAAGTTGAATACCGCAGGCGCAAAAAGAATCGTTGGCATGAAATCCTCCTTATGTATCGAGTCCATCCACTCGTTTCTTTCAAGTATACTAAAAGAGCGCACATTTAGGAGAAGTTTTTTTGCAGACCTTCTCGTTCATCTTTTTACATTATTTAACTAAAAATTTGCTATAATAAAGAAAACCTTTCAAGGAGTAAACCAATGCGAAAAAAAATATCTTCCTTGCGGCTTAGTACATTATCAAGCGGGCTCATTCTCTTTGCTTTCTTTTTCTTGATTCAACAATTTTGGGAAATGGTTGTTTCTGACTTTGCACTTTTGCCTTCGCTGGCATTCATCCAAATTCTCTTGATGGTCCTTTCAACCTTTCTCATTAGCAAGTTTGTTAAAAAACGCTCGTGGCGGCAAGTGCTTTTTGGCAGCTACCTATTCATCATCGGCTCGCTATTTTCTTTCTGGCTAGCAAATAATCCATTGCAGCTGCAAGCAGTCATTCTTTATATGATAGGCGCTTTTTTTGGCGGCATTCTTTGGGAATATTTGGCCCAGCGCTTGGCAACAGATCTTCTGGCCACAGAACATGAACCTCGTTAACAGAGGTTTTTTTCTTTTTCTGATAGAAAAGGCAAACTTTCTTCGTATATAGTGTGAAGGGGTGAAGAAGGTGCAGGATGAAGAAATCATTGAACGAATCAAAAAGAAAGACTATGCCGGCTTAGAAGAACTGTTAGCTGTTTATGGTGATAGCATGCTGAGGACGATTCATAGTGTCCTCTCCCAACCGCATGAAATGAGCGAGCGCCAAGATGTAGCGAACGAAGTGTTTTACGAGGTTTGGCAAAAGATTGCTGCGTACCAACCAGAAAGAAGCCGCTTGATTACTTGGCTGCTTTTGATCAGTCGTAGTCGTGCGATTGACCACAAGCGGAAGTTGAACAAGCGCTCACTGGAAGAAAAACCTGTTGATGAGCAGGAACTAGCTATTGAAGAATCACCTTTGACAAAGGAAACCTTTTTGGGCTTTATTGAAGACCTTGAAGCCCTCGATCAAAGGATTTTTCTGCTCTACTATTTTTACCAAGAGTCACCCGAAACCATCGCAGAGCAGACGGACTTAAATGTCTCAGCGATCTACAATCGTCTTTCCCGTGGCCGCAAACGCTTAAAAGAAAGGATGACTATCGATGGATTTTAAACAGTTAGTCTTAAATGAAAACAATTCACTGACAAAAATATCTGAACAAGAAAAAGCAGCAACCTTCGAGCTGTCCAAACAATATGTTTTCTTGCAAGATCTATTAGAGGAGCTTCGGACGCTTTTAGCAAAAGACGAAACGATTCTTGGCTATCTGCCTTTGACGCCAGATGGAAACCTCGCCTTCGCCAATCAAGGGCTTGGCGCCTATGCCTATGCAACAACCGAGAAAGCAAAAGCATACCGTGACATCTTTCATGATACCCGCGGCAATCGTTTGTTAGTTTTCACAGAAACCCGCATGCTTTTTCTGGTCATCATCGACTATTTAGAAAGTAACACCTATTTCAGTTACCCCTATGAGACCATCAAGGCGTTCACGATCAAGCCAAGAAAGCTGATGAAGCACGAATCACCAGAGGATAAAGAACAATTCCATTGGGGCTATTTCGACTTTCAGGCAGGGACGCACATTTTCTCAGAAGTACTGACGAAAAAAGACTACGAATTATTTACGTCCTATCACGAATCGATCCCTGCACTCAAGAAAATTCCGATTCAAAACAAAGTTTACCGAGCAGCGAAATATCAGTATTTCCTGAGTAATTGGCATTTCAGTTTTCGCTTGATGACCGCTTTCAACCTGCTTTTCCTGCTGCTGTTTGTATTAATGATTCTCGGATTTTTCTTACACATTGGCCCACTGAAAGGATTTTATTATAAGGATCTGTTGGATATAGGTATGGTCATTTCCCTTTTTTATAGTAAGAACATTTTGCCATAAAAAAGGACTGCTGCTCCTTCCTAAGCATTTCTTTTAAATCTATTGAATAAAGCACCAGATTTTCTACAAAAGAGTACCCCTTGCAGGATTCAAGTCAAAATGAATGCTGCAAGAGGTATTTTTCGTCTCGGACAATTGGGATATTTCTAACCGTTCGTTTTTTCATTTCATTTTGAAATTCTCAGATTTCTTGTGAACTTTTCAGAAGACTCCACTCATAATTTCATACATGCCTAATGGGATTATTTTTTCCTTCACGCTTGCTTTTTAGGAAGAAACGTTATGATGATTTTACTTGCTAGGAGGTGTGAAAAATCGAACTTATCGGACATTTGGTCTTTTGGATCCCGTTTTGTCTTTTTCTAGTGATTGGATCGTTTTTCATACAATGGCGGAAACGTTTCGTTACAACCCTTATTGCAGCGATCCCGTTTCTCTTTTTTATGGTAAAAATATTCAATTATCGGCACTATGAGCCAGATTCTATTTTCATCATCTATTTGGTCGGGCTCTTCTTGTCGGCGATCTTACTGATTGCTGCTGTCCGCCGACTGTCAAAAAAAGCCTAAGCCTAGGGTTACTAGAAAACAAAGACATTGCCTAAAATGAAACCCAGCCTAACTTTAAGGTTCATTTAAGGTTCACGGACTATAGTCAATACGGACATAATAATTTAGAGCCTGTGCTAGCGGAAACTAGTGCAGGCTTGTTTGATTATTTATAGAAAATAGGACAAATCGCTAGCAGGTGTTGGGTAGGCAAAAATCATTTGGGCCAGCGCTTCTTTCGATAGCTGATTCTCCAACACAAAAACGAAGTGGTTGATCAACTCATCGGCCAATGCAGAAACAATCGTGACAGCAACGATGGTATCAGATGTGTCATAAACCAATTTGATTTTTGCATTTTGATCATTGATTCGTCGATAGGTATACCAAGAAGAAAGATCCATCACCTCGCTATGATACTCTGAGGCATGATCGGCAATCTCTTGCTCACTGATCCCGATTCTTGCTAGTTTTTCCGCACCAAAAACTAGCGTAGGGATCAGCGGATAGCGGATGGGTGTTTTCTGGTCATCTATATGATCGACAAGATAGGCGGCTTCAAAGCTGGCAACAGGCGTCAGTTTGGGCTGCTTTTTCGCTAGCACATCCCCGATTGCATAGATGTGTCTTTGACTAGTCTGCAAAAACTCATTTACTACGATCCCTTGTTTTGACGTTTCTACTCCTGCCTTTTCCAGTTGCAGCTGATCGCTATTGGGTCTGCGTCCCGTGGCACCAATCACTGCTTCTACGGGTAGAGACAATGCTTGTGTCTGGATCGTATAGTGGTTTTGTTCTTTCGTGATTCGCTGCGTGTTCTGCTTAAAGTGGAACGAAACGCCTTGGTCCTGCATTGAACGAACCATTTCTGCGGTCAATTCAGCATCAAATCCTTTTAGCGGCTGGTCATTATGATGGATCACATAAACTTCAGCACCTGCTGCTTGAGCGATCATTACCAATTCGAAGGTAATATACCCAGCACCTATGAAAGCAATCGTTGCTGGCATCTTTTCAAAGGAAAGAAAATCAGTACTGCTTTGTAAATGCTCCTTGCCGACGATGGGCAGTACGGCTGGACGCTGTCCTGTCGCAATAATTATTTTTTCTGCTTGAATCTCTTCTGCGTCCACGACGACCGTATGGGCATCACGAAAAGCGGCTTGTCCGTAGTAAGTAGTGATCCCTTCTGCTAGTAACCCTTGTTTGGTTGACTCTGGCACCCGATCGGTATACGAACGCTTAAACGCCATCAGTGCCGGCCAATCAATGGCTACCTGTCCTTGAACACCATTGCCTTGCATACGTTTCGCCTCTGTTTTGACTTCTACACCTCGCATCAGTAGTTTTTTCGGATCACACCCGCGATTGGGACAAGTGCCACCCCATAAATCGGCTTCAACGATCGCCACTGTCTTACCTTTGGCTTTTAACCCGTAGGCAGCAGCCGTTCCAGCTGGACCCGCTCCGATAATCAGTACATCCACCTTTTTCATCTGTCTCCTCCTTCTCCTAAAAAAAATATTCCTGCGCTTTCTCTTCCCTTCAAGTATAGCGAATCACGGTCAGCCGACAAAACAATTCGCCTTTTGTGGCTCCTGCGAATGATCACAATCAGCCCTTGAAGTTGCATTTGATATGGTATACTTTTCTTGTCAGTTTAACGACAAAGGAGAATGAATGACTGTGAGTTTTAAACGTTTTTTTCAGCTCTTTCTTTTTTATTTTCTCTCGATTCTGGTGGCATATGGCCTGATTGCATTTCTAGTAGTAGATAACTTTTGGCTGGTGGTCTGTTTGATGACGATTGTCGGCTACCTCACCTTGGGTATCCCACTAACCTTATTGAGTTTAAAGAAGAAAAAATAAGACAACAGACAAAGACACCAGCAACTTTTCTAAGAAGCTGGTGTCTTTCCTCATTGATGCGATTATCCTAATACGATCTGGGCATCTGCCAATGCTTTTTCCACGACTTCCATCACCAGCTTGCTATGGGCAAGACGTTCCTTGACAAAGGCCTGATCATTTTCGTGAATGGCTTGTGCAAAACGGACAAATTCTTCAAACATACGATGTCCGTGAACGCTGCGATCCTGATGGCTTTTTGCCCCATGGACCGGTTCAACGTCATAGCTGGCAAGCGTATTCGTCGGCCCATTGACGATGATCGATCCTTTCGTCCCTTGGATCGTTGAACGAATCGTCGCTGTCGAATCTTTGGCGCCGATACAAACGACTTTTGTTTGTTCATAGTCTAAAAACAGCATGCCAGAAGTATCGATCCCCTGTTCGACATTAGCAAAATAGCGGACACTTTTTGGTTTTCCTAAAAGCCCGACGACAAAATGAATATTATAGATATTGATATCCATCAATGCCCCACCACCCATTTTCGGGTTAAATGCAGGTAAAACGGTTCCCTCTTTGAATAAATCATAACGAGAAGAATACTGCGAATAGTTGCATTCAATCACTTTCAGCTCTCCCAATGTTTCAAGCTGCGCTTTTATTCCTTGATAGTTGGCTAAGTACTGATTTGTGATGGCTTCGATCAAAAGCACCTTGTGGGCAGCAGCCAATTCTGCTAATTCTACTAATTCTCGTGTCTGCAACGTAAATGGCTTTTCACAAATGACGTGTTTGCCAGCGAGGATTGCTTCTTTGGCAAAGGAATAATGCAAATGATTGGGCAGTGCGACATACACGGTGTCAACGGATGGATCCGCCAAACATGCCCCTAACTCTGTGTAGACGGTTTGAATCCCGTATTGCTGTTTTAAGTGATTCATTTTTTCTAAATCATTTTCTGTCCCAAAAATAGCGGACAGTTCAAGTTGTGGGACATCCCCTGCCACCGTTAAAAAATCATGGACGATCATGCCTGCCCCTAAAATCGCTAAGTTCATCTTGCTTCCCCTTTTCTATCTTCTTAAATCATTTGTTTCAATACTTCGGTGATCACTTTATGATCCTCTAAATGAGCCAAACCTGACACACAGATAGCACCCGTGACTTTTCTGTCTTCGATAATTGGAAAACCACCACCACAAATTGCATAATGTTCGTCTTGTGCCCATTTAGCAAATTGTATATCTCTATCTTTTTGCGCATAGACGTACAGTGAACTATGCCCGCTTTCTAGTACCGTTCGTTCTTTTCTTTCAAGCCAAGGGCTCTCTTTTCGCCCTGCCATTAAAAATCGAATGATCGGCAAGCCCTGATGAACAACTTTTATCCCTACCGGCTTCGGGTAGTTCCTTTTAACGTACTGATCGATGGCAATAACCAACCGCAATGCGAGGTCATTGTCAAAATGAGCAAACTGCAGCTGCTGTTCTTCTTGCAGGATTTCTGAAGGTTCGATTCGGATCTACTCCTTTACGTTGAGTCAGTTGATGCCTTCAGGCGCTTTGTTTGTCAAAAGCCCCATAATCACCCTGCCTTATGACTCAGTAATCACTTGATTGATGCCTGTTTCTAGCATTTCGATTTGTAAAATCGTTTCTTCGTCTTTCACGATTTTCTCTTTGCCATGGATGATCGTTTCATAGACGCCCTCATACACACGGCTATAATCACCAATTTCAGAGATGACTTTTTCTTCATGGTAGTTCCCGTTAGCATCCATATAAGTTAGTGTGCCATAGTGCTCTGGCAAATCGATCCCAAAATCGGCATGATCTGGGAGATAAAACTGTTTTAGATGCTCTTCTTGTCGATCCTTGGTTTGTTTTACAAAAACGCCGTTTTCGCCATAAACGACAAAACTAGGCCGCTCTTTTAATCGGAAGTAACTAGATTTGACTGAGACTTTCATTCGACCATAAAACAGATCCAAATCGAAGTAATCATTCATGCGATTTTTTCCAAGCAATTGCCGAACCTCATAATGGACATCGTCTGGTTGTCCAAAATAGGAGATCACTTGGTCCAGTGTATGACAAGCGTGTCCGTACAAGTAGCTAGTATTCAGGGAAAATTCGGTCACTGACCGTGGAATCTCTGGACGAAAATAATCATAATGCATCTCTACTTCTAAGAGATCTCCGAGCACGCCGCTTTCGATCACTTTTTGCGTAGTCAAAAAATCGGAATCAAAGCGGCGATTTTGATAGCATTGCACAAACAAGCCTTTCTCCTGCGCCAGTGCGAACAATTCCTTTGCTTGTGCCGAAGTTTCCGTAAAAGGTTTTTCGATCAAGACATTTTTCCCATGAAGCAAGACATCCTTGCCTAATTCATAATGCAAATGACTGGGGGTCGTGACCACAACTAATTGAATTTCAGGATCACGGTAGATATCCTCTAAGTCAGAGGTGTAATGAACACCTTCTAGTGTTGGCCAGGTCAGCTTGCCGCTTGGTGAATAGATCGTCTTTACTTTGATCTTATCCTGCAGCTTGGTTGAAAAAGGCAGATGGTAGCGATTGGTGCTTTTTCCGTTTCCGAGATATGCGATAGTTAACATTATGACGCCTCCTATGAATTGATAGCTTGATTATTGCTGATATCCTTCGGAATGAGAAGTCTTTTGCCAAAAACAGGTTCTTTTGACCAGACTTTTTCGCAAACTGCTGAGTGGTTCTGAACATTTTTACCAAATTGACAAAAAGGTACAGTTTTTGCTTTTGGTTTTCTTTATCCTAGGCTATGATTAGAAAGAGGTGGTTTGATGTTATTAGGAGATAAATTACGGCTTCAAGAAGGATTGACCAATACGGAGAAACGGATTGCCGAATATATTTTGCAAAATATCAATGATGTGCCTTCGTTGACGATTGAAGTCATCGCCAAGCATACATACACATCCCACTCTTCCGTCATTCGTCTAGCCAAAAAGATGGGATATGAAGGATTTAAAAGTTTTCGCTTAGGTCTGGCTGAAATTGCCCATAATCAGATGTTCAACCCAACCTTTGTTGACGCGAATTTTCCTTTTTCGCCTAAGGATCAAACACCTGATATTTTGAAAAAAATGGCCGATCTAACGATCAACTCGATTCACAAAACCCACGCTCAGGTTGCCCCAGAAACGATGGAAGCAGTGGTGCAATCATTGGATGCTGCGCAACGGATTTTCTTATTTGCTCGCGGCGATTCTCAGATCCGGGCAAGAAGTTTTCAAAATAAGTTGGTCAAAATCAATAAGTATCTGATCCTAGCTGATGAATATGGGGATGATGCGTGGAATGCATCGAACGTCACAAAAAATGATTGTGCCGTGTTTATTACCTACCGTGGGAAAAATACGCAATACGAAAAAATCATGCAGCACTTTCGTGATGTCGGGGTACCAGTGATCGTGATTTCTGGCAACGCCCATGCGAAAATCATCCCATTAGCGACCCATGCGATCATCGCTTCTCATGATGAACGTGATTTTCTCAAAGTCGGCACCTTTTCTTCACAGGTCGCCTTTGAGTATATTTTAGATTCACTGTTTGCATTGCTGTATGCCAAAGAATACCAAAAAAATATTGTCGAGTTAAGAAAAAAACAAACTGTTTTGGAATCAGGGATTCTCTCAGAATACCCGTCACTGAAGAAAAGAGGGAAATAAAATGATCAATTGGGGAATTATTGGTGCCGGAAATATCGCCAATCGCTTTGCTGCTAGTTTAGAAAATTTTCAAGACGCCCAGCTTTATGGGGTTGCTTGTCGTACGATG
Source organism: Enterococcus casseliflavus NBRC 100478 (assembly GCF_001544095.1). Lineage (GTDB taxonomy): Bacteria > Bacillota > Bacilli > Lactobacillales > Enterococcaceae > Enterococcus_D > Enterococcus_D casseliflavus. The sequence continues at coordinate 29,413 of NZ_BCPT01000005.1, read as the reverse complement.
GAAAAAGCGCAAGCGTTTCAAGCAAAATTTCCGTGTGACGCCGTCTTTGATGACTACCAAAACCTATTAGATGATCCAACTATCGATGTCATTTATATTGCTTTGCCGCATTTGTATCACTATGAATGGATCATCAGAGCCTTTCAAGCGAAAAAAGCTGTTTTATGTGAAAAACCAGCAACCTTGACTGCACAAGAAATGCGCGATGTACAAAAACAAGCCCAAGCACACGAAGCCTTCTTTATGGAAGCCATGAAGCCACGCTTCACCCCAGCGTATCGCAAACTAAAAGAACTTGTGGATGGTGGTCATATCGGTGAATTAACAAGTGTCACGACTACTTTTCGCCGCCATTTACCAGTCGAAGGCAGTTCTTACCATTATCTGCCAAAACAAGGGGGCGCTTTACTGGATATGGGGATCTATAACTTAGCCTTTATCCAAGATTTTTCACCAGAAAATTTAACTGCCGAATTGATCGATTACAGCCTTTATGAAACTGGGGTTGATACCTACGTTGAAGCACGCTTTGTCAGTGAAGACTTTGTTGCAGTGATTGAGACTGGATTTGACCAAACAAAAGAGACGGTGGCGGAGTTACAAGGAACAAAAGGGAAAATCACGATCCCCAACTTCCATCGCCCCGCTTCTTTTACCGTGAAGATTGACCAAGAAGACACGGTCTATGATATTGGGTACGAGATCGATGATTTCCATTCGGAGATTCAAGCAGTTCATACCGCCCTTGCACAAGGACAACTCGAGAATCCCCTGATGTCCTTAACGGATAGTATTGCCTGTATCGCTTTAGCTGATGAACTAAGAAGCTTACTAGATGCGGAAAAAAAAGACAATTAAGATCATGCCCCATCGTTTTTGAATAGAACTGACCAGTGGTTGCCACTCGGTCAGTTTTTTTGTCAAAAATTGAGCGCTTTCTTTGACGCTATTGAAATGGTTATATTATATTTATTGAGTATATTTTTATACAAATAAAAAAAGAAAGGAAAACGCTTATGACTCCAGAAATTATAACGTATCTTATTTGTTTATTGACCTTCGCTTATCTAGCTGTGACGGTTTTTACTTTTGTAAAAAATCGTCGGACAGGTGACGGCTATCGCCTCCGTATTTTTTACGTGTTGGCAGCAGCACTCGTCTTTTTGCTTTCCGTTTATGCAATCGCTACCGGTCAAACCTATGACGACTTAGTGACATCGATAAATGATCTTTTTCAATAAAACAACGACGGCACGAACCCCAGCGGATCTCTTCGTTTGTGAACCTGTGGTTGAGGGAAGGATCAAAACAGAAACGAGCCAATGAAAGACTGCTAATCGATGGCTTTTCCATCAGGATCTGCTAAGCCGAATCAATGTCTTTCAATAAATGATGTCTGATTTTTTATGGAGGTGTGCATGCTCATTCAGCTTAAAGAAGCGAAGCTTTCCGATCTGCTTTCAATCTACTTGATACAAAAAACGGCCTTCAAATCCCTCTTTCTCCGTTATCAAGACAAAGAAACTTCTCCCTATTTACAAAGTTTCGAGAAGCTAAACGCAAAGTTTTCTGCGTCGAATACCACTTATTATTTAATCATGACCGCTCAGAAAACCGTGGGCTTTATAAAACTGACGGTTGAGCAGGAACATACGACGAAGCTATCTTCCATCGCCCTTCTTCCCTCCTACGAGAACCGCGGGATTGGTAGACAAGCAATGACCTTGATTGAAAGGCTTGTTCAAACAGATACGTTACGTTTGAATACGATCCTGCAAGAACCTAAGCTGGTTCACTTTTATCACTCGTTAGGGTATTCAGCAACAGGGATGTTTCAAAGCCCCTCTTCAGCAATCTGCTTTGTCTCCTTTACGAAAAAAATTGCTGCGAAATAAAAAAGCCATCTCGCCTTTCATCGGCAGAGATGGTTTTTTCTATCAATTGCCATCCTTTACAGCAATCATTTTTATTGGTCCTGCAAGGTGTCATCGGTTTTTTTACGCAATCGCGGAATCTCTTTCACATTCATTAAATCTAAAAAGAAAGTGAACAATGGGATCCCGATGATCAAGCCCCACAAGCCAAAGAGATGTTCGCTAAGATACAGGAGAATAAACGTGTAAAACATCGGGATCTCTGTTTTATTAGCCATCAAGCGGGGATTTAAGATATAGGATTCCAACGCATGAACAAACACTATGATGAATAAAATGTAGATCACGTCATTAAATCCGCCGATAGAATAGGCAATAAACGTCAATGGAATACACGAGATGATCACACCAGCAACAGGAATCAAGCTGAGAAAGAAAATCATCAACGCCAAACTCAACAGCTGCGGAAAGCCCATCACCGCTAAGGCGAAAACAGTGATCGCTGTATTGACTAAGGCGATCACCAACTGCGTCTCAATCACATTTCCGAAAGCCCGCGTGAACTTAGCCCCTAAATAGTAAACATCTTCAAAGAACCACGCCCCTCGTCCTTGCAAAAATAGCCGAGAAAACGCAACGGTCTTTTTGTTATCGATCATAAAGAAGAAACTAAGCAGAAAGGAGATCAGCACAGTCAACGCCAACTCACCGAAATTATACAGATAATTAATCACGACTAGAACGCCGCTTTGTAATTTCTGGATGTATTCGCTGGTTTGCAATAAATTCAAGACATATTCGATCAATTCATTATTGGAGTCTGTCCGTTGGTAGAAATCAGCAACGGAATTGACTAATTGGACGGATTGTTTGATGATGATGGGTACATAATTTGTTGCTACTAAATAAAGAATAAAAACAATCAAGCTGTAAGTCAGGATGCTCGTAAGCTTAATGGGCAGATGACTTTTTCGATGGAGCAAAAGAACCAGCCGATAAATCAGATACGTAAAGATAAAGGTCAGCAAAAGAATGGTCATCAGACTGCGAAACAAAAAAAGAATGCCCGCAAGCATAAACAGGACCGTCCAGCGCCGCAACACAAGATTTTGAAGAAAAGCATTATAGTATTTCATCTGTAACTCCTTTATTCGTTGCAATGGAGCAACGAAGCATTTCAGTAGTGCCTAAGAATTATCTAATCATTAAACTATGCAAATAGCAAGAGATTTTATTTTTCTTAATCGAGCGAAAAAATGAAACAAAAAATTCTTAGAAGAATCGTTGCCTTTCTTCTAAGGAAAAGAGTTATTGGTAAACGGTCTTTCCTTCGTTTACGGGTAAAACCGAGTTGATGGACAATAAAAAGAAGCTGGCAGCCAACAGATCAGCACTGCCGCCTGGAGACACATTTTCTGACTGGCAGAAGGCTGCTAGTCAGAAAATGCTGGGTTCGGCAACGCTTGCTGATTGGCTTTTTGTGCGAGTTGCTGAACTAGTGACAGTACCTCTTGATTGCTGCGGTATAAAATACACGTATCGTCCAGCGTAGCGATGATCACCAACAGCATGTGGAGTCTTTTTTTGGTCTCATTGGAACAATCCCGAGAAAAGTAATCTGCTAGAGCGAAAAGACTAGGAATCACGTTCTTTCCTAAAATTACTTGGGGCTATGAAGATCAGGCACCTTTCGTTTTACGTGAACTAGCAGATTTCCCCTTATCAAGGACGATCTATTTAGCATCAAGCTTTACTAAAGGTCATTCCATGACAAAATTGATTGCAAAAACGTTGATTGAATTTTATCTTGGCTAAACAAAAAGAAGCGTCCATTCGCACGTTAGCTGTGCAAGTGGACGCTTCTTTTTTCTCTCCTATTTACAAAGGTTGAATCATCGGCTCGACCGTACATTCATTCACATTGATCACTCCGATCTCTTTTGACTCGCCACACTATTGGCTGCCCCAGTCAGGTGAGACCCCATAAGATTTGTTACACGCCTTCCAGTACGGCTGCCTTATCATCGCTTATGCATCGGGCAATTGATCGTATTCTTCATCACTGACTGCTTCTAACCATTCTGAAGCACCAGCAGTAATCGCTACATGGGCAAACCAACTATTTTTTGCTGCACCATGCCAATGTTTGACCCCTTCCTTAATGACTACGACATCACCAACAGTAAGTTTTTGCGGTTTCTTGCCTGCTTCTTGGTACCAGCCTTCTCCTGAAGTCACCAACAACAATTGATACCCACCATCGATATGCCGATGCCAATTGTTGCGGCAACCTGGTTCAAAGGTCACATTGCCAACGTTGACTGGAATCGCTGGATCAGCTACTAAAGGATTCAAGTAACTCTGACCGTTAAAATATTGTGCATAGGCGTCATTTGTGTTACCTAATGAAAAGATTCCAGCTTCTTTTGCTGCATCGAGTTCTGACATTTATTTTTCCTCCAATTCAGCTAGCTCTTCTTGATAAACCGTTTTGGCGATGTTAAAAGCAGACCAAGCTTTGGGCCAGCCAACATAGAAAGCCAGATGAGTGATCACCTCAGCGATTTCTTCTGCTGTGATCCCGTTTTCCTTGCCAATCGTCAGATGGGCAGTCAATTGTTCAAAATTCCCACCCGAAATCAAGGCAGATATCGTTAATAAGCTTCTCGTATGAGGAGCCAATTCTGCCTCACGTGACCAAACTTCACCAAATAACACATCATCATTTAATTGCGCAAATTTCGGCGCAAATGACCCTAGATTATCTCTTCCTGCAGTTTGTTTCTTTACCATATCGATCGACTCCTTCTTCTATTGTGATAAAATGCTGGCTCACCCAATTTTGAATGGCAGTATTCGCCTTATTCACTCGTGAACCACGGATGGCTAATCCAGGATATATGAGGGCTTCAGGACAAGTTTTTTTAAAGTCTTCTAGGCTATTGCCGAATCCTGAGCCTTCATGAGTACAAAAGGGGAAAATAATCTTCCCATCGAAATGATGGTCTTTTAAAAAACTCGCCACGATCATCGGATAGGTCCCCCACCAGTTGGGAAATCCAACAAATAGTACCCGTTCTTTAAAAAACGCAGACGGTACTGTTTGATAGCGAGGAAAATCATTAGTAGCTTTTTCTTTTTGTGCTTGTTCGACCATCACCTGATAGCTTTCAGGATAAGGTTCCACAGGGGCAAGGGGATAAAGGGGGCATTGCAGCTGCTCTGACAGCTTCTCTGCTAGAATCTGCGTATTTCCTATACCCAGTTTTTTGAGCTGTCCCTCAATCAGATTTTCACCAGCTCGTGAACAAACAAGTATTGCCGCCATTGTGTCACCTCCTACTCTTTGTTTCCTGATAGATTTAATGGTAAGCCAATCGAGTTGGATTGGCTAATGCTTTTTCACACAAGACCTTATGCTTACAAAGCATAGCTGGTTTTGATATACAAAAAAGAAGCGGATATCACCGCTTCTTTTGATGTTTACACTGAGATTATTGAAAGGAATCGCGAAATCGTCGAATAAACTCGATAACGACTGGCGACAGTACACGATTCTTTTTCCAAACCAATACACAGCTGGTCTCGATTTGTGGTACTAAAGGCAGAAACTTGATTGCCTCATTCCTTCGCTGACCAACAGCGCCACTAACAGTCAGTGCCGAACCAACATGGTTTTCTACTAAGGAAAAGACATTGAATATTAAATTGTAGGTACCCACGATCGGCAACTCTTCCACTGGTGTCTTCGACCATTGACTGAACATTTGTTGTACTTCTGGACGCTTCGAGATCAATAAAGGCACACCTTTGATGTCTTCGAGTGTAATCTCTTCTTTATGCGCAAGAAAAGAATCAGCCGATGTCAAAAAGCCCCATGTTTCTTTTCGTGGAAGAACGATTTTTTCGTACTTCTCGATTTCAATCGGTTCGATCAAGATCGCTAGATCCAACAAGCCTTTCTCCAGGCGATTGCTGATGTCATCTCCTGTACCACTATGAATATGAAAGCGAACATCAGGATAATCATTGATAAATTCTTCCAACATCAAGGAAAGCGTATCGGAATTATCTGCTTCCACACAGCCAATCGTGAAGTGACCGCTAAACAAATGTTTTTTACGATCTTCAAACGCTTGCATTGTCTGGTCTGTCAAACTCAAAATCTCTTCTGCACGGCTTTTTAAAAAACGCCCCGCTTCCGTTAAAACCATTTTACGATTATCACGAGTGAATAGTGCCGTCCCTAACTCGTCTTCTAATTCTTTTAATTGTCGACTCAATGTCGGTTGTGTGATGTGGAGCACTTCTGCAGCTTGAGAAATCGTCCCTTCCTCCGCAATCGTGTAGAAATATTTTAATAACCGAATTTCCACAAAATCTCCTCCTCATTTTTTTCTTTTGCATTCAAGGTGTTCGAAACAAAAGAGAACCTCCCTCTCCAGTCTCCTTATCAATTCTTATGATAACAAAGAATCACTGTTCCAGCGAGTCTAGCTAAAAAAGCGTAGGAAATTGCAGAATTGTAAAAAGATTCGTCAACAACATGTAAAAACTGTTCGCTTAAACGAACAGTTTTGTCAGCTGCTTGCTTTTTACGGCTTTTGGCGTAGGATATATGAGTATCTTGGTATGAGTCCTCATACAATGATTTGTAGGAATATGATGTTAAATTTATCAATTCTTTTATTTTGTGTAGCGATCGCTTTACTCGGACTTGCAGGATTCATCTTTAGAGTGCGTGCGTTGCTGAATAAACGTCCGTGGAATGGTCCTGTATTGCCATTGTCGGTTATTGGTGTGATTCTTTTGATCGTCTCTTTGGTCATGATCTACCTTTCTTATCCTAAATAACACGATTGTAGTCAACCTAGAACGAATAAATTGGAAAAATTGACTCTTCTCGGGAATAAGTGGAAGCTCTTGCTCCTAATCCATCAGCGCATCCCCAAATGATTCATAAATCAACTGCATTAGTTTACCATAATTATATTATGATTATTTCGGTTTGTGGTACATCATGAACATGTAGCCAATTGAGAAACGGCTACTAAACTTGAATTTTGCTAATATCCTAGTTCATCGAGCCAATTCAACAGATTCGGTTCAGCGTCTTCAACACTTCCCGCTCTTGCTGCAAAGCCTTCAAGAAAGTCATACGCTGGATACAACGTTTGAAGTTCGTTTTGACTATTGGTCAATCCACTTCCCCCATGGGTTGCAAAAGGAATGATTTGTTTCTCCGTAAGATCATAGGTTTCAAGAAATGTTAAAACGGCTCTTGGGGCACGGTTCCACCAAACGGGAAAGCCGATAAAGAGAACATCCACTTCAGTCATTTGGGCAACGTCAGCCTTCAACGTTGGTCTGGTATCTTCTTCCACCTCTCTAGTGGCAAAAGCTGTATGTTCATCGTAAATGTTAGGGTAACCTACTTCTGTTTGAATCGAGAACAACGCACCGTCGGTCTGTTCAGTGATCACTTCTGCTATCACCTGGACATCTCCTACTAAGGTGTCATCGATTACATTAAAACTACTTCCAGAAACTGCTTCGACCGTTGGTTCATGCTCTAAATTTTCTGGTCTTGTGAAGTAGGCGATCAAAATATCGGCATCCCCATCAATCCCTGTTTCTCTCATTTGTTGCGCAACGGTGTCACTAGTACTTGTTTCCGTTGTACCGATGTCTGGCTCGTCATTCATTGAATCACTGCTGCATCCTGCTAGAAAAAGCATTGTCAGAAAAAGTCCTTTTGTCCATTTGTTCATTGAATTGCTCCTTTCCTTTTCCACCAAAATGGTAGTTCCAGTATAATTCTTGAAGTGGACTTTAAGGCAAGGCAAAAAAAGATTTTTAGGGTTTCCTTTCCCTTTCTCTCACAGAATCAGCACATTATAAGAAGCCTTAAAACATTAAGCGTAGCTTTACGGCTCTCCCCTGTCTTATCTTTCATTTTTCCTTGTGATCTATATTTTTACAAGGTAATACCTAATGAAAACAGTACCTTGTTTGAAATGTTAGAAGTAGTTAAAGGATCAGAAAGCGTTTCGTGTCAGAAAATGACCATATATTCATAGAAGTTCGAAAGTCGCTGCTTCACCTTCTGCAGAATTTTTCCCAATAAACAAAGTAAACAATCCAGGTTCGACGCCAAAAGTCAGATCTTTTTGATAGTAAAAAAGATCTTCTTTAGTTATCGTGAACAAAACGGTTATTTCTTCGTATGGAGACAACGGAATTTTTTTATATTTTTTTAATTCTTTCACTGGCCTAACTGCCGATCCAACGTGATCTCTGATATAAAGCTGGACTGTCTCCAATCTTGAGTAAGCAGAATTGTTGCGGATCGTAATTTCAGCTTCCAACGTTTCATTCATGGTTGAATCACTCAATTTTAACGAATGGTATGATGCTTCCCCAAAACTCAACCCATAACCAAATGGAAAGAGCGGCTCGTTTGAGCAATCCAGATACTTCGAAACGAAACGTCCTGTATGTGTCTTGCTGTTCAATGGTCTTCCAGTATTGAAGTGATTGTAGTAAAGTGGCAGCTGCCCTACATCTTCTGGGAAGCTCATACTTAAACGACCAGAAGGATTGACCTTTCCAAAAAGTATGTCAACGATTGCTTGAGCTCCTTCTGTGCCAGGAAACCACGCCTGTAAAATTGCATCCATTTGTTTGGTTTCTTCTTTGAGAAACAGTGGACGACCACTGAAATTGATCAGGATATTTTTTTTGCCAAGAGCGGTCATTTTTTTTATGAATGCTCTTTGAACAGCGGGCAAATGAATGTCCGTTCGACTGCCAGCTTCCCCACTTTGTAAACTGTGTTCCCCCATAGCAAAAAGAATCACATCGGCCTCGGCTCCCGCTTTCAGTGCTTGTTCCAACCAAAGCTCTTGCTCTGCAGCTGATATTGAGGAGCCGCTGGCAGTAAAGCCAAAGTCTCCGAGGATAGAATCGTCTTCTAAAAGCGGGCAACCTGGTTCGAAATGAACATACTTCTCCGTAACTGCATTTTGGAGCGCCGTTTTTAATGTTGTGACATCCTCTGTTTTTCCGTGTACTGCCCATAAACCAATCATTGCTTGGTTGTCACCATAGGGACCAACGAGTAATATTTTCTCTTTATTTGGAGTAAGGGGAAGTAGCTCTTGCTTATTCTGCAATAAAACGATCGCTTCGGAGGCAACTTTTCGTGCAAGTTTCCGGTTCTCTTCGGATAAAAGTATTTGAGCCTCTACTTCTTCTGAACTGCCGCGGAAAGGATCTTCAAACAGCCCTAAATCCTCTTTAAGTTTCAAGACACGATACACAGCGTCATCGATCAACCGCTGATCGATCGCACCACTTTCCAGCAGCGGACGAAGCTCTTTCGCATAACATCGGGTTTTCATATCGATGTCATTTGTTGCTTCGATCGCTAATTTGGCCGCTTCTCGATCATCCGCAGCAATCCCATGAGGAATTAATTCTTGAACAGCTGCATAATCCGAAATAACGACTCCATCAAACTGCCATTCTTCTCTTAAAATTTGTTTGATCAAAAATTGATTAGCAGTAGCGGGAATACCATCATACGTGTTAAAAGAAGTCATGACTATTTTGCATCCAGCCTCGACAGCCGCTTTATAGCCGCTTAAGTAGTCTTGACGCAGTTTGCGTTCGCTCATATCAACTGTATTATAATCGCGTCCGCCTTCTGCTGCACCATAAGCAGCAAAATGTTTAACACAGGCAGCGATTCCGAGCAGTGTTCCCCCTTTTTCTTGCTGAATGCCTTCTACCATTGCTTTCGCAAAATCAGCATTTAGCAGCGGATCCTCTCCTGTCGACTCCAAGCATCGCCCCCATCGAGCATCGCGTACTAAGTCGACCATTGGTGCATATGTTACGTGTGCGCCAGCCGCTCTTGCTTCTTGTGCTGCGGCTTGATAGGCGCTTTGAATCAATGTTGGATTCCATGTTGCTCCCAATCCCAGAGGGATGGGAAAGACTGTTCGGTATCCATAGATGATATCTGCCATGAACAATAGTGGGATTTTGTGTCGACTTTTTCTTAAGTAGTCTGTTTGAATCTTTCGAGTTACTTGGGCACCTGTGACGTTCAATACCGAACCGACAACATCGATGGTTTGTTGTTCGATGCCAAGTTTTTGCTGAGGACCCAAAGACAAATCGCTTCCGTGAAAGAATTCTCCAGATAACTGCACCAATTGGCCGATTTTTTCGTCTAAGGTCAGTTGGTTGACTAATTGTACCAGTGTTTGATTTTTCATATTATTACTCCTCGCATAGTTTTTTCTATTGATATCTTAGCTCTGGTGTGATGAATCGAGTCTTTCCTGTAACTGCTTCTGCAAAGACTCCTAACTGGACACCGGTAAATTTTGAGCCAGAACATTCATTTGTAAAATGACGTACAGCGATTTGATCTTTGAACACTACTGTATTCGTTTCATCTAAAATCAGCAGGTGGTAGCTGTTGCTGTCTCCAGACAATTTCAGAGTCAACCGCTCTCTATCTTTTAAATTATTGGATCGATACAGAAGTAAATCAAAGATGTTTTTCCTGCCAAAAAGTTCTATTTGGTGTTTTGTTTTTCGCAATCCAAATTGGCAAAAATGCAGGTCATCCTTGTAGATTGCTATACCAAAAGTCCCCTCCTGACATTCGTCGACCATCAAAGTGGTTTCAAAGCAGCAGGTAGTATCAGCTTGACATAAGGACAAAAAGGCAATGGGCTCGTCCTTAGAAGTTCCTAAACGAGTCGGTAAGTTATCAATGATCAAATCAGTATCATACGTATAATCAATTGGCAAACGTAGACTCTGCAACTTCTTGCAGAGAAAAGGTACTAGTTCATTCCGCTGCTTAACGCTTTTTGAAAAACGATCTGTTTCAACTTCAACCGATGCATTCCCTGTCTGATTGACAACTGGCCAACCATCTATCCACTCTACAGGTAATAAAATCGTTTCACGACCAAGCAGTGTGAAATGACGGTTGGGCCTAGTCGCAAGAGCTGTCAGCCACCAAGAACCTTTTTTGTCTTGAAAGAAATCTGCGTGCCCTACGGCTTGAAGCCTCGATTTGATATCTCTATTAGAGAGGATAGGATTCGTATTAGCTCCTTCATACGGACCATTGATTGATTTGCTTCTTTGAACCGTTACCATATGGCCTTCTCTTGTGCCACCTTCTGCCAATACAAGATAGTACCATTCGTCTTTCTTGAATAGATGCGGTGCTTCTGCGTCGCGTCCACCGCAACCTTGGCTAATTTCTACCGGATCTGTCAGCATTTTCCCGCTGTAAGGATCGATTTCAAATTGTAGAATGCTGTTTTTCCCTTTCATTGATGCAGCAAGTTGTAAGAAAAATCGGCCATTAATAAATGAAATTGAGGGATCGATCCCAAAAGGACAATCGATCCAGATTGGATCAGACCAACCATGGTCAAGGTTTTTCGTATGGCAGATGAAATTCCCTTGGGTGACATTTGTACATACTAGAAAATATGTTTCCTCAAAGAAGCGGATCGTTGGGGTAAAAAGGCCCATCGAGTTGCTGATTTCTTTCAGATTGATATGATCCGGACAATCAATCGCATACTGCTTAAAATGCCAATTGAGCAGATCCTGGCTTTCAAAAATCGGCAGACAAGGAAAAAATTCAAAACTTGAACAGACTATATAGTAGGATTTCCCATCGAAACAGATACTCGGATCAGGATGAAATCCTTTGATAATTGGATTGGTATACTTCATTGTGCTCCTCTTTTCTCTTTTAGTGCCACATGTAAAAAGAAGAAAGCGACACTAACCGCTTTCTTCATCGAGTTTACACTTTCTCCTTCAATGCGGCTTGTTCCAATTGATAGGTTTCTTTATCCAGCTTTTTAAACCACGGATACCATAATATCGGTGACAAAATCAGTTGAATGAACAACTGTAGAATGATAATCGATAGTTTCCCTTGAACAGCTGCATGGAACCCAATTGGTAAACCGAAAATGGCAGTAACACCAGTAAAACGAGCGACAAATCCAAAACGTGTTAAAACATAAGCTAAAATTAAAGCAATGCTATTATTGGTAATGAATGGTACCGCTAATTTAAAGTTTAATACCAAAGGCGTACCAAAAATCAATGGTTCAGTGATTCCGAAAAGAGCTGGAACAATTGCGACTTTCCCTGTTTCTCGATACTGCTTGCTTTTCGCTCGCAGCATTAATAATGCTAATCCTAAGCCCATACCGCTCCAAGTTATGATCATAAAGAATGCATAGCCAGTAATGTTTGGCGGTGTTTGGCCTGCCGCAACAGCGTTTAAGTTCTCGACGTCCATTGCCATCCACAGGGCTTGAACGATCGGCATAACGACATTTGTTCCATGAATACCGAAAAACCACAAAAACTGTTGAATCAGTGAGATCAGAATGACTGCACTGATTGATCCTCCGATCCCTTGAAGCGGTTCTTGTATGATACTGTAAACAAACTGATGCATGTTGCCGAAGCTGGTTGCTTCAAAGAGTGAATTTAATACAATGAAGAGCACACTGATAAGAACCGTAGGCAAAATTGATTCAAATACTTTTGTTACCATAGGAGGTACACCTGCTGGCATTTTGATCGTCCAACCTTTGTCTTTCAGCCAAATATATACTCTTCCACTTACCAAACCAACGATCATTGCGGAAAATACTCCTTGTGCACTTAGCCAAGTAGCTGGAATCGCGCTGACTTCATCCGTCGTTGTACCTAGAGGGGTAATGATAAAGAAACTAAGCAATGCGATAATAGCAGCGGAAATACCATCTTCTGACGGACGTAGATTTTTCACTAAATGATAAGCCATTAATACCACGACATAAACAGCCATCGAGCTAATAGTTATTTGATTTAGTTTGCTAAAAACATTTGCGAAACCAGCTAAAAATGAAAGTGCTGGAAGACTATTAGGTAATACTAGAAGTAAAACAGCGATCGAGCCGATCAAAATAGGACCTAGTGTCCCCATCATCGCACCGGAGATCGATTTTAAATAAGCATTGTTGCCTAATTTATCAAAAAAAGGACTTAATTTATCGAAATAACCTGTGATTTTTTCTTTCATAATATTTCCTTCCAATCATTTATTGTTTATTTGATAGCGCCTTCAATTTCAACTTGTTTTCAATATAACAAATTATTCTACTGACGCGAATATCAATAAACGTTTTCTTTTTAACAAAAACACAGATTTGACTACACGATAACGGATTGTTAAAATCGAAAAAAAGGAGTAAAACGATGGACCATTTAGCGCTAGACAACTTGATCCGTGAAGTTTCTTCTCATGAAGAAGCTTACCGTGACGGCAATTTAAAACCCGACTATTCAGATTTTAAAAAAGTAGTTGTTAACGATCAAGAAGTTCTTTGTATGGAACTGACAGATTCACAGATGATTACTAAAGATCAGCCGTTTTTTATAAAACGACATTCTCGTTTTCAGAATTATCCTATTCACTGTCATGATTGGATTGAATTTAACTATATGTATGCTGGAAAATGTCAGCAGATCATTAACAATGAACCACATTTTCTGTATGAAGGGCAAATTTTGCTGATGGATGCAAATACTGTTCACAAGATTGAACCGCTTGGCGAAGATGATATTCTCATTAATTTGATTATTCCCAAGTACTATTTAACTGCAAATTTCTTCAACCGTTTTTCCTCGGACAGCGTTTTGACTTCATTCTTTATTGAAGCCATCACTCATGGAATGAAACATGATCGATTTATTCATTTTGCTTCAGAAACAAGGACACGTCTACAGTTCTTTTTTAAAGAGTTGTTATGCGAATGGTTTGATCGTTCCACAGCATATACCGACATTTGTGAAGGATTGTTGAGTTTGATCATTTCGGATCTTGTGAATATCTATCAAGATTCTTATACGGATCGTTCCGATCAATATCGAAAGAGCCCGATTGTTCCAATTTTGAAATACATCGAGAAAAATTACGCAAATTTGACTTTGACAGAATTATCGGAACAATTCAACCTTAATCCCAATTATCTGTCCAATCTTTTAAAAAAACATACCGGCTATTCTTACAAAAAACTTGTAATCAATCAACGTATCTTGGCAGCAGATCGTTTTTTACTTTCAACCGACATGGATATCGTTGATATTTCGCAGCAAGTCGGCTTTGAGAATATTAATTTCTTTTACCAAAAATTTAAAGAAACATATGGCATTACTCCTGGTACAAGAAGAAAGCTGCATTTTTAATACAACATAAAGTCAAGTTACCACTAAAGCAACCTATTCTATTTTTTCAAAAATGATTCTTCCCATGCAGAAGTCCTAAAAGTTATTGAGAAGGTAAAAAAGACAGGCCTGCCTTTTGAATAAACTACCTTCTAACTTAATAAAAGCTCAATGAGCAAAATGTGCCTCACTGTATGATTCTAGTCAATACTATTTCTCATTCGATACTTGTAATAGAACATAAATATACTCCAGCAGCACCTAGTATTTGAGATCGTTGAAAAGACTGTAATTGAGTAGAATCTTTGAGAGTTTAATCAGTATACGGATTCTGATTTTGCCTCTTGGGTAAACATATCCGAAATGCAATTATTTAATAGATATTTTCTAGTGTTGAAACATGATTTAAAACAGATATTCTCTTGTTGAACTCAATTTTGCAAACTTTTAAGAGAGAAATTTACTATACGCATGATATCATTTCCTGTTTTATTTTCGAGCAAGATTTTACTTCGTTCAAAGCTTTTTTAGTATCGACGTTAAAACCAGTTAAGCACTATGCCTAACTGGTTTTTACTAAATTTTCAGTTGTGTCTTTCTCTACCAACACTAAATGTCGAAGAGATCTAAATTTTCAGTTATATCATTCTCTTTCAAGCTTATATACTGAAGAGCCGAGATAAGCAGTTAATTCATTTTGTTTTACGACTTTTTCATTTAGTTATCGATTTTTCTCAAATTAGCAGCGACAAAATGATTTGTTCCTACCTGAACCCAATCCGGGTCCGCTGTTTCTTCTGTTTTAAATGTGGTGAAATCAAAGACATTGTTTTCCTTACTGTAAAAGTCATCAGGCGCTGTTTTCTTGTTTCGAATGTCGGTTCTTAAAAATGCAGCAAGTAAGCGCCTTGTGTACGGATGGTAAGCATTTTTGAATATCTCATTGATTGGGGCACTCTCGACGATTTTTCCCCCATGCATCACGATCACATCATCGGCCATTTTACTAATGACACCCAAATCATGGGTAATAAATAAAATACTTGTATCCAGCTTGTCTTTTAACTCATTCATTAACTTAAGGATTTCTGCTTGGATGATCACATCGAGTGCGGTAGTCGGTTCATCGGCAATCAATAGCTTCGGATTGCAGGCTAATGCCATTGCGATCATTACCCGCTGACTCATTCCTCCAGATAACTGATGAGGATATTGCTTGGCTACTCGTTTAGGATCTGTGATCTTGACAGCTTCTAACAGCTCATATGCCCGTAAAGTCGCCGTCTTATTGTCGACGTGCTGATGAAGTTTCAAGGCTTCTGTCAGTTGTGCTTTGATTGTAAATACCGGATTCAAACTTGTCATAGGCTCTTGAAAGATCATTGAAATATCATTTCCACGAATTTTTAAAAGCTCTTTTTTGCTTAATTCGAGGATATTTTTTCCATCAAAACGGATCTGCCCTTCCGCTATATATTGATTTCGCTGAAAAAGTTGAAGGATCGACATGGCTGTTTGGCTTTTGCCACTCCCACTTTCTCCAACGATTCCTAATGTCTTCCCTCTTTTTAATGAAAAAGTAACGCCTTTGACAGCTTTGACAGTGCCCCGTTTCGTATCAAAATACGTATGCAGATTATCAACTTCTAGTAAATCCATCTGGACCTCCTTTTGATTTTTTCCCATTAAACCAATCGTATCATGCTTAAGGTTCGAGTGATTGACTCATCAACCATGTTTCAATTCCTATGTTCTAAAAAAACTATTTTCGCGTACACTTCACAAAATGATTCGGCTCGACTTCTACCCAATCTGGATCAGCATCAGTTTCTTTTGAATAGTTGAATGCCAAATCAGGATGGGTTTCATCAATAGGCCATGGGCGATACTCTTCGTCTAGCGTTGGAATGGCATTTAATAATTGCCGTGTGTACGGATGGATCGGGTTAGAAAAAATCGTCTCAGCTGAAGCTAATTCTACAAGATGCCCAAAATACATCACACCGATCCGATCAGAAATAAATTTTACGACTCCAAGATCATGGGTGATAAACAAGTAAGTCAAATTGAGTTCTTCCCGCAAATCATGAAGCAAATTGATGATCTGTGACTGAATCGAAACATCTAACGCTGAAACAGCTTCATCGCAAACAATGAATCTGGGCTTTAAAGCTAAGGCACGAGCAATCCCGATTCGTTGTCGTTGTCCACCAGAAAATTGATGCGGATAGCGATGAATAAATTCTTTCCTTAACCCACATTTTTCCATGATATCAAGAATATAGGTTTCATAGTTTGGGTCCTTTTTACTAGCAAAAAATTTGTGTATCAACAAACCTTCTCCAATAATATCACCCACTGTTAACCGTGGATCTAGTGAGGAGTAAGGGTCCTGAAAGATAATTTGCAGGTCTTTTCGTAAAACTCTTGATTCCTTTTGAGTCAAAGCAGCTAGATCGATGCCAGAATCAAGCTGCTCTTCATAGTATGAAAAATCTTTTTTGTTCATGACATCTTTTTTTAGTTGTGCGACTTGCTTATCAATAGCTGCTAAGTCATTTTGTTGTTCAGCGATCATTTTTTCCAAATTTATGAGCTCTGATTGATCCACTGCCCCATTCATCGCTTGTTTTTGCTGATTAAATGTTAACGCTCGCTTGCTAGCGGCAACTTTTGCTGCAGCTTCGTAACGAGACGAAAGAAGCTTACTGACCTTTTGTAGATCATCATGCAAAATCAAGCCTCCGACTAATCGTAGAGTATTGCCATATTCATTTTCAAAAGCGATTTTCTTTAGACGCAACCGTTCCGTTGTTGCTTCTACATCAGCAGCTGAATCGGTAGCGAGTTTTGATTCGATCGACCGGAGCTCATTGACAGAATCAGTAAACTGTTTCATCATTTGTGGCAGTTGTTGATAGACTTTTTTTACGTAACGAGGCATGAAATCTTCGATCGTCTCTCCATAGTAAAGGGTCGAGCCTCCGGTTTGTCGTTGGAGCTGAATAATCGTGCGTCCAAAGGTCGATTTTCCACAGCCACTTTCACCGACGATGCCTAATGTTTCTCCTTCATATATATCGATCGTAAGATCTTTATTTGCTTTCACATAGTCTTTTCCCACCCCAAAAAAGTTTTTCTTCTTCACAGGAAAATACTTTTCTAGATTCTTGACGCGCATGATCGTGTCCATAACTGCTTACCTCTCTCTCATCTTCGGATCGATGGCATCTCGGATTCCGTCACCGATCAAATTGAAGGATAAAATGGTCAACATGATCGCGATCCCTGGATAAATCGTCAGGTAGGGATGTGTTCGGATATAGCCTCGTCCAAAATTTAACATCGTTCCCCATTCCGCAACGGAAGCCTCCATACCTAAGCCAATAAATCCTAAGCCAACAGCAGATAAAATTGCTGTGGCAACGCCCATTGATGAATGCACGATGACTGGTGAAAGGATATTTGGCAAGATGTGTTTGAAAATCAGCAATCCATTATTTGCGCCCAGCGCTTTTCCAGCTTCAATAAATTGCTTCTCTTTGACCGCCATCACACTTGCCCGAATAATACGAGCAAAAATGGGGATATTCGCCAACCCGATCGCCAAGATCATGTTCGGCAGGCTGGATCCCAAAGAAGCCACGATGGCGATTGCCAATAAAATAGAAGGGATGGATAGTAAGATGTCACAAAAACGCATAATCAGCGTATCGATCCACCCTCTGAAATAACCGGATAAGACACCTAAGATGCCACCAAAAAAGAGTGCCAGTAACACCGCACAAACGCCTACAGTCAGTGATATTCTCGTGCCGTAAATCAAACGAGACAATACGTCACGTCCCAAGTCATCTGTCCCAAACCAATGAGAACGACTTGGAAATTGCAATGCATTGGCTAGATTTTGCTCCCGCATACCATAGGGAGCTATAAAGTCTGCAAAAATCGCAGTAATCGTCAGTAACGTGATAAATAGTAACCCAAACATTGCTCGGCGATTTGCTTTTAAGGAAAGCCAAATCTCTTGTTTCGATCCTTCTGGTACGCCTGCAAGTGCTTGCGTTTTCGCTATAGCCTTTTTTCTAGAAAACATGAGTTCCTCCCTTAATCATATGAGGTTTTAATTCGCGGATCGATATATGCATAGAGAATATCGACACATAGATTAACCATCGTAAAAATAAATGCAATAAATAAAACGCCGCCTTGGACGATCATTGTGTCTCTTGTACGGATCGCATTCACCATCAATGTCCCGATCCCATTGATACTAAAAACAGTTTCGGTCAATACAGCCCCACCTAATAAAGCCCCAAACTGCAAACCAATGACTGTCACTACGGGAATCAAGGCATTTCTTAAGGCATGATGGAACGTCACCTTTGAACCATTTACTCCTTTGGCTTTTGCCGTGCGAATATAATCTTGGTCTAAAACGTCCATCATACTCGACCTTGTGATCCGGGCGATCGTGCCAATTGACGAGGAAGCCAATGCAAATACTGGCATGATCATTTGCTGCCAAGTATCAAAACCAGATGCTGGCAACCAGCCCAGGGTAGAAGTAAAAAGAATAATTAAAAGGAGTGCCTGCCAAAAGGTTGGCATAGAAACCCCAACTAGTGAAAGAAACATCACGAAATTATCAACCTTGGAATAAGGTCTCGAAGCAGAGATCACTCCCAGTGGAATACCAATCAGCGAGGCAAATAACACACTCCATACTGATAATTTGATTGTGTTGGGCAAACGGACTAGGATTTCATCCATGACCACCCGGCCAGAAACATACGATCTCCCAAGATCAAATTCGACAACAACATTTTTTATATAATGAAAAAATTGTTCGATAAAACTACGGTCAAGCCCCATTTGCACACGCATGGCCTCATATTGTTCAGGAGTCGCTCCTTCCCCCAACACCATCGTTACAGGGTCTCCAGGTGATAGATACATAATCGTAAATACAATAAAAGAGACGCCTAGCAGGATAGGAAACAACCACAGAATTCGTTTTACAATATATTGGAACATCTATTCATCTCCT
The DNA here is from genome assembly GCF_001544095.1 of Enterococcus casseliflavus NBRC 100478. Lineage (GTDB taxonomy): Bacteria > Bacillota > Bacilli > Lactobacillales > Enterococcaceae > Enterococcus_D > Enterococcus_D casseliflavus. The sequence goes on along the minus strand of NZ_BCPT01000005.1, from coordinate 10,216 downwards.
CAAAATAAAGAGCCATTGCGGCTCTTTATTTTATACTCTCAATCCAATTTAGTTTTTTGACACCGTATCTAAGAAGTAACTTCCAGTTGGATGATGTTCGAACCCTTGCACCCAGTTGCGGATACCTGAAACATTTTCTCTGGTTTGTAAGTAAACCCATGGCATCTCATCATTGATAATCTCTTGCGCCTCGTGATAATAGGCCAAGCGTTCCTCTTGGTCAGAAGTGCTACGAGCTGCATCAAGTAATTCATCTACCCGTTCATTATGATAGAACGTACGATTTCCAGCTTCGCCAAAGCTACTTGAATGGAACAGTGGATACAATCCATAGTCAGCATCTGTTGTGATCGTTGTCCAACCTAGTAAGAACATATCTGGTTCACCAGCTGCTGCAGCATCTAAAAATGCTCCCCACTCCATTTGGTTGACCTCAACAGTGATACCTAATTCTTCTAAAGCAGCGGAAACAACCTGCGAGACACGGATTCGTTCTTGATTGTTATCACCGACATACAACGAAAGGGAGAACCCGCCATCTGGATAACCAGCTTCTGCTAATAGTTCTTTTGCTAATTCAACGTCATAAGGAGTAGCTTCCAAGTTTTCATTATATCCAAAAACCAATTCGTTGATCGGTCCACTCATTTGAGTCCCGATCCCCATATGAACCGTTTGGATAATCGATTCGACATCGATAGCATGGGCAATCGCGCGACGTACCCCTACTTCTTGCAATGGTGTATCATTTCGAACGTTGAAACCTAAGTATTCCGTTCCTAAATTTTCTGTCGCTAATAAAGTCAATTCATCGTTTTCTTCAACCTTTTCATTATCAGAAGGAGCGATATCATAAACAATATCGACGGTTCCTGACTCTAGTTCAATCAAACGAACACTTGAATCTGTAATTGTCCGGAACTCAATTCTTTCCATTCCCGCTGGCTCATCCCAGTGATCGTCAAATCGATCCAACGTCACGTGACTACCGGTTGCCCATTCAACAAATTCAAAGGGACCTGTTCCCACAACGCTGCTGATACCATAATCTTCACCAGCTTCTTCCACAGCTTTCTCACTCAAAATTCCAACCGCAGGATGTGCTAAATGAGTCAAGAAAGGCCCGAAGGCACCATTTGTCCCGATATGGATCGTATGATCATCGATCACTTCGATCGTATCAGGATCGATCGAACCAATGATATGACTGATCGAAGGTGAGTCAACCGCCCGTCGAAGGGTGTAGGCAACATCAGAAGCTGTCATCGCTTCCCCATTATGAAAGACAACATCTTCTCGCAACTTGAACTCATAAAGGTTCTCTTCAATTTCTTCCCACTCTGTTGCTAACCCTGGCACTAACTCAAGATCGTTGGTCTGTTTGATCAGTGTTTCGTAAATCTGTCTTGCTACCCTGGTAGTTGCTTGGTCGTTCGTTTGATGGATATCTAATGTCACTGGATCTGCACCTGATGCGACCACTAATACATTAGAATCAGAACTAGCTCCCCCTGACACATTCCCTCCCGAACTATCTGTTGGGTCTTGGCCTCCACTACCACAAGCACCTAATACCATCAGACTTGTTAACAATAAGAGAGCCCAGCTTGTTTTCCTTTTTTTCATGTTATCCTCCATTTCGTCCCCTGTAACTTAAGGATTTTTTTTTGCGCTCTTCTTCATACCAGCAATTATAGAAATTAGACGCATTGACGTGTAACTTGGATCGAAAACACATACGCTCGTCCTGTTTTCTATCAACTAACTATAAAAAATTTGCTCATAATGAAGAAGCTTTTATCTGAATGATGAAAATTTTCAGATAATAACAAACTTTAGCTTGGAAATGTGATAGATTTGTGATGAATACCTAAGAAAATTGTCATTTTGTTAGAATAAAATGAAGAATTGCGATTTATTATCATTAATTTGACTTTTTCTTATAAGAACCCATTCAGTTAACAACTACTAATTCTTATTTTTGTTTCATTTGATTGAAAGTGTGACAACGATTCTGTACTAGGAATTTTAAGTCTCTAAATTTTTATCGCTATCAAATATAAACTTCATATATCATTATGTGATAAACTATTTTTGAATAAAGATGGGAGTGATTGAATGAACGTTTTCTTCAGACCACCAAAAGAAGAGGATATTGATCGAATCATGCAGATTGAAAATGCAGGATTTACAGCTGATGAAGCAGCATCCAAAACTGCGATGATGAATCGAATACATACAATAAGTGACAGTTTTATTGTTGCTATAAATGAAAAGAATTGTCCGATCGGCTACGTTGTAGGGCCCATTATTTCTAAACGTTATCTCTCTGACGATCTCTTTGAAAGTACTTGTCCTAATCAGCCTTTTGGTGGCTACCAAAGTATTCTGAGCTTATCTGTCGCTCCTGATTATAGAAACTGTCAGATTGGCAGTAAACTACTGTCAGTCCTCGAAGAACAATGTCGTCTTCAAAACAGAAAAGGAATCACCTTAACTTGTTTAGAATCATTGATTCCATATTACAAAAAGCATGGCTATCAACTAGAAGGACTGTCAGATTCCCAACATGCAAATGTTGCTTGGTATAATATGGTGCTGGAATTGGACGATACGCCTAGTGAATTCTAATAAAAACTGCATACTAGATGAAACGCCATTCAAACGTAAGATATTTAGTCTTACTTTTGAATGGCGTTTCATCTCATTTTAATATTAATTAGGATCTTTTCTAAAATTTACTCTGATTTTTCTTGCTAACTTTTCATCCGTCAACGCTTTTTTAGTATTTGAAAGCAACATAACTCTTGATTCAGTGGGATCCATAATATATTTTCTCTCCCACTGATCTTGATCTGGACCATCGCCAATGATGCGAATGTAAGACAACAGACTTTTGATCATCTCTTTTGTCAATGTTAGATTAGTATAGCCGTCGTTTTCATAAAAATCATACCATGTATCACTTGGATTTTCCTTTAGTATTTGAATTAGTTGATGAATTTCTTCTAACACATCGAAAACTTTTACAAATACAAAGACCATTTCTTCCCGATCAAGCATCTGATAAGCGTCTAACAAATGGAGCAGTGCTTTTAACGTTTTGCATTGAACGGCTACTGAGAGGTAAATATCATTAAAAAAGCGAGCATTTTGCGCATGTTTATCCTGAAGGGATAATGTAATTTGCTGACATCTCAGCAATAGATTCTCCCAGGCTGCTATCTTTTCTCCTACCATAGAGAAAATTTCTGTGACTTGCTCCTTGATTTTTTTATCACCCGTCAACCATTCTATCCTCGGAATTTTTGTTTCTTGCTTGAGCCAGGATTGAATAATTTTTCGGATCAAATAACAGGCAAACTCGTCCCCAGCGGTTTGATCCTCATATGTTCCATAGCGGATAACCGCTTCAAAGTAAGCTTCATAGACAGCTTGGATCTCTTCTTGCTGATTTTGATAATATTGTGTTACATGCTCTGAAATTATCTCTTGATTGGTTCGTAACTGATAATCTGCTCGCCAGAAATTCGCTATTTCTTGTAAGAATAAAATATGCGGTTTTATGTTGCCTGTATTGACTAAGACAAACTTATCCATCTTGACTTCTCTAACCGCCATTAACTCTCTAGAAACAAATTCTGGGCTATTAGGCAAGATCGTCAAAAAATTAGATGCTTGTAAATCATGAAAGGCAACGTGATAATAGATTCCTCTTGATTGATTTGGTTTTGATGTGTTTGTTAACACTTCATCTCGTGGATCGTGATTTTCTTGTCTACGAGAAACCATTTTGCCATAACCATTATCCGCCCAAATCTCAATCACATCATCTGGAAGCTCAAGTAATCCAAGATTAAATAATTCCGTCATCTCCCCATAAATGTTCATTGAACATACTGCATGAGGATCGTCTTCTTTAACCATATGATATTGCAGATGAACGATTTCGTTGATCACTGCTGCTTTTTCCGCTGCTGACCACTGTCGATCAAGATCTTCTGCCCAAAAAGGACAATCCCCTTGTCCACGAAAACCGAGTGTGTAAATAACGTTGGTACCCTTTTGCTCGTGTAAGGCTTTTTTCCATAATTCCTGAAATAACTCAAAATGTTCCTCGTATGAAGCCTTCAAACCAGGATACCTTCTAGCAAACATCTCTGCGCCTAGTGGCTCGGCATGATGATGTGTATAGATCAACCCCATCGCTTGCGCACTTTCTCGATGTCTATGACTGTTCTTATCTGTTCCAGGGATGATGACATTTCCGCCTAAACGTAACAATGTTTCATAAATCCGTTCCCATACATATTCATTTGAACCATTATCTTCCCATTGATCCAGCAGCAACTCATCATTGACGAACCAGCCCCGATAGTCCGTTGCAAAATCAGGCAATGTTAAGTCAAAATCTGTCCATTCAATAAACGGTTTTTTTATTGGGGGAATCTCCATGAAATACCAAAAAGGTTGAACATCTAAAATTTTATGTGAGATTTCAAGAACCCCATACATTAATCCTAACGGTGTTTCAGCACACACTTTTACTTTATCTGGCGATACGAAAAGTATATGAAAAGCATCCGTTTCATTTTTTTCATCAAGTAAAACCAATTCAATTTTATTTGCCTTCCTCGTGTCTGTCACAACGGTTAAAATGTCACGTTGCAAGATCTCGCAAGCATGTCCAATCACTTCATTTTCCAGCTGTTTTGACGTGACAGAAGTATTTTTCGAAATGAAAAATGTTGGTTCCATGTAATCACCCGTTTCTTTTGTATAGTTTATCATTTTATCTTCAATAAAGAACTTTCTACTATGTTGTAATAGACAATCGAATTGCTCATCAGCCATAAACCTCTCGTCACTATTTTCTGCAAAGATGTTTTTCAGATGGTCTAAACGTTTTGTTAACTTCTTACTATGATACCGCTCATAAATTTAGAATAAGCCAAAAGCTTATCTAAAAAAATAGAGAAAGTCGATGAAAAATACGAAAAAACAGACTTTCTTTGTTTTTGGATTTTTCCCCGTCCCCCTTTAACTAATGTTTTATCTTGTCGTTGTAGATCATGATCTTTCATGCCTATTCACCTTGGCGTGGTTAATCAGTTAATCATATGTACAGCAAACAAGCCCGCACTCATAAGAGCATGGGCTTAGTGAGATCATTGTCAATTCTAAATCTTCAATTGAAATCTGGCTTTTATCAATTCAGATTTCAATTGCTGAATAATGGTGACAACTTCTTATTTTTCTTCAATTACATATACTTCTCAACTTCATCAATTTCTTTTTGAAGTGCTTTTTCATCGTACTTTTCATACTTACCGGCTTCGTGTGCGATCTTTTTGATTTCATGAATCGCTTTTTTCTCAACGATCCATTTCTTCATACTATGTTTTTTGGCGTCTGCATCTAGTGTGTCTAATTCAGCTAAATTTTCATCTAACTTATCAAGAACCTCTGCAATCTTTACCAATGCTTTTGCTTCCTTTTCTTCATAGTTTGTCATAGATATCACTCCTTAAGTATTTGATATATTTATCTTACTGCTGTAATTAAATATTTTCAAATTAAATGTACTGTGTATCACAAAGTTTTATCTTATTCTCACTGAATAGATAGAAACTATTAGTTTCTTGCAATATTCTATTCATTTTACATTTATTTTTATCCTTAAAGATGTATCAAAAGAGAACTATAGATTATATAAAAAAATGCCTTAGTGAAACATCAAACATTCGGTGTATCGTTTGCAATAAAAAATCTAGTTTTTTACCTTCTTATGGTTGCAGCAGAATTTTACCGATACTTTTTCCAGATTCTAAATAATCATGGGCAGCTTTTCCGTCAGCTAATGAAAAAATGGTTGGTTGACTGATTTTCATTTGATCCTTGCTAAAGTAGTCAAACAATCGAGAGCTTCTTCTCTCCCGCTCTTGAAAACTTGTCAAGTAATCCCAGAGATCTCCTGTCAAAATACTTTTTGATTTAGATAGCAAGGGAATAAAGTCGATCGCTGGCGGATTTCCGCCGGCCATGCCAAAAAAGACAACATTCCCTCTATTTTTGAGCAAGTCGACACTTTCGGCTAATGTATGCCCAATGCCATCATAAACGGTATCAAAGAAAGAAGTGTAGGTATCTTGCCATTCTGTATTTCTTAAAAAAACTTGTTTTGCGCCTTGGTCTAAAGCCAGTTGCCGCTTTTCTTCCGTAGAAGTGACGCCATACACTTCTAGACCATCTGCGGTTAATAATTGCGATAAAATTTGTCCGACGCCACCACTTATCCCATGGACGAAGACCTTACTATGATTCACATTATTGCCAAGATCATGAGCTAAAAAATCAGCTGTCAACCCTTGCAGACCAATACTGGCTGCTAATTTAGGTGGTATGCCTGATGGAATACGGATAGCATTTTCCTCAGGAACAGCCACCAATTCTGCATTAGCAAAATGAACATCCACAAAAAGAATCGTTTCCCCTAGCTGAAACTTGGAGACAGATGTTCCTTTTTGAATAATCCTCCCTACCCCTTCATAGCCATTAATAAGAGGGTCTCGGGATTCAATATGATAGTTACCCTTTCTCCGATAAATATCAGCATAATTCAACCCAATATACATCATCTCTACCATTAGCTCATTTTCGTGAATGATGGGATCAGGCAAATCCCCATATGTTAAAACAGTTGAATCACCGAATTCATTAAAATACAACACCTTCATGCGCAAATCATCTCCGATCTTCAATCTATCAAAAGCCACGCATCAATCGATTGAAACTATCTACTAAACAACCGATGAATGTCCCTTCGGTCATTTTAGATTTTCCTTTTATTCAAAAAAAGCACCTTCTCTCGAAGGTACTTTCATTTTATTCCTCTTACTGACATCCGTCAAAACAGATTATTTCTTCGGTTCGTCCTCATCCATTTTCAGAACTGCCATGAAGGCTTCTTATATCATTGCGTTATTTAATAGTATCTATACTTCCTTCCTATTCCCTATTTATCCTTAATCTTATTGCTTTCATCAATTCACTAAATCCCCATAAATACCTATGCTTCATTAATAATGTGTATCGTTACTTATATGCTGGGCGGAATAAAGGCGAGGAAAATGAAAACTATTTTCCGGATCAACAATTTTATATTTCTGTTCGCTTTACAAATCGAACAAACGTTCGTATAATTTTCGTGAGGAGTGATATTTATGGGGATGATTAAACCTTATGAGGATCGTAAAAAATTAAAATGGGTAGGCTTCTTCCTTTCAGAGCATGTAGCTGATATCGATCGAGTCAACAAAGAGCTGGCATATAATTGCCCACCTAAACCTGAAATGGACGAACAACAAATCGGTGAGTTCTTACAAGAGGCTCTTTTGAAGAGAAAGCGACTTGCTGTGCAACTTAACTACACTCAATTAGGCAAGTTCATGCCGGACGTGATAGGTTTCCTATCTGGTCATAATGAATTAGGGATCTACATTGATACTACGCTGATCGAGTACGAAGAAATCAGAAATATTGAATTTTACTATGAGAAGAAATGGTTTGATGTTCAGTGAATGTGATCAACCAGTACGAACAAGGATACCTATCCTATTCTGATTTTATAAACGAATTTCCTGACTCTATCTCTGAGTCGCAAGAGTGTTTATTTGGCGCAAAATGTATCGAGTTTTATGTTGCTGTTGCTTTAAGAAAGATGGATTGTCACTATTATATACAACGTTATGGAGGCGATTTTTATGGAGTCGTTGAAAGGAACTGTATCAAAGATACGAGTATTGAAGATGAGCAAGACCCCTTTATTGCGTTTCTCCCTTGATGGCGCAAATTGTTTGATTGCTGTTCACAGCTTGAACTTTCTGGCAGATGTCGATGAGGGAATGAGAATTGTGGTTGCTGGTGAATATAATAGTAGGAAACAATTCGTAATTCGGAAATATTCAGTGATTGGTAAGACAAAAATCATGATAGAATTTGAATCACTAAATAATAACTCGGTGGTCGGGCCTAGCTCTTCAAAATAATTGACTACCTTATATCGTGCAAGAACAGTATAGCCTCCACAGAAAAAAAGTTCTATCTTATGATAGGGCTTTTTTGATACAATAAAATAAAAATATGAAAAGAGGGTAAAAAATGAAAGTAGGTCTTAGAAAACCAAGCGTTAAGAAAAGTTTTAAGGCTAGAACTACTGGGAAAGCCAAACGGAAAATCAAAAAAGCGGTAATCCCCGGTTATGGAAAGAAAGGAATGGGATTTGCTAAATCACCTATAAAATCAACAAAAGCAAAGATTTATAAAAAAACAACGTTTAGTATATGGGATATTTTCAAATAGGTTTAGGGGGATAAACATGAAAAAGATTAGTGTGGGAATTTGGGTTTTATTTACGTTTTTGTTGCTGACCGCTTGTGGCCAAAAAATCACCACTGAAGACTTTAAGGCAAATGATTGGATTACAGAATCTTCAAACAAAGAATATCCAAATATGATCGTATCTTTCTCTGATCATGTAATGTCTGTATCTGTTGATACTGATAGCATGTCATCTAGTGCTAAAGATGAATGGGAAAAATTAGGTGAAGAATTTGCGAAACAAATCATAGATCATTTGGATTATAAGCTTGAATATGTTTTAGAAGAAGACACAATCAGAATACAAGATTCAGTAGATGATGAAGATTTTGTTTATTATACTGTTTCAAAAGAGGATGAGAATATAATCTTTACTCCTGATGAAAAAAAGAATGATGACGATTCAGGAGCAGAAAAACTTGTTTTGAAACCTTACACGAAAAAGAAAGAAGTTGAATCAAGTTCATCATCTACAGAACAAACCACCGTCTCATCAGAATCAGCTGCTGCAAATTTAGACGATATAATTGAAGCATTCACGCAGCAATCGCTTGTGGTTTACAATCCACGGGACATGACGAAGGACGACTTTGGTATTGCGCCTATGTCAGCCACAAGTGCAAAGATATTTTCATTAGTTGAAACTGACAATGAAGATGATCAACGTAATGCTCGCTTGCTGACTTTTGATAATTTAGATGACTTGAAAGCGACTAAACAGTATTATGATGACCTTGGAAAAGACTCAGCAATGCTATTCTCCTATACTGCAGTTAATGAGGATGAATTGGTCCTGATGCAGTTTAATGGCCAGCTCTCTCAAGACCTAGTTGAGAAATACGCAAAGGCAGCATCTCTTGAATTAACCAAATCACCTTTCGCTTCTAATTCTACAGAATCCGAAGTTTTTTCATCTGAAAGTGTGGCTGCTTATTCAGAAGAAAGTGTCCAACCTGTTGAGGTTCCTGCAAGCTCTGAAGAAACAGTGCCTGAAAGCAGCGTTCCGGCTCAACCTGTTGAAAAATACACGACCGTTCAAAAAGGCGAAGGGCCTCCCCAAATAGCTGCACGTGTTGGGATTTCTGTCGAAGAGCTTTATGAACTAAATGGCATTGATCCAAATAATTTTATGCTTTATCCTGGTGATACTTTGAGAGTAAAATAAGGAGACTATTATGAAAAAAGCCAAGACTTCTACAGACATTGAGATATTAGAATCTATAAAAAATTTAGCATCCATTATTGAAGATGCTCTTGCAAAAGGAGCAATTGACGCAGCTTTCTTTTGCAGTCTTTCAATACCAGATCTAATGGGACAGTATCACTATTCCTACCTTCGAAAAGAAACAAAAAAAATAAAAGGTGTTGTAGGCAAAAGATATATAAAGTGGTATGACGAAAATGTATTTAAATATCAGAATCTTCCTATTAAAGATATTGACGATGATGTTATTCAAAACATAAATCAATTTGATGGATTCATTATATACAATATCAGATGTAAATTATTCCACCAAGGAAGTATTTTGCATCGGACTGTAGAGAAAAAAATAAATACTAAGTATAAAAACTTAGTGGACGTTAATGATGATACACTTATAATTAATATTACATTTAAAGAACACTCTACTTCTTACGGCTATTCTACAAACAATTACGATGAATTTAAGACTGTGAATATTAATATTAACAAAAAGGATTTTGTTAAAGAATTGATGAGCCATGTGTCACGTTTGATTAGTAAAAATACCCCTAAATAAATCACCCAACTCATTTAAGTTCAAACATATTATGGATTATCAAGATAGAAAAAAAAGCCCCCTACTCGCAAGAGTAT